>NZ_JBITHT010000005.1:0-528728 GCF_044458265.1 Nonomuraea sp. NPDC050478 | reverse complement strand
ACGCGGTTCCGTACAGCGGATCTGCTGTGACTCCGCAGGGCACCCCCACCTCCCAGGGGGGCGCGGTTCCGTACAGTCCGGAGGCTTCCCCGACCTCTCGGGGTGCGGTCGCGTACGGGGGAGTCTCTGGGGCGGCGGGCGGTTCGGACGCGCTGCGTGGAGATGGCGACCCTCAGCGGACAGGTGTTGCCCCTCAGGGCGGCGACGCGGTTCCGTACAGCGGATCTGCTGTGACTCCGCAGGGCACCCCCACCTCCCAGGGGGGCGCGGTTCCGTACAGTCCGGAGGCTTCCCCGACCTCCCGGGGTGCGGTTTCGTATGGCGGATCTGTTGTGAGGTCGCAGGGTGGCCCCGCCTCTCAGGGGGCGGCGGGTGGTTCGGCCAAGAGGGCTGGGGCGCGGTGGCGATGGTGGGTGGGGGGATTGGTGGCGGTGGTGTTAGGGGTGGCGGTTGCGGGGCTCATGTTGAGGGGGGAGACGTGGCCGTACGAGAGTGTGTTCGCCGATGGGTGGGAGGTGGGGGCGTCGGAGGCAGGGACCGCTGAGAAGGAGGGGCCCGGGTATGTGCTGGCCGTCGAGGACGGGTGGCGGTTGTGGAAGTCGGCGCCGCGGCGGGAGCCCGGCGGCGGGGTGGTCGTCAGCGCGAAGGCGGAGTTGCGGGAGGGCGCGGGCGAGTACGGGGTGTGGTGTCACGGCGGCCCGGGTGGACGGTACGAGTTCGCGGTCAGCGGCGCGGGCCAGGTGGCGATCGTCAAGCGCCGCACAGGGCAGGAGGGCGTGGTTCTGTACGGACCGGAGAAGACGGCGTCCGAGGACACCAACCGGGCGGCGTCCGAGGGCACGAACCGGGTCGTCGCCGAGTGCGCCGGTGGCGACGGCGAGGTGACGCTGCGGATGTGGCTGAACGAGCGCCTGGTGGCCGAGGCCACCGACGCGGAGGCGCCGCTGGGTCCCGGCATGGCGGGGGTGCACGCCGCGCCGGAGGCCGGGAAGGCGGTGCGGGTGCGGTTCGAGTCGTTCGCGCTGCGACCGGCGCGGGGCTGAGGGACGGTGGGCGTGCGGTTCGGGCTGCTGGGGCCGCTCAGGGTCGGGGACGGCGGGGAGCCGGGCCCGGCCAAGCACCGGGCGCTGCTGGCGGCGCTGCTCCTGTCGGCGGGCACGGCGGTGCCGGTCGAACGGCTGATCACCGTGCTGTGGGGCGACCGGCCGCCCGCGTCAGCCGAGTCGGTGCTGCGGGTGTACGTGAGCGCGCTGCGCAAGCTGGTCGGGGGGATCACCACCGTGCCGGGCGGTTACCTGCTGGCGGTGGACCGGGACGAGATCGACTGTCATCGGTTCGAGCGGCTCGTGGGGGAGGCCAGGCGGATCCGGGAGGCGGGCGGGCATGCTGAGGCGGCCGCCCGGTTCAGGGAGGCGCTGGCGCTGTGGCGGGGGGAGGCGCTGACGGGCGTCGACAGTGCCGAACTGCGCCGTACGCATGCCGTACCCCTTGAGGAGTCGCGCCTGACCGCGCTGGAGGAGCGCGTGGACCTGGACCTGCGGCTGGGGCGCGGGGGTGAGGTGGTCGGCGAGCTGCGGGCGCTGGTGAACTCCCACCCGTTGCGTGAGCGGGGGTGGGCGCACCTGATGGCGGCCCTGCACCAGGCGGGGCGGCGGTCCGAGGCGCTGGCGGCCTACCAGGAGGCGCGGCGGGTGCTGGTCGACGAGCTGGGGCTGGAGCCGGGGCCTGAGCTGCGGGAGGCGCACGACCGGGTGCTGGCGGGCGAGGTGGTGGCACCGGCCCGCATCTCCGCGACCCCGCTCGACGAGCTGCCGCCGGATATTTCGGACTTCACCGGTAGGCGGGACGTCCTCTCCTGGGTCACCCGATGGGCCCGCGACACCGCGACAGGGAACCCGGACGGCCGGGGCGTCGCGGGCGGCCTCGCACCGGGTTCCGCAGGCGGTACCGGTGGTCCGGCCTCAGGTTTTGGAGGCGGTGGGGGTGGTCCGGCCCTGGGGTCTGGAGACGGTGCCGGTGGTCTTGCCTCAGGTGCCGGGGTGGCGCGGGCGCCGGTTTGTCTGGTGGTGCACGGGCCCGCCGGGTGCGGCAAGTCGGCCGTGGCCGTGCGGGCGGCGAACCTGCTGGAGCCCGGCGACGGGAGGCTGTACGCGGTGCTCGGCGAGCGGGCGCCGGGGGCCGTGCTGGAGGACCTGCTGCGGTCGCTCGGCCGGCCCGACGGCGCGGTGCCGCCGGCGCTGGACGAGCGGGTCCGGCTCTACCGCCGGCTCACCTCGGCCCGGCGGCTGGTCGTGGTGCTCGACGACGCGGCCGGCGAGACGCAGGTGCGTCCCCTGCTGCCGACCGGCCCCGGCAGTGTGACGATCGTGACCAGCCGCTCGCCGCTGGCCGGGCTGGAGGCGGCCAGGCCGTACGAGCTGGGCGTGCTGGATCCGGACGAGGCGTTGGAGATGCTCGCCGGGGTGGCCGGCCGCGACCGGGTGGCGGCCGAGCCGGAGGCGGCGCGCGAGATCGTCCGGCTGTGCGGCGGACTGCCGCTGGCGCTGCGGATCGCCGGGTCGCGGCTGGCCAGAAGGTCCGGCTGGACGGTCGCCCACCTGGCCGGGCGGCTCGGCGACGAGCGGCGCAGGCTGGACGAGCTGAGCGCGGGCGACCTGGCCGTGCGCGGCAGCCTGGCGCTCGGTTACCGCGGGCTGGCGGAGCCGGAGCGGCGGATGCTGCGCGAGCTGGGCGCGTTCACGGCTCCCGACTTCGCCCCGTGGGTGCTGGGCGAGGACCTGGAGCCGCTGGCCGAGGCCGGGCTGCTGCAGTCGCGCGGGCTGGACGAGGCGGGCCAGGAGCGGTTCGGCCGGCACGACCTGACCAGGCTGTACGCGGCCGAGCGGCTGGCGGAGGAGGGCGGGCCCGGCCCGGTGCTGGCGGCCAGGGCGGCGGAGATCCTCGACCGGACCAGGCGGGCCAGGGTCACCCTGCTGCCCGCGGAGCCCGGCTCCGGCCGGACGCTCGTCCGTACGGGAGAGCAGATCCTGGAGACGGGCCGGCTGCGCCAGGAGGCGCGCTGGCTGAGCGCGGAGCGCCGCTTCCTGGTCGCGGCGGTCGGCGACTTCTTCCGGTCGGGCCTGTACGAGGCCGCGTGGCGGCTGGCGTTCTACCTGACGCCGCTGTTCGAGCTGGCCGGCCACCACGACGACTGGCATGCCACGACCGCGACCGGGCTGGACGCGGCCAGGGCGGCGGGCCACCGGCAGGGGGAGGCGCTGCTGCTGCGCGGCCTGGCCGATTTGCACCGGGCGGAGGGCAGGAACGACGCCGCGGCGGCGGCGCTCCGGGCCGCCCAGCCGCTGGTGGAAGGGCTGGAGCTGGCCCGCGTCACGCTCCGGCTGGGGTTGGTCGAACCCCGCAGGGCCGAGGCGGAGCGGGTGCTGCGCCGGGCGCTGCACGTCTTCGGCCAGGCCGGTGACCAGCGCGGCAGGGCCGACGCGCTGCGGGCGCTGGGCGCGCTGCTGTCCGGCCGGGAACCGCTGGAGGAGAGCCTGGCCGTCTACCGCGAGCTGGGCGACCCGCGCGGCGAGGCCGAGGCCCTGCTCGACCTGGCCAGGCTGCACCTGGGGGCGGGCCGCGGCGCCGAGGCCCGCGCCTGCGCGGAGCGGCGGATCGCGATCAACCGGCGGCTCGGCGACCGGCTGCCCGAGGCGTCCGGACTGCTGGTGCTCGCCCGCGTCGCCCGCGCCGAGGGGCTGCCGGACGCCGCCGCGGACGCCGCCGGGCAGGCGCTGGAGACCTTCACGGTGTACGGGGACCGGCGCGGTTCGGGTGCGGCCCTGCTCGTCCTGGCGGAGTCGTACCTGGACATGGAGAAGATCGATGAGGCGGTTGAGGCGCTGACGCGTGCTATGGGAGAGTTTGACCGGCTCGGTGACGAGCACGGCCGCGCGGCGGCCGAGCGGCTCGCGAGCGAGGCACGGGGGAGGCGGGGTGTTTAGCCCGCTATGCGGATCCTGAAGGTCGCCTCGCTAACGTTCGGGCCCTGAGTTCGGAACCCCCGAAAGGTGATCAGTGACCATGCGCAAGACGTTGGTGCTGGCGGTCGCGGTCGTGGCGCTGACCGGCTGCGGCATGCTGCCCTCCACGACAGGCGGCGGCGGCCAGGAGAAGCAGGGCGGGACCCAGGCGGCGCAGACGGAGAACGCGCCGCCCGAGACCACCGCGCCCCCCGCCGAGCAGCAGACCGCCCCGCCGCAGGGGGACAAGGTCATCGCCAGCCGCGAGACCAAGGCCGAGGGCACCGACGGGCCGACCAAGGTCAGGGTGGAGATCACCGGGCTGCTGCGCCAGGGCAAGACCGCGACGCTCAACTGGACCATCACCGGTCTGGAAGGCAGTTTCAACGTGCACAACGGCATGGGCGGCGGCGTCTTCGACTACACCGTGTCCGGCGTCAGCCTGATCGACCCGGTCAACGCCAAGCGCTACCGCGTGGCGCGCAACGGCACCGACGACAAGGCCGAGTGCGTCTGCTCGGGCACCCAGGGCGAGTTCCTGGAGAAGGACGAGAGCGCCAGCCTGTACGCGGTCTTCGCCGCGCCGCCGGCCGACGTCACCAAGGTCAACATCGAGATGCCGCAGATCGGCGTGTTCACCGATGTTCCGATCTCTTAGTCTCGCCCTCGCCCTGACGCTGGCCTCCCCTACCCCTCCGCCGGAGTCGGCGATCGGCGTGGTGGAGGACCTGGTGCTGCCCGTCGAGGACATCATCGGCGAGGTCGAGTCGCTCGACGGCAGCGCGAGCGAGTCCCAGCGGGGCGACCAGGTGACGGTGGCGCTCACCAGCGACGTGCTGTTCGCGCTCGACAAGTGGCGGCTCACCGCCAAGGCCAGGCAGCGGCTCGAGGAGGTCGCCGAGCAGATCAACACCGAGGGCGCGGGCGGCCAGGTCAGGGTCGAGGGCCACACCGACGACCAGGGCGCCGACGCCTACAACGACACCCTCTCCCAGCGCCGGGCGGACGCCGTCAAGCAGGTCATGGCGGGCCTGCTGACGCTCCCCGGCGTGACCCTCCAGGCCCAGGGCTTCGGCGAGACCCGCCCCAAGCTGCCCAACACGGCCGAGGGCAAGCCCTTGCCGAAGAACCGCGCCAAGAACCGCCGCGTCGACATCGTCTACACCATCAAGCAGTGAACGCGGCGGTCTGCGGATCACCCGGCCTGGAGTTCGGTCAGGGTGACGGTGACCTTCTGACTGGCGCCGTCTCGTACGAACTCGATCTCGACCTTGTCGCCCGGTTTGTACTCCGTGAGGGTCTCGGTGAGGTCGGCGATGGTGGGGATCTGCTTGCCGGCGACCGAGACGATGATGTCGCCCTCGCGGATGCCCGCCTTGGCGGCGCCGCCGTTCGACTGGACCGAGCGGACGCCGACGCCGGCGGGCTGGCCGTCTTCGCCGATCACCGTCGAGCCCGTGATGCCCAGCGCCGCCCGGTGGCTGTTGACCACGCGGCCGTGCTCGACGATCTGGGCGGCGATGTCCGTGGCGGTGTTGCTGGGGATGGCGAAGCCGATGCCCGGGGCCGCGCCGCCGCCCAGCGACGGGTTGGTGGCGGCGAGGGTCGGGATGCCGATCACGTGGCCGGCCATGTCGACCAGGGCGCCGCCGCTGTTGCCGGGGTTGATCGCGGCCGAGGTCTGGACGGCGCTGGCGATCGTGGCGCCTGGCGAGCCTTCGCCCTGCGGCTCGCTGACCGTGCGTCCCGTCGCGGAGACGATGCCGTTGGTGACGCTGCCCGACAGGCCCAGCGGGTTGCCCATGGCGAGCACGAGCTGGCCGACCCTGAGCTTGGACGAGTCGGCGAACGTGGCCGGGCGCAGGCCCCGCGCGTCGTCCACCTTGATCACCGCGAGGTCGCCGGCGGGGAAGGACTCGACCAGCTTCGCGCTGCGGGAGCCGCCGCCGGTGGCGAGCGTGACCTCCATGGTGGTGGCCTCGCCGACGACGTGCGCGTTGGTGACGATGTGGCCCTTGTCGTCGTACACGACTCCGGAGCCGAGGCCGGCCTTCGTGTTGATCTGCACGATCGACGGCAGGACCTGGGCGATCACGCGCTCGTACGTCTGCTCCAGCGGCAGCGCTTCGGCGGTGGGGCTGGGCGAGGGGGTGGTCGCCGTGGCGGTGGCGGTGGGTGAGGCGGTCGGCGAGGCCGTGCCGCGGACTCCGGGCGCGCCGGCGCAACCGGTGACCAGGACGGCGGCGGCCAGCCCTCCAGCGATCTTGCGCATGCCCGGTACTCTGCCCAGCTCGGACGGAAAGATACGCAGGTCAGGGGTGTGGGTTGCGCGACGTCTCCTGATGGATACGGTACGTGACTTCGTTCTGGTGCGGGCATAGCGGAAATGTCGCCCGTCCAGGTGACGTAGCCTTCAAGCCATGGCGGACGTCGGCGATCAGAACAACGGCAACGATGCTCCCACCGCTCCCTTTCGCAAGATCGTCCCGCCTGCGGAGGAAACCATCGCCTTCCGCCGGGACCGTCCCTCAGGAGCCTCACCTAGCCCGGGCCAAGGGGAGGTGACCCCCGAGCCTCCCAAGCCGGCGGCATCGGGCGGCCCCTCCCGGCCTTCCGGTGCGAAGTCGGGCGGTGCTTCCAAGCCTGGGAGTTCCGGCGGTTCCGCGCCGTCCGGGCCGAATCCGATCGAGGCGTCCGGCCCTCAGGCCGGGAGAGCACCCGGTAAAGGGGCTCCGCAGTCCGCGGGCCCCCAGAGGCCGGGAGGTGAGCGTCCCGCCGGTCGTCCAGGTCAGCCGGGCCCCGCCGGACCTGCGGCCGGTCCCGCCAGACCCGCAAGCGGCTCGGCTGCGCCGTCCGGGCAGGCCGGATCTGCGGCTGGAAAGGCTGGTCCTCCGGCTCGGAAGGCCAGGTCTCTGGCCGAGTTGGTCGGGCAGCCCGGGTCGGCAGGGAAGGCTGGCTCTCCGGCTGGTTCGGCTGGTCAGTCTGGTGCTTCTGTTGGTTCGCTCGGGCAGGCTGGGGTGGCCGGGTCGGCCGGTGGTTCGGCTGGGCAGGCCGGCTCTCCGGCTGGGCAGGCCGGATCTTCGGCTGGGCAGGCCGGATCTTCGGTTGGGCCGGCTGGGTCTTCGGTTGGGCCGGCTGGGTCTTCGGCTGGGCAGGGTGTGGGGCCGCGGCGGGCTGGGGTGGGGCCCGTGCGGGTGGGGGCGGGGCCGGTGGGGCCTGGCGGTGCGTCGTTCGGGCAGGCTGAGCCGTTGCCGGCGACGGCTGCGCCGCCTCCGTTGAAGGGTGGGCTGGTCAGCCGGATCGGGGACATCCCGATCAAGGTCGTCTATCTGCTCGGCGCCATCGTCGCCACGGTGGCCGCCGTCCTCCTGGTGTTCGTGATCTTCTCCGGCGACGTGCCGACCCAGCCGGAGAACGAGGACGTCGTCCAGGTCGCCCCGGTGCCCTCGACGTCGGCCGAGGTCTCGGTGACCCCGACCCCCACCGAGACGCCGCTGCCGGCGGTGCCCGCGAAGATGGCGTTCGCCGACCTGCCGGGCAGGGCCACCGCCGCCACCGGCACCGTGACCGACAGCAGGACCGGCATCAGCTACCCCAAGCTGGGCAAGCCCTGGCAGGCCAGGTCGTTCTCGCCGTTCGCGCACGCGCAGCGGGTGGGCAAGGCCGGGGTGCCGCAGACGGTGATCGCGTCGGCGATGCTGCCCGGCGACAACCCGGAGACCAAGCCCAGGTCGGACGCCGACTACCGGGCCATCGCGGCCAGGGCGGCCCGCTGGACGCTGGGTTCCCAGTATCCGGAGGGCGCCACCCTCGCCTGGACCGGCTCGCTGAAGGTGTCCGGGGGCAAGGGCTGGACGCTGGCCTTCCGGGTGACCTACACCGACGGCGGCAAGCAGCGCACCGGTCACGCCCTGGTGTCCGTCGTGGAGGTGGGCCAGACCAAGCCCGCCATGCTGATGGCCTCGATCCCGGAGAGCGGCAGGGCGTACTGGAGAGATCTGAACACCCTGGCGGAGAAAGTTCGCCCCCTCTAGGCCAGAAGCGTGCTCTAGAATATGATTCTGGCATCTACGGAACCGCCTGGAGGATGAGCTATGGCGATCGGGTTGAGCGAGGAGCACGAGGCGCTCCACGAGTCGGTGAGCGGCTGGGCGGAGCGCAGCATCCCCACCGACACGCTCCGCTCTGCCGGCGACGAGCGGCCCGCCTTCTGGCCGGGCCTGGCAGAGCAGGGCCTCCTAGGCCTCCACCTGCCCGAGGAGTCGGGCGGCTCCGGCTACGGGCTGCTCGAGGCGGCCGTCGCCGTCGAGGCGCTGGCCGAGCGGATGGCGCCCGGCCCCTACGTGCCGACCGTGCTGGCCAGCGCGGTGATCCACGCCTCGAAGCACCACGAGCTGCTGCCCGGCCTGGCCGACGGCACCCGCACCGGCGCGCTGGCCCTCACCGGGTCGCTGACCGGCACGCGGGCGGGCGACGGCTCCCTGACCGTGTCCGGCGCCGCGGAGCCGGTGCTCGGCGGCGCGATGGCCGACGTGCTGGTGCTTCCCGTCGTCACCGGCGACGGCGAGCTGTGGGTGGCGGTCGACGCCACCGCCGCCACCGTCACCTCGCTCAAGTCGCTCGACCTCACCAGGTCCGTGGCGAAGGTCGAGCTGGACGCCGTCACCGTGCCCGCCGACCGGGTGCTCGACGGGGTGGAGAGCGCCGACGTGCGCAACATCGCCGCCGTCCTGCTCGGCGCCGAGGCCGCCGGCGTCGCGTCCTGGTGCGTGACCGCCGCCGCCGAGTACGCGAAGGTACGCGTGCAGTTCGGCCGCCCGATCGGCCAGTTCCAGGGCATCAAGCACAAGCTGTCGCGCATGCTGGTCGCGCTGGAGCAGGCCCGCGCCACCGTCTGGGACGCCACCCGCGCCGCGGGCCAGGAGCTCGACTACGCGGCCGCGATCGCCGGCGTCATGGCCCCCGACGCGGCCGTGCAGTGCGCCAAGGACGCCATCCAGACCTTCGGCGGCATCGGCTACACCTTCGAGCACGACGCCCACCTCTACTACCGGCGCGCGCTCACCCTGCGCGCGCTGCTCGGCGGCTCCGCCGGCTGGGCCGCCCGCGTCACCGAGCTGGCCCTGCGCGGCGTCACCCGCGAGATGGAGCTCGACCTGCCGGAGGACGCCGAGCCGCTGCGCGAGGCCCTGCGCGCCGAGATCGCGGAGATCGCCCGGCTGGAGGGCAAGGAGCAGAAGCGGGCGCTGGCCGAGCGCGGCTTCGTCATGCCGCACCTGCCCGCGCCGTGGGGACGCGGCGCGAGCCCGCTGGAGCAGGTGCTTATCGCCCAGGAGCTGAAGGCCGCCAAGGTCAGGCTCCCCGCGCTGATCATCGGCGCCTGGGTGGTGCCGTCCGTCGCCGTCTACGGCACGCCCGAGCAGCAGGAGCGGTTCCTGCCCAAGACGCTCAGCGGCGAGATGATGTGGTGCCAGCTCTTCTCCGAGCCCGGCGCCGGCTCCGACCTGGCCTCGCTGCAGATGAAGGCGGAGAAGGTCGAAGGCGGCTGGCGGCTCAACGGCCAGAAGATCTGGACATCCGTCGCGCACGTCGCCGAATGGGGCATCTGCATCGCCCGTAACTCCAGTGAGGGCTCCAAGCACGAGGGCATCACGTACTTCCTCGTCGACATGAAGTCGCCCGGCGTCACCGTGCGCCCGCTCACCGAGATGACCGGCGAGAACCTGTTCAACGAGGTCTTCCTGGACGACGTGTTCGTCTCCGACGACCTGGTGGTCGGCGAGGTCGGCGACGGCTGGAAGGTGGCCAGGAACACGCTCTCGAACGAGCGCGTCTCGCTCTCCTCCGGCTCCGGCGGCACCGGCGCGTCCGTGCCCGACCTGCTCGGGCTCGTCAAGCGGCTCGGCCGGGACCTCACGCCGGTCGAGGCGGACGCTCTCGCGCACGTCATCTGCGAGGGCCACTCGATCAACGCGCTGTCGCTGCGGGTGACGCTCAAGCAGCTCGCCGGCAACGAGCCGGGCGCCGACGCCTCGGTGCGCAAGCTGCTGTCGACCTCGCACGCCCAGCACGTCTCCGAGACCGCGGTGAGCCTGATCGGCGCGCAGGCCACGGCGGCGGCCGACATGAAGCTCGGCGACCCCGGCTACTGGAACCGCGCCGTGCTCGCGACCCGGGCGATGACCATCTACGGCGGCACCACCGAGGTGCAGCTCAACATCATCGGCGAGCGCATGCTCGGCCTGCCCAGGGACCCCGAACCGGGCAAGTGACCCGCGCCCCCGATCCCCTCACGGCAGCACCGGCCGTGCGGGGATCGGCGTGCCGTGCTCGGCCGGCACCGGCTGCCCCGCCTTGATCTCGCCGACGCACGCGGGCGCGCCGACCGTCCTGAGGGCCAGCTCGCCGCCCTCGCCGTGCACGGTCGCGTACGTCGCGCCGAGGTCGCGCCCCGCCCTGACCTCGGCCTGCCCGCCGCCCAGCCGCACGACGAGCGTGGTCTCGGCCGAGTTCAGGTACGTGACCAGCACGGTCCACTCGCCGCCCGGCAGCCTCTCGGGCAGCGGGAAGACGACCTCCTCGGAGCCCACGGGCGTGCAGGAGGCGCCGCCCGGCACGGTGACCCCCTTGACGTCCACCGGGTTGAGCCGTCCCCGCGGGTCGAAGACGAGCGGGGCGCGCACCGGCCCCGACAGCCGTTCCGTCCAGTTCACCCGGCCGGGCGCGAGCGGGCCGAGGACCTTGGAGACGCGGGCGTACTGGAAGAAGAAGGCGGGGTTGGCAACCTTGACCGGCACGAAGGTGTCCAGCACGACCGAGTCCTGGGGGACGCGGGCCAGCGCGAGCTCGGCCGTCACCACGTAGCTCTCGACGTTGCGGCCGAGAGGCAGTGCGGTGAAGGCCGTCACCGACCAGACCGAGCCCGCCGCGCACACCGCGGCCAGCGGCGCCCACGCCCACCGCCACCGCGGCGGCGGGCGCAGCCACGGGCGCTCCTCGCCCGCCACGGGGATGAAGGCCAGGCCGATCACGATGGCGGCCACCATCGACGTGGACGCGATGTACCGCAGCTCGAACCCGGCCAGGTCGGCCCCCAGCGCCTCCACCCGCCCCAGCATGACCGGGACGACGTCGGCCAGCAGGAAGTAACCGAGCAGCATCAGCCAGGCCAGCCAGGCCCGCCGCCGGTAGCGCAGCGACACGATCACCACGGCCGCGCCCACCACGAGCGAGGCCCAGATCAGCGGCGCCGGGGTGGCGGCGAGCGCGTAGTCCTCGCCGATCGGCCACCACCGCCACGGGCCGCCCAGCGAGGTGGGCACGAGCGAGCCCGAGAACATCCGCCACGTGGCCTCCACGGCCAGCCCCGCGTCCGGCAGGGAAGGCCGCACCGTGTCGTTCGTGAGCTGCACGGAGGTGAACATCTGGTGGAAGAAGACCACCGAGTACGCCGCGAGCACCCCGCCGTAGAACAGCCACACGCGCGTCATCCGGTCCCGCGCCAGCCAGCCCAGGGTCAGCACGAAGGCCATCACCAGGATGAACGGCGACTTGACGTAGAACGCCATCGCGAACAGCGTCCAGCCCACGGCGGCCACCGCGTGCCGCCGGCGCCGCGTGCGGGTGTAGAGGACGTGTGACGCGAGCGCCATGGGCACCGCCACCTGGAAGGGCAGCGCCCCCAGAACCACGGACCACCATGACAGCGAGGGGATCGTCATCGGGGTCAGCAGGAAGAACCCCAGCGGCACCAGGATCGCCGGCCGCGACCCGAACAGCACCGTCAGCAGCCGCAGCAGCGCCAGCCCCGCCGCGGCCAGCAGGCACATCGTGACGCCGTGGGCCAGCGCGTCGTTGTAGCCGCCGAGCCGTCCCATCAGCCACTGGATCGCGAACGGGCCGGGAGCCATGTGCCCGTAGTCCACCCGCATCAGGTAGTCCCAGGTCAGGCTCTGTTCCAGGCCCCTGGCGATGAACATGAAGTCGTCCTGGCGGAAGTACGTGCGGCGGACCAGCTCGAACTTCCACACCAGCTGGGCGGCCACCATCAGCAAGCCCGCGGCGAGCACCACGTCGCCGCGCACCGCCTGGCCGGCCCTCGCCACCCCGTCGTCCTTCCTGCCCGCGATCCCCCCACGCGACAGCATGCCGGAAACGTCCCTCAACTGGCGACATGCTGGGAAAAGCAGTCATAGAGGTGTGATGTCATAGCTGGATGCCACACCAGGCCAGAGCCGCCCTGGCCGGCGCCGCCCTCGGCCTCACCCTCGGAGCCCTCGCCCTCGGTCCCGCTCTGGGCTGGGGGTTCGTGCTGCTGCAGGACATGGTGTTCGTCCCCGACCCGGCGTTCTCCCTCTTCACCTTCGGCCTGGCGGGCGGCGCGCCCCGGGTGGTGCCCAGCGACGCGGTGGTCACCTTCCTGTCCCAGCTCCTGCCGGGGGAGCTGGTGCAGAAGCTCGTCCTGCTGTCGATCTTCGTGCTGGGCGCCTCGGGCGTCGCCGTCCTCGTCCCTTCCCCCGGACTGGCCCCCCGCCTCGCGGCGGCGGCCTTCTACGTCTGGAACCCGTTCGTTGCCGAGCGCCTCCTGATCGGGCAGTGGGCGCTCCTCCTGGGGTACGCGGGGCTGCCCTGGGTGGTCCACGCGCTCGACCGCGGTCGCCGCCTGGCCGTCTCCGTCCTGCCGGCGGCGACGGGCGGCTTCGCGGCGATGCTGGTCACCGTCGTCACCGCCCTCCCCGTGGCCGCCTCGTCCGGCCGCCGGTGGGGGAGGGTGCTCCAGGTGGGGCTGGTGCTGGGCGCCTTCTGCCTGCCGTGGCTGGTGCCGGCGGTGCTGCGGCCCGACGGTCTCGAAGGGGATCCGGTGGGGGTGGAGGCGTTCGCCTCGCGGGCCGACACGCCGTTCGGGACGGTGGGGAGCCTGCTGTCGCTAGGCGGGATCTGGAACGCGAACGCCGTGCCCGCCGGGTACGACGGGATCGTCGGGGCGGTGGCGCGGCTGGTGCTCGTGGTCGCGGGGATCGCCGGGTTCTGGTGGCTGGGCCGCCGGTTGCCGTACCGGAACGGGCTCATGGTGGCCGCCGTCATCGGGTTCGCCGTCGCGTCCGCGGGGGTCACCGAGGCCGGGCGGTCCGTGCTGAAGTGGCTGGTCGGGGTGTGGGGCGGGTTCGCGGTGTTCCGGGACGCGCAGCAGTACGTGGCGCCGGTCGCGTTGCTGGCGGCCGTGGGGCTCGGGCTGCTGGCGGCGGCCGTCGTACGGGAGAGCCCGGCCGGGGCGGGCGGCGGGACGCGGCCTGGACGGTGGCTGGTCGGCGTGCTGGTCGTGGTGCCCGTGGCCGTGCTGCCGACGATGGCGTGGGGGGCTCTGGGGGCGCTGGACGCCGTCTCGTATCCGCGGTCGTGGTACGAGGCGAGGGACACGCTGCGTGACGACCCGGCTCCCGGTGACGTGCTGGTGCTGCCGTTCGAGTCGTACCGGAGGTTCGGCTGGAACGGGCACAGGGCGGTGCTGGATCCGGCGCAGCGGTTCTTCGCGGTGCCGGGGCGGCGGGTGGTGACGAACGACGTGGTGCGGGTGGGCGAGATGGTCGTCGGGAGCGAGGACCCCCGGGCCGCGGAGGTAGAACGCGTACTAGAAGGCGGTTCACCTGACCTCACCCGACTGGGATTCCGGTACGTGATTGTTGATGCGGGGACGGTTGAGGAGAAGAACCAGTTCGCCGTCTGGCTCGGTGACGCCGAGGTGCCGGTCAACTCTGCGGAGCTGCGTCTGTACAGGTTGGAGCCGCCGCTTACGACCCGATAAGGTACCTCATCAGGGGTTTTGTAAAATTTAGGTCTAGCTACTAGCGAGTAGCAGTAATTGGTTCTAGGTTTGTCCACATACCCCGGACCCCTGCCGCACCAGGAGGAACCCCCGTGATCAAGATCCTGTTAGCAGCGATCATCGGCGTAGCCGTGGCCGCACTAGTGACGACGATCACCACGGTCTCCCTGACCGGTTCCACCGCCACGCCTGTCAACCAGCCGCTCTACAACTACGGCACGCGGTAACAGAGCGCCGCCATGCCGCCCTCCTCCTCAGGGAACTCGGGGGCGAGCCGGCGACCACTGCTTGAGATCGTCGTTCCCGCGCACAACGAGGAACGACGGCTTCCCGGGGGGCTCCTGCAGCTGTGCGCGAAGCTTGCCCGCATGCCGTTCCCGACCGCGGTCATCGTCGTCGACAACAACAGCACGGACGGCACCGCCGAGATCGTCCGCACCTGGCCCGAGGGCGAGGTCCCGGTCCGGCTGGTGAGCTGCCCGGTGCCCGGCAAGGGAGCCGCGGTCCGTGCGGGGCTGATCGAGACCCGTGCCCCCTTCGTAGGTTTCTGCGATGCCGACATGGCCACCGACCTGGCCGCCGTCGACGTCGCCTTCGGCCTGCTCCTGTCCGGGGAGCGGGTGGTGATCGGCTCGCGGGCGCACGCGTACTCGAGTGTCGAGAACCGTCACAGCCGGATCCGCGAGATCGGCGCCGTCGGCTTCCGCGCGCTGGCCAGGGCGCTGGTGCACGGGGTGAGCGACACCCAGTGCGGGTTCAAGTTCTTCGACGGCCCGCTCGCCCGCGAGGTGGCCGCCGAGCTGCGCACGCCCGGGTTCGCGTTCGACGTGGAGCTGCTGGCGCGCTGCGCCGGCCGCGGCTCGCGGGTGCTGGAGATCCCGGTCCGCTGGCACGACATGCCCGGCTCCAGGTTCTCCCCGGCCCGGCACAGCTTCGGCATCATGCTGGAGCTGGGCAGGATCTGGCTGAGGCTGCGCGCCACACCGCCCGCGCCCGTCTGGGAACCCCCGCTCGACCCCGTCGGATATCCGTGAACGACCCATGAACGTCGCCGTCGTCAACTGGCGCGACCCCTGGCACCCCGCCTCCGGCGGCGCCGAGACCTACGCCTGGGAGCTGGCGTGCCGGATGGCCCGCGCGGGCCACGCGGTCTCGTTCGTCACCGCGCGGGCGCCCGGTCAGTCGCGGGCGGAGACCCGCGACGGCGTACGGGTGCGCCGGATGGGCGGGGTGTTCACCGTCTACCCGCTGGTGCTGCTCTGGCTCCTGGTCCGGCGCACCCGGTTCGACGCGGTGCTCGACTGCCAGAACGGCATCCCGTTCTTCACGCCGTGGGTGCTGCCGCGCCGTACCAGGGTCCTGTGCGTCGTGCACCACGTGCACGACCGGCAGTTCGGCCTGCACCTGCCGTGGTGGCTGGCCGCGGTGGGGCGGTTCCTGGAAGGGCCGGTGTCGCGCTGGACCTACCGGCGGCACACCGGCGTGGCCGTGTCGCCGTCCACCGTGCGCGCCATGCGGGAGCGGCTGCGCTGGATCGGACCGATCCACCTGGTGCACAACGGGGTCAGCACGGGCCCGCCCGAGAACGACGTCCCCAAGAGCCCGGTGCCGCGCGTCGTCTGCGTCGGCAGGCTCGTCGCGCACAAGCGCGTCGGCCTGCTGCTGGACGCGGTGGCGGAGCTGCGGGAGCAGCGGCCTGGCCTGGTCGTCGACGTCATCGGCCGCGGCCCGGAGGAGGCCGCGCTGCGCGCGCGGCTCCCCGGGGGCGTCACGCTCCACGGCTACCTGCCGGAGGAGGAGAAGGCGCGCCTGATCGCCGCCGCCTGGGTGCACGTCACCGCCTCGCAGGGCGAGGGCTGGGGGCTGTGCGTGGTGGAGGCGGCCGCGCTCGGCGTGCCGACCGTCGCCTTCGACGTGGAAGGGCTCCGGGACGCGGTACGGGACGGCGAGACGGGCTGGCTGGTCCCCGAGGGCGGCACACCGGTCGCTGACCTGGCCAAAGGCCTCGGCGCGGCGCTGGACGAGGTCGCGGACGAGCTGACTGACCGGGGTCCGGACACCTATAACATGAAATGTCGGAAATGGGCTGGACGGTTCTCCTGGGACGCCAGCGCCGACCGCCTCATGGCGTTGATCACCGGTGCGGACGTGGAGGAGCGGTGACCGAGAAGGCCCGGCACCGCTTCTGGCTGGTGTTGTGCTGTGCCGGCTTCGCGATCCTGGCGTTCACCACCAAGCCCGGCCACCTCATCCCCGACACCAAGCTCGACCTGGCGCTGAACCCGCTCGGCTGGCTGGAGCGCGCCACCCACCTGTGGGATCTGCAACATTTCGGCCAGCTCCAGAACCAGGCGGCCGGCTACCTGTTCCCGATGGGCCCCTTCTTCGCCCTCGGCGAGCTGGCCGGCGTCGAGCCGTGGATCACCCAGCGGCTCTGGCTGACGCTGCTGTTCTGTGTCGCGTTCCTGGGCGCCGAGCGGCTGGCCGCCAAGCTCGGCGTCGGCACGCCGGGCACCAGGGTCGCGGGCGCCCTGGCGTACGCGCTGGCCCCCCGCGCGCTGTCGATCGTCGGCGAGATCTCGATCGAGTGGCTGCCCGCCGCGATGCTGCCGTGGATCCTGATCCCGCTGCTCACCGCCGCCGAGACGGGGCAGCGGGCCAGGGCGGCGGTCCGGTCGGGACTGGCCGTGGCGCTGTGCGGCGGGGTGAACGCGGTCGCCGTGCTGGCCGTGCTGGTCGCCCCCGTCGTCTACATCCTGACCCGGCCGCGCCCGGTGCCGCGCTGGCGGATGCTCGGCTGGTGGACGGCCGCCGTCGCGGTGGCCACCCTCTTCTGGTCGCTGCCGCTGCTGCTGGTGGGCCGGTACGCGTTCTCGTTCCTGCCCTACACCGAGACCTCGGCGGCGACCACGCAGGTCACGTCGCTGACGAACGTGCTGCGCGGCGCCTCCGACTGGGTGCGCTTCCTGCCGCTCAGCGGCGTGTTCGAGCAGCCGCCCGGGTACGCGATCGCGACCTCAGGCGCGATGGTGGCGGTCACCGGCGTCATCGCCGCGCTCGGCCTGGCCGGGCTGGCCCGCCGCGACCTGCCCGCCAGGGGCTTCCTCATCGCGCTCTTCCTGGTGGGGACGGCGGCGGTGACGGCCGGGCACATCAGCGCGCTGGAGCCCGCCGTGGCCGAGCCGATCCGGTGGCTGCTGGACGGCCCGCTCGCGCCGCTGCGCAACCTGCGCAAGTTCGACCCGCTCATCCGGCTCGCGCTCGCGTTCGGGCTGGCCCACCTGCTGGCGAGCGTGCTCGGCCGGGCCAGGCTGCCGCTGCGGGCGGTGGCGGCGGGCGCGTTCGCCGCGCTGGTCCTGCCGGTCTTCAACCAGGGCCTGGCGTACCCGGGGGTCTTCCAGCAGGTGCCGGACCACTGGCGGCAGGCCGCCGCCTGGCTGGACGAGAACGCCGGTGACGAGGGCGTGCTGGTCGTGCCCGGCGCCTCGTTCGGCGAGTACGTGTGGGGCCGGCCGATGGACGAGCCGCTCCAGCCCCTGTCCAGCGTCCGGTGGACGGCCCGCCAGATCACCCCGCCGGGCTCGGTGGGGCTGAGCAGGCTGCTGGACGCCGTCGACCAGCGGCTGACGTCCGGCCACGGCTCGGCCGGGCTGACCGAGGTGCTGCGCCGCATGGGCGTCCGCTACGTGCTCGCCAGGAACGACCTGCTCAGGGAGCAGCTCGCGGGCGCCTGGCCGGCCAGGATCCACGAGGCGATGAGCGAGTCGCCCGGCGTCACCAAGGTGCGCTCGTTCGGCGAGCCGGTCGGCGACGTGTTCGGCGACGACGCCGTCGACTCGCTCGACGCCGCCTTCCCCGCGCTCGACCTGTACGAGGTGTCGGAGCCGTCGGACCTGGTCACCGTACGCCCGGCGGCGGACGCGCTGCGGGTGCGCGGCGGCCCCGACTCGCTGCTCAGCATGGGCGACCTGGGCCTGCTCGGCGACGGCCCGGTCCTGGTGAACGACGACGCGGCCGGGGTCGAGGCGCCGGCCGTGGTGAGCGACGCGCTGCGGCTGCGCGAGCGGCACTTCGGCGAGCTGCGCTCCAACATCAGCCCGACACTCACCGAGGACCGGCGGGCGGACTTCAGCGGCGTGCTGGCCCTGGACCTGATGGAGAAGGGCTGGCTGGAGAACACCGCCACCGCCGAGTACGACGGCATCGCCGGCGTCTCGGCCTCCTCCTCGGCCGCCGACGCCGGCGCGCCCGCCGGGATCAGCGACCCCTCGCGCGGCCCCTGGTCGGCGATGGACGGCGACGTGCGCACCGGCTGGGAGACCGACGGCGCGCGCACGCCCGAGGGCGAGTGGCTCCAGGTCGACCTGCCCGCGCGCCGGGAGGTCTCCCGCGTCCGTGCGATGTTCGCCGCCGAGCTCCTGCTCGGCCAGACGGTGGACCGGGTGGCGGTCGAGACCGAGGCGGGCCGCCGGGAGCAGGACGTCGAGCAGACCACGGACCCGCAGTGGCTGACCCTGCCCGAGGGGCCGACCTCGTGGATCCGGGTCACGATCCTGTCCGTCCGGCCCGGTGACTGGACCTACGGGCAGCGCGCCGGGATCGTCGAGCTCAGCGTGCCAGGGGTGACCCCCGGCAGGACGATCCGGCTGCCCGGCTCCGGCGGCGACGTGTTCGTCATGGACCGCGGCCTGGACGCCCGGCCCGGGTGCGTGCGCAGCCTGAACCGGTGGGTGTGCAATCCCCCGCGGCTCGCGCGTACCGGGGAGGAGAGCACCGGCCTGGACCGCACGTTCACCGCGGACGCGGAGCGGGCCGTCACCGTGCGCGGGTCGGCCGTGCTGCGCGACAGCGCGCTCGTCGACCGGTTCACCCGGGTCAGCGGCGGCGTCACGCGGGTGTCGGGCACCTCGCAGCTCAGCGAGGACGCGGTGGTCTCGCCCCGGTCGGCGTTCGACGGCGACCTGACCACCACCTGGGTCCCGGCCGACGGCGACCGCGAGCCCGCGCTGACCGTCGCGTGGAAGGGCAAGAAGAAGATCTCCCGCATCCAGGTCGGCAGGCCGGGCAGCGACACCCAGTCGCTCGACGTGGTGGTCACCGGAGACGGCGGCGTCTCCCGCGGCGGCCGGGTGGACGAGCGGGGCCACGTCAGCTTCGACCCGATCACCACCACCCAGCTCAAGATCCGCTTCTACCCGCTCACGCAGCGGGTGCAGGTCACCGAGCTGGCCATCCCGGGGGTGGCCAAGGCGAGCACCCCCGGCGACATCCCGCTCCGGCTCGACTGCGGCACCGGCCCGCGGATCGAGGTGAACGGCCAGGTCGTCGAGACCCGCGTCGCCGGCAGCCACCGAGACCTGCTGGAGCAGCGGCCGGTGCGGATCACCGGGTGCGAGAAGGCGGAGCTGCTGGCGGGCGACAACCGGGTCAAGGTGGCCGGTTGGGAGCCGTTCCAGGTGGAGAACCTGGTCGTGGGCGCCCTGCCGGAGACGCCGCGCCAGGTGGAGGCCGCCGCGGTGCCGGGCACCTGGACGCAGTCCGCGCGCGAGGTGCACGTGAGCGCGCCCGACGACGCCTTCCTGGTGGTCGGCGAGAACTTCAACGCCGGCTGGCGGGCGAAGATCGGCGACCGGACGCTCCGGCCGGTCCGCATCGACGGCTGGAAGCAGGCCTGGGAGCTGCCCGCCGGCTCGTCGGGCGTCGTGCGGATGGAGTACACGCCGGACCGGCCCTACTGGTTCGCGCTCGCCGCCGGGCTGGGCGGGATCGCGCTGCTGGCGCTGCTCTCCCTGATACCGCTCGGGCCGCGCCCCGAGCACGTGCGCGCGACCGCGCCGGCCGCCCTCTCGCGGCTGTCGAGCTGGCGGGCGCCGTACGCGGCGGTGGCGGGGCTGGCGTTCGGCTACTGGATCGCGGGCACGCCCGGCATGCTCGCCCTGGTCGCCGCCGGGGCACTGGCGCTGTGGCTGGACGGCCGCGGGTGGGGCGCGTACTGGCTGCCGGCCGGGCTGTTCTGCGCGGCGGCGGGCGCCCAGGCCGTCGCGCTCACGCTGCGCTCGTACGGGATCGAGGCCGGGATGCTGATGGACCACGTGCCGCAGCTCGTCGCGTGCGCGGCCATGGGCGCGCTGTTCGGGCAGCTCGTCACGCGGCGGGAGCCACCGGCCGCGGAGCCGGAGCTTCCGGTGGCCGAGCAGGTGCTGACCGGCGCCGGCCGAGCGTGAGGGCGACATGTTCGATCAGGTGATAGCTCGCGATGCTGAGCAGCAGCGACACGATGAACGACACCACGGCCAGGCTGGTGAAGTCGCCGGTGAACGGCGGGTCGCCGGTGATCTGCCGGTGCAGCGTGATGACCGGCGCGTGCCACAGGAAGAAGCTGTAGGAGATGCGGCCCAGGTAGGCGGCGACCGGGTTGCCGAGCAGCCTGTGGCGCAGCGAGCCGGGGTCGGGCGCGAGCGCGAACGGCGCCACCAGCAGGACGGCCACGGCCGCCTCCAGGGTCATCCTGACCATGGACTCCCCGAGGGTCGGCAGGGTGAGCGTGCGCGGCCCGGCCAGCGGCGTCGACAGCACCGCGTACAGCAGGAAGGCGAGCACCAGCAGCTGGGGGGCGAGCGAGCCGATCACCCGGCTGCCGCCGAGCCAGACCGACAGCACCGCCATCGCCATGCCGCAGGCGAAGAACACCAGGTGGTACGGGAGCCAGAGCGCGAGGTCCGGCACCTCCAGGACCCTGGCGGCCACCACGGTGGCCACCGAGACCACCGGCAGCACCGCGATGCCCCAGAGCAGCCGCGCCGGCACGTTGCCGCCCCGGGCCGCCCACCGGTGCAGCGCCCAGCCGAGCAGCGGCAGCACCAGGTAGAAGGCCATCTCGATGGGCAGCGTCCACATCTGGTAGAGGCCCTCGGCGCTGTGCAGGCCGGGGACGTAGTTCTGCAGCAGGAGCAGCCAGACCACCCAGCCGGTCCAGTCGAGCGGCGTCCACGCCCACAGCGCCAGCGAGGCGACCAGCCAGTAGACCGGCAGCACACGCAGCGCCCGCCGCCACAGGTAGAGCCCGGCGGCGGGGCGCGGTGCGCCCTCGATGGCGGCCTTGGCCCACGGCCGGTAGAGCAGCAGGCCGGACAGCAGGAAGAACACCGGCACGGCCATCCCGAGGCGGGACAGCAGCCAGGCGTACATGCCCTCGCCGTACATCACGCCGGTGTTGCTGGCCACGTGCAGCAGCCACACGCCGAGCGCGGCCAGGGCGCGGATGCCGTCGAGAGCGGCGTCTCTCTTCAGTGCTCTCACCCCCGGGGTCTCGTCGGCGAAACCACGATAGAACATGTTTCTATCGATTTGGTTGCGGCTCGTGGTCGGCGGGTGACGCCGATCACGCACTGTCATACTTTGATCCAGGTCATACAATCCCGACGACAACACGTTCTAATTTTGCGGAGGTCTCGATGGGTCGTATTTCAACGCTCGTCCTCATCGGGCTCGGCGCGTTTTTCATCGCGCTCGCCCCGCTCCTGAAATTCTGGGCGGCGGACCAGCTGATCTCCGCGCCGGCGAACCAGTTCGGCATCTCCACCCTGGAGGCGAAGGGCGCCCAGTACTTCTCCCGCCAGGATCTCAAGGTGCTGAACGCCGACCTCGAGATCATCGTCACCACCCGTGGTGACGTGAAGGACGCCACCGGCGACCGGGTCGTCTGGGACGAGGCCACGGTGGTCAACGACGTGACCAACAACCGCAGGTCGGTGGACATCTCCGACCGGCGCAGCGCCTTCAACAAGTACACCGGCGAGGCCGTGAACTGCTGCGGCGTGAACATCGCCAAGGCCCCGGTCACGCTGGAGGGCCAGATCTACAAGTGGCCGTTCGACGTGGAGAAGAAGACGTACAAGGTCTTCAACTCCACCGCCAAGCAGGCCTTCGACGCGACGTTCGTGCGCGAGGAGAAGGTCAACGGCCTCGACACGTACGTGTTCGAGCAGCTGGTGCCGGCCACCAAGACCTCCACGCAGACGATCCCCGCCAACATCGTCGGCATCACCGACGTGACCGGTGACGTGCAGATCGACCGCTGGTACGACGGCAAGACCACCTACTGGATCGAGCCCGTCACCGGCTCCCCGGTCAAGCAGGAGGTCCAGCGGCACGAGGTGCTGAAGACGCAGGACGGCGTGGAGCGCGCCGCGGCCTTCGTCGCCACCGCCCAGATGACCGAGGAGACGGTGAACGGCCTGGTGAGCAACGCCCAGGACGGCAAGAGCCAGATCAACCTGCTGCGCAACACCATCCCCCTCGTCCTGCTCGTCGTGGGCGTCGCGCTGATCCTCGCCGGCGTGGTGCTCGGCCGCCGCCGCACCGCCTGATCCTTTTCCGACCCCGGGGCCCGCCGCGTGCGGGCCCTTTTACTTTTTCCGGGACCGTTACAACGAAAATTGAAACGTGTTCCAATAAAAAGTTACTCGCCGGTACGAGCGAAACATCTAGCAGTAGAACGTGTTGCAGTTCGGTCTTCCCGGTCGTATCGTCGGGACATGCGGACCCGTGTGACGGACATGTTCGGAATCGACCTCCCGATCTTCGCGTTCAGCCACTGCCGCGACGTGGTGGCCGCCGTCAGCAAGGCAGGCGGAATGGGCGTGCTCGGCGCCCTCTACTTCACCCCCGAAGAGCTCGAACGGGAGCTCGCCTGGATCGACGACCACGTGGACGGCAAGCCGTACGGGGTGGACGTCGTCATGCCGGCCTCCTACGAGGGCGCCGAGTTCCCGGCGGAGGAGCTCGTCGGCCGCCTGCAGGGGATGATCCCCGAGGGGCACCGGCAGTTCGTCGAGAACCTGCTGTCCAGCCACGGCGTGCCGCCGCTGTCGCAGGACGCCGACGCCGGCCGGGTGCTGCTCGGCTGGACGGACGCCACCGCCCGGCCGCAGGTGGAGGTCGCGCTCAGGCACCCGATCGCGCTGCTGGCCAACGCCCTCGGCCCGCCGCCCGCCGACGTGGTGGAGCAGGCGCACGCCCACGGCGTCAAGGTCGCCGCCCTCGCCTCCACCCCGCGCCACGCGCTCAAGCAGGTCGAGGTGGGCGTGGACGTGGTCGTGGCGCAGGGCACCGAGGCGGGCGGCCACACCGGCGAGATCTCCACGATGGTGCTCATCCCGCAGGTCGTGGACGCCGTGGACGTGCCGGTGCTGGCGGCGGGCGGCATCGGCAACGGCCGCCAGATGGCCGCGGGCATGGCGCTGGGCGCGGAGGGCGTCTGGACCGGCTCGCTCTGGCTGACCGTCGAGGAGGCCGACACCCCCGAGATGGCCAGGCAGCGCATCCTCGCCGCCACCTCCCGCGACACGGTCCGCTCCCGCAGCTGGACGGGCAAGCCCGCCCGGCTGCTCAAGAACGAGTGGACCGACGCCTGGGAGGCGCAGGAGTCGCCGGGCACGCTGCCGATGCCGCTGCAGTTCATGCTGGTCTCGGACGCGCTGCGGCGCATCGGCCGCTCCGACGCCGCCGAGCTGGCGACCTTCCCCGCGGGCCAGATCATCGGCATCACCAACCAGGTCCGCTCGACCAAGGACGTGGTCTACTCCCTGGTCGAGGAGTTCGCCGAAGCCCTCGAACGCCTCGGCCGCATCACCCGCGACTAACGGCCCCGGTAGGTCGGGGGGCGCTTCTCGCGGAAGGCGCGGGTGCCCTCCTTGGCGTCCTCCGACCCGATCACCGGCCAGCCCAGCTCGTCCGACACCTTGAGCGCCTCCGCCTCCGCGAGGCCCTGGGTGTCGCGGTAGGTGCGCAGGATCGCCTGGACGGCCAGCGGCCCGGCCGCCGCCACGCTCGCGGCCAGCTCGCGGGCGGCGGCCAGCGCCTCGCCGTCGGGGACGACCCGGTTGACCAGGCCCATCGCCAGCGCCTCGGCGGCGGTGACGGAACGGCCCGTGAGGAGGAGGTCCATCGCGTGGCAGTACGGGATCTGGCGCGGCAGGCGGACCGCGCTGCCGCCCATCGGGAAGAGCGCGCGCCTGGCCTCGAACAGGCCGAGGGTGGCCGACTCCGCCACCACCCGCAGGTCGGTGCCGACGAGCAGCTCGGTGCCGCCCGCCACCGCGTAGCCCTCGACGGCGCTGATGACCGGCTTGGCGGGCAGGTCCTCGCGGAGCAGGCCCTTCCAGTGGTAGTTGGCGATCTTCTCGCCACGCGCCACGACCTCGGGGTCCGACGGGGGAGCGGACATCGCCTTGAGGTCGGCGCCGGAGCAGAACGTGCCCTCCGCGCCCGTCAGGATCGCCACCCTGACGTCCGGCTCGGCCGACACGTAGGCCCAGGCGCTCGCCATGCCGATGAGCATGTCGGAGGAGAGCGCGTTGCGGGCCTCGGGGCGGTTCATGGTGACGATCACCACGTGGTGGTCACGTTCCACGCGGCAGTGGGGGGTGCTGATCGGCAGAAGCTCCACTCACTCCTCCTGAAATCAAGCGCTTGCTCACACCATAGCCGCGGGTTACGCTGCCCGAAAGAAATGAGAACCTGTTCTTATTTCGCCGGTTCGGGGGCCTCGTACGACCTGGTGAGGAGTACCGATGGGCACGCTCGGTTTCTGGCGGCTGGCGCAGGCGGACCCCGGCTGGATCGCGGCCGTGGACCCCGACGGCACCGAGCACCGGGCCGGTGACCTCCTCGCCCGCGCGAACCGCCTCACCCACGGGCTGCGCGCGCTCGGCCTGCGGGCCGGCGACGGCCTCTGCGGGCTGGTGCCCAACGGCTCCGACGGGCTCGTGCTCTACCTGGCGGCCCTCCAGGCAGGCTGGTACTACACGCCGATCAACTGGCACCTGACCGGGCCGGAGATCGCGTACATCCTGACCGACAGCGAGGCCAAGGCGTTCGTCACCCACCCCCGGTACGCGGCAGAGGCGACGCGTGCGGCGGAGGCCGTCGCCCCCGAGCGGCGCTTCGCCGTGGCGGACCTGCCCGGGTTCCGGCCGCTGGACGAGCTGACCGAAGGGCAGCCGGACACCATGCCCGCCGACCGCACGGCCGGCGCCACCATGCACTACACCTCCGGCACCACCGGCAGGCCCAAGGGCGTGCGCCGCCCGCTGACCGGCCTCGACCCCGACGACGGGGCGGAGCTGATGACGTTCCTGCTCGGCCTGTTCGGCGTCACCCCCGGGCGGCCCAACGCCCACCTGGTCACCTCGCCCAGCTACCACACCGCCGTCAGCCAGTTCGGCGGCACCGCCCTGCACATGGGCCACACGCTCGTCTACATGGACCGGTGGGACGCCGAGGAGATGCTCAGGCTCTGCGAGCGCCACCGGGTCACCAGCTCCCACCTGGTGCCCACCCACTTCAAGCGCCTGCTCGCCCTCCCCGAAGAGGTGCGGGGGAAGTACGACCTGTCCTCGCTGAAGTGGATGATCCACGCCGCCGCCCCCTGTCCCGTACCGGTGAAGCAGGACATGCTCCGGTGGTGGGGCGACGTCGTGTACGAGTACTACGCGGCCACCGAGGGCGGCGGCACCCTGGCCACGCCCGGCGACTGGAAGGCGCACCCCGGCACGGTCGGCAACGCCTGGCCCATCACCGAGCTGCTCATCGCCGACGACTCGGGCGAGCCGGTGCCCGCCGGCACCCCCGGCACGATCTACATGAAGATGATGGGCGCCTCCTTCGAGTACAAGGGCGACCCGGCCAAGACCGAGGCGAACCGGCTCAAGGACTTCTTCACCGTCGGCGACATCGGCTACCTGGACGAGGACGGCTTCCTGTTCCTGTGCGACCGCAAGGCCGACATGATCATCTCCGGCGGCGCGAACATCTACCCGGCCGAGATCGAGAACGAGATCATGATCCACCCGAAGGTCGCCGACGTGGCGGTGTTCGGCATCCCCGACGAGGAGTGGGGCGAGCAGATCAAGGCCGTCGTCGAGCCCGCGCCCGGCGCGGCGCCCGGTCCGGAGCTGGCCGCGGAGATCCTCGCCTCGCTGGAGGGCCGCCTGGCCAGGATGAAGTGGCCGAGAACCGTCGACTTCATCGACGAGATGCCCCGAGAGCCCAACGGCAAGCTGCTCAAACGCAAGCTGCGCGCCCCGTACTGGGAGGGCCGCGACCGAGCCATCTGACCACCCGGGAGGGTGCATGTCCGATCCGCTGACCGCGGAGCACGTGCTGGAGTTCCCCGGCGGCTACACCCGCTCGACGGGACCGGTGATCGGCCGGTTCCTGACCGAGCTGCGCGCCGGACGGATCGTCGGGGTGCGCACCGCCGACGGACGGGTGCTCGTCCCCGCGCTGGAGTACGACCCCGCCACCGGCGACGCGGTGACCGGCGAGTACGTCGAGGTCGGCCCGGCCGGGACCGTCACCGCGTCCGCCTGGGTGGCCGAGCCGCGCCCCGGGCACCCGCTGGACCGGCCCTTCGCCTGGGCCATGATCAAGCTGGACGGCGCCGACACCGCGCTCGTGCACGCCGTCGACGCGGGCAACCCCAAGGCGGTCACGCCCGGCACCCGGGTGTGGCCGGTGTGGCGCGGCGAACGCTCGGGCCACATCACCGATCTCGCCTGCTTCGCCCCCGAGGTCACCAGGATCGTCTCGCCGGTCCGCGTCCCGTACACGCTCCAGGCCGGCGGGGCGCTCCGCGTCTTCCTGGAGGGGATCAGGCGCGGCGTCTTCGTCGGCGGGAGGTGCGCGAGCTGCGGGAAGGTGTACGTGCCCTACCGGCTGTCCTGCCCCGAGTGCGGGATCGCGATCGGCGAGCAGGTCGAGCTGCCCGACACCGGCACGGTCACCACGTTCGCGATCAACAACCTGCCCGACCCGCGCGCCCCCGAGGTGCCCTTCGTCTCCGCGTACGTGCTCCTCGACCGGTCCGACGTGCCCGTGATCGCGCTCGTCGGCGGCGTCCCCGCGCACGAGGTGCGGCAGGGCATGCGGGTCAAGGCCGAGTGGGTGCCCGAGAGCGAGCGGACCGCGTCCATGGCGAACATCCGGTGGTTCGCGCCCACCGGCGAACCCGATGTGGAGCTGTGAATGAGACAGGTCGCGATCGTCGCCTTCGCCCAGACCCGGCACACCGCCCACGACACCGGGCTGTCCGAGCCCGAGCTGATCCTGCCCGTGATCGAGGAGGTCAAGGCGCTGACCGGGCAGAAACGGTTCGGCTTCACCTGCTCGGGCAGCTGCGACTACCTGGCGGGGGCGCCGTTCTCGTTCGTCTCCGCGCTGGACGCGGTCGGCGCCTGGCCGCCGATCTCGGAGAGCCACGTGGAGATGGACGGCGCCTGGGCCCTGTACGAGGCGTGGGTGCGGCTCCAGCACGGCGACGTGGACACCGCCCTGGTGTACGGGTTCGGCAAGTCCAGCCAGGGCGACCTGCGGGCCATCATGACCTTGCAGCTCGACCCGTACTACCTGGCGCCGCTCGGCCTGGACCAGCTCTCGTACGCGGCGCTGCAGGCGTCGGCGCTCGGCGCCGGACGGGCCGAGCTGGACGCGATCGCGCGCCGCAGCCGCGCCGACGGCAGGCGCAACCCGTACGCGCTGGACCTGCCGGAAGAGCTGCCCGACGGGTACGCGGTCGAGCCGCTGAAGGCGTCGGACGTCGCGCCGATCACCGACGGCGCGGCGGCCGTGGTGCTCGCCGCCGGAGACCGGGCCCGCGAGCTGTGCGCCACCCCCGCCTGGATCACCGGCATCGCGCACCGCATCGAGCCGCACTACCTGGGCCTGCGCGACCTCAGCCGGTCGCCGTCGGCGGCCGACGCGGGCCGCGCGGCGGGCGTCGGCAAGGGACCGGTCGACGTGGCCGAGCTGCACGCCCAGTTCGCGCACGAGGAACCGATCCTGCGCCGGGCGCTCGACCTGCCCGACGACACCGTGATCAACCCGTCCGGCGGCCCGCTGGCCGCGAACCCCGTCATGGCCGCCGGGCTGATCCGCCTCGGCGAGGCGGCCCGCCGCATCCACGACGGATCCGCCCGCCGCACCGTCGGCCACGCGGCGAGCGGCCCCTGCCTGCAGCACAACCTCGTCACCGTACTGGAGGCCTGATGGCTGAGCGCTGCGCCGTGATCGGCGTCGGGCAGACGCGCTACACGACCAAGCGCAGGGACGTGTCGATCGCCGGGCTGGTGCGCGAGGCGGCGCTGCGGGCGCTGGAGGACGCCGGGCTGACGTTCAAGGACATCGACGCCGTCGTCATCGGCAAGGCGCCCGACCTGTTCGAAGGCGTCATGATGCCCGAGGCGTACCTCGCCGACGCGCTCGGCGCCGCGGGCAAGCCGATGCTGCGCGTGCACACCGCGGGCAGCGTCGGCGGCTCCACCGCGCTCGTCGGCGCGGGCCTGATCCAGTCCGGCGTGCACGAACGGGTGCTGGTCGTCGGCTTCGAGAAGCAGTCGGAGTCCAACGCCACCTGGGCGCTCTCCACCCACCTGCCGTTCAGCTCGTCGCTGGTGGTCGGCGCGGGCGGCTACTTCGCCCCGCACATCAGGGAGTACATGCGCAGGAGCGGCGCCCCCGGCCACGTCGGCGCGCTCGTGGCCGTCAAGGACCGGCTCAACGCGCTCAAGAACCCGTACGCGCACCTGCGCATCCCCGGCATCGACCGGGCGATGGTCGAGTCCACGCCCATGCTGTGGGAGCCGATCCGCTACCTGGAGTCGTGCCCGTCCAGCGACGGCGCCTGCGCGATCGTGCTCTCGTCCGAACAAGCCGCCACCGGCACCCCGGCCTGGGTGCACGGCGCCGCCATGCGCTCCGAGCCGCTCTCCAGGGCCGGCCGCGACACCGTGAGCCCGCAGGCCGGCAAGGACTGCGCCGCCGACGTCTACCGGCAGGCCGGCGTCACCGACCCGCGCCGCCAGATCGACGTGGCCGAGGTGTACGTGCCGTTCTCCTGGTACGAGCCGATGTGGCTGGAGAACCTCGGCTTCGCCGCCGAGGGCGAGGGCTGGAAGGTCACCGAGTCCGGCGCCACCGCGCTCGACGGGGACATCCCGTGGAACCCCTCCGGCGGCGTGCTGTCCAGCAACCCCATCGGGGCGTCCGGGCTGATCAGGTTCGCCGAGGCCGCGCTGCAGGTGCGCGGCATGGCCGGAGAGCACCAGGTCGACGGGGCACGCCTGGCACTCGGGCACGCGTACGGGGGAGGAGCGCAGTTCTTCGCCATGTGGATCGTCGGACGGGAGAAGCCGTGATGGAGTTCAACCACGCTGACTTGTTCGAAGGGGTGGCCGACGCGATCGGGGACCGCACGGCGGTGGTCTGCGGGCCGGACCGCCGCACCTACGCCGAGCTGGACGCCGAGGCCAACCGGCTCGCCCACCACCTCCAGGACCGCGGCATCGGGCCCGGCGACCACGTGGGGATCCACCTCTGCAACGACATCGAGTACGTGGCCGGCCTCCTGGCCACCCTGAAGCTCCGCGCCGTCCCGGTCAACGTCAACTACCGGTACGTCGAGGCCGAGCTGCTCTACCTCTACCGCGACTCCGACATCCGGGCCCTGCTGTACGACGTCGAGTTCGAGCCCCGCGTGGCCGCCGTCGCCGGCCAGGCGCCCCGGCTGGGCCATCTCATCGCGGTCAACGGCCCGCCCGGCATCCCCGGCGCGATCTCGTACGAGGAAGCCCTGCGGAGCGGCGACCCGGGGCGCGGCTTCGGGCCGCGGTCCGGGCAGGACGTCTACATCATCTACACCGGCGGCACCACCGGCATGCCCAAGGGCGCGATGTGGCACGTCGAGGACCTGTTCATGGCCTTCGGCGGCGGCAACCCGACCGGCGAGCCGCGCGCCACCCCGCAGGAGGTGGTCGACGAGGCCGTCAAGGCGAGCCCGATCGCGATGATGGCCGCCGCGCCGCTCATGCACGGCGCTGCCCAGATGGGCACCTTCATCGCCTTCTGGATGGGCGCGACCATGGTGTACGTGCGCACGTTCGACCCCGACGAGGTGTGGCGGGCCGTCGAGCGGGAGAAGGTGCTCACGATGAACATCACCGGCGACGCCATGGCCAGGCCGCTCGCCGAGGCGCTGGAGCGGGGCTCCTACGACGTGTCGTCGCTGTTCGTGCTCAGCTCGACCGGCGCGATCCTGAGCGGCACCGTACGCGACCGGCTCCAGGAGCTCCTGCCCGACGTGCTGATCCGCGACAACTTCGGCTCCACCGAGGCCGGCTACACCGCCGACGGGATCGACGGGGCCACCCCCGAGACGGGCCTGCGCTACCGGCCCAACCCCCACGCCAGGCTGGTCGTGCTCGACGACCGGCTGCACCCCGTCAGGCCCGGCTCCGGCGACCTGGGCACCGTCGCCAAGGCCGGCCGCATCGCGTTCGGCTACTACAACGACCCGGACAAGACCGCCCGCACCTTCGTCACCACCGAGGACGGCACCCGCTGGCTGCTCACCGGCGACCTGGCCACCGTCGAGGAGGACGGCACCATCACCGTGTACGGGCGCGGCTCGCAGTGCGTCAACACCGGCGGCGAGAAGGTGTTCCCCGAAGAGGTGGAGGCCGTGCTCAAGGGGCACCCGGCCGTCTTCGACGCGGTCGTCACCGGGGTGCCGGACGAGCGGTGGGGCAACCGGGTGGCCGCCGTGGTCGAGCCGCGTCCCGGCGCCGCCGTCACCGCCGAGGAGCTCGACGCCCACTGCCGGAAGCAGTTATCGGGCTACAAGGTGCCGCGCTCGTACGCGTTCGTGCCGCGCATGGAGCGCTCGCCGTCGGGCAAGGCCGACTACCGGTGGGCCAGGGACACGGTGCTGGCCGCGCAATCTTGACCAGCGCAGGGCCGGCGCGGGCCCTGTGCTGGTCAACCACCGGTCAACGGGGCCGGAACCACCGAAGGCTGATGAGGTCGTGCTCCACCAGCGCGACCTCCCCGGCCCGCCCGGCCCGCTCGTTCAACCCCAGCCGCGCCCGCAGCACGTCCCGATGCATCTCGACCAATTCCTCGTCGTACCCGCCGTCCCCGTACCTGTAGCCACCGTCGCGGTCGTCGTCGTCGCCGCCGTCGCCGCCGTCGCCGCCGTCACCGCCGTCACCGCCGCCGCCTTCGGCGTCGAGCAGCTCGCGCAGTCGCGCGTCCGCGGAGCGCAGTGCCGCGTCGGCGGCCTCGTCGCGCCCCAGCCGCAGTTCGCACAGGCCGAGCTGGTAGTGGGCGACCGCGCTCAGGTAGCCGTCCCGGATCACCCGCGTCCCCCGGTGCAGCACCGCGCTCGCCTCCGGCGCCCGGCCCGCCGCCAGCAGCGCGTCGCCCAGCATGAGCATCGCCCTGGCCAGATGGCCGCCCAGCACAGGGTTGCCCGGCGCGTACCGTTCCAGCGCCGTCACCGCCTCACGCAGCGGCGCCACCTCGTCCTCGTACCGTTCCTGCGACGACAGCGCCGCCGCCAGCGACAGGTTGGCGCCCGCCCGCCCGGCGTGCACGCTCTCGGCGCCCACCCCCGCCGCGATCAGCCCGTCGTACAGCCTGATCGCCTCCCGAGCCCTGGCCTCCGCCCGCGGCCCGTCGTCCAGGTGCAGCATGGTGAGCAGCTCCGCGCTCTGCGCGAGCGAGTCCGCGAGCACCGCCCGGTACGTGAGATCGCCAGGAGCCCGCCTGGCGTCCACGATCAGCTCCTCCACCAGCGGAGCCGCCTCGCCCAGCGCGCCGCGCATCAGGTGGCAGCGGACCAGCCGCTGCTTGGCCAGCGCCTGCTTGAGCCTGGCGGCCGGGGATCCGGCGTACCCGTCGACGGCGAGCGCCGCGTACTCCACCGCCTCGCCGGCCCGCCCGTCCGCCAGCATGTCGTCCACGATCACCACCGCCACCTCGGCCTCCGCCAGCCGCCGGGCAGCGGTACGGGGCAGCCGCCGGTACTGGTTGACCGCCTCCACGAGATGGGCGAGCGACTCCCGCTTCCTGCCCATCCGGCGCAGCACCAGCCCGCGCACCTCGTCCGCCCTGGCCCGCGCCGCCGGGTGGCCCTCCGGCAGCCGCTCCTGCTCGGCCACCGACCAGGCGACCGCCTCCAGCGCGGCCTGCGGCCGGTCCAGCGCGGCCAGCGCCGCACCCAGGCAGGAGTACGCCATGGCGGCGACATCGGGCTCGTCCAGCTCGTCGCACAGGTCGGCGGCCCGCTCCAGATGGGCCAGCGCCTCCACCGGACGGCGCGCGCCCAGCAGCGCGTCACCGTAGAGCGTCAGCGTCCTGGCCAGCGCCGCCTTCTCCGGCGTACCGGCCAGCAGGTGGGCGGCCTGCTCCAGGGTGGCGAGCACCGGGCGGGCCAGCTCGTGCTCGATCCCGGCCAGCGCGGCGAGCGCGACCCCCAGCCGGGCCCGGTGGCGGGGGTCGGCCGCCGCCATCCCCAGCCGGGCCCGGTAGCGCGGCCCGGCCGCCGCCAGCCCCTGGAACACCCGCACCGCCGCCTCGGCCGCCGCCGCCTCGCCGGTCAGCGCCGCGTACCGTGCCAGGCAGTCGCCGAGCGACTCGTGCAGCTCCGGACGGGCGCGGACCGGAACCTCGCGCACGAACGCCTCGGCGAACGCGGTCATCGGCCCCAGCAGATCCACCTCGCCCGCCCCGTCCAGAAGGTCGGCGAGATCGTCCAGCAGAACCCGCAGCGCATCCGGGGGCGGCAACGGCCTGACCTCCAGCGCCCGCGCCAGGAACGGCGCCGGATCCTGCTGCAGCTCACCGAGCGCCAGCAGGGCGAGCAGGTGCGTGGCGGCCGGCTCCGGCGCGAGCGGCCCGTGGTCGTCCAGCAGCCCGGCGATCAGCGTGGTACCCCGCACCAGGTCCAGCCCCGCCCGCTCGTCGTCGTCCAACCGCACCCGGCACAGCCCCCGCAGCTGCAGGCACGTCCCGGCCAGCAACCGCCTGGGCACCGTCGCCTCCTCCGGCAACGCCTCGACCGCCCCGCCGGCGGCCTCCAGCGCGCCGCCGAAGTCCCCCCGCGCGAACCGCGCCCCGGCGAGCAGCCGCAACGCGACAGCGCGCCCCAGCGGCTCCCGCACCAGCTCCGCCGCCCGCCCGGCCGCCTCCTCCGCCTCCTCCCACCGCTCCAGCCCGGTCCACGCACAGGCGACCAGCAGCACCCGCTCCGCCGCCCCCTCGTCCGCGTCCACCGCCGCCACCAGGTGCGGCAACGCCTCCTCGAACCGCCCCGCCCCCAGCAACCCCCGCCCCAGAGCCGCCTCGACCTTCCCCCACAACCGCACGTCATCCCCGCGCCGCCGGCGATCCTCGTCCTCTCCTCGCGCGCGAAGGCCCTCCTCCCACACGGGTCCCGGGCGCGCGCGGTCACCCTGCGGCCGGGCGCCATCCCTCCGGTGCCCGAGCAGCAACCCGGCAGCCCGCGAGGCGAGCACCACCGCGTCCCGCGCCCGCCCGGCTCCCGCCCACACCCACGCCAGATGCGCCTGAGCCTCGGCGAGCGCGCCGACGTCCGTCTCTCCTCCCGCCACGAGAACCGCCAACGCCTCCTCGGCCCGCTCCACACTCTCCCCACCCCCCACCGCCACCCCAACCAGCGACAACCCCTCCACGAAGCGCCTGTCATAGGCCCCGCGAAGTGCAAATCCAAAGCCCTCTTCGGGCGTCCCGCGAGGTGTTGGTTTGGGGTTTTCGGCGGGTGTCTCGCGGGGTGTTGGTTTGGGGTTTTCGGCGGGTGTCTCGCGGGGTGTTGGTTCGGGGTTTTCGGCGGGTGTCTCGCGGGGTGTTGGTTCGGGGTTTTCGGCGGGTGTCCCGTGAGGTGTTGGTTCGGGGTTTTCGGCGGGCGTCCCGCGAAGTGTCGGCCCGAAGTCCTCTGCAGGTGTCGCGTGTCGTGCTTGTCGGAAGTCCTCCGCAGGTGGCCTGTTTCTGGCCCGTCCGTCCTCGGCTGCTCCGTACGGTGCCTGCGAGGAGTCCGCCGCCGACGCCTGCCCGTCGTCGGCGATCGTCTGGTGACGCGTCCGTACGGAGTCTGTGGGGAATTCCTCGTCCGGGAGCACAGATTCGGCGAGTGGCAGGGCACGTCCCAGGAGCGCGCGCGAGCGGCGGACCCATCCCGCCACATCCCGCCGCAGTCGATCCTCGTCGCCCAGTTCCCGCAGCAACCCGGCCGCCGTCTCGAACTGCGCCAGCCCGTCGGCGGGCCGATCCAGCTCCACCAGGCACATCCCGAGCAGCCGCCGGCATCCGGCCATCAACCGGTCATGCCCGTCACCGAGCCCGTCGGCCACCCACACGGCCTCCCGCAGCGAGTCCAGCGCCTCCTCAGGCAACCGGCGGAGCAGCAGGTACTCGCCCAGGTCCCGCAGCCGCTCGGCCAGGTCCCGCCCGTGCCGCCCCGGTTCCAGGACGGCCAGCGCCCGCAGGTTCTCCACCGCCTCCCCGGCACTCCGCACCGCGGCCTGGAGATCCCCCCGTTCCCCGTGCACCCGCGACGCCAGCCCGGCCGCCCCGGCCAGCACCGCACGCAACCCCGGCTCCTCCGCCGCGATCCCGCGCAGCCGCACGACCGCCTCACCGGCGACCACCACGGCCGCCTCTCCCCGCCCTTGCCGGTCCAGCCGCGACCCCAGCCGGTCGAGCCGCCGGCACACCTCCAGATCGGTGACCGCCACCCCCCGCACGGCCTTGGCGACCTCCACCGCCAGCCCGGCCCCCAGCCCGACCAGCCGCTCCTCGTCCAACTCATCCAGCGGCCCCAGCACCCCACCCCCCACCAACGCCCACCCCTCACGAGAGCCAGGCGCGGAACCCCCCACCGACCCGTCACCCCCCGGACGCACCCCTCCATACGGCGAGGAACCACCCGACAAGCCCTCCCCACCCACGGGCCGTGCATCATCCCCCACACCCAACGGCACACCAGCCCTTCGAGCACTCACGTACGGTGCGCCATCGTCCAGATACACCCCCGCAGCCCTCCCGTACGGCGGAGGGCCACTCGGTGAGGCACCTTCACGCACCCCCGGAGTTCCGTCGTCTGGCGGCGGACCGGTCGGTGGGGCGCCTTCACGTACCCCTGGAGTTCCTCCGTACGACGGGGTACCGGTTGATGGGGCACCTTCACGCACCCCCGGAGTTCCCTCGTACGGCGGGGTACCGGTCGGGGCACTTTCACGAACCCCAGGAGCTCTGTCGTATGGCGAGGGACCGGTCGGTGGGGCGCCTTCACGTACCCCCGCAGCTTCTCCGTACGACGAGGTCTCGTAGGAAAGGCCGGGAGAGAGCCCGGCCGGGTCGGGCAGCACGGAGAGGACCGCTTCCATGTCCCCGGCCAGCAGCACATCCCCGCCCGCGGCCAGGAACGCCGACACCGCCTCCCGCAGCCGCCCCGTCCCCGCCAGCGCGCAGGCCAGGTTGTACTGGGCCCGCTCCGCGTGCGCCGCGTACCGCGGATCCTCCTCCACCAGGATCCTGAACCGCGCCGCAGCCTCCCGCGCGGGCCTGACCGCGAGCTCCGGCACCCCCGAAAGCAGCAGGCACGCCGCCTGGTTGAACAGCGCCTCCGCCTGCCCCTCCGCCTGCTCGTACGGGGGAGCCGCCGCGAAGATCTCGGCCGCCTCACCCGCCGCGACCACCGCCTCGGGCAACCTCCCCGCCGCCGCCAGCCAGGCCGACGCCGTGGACAGCGCCGTGGCGACGTCGGCCCGTTTCCCGCCCCTGAGCCGCTCCACCAGCATCTCGGCCAGCGTCACCCTCAGCGCCCGCACCCCGGGATGCCCCGCCTGCCACGGCGGCAGCGCCGCGACCGCCCCGGCCACCTCCGGCTCATCCCGCAACAGTTGGAGCACCGCGTTGAGCCGGTCGCCGAGCTGCTCGCCCGGCCCCAAGGCGGCCTCGCACAACATCCTGTCCAGCCGGTGCACGACCAGCGACCGCAGCGCGACCCGTACCCGCCCGTGATCCGCGCAGACCCGCAGCACGTCGAGCATCCGCGCCAGGTGCGCCGCCGTCCGACCCGGATGATCGTGTACGGCGGTCACCAGCGACTCCAGCCCCGCCGTCTCCTCCAACACCTGCCCGACCACCACATCAGGCACATCGATCACCAGCCTGCCGGACAGCCTCTGCCCATCAGAGGCAAGCCGCCCGCTGGAGAACCACCCACCCCGCACGTCGGGGACCCGGCTGCCCTGCGCGTCAGGGGTCTGCTGCTGGGCGAGCCGCTCGTTCTGTACGGCGGGAACCTGCTGTTCGGAGGGCCGCTCGTTCTGTACGGCGGAGGCCTGTTGCTCGGGGGGCCACCCGCTCTGTACGGCGGGAACCCGCTGTTCGGAGGGCCGCCCACCCCGTACGTCCGGCGGGAACAGCCCCGCGACCCACGCCGCGACCTCGGCCCTCCGGTCCTCCTCCAGGCCGGGTACGACGGACAGCAGGGCCCGCAGTTCCCTCGGCGACGGCGCGAACAGCATGGCCACCGCCATCGCCGCGCCCGCCACGCCGTCGTCCGGCGCTCCCGGCGACGCCGACCACCGCTCGCGTTCGCGGTTCAGGAAGCGGTGGACCAGCTCGTTGCCGGGTCCCGCCTCATGGCCGCGCACCCGCATGAGGGCCGCCAGATGGACCCGCAGCGGGACCGCGTACAAGGGGTCGTCGAGCGGAAACGGGCGGATCCGGTCGAGTCCATCACCTGCCCCGGGCCGCGTGGCGAAGGCGCGGATGGCGGCGGCGGCGTGTCCCGCGCGCTCCGGAAGGGTCAGGGGGTGGTCCTCCAGGCGGACGGTCGCGCGGATGAGGCGCTTGAGACGGCCGCCGGCGGCGGTGTCCAGCCGACGCCACCAGGCGGCCGGAGGCGGGGCGGCACCCACGGAGGTACGGGCCACCAGCAGGAGACGGATACGCGGGTTGTGCCGGTGGGCGGCCAGGCCGCGCACCAGCTCGGCCACCAGGGCGGCCGACGGCTCGGGGAAGTCGAGCACGAGCAGGGTGGGCCGCGACGCGTCGAGCCGGACGGTGGGATCCGACAGCGGTCCCACGAGAGCCGTCGCCGGCAGGAGCCCGGCGTCCCACCCGGCCGCCGACAGCTCCGCGCACAGCTCCACCGCCAGCCTGCTCTTCCCGGACCCGCCCGGCCCGGTGATCAGCGCGGCCGACAGCGGCTCGGGCCCGGCGGCCCAGTTTCGCAGCGCCGTCAGCTCCGCCTTCCTGCCGACGAACGGCACCACCGCGTGCCGCGCCACCGGCAACGACCAGTCCGGGCAGTTCTCCGGAGGCTCTCCCGTGGCCGGTTCCAGCAGGTCGGGGAGCAGGACGACCCGCTCGTCCCCGGACACGTCCTCCAGCAGCCCCGACGCGGGAAGGGCGTCACCCTCCACCCATGCGCGGAAGGTGTCGTCCAGGAGCAGCGCCTCCACCGGTACGACATCCGCGTGCCCGTCCTCGTACCAGGAGACGAGGACCCCCACGAGCTGACCCGTCGGCTCCGCCAAGAGGGCCGCGCCCGAGAAACCGAGCCTGAAGGCACCCGGCGGCGAGCCGGGAAACTCGACCCCCAGAGAAGCGGGCACCGCCCCGGCACCGGCGGCCGCCACCACCGAAACCAGCGGCTCACCCCGCGAATCCGCTCGGGCGAAACCCCGGACGACGCACCGCACCCCATCCCCGGTCACCCGCCCCCACCGAACCGGCCCCAAGGACCCCTCCCAGGGCATCCCCGAAGCGTCCGACCCCGACGGGTCCGGCGAGCCGGGATCCCCTCCGCCCCCGCCCGCTCCCCGCGCTGGGGACGGGCGGGCCGCGCCACCACTCCCTCCAGGCGCCCCACCCACCGAAAGCCGGGACGGGCCCGACGAGCCGGGGTTCCGCCCGGACGGGGCCGGTGAGGGTGCCGGTGGGACGGTGGGGACCTCAGGGATGTGGAGCAGGGCCGCGGCGAGGGGGCCGTGGCCGTGCCAGACAGGCTGGGCCCGGGTCCAGGGGCCGGTGCCGCGTACGTGGCAGGGGGCGGCGGGGTCGATCACCTGGGCGGAGGTCAGGATCAGGCCGGGGGCGACCACGTACCCGGAGCCGGTCACGCCCGTGAAATCGTCGTGGCCGGAGTGCACCTGGACGACCCGCTCTGAGGCGACGCGTGCGGATCTGGAGTCGCGTGGTGGCCTGTCCATGGCGCCGTGTCCTGGAATGCCCTGCCCGGCGTCGATGTCGCCCCGGCTCAGGGAGAATTCCGCCACCCGCTCACTATCGCACTACGGCACCGAAATTTCCGGGCTTGTCAGGCCTTCTCACCTGTGAGCCAGGCCGCCAGCCCCAAGTAGACCAGCCCGCTGCCGATGTCGATCCGCCGCCGGGCCCGCACCGAGCGCCGCACCCGGGTGGCCAGCGCCGACGACAGCAGCGCGTACGTGCCGTCGGAGGCCATGCCGAGCGCCATCCAGAGCAGGCCGAGCACCAGCATCTGCGGCGCGACCGCCCCAGCCGCGGGGTCGGCGAACTGCGGCAGGAACGCCATGAAGAAGATCGCGGTCTTCGGGTTGAGCACGTTGACCACGAACCCCTCCCAGAACATCCGCCGCTTGGACTGCTCCGGCAGCTCGACCGTCTCCTCAGCGGTTCCCCGGGCCAGCAGCTTGCGGAGCCCGAGCCAGACGAGGTAGGCGACGCCCGCGTACTTGACGATCGTGAAGGCGGTCGCCGACGCGGCGAGCAGGGCGCTGACGCCGAGGGCGGCGGCGACCACGTGGACCACCGACCCGGCGTGCACGCCGAGAACCGAGACCAGCCCCGCCGCCCGGCCCTGGGCGACGCTGCGCGTGACGATGAAGATCACCGCCGGGCCCGGCACGAGCAGAATCGCCAGGGTGGCCGCACAGAAGAGGGCGAGTGTGGAGAGATCCGGCATGTCGTCATCCTATGGAGCCCGTCAACGGGGTTAAAGGCTGTCGCGCAGGGCCGCGACCAGCACCTCGGTGGCCGACGGGTGCGGCGGGTGGCCGTAGACGGCGGCGAACACGTGCCGGGTGGAGCCCGGGACGCGGCGCGCGGTCACGTCCGGATGGCGGTGCGCGCGCAGCGCGAGCGCCGGCAGCACGGTGACGCCTATCCCGGCGGCCACCAGCGCCTGCACGGCCACGATGTCGTCGCTGGTGAACGAGATGCGCGGCTCGAACCCCGCCTTGTCGCACAGGTCGAACAGATGGCTCCGGCACCGGTCACACCCGGCGATCCACGCCGCGTCCGCGAAAGCCCTCAGATCGGCCTCACCGGACTCCGGCGAACCGGCCTCCACTGACCCCGGGCCCGGGGTGATCAGGTAGCTCGGCTCGTCCCACAGGTGGATCAGCTGAAGCCCGGGAGCCTCCGGCGCCGTGTCGTCGTACCGGAACATGACCGCGACGTCCACCCGCCCGGCCCGGAGCAGCCGCAGCGCCTCCGGCGGCTCGGTCTCGGTGAGTTCGAGCCGCAGCCCCGGGTGCGACTTCCGCAGCAGGGCGGCCGCCTCGGGGATGAACGTGCCGAGCGCCGAGGGGAACGCCGCCAGCCGCACCCGCCCCGTCTGCAGCCCGACGTGCGCGGCCAGCTCCTCGGCGGCGGCGTCGAGCCGTCCGACGATGTCGCTCGCCCGCTCGGCCAGCAGCCTGCCGGCCTCGGTCAGGCGGATGCCGCGCCCGGCCCGCTGGATCAGCTTGGCGCCGGTCTCAGCCTCCAGCCTGGCGAGGTGGTGGCTGACGGACGGCTGCGCGTAGTGCAGCTCCCGGGCGGCCGCGGTGAGCGAGCCGGTACGGGCGACCGCGAGCAGGACACGGAGCCGGGTGACATCCAGCATTCATCAATCATATCTATAGGTCGGCTCGAATACTTCTGTTGGACCTATCGATGGTCAGCGCGAGACCGTAGGAAGAGGAAGCCGCACGACCTCGGGAGGATGCATGGACACCGTCACGACCGTACGGCCCGGCCTGGCCGAGCTGGTGGCGGGCGTCGGCGCGCTGACCGCGCGCCGCCTTCCCGCCCGCGACACCGCACTCGCCGTCGCGGATCTGATGCGCGACCGGCTGCCGAGCCTGGACATCCTGACCGCACAGGAGCGGCTGGGCTCGCCCGAGACGTACGTGTCGTGGCCCCTGCACGCGCAGGACGACTTCTCGATCGTGGCCGTGGTCTGGCGGCCCGGCCAGGAGACCGCCATCCACGACCACATCTCGTGGTGCGCGTTCGCCGTGCTCAGCGGCAACGAGCACGAGACCCTCTACCGGGACGAGGGCGACCATCTGGTGGAGATCGGCCGCGCCGACAACCGGCCCGGCGACGTCAGCGGCTTCGCCCCGCCCGGCGACATCCACTTGGTGCGCAACACCAGCTCCGAGACGGGGGTGTCGATCCACGTGTACGGGGCCGACATCGGCAGGCTGGGCAGCAGCGTCCGCCGCGTGTACGAGCTGCCGGTCGTTCAGAGGTAGCCGGCGAGCCGGTCGGCCAGTTCCTCCGGCCGCGACAGCATGACGCTGTGGCTGCCGCCGATCTCGTCCGGTTCGATGCCCAGCCGCTCGCGCACCATCGGCCGGACGAACTCGGGCGGGAACCACCGGTCGTCGCGGCAGAGCAGGTAGCGGGTCGGCACGTCCGGCCACTTGTCCAGCGGCCACGGCTCCACGAGCGCCTTCTCGGCGTGCCCCCGCCCGTGCCGCAGCGCCTCGGCCGCGAGGTCGGCGGGCACGTCGTGCATGAACAGCGCGACCGGGTCGTCGATGTCCTTGTCGCCGAAGCCGCTGTTCGCCCACCAGTCGGCGGGCGGCTCACCGGGCGCCGGCACCATGCCCGCCAGCAGCACCAGCAGGTCGGCCTTCGCCCGGTCGCAGACGATCGGGGCGACGAACCCGCCCCATGAGTGCGCCACGACGACGAGGCCGTCCAGGTGCCCGACGGCCTTCCGCACCTCGGCGATCACGTGGTCGGCGTGATCGGTGAGCCCGGCGTCCGGATCGTCCAGCGGCAGGTCCACGGCCACCGTGCGGTGCCCCTGCCCGCGCAGGCAGGTCTCCAGCGGGCGCCACGGCCAGGAGGTGCCGCCGCCCCCGTGGATCAGCGCGAACGTCGCCATCACGTCCCCGGGGGCATCTGGCCGGGCAGGCGGGTCTGGAAGTCCAGCACCCCGGCCCACGCAGGCCGGACGGCGATGCGGGCCATGCGGACTCCCGGCCGGTCGGCCTCGGCCACGTTCCTGGCGCCCTGCTCGGGGCCCGCGTAGCGGTGGTGGGCGAGCGCGTACTCCGGCACGATGCCGTCGACGTCGGTCACCTCGGCCCGGCCGCGGATGAGCAGCACCTCCGGCGGGGTGGCCGTGGTGTCGATGGTGATGGCGACCTCGGGCCTGGCCCGCAGCGCGTTGATCTTGACCGCGCCGGCGAACGTGGCCATGACGACCTCCTCGCCGTTCCAGTGGAACAGCGTCGGGTAGACGCGTGGCGTCCCGTCGGCGGCGACGTACGCCACCCGGGCGAGTTCCTTCGAGACGAGCAGCCTGCGTGCGGTCGGATGCTCCAATAGCCGGACATCTCCCTGTGGAAGGGTGTCCAGAGCGTTCATAATCATGGCTCCAATCACGTGTTGGTCCTAAACTAGGACTAACACGTACGAATTCGCAAGGATTTTCGATGCGAACCTACGACGACCCCTGCGGCGTCGCCCGTGCCCTCGACCACGTCGGGGAGCGGTGGGCGCTGCTGATCGTGCGCGAGCTGCTGCTGGGCCCCAAACGCTTCACCGACCTGCGCGCCGGCCTGCCCGGCGCGAGCCAGAACGTGCTCTCCCAGCGGCTGCGCGAGCTGGAGGAGTCGGGCGTGCTGCGCCGCCGCAAGCTGCCGCCGCCCGCCGCGAGCCGGGTGTACGAGCTGACGGAACGGGGGAGCGAGCTGGAGCCGGTGGTGCTGGCGCTGGCCCAGTGGGGCAGCCGGATGCCGCTCACCTCGACCGGGCCGTTGAGCGTCGACGCGCTCCTGTACGCCCTGAAGTCGACGTTCGACCCCGGGGCGGCGGACGGCTTCGAGGGCAGCGTCGAGCTGCGGCTCGGCGAGGAGAGCATCCTGGCGACGGTCTCGGCCGGGCAGCTCACCTTCGCCAGGGACGGCGCAGGAGGAGACGCCGTGCTGCGCGCCGACGCCGAGACGATCAGGAGCGTGGTGTTCGCCGGCCGGAACCTGGAAGAGGCCGAGGTGGAGGGGGACCGGCAGGTGGCCGAGCGGTTCGTCACGCTCTTCCCGCGCCCGCCGATGAGTCCCTGACGTCCGCCGGGTCCACTCCTTGCGAAGGAGGAACACCACCATGAAACCGATCACCGAGCTCGATGCCCGCTTCAGCGCCGGCGGCGCCGCCGCCACCACCTGGGAGGAGGCCGCCGAGCTGCTGGAACGCGCCGAGGTCTGGTGGCTGTCGACCGTACGCCGCGACGGCCGCCCGCACGTCACGCCCTTGCTGGCCGTCTGGCAGGACGGCGCGCTCCACTTCTGCACCGGCCCGGAGGAGCAGAAGGCCAGAAACCTGGAGGCCAACCGGCAGGTCGCGCTCACCACCGGCGCCAACACTCTAAGACAGGGCCTGGACCTGGTCGTGGAGGGCGTCGCCGAGCAGGTCACCGACGAGGGCAGGCTGAAGGCGCTGGCGGACGCCTGGGAGGCGAAGTACGGCCCCGACTGGCGCTTCGACGTCCACGACGGGGCCTTCCACAACAGCGCGGGCGGGCGGGCCCTGGTGTTCGAGGTCGCCCCCGCGCGAGCCTTCGGCTTCCGCAAGGGCGACTACGCGCAGACCCGCTGGCGCTTCTGACTACGGCTGCGCCAGCTCCTGCAGGAAGAGCGCCTCGGTGGTCACCACCCGGCGCAGCTCCTCCAGGTCGACCCGCTCGTTCGGCGCGTGGCAGGCGGCGTCCTCGTCCTCGGCGCCGAACAGCAGGATCTCCGCCGCGGGGAACTGCTTGAGCAGCGTGTTGACCAGCGGGATCGAGCCGCCCGCGCCCACGTCGCGCGGCGGCCGGCCGAAGGCCCGCTCCATCGCCCTGTTGAGCGCGGCGCGCGCCGTGCCGCCCGAGTCGGCCTGGAAGCCCGAGCCGACCGTGAGGTCGCCGAACGACACCCGCACGCCCCACGGCGCCACCTGCTGCAAGAACTCCACCACCGCGTTGACCGTGGTCTTCGGGTCGCCCGCCGGCGGCACCCGCACCGTCACCCTGGCCCGCGCCACCGGCTGCACGGCGTTGACCGCACCCGAGACCGACGGCACGTCGAGCCCGGTCACGGTGATCGCGTACGAGGCCCACAGCCGGTCGGCCAGCGAGCCGGAGCCGACCAGGGACACGCCGTCGGCCACGCCCGCGGTCTTGCGGAACTCCTCCTCCGTCGGCCCCTGACCCAGGAAGCTGCCGCGGGGCAGGCCGGGCACCCGGACGTCGCCGTTCTCGTCGTGCAGCGCGGCGCACATGCGCATCAGCGCCGCCAGCGCGTCAGGAGCGGCGCCGCCGAACGAGCCGCTGTGGAGCGGCTCGCGGAGCGTGCGCACCTCCATGGTGAAGGCCGCCATGCCGCGCAGCGAGGTCGTCACCGCCGGGTCGCCGACGCGCGGGTTGCCGGTGTCGGCCACCACCACCGCGTCGGCCCGCAGCAGGTCGGGGTTGCGCTCGACGAACGCCTCCAGCCGCTCGCCGGCGTATTCCTCCTGGCCCTCGATGATGACCTTGACGCCGACCGGGAAGCGGCCCTGGAAGACGCGGAGCGCGGCGACGTGCGACATGACGCCGGACTTGTCGTCGGCCACGCCGCGGCCGTACAGCTTGCCGTCGATCAGCGTGGGCTCGAACGGCGGCGTGCGCCAGGAGGCCGGGTCGCCCGCGGGCTGCACGTCGTAGTGGGCGTACAGCAGGACGGTCGGCGCGCCGGGCGGCGCGGGAGCCTCGGCGAACACGGCGGGGAAGCTGTTGTCGACCGGGACGCGCTGCACGCGGGGCAGGCCGGTGCTGCGCAGCAGCTCCTCCACCGCCGCCGCGGCGGCGTGCACGGGCTCCTCGGGGTGGCCGGGGAAGGCGACCGACGGAATGGCGGCCAGCCGCTTGAGCTCCTCGACGGTCTGCGGCATCGCAGCCGCAACGGCGCTCTCGATCTGCTCAGGAGTCACGGGACGGTCCCCCGGGGGTCTTCTCGGTAGTCGGGCGTTCCATTGGATCACACCGTCGCTCACAGCAGGTGAAAGGGTGTGACCACTGCGCCAGAGTACCTGCGGATTTCGTAGTTGTTACCGAAAAGTTCTGCGGATCTCGGTTCACGTCACTGGAGTAGCGACGCAATCCCTTGGCAAAGTGGCTGGTGAGGTTGCACACTGGTGTGCAGATCGAACGAGGGAAGATACACATGACGCAGCCGGAACACGACGTCCTGAAGGCCGCGCAGGACAACCTGTGGTTGCACTTCACCAGGCACAGCTCCTACCAGAAGTCCGAGGTGCCCACCATCGTCCGCGGTGAGGGCTCCTACATCTACGACATCCACGGCAAGCGCTACCTCGACGGTCTGGCGGGGCTCTTCGTCGTCCAGGTGGGCCACGGACGCGGCGAGCTGGCCGAGGCCGCCGCCAAGCAGGCGCAGGAGCTGGCGTTCTTCCCGCTCTGGTCGTACGCGCACCCCAAGGCCGCGGAGCTGGCCCAGCGCCTGGCGAGCCTGACGCCCGGCGACCTCAACCGCGTGTTCTTCACCACCAGCGGCAGCGAGGCCGTCGAGAGCGCGTGGAAGCTCGCCAAGCAGTACTACAAGCTCATCGGCAAGCCGCTCAAGCACAAGGTCATCAGCCGCCAGATCGCCTACCACGGCACCACGCAGGGCGCCCTGTCGATCACCGGCATCCCGGCGTTCAAGCAGATGTTCGAGCCGCTCGTGCCCGGTTCCGTGCGGGTGCCGAACACCAACCACTACCGCGCCGACGAGACCACCGGCGTCCCCGGCATGACGCCCGAGGAGTACGGCTACTGGGCGGCCGAGCGGGTGGCCCGCGCCATCGAGATGGAGGGCCCCGACACGGTGGCCGCCGTCTTCGCCGAGCCGGTGCAGAACGCCGGCGGCTGCTTCCCGCCGCCGCCCGGCTACTGGCAGCGGCTGCGCGAGATCTGCGACGAGTACGACGTGCTGCTCGTCTCCGACGAGGTCATCTGCGCCTTCGGCCGCCTCGGCACCATGTTCGGCGGCGAGAAGTTCGACTACGTCCCCGACATCATCACCTGCGCCAAGGGCATGACCAGCGGCTACTCGCCGATCGGCGCGATGATCGCGCACGACCGCCTGTTCGAGCCGTTCAAGAACGGCGACGAGATCTTCGCCCACGGCTACACCTTCGGCGGTCACCCCGTCTCGGCCGCCGTGGCGCTGGCCAACCTCGACATCTTCGAGCGCGAGGACCTGCTCGGCCACGTCACCAGGAACGAGCCGCTGTTCAGGGCTACGCTGGAGGGCCTGAAGGACGACCTGCCCATCGTCGGAGACGTGCGCGGCTCCGGCTACTTCTGGGGCATCGAGCTGGTCAAGGACCGTGACACCAAGGAGACGTTCAACGCCGAGGAGTCCGAGCGGCTGCTGCGCGGGTTCCTGTCGCAGGCGCTGTTCGACGCCGGCCTCTACTGCCGGGCCGACGACCGCGGCGACCCCGTCATCCAGCTCGCGCCGCCGTTGATCGCCGGGCCGCAGGAGTTCGAGGAGATCGGCGGAATTCTTCGAAGTGTGCTGAAGGAGGCGTGGGCGCGCCTCTGATCGACAAAATATCCGGTACGGGATCCCGTACCGGATATTTTTTTCTCCGAAAGGACAGACAGCCCATGAAGATCGGCGTACCTGCCGAGGTCAAGAACCACGAATACCGCGTCGCCGCCACCCCGGCCGGGGTGCACGAGCTGGTCGAGCGCGGCCATGACGTGACCGTCCAGCGCGGCGCGGGCGAGGGCTCGCACATCACCGACGAGGAGTATCTCGCCGCCGGAGCGAAGATCCGCGACAGCGCCGACCAGGTGTGGGCCGAGGCCGACCTGGTGCTCAAGGTCAAGGAGCCGATCGCCGAGGAGTACCACCGGCTGCGCGAGGGCCTGGTGATCTTCACCTACCTGCACCTGGCCGCCTCACGGCCGTGCACCGACGCGCTGCTGGCCGCCCGCACCACCGCCATCGCGTACGAGACCGTGCAGGTCAACGGGGCGCTGCCGCTGCTCGCGCCCATGTCGGAGGTGGCGGGCAGGCTGGCGCCGCAGGTGGGCGCGTACAACCTGATGCGGTTCAACGGCGGCCGCGGCGTGCTGCCCGGCGGCGTGCCGGGCGTGGCCCCCGCGAAGATCGTCGTCATCGGCGGCGGCGTCTCCGGGCTGAACGCCGCGCAGATCGCCGTCGGCATGGGCGCGGACGTCACCGTGCTCGACACCAACGTCGACCGGCTGCGCTTCATCGATGCCGTCTACCAGGGCAGGCTCAAGACGCTGGTGTCGACCGCGTACGCGATCGAGCGGGAGGTCCTGGCCGCCGACCTGGTCATCGGCGCGGTGCTCATCCCCGGCGCGAAGGCCCCGACGCTGGTCTCGAACGAGTTGGTCGCCCGCATGAAGCCGGGCTCGGTCCTCGTCGACATCGCCATCGACCAGGGCGGCTGCTTCGCCGACTCGCGGCCGACCACGCACGCCGAGCCCACCTACCGGGTGCACGGCTCGGTCTTCTACTGCGTGGCCAACATGCCGGGCTCGGTGCCCAACACCTCGACCTACGCGCTCACCAACGCCACGCTCCCGTACGCGCTCAAGCTGGCCGACCTGGGCTGGAAGGACGCGCTCAAGGATGACGCGGGCCTCGCGGGCGGCCTCAACACCCACGACGGCGCCCTCACCAACGAGCCCGTCGCCCAGGCCCTGCACCTGCCGCACACCAAAGTCGCCGACGTCCTGGCGGCCTAGAACCCGGGCATGCGGGCGTCGGCGCCGTCACGGGCGGCGCCGGACAGCCCGAGCCTGCCGCGCAGCTCGCGCGCCGTCGACAGCACGTGGGCGACCTCCACCGGGCTGGGCCACGGGGCGCTGCCCGGGCGCAGCAGCGTGCCGCGCACCGACGCGAGGTGCTCGACCGCGCTCGCGTGCAGCCCGCTCCGCGCCACCAGCCAGGCGATCACCTCGCCGTGGTCGAGCAGCGGCCTCGTCACCAGGTCCCAGGTGCCGAGGATCTCGTTGAGCTCCGCCACCTCAAGGGCCACGCCGCCACGGCGATCGGTCGCCAGCGCCGCCAGCTCGGCCCTGGCGGCCAGCTCCGGCTCGGCCGTCCGGTCCCAGACGGGCGGCGGCGGGTCGGTCAGCCACTCCTCGGCCTCGGCGCCCCGGCCCGCCGCCGACAGCAGCCCGGCCAGCTCCAGCGCCGCCCGGTGGTGGCCGGCCAGCGCCGCCTGCCGGAACCAGTGGCGGCCGCCCTTCAGGTCGCCGAACTCGGCGATCAGCAGCAGCCCGAAGTTGAACGCCGACTCCGGGTCTCCGGCCGCCGCGCCCCGGCCGAACCAGTGGCTGGCGCCCTTCGCGTCGCCCAGCTCCACGCAGACGAACCCGGCCATCCGCTGGCCCTCCAGCCGCCCCGCGTACGCCGCCTGCTCGTACCAGCCCCTGGCGGTGCGCAGGTCGCGGCGCGACAGCGCGATGGCGCCGAGCTGGACCGCCGCGCCGGGATGCTCGCTCTTGGCGGCCAGCCGGTAGTAGGCCTCGGCGCCCTCCGGGTCGCGCCCGGCCTGCAGGAGCAGGCCCAGGCAGTAGGCCGCGCCGGCATGACCGGCCCGGCAGGCGGTCTCCCACCAGCGCACGGTCTCGGCGTCCTCGCCCGCCGAGTAGGCCAGGAAACCCAGGTCGTGCGCGGACGCGGCGTCGCCGCCCGCCGCCGCCTGCCGGTGCCAGTCACGCGCCGCCACGAGCTCGCCGGTGTCTTCGCAGATCAGCGCCAGCCTGCGCGCCGCCGTCCGGCTGCCCGCCTGAGCCGCGCGCTCGAACCAGATCCTGGCCCTGCCGGGGTCGCCGCGCTGCTCCTGCAGCAGCGTCGCCAGGTTGACCGCCGCCTCGGCGTCACCCGCCGCCGCCGCGCGTTCGTACCAGCCGAGCGCCTCGTCGAGCGTGCCGTGCTTCTCGTGCCACAGGCCCAGGTTGTAGGCGCTGTCGACGTTCCCGGCCCCGGCCGCGGACTCCCACCAGTGGCGGGCCGCGCCGCGGTCGCCGCGCTGGGCGTAGAGCCTGCCGAGCCGGTGCGCGGCCTGGGCGTCGCCCCGCTGCGCGGCCATCAGCAGCTCCGCCTCGTCACCCACGCGCGGCGCCGGGACGGCCGGCCTCGTCGCATCACCTTGCCAGAGCATGCCAGAAGGGTGGCATGTGATCGCCCGATTGCGAACCGTAATCGCCGAGCGCCTCAGGAGAACTTGATTATCCCGGTGAACATGCCCATGCCGCAGGCGTAGCGGAGCGTGCCCGGCGGCTGCGGCGGCAGCCGCACGGTCGCGGGCAGCGCCAGGTCCCGCCCGGCGAACGCCACGGTCTCCGTGCAGCCCCGGTCGACCAGCTTGAACACCACCTCGACCGGCACCCCGGCGGGCGCCTCCACCGCCGCCGGACGGTAGCCGTCGCGCAGCGCCCAGATGGTCACGACGGGGCTCCGCGCGCCGGTCGTGGTCGCGGTGGCGGGCAGCCAGCCCCCGAGGTTGACGCCCGTGCCGACCGTCCACAGCCCCGCCGCGACGGCCAGCACCGCCGCCGCCCTCGCCAGTCTCGTACGGGTGACGCGCCGCAGCAGCCAGCCCAGCAGCGCCAGCGCGGGCGCGGTGCCGAGCACGAACCCGGCCATCACCGCGGCCCCCGACAGCGCCGAGCCGCTGGTGATGGCGACCAGCTCCATGCCGATCGTCACCCCGCACGGCACCAGGATGGTGGCGGCCCCGAGCAGCGGCGGGCCCAGCCCGCCGAACGCGCGGCGCGGCGGCTGGCAACCGGGGCGGCGGTAGAGCCTGACCGCGAACGCGATCACCATGAGGCCCGCCGCCACCAGCAGCACCGCCCGCGCCTGCGGCGGCGGCTTCACCGCCGAGCCCGCGAGCCCGAGCAGCGCGCCCGCCGCCGTGTAGGACAGCAGCCGGCCCGTCAGGAACCACCCCAGCACCACCCGGTCGCGCTCCCCGGTCAGCCCGACGAGCAGGCCCCCCTGCACGGCCGTGCACGACGCGGTCCCCGCCACCAGACCGGCGACGAGACCACTGCCGAACAGGGCCGCCGCCTGCATCATCGTCCCCTCCGCCGAAGGTCTCCTCCGAACGTAACGGCCCTGGCCCGGACGCGGCCAGTGACAGTTCTTTCACCCTCCGTGCCGTTTACCTCCTTTGCTTCCGTTCGCCGTCCCGTACGCCCGAGGATGTGCGTCATGGACTGGCAGACCTGGCACGACGCGTACGACCTCCCTGGTTCGTGGCTGGCGCGGCGGCTGCGGGCCGTCCAGGAGCGGGTCGGGGCGGCGCTGGACGCCTGCGCCCCCGGCCCGGTGAAGGCGATCAGCCTGTGCGCCGGCCAGGGCCGTGACGTCCTCGGCGTGCTGGCCGGTCATCCCCGCCGTGCCGACGTACGGGCGCGCCTGGTGGAGCTGGACCCGGGCAACGCCGCGATCGCCCGGCGGGCGGCCGCGGCGGCGGGCCTGGACCAGGTCGAGGTGGTGACGGCCGACGCCGCCCGCACCGACTGCTACGAGGGCATGGCGCCCGCCGATCTGGTGCTCGCCTGCGGGCTGTTCGGCAACATCACCGACGAGGACGTCCGGCGCACCGTCGGCTACTGCGCGCGGCTCTGCGCCACCGGCGGCACCGTCATCTGGACCCGGCACCGCACCCCGCCCGACCTGGTGCCGCTGATCTGCGAATGGTTCGGCGAGCGCGGCTTCGAGCTCTCCTGGCTGTCGGACCCGGAGGCGGGGTTCGGCGTGGGCGCGCACCGCTTCACGGGGAGCCCCGAACCCTTGCTGCCGGGCGAGCGCATGTTCACCTTCGGGCCGTGAGGGTTCAGAAGACGCAGAACTCGTTGCCCTCGGGGTCGGCCAGCACCGTCCACTCCTCGCGCCGGTCCAGCACGGTCGCCCCGAGCCCGGCGAGCCTTCCGACCTCGGCCTCCCGGTCCTCGGCCTGAAGGTCGAGATGGAGGCGGTTCTTGCCCGCCTTGTGCTCCGGGACCCGCTGGAACCACAGCCGCGGAGGCCCGCCCTCCACCAGGACCGTGGGGTCGTCCTCGGGGTCGTCGATCCCCTGGGCGCGCAGCCTGGCCAGCTCGGCGTCGTCGTACGGAGCCACCTCGTAGCCGTCGAGCGCGGCGGCCCAGAACCGGGCGAGGGAGGCGGGGTGCGCGCAGTCGACCACCACGTCACGCAGTCCGGCCATCAGGCGGCCTGCTCCAGGCGGGAGCGGACGGCGGCGCGGTCGACGCCGAGGTGGTCGATCAGCTCCGCCACCGGGTCCGGGTGGCGCTGGTCGAGGAGGGCGAGCAGGAGGGCGCTCGGCCCGGTGCGGTCCCTGGTCTTGCGGGACGTGGCCTTGACGGCCTGGTTGATGACGGCGCGGGCGCTCGACGTCAGCGCGGTGCCCGGCAGCGACGGGTGCCTGCGCGGCCTGGCGTCCGCCACCGAACCGGGGTCGACGCCGATGGCCCGCAGCGCCGCCCGGTCCAGCTCGTCCAGTGCCGCCCTGGCCGCCTCCGCTCGGACCCCGAACGCGCCGGCCGGCGGCCCCGACGGGTCGCGCAGCACGCCGAGCAGCAGGTGCTCGGTGCCCATCCGCCGGTCACCGCGCCGCCTGGCCTCTTCCATGGCGGCCTTGACGGCCACCGCGAACGGGCTCTTCTCCATGCCGAACATGCCTGGCCTCACTTCCCGTACTTGGCGTGCACCGACTGGCGTGACATGCCGAGCGCGTCGCCGATCTGCTCCCACGTCCAGCCCTGCTCGCGGGCGAGCGCCACGGAGACGGCCTCGACCTGCTCGGCCAGCCGGTGCAGGGCGCCGACGGCCCTCAGCCCTACGGCGGGGTCGTTGGACCTGATGCGCTCAGAGAGTTCTCCCATGTCCACGCTGTCAGGCTAGGCTGACACTCACGTGACTGTCAACCTAGCCTGACGAAAACCCGTCCGGCCTGGTGCCGCTGATCCGCGACTGGTTCGAGGAGCGCGACCGGGTCACAGCCAGCCCGGTTTCACCAGGCCCGACTCGTACGCGATCACCACCAGCTGCGCCCGATCCCGGGCGTGCAGCTTCATCATCGCCCGGCTCACATGCGTCTTGGCCGTGGCCGGGGACATGAACAGCTTCGCCGCGATCTCGTCGTTGCTCATGCCGCCGCCGACCAGGGTGAGCACCTCGCGCTCGCGGTCGGTGAGCTGGTCCAGGTTCTCGGCGGCCAGCGGTTCCTTGGCGCGCGACGCGTACTCGGCGATCAGGCGGCGGGTCACGCTCGGCGACAGGAGCGCCTCGCCGGCCGCGACCACCCGCACCGCCTGGATGAGCTCGGCCGGCTCGGTGTCCTTGACCAGGAACCCGCTGGCCCCGCCGCGCAACGCCTCGAAGACGTACTCGTCCAGCTCGAACGTGGTCAGGATGATGATGTGCGGCCCCTCCGGCATCTGCCGGGTGGCGGTGAGCCCGTCCATGCCCGGCATGCGGATGTCCATGAGCACCACGTCGGGCCCGTGCTCGCGGGCCAGCCGGATGGCCTCCGCGCCGTCGGCCGCCTCGGCGACCACGCCCATGTCGGGCTGGGCGTCGAGCAGGGCCTTGAAGCCCGCCCGCACCAGCGCCTGGTCGTCGGCGAGCAACACCTTGATCATGCTTTCTCCTCGGGAAGGGGCAGGCGGGCCGCGACCCGGAAGCCGCGGCCTGATGGACCGGCCACCAGCGTCCCGCCCAGCGCGACGGCCCGCTCGCGCATGCCGGGGATGCCGTTGCCGCTGCCCTCTCCGGCCAGCACGGGGGGTGTGGTGGAGCCGCCGTCGGTGACCTCGATGACCAGCTCGCGGGCCCCGTACGCGAGCAGGACCGTCACCGCCGCGCCGGGGGCGTGCCTGGCGGCGTTGGTGAGCGACTCCTGGACGATCCGGTAGGCGGCCCGCTCGACCTGCGGCGGCAGCGCGCGCGAGCCGGCGCGTTCCAGCTTCACGTCCAGGCCGGAGCGCTCGAGCAGCTCGTCGAGGCGGTCCAGCCCGGCGGTGGGGGAGCGGGGGGCGCCGTCGCGCAGCACGTTCAGCACCGAGCGCATCTCGCCGAGCACCTCCTTGGAGGCGGTCTTGATCGTGGCCAGCGCGGTGCGGGCCTGCTGGGGGTTGTCGTCGATGAGGTGCAGCGCGGTCGAGGCCTGCACGTGGATGAGCGAGATGTTGTGCGCCAGCACGTCGTGCAGCTCCTGCGCCATGGTCAGCCGCTCCTCGCTGGCCTGCCGCCTGTTCTCCTCCTCGGCCGCCCGCTGCTGCTGGGCGCGCCGCTCCCTGACGATCCTGGTCAGCTCCGCCACCACCATGAGGAGCAGGACGAACGCGGTCACCGCCAGGTCGTGGAAGAGCCCCGTCGGCTCGCCCGACCGGATGTAGCCGTAGGTGATGAAGACCACGATGGTCACCCCGGCCATCACCCACGCCTTGACCCGCTGCCCCAGGGTGACGAGGGAGAACAGCAGGATGATCGGCGACAGGTAGACGGGCCCGTACGGGTATCCGGACCAGGTGTAGGCGTAGGTGGCCGCGAGCGCGGCGACCGCGGTCCCGACCGGATAGCGCCGCCGGAGCAGCACGCCCACCGGCCCCACCAGCAGCAGCGCGACCGCCAGCCAGTCCAGCGGCTCGCGGAAGTCGCGCTGCCCCCAGTACGCGCCGTACGAGAGCACGAGCTGGGCGGCCGCCACCACCAGCGCGTTGTACGGGTCCAGCACTGACTTCTTGCGCACGACCACCACGCTAGGCCCGGGTGCCGGCCGGCGCATCCCCCGGGTGTCGCAGGGGGCCCTACCGCCCGGGGCGTACCTAGGTCATCGTGGAGTCCATGCGCCACGTGATCGTTCCCGCAGCAGCAGTCCTCGTCACCCTGGCCCCCGCCGCGCCGGCGGTGGCCGGACCACATCACCAACCGCAGAAGGTCCCGGTCGCCGAGGGGTACGGAGGCGCGGTCGCGACCGTCGACCTCGACGCCTCCAAGGCGGCCGTCGACGTGCTCAAGAGAGGCGGCAACGCCGTCGACGCCGCCGTGGCCGCCGGCGCGGTGCTGGGCGTCACCGAGCCCTACTCCGCCGGTCTGGCCGGCGGCGGCTTCATCGTCTACTACGACGCCCAGCGCCGGAAGGTGCACACCATCGACGGCCGCGAGGCCGCGCCCCGGGCCATGACCGCCACCTCGCTGGAGGGCATCCCCTTCGAGGAGGCGGTCACCAGCGGCCTGTCGGCCGGCGTGCCTGGCGCGGTCGCGCAGTGGGACCTGGCCTTACGCCGGTTCGGCACGATGTCGCTGAAGCAGGCGCTCCAGCCGGCCGTCACGGTCGCGTCCAGGGGATTCGTGGTCGACCAGACGTTCCACGACCAGACCGCGCAGAACGCCGCCCGCTTCAAGGACTTCACCTCCACGGCGAAGCTCTACCTGCCGAACGGCGCGCCGCCGCCCGTCGGCTCCGTCTTCAGGAACCCCGAGCTGGCCGCCACCTACCGCGAGCTGGGCCGGCGCGGCACCGGCTGGCTGTACGGGGGAGAGCTCGGCAAGGAGGTCGTGGCCACGGTCAAGCGTCCGCCGGTCGCCCCCGGAGCCACCAGGAACGTCAGGCCCGGCCTGATGGAGCTGCGCGACCTGCGCGACTACCGCGCGCTGATGCGCGAGCCGACCAGGTCCGGCTACAAGGGCCTGACGGTGTACGGCATGGCGCCGCCGTCGTCGGGCGGATCGACCGTGGGGGAGGCGCTCAACATCCTCGACGCGCTGCCCGAAACCGGGGTGCACGAGTATCTGGAAGCGTCCAGGCTGGCCTTCGCCGACCGCAACGCCTACGTCGGCGACGTGCCTGGCGTGCCGCTGAAGGAGCTGCTGTCCGACGGCTTCGCCAAGGAACGCGCCTGCCTGGTCGGCGACCGCGCCATCGCGCACCCGGCCGCTCCCGGCAGCCCCGACGGCTCGTACGAGACCTGCCCGGCGCCGCAGGGCACCGCCGCGGAGATCACGGCCGAGGGCCCGGAGACCACGCACCTGGTGGTGGCCGACCGGTGGGGCAACGTGGTCGCGTACAACCTGACGATCGAGTCCACCGGAGGCAACGGCATCGTGGTGCCGGGCCGCGGCTTCCTGCTCAACAACGAGCTGACCGACTTCACCTTCGGCCCGGCGCCGGGCGACCCGAACCTGCCCGCCCCCGGCAAGCGGCCGCGCTCGTCGATGGCGCCGACGCTGGTGTTCGACCACGGCAGGCCGGTGATGGCGCTCGGCTCGCCGGGCGGTTCCACGATCATCACGACCGTGCTGCAGATCCTGGTCAACCGGTACGAGTTCGGCATGTCGCTGCCCGAGGCGCTGGCCGCGCCCAGGGCGACGCAGCGCAACACCGCGCAGACGCAGGCCGAGCAGGGCTTCCTCGACCGCTACGAGCAGGAGCTGGAGGCCAGGGGCCACGACCTGGTGCTGAACCCGGAGATCGGCGCGGCCACCGCGCTGGAGTTCCTCCGCGGGGACCGCGTCCAGGCGGTCGCCGAGCCGTCCAGGCGCGGCGGCGGCAGCGCTCTCGTGGTGCGTCAGCGCCGCTGATCAGAGGGCCCGGGGCATGACGAAAACCCGCCACGGTCCGTGGCGGGTGGCCCCCCGTGACGTGAAGGGAGGTCTACCGCAGCAGGAGGAACGCCGCCACACCGATGACGGCGACGACGACGACCACCGCGATGATCGGCAGAACCGGCGACTTCTTGGCAGCGGAGGCGGCAGACTCCTGCTCGGACCGCTGCGCGAACGCGCGGAACTGCTGGGTGTTGCCCGCGGGATCGATATGCTGGTCAGACATGGCCAGCAGCCTAGCGTGATCGCCTGCCGCATTTGCGCGTTTTATCGCCTTCCCTGCGGCGGGCTGGTTACGAGACCGGTCACGTGGGCGGATACTTTTAATCCATGCTCAAGACCCTGCTCTCGCCGCGCCTGCTTGGGCTGCACCTGCTCACGATCGGGGTCGTGATCGCGTTCATCATGCTGGGCCGCTGGCAGCTCGGCGTGTTCGAGGACTCGGGGCGGCCGGTGATGACCACCGACCCCGCCCCGGTCCCCGTCACGGAGCTGGCCCCCCTCGGCGCGCAGATGCAGGGCACCGCCGTCGCCCGCAAGGTCACCGTCGAAGGCGTCTACGAAGCCGGCCGCCAGCTCCTGGTCGCCGACCGGCGGCCCGACGTCGACGCGCCCGGCGGCAAGGTCTCGCGCGACCACGGCTACTGGGTGCTGACCCCGATCAGGCTCGACGACGGCACGCTGATGCCGGTGGTGCGCGGCTGGGTGGCCGACGCCGCCGACCCCGCGGCCACGGCCGTGCCGGCGGGCCGGATGAGCGTGCCGGGCCGGCTGCGCCCGCAGCAGGGCAGCGACACCGTCCAGCGCAGGCAGGAAGGACTGCCCCCCGGCCAGGTGCAGACGGTGGCGACCGGCGAGCTGGTCAACCTGTGGCAGGGCGAGCAGGTGCGCAACGGCTACGTCGTGGCCGAGCCGCCCTCAGGCGCGCTCACCCAGGTCGCCTCGCCGCCGCCGATGGCCGGTGGCGAAGTCACCTGGCGCAACCTCGCCTACGCCGCCAACTGGTGGATCTTCGCGGGGTTCGCCGTGTTCATGTGGTTCCACTTCGTACGCGACGCCGTACGAGCGGATCGGGACCGTGAAGAGTCCCCCGAAATGGTTCTGGAAGGTTAACGGTGGAATCGGCTCTCAAGCCCTTCCGGGTGCTCGCCTACATCGTCGGCGTCATGCTGCTCGTGCTCTGCGGCGGCATGGTGCTGCGCTACGGCTTCGACATCCCCGGCCCGTCGAAGGTGATCTCGCCCATCCACGGCGGCCTCTACATGCTCTACCTGGTCGCGGTGATGAACCTGGGCATGAAGGCCCGCTGGGCGTGGCCCTACATGCTGGGCGTCATGCTCGGCGGCACCGTGCCGTTCCTGTCGTTCTACGTCGAGCGCCGCGTCACCCAGCGGGTGGCGACGGCGGCGGAGGCCTGAGGGCCCCCGCCGGATCGCCTCAGCGGCCGATGCCGCGCCGGCGGGCCCTCTTGAGCCGCTCGCGCTGCGACGGGTCGAGCATGAAATAGCCGACCACCGGGGCGGCGACCACGCCGAGGACAACGAGCAGGGTCAGCCAGCCCGGAAGGAAGATCCACGAGAACAGGACTGCCACGCCGGCGCCGATGGCGTACTTCTGGATTGGCGACATACTCAACATCCTCCGAACGCGGAGCGCACGCCCCGCCTCTCCCACATTCTGCGTCGTGCGGACAACGAGCGAGCCCACCGCCGGGGTTCCCCGATCACGATATATCGCAACGGGCCAGTACGTCGAGCAGCTGCCGCCGCAGCGCCTCCGGCGTGGGCCGCCCGGCCGGCGGCCCTGACAGCAATCCGACCAGATACGGCGCCAGCGGCCCCGCGCGCAGCAGCGACGCGCCGGGAGCGGGCGGCCTGCCCTCCACGGCCAGGAACAACGTGGCCCCGAGCGCCCACAGGTCGCCCGCCGGACCCGGCACCACCTCCGGCGGCAGGTAGGCGGGCGGCGGCGCCGGCACCGGCGGCGGGACCAGCGCGGCCCGGCCCTCGGCGTCGATCAGCACGGTGCCCGGCTGCACCCCGCCGTGGTGCTCGCCGCGCCCGTGCCACGCGGCGAGCCGGTCGAGCACCGCCAGCCCCACGCCCGCCACCCGCGCGGGCGGCAGCGGCCCGTCGGCCGCGACCACCTGCTCCAGGGAGCGGTCCGACGCGAGCCGCCCCAGCGTCCACTCCAGCGCGTCCACCGGCGGCACGGCCGGCGTGAGCATCGCCCTGATCAGCGCCCGCAGCGGGTCCGAGGCCTCGGCCGGCACCTGGCCGGGCGGCCTGCCCTCGACCGCGAAGTGCAGCGTGGCGGCCAGCGACCACAGATCGGCGCCCGGCCGCATCCCCATCGAGGGCAGCCCGAACCCGGTCAGCAACGCCCGCCCGGTCGGCGACAGCAGCACGTTGCCCGGCTGCACCCGCCCGTGCACGATCCCGGCCGCGTGCGCCGCCGTCAGCGCCGACAGCACGTACACGCCCACCCGGGCCGTCTGCCGCACCGGCAGCGGACCCCGCCCGCGCACCGTCTGCTCCAGCGACGAGCCCTCCGCGAACGCCGTCACCAGCCACGGCTCGCCGTCCTCCACCGGCACGTCGAGCAGCGGCGCGATCGCCGGATGCACGAACCCCACCGTCCGGCGCGCCTCCCGCACCGCCGTGTCCAGGCTCCCGGCGGGGGCGCGCAGCCGCCGCACCACCACGTCACGGTGCTCCACCTCGTCGAAGGCCAGCAACAGCTCGCCCCCGCCGAGGGGGTTCAGCAGCCGATAACGCCCCGCGAGCTTCCCGGTGTCTCCCATGGCCACGTGCACCAGCGATACGCCTCCCGACGAGCTGTGTACCCCGTCAGGCAAGCCACGCCTCATGCGCGGCGTGCAACCTGCCCCACAGCTTCTCCTTCTCCCTGCCGCTCACGTCCTCCAGCGGCAGGGAGAAGACGTCGGCCAGCGCGGCGAAGTAGTCGCGGGCGCTGTCCAGCGTCACCCTGTCGGCCCCCACGCCGAGCCGCGACAGCACCAGCCCGCGCAGGCTGTCGATTCCCCGCGCGTCCCGCCGCTGCACCACCGCGACCCGCACGAACCCCGACTCCGGCGACGTGGTCAGGTGCTCGTGCTTGGCCGCGAAGTCCGCCATCACGGCCGGTTCCATGCCGAAGTCCATGCGGATGAACGAGCCGCTCGGGTCGTGGTCCAGCCGCCACCCGCCGGGCGCCAGGTCCGACGGGCGCAGCCCGTACTCGTGCGGGCCCTGACGGTAGACGCCGGAGACCAGCGGGAGCGGCTCGTGCAGCCCGTCGCCCAGCCCGACGTCCGCCAGCCAAGCGCCACCAGGGTTGGTCTCGTCCGGCAGCCCCGACACGGTCAGCACCAGGTGGTTGCCGGTGATCCCCGGCTCCTCGCCCCGGCCCTGCGCCCCGCCCACATGACGCGTCACCGCGTAGCCGAGCTTCGCCAGCAGCTCGGAGAACGCCCCGTTCAGGTGGTAGCAGTAGCCGCCGCGGCCGCCGAGTATCCGGCCCGCCGACTCCAGCGGATCCACCGTCGTGGGCCTGCCCAGCCAGATCTCCAGCACCTCGTACGCGACCCGTTCCACGTGCGCGGTGTGCAGGGCGCGCAGGGCGGCGGCGGAGGGCGCGGCGTGCTCCAGTTCGGGCAGGCCGAGACGGCGCAAGTATCCAGGGATGTCCACTGCCCAAGTCTGCACCGGATGTGCACGAATTGGGGAGTGCCGTCTGCACACCCCGCTTCTAGGCTCTCGATTGTGACGCAGCGGCGACGCATTCTCGTGGTGGAAGACGACCAGACGATCGCGCTGGCCGTGCGCGACCGGCTGGCCGCCGAGGGGTTCCAGGTCAGGACGGCCGGCGACGGGCAGACCGGGCTCGCCGAGTTCGACCGGGCCGAGCCCGACCTGGTGATCCTGGACCGGCTGCTGCCGGGGCTCGACGGGCTGGAGGTGTGCCGCAGGATGCAGGCCGCCCGGCCGGTGCCCGTCCTCATGCTGACCGCGCTCGGCGAGGAGACCGACGTGCTGGTCGGGCTGGGCGTGGGCGCGGACGACTACCTGGCCAAGCCGTTCAGCATGCGCGAGCTGGTGGCCAGGATCCACGCGCTGCTGCGCCGGGTGGAACGGGCCGGACAGCTCGCCGCCGAGGACACCGTGATCAAGGTGGGGGAGGTGCGCATCGACACCGCCGCCCGCCGGGTCTTCGTCCGCGGCGCCGAGGCCCAGCTCACCCGCACCGAGTTCGACCTGCTGCGCCGCCTCGCCGAGCGGCCGGGCCAGGTGTTCGAGCGGGAACGGCTGCTGTCGGACGTGTGGGGGTTCTCCGAGGCGGCCGCCACCCGGACGGTCGACAGCCATGTGCGGGCGCTGCGCCGCAAGCTCGGCTCCGACGTGGTCCGCACCGTGCACGGCGTCGGCTACGCGCTGGTGCGGCCATGAGACCGCTCGACTTCCTGGGCCGGATCAAGGTCAAGCTCGGCATCGTCATCGTGCTGGCCGTCGCCACCGCGTTCGTGGTGAACGAGGTCGGCATCAACTCGGGGCTCTCGCGCGAGGTGCGCATCGGCGTGGCCGTGGCGCTCGCCCTCATCATGGTGCAGCTGCTCGCCATGGGCATGACCAGGCCGCTGCGCGAGATGGCCAGGGCCGCCCAGACCATCGCCAAGGGCCGCTACTCGCTGCGCGTCCAGGCCACCTCGCGCGACGAGGTGGGCGAGCTGGCGCGGGCCTTCAACGCGATGGCCGCCGACCTCGGCGAGGTCGACCGGCAGCGCCGCGAGCTGGTCGCCAACGTCAGCCACGAGCTGCGCACGCCCATCACCGGCCTGCGCGCCGTCCTGGAGAACGTCGTGGACGGCGTGTCCGCGCCCGACCCCGTCACCATGCGCACCGCGCTCGCCCAGACGGAACGGCTCGGCCGGCTGGTCGCCCAGCTCCTCGACCTGTCTCGGCTCGACTCCGGCGCGCGGCTCATCGAACCGGAGGCGGTCGAGCTCCGGCCCCTGGTGGAGCAGGCCGTCCTGGAGGCGGCGCTGGCGCGCGAGGACGTCCGGCTCGCCACCTCGGTCCCCGCCGGGCTCGTGGTCCTCGCCGACCCCGACCTGCTGGCGCAGGTCCTGGCCAACCTGCTCGACAACGCCGTACGGCACAGCCCGCCGGACGGCACGGTCACCGTGACCGCCTCGCCTTCCGGGGCCGGTGTGTGTCTCTCCGTCGCCGACCGGGGGCCGGGCATCCCGGCGCCGGCCAGGGCGCGCGTCTTCGAACGCTTCTCCAGGCTCGACGCCGGGCGCACCGCCGACGGCGGGGGCGCCGGGCTGGGCCTGGCCATCGTCAAGGAGATCGTCGAACTGCACGGCGGTTCGATCCGCATCGACGACTGCGCGGGATGCCGCATGCTCGTCGACCTACCAGGGAGGACTGCGATGGCGCCCGAAGAGGCCCGCCCGCCACGTTCCCAAGATCCCGCGCCTTCCCCCATCACGGCATCCGCCTCCACCTCGACAGATCCAGCCACCGCCAACCCCGAACTGGCCGGCGCCGTACCGGCCGGCGCCGCGCTGGCTGGCGCCGAACCGGCCGATCCCGAACCCGCTGACGCCGAACCGGCTGGCGCTGTGTCGGCTCGGGCCGTGCCTGCGAGTTCCGGCGGCATCGATGCCCTGCGCGTCGACTCCACGCTTACGACCGCTGGACGTGCCGAGGCTTCGGATGCCGACCCCGCGCCGCCCACGCGGGCCGGTTCGGAGTACGTCGGCTCGGGGCGGTCTGATGCGTCGCATGCCGGGTCCGGTCTCGCGTATGCGTCCGGGTCGGTCGGCGAGAGTTCGGGGGGCGTTGATGCGCTCGCGGTGGAGGCCGGGCAGGAGGGCTCGGCGAGTTCCGGGCGGCCCGACCCCGCTGGGGCGGGCTCCGCGCTGGGTGACTCCGGATGGTCTGACGCGTCGCGTGCCGGGTCCGATCTCGCACACGCGCCCGGGTCGGCTGGCGCCATGGCGGCGAGTTCGGGGGGCGTTGATGTGCCTGCAGTGGACGCCGGGCAGGAGGACTCGGTGCTGCCTAGTTCCGGGGGGTCCGATTCCGCGCGGGCGGGCTCCGCGCTGGGTGACTCTGGACGGGTCAGCGCGTCGCGTGCCGGGTCTGGTCTCGCGCACGCGTTGTCCGGGCGGGCCGGCTCCGTGCCGGTGGGCGGCGATGCTTCACGGGCCGGTTCCGCGCTCGCGGGTGCTGGGGGCGACCCTCTGGGTGTGGGCTCTGCGGCCGCCGCGCGGGTGAGGGCCGGGCGGGGTGACGTGGTGGGTGTCGGTGGGGATCCGGGGCTTTCTTCAGCGGGGCGGGGTGGCTCCGGGGTGGTGGGCGGCGTGCCGCCGGTGCCGGGGGATGACTCGCCGATCAAGGGGCTGGTCAAGATCGTGGCTGGGGGGATCGTCGGGCTGGCCGTGGGGTTCGTGGCCGGGCTGCTCGCCGCCGCTTTCGCGAGCGTGATCTTCGGGGACTCGGCCGCGGTGGTCACGCTCGTGTGCGTCACCGCGTTGTTCGGGGCCATCGGAGCGTCGCTGGGCGCCAGCGCGGCCCGCCGCGCCGCCGAGCACGCTCACCTGGTCGCGACGTACGGGCCGGTCGCGCAGGCGTACGGATCGGCTGGTCCGGGCGGGGAGGCCGGGCTGGGCGGGCGTGCGCAAGCGGGTGCGAGCGGGCAGACGTACGCGGCAGCCGGTGCGGGTGTGCAGGGGTACGGCCCGGTCAGTTCAAGCGGACAGGTGCCACCAGGCGGGCCGGGGTCCGCTGGACAGCACGACCCGGGATCCGCAGGACAGCTCGGGCCGAGGCCCGGAGGGCAGCTCGGGTCGGGATCTGCAGGACAGCACGGATCGGGGTCCGCAGGACAGCACGACCCAGGAGCTGCAGGGCAGCACGGGTCGGGATCCGCAGGGCAGCTCGGGTCGAGGTCCGCTGGGCAGCACGGGTCGGGATCCGCAGGGCAGCTCGGGTCGAGGTCCGCTGGGCAGCTCGGGTCGGGATCCGCTGGGCAGCACGGGTCGGGATCCGCAGGGCAGCATGGGGCGAGGTCCGTAGGACAGTACGGGGCGGCGTCCGTAGGGCAGCACGGATCGGGATCGGCGGGTCAGTACGGGCTGGGAGCGGGCAATGCGTACGGGCCGCCGCCGGTTTATACGCCGCCGCCGCTTTTCCCGCGGCCGGAGCTGCCCGAGACGCCTCGGTGGCTGTTGCCCACGGCCGGAGGGGCGGGGGTGTTCGCGGCGATCGCGCTGCCCGATGCCCAGATCGGGCTGGGGATCGTGCTGGTGTGCGTGGTGCTCGGGGCCGCCGCGCTCCCGGCCGTCGTACGGCGGATGACGCCGTGGACGATCGCGTTCGGACTCACCTCGTACTGGCTGATCGCGATGGCGGCCGTCAGGGACGCCGACTGGCTGGTGACGATCCTGCTCCTGGCGGGGGCGGGGCTGGCCGCGCTGGCCGTGTCGGGGGCGGGGCTCGGATGGCTGGGAGTCATCAGGGGAGGCGCCTCCATCCTGCTCGCGTTCGGCCCGCTGCCCTGGTTCCTGGCCGCGCCGCTGAAGGGCCTGGCGGCCAGGCGGCGGATCCTGCCGACGCTGACCGGGCTCGGCATCACGGCGGTGCTGCTGGTGGTGTTCGGGCTCCTGTTCTCCTCGGCCGACCCGGTGTTCGCCTCCTACGTGGAGCGGCTGACCACCACGCCCGACTGGGCCGAGTCGCTGCCGGCGCGGATCGTGCTGTTCGCCGTGTTCGCGGCGCTGCTGGCGGCGGTGGTGCTGGTGGCGCTCCGGCCGGTCGCCGACCCCGTGGGCCCGGACATCAAGATGCCGGTGAGCAGGTCCATCTGGCTGGTGCCGCTCACCGCGGTCAACCTGCTGTTCGCGGCGTTCGTCGCGGTGCAGATCACCGCGCTGTTCGGCGGCGACGCGTGGGTGCTGAAGACCGCGGGCCTCACCTACGCCGAGTACGCCAGGCAGGGCTTCTTCCAGCTCGTCGTGGTCAGCCTGGCCGTGCTGGGCATCGTCGCGGTGGCCGCCGGCGTGATCAAGACCGAGCGGCGGGAGCGGTGGGTGCTCGCCGGGCAGCTCGGCGTGCTCTGCGGGCTGACCATGGTGGTGCTGTTCTCCGCGCTGCACCGGATGGACCTCTACACCGACGCGTACGGGCTGTCCCGGCTGCGGCTGTCGGTGGAGGCGACGGTCTACTGGCTGGGCGCGCTGTTCGCGCTGGTGCTGCTGGCAGGGGCGGGGCGGCTCGCCGGGCGCGGCTCGGGATGGCTGCCGCGCACCATCGTCCTGGTGACCGGGCTGGCCCTGGGCGCCTTCGCGGTGGTGAACCCGGACCTGCGGGTGGCGGAGTCCCAGGTGGCGGTGCGCGGCGTGCAGAAGCTGGACTCCGACTACCTCGGCGACCTCGGGGCCGAGGCGGTCCCGGCGCTGGACCGGCTGCCCGAGCCGCTGCGCAGCTGCGTGCTCGCCGACGTCGTGGCGGCCAACGGGCTGGACCGGCCCGACTCGTGGAACGGCTGGAACCTGGACAGGACCGCGGCCCGAGCCCTCCTCGCCGAACGCCCGATCATCGGCAAGGATCTCTCGGACCCGACGCTGACGCGTTCTGACGGGTCGTGTTTCGTACAGGCTCCTGGTGGTTGAATCTTGGGGTGATGTTCGACGTAGTCATCAGCGGCGGGCGGGTGCTCGACGGCACCGGAGCTCCCCCGTACCGGGCGGACGTGGGGATCACCGGTGACCGGGTCACGGCGGTCGGCCGGCTCGACGGCGCCGGTGCGGCCGCCGAGATCGACGCGGCCGGGCGGCTGGTGGCTCCTGGGTTCGTCGACTGCCACGTGCACGGCGACGCGGTGGTGTTCGACCGGTCGGTGCAGCTCGCGGCGCTCCGGCAGGGCGTGACCACGTTCGTGCTGGGCCAGGACGGGCTGTCGTTCGCGCCCGGCTCGGCCGAGACCGTCGCGTACGCGTCCCGCTATTTCGCGGCCGTCAACGGCCCGCTCGGCGAGGGCCCGCTGACCGTGGCCGAGCTGCTCGGCGGCTACGACCGCGCGGTCGCGCTGAACACCGCCTACCTGCTGCCGCACGGCACGATCCGCTACGACGTGATGGGCGCCTCGCCCGCCCACGCCTCCCGCGACGACCTGGCGCTCATGCTGGCGGCGGTCGAGCGCGGCCTGTCCGAGGGCGCCGTGGGGCTGTCGAGCGGCCTGGAGTACCTGCCGGGACGTTACGCGGGCGCCGACGAGCTGGCCGAGCTCTGCCGCCCGCTCGGCGGTCTCCCGTACGTCACCCACATGCGCGCCTACGGCGCCAGGGCCGAGACCGGCATCAGTGAGGTGGTGGAGATCGCCACCCGGTCCGGCGCGGCCGTGCACGTCTCCCACCTGCACGGACCGGCCGACCTGCTGCTGCCGCTGCTCGACCGGGCGCAGGCCGGGAGCGTCGACCTCACCTTCGACACCTACCCCTACCTGCGCAGCAGCACGATCCTGGCCATGGTGGCGCTGCCGCCCCAGGTGCCCGCCGCCGACACCGAGAGGGCCCTGGAGATGCTCCGCTCCGGCGACCTCGACTCCTGGTGGCCGGAGCTGGAGCGGACCTGGCCGCGGCTGACCGTCTCGCACGCGCCCGGCCTGGAATGGTCCGAGGGCATGACCATGGTCGCCGCGGCGGAGCGCGCGGGGGTGGAGCCGGCCGAGTTCTGCCGCCGCCTGCTCGTCGAGACCCGCCTGGAGGCCGGCTGCGTGTCGGCCCGTCCCGACGAGGGCCCGGCGGGGGAGGAGTCGGTGCGCCGCGTGCTGCGCCACCCGTCGCACACCGGCGGCTCCGACGGCATCTACGTGGGCGGCCACCCGCACCCGCGCGGCTTCGGGGCGTTCGCCCGCTTCCTCGGCCGTCATGTCCGCGAGCTCGGCGACTGGACGTGGGAGCAGGCCGTGGTGCACCTGTCGTCCCACCCGGCGCGGCGGTTCGGGCTGGCGGACCGGGGGCTGCTGCGTCCCGGGTTCGCCGCCGACGTGGTGGTGCTGGACCCGCGCACCGTCGCCGACAGAGCCACGTACGAGGCGCCGCGCACGCTCGCCGCCGGGATCGGCGACGTGCTGGTGTCGGGGGAGCGGGTGCTGGCGGACGGCGAGCTGACCGGGGCCACTCCCGGCAGGGCCCTCCGGCCAAGATCCGCAGGATAAGGTCAGAACCGGGCAGAGGGGGAGTGCGTGCCGGAGATGCTGGGGCGTTCGGTGTTCGGCGGGGAGCTGGGCTTCCCGCTGATGGTCGTGCACCGCGACGCGCTGCACCACAACATCGCCACCATGGCCGCCTTCGCCCGCGACCACGGCATGGAGCTCGCCCCGCACGCCAAGACCCACATGTCACCCGAGATCTCCGCCCGCCAGCTCGACGCGGGCGCGTGGGGGCTGACCGTGGCCACGCCCGCGCAGGCGCGGACGGTGCGCGGGTTCGGGGTCAGCCGGATCATGGTGGCCAACCAGGTCGTGGACCCCGCGGGGCTGCGCTGGGCGGCTGCCGAGCTCGACGCGGACCCCGGGTTCACGCTGATGTCCTTCGTCGACTCCCCGGCGGGGGCCGACCTCCTGGCCGCCGCCGCCGGCTCGCGGCCGTTCCAGGTGCTGGCCGAGCTGGGCCACCCGGGCGGCAGGGCGGGGTGCCGTACGCTCGACGACCTGCTGGCGCTGGCCGCGCACGTCCAGCGGACCGACGGGGTCGAGCTGGTGGGGGTCGCCGGGTACGAGGGATCGCTCGGCACGGCGCAAGAAGTCCGGAAATATCTGGATCTGTTGCAGGAGGCCGTCGAACACCTCCGCATCCGCACCCCCATCCTCACCGTCGGCGGCAGCCAGTGGTTCGACGTGATCGGCCGCCACCTGGTCGCCACCCATGCCAAGGTCCTCCTGCGCAGCGGCGCCTACGTCACCCACGACGACGGCTACTACCGCGAGCGCACCCCCTACAACCGGATCGACGGCGAGCTGCGCCCCGCGCTCGAGGTGTGGGCGCACGTCCTGTCGACCCCCGAACCCGGCCTCGCGGTGGTGGGCATGGGCAAGCGCGACGCCCCGTACGACGAGGGTCTGCCCGTGCCCAGGCGAGGCGGCGTCACCGTCGTCAAGATGCAGGACCAGCACACGATCGTGCGCGCCGACGGGCTCAAGCCCGGCGACCTGCTCGCGTTCGGCATCTCCCACCCGTGCACCGCCTTCGACAAGTGGCGCGAGCTGCCCCTGGTCGACGGCGACTACCGGGTTGCCGGCACCATCACCACCCGTTTCCAGGAGCAGCCGTGAAGAAAGAGCTGAGAACGACCGAGGGCGCCGCCCCCATCGGCGCCTACTCGCAGGGGCTCGTCGTGGGCGACTTCGTCTACACCTCCGGCATGGGCCCGCTCGACCCGCAGACCGGCGAGCTCGCAGGCGACGACATCGTCACCCAGACCCACCAGGTGATGCGCAACCTCGGCGCCATCCTGGCCGCCCACGGCCTCGGCTTCGACGACGTCGTCAAGGCGACCGTCCACCTCCAGCACCTCAAGCGCGACTTCGCCGCCTACAACGAGGTCTACCAGTCCTACTTCACCCAGCCCTACCCCGTACGCACCACCGTCGGGTCGCAGCTGCTCGACATCCTGGTGGAGATCGACTTCGTCGCGCACAAGAGCGCCTGAGGGACGCCCGTCGTGGACAGTTCGGTGTTCGCCTTCGTCGAGGACCTGCGCGGCGAGGGCGTCGAGCGGGTGCTCGACAGGATCAGCGGGTACGGCGCGGCCGGCGTCACGGTCGGCGCCGTCCACCACGCCGCCCGCGACGTCACCCCGCACGGGCTGTCCCGGCTGACCGTGCGCCGCGACGGGGCCCACTTCCCCCCGCCCGGCGACCTGTTCTCCAGCCTGCGGCTGCGGCCGCCGGCCGGACACCAGGACGCCTTCGACGGGCTGCGCGAGGCGTGCGGCGAGCGCGGCCTGCGGCTGCACGGCTGGACCGTGTTCCTGCGCAACGCCACGCTCGGCGAGGCGCACCCCGACGTGACCGTGCGCGACTGCTTCGGCGACCGCGGCTCGCCCGCCGACCTGTGCCCCGCCCATCCTGACGCGCGCGCGTACGCCGTCGCCCTCGCCAGGGCGGTGGCCAGGCTCGGCGTCGACTCCGTGGTGGCCGAGTCGCTGCACTTCAGGCCGCTGCGGGCGGAGCGCTCGTTCGTGCCGCTCGGGCCGATGGACGCCTGCATGTTCGGGCTCTGCTTCTGCGACTACTGCATGCGCCGCGCCGCCGATCTGGGCGTGGACGCCGAGGTGGCGCGCGAGGAGTGCGCGAGGATCCTCGGCGGCGTGCTCGACGGCGACCCGCCCGCGCAGGGCGAGGTGACCAGGGCCGCGCTCACCGCGTACGCCGGGCCCGACGTCGTCGCCTACGCCCGCGCCCGCTCCGAGACCGTCACCACCCTCGTCTCCGAAGTGGCGTCGGCCGTCGGCGACGAGGGGTCGAGACTGGTGTTCGCCGACGCGACCGGCGGCGTCAAGGGCTACCGCGACGGGCTGCCCACCCCCGGGCTGGCCGCCCACGACGCCTGGCAGCTCGGCGTTGACCTGGTGGCTCTCGGCGACCTGGTGCCCGCCTTCGCCGTGCTCGCGTACGCGCGCGACGCCGCCAGGGTGGCCGACGACGTCGGCGCCTACCTGCGCTCGGTCGGCAAGGACCGCGAGGTGCGCGCGGTGCTGCGGCCCGGCTACCCCGACACCGACTCCGCCGACCGGCTGGTCGCCAAGGCCCGCGCGGCCAAGGCGGCGGGCGCGTCGGCGGTCGACTTCTACGCCTACGGCCTCATGCCGCACCCGGTGCTCGACCGCATCCCGGCCGCCCTCTCGGAGATCCGCTGACCTGACGTACGGCCCGCTCCCGCCGTACGCGGCCTTCAGCCGACCCCGTCCAGCACCGCCGCGACCGCGTCCCGCGCGAACCCGTCAGGCAGGGGCACCCCTCGGAACACCGACCTGACCCACACCGCCCCGGCCAGCAGGTCGACCACGAGCATCGGGTCGACCGACTCCTTCAGCTCGCCCCGCCGTACCGCACGCTCGAAGATCTCGCGTTCCCTGGCGAACCGGTCGGCGAAGAACCGCCGCGCGTCCAGCTCCGGATGCTCCACCGCCGCGCCCAGCGCGGCCACCGCGACATCCGCGGCCGGCGGCTCCGACAGGAGCCGCACGACGCCCTCCACCAGCGCGACCAGGTCGCCGCGCAGGCTCCCCGTGTCGGGCGCCGTGAACCCCAGCAGGTCGGCCTCGACCAGCGCCGCGCCCAGCAGCGCCGCCTTCGACGGCCACCACCGGTAGATCGTCGTCTTGTTCACCCCGGACCGCTCCGCCACGCCCTCGACGGTCAGCCCCGCGTAGCCCTTCTCGGCCACCAGACGCAGCGTCGCGTCGAAGATCTCCTGCTGCTTCCTCGGCGCCATGCGATCATTTTCTCCCGGCGAACGCGGTGGCCACGCCCAGACCGAGATAGACGACACCGCTCACGTACCTCAAGGTCCTGGCCCTGCGGGCGAGCCGGCCGCCCAGAGCGCCCGCCGCGACCGCGTACACGACGTCCGAGATCAGCCCGAGCAGCAGCAGCGTGAGGCCGAGCACCACCACCTGCAGCGCCGGCGACCCCGCCGACGGGTCCACGAACTGCGGCAGGAACGCCAGGAAGAACAGCGTCACCTTGGGGTTCAGCACGTTGACCAGCACGCCCTCCAGGAACACCTGCCGCAGCGGCTGCCGGGGCGGCTCCCGCGTCGTCTCGTCGTCCTTGGCGGTGAACGCCCTGATCGCCAGATAGACGAGGTAAGCGACGCCTGCCCACTTCACGATCGCGAACAGCGTCGCCGACTGCGAGATCACGTACGACAGCCCCAGCGCCGCCGCGGCGATGTGCACCAGCGTGCCCGCCTCCACCCCGAGCGCGCTCGCCAGCCCCGCCGACCGGCCCTGGGCCAGCCCTCTGGCGGTGATGTAGAGGTGGTTGGGCCCCGGGACCAGCACCAGGGCGAGCGAAGCGGTGGCGAACAGCAGGAACGTCGTGAGGGAGACCATGCGCTGACTGTACGAGCACGTTTGGTCCCCATATAAGAGCCAATCCGCCCCGCTTGAGGTGGGCCAATCGATTGTCGGCCCCGCATGGCATAGTGACGGCGTGAACGGTTCTCTCGTCGGGCGAGCGACCGAGCTTTCCCGGCTCGTCCGCGTGCTCGAAGCGGCCGCGGCCGGCACCGCCGGGGTCGCGCTCGTCGGCGGCGACGCCGGCATCGGCAAGACCCGCCTCACCACCGAGCTGGTGGCCGAGGCCCGCGAGCGCGGCTTCCGCGTGCTCGTCGGCCAGTGCGCCGAGCTCGGCGACACGCTGCCCTACCTTCCGCTGGCCGACGCCCTGCGCGGCGCCGAGCCCGCGGTGGCCGCGGCCGCCGCCGCCCACCCGCTGCTCGGCCAGCTCCTGCCGGGCACCGAGACCGCCCCGCAGGCCGGCCTCACCCAGCAGCGGCTGTTCGGCTCGCTGCTCGGCCTGCTCAACGAGGTCCAGCCGGTGCTGTTCGTGATCGAGGACCTCCACTGGGCCGACCGGTCCACCCGCGACCTGCTCGTGTTCCTCAGCCGCATGGTGCAGACCGAGCGGGTCTGCGTCGCCGGCACCTACCGCACCGACGACATCCACCGCCGCCACCCGCTCCGCTCGGTCCTGGCCGAGCTCAAGCGCCTGCCGACCGTCACCAGCGTTGAGCTGGGCCCGCTCGGCGCCGGCGAGATGTCCGACTACGTGTCCACGCTCGGCTCCGTCGCCGCCCGCGACCTCGGCCTGATCATCAGCCGTGCCGACGGCAACCCGTTCTACGCCGAGGAGCTGTTCGCCGCCCTGGCCGAGGGCGACGACCTGCCCGACGGCCTGGCAAGTTTGCTGATGTCCCGGGTCGAGGTGCTCTCCGAGCCCGGCCAGCGGGTGCTGCGCGCCGCCGCCGTCGCCGGCCGCCGCGTCGAGGACGAGCTGCTGCGCGAGGTCTCCGGGCTGCCGCTGCCGGAGTTCGAGGAGGCGGTGCGGGAGATCGTCTCGCGCGGGCTGCTCCGCGTCCACGGCCAGGGTTACGCCTTCCGCCACGCCCTGCTGCAGGAGGCGGTCTACAACGACCTGCTGCCCGGCGAGCGCACCCGGCTCCACGCCGCCTTCGCCCGCCTGCTCACCTCGCCCGCCGAACTGGCCCACCACCACCTCGCCGGGCACGACCTGGCCGGCGCGCTGGCCGCCTCCGCCGAAGCCGGCCGCCAGGCCGAGCGCCTCGGCGCCCCCGCCGAGGCCCACAACCACTACGACCGCGCGCTCGGCCTGTGGGACCGCGTCGACCGCGCCGAGGAGCTGGCCGGCGAGACCCGGGAGACGATCGCCCTCCGCAGCGCCGTCGCCGCCGCCGACAGCGGCGACAACCACCGCGCCGTCACCGCCCTGCGCGCCCTGCCGCAGACCTCCGAGGTGAGCGAACGGCTCGCCTACTACCTCGCCGAGATCGACCACCTCGACGCCGCCGTGGTGGCCGCCGAACACGCGGTCGCGACCGCGTCCGACCAGGTCTCGCTGGCCAGAGCCCTGGCCACGCACGCCCGCGCCCTCCTGTGGACCCCACGCCACGCCGAGGTCGAGGAGCTCGCCCACCGCGCCCTCGACACCGCCCGCCGCGCCGGCGCCAAGGACGCAGAGACGAGCGCCCAGATCATCCTCGCCATCTACACCGAGCTCCACCACGGCCTCACCAAGGCCCACGACCTGGTGCGGCTCGTCACCACCGAGCGCACCGGCGACCTGGCGATGGACCTGCGCGCCCGCTTCCACCACGCCCGCATCCACTACGACCAGGGCCTCATGGCCGAGGCGGCCGAGGTCGCCGACGCCGGCATCCGCCTCGCCTACGAGACCGGCCTCAACTGGAGCACCTACGGCACCGAGCTGCGCTTCCTCCGCTTCCTCATCCACTACGCCTCCGGCGACTGGGACCAGGCCGAGGCGGTCGCGTCCGGCTTCGCCGCCCGCGTCGGCACCATCCCGGAGGCCACGCTGTCGTCGTTCGCCCTGTTCATCGAGGTCGGCCGAGGCAGCCCCGCCGTGGAGAGCCGCCTGGAGTGGCTGAGCCCGTTCCGGCACGACCAGTTCATCGCCTACATGTTCCGCGGCCTGGCCGCCGAGCACGCCCTCTGGAAGGGCGACCCGGCCGCCGCCCTCGACCACGTACGCGCCGCGCTCGACGCCCTGGTCGCCGGCGACGCCGCCAGCATCCGCATCGCCGCCGTCGGCCTCTGGGCCCTCGCCGAGCTCGGCACCACCGACGGCGCCGACGACCTCCTGGGCACCGCCCGCCACGCCGCCGAGTCCGGCATCGTCGGCGAACGCGTCCAGATGGGCCCCGAGGGCCAGGCGTGGGCGCTGCGCGCCGAGGCCGAATGGCACCGCGTCCACGGCCGCCCCGACCCCGAGCTGTGGCGCCAGGTCGCCGACGCCTTCTCCTTCTTCCCCTACGAGGAAGCCCGCGCCCGCTGGCGCCTCGCCGAAGCCCTCCTCGCCTCAGGCGACCGCGACGCCGCAGAGGCCGAATGGTCCCGAGCCGACGCGACCGCCACCCGCCTGCGCGCCGAACCCCTGCGCCGCGCCCTCGCCGACCTCGCCCGCCGCGCCCGCTTCGGCGGCGGAGGCACGGACGGCCTGCTCACCGCCCGCGAGCAGGAGGTGCTCGGTCTCGTCGCCGAAGGGCTGACCAACAAGGAGATCGCCGCCCGTCTTTTCATCGCGCAGAAGACGGTCAGCGTCCACGTCTCCAACATCCTCGCCAAACTCGACGTCTCCACCCGCACCCAGGCCGCGGCCATCGCCCGCCGCGACGGCCTCATCCCGTGACGAGGTCCCGCACCACCTGGATCAGCTCGGCCGGATCGAACGGCTTCGTCAGATAGGCGTCGACCCCGATCTCCCTGCCCCGGCGCTTGTCGTCGTCCTGCGCCCTGGCCGTGATCAGCACCACCTTGATGTGCCGCGTCGCCTCATCGTCACGCAGCCGTGCCGCGGTCGTCCACCCGTCGAGCATCGGCATCATCACGTCGAGCGTGATCAGATCCGGCCGCACCTCCAGCACCCGATCCAGGCAATCCTGCCCATCGGTGGCCGTCTCCACCTCGAACCCCTCAAGGTTGAGATTGACGGCGATGAGCTGACGAATGACCTCGTCATCGTCTACGACCAGAACTTTGCCAAGAACGTCACCCACGGCGGTCAAGCTAGCGGTAGCGGGGCGGTCACGTGGGGTTTTCTGTGGATGTGTTGGCGGACGGTTATCTGGTGCGGAGTGGGTGCGGGATACTGGTAGCCTTGGTTCTCGTTGAGCCCCCTTAGCTCAGGGGATAGAGCACCGGCCTCCGGAGCCGGGTGCGTAGGTTCGAATCCTACAGGGGGCACTCACGATCAGCCGGGCCGGACATTGTCTGACCTGGCTTTTTGCTTTGTTTCCGTATCCATGTGACCTTGCCATCCTGCGACACCGGTAGACGAGATGCGCGAGTCATGGCGCGATTCCTTGATCATCGGTCGTCCTCTCGGGCGCGGTCCATCCGCTCGATCGACACTTCGTCGTAGGCGGCCATGCAACGGTGGTAGAGCCGCTGCAGCACCTCCACGCTGTGCCGGCCATTGGGCTACCTGAGCCGCGGGCACACCGACAGGAGTCGGCGCAGGTCGTGCCGACCATCGTTGAGCTTGTGGACCGCTGGCGGCGAGTTGGAGGCGACGTTGGCTTGCCCTGATTCGCCAGGTTGCCAGATAACCGGGAAACGAAGCTCCACCCGTCGGCGACGCCGGATTGTGAGGCCGGCGCCGCCGCGGGTGGCCAGGTTTCAGTCGCGTGTGGAGCCGCCTGTGGCAGACGTATTCAGCTGCGCGCTCGTCCAGCCGGTGAGCTCCTCGAGGGAGACGCTGTGCCGTGACCCGTCCTGAAGGATTGCCGTGACGCTCTTGACACCGCCACGAGGTGAAACTCTCTCGCGCTGCTCCGTCGTCGGCGCGTCCGGCCACCAGGCCGCGAAGTAGCCGCCGGTGACGGTCGCGGTCACGCTGCCTTTCGCCTCCGTGGAGAGCTCCAGACCCACCACGTCCTCGCCGACCCTGCCGGTCACGGTACGCACGCTCTCCTCACTCGTGCTCATGACCGCGCCGAGGGCGGCCCGCGCCGACTCCGCGGGAACCGGCGGAAGCGGTTGTGCGTCGGGCCCCGGTGTGCTGCCGTGCGAGCCGACGAGGTCGCCATCGTGGAGCAGGCAAGTGATCTCGGCCAGGTAACTGCTGTCGTCGTTGACGTAGACGAGCGTCCACGGCCCCCGGCCCTCGGTCACCACGGGCCGGAAGCCGAGCTCGCGCCCGGTTGTGCGCTTGGCGGTGTCTCGGGCGTTGTCGAGGCACTTCTCCTGGGCGTCGGCGGCCCGGTCACCGCTCACCGTGTGCGGCGTCGCGGTCCACGCTGCCATCGCCGAGCCGCCGCCGAACACGCCGGGCAGCAGCAGCGCTGCCGTGATGCCGACGGCCACCCCTGCGCCGACAGCGGTGAGGCGCCTGGTGGTGAGCAGGCGCGGGCTGCTGGTCGTCGGTACGGGTGCCTCCATCGGGTCGGTGGCCACCACCCGGGCCAGCAGGGCCCGAGCCTTGGGGTCGATGTTGGTATCCAGGTCAGCGGGAGTGACGGCCGGGTCGAAGTCGCGCAGGGCGTGGTCGAGGGTGTCGTTCATCGCATGCTCCGGGAGTCCACGGTGGCGGTTGCCACGGGCTGGGTTGTAGTGGCGGGGGCCGCGTCGGCGTGGCGGCGCAGAGCACGCCGGGCCCGGGTGAGCCGAAGCCGGAACGCGACGGGAGAAATGCCGAGCACCCGCGCGGCCTGTGGGGCTGTGAGGCCGTCCCACACGGCCAAGGCGAGCGCCTCCTGGTGGAGCGGGCTGAGCCGCCGCCACGCCTGGACGAGGTCGAGCCGGCGTGCCACCGACTCGGGGTCCAGCCCGGCCGCCGCGGCGCCGGTCAGCTGGCTGTCGGCGATGCGAACGGTGAGCGCCTGCCGCCGCTGGTCGGCCCGCAGCCCATTGCGCAGAGTGAGGTGCGCCACGCCGAACAGCCAGGCCCGCGCCTCCTCCGCCGCCGGCGGCACGTCATCTAGGCGCCGCCAGGCGACGAGGAACACATCAGCGACCACGTCCTCGGCGTGGGAGGGGTGGACGCGACGCTCGACGAACCGCAGCAACGCGGCATACGTCTGCTCGTAGAGGTGGGCGAAGCGCTGGGTGCGCGGCGGCCCCGTGTCGGTGACGTTCATGTCTAGGTCATGTCCGGCAGGCTCACAGGTGTGTCATGACCCGTCACGACGAGGCGTCGGTCACGGCCTCCTCCGTGCTCTCGCCGGTGACATCGTGTGCCGCCCTGGCCGGCAGCGTCGACCACATCCGGATCGCCATGACGGCCGATAGGGCCGCAAGCACTGAGATTACTTCCTCGCGAACCACTGGCAGTTTTTCCGGGCTCAACACGGCGGCCTGGAAGGGCAGGTCCTGACGGGTCATGGCGCCGATCCCTGTCGGCTCGCCTTGATGGAGAACATCAGCGGGATGCGCGGCCGGCCCTCCGGCAGCCGGTAGACCGGGCCGTGGGCCTCCAGGTTGCCGAAGCGCCTGAAGAGCGTGTGGTCGTGCTCGTGCAGGAAGTCGATGCGCAGCCCGGCCCAGGCCAGTGCGGAGACCACCTCGCCCAAGGTGTGCTGGAACTGGACGGACGTGGTGTTGGCCAGTTCTTCGGAGCCGGTGTAGGTGTACGGCTCGTCCCAGATCTGCGGATCGCTCCTGAAGTAGTCGAACGTGACGGTCGATCCCTCGGCGTCGTCCAGCATGTCGGTGAAGGGGTGGAACTCCGACAGGTACAGGAATCCGCCCGGCTTGAGCAGGGCGGCTACCACCTCGGCCCAGCGCCGCATGTCGGGGAGCCAGACGAGCGCGCCGATCCCGGTGTAGACGATGTCGTAGGCGCCGCCCAGCGCGACGGGGGCGTCGTAGACGTCCGCGGCCACGAAGCGGGCTTCCAAGCCGCACTCCTCGGCCAGGGCGGTGGCGGTCTCGACGGCCTTTTCCGACAGGTCGAGCCCGCAGACCTGGGCGCCTCTCCTCGCCCAGGCGAGGGTGTCGAGCCCGAAGTGGCATTGCAGATGCGCCAGCGACTTGCCGGCGACGTCGCCGACCTCTTCGATCTCGAAGTCCCGCAGCGGGTCGCCGCCCGCCTTGAAACCGGGGACGTCGTAGAAGTCGCTGGCCACGTGGATGGCCACGCGTTCGTCCCAGTTGGCGCGATTGACGGCCAGGTAGTCGATCTCGCTCATGGCGGTCGAGCCTAGGGTCCCGCCCGGCGGTGACCCAACCGGATATCGCCAGCCTGAGGGCGGTGATAGGGAATGCATAGGACGCCTGGGTACCATCGCGATCATGCAGGTTCCTGGTCCGCACTATTCCCCGTTTCATCCCCACAGCCGGCCGATGCCGCCCCCTGCTCCGCCCGTCAACCGGGCGCTCGCCGGTTCCGCTCTGGTCTCCTCAGTCGTGATCGCGATCGGCGCTTTCCTGCCGTGGAGCAAGATGCTGGTGCGCGGTTCGGCGATCGAGGAGGTGACCGGGTTCGAGGATGCCGGCGTGGCGCCGCTTTTCGTCGCGTGGCTCGGTGCCATGTTCGCGGTCGCGGCACTGACCGCGGGCAAGACGACGAACGAGGCCGAGGTCGTGCCGGGGGCGGTCGGCTTGATTCTCTGCGGATCCAGTTGGCTCCTCACCGTCCGGAACTCTGACGAGGCTGTTCTCCGATGGGTCAGCGACGGGCTCTTCGTCTCCCTGGCCGGCTCGGTCGCGCTGTTCGTCATCGGCTTCATGGCGATCGTCCATGACCGCCGGTGGCGCAGGGCGGCGGTGACACGGCCGGCTTGACGGTCACGCCGCCTGCCATCGTGGGAAGGGCGCTCGTCCCTGCGAAGGCCGGATGTCGTGGTTGCCGGCGAACAGGTGGGCGGGGTCGTACTGTCGTTTGACCGCCGCGAGTCACTCGCGGACGGCCCTCGGACAGATCGCGGCGCCTCCTCCTCGGTGGCGGAAACCCGGCGGGAATGAGGATGACCGGTCGGACAGTGCTTGTGTATGGACATGTCACTGCGCGCCCGGATACGTGACGGGGATGCCGAGGCGTTCGAGGTGCTCTTCGAGGAGATGGCCCGGCCGGTGTTCAGTCACGCCTTCCGATTGACCGGGGACTGGTCGGCCGCCGAGGACGTGCTGTCGCTGACCTTTCTCGAGGCGTGGCGGCTGCGGCATCGGATCGACGCCGACGGCGGATCCCTGCGGCCATGGGTGCTGGGGATCGCGACCAACGTGGCGCGGAATCTGCGCCGGGCGGCGAGGCGGTACGACGACGCCCTGGCCAGGATGCCCAGAGGCGATCCCATCCCCGACTTCGCCGACCAGATCATCGGCCGGATCGACGCCGCCGAGCAGTTGGCCGCGATCCAGCAGGCCTACGGCTCGCTGCGCCGTCAGGAGCAGGAGGTGTTCGCGCTCTGCGTGTGGTCGGGGCTCGACCATGCCGAGGCGGCCCAGGCGCTGGGCGTCGCCGTGGGGACCGTCAGGTCCCGCCTGTCCAGGGCGCGCAAGAAGCTGGAGAAACTCGCCGCGGAACGGCAACAGGCCTCCGGGTCGCGACAGGTAAAGGGTGACCACGACAGCGTGGTCCGGTCCGTACGGGAGGAGAACCGATGAACAAGGCCGAGCGCGAGTCCCTGGCCGGGTTGCTGCCGTTCGAGGCGGAACCGCAACTCCCGAACGGCCGGCAGCGTCTACTCAAGGAGTTCGTCATGGTGGAAATCCGCAGGTCAGCGGAGCGCCCTCGGCGGCGCCTGGTCCGCCCCGCCCTCCTGGCCCCCGCGCTGGCCCTGGGTGTCGCGGTGGCAGTGGGCGTCCCGACGCTCCTCGGCGGTGGGACACCCGCGTACGCGGTGTCGAAGAACGCTGATGGGACGCTCACCATCACCATCAACCAGGCCAAGGACCCCAAGCCGCTGGAGGCCACCCTCCGAGGCATGGGAGTCAACGCGGTCGTCGACTACATCCCCGGAGGGAAGCGATGCTCGCCGCAGCCGCGTAGCACGAGTTTCCTGTCCCGGCAGGAAGCGCAGAACCCGGCCGACGGCAGGCCGTTCCACATCTGGCCGCCCAATACGGACGAACCGGGGTTCCGCATCGACCCGGCCGCGATCAAGCCCGGGCAGACGGCGGTGCTGGAGTTCAGCGTCTCCGCCGACGATAAGACCGCCGGCATCTGGGCGAACATCTCCAACGGGCCCGTCGCCGCCTGCACGCTCGTGGACAGCGACGAGGCGCCGCTCGGCCCCCCGCCCGGCTGGGACGACTGACCGGGGGCACACACGATCAGCCAGGTCAGATGCCGTCTGACCTGGCTTTTTGCTTGTTTCCTCAGTCGTGCCTCGCCATCCTGAGACGCTGCCGGATCCTCGCGGCGATCAACGCCGTGCACACCACCACCCGGGACGTCCGCGTACCAACTGGTGGGCAACAGTGCCGGTGGACAGGTCGCCCAGTACGGACACGGTCCGGCGGGCTCGGCCGGTACAAGCGCGATGTAAGGATACGGATCATGTCAGATGCCACGCAGTACCCCCTGGAACCGGGCCCGGAGCAGGTGCGCCTGATGGGCGAGGCCGTGCTGGCCTTCGTCGAGGACTTCCTGCGCGACCTGCCGGAGCTGCCCGCCTTCGACCCGGCTCGCTCCGCCGCCCTGGCGGGGGTGCTGCGGGAGCCCGCCCCTGAGCTGGGCAGCCCGCTGTCCGGCCTGCTGTCCACGCTGCACGCGGCGGCCCGCGACGGCGCCGCCAGCGCCGGGCCCGGCTATCTCGCCTACGTGCCGGGCGGTGGCCTGTACGCCGCCGCGCTCGCCGACTTCCTGACCGCGGCCATGAACAAGTACGTCACCGTCTGGCAGCTGGCCCCGGCCTGCGCGCAGATCGAGGCCACGGCCGTCCGCTGGCTCTGCGACCTGTTCGGCTACCCCGAGGAGGCGCGCGGCATCCTCACCTCAGGCGGCTCCATGGCCAACTTCTCGGCCATCGTGACCGCCCGCGTCGCCCGGCTCGGCGAAAGCTTCCTCGACGGCACCGTCTACGTCACCGACCAGACCCACGCCTCCTGTGCCAAGGCGGCCCTGCTGGCGGGCTTCCCGCGCGCGCACGTACGGGCCGTGCCGGCGGGCCCGGACCTGGGGATGGCCCCGGACGCGCTGGCCCGGATGATCGCGGACGACCGGCAGGCCGGCCTGCGGCCCTTCCTCGTGATCGGCAGCGCGGGAACGACGAACACCGGAGCGATCGACCCGCTCGCCGAGCTCGCCGCCGTCGCGAGAAAGGCCGGGGCGTGGTTCCACGTCGACGCCGCTTACGGTGGCCCGTTCCAGCTCACCGAGCGCGGACGCGCCCGGCTGCGCGGCATCGAACTGGCCGATTCGATCACCCTGGATCCGCACAAGGCCCTGTTCCTGCCGTACGGGACCGGCGCGCTGCTGGTGCGCGACGGCGCCCTGCTGCGCCAGGCCCACCACATGGACGCCGCCTACCTGCAGGATCTCGGCGACGAGGACGACATCCCCAACTTCACCGAATACTCCCCTGAGCTGACCCGCGACTTCCGCGGCCTGCGACTGTGGCTGCCGATCAAACTGCACGGCCTCGACGCCTTCCGCCAGGCTCTGGACGAGAAGCTCGACCTGGCCGAACTGGTGCACGACACGCTGCGCAAGAACGGCTTCGAGGTCCCGTGGCGACCGAGCCTGACCGCCGTCGCCTTCCGCTGGGTGCCAGGGGAAGGCGACGCCGACGCCTTCAACGCCGAGCTGCTGCGCCGCGTGACGGCCCGGGGCCGTGCGCTGCTGTCCAGTACGCGGATCGACGGCCGGTACATGATCCGGGTGTGCGTCGTCAGCCACCGCACCCACCGCGACCGGGTCGAGGAGCTCCTGGACATCGTCAGCGAGACCTGCGCCGCGCTACAGGCCGAACACCCGGCGGGTCCCCAGTGAAGCAGGCGTAAGGCTCCGGTCGTAGGTGTGGTTGTCGACGCGGGGACGATGCCCTCCGTATGGACCGATGAGGTTCCGCGGTGGAGGCGGTCTCCATACGTACGAGCCAAGCAGCCGGCAGAGGAGATTGCAGTGGACGACATCGAAAAGCAGACCGCGAACGGCAAGGTGCTCTGGCACTTCACCATGTCGCTGGACGGGTTCGTGGCCGGGCCGAACCACGAGATGGACTGGATGATGACCGGCATCTCACCCCAGCCGGGCGCGATCGAGGAGTACGTCGCGACCACCGGCGCGATCCTGGGCGGCCGGCGCGGCTGGGACGCCTTCCCGGATCCCGGCATGGTCTACGGCGGCGCCTGGACCGGACCCATCTTCGTGCTCACCCACCATCCCGAGGACGCCAAGCCCGCCGACGGCGTCACCTTCCTGGACTGTGACGTGGCCGAGGCGGTACGGATCGCGCTGGCGGCGGCCGGCGGGAAGAACGTCGAGGTGCATTCGCCGACGATCGGCGGCCAGCTTCTCGAACGCGGGCTGCTCGACGAGATCGACCTGCACATCGCGCCCGTGCTGCTCGGCGACGGCATCCGGCTGCTGGACCTCCCCGGTGGCCGGCCGCACTACCTCCACCGCCTCGGCGTCGATGACCCCACGGCCGAGCTGGGTGTACGGTACCGGCCGGTCAGGGCGTGACCGGCCCTGTATTCGATTCTCATACGCTTGAACTTTCAGAGCCTTCGCTCACGTACCATCGGCTGACGGATCCGCAGTAAGGCCATATCGGTCGTGACCGGAGAATCCAACGAGCGGCCGACCCAGGAGTACGCTGGCCCTGCCGTCAGTGTGCATCCCGCCGTTCGTGCTGGAGGCCCGCATGAGCTCTCCGGATCCACGCCCTCATCTGGGCGGGGATTACTCCGGCATCGACCCCGGCTTGATGGACCTTTTCGAGCCGGCTCTCGGCCGTACGGGCGCGACCATCGAAAGCAGTGAACCGCAGATCAGGCGTACCCTTCAGCAGTTCGACCTGGATACTTCATACCTGACCGCGTTCAGAGAAGCCGCCAACTGGATCAGCGCGAAGCGTCCTGAATTACGCCGGCGCAAGGAGACCATCTCCGCCGAAAAGGCGGACTGGGGTGCTCCCGGCCAGGCTGTCAATGGGATGGTCGCGTTCGACGAGGCCCGCTACAGCAAGGCCTTCAACGATCCCCATGTCTACGCCGCTGTCAGCCACCTTTCCGCCGACGGCAAGATCAGCGACTCCGTCCTCGCTGCGCTGGAAAAGCGAGCGCAGGACCCGGAGTTCGTCACGAAGCTCATGCATGCCCTCGGCCCGGAGACTTACCTGGCGCTCATGCGCAGGACGGTGTCTCAAAGGGATGAGAAGCGCCTTGAAGCCGCTCTGAGCAAGGCTCTCGGCGCGGCGAGTCCCCGCCTGGGCGCCGACTGGCGGAAAAGCTTGACGGCCGACCTCGATCGGGAGGAGTACTTCGCGCTCGCGCGGGCGCTCAAACATGGGACGTTCGACCACGGCTTTCTGCTGTACGTGGCCAGGAAAGTGGATTCAGCGTCGCGGGCCGAAAAGGATCCGTGGTTCGCGGGCCGGCAGGTGAGAACGCCTTTGCCCGAGGCGATGTACCAGTCCGCGATGAAGGACGTTTTCGAGGCGCTGGGCCGGCATCCGAAAGCGGCCCAGGAATTCTTTGCCTACGACCGGTCGGCGCTGAGGTTCTACGTGATGGAGAAGCCGCTGAAGGACGGTGGTGTGGCGCTGGGCCGGGCGCTGGAGGCGGCCACGATGACGTTCCGCGACCATGCGGGCACCGCCCTGGACCCGTCGCGCGGCTACCTCTCGGCCGGACTCGCCTCCGACCTCGTGCATCTCCAATTTGAACGGATCAAGGCGGACGAGCGCCCTTCCTTGGTGGCTGCCGGGTCCATCGGGCGGATTCTGGCGGCGTACATATCCGACGTGAACCGGGTTGCCTTTGTCGGCCTCGAACAACCAGGCGTGTTCATGGAGGACTATCCGAACCTCCCAGGGCGGGAGGACTGGGGAGCACGGTTCAACAAAGGCGAACTCCGCGCCGTGATGCAGGAGGCGTTCAAGGAGGACGAGAAGGCATTCGGAGTGGTGACCTCGGCTCAAACGGCATGGAGCGACAGACTCCTCAACCATGGCGCAGGTCAGGTGGCCGCAGGTCAGGGCGCCGACAGCTTGAACACCGCAGGGCTGGAGATCGGTGCGGGATTCGGCCTGATCACCGACGCGGCCGGTCTCGCCCGTATCGAGAAGGGGCACGAGCTCGACGAGACCCAGAAACGGAACATGAAGATCCTCACGGCCGTGGTCAACACCGGTCTGGCTATCCCGCAAGCAGGGTCATGGCCCATCGGGGCGAGTGTGACGGGCGCGTGGACCGGCATGATCGAAGACGCTGTTCAGGGCAACGCGCGAAAGGAAGCCGTATTCGCCGCCAACAGCACCGTCGAACAGACTCGGTTCCTCGTCCATCAACTCACTGCTCAGGCCATGTTCGACCATGGTCTTTTCGGAGCGGCCGACCCACCCGCGAAGACTCACCCATGGGCGTCACTCAGCGACGTCGAACCCGGTGACGATCCGCGCAGCGCACCGAACAACTTCCTCAAGCCAGACGGCAAGACGCTGATGTCGTTCGACGAGATGAGCGCCGGCGATGGTCGACGCTACGACGCCTACCACACCTGGCTCTATAAACGTCCTGAGGACAACCCGTGGAAAACACTCGGAGTTCAAACCGCTCTCGACGACGGTTACACCACCGGATTCGTGCGGTATCAGTGATCAAAGTCAGTCGGATGGCCATCCTGGGATGCGCCCTCATCAGTGCTTCCGCTTGCATGGGCGGAACCAGCAAGGTCGACGCCACCCCGCTGCCCACGGTTTATGCCCCACCCTACATATGCGATCATGTTCCCAAAGTGGCGGTCGAGCGGGTGACCGGAGTCGTCGATCCACTCGTTACCGGTTCTCTCCCTCTCCCGGGTGAGGACCGCCCCGTCGTGGGCGCTTGCTCTGCCTTCGAGCCGACCGGCGAGCGTCGGGCAGTACTCCGCATCATGCTTGACACCGGCGGAAGTCGTGGCCAGATAGAGAATCAGTTGCGCGACGGAGTCTCCGAGCAACTACCGGAAATCGTCCCCGACGGCTTCGGCTTCTACACAGTGGACCCGAATGAGGAAACCCGGGCGGGCGCGATGCTGGTGAAAGGCAAGGCGCGTTTGTCGATCGAACTCGTGAAGGGCGTCGAGGGCCGCGACAACGCCGCCGACGTCGTGGCCCTCATGAAGCTCATCGCCCCCAAGCTCATCCCGGCCGCCGGCACCGACGAGAATGGCTGACCTGATGACGGACATGGTGCCCAACCCGCTCTACGAAGCATTACGCGAAGCAGAGCAGAAGATCACCCCGCTCATCGAGAACGCGACCCGGGCGATCGAGCAGTCCTACAAGGAGTTCCACTCCGGCCGGATCTGGGTGGGCCCGACGGCCAAGCTCTTCGACGCCCAGCTAGAACTCCACCGCTCCCGCGTGGCCCGCGCCGGTGCCGACATCCTGGAGGACATACGCGAGAAGATGGCCGGTCTACCACGCCAAGTGGACGAGAAGCAGGCGCTGGCCCTCACGCGGCAGTACGACCTACGGTAACGGCCGTGCTGACGAGTCCGCTTCGGGGCGGCTGTCGAGACGGTTTACCTGCGCTGACCTGGGAGAAGTTCCAGGTGAGCGCGGATGCCGAGGAAGTCCGCGCGATCGCCTCGGCGGACGGCCGGACCCACAGTCGCTCAAGGAGTTTCGATGACCGACTCGACGACGAACCGGTCCAGGCCGCGGGTCGGCTGGATCGGGACCGGTCGCATGGGAGTCGCCATGGCCGCGCGGCTCGCCGACGCCGGTGTGGACGTGACCGCCTGGAACCGCACCATCGCCAAGGCTGAGCCGCTCAAGGAGCACGGCGCGTCGGTCGCGGAGTCGCTCGCCGCGTTGCGCGACCGGGACGTGGTGTTCACGACGGTTTCCACGTCGTCCGTCCTCGAACAGGTGCTGTTCGGCGACGACGGGCTGCTCACGGGCGACGCGGCGCCGGGAGTAGTGGTCGACTCCTCGACCGTGTCCGTGGAGTCGTCGGCCGAGGTGCGCCGGGCCTGTGCGGCGAAGGGCGTCGCCTACCTGGCCGCGCCGGTCAGCGGCAACCCCAAGGTGGCGCGGGCCGGCGCGCTCAGCCTGGTGGTGTCCGGTCCCCGGGAGACCTATGACCAGGTCGCCCACCTGCTGCGGTCGCTTGGCAGGTCCGTCACCTACGTGGGGGAGGGCGACACCGCCCGGCTGGTGAAGATCGCGCACAACCTGATGCTGGGCGTGGTGACCCAGACGCTGGCGGAGATCACCGTACTGGCGGAGAAGGGCGGCGTCCCGCGGCACGCCTTCTTGGCGTTCCTCAACGACAGCGTCATGGGCTCGGCGTTCACCCGCTACAAGTCCCCGGCGTTCGTGCACCTCGACTACACGCCGACGTTCACGCCACCCCTGCTGCGCAAGGACTTCGACCTGGGCCTTGCCGCCGCCCGCGCCCTGGACGTGCCGATGCCGGTCACCGCCCTCACCGCCCAGCTCGTCCAGGCCAGCGTCGGCACCGGCCGGGTGGACGAGGACTTCGCCATCCTGCTCGACCTGCAGGCGGCAGCCTCGGGGCTGGATCTCAAGCCGGAGGACGTCGCGGTGGACGACGGTCTCGGAGACCGTTCATGACCGCCATGTCTGGATCACCTCAGTTCGTACGTGCTCGGCCACCCGGAACCAGACCGATCCGCCGGTCGTGTCCTGATCCGCGCCCCACGCGGTAGCGAGCAGGTCGACCAGCCAGAGGCCGCGGCCACCGTCGTCGTCGGCGTCCGGCACGCGCATCGTCCGCGAGCTGGTGGTCGATCCACTGTCGCGCACCTCCACGCGGACGCCTTCGGCCTCGCAGGACACCTGTACGGTCACCGGACCGGCCTTCGTGCTTCCCGAGTCCGAGTGTGTGACCGCATTGGTGACGAGCTCGCTCAGCAGCAGCACCACGTCGTCGAGGAGCGGGGCGGCCATGCGCCCTTCCAGCAGAGCACGTGCCCACTCCCTGGCCTCGGAGACGGACCTCTCCTCTCCGGGGAACTGCCGCAGCCCAGGACCGGTCAGCATGCCATCAGGCCGGGAAGCTCCGTGAGGCCTGATGGGGACACCTCCAGCCAGGTGACCGAATCTCTCGTACTGCTCGCCCGCTGTCATCTACCGCCTCCCTCGACGCTTCCGCCCTCCGGGGATTTCTGACAGGCCCAAAAGGTGAGGCTCGGCCTTTCCCTGAGCGGAAGGTTCGCGTCTAGACTGCCTTTTCGTTATTAGGGCGGTGAGTGGTTCGGAAGTCCGAAACAGAAAGGCTCATGACACTCTCTGGTCTGCCCTGGACTGGATAGGGCGCGAAATCCAGCGGCAGGCAATTCGTCTATTTCAGGAGGAAATTCGATGGATGTTGTGCCGTCTCTCGATCCCGGGTCCCCGAGAGTCCGCTTCGGCGCCGAGCTGCGCCGCCTGCGGGAGGCCGCGCAGCTCTCGCAGGCCGCGGTGGCTTCTCGCCTCGGCTGCACCCAGACCCAGGTGAGCCGCTTGGAGAAGGCCACCCGGAGCCCGTCGAAGTCAGACGCCGAGCGACTGGACCGGCTCTTCGGTACGCCCGACGGTGTTTCCTTCACCAGGCTCTACCAGCGCATCGTCGCCCAGCCCGGCGGCCCGGTCTGGTTTCGCAGCTGGGTCGAGGAGATCGAACCCACGGCCCGCATCCTCCGCTCCTGGGATCCCCTCCTGATCCCCGGCCTCCTCCAGACCGAGGCCTACGCTCGCTGCATCTTCAGTCAGGAACCCCGCATCACGGCCGAGGAAGTGGAGGAGCGAATTCAGGCCCGTACGCGACGGCAGCAAATCCTCGAACGGGAGAATGCTTTCACGTTCCTCGTGATGATCGACCTGGGGGTACTCCGACGCGAAGTCGGCGAGCCCGAAGTGATGCGTGAACAGCTTGACCACCTGCTGAAGCGTGCTCGTCAGCCGACTGTCTCCATTCAGATCGTCGATCCGAAATGTCTAGCAGGCCTCATGGGCGCTTTCATGATCGCTGAGTTGCCGGATGGGCAGCCGGATGTCGTTCATGTGGATTCTTCGACCGAGGGTCAGATCACCACGGACCTCGATACTGTGACTGCGATCTGGAAGCGCTATGAGGCGATTCGGCTCTGGGCCTATCCTGAGCGCATGTCCCTCAGAATGATCGAAGAGGCGAGATGCGGATGGACTTGAGCGCTGCAGTCTGGCGGAAGTCGTCGCGTTCCGGGGGCAACGGCGGTCAGTGTGTGGAAGTGGCCTCCAACCTGCCCGGAGTAGTCGCCGTACGCGACAGTAAGAACCCGGACGGCCCCAAGCTGACCTTCACCCCCGCCGAGTGGAAGGCTTTCCTCGGCGGCGTCAGGGCTGGCGAGTTCGACTCCCTGGGTTGAACCGCCAGCCGCGATTTCCATCACCCATGGCAGTCACCGGTGCGACGTCTCCATGCACGCCAGGTCACCACATGAGAACGCTTCTTGAGGTCGGTGCGGCGGCGTTTGACCTGGATGGCCTGGGCGGCAAATCGGCGTCACTGCTGTCGAAGCCTCAGGAAGGCCTGCTCAGGAAAGATCGATGGTGAGACCGGAGGTGGCGATGCCGATCTCGCCGTCGTATTCGGCCCCAGCAGCGGCTCGTGCGGCTGTGGCGTCTGTGCCCGGCTGCAGGTGAGTCAGTAACAGGCGTCGGGTATCGGCTTCCTTGGCTTGCCGACCTGCCTGGCGGGCGCTCGACAGGTGGCGCCGCGAACCCTGCGGGACCTGGTCCACGAATGTGGCCTCGGCCAGGAGCAGGTCAGCGTCGCGCGCCAGGTCCACCACATCAGGGCTCGGGCCGGTGTCCCCGGTGTACGTGAGCACTCGCTCACCCGCTGTCAGCCGTATGCCCGCATTGGGCACCGAGTGCGGCAGTAGACGGGTCTGCGCGCGGAACGGGCCGATGGCGATCTGGTCGCCGGCGTTGAACTCGTGCAGGACATAAGCGTCGGTCAGCATCCCCGGGCGGTCCAGCGCGAGCACCGCATCCAGGGCGCTGGGCAGCGAGTACACCGGCAACGGCGCCGGTGGGTCATCACGCAACGCACGCGCACGCAACAGCGGGTTCAGGTCGGCACAGTGATCGGGATGTCCGTGACTGATGAACACCGCGTCGACCTGATCGGCGGTGATCCGTTCCAGCAGTCGCGGCACCGTCGCGTATCCAGGGTCGACGAGCAGCCTGAACCCGTCGTGCTCCACGAGGTAACCGCTGCAGGCCTGACCCGCCGCCGGCCACGCGCCGCATCCGCCAAGGATAGTCAGCAGCATCCATGAACTCTAACGGCCGGCTCACCAACCATGGCGCGCCCGCATGAGCCGTGCGCGTTCGCTCGTACCTGGCTGTGCACGTCAGCCCGTACGCCGACACACGCAGCCATCGGCCTGACCCGCATCATCGGCTGGACCGACCACTACCGCAGCCACCCTGCCGACGGTCTTCAACTACTCGGTCTCACCATGTGAAAACGCTTCAGCCCTGCCATGCACGCGCTGGAGATATTCCACAGCGGCTCGGCAGCCGGATCGTGGGTTCAGCCGCTCACGGTGGAAGTGGAGACGATCCGCGCAGTCGTCGATGATCTCACTCCTGCTCCGCGGCGATCGTCACGCAGGACTCCTCGTTATGCCCCCGTCCCTCTCTGAAGTCTGGTGTGGTCCACGCCGTCAACGTCTTTCCTGGCCATAAGTTCTGGGGCTTCCTATTCGTTTCCCATACGTTGAAACTTCAGAGCCTTCGTTCACGTACCGTCGGCTGACGGACCCGCAGTAACGCCATATCGGTCGTGACAGGAGAACTCAACGAGCGGCCGGCCCGGGGGTACGCTGGCCCTGCTGACCGTGTGCATCCCGCCGTTCGTGCCGGAGGCCCGCATGAGCTATCCCGATCCACGCCCTCATCTGGGCGGGGATTACTCCGGCATCGACCCCGGCCTGATGGCACTTTTCGAGCCGGCACTCGGCCGTACGGGGTCCACGATGGAAAGCAGCGAGCTGGAGATTCGCCGAGCCCTTCAGCAGTTCGACCTTGACACCTCGCACCTGACCGCGTTCCGGGAAGCCGCCAATTGGATCAGCGCCAAGCGTCCAGAATTACGCCGGCGCACGGAGACCATCACCGCAGAAAAGGCGGATTGGGCAGCTCCCGGCCAGGCAGTCAACAGAATGGTCGCGTTCGACGAAGGGCTCTACAGCAAGACGTTCAACGATCCCGATGTCTATGCCGCTACCAGCCACCTGACCGCTGACGGCAAGATCGGTGACCCAGCCCTCACCGCTTTTGAGAAGCGCGCGCAGGATCCGGAGTTCGCCACAAAGCTCATGCATGCCCTGGGGCCGGAGACCTATCTGGCGCTCATGCGCGAGGCGATCTCTCAAGGGGACGACAAGGGCAAGCGTCTCCAGGCCGCCCTGAGCAAGGCTCTCGGCGCCGCGAGTCCCCGTCTGGGCGACGGTTGGCGGGACGGGTTGACGGCTGACCTCGACGAACGGGAGGAGTACTTCGCGCTCGCGCGGGCGCTCAAGCATGGCATGTTCGACCATGACTTCCTGCTGAACGTGGCCAGGAAGGTGGATTCGGCTTCGCGGACCGAGCAGAACTCCTGGTTTGCTGGTCAGCAAGTGAGAAGACCTTTGCCCGAAGCGTTTCACCAGTCCGTGATGAAGGAAGTGTTCGAGGCACTGGGCCGACACCCGAAAGCAGCCCAGGAATTCTTTGTCTATGACCCGTCTGCGCTCAGGTTCTATGTCATGGAGAAACCGCTGAAGGACGGTGGCGTGGCGTTGGGCCTGGCGCTGGAGGCGGCCACGATGACGTATCGCGACCATGCGGGCACCGCCCTGGACCCGTCCCGCGGCTACCTCTCGGCCAAGCTCGCCTCCGACCTCGTTCACCTCCAACATGAACGACTCAAGGGGGACAAGAATCCGAAATCCCTGGTGGCGGCCGGCTCCATAGGCCGCATCCTGGCGGCGTACATCCCCGATGTCACCCGCGTAGCGGCCACCCCCGGCCCCGAGCCCTCTGGCGTATATCGACAGGACAACCCAAACCTTCCTGGACGGGAGGACTGGGGAGCGAGATTCAACAAGACCGAACTCCGGGCTGTGATGCAGGAGGCGTTCAAGGAGGACAAGAATGCCTTCGGAGTGGTCACAGCCGCCGAGACGGCGTGGGGAAACCATCTCCTCGACCACGGTGCCGGGCAGTTGGCGGGGAAACGCGGAGCCGAGATATTCGAAACCGCGTCGTATCAGGTCGGAGCCGCCTTCGGCCTCATCACCAACGCGGCCGGGCTCGCCGGCATAGAGAAAGGCCGCGAACTCGACGAGGACCAGAAGCGGACCATGAAGATCCTCATGGCCGCGATCAACACCGGGATGGCATTGCCGCAGGCAGGAGCATGGCCTGTCGGAGCGGCCGTGATAGGCGCTTGGACCGGCACGATCGAAGATGAGGTCAAAGGCAACGCGGAGAAGGACGCCGTCTTCGCGGCCAACAACGCCGCAGAACAGATGCGCTTCTCAACCCATCAACTCGGCGCCCAGGCCATGTTCAACCATGGCCTCTTCGGCTCAGCCGATCCTCCCGGGAAATCGCATCCGTGGTCTTCCCTCACCGACCTCGGACCTGGCGAGGACCCGCGCAGCGCATCGAACAACTTCTTGAAAGAGGATGGCACGACGCTCATGACCCACCAGCAGATGCTGGCGGGCGACGGCTCACGCCACGACGCTTACCGAACCTGGCTCTACGATCGCGCTGAGGACAACCCGTGGAAAGAGCAGAACGTACAGACCAGCTTCGACAACGGTTTCACATTCGGTTTCGCCGACTATCCCTGAGCGCCACCAGGTTCGGAACGCTCCTCGCTTGCGCTCTGGTCAGCGCTTGTTCGGGCTCTGGCGAGGCCGACATGACCCCGATGCCCGTGGCATACGGCCCGCCCTTCATCTGCGACTACATCCCGAAAATCGCGGTGGAGCGGATGACAGGGGTCACCGACCCCCGTGTCTCTGGATCGCTTGGGCTGGAAGACCCTCCTGCCGTCGGTGCCTGCATCGCTTACGAGCGAACCGACGAACGACGGGCAGTGCTTCGCATCGCACTCGATACCGGAGGCGTTCGCGGCTATGTGGAGAGCCTTGTCCGCGATGGCGCGGGCAAGCGACTACCGGAGATCATCCCTGGCGCTATCGGCTACTACGGCAGTTACCCCGGCGAAGAAGGCCACGTGGGCTCGATGCTGGTGAAAGGCAAGTCGCGACTGTCGGTAGAGCTGTTGAAAGGCGTCAAGGGCCGCGACAACGCCGCCGACGTCGTCGCCTTCATGAAGCTCATCGGCCCAAAACTCATGCCTACCTCCAGCGCCGGTGAGGACGGCTGATCCGATGTCGGAGTTCCACTCCGGCCGTATCCGGGGTGGGCCCGGCCAAGCTTTTCGAAGCCAAACTCGAACTCCACCGCTCCCGCGTCGTCCGCGCCGGCAACGACATCCTGGAAGACATACGCGGCCGGACACCCGGAACCAGACCGATCGGCCGGTTGTGTCCCCGACATCGCGGCTGAAGGGCAGCGAACCCTGCCCGGCTGCGGCATGGAAGAGCGACGAGAGTGTTTGGTCTGGGTGAGGGATGGTCGGCGTGCCTGAGCGCTTGCGAATCGGCCAAGCCGTAACTTTGCGCTGGTCGTTCCTGCTGTCGGTGCTCGGCGAGGGCAGCTTCCTCAACCTGCTGTCCTTCCTCGACCGGTACGCGCCCGACCCGGTCACGCGGCGGATCGTGGCCCTGGCCCACCAGGACGAGGCCCGTCACGTGGCCTTCGGCATCGCTCACCTGGAGGAGCAGGCCCGCGCCGATCCCGCCTTCCGGGGCACGCTCAGAGGAGCGATCGAGCGGCGGCACGACGCGCTGGCCGACACCGCCGGCATCAACGCGGACGTGCTCGACGCCCTGACCGTGCTGGCAGCCGGTGAGTGGAGTCCCGCCGCGATCGCCCGGGGGCACGCGGCGGTCCAGCTGCTCCAGACGGAGATGCTCGAAGGGCGCAGGAACCGGCTGGTCCGTCTCGGTTTCCCGGCTGACGAGGCCGCCGACCTGGCCGCCCTGCACACCCGCAACTTCATGTGAGAGCGGGGCGGGTCAGCGGCGGCGGGAGGCGCACTTCACGCAGGTCTTGATGGCCGGGAGGATCTTCAGGCGCTCGATGGGGATGCGTTGCCCGCACCTCGCGCACGTCCCGTAGGTGCCGTCGCGTAGCCGCTCGGAAGCGAGGTCCAGCTCGGCGAGGTGGGTCAGAGCCTGATCGAGAAGGGCCTGGACGTGGGCCCGCTCGAACGCCGTGGACGTGCCCTCGGGGTCGTGCTCGTCGTCGGAGGCCGTCAGCGCCGACGAGGTGACGATCTCGTCACGGTCGCGGCCCAGCAGGGCGATGCGCTCCGTGGTTCTGCGGCGGTCGGCGTCGAGCAGGTCACGTATGGTCGCCTGCTCGGAGGGGGAAAGCGCGGCGTCCCGATCGTGTTCGGCCATCACGGCTCCTCACCTTCCCCACCAGATTATTCGCCGCCCCTCCCTGGAGATGACCTGGGCTGGCGCCATCGCCCGCGAAGACCACGGCCGCCGGGTCACGGCCAGCGCACCTCCGGGGTGCGTTCCATGAACCGCGCGTACGGCTCGAACGCCCGCTCGACCTCCGCCCGGTCGCTTCCGCCGAGCGGTGAGAGCGGCTGGACGGCGATCCGTACCCCGCTCTTCGTGAGGGTGCGTGTCCAGGTGGCCACGACCCGGCCGGCGCGCACCACGGTGGACCGGAAGACCCCGTTGCCACCGGGGATGATGGCCGCCTTGTGCTCGTCGGCGACCATGAGCGAGCGGTCCTTGTAGCCCAGCAGGTATTCGTCGAACCCTGGCAGCACGAGCACCTCGTCGTCGCCGGCCGGGGGAGGGGCGGTGTCGAGGAGCGCGGCGTCGACGTACGTCTCCACCCCGTCGACGGTCACCCGGGCCAGCGCGTCACCGGCCACGGCGATGCCGCGTTTGGCGTCGGCCGCGGTCAGGCCGGTCCAGCCCGCGAAGTCCTGCCGGGTGGTCGGTCCGTGGCCGCGGAAGTAGCGCAGGGCCATGGTGCCCAGCGCCTCGTCGCGCTCCGGCCGGTGCGGGTCGGGGACCCACTCGTCGAGCAGCACGAAGCTCTGCTCGTTGCCGAGGTTGGGGGCGATGCACAGCAGGCCCCGCTGGCTGGCGTACCACAGCAGGTGGTAGCCGCGCTGGCCCCCGGTGCCGATGCCCTTCTCGGTCAGGACGGCCAGGCACTCCGACCGGCTCAGCCGCCCGCCGCCGGCCAGGGCCGCGCCCAGCACGTCCATGGCCTGGACGGCGGTCTCCTCCGAAAGACCGAGTTGTTCGCGCCGCCTCGCCGCGCCGTTCAGCACCCGGACGCCCATCAGCTCGACCATCCAGCGGGCGTCACGGGGCGGGACGAAATGGATGGTGCCGCGCATCGGCCACGTGCGCAGCGCCTCCCGCCGCTCCAGCGCGGCGGTGACGTCGGCGGCGGTGTGTCCGGGCAGCCGCGCACCGAACGACCACAGCCCGCTGGCCAGGTCCTGCGCCTGCATCGCCCCGAGCCAAGTCACCACCTCGGCCACGCCCGCCGCCCCGCCGGCGCCGCCGGACGACGCCCGGAGCAGCAGGCTGGACATCCGCAGGCCGAGCACCTGCTGGGGGGAAAGTTCCACTGGTTAACGCCTCCTCGCGCTCACCGTAGCCTTCGCCACCGACAATCAGGCCTACGATGCGCGCCCGCGTCCTCGACGGCCCGGGGGCACCTGAGGTCGCCGAACTGCGCGAGGCGTACCGCGAGCTCTGCGCCCCTGCCACCCAGCCTTCATGACGATCGCTTGGCACGGTGAACTTGAAGATCAATTTCTCGGTTGGGCGAGAACGCTCCCACGGTTTCCCGTCACGTTCAGTTCGCCGCCGCTCCCGCGACTTCGCCGGCAGTCAGCGCCACCGAGCGCGAGCCAGAGTGAGCCCGTACACGTTCACCGCGCCGCTCGCCTTGAGCCGCATGGCCACCGCGTTGAGGCTACTACCAGCGGTGAAGACGTCGTCGTAGACCATGACGCGTCGGCCTCGCACACGAGCCGGGTCCGGCACACGTAGCGCGGCGTACAGCTCATTCGCCGCGATCTGACGCTCGATAAGGGAGGTCGTGTCTCGCATTCGGGGAGTGGCTCGCGTCTTTTCGATGAGCGGCGGGTCTAGCACGAATGGGAGATCCTCATCCTCTTCGAGGATCGCCCGTTCGATGACGTACCCAGTGTGATCATTGCCTTTGCGTGCCTGGTGTGACTCACGATAGGCGGGCATCGGGATGATGGCGTCCACCTCGTCGACGAGCTCGGGGTGGGTGTAGAGGTGACCTAAGATGATCCGTGCGAAGATCATCCCCCACCCGTATGCTCCGCGCTTCAGTCGGAGAACTCCCTGCTCCAGGGTGCCGGCCTTGACCCCGACGACAGCCGTCCACTCGAAAGCACGCTGTGGGTCGCTGCAGAGCCTGTTGGAGCAAGCGAGCTCGCCACCCCGCAACACCTGGTGGCAGATCCGGCAGTTGGGTTCGTTCGGCGGCCGGAAGCTCTCCGATGCGCACTCGTGGCAGATGCGGACGTGCCCTGCCTGCAGGTAGGGACATTCGCCGCAACCGCCGAACCCGGCGGGGGGTGGGCCGTCGCCATAGGCCAGCCGCCCTGGTTTGGTCACCACAGCGCCCCGGGCGATGGCGCCTCCAGTTTCAGATCTTCGAAGTCGAGGGTCATCTGAGCGCGGGACTCGTTGACCGCTTGGATCCGATCCGGGCTGGACAGGCTCTTCACGACATCGTCCACGTCCTCCACCATGAGCGCCCCGCGCTTCTTGACGTACTCCTGCGCCCACGGCTGAGCCTCGGTGAGACTACGTAGCAGGAACACCCTTTTGCCATGCTCCAGCGCCAGCCGCGCCTGCATCTTCGCCCCGGACGTGCTTGCGGCTTCGATCACCACCGTGCCTTGCGCGATGCCGGACATGGTGACATTGCGGCGGGGAAAGGTATGGGTCGCGCCGTTGGCTTCCGGCCAGAACTGGGAGACCACGGCTCCGTTCTCGGCGATCCGGTCGGCCAGGGCGCGGTTCTCGGCCGGGTAGCAGCGCAGGATGCCCGTCCCCACGACCGCGATCGTCCTGCCGCCGGTATCGAGCGCTGCGGTATGCGCCGCGGTGTCAACGCCTCGGGCGAGGCCGGACACCACGGTGACCTGACGTTCGGTGAGCAGGCCGGACATCCGGCGTGCCCGGCGTAGTCCGTCCTCGCTCGCCTGACGGGTACCGACGACGGCCACGCTGCGTAGGTCCGCTTCGCGGAGTTCGCCCCGGACGAACAGGAACGGTGGAAGGTTGAAGATCAACCGGAGGGTGGCGGGATACTCCTTGTCCACGACAGTGACGAGTCGAGCCCCGCTGTCGGCCGCGAGTTCGGCCTGCTGAACGGCAGATTCGACGTAGCGATTGAGCTCCTGGGCGCTGTTGGTGATGAGGGCTCTGGCTTTGGTCGCCTCAGGGGAGGACTCGATGATGTTGCCCGACCATAGGCGGGCCAAGCCGTTGGGACGTTGAGCCTCTCGCGCGATGAGGTACCAGCTGACGCCTTTGACCATGCATATCGCGAGCAGTCGTGACTGCTCTTCAGTGATCCGCATCCTACTCTCCAAACACATGTTCGAATGCGTGTCTTATGGTACTGGAGATGCTTATGTCGCCCGAAGATATGTCCATATTGCCAAGTAGTACTAGATATCTGACGAGCTGCATCGATGATCGATATGGCGGCAAGCCATGATCGATATCGGCTAGCCAGTTTTGAGGTAGCTCAGAGACATTGAGTTCTTACGGTGAGTATACGAACGATGTGTCTGGCGGCCCGTGCCTACCGAAAATGTCATCCGCGTGCCGCGTGACGCCGCTCACCAGACGTTGTCCGCCCGCCTGGCCGATCTCCCCACCGCTGCTTCGGTACTCCGTGAACCCGTGCGGTTCACGGTCTCCGCGAACTGATGGAGCTCCGTGTCAGAGCCGGGGCCGGATGCTCAGGCGAGGTGGGGTCCAGCAGCCGGACGCGGGCTATGTCTCAAGCGGAACGGTGCCTCCCGGAACCGGTCCGGGAGGCACCGTCGGGGAGGGGTCAGGCCGCCGCGTGAACGCGCTCCGTGCGGCGCTCGCGGGCCGGGACCAGCCGGGCGCCCAGGGCGCGGGCGCCGATGACCATGGCGGCGGCGGCCAGGACGATGTCCTTGAAGATGTACTGCGCCTCCAGGGTGGGGGCGCCGGGGAACAGGTCGGTGAAGAACAGTGCGTACGGTGCGAAGAACCCGGCCAGTGCGCCGGTCATCACGACCAGTCCGGTCTTCAGGAGTCTGCCGGTCACCAGGGTGAGGCCGATGAAGACCTCCATGCCGGCGATCACGAGCTGGGCGGCGTAACCCGACAGCATGCCCAGGGACAGCTTCTCCAGCGTGGCCACCGAGAGGGCCTCGGCCGGGCTGACTCCCGGGAAGAACTTGAGGGTGCCGAAGGCGACGAAGACCAGGCCGAGGCTGACGCGCAGGATGTCGATGCTGTGCCTGGACAGCCAGGTGGTCAGCTTTGAGGTCGCGTTCTCGATCATTTCTTTCTCCCCGTCGGTGTCGTTTCCGTCTGGATCCAGACTGGCGAGACGGCCGGCGGAGAACATCCGGCGACGGGAGGCAGTTGGTCTACGCCTTCACAGGTACGGCGGGTCACGCGCCTACTGCCTCACGCCTAAGGGTCCGCCCTAGGGGGAGGTCCGGTCCGATCCCCTAGGGCGGCGGGCGTAGTTCGCGATGGGACGCCCGGCGGACGCGCCGGCGCCGGGCCGAGCAGGACTCTGGGCTCACCGTCCCTTCGCAGAAACGGGAGTCATCATGGTGCGCTTGCTCATGGCAGGTGTCCTGGCCGTCGATCCGCACGTCGTCGACTGGATCGACAAGAACGCCCAGCAGCAGGTCACCAGGGAGGCGATCGGCGCGGCCACCGTCGTGGGCCTGGGGGAGTCCAGCCACGGCACCCACGAGGAGGCCACGATCAAGTTCGGCGTCCTGCGCTTCCTCGTGGAGGAGATGGGGTTCCGCTCGATCGCGTGGGAGGAGGACTGGACGACGAGCGTGCGGGTCAACCGGTACGTCCTGACCGGCGAGGGCGACCTCGACGCGCTCATGGGCGAGCTGACGACGACGTGGCGGAACCGCGAGGTGCGCGACGTGCTCGCCTGGCTGCGGGCGTACAACGCGGGCCACGACGACAAGGTGCGGTTCGTCGGCGTGGAGTACTACGCCACCCGCTCCCTCGCCTACGACGCCGTCTCCTCGTACGTGACCGAGGCCGCCCCGCAGCGGCTGGGCGAGTTGCGGAGGCACCTGCGGCCCATCCGGCCCCGCCACGAGGACGCCGGGGCCAACCTGAGGTGGTACATGGGGGTGACCGACAAGCGGCCCTACATCCGTCACGCCCACGCGGTGTACGAGCTGGTCGAAGGGCTGCCCGGGAACGACCGGCAGCGGCTGGCCCTGCACCACGCCCGTCAGATCCTCTCCTGGTACGAAGCGTTCAGCCTGCCCTTCGAGGACGTCTACGCCTACCGCGACGCCCGCGCGGCCGAGAACCTGCGCTGGTGGCAACGCCGCACCGGCGACAAGGTGGCCTACTGGGCGGCGAGCGCGCACACCGCCGCCGCGCCGGGCCTGCGGATGGTGCTCGGCGGCGAGGCGGTCGCCTTCGACAGCGCGGGCTCCTACCTGCGCCGCTGGTACGGGGACCGCTACCGCTCGATCGGCGTGCTGTTCGACCACGGGAGGCTGAGCACCGGGGACGGTTGCGGCGTGGCCCCGGCGCCGGTCCCGCGCCCCGACCCCGGCTTCGCCAACCGCGTGTTCGGCGACGTCGGCCGCGCCCGGTACGTCGTGGACCTGCGCGCGAAGGCGCCGGAGGCCGTGCGCGAGTGGCTGCGCGCGCCGGCGAAGGTACGCGGTTACTCGGACTACGTCCCGGCGGCGGCGCAGAATTCGTACATGGAAGGCGGGTCGCTGGCGCAGTGGTTCGACGTGGTCATCCACCGGCAGGTGATCACTCCCTGCACGCCCCTCTAGGGTCGGCGCCCGTGTCCATCCGGCGCCTACCCGTTCGTCGTCATGCGGTACGCACCCTTTCGTGAAAGGACCGGACCCATGACCGCCCAACACCGCCGAACCACGCTCCTGCTGAGCTGCGGCGCGCTCGCCGGGATGCTCTTCCCCGTCGTCTCGTTCGCGCAGGCCTTCACCCGCGCCGGCTTCGACCTGCCCCGGCACGCGCTGAGCTCGCTGACACTCGGCGATCTCGGCTGGCTCCAGATCGCGAACTTCGTGGTCACGGGCTTGCTGGCCGTCCTCTTCGCGGCCGGCATCCGGCGGGCGCTGCACCCCGGACGGGCGGGCACGTCCGGGCCGGCGCTGGTCCTCGTCTACGGCGTGGGCATGATCGGCGGCGGGATCTTCGCCCCCGACCCCGCCCTGGGCTGGCCGGTCGGCGCCCCCGAGGGTCTTCCCGGGCATCTCAGCGTGAACAGCCTCCTGCACACGGTCTTCGCGGCCGCGGCGTTCCTGTCCCTGATCGCAGCCGGGCTCGTGTTCGCCCGGCGGTTCGCCGGTCAGGGACGCCGCGGCCGGACGGTGTACAGCGCTGCGACGAGCGTCGCCACGTTCGTCCTCACGGTGCCGCCGTGGAGCGAGGACAGCGCGAGCCTGCGGTTCGCCGCCGCCGCGGTGATCATCTCCAGCTGGCTCGCCGTCGTCTCCTGGTGGTTGCGCGCCGGGCCTCAGGCGTTGTCGTCGCCGTACTGCGCCGCGATGTCCTCGGAGGAGGCCCAGCGGCTGTAGGTGGGCGACTGCGGCCAGCCGTCGGGCGAGTCCTGCCACTCCTCCTGCCGTCCGTACGGCAGGAGGTCGATCAGCGCGAAGGTGTGGGTGAGCTGCTCGGTGCCCCGGCCGTTGGTGTGCCAGGTGCGGTAGACGGTGTCGCCGTCGCGCAGGAACACGTTGACGGCGAAGCCTTCGCCGGGCGGCGCGCCGACGTCGGCGCCGAACGGGCTGTTCGCGGTGGAGTACCAGGTCATCTTGTTGCCGACCCGCCGCTTGTAGGCGAGTGCCTCGTCGATGGGGCCCTGGGTGACGATGACGAACCGGGCGTCGTAGTCGTCCAGGAACTCCAGCCGGGTGAACTGCGAGGTGAACCCCGTACAGCCCGGGCACTGCCACTCCTTGCCAGGGAACCACATGTGGTTGTAGACGATCAGCTGGCTCTTGCCTTCGAAGACGTCCACCAGGCGGACGGGTCCGTCCTCGCCCTCCAGCGTGTAGTCCGGCATCCGCACCATCGGCAGGCGGCGGCGCTGGGCGGCGATGGCGTCGAGCTCCCGGGTAGCGGCCTTCTCCCTGACCCGCAGCGCTTCGAGCTCACGCTGCCAGGTGGCGGCGTCGACGACGGGCGGTAGTGCTTTCGTGTCCATGTCTTCTCCCTGCTTGCCGTGTCCGAAAGAGGTAGACCTGCCCCGGCCGTCGAATTCATCGGCAGGCGTTCCTCACGTTTCGGTAGGAATGCCGCCAACCGCGATCCTTTAGGGTGCAGGCGTGGAGAGGATCTTGGCGGCGGCCGCGGCGGTCCTGGGCGAGGAGGTCAGCGGGCCGGTCGATCTCGGCGGGAGTTCGCGCAGCCACGTCCTGAGGTGTGCGACCCCCGGCGGCGGCACCGTGGTGGTCAAGGCGTACCGGGAGGTCGCGGGGTTCGCGGCCGAAGCGGCCGGGCTGCCGTTCTGCGGCGGGTCGGGGCCGCGGTTGCTGGCGGTGGACCCGTCCTTCCCGCTCGTCGTGATGTCGGATCTCGGCGTCGCGCCGAGTCTGGCCGACCTGCTGCTCGGGGAGTCGGCGGAGGCGGCGAGGGACGGGCTGCTCGCCTGGGCCAGGACGTACGGGCGGATCGCCGTGGCCGGCGCGGGGAGGCGGCGGGAGTGGGAGCGGGCGCGGGCCGTCTACTCCGGGGGCGAGGCGAGACGGCGTCTCCTGAGTGGTCTCGGAGAGGTGTTGCCCTCGGTGCCCGCGGGCCTCGACGCCGAGCTCGCGGCCCTGGAGGCGGACCAGGAGCGGTTCCCGGTCTTCTCGCCGGGTGACATCTGCCCGGACAACAACCTGCTGACAGCGGGCGGGATGCGCGTGCTCGACTTCGAGAGGGCCGGATACCACTCGGCCTTTCTCGACGCGGCCTACGTGCGCATGCCGTTCGCGACGTGCTGGTGCGTGTTCCGGCTGCCGCCCGGGCAGGCGGCGGAGATCGAGGACGCGTACCGCGAGGAGGTGGTCGTCGTCCATCCCGAGCTGGCCGACGACGGACTCTGGGCGGCGGGGGTGCGGCAGGCCGTGGCCACCTGGACCATGTTCATGACGTGGGCCATGCTGCCGGGGGCGCGTGAGCGGGACCGGCCCACGCATTCCACCCGGACGCCCGTGCCCAGCAGGCGCCAGCTGCTGCGCCACCGGTGGGGCTACCTGCTGGAGCATCTGGACGCGGGCGAGTTCCCCGCTGTTCAGGAAGCCGTACGGGCGTGCCTGGAGACCACCGCGCACTGGGAGGTCGCCGAGCTGCCCTACTACCCCGCCTACCGGTAGGCGGGCGGTCTCTCCTGTCGCGCTACAGCATCGTCTGGCGCAAGCCACAGGACTGAGCCGGGCCGGGCGAGCGATTGGCCGTCCTTCGCGCGCGCGGCTCCGATATCGTGACCACGCTACGTGAGCAGATCGGCACGTTTAGACACGTTCAACCCCGCTCGGGCTCTGCCCGCCCCCACCGAGGAGGATGTGTGAGCTCACTCCCCACGCGTATGGCCGACCGCTGGGAGAGACGGCGACCGCAGGACCGGCTCTACTGGCAGGTCCTGCTGGGGGATGACCCGGGCGCGCGGGCCATCGTCCAGGAGGCCCACGACCGCCTGGCCGGCGTGCCCGGTCTCGATCGGGTGCCGCCCGAGTCCGTGCACCTCACCACGTTCGTCGCCGGCCGCTCGGACGAGATCACCGGCGACCAGGTACGGGTGATGGCCCAGGAGGCGGCGGGCCAGCTCGCCAGGGTCGAGCCGTTCACCGTCACGCTGGGCCGGGTGCTGTACCACCCCGAGTCGGTCGCGCTGGAGGCGCGGCCGGTCGAGCGGCTCCGGCCGCTGCTCGAAGCGGCGAAGTTCGCCACGCGGGCGGCGACGGGCCGCGACGGCGTCCTGGACCACGAGCCGTGGACTCCCCGGGTCACGCTGGCCTACAGCAACTCCGACGGCCCCGCGGCCCCCGTCATCGACGCGCTAGGGGAGCGGCTGCCGGACCGTGAGGTGACGATCCGCAGCATCCACATCGTCGACCAGGAGGCGGCGCTGAGCTGGCGCCCGGTGGCGGAGGTCCGGCTCGGCGCGTCATGAGGTCGTCCTGGAAACCGCCCATAGGGTGACGATTGATCTGTGAAAGCGCGTGCAGTTGAATACTCGGGTGCGAGCTGGCCGAGTGATCTCCCCGGTTCTGGTGGGCAGGGAGAAGGAGCTCGCCCGGCTCGTCGCGCTCGTAACCACCGCGCCCGCCGTGGCGGTGATCGAAGGCGAGGCCGGCATCGGCAAGTCGCGCCTGGCCGCCGAGCTGCTCGGCGACCCGGCGGTGGCGGGGATGCGGGTGCTGAGCGGGTCGTGCGTGCAGATCAGGGAGCCGTTCCCGCTGGGGCCGATCGTCGAGGCGCTGCGCGGGCGCGCGCCCGATCTGGCCGGGGCGGAGCTGACGCCGGTCGCGGGAGCGCTGCGCGACCTGCTGCCCGAGCTCGCCGGGGTGCTGCCCGAGAAGCCCCGGCTGCCCGACGACCGGGCGGCCGAGCGTCACCGGCTCTTCCGGGGGCTCGCCGAGGTCATGGCCGCTCTCGGTCCCGCCGTCCTGCTCGTGGAGGACCTGCACTGGGCGGACGGGCAGACGGTCGAGTTCCTCACTTACCTGATGTCCGTGCTGCCCGGCACGCTCCGCGTGGTGCTGACGTACCGGGGCGAGGAGGCGCCGGCGGCGGTGCGCGCGATCACCGCGCGGACGGCCGACGCGATCAGCGTGGCGCACCTGGTGCTGCCGCCGCTCGACGCCGCCCAGACGCGGATCATGGCGTCGGCGATCCTAGAGGCCGACCAGGTGACGGCCGAGTTCGCCGAACACCTCCGCGCGCGGGCGTCCGGCCTGCCGCTCGCGGTGCAGGAGCTGCTGGCGCTGCTGCGCACGCGGGGGACGCTCATCAAATGGGAGGGCGGATGGGCGCGGCGCGCGCTCAACGAGCTGGACGTGCCGAGCGGCGTCCGCGTCACGGTGCGCGAGCGGGTCGCGCAGCTCTCCGACGGGGCCAAGCGCGCCGCGGAGCGGGCGGCCGTGCTGCGCACGCCGGTGCCCATCGAGGTGCTCGCCGACGGTGACGCCGGGGCGATCGACGAGGTGCTCGGCTCGGGGCTGTTCGCCGAGACGGGCGGCGCGGTGGGGTTCCGGCACGTGCTGGCGGCGCAGGCCGTCTACGAGGCGATCCCGCCCGGCCGCCGCCAGGCGCTGCACGCCGCCGCCGCGGATCTCGTACGAGGGCTTCGACCGGTGCCGCTGGGCCGCCTGGCCCACCACCTGCGGCACGCGGGACGGGCCGAGCAGTGGGTGGAGACCGCCATCGAGGCGGCCGACCAGGCGTCGAGGCTGGGCGACGACGCCGAGGCCGCGCGCCTGCTGGAGGACGTGCTGCGCGACACCGACCTGCCGGCGGCACGGCGGGCGGAGCTGACGGTGAAGCTGGGCTGGGCCGCGCTGGAACTGCTGCGCCCGCCGCCCGTCGCCGACCTCATCACCGGCGCGCTGGAAGGGGATGTGCCGCGCCCGCTCCGCGGCAGGCTCCGCTTCCTGCTCGCCCTCCACCTGGAACGCACGCGGACGGACATCGCGCGCATCGGCGACGCCTTCGCCCAGGCGGTCGAGGACCTGGACGAGGAGCCGGGGCTGGCCGCCTGGGCCATGGTCGGAGTGGGCCGCCCGCCCAGCGACCTGCCGCCCGCCGAGAGCAGGGCCTGGCTGGAGAGGGCGCTCGCGACCCTGCCCGCCGTCGGCGACCCCGCCATGCGGATGCTGGTGCTCGGCAAGATCGCGATGATCTTCGTGGTGATCGGCGATCCGCGCTGGGACGGGCTGGCGGAGGACCTGCTGCGCGAGACCGGCGGGCGCGGGCTGCTGCGCCGCGAGGTCAACGCCTACCGGTCCATCGGGGGCGCGGCCCTGTTCAGCGGTCACCACCGCAAGGCCCGCCGCCTGCTGGCCGCGGCGATCGAGGACGGGGCCGAGCCCGATCTCCGCGGGCGGCTGGAGCTCCGCTGCCTGGTGAACCTGGCCGCCGCCGACTACTTCGACGGCTCGTGGGACGGGCTGGCGGCGCGGCTGGAGGAGCTGCGCGGCCATTTCGGCGACGAACCGCACGAGCGCATCCTGGTCGACATCGTGGCCGCCTGCCTCGGCGCGGTGCTCGGGCGGCAGGAGGCGGCGCTGCCGCCCCTGCTCGACGCGATCGCGATGGCCCAGTCGCGCGGCCAGTTCGACGACCTCGTTCTGCCCATCAGCATGCTGCTCAGGCTGGCCGCCGCGCGCGGCGAACCGGAGCAGGCGATCGCGACGGCCGCCGAGGCGGCCTCCCACTGGGAGGCGGGCGGGCTGTGGCCGGTGGCCGTCCGCGCCCTGCCCGCGCTGACGGAGGCGCTGCTGGCGGCCGGCCGCGCCGCGGAGGCGGCGGACGTGATCGACAGGCACGCGTCCCAGCTGGCAGGGCTCGACGCGCCGCTGGCCGGACCGGCTCTCGGCCACGCCCGCGGCCTGCTCGCCGCCGACGGGGGACGCGGCGCCGAGGCCGCGCGGGAGTTCGCCGCGGCGGCCGAGGCGTTCGAGCGGATCCCGGCGCTGTACGAGGCCGCGCAGGCGCACGAGCACGCGGCCGCCTGCCTGTTCGCCCTGGACGACCCCGAGGCCGCCGTCCACCTGGGCCGGGCCGTCACGCTGTACGGCGGGCTGCGCGCCCGCTGGGACCTGGACCGCGCCACGGGACTGGGCCGCCGGTGGGGAGTCCGGCCGCCCGCGCCCGCGCAGAACGGCGGCGACCAGGCGCTGTCGGCCCGCCAGGAGCAGGTGGCCCGGCTGGCGGCGGAGGGGCTGACCAACCAGGAGATCGCCAAGGAGCTGTTCCTGTCGCCGAAGACGGTGGACAAGCACGTCAGCGCGGCCATGCGCAAGGTCGGGGCGCGGTCACGGACGGAGCTCGCCCGCCACCTGAATTCCTAGATTGGGGATTTTTCCCCATAGGGCTCCCCATACCCCATTCCGCCGGGCTGTGGCGACACTTGCGGCATGTCCGAAACCACCTCCGAGCCCGGCCCCGACGACCGCCAGGAAGAGGCGACGGAGCCGACCGAGCCGACCGAGCCGTCAGAGCCGCCTGAGCCGCTCCTGCCGCCCGACGGCTTCGAGCCCGCCTGACCACCCCCTCCAGAAAGGCCACCATGGCACTGCCCCGCCCCCCGTTAGCGCGCCGCGCAGGCATGATCCTGACCGCGGCCACGATGCTCACCACGGCGCTGGCCGCCACACCCGCGTCGGCCGCCGACGGGACCACGCCCACCCCCGCGCCCGCCGCGCAGGCCCGGACCCAGACCGTCACCCTGTCGGGCGTGCGCGCCGGCAAGGTCGTCGTCACCCTGATCACCGGTGACAAGGTCCAGCTGAGCCGGTCAGAAGCCGGCAAGTATCGGGTGGAGACCGCCCCGGGCACGCGGGACGAAGGCCGCCGCGTCAACCTGTTCACCCAGTTCACGCCCGACGGCGTCTTCGTGCTCCCGGACGACGCGGTCTCCGCCGTCCAGGCGGGGCTGCTCGACAAGCGGCTGTTCGACGTCAAGTATCTGGCCGAGAACGGGTACGCCGACGACGCGACCAAGCGGGTGCCGGTCATCGTCCAGTATCCGGAGGGCCAGGCCGAGGCGTCACTCAAGCGCTCGGCCGCGGCCATCCCCGCCAGTGAGCCCACCGGGACGCTGGAGAGCATCCACGCCTCCGCCCTCGACGTCGACAAGGCCGAAACCGGCGCCTTCTGGGCGGCCGTGCGCGAGCGGCCGGACGCCAGGCGGGGCCTGGCCGCGCCCGGCACGCTGGGTGGCGGCATCGCCAAGCTCTGGCTGGACGCCAAGGTCAAGGCCGACCTGGACGTGAGCGTGCCGATGGTCGGCGCGCCCCAGGCGTGGGAGCGGGGGCACGACGGGACCGGCGTGACGGTCGCCGTCCTGGACACCGGCGCCGACGCCGCCCACCCCGACCTGACCGGAAGGATCGCCGACAGCCGGTCGTTCGTCCCCGACCAGCCGGTCCAGGACGGGCACGGCCACGGCACCCACGTCGCCGCCACCATCGCCGGGACCGGCGCGGCCTCGGGCGGCAGGCACAAGGGCGTCGCCCCCGGCGCGCGGCTCGCGGTCGGCAAGGTGCTGAACGACAACGGCGAGGGCATGGAGTCGTGGATCATCGAGGGCATGGAGTGGGCCGCGCGCAGCGGCGCCAAGGCCGTCAGCATGAGCCTCGGCGGCACGCCCACGGACGGCACCGACCCGCTCAGCCAGGCCGTCGACGACCTGACCGCTGAGACCGGCGCCCTGTTCGTGGTGGCCGCGGGCAACCTCTACAACGAGGAGACCGTGAGCGCCCCGGGCGCGGCGGACGCGGCGCTGACCGTGGCCGCGGTCGACAAGGACGACCAGCTCGCCCCGTTCTCCAGCCGCGGCCCGCGCGTCGGGGACTCCGGGCTCAAGCCCGACATCGCGGCTCCCGGCGTGAACATCGTGGCCGCGCGGGCGGCGGGCACGGCCATGGGCACCCCCGTCGACGAGCACTACACGGGCGCCAACGGCACCTCGATGGCCACGCCGCACGTGGCCGGCGCCGTCGCCATCATGGCGCAGCGGCACCCGGACTGGACGGCCCAGCAGCTCAAGGCCGCGCTGATGTCGACCGCCAAGGACGACGGCTTCACCGTGTACGAGCAGGGCGCCGGCCGGCTGGACCTGGACAGGGCCACCGGCCAGCGGGTCTTCACCACCGGCGGCGGCGTCGACTTCGGCCTGCTCGAAGGATCGGGTGAGCCGAAGACCGGCGAGGTCTCGTACACGAACCTGGGCGACCAGCCCGTCACGCTCGCGCTGAAGGCGCAGATGAGCGGTGGGGCGAAGGTGGGCGTCGCGGACGCGACGCTGACGATCCCCGCGGGCGGCACGGCGGGCACGACCGTCACCCTCGATCCGGCCGGGCTGGAGCTGGGCAAGTACAGCGGGGCCGTGATCGCCGAGGCTGATGGCGTCCGCCTCACCACGCCCATGGGCGCGGTGCGCGACGTCCCCAAGTTCGACCTCACGATCCGCACCCTGGACAGGGACGGCAAGCCGCGCACCCCGACGGCCATGAGCGTCGTCGACGTCGACGGGACCAAGGGCGAGCTCGGCCCGCATCGCGTGCACGACGTGGGCGTTATCGTGACGCGGGTGCCCGCGGGCACCGTGAGCGTGCTGCAGGTGCTCGACTGGGTGGACGGCGACGACCGCGCCAACCGGGGCTGGCTGTTCGAGCCGGAGCTCACCGTCACCGGCGACACCGAGATCACCCTCGACGCCCGCGAGGCGTCCCAGATCCGCTTCACCACGCCGAAGACCGCGGAGCCGCTGAACAACAGCTACGAGGTCTTCTTCCAGCGGACTCTCCCCAGCGGGCAGATCTACGGCGGCACCCTGCTCAACGGGGCGCCCGTCGGGGCGTGGGAGAAGGTGTGGGCGCTGCCGACCAAGAAGGTCACCAAGGGCGCGTTCCGCTTCACCGGGCAGTGGGAGCTCGGCGTGCCCGAGGTCACGATGACCGCGCGGACGCCGAAGCGGCTGTCGCTGAACCCGGTCTCCAGGGTCCACGTCCTCGACCGGGCGGAGCTGCACCCCGGATACGTCCCCTTCGAGGGCACGCGGGACCTGCGGGTCGTCGACGCCGGCAAGGGCCGTCCCGAGGACCTCGCGGGCAAGGACCTGCGCGGCGCGCTCGTCCTGATCGACGCCGAACCGGCCGAAGGGTCGCTCGGGCCGCAGTGCGGTCTCCAGATCGAGCGCGTCGGGCCGATCAGGGACGCCGGCGCCGCCGGCATCCTCGCCTTCAACGAGCGGCCGGCCTCCTGTCCGATCCCGCTGGCCCTCGCGCAGAAGCCGTTCAGCGGGCCGCTGCTGCCGGTCAACCTGCCGATCGCGTACGTGTCGCACGCCGAGGGCGTGAAGGTGCGCGAGGAGGCTCGCCGGGGCCGGGTCACCATCCGGGTGGAGGGCACGCCGCACACCCCGTACTCCTACGTGTTCAAGCCGTACGCGGACGGCCGGATCCCGGACTCCATGCACTACAAGGTCACCGACCGCCAGCTCCACCGCGTCGACTTCGACATGCACGCCGGGCCGTACAGGAAGGCCTCGGTATGGCGGAGCACGTGGCGCACCGACGACGTGACCTACACGGGCACCGGCACGGACGCGGTGAGCTGGTCACTGCCGCTGCCGCAGCGCAGGCACCAGTGGGTCTGGCCGCTGGACCGTACGATCGTGCACTCGACGGGCATGTCGGCCCTGACCACGCCCGATCCGGCGGCGGAGACCGAGGAGTCGCGCTACCGCGTCGACGTCTTCGACAAGCCGGGACGGACGACGCAACGGTGGTTCACCACCCCGAGCACGCCGGGCGCCGCGACCGCCTCGGAGAAGGTGTTCAAGCTCGCCGACCCGAAGGCCGCCCCGCTGGAGAAGCTGGTGGTCGGGGTGCCGTGCGCGATCTGCGTGCACGACGGCAACCTCTGGGTGACCCCGTCCATGGTCAGCGGGGTCGGGGAGCGGCGTGACGACGGCGTGGCCTTCGGGGACCTCCAGCCGCGGTACGAGATCCACCTGTACCGCGACGGCCGGGAGATCCCGAACGCACCCGTCGAGCCCTTCGCCACCCTGCCGCGTTACCCGCTGCCGGAAGGCCAGGGCGTCTACCGGCTGACGGCCAGGAACGACCTGCAGGACGTCGAGTGGACGTTCACCGCCCCGCCGGGCGAGGACCACGTCAAGCCCGGTCTCAACTGCTACGCCTGGTGGATCGACGGCCCGGTGGAGCACTGCCGCACCACCCCCGCGGTGTACGTGAGCTACGACCTCGGTGACAGCCTGTCCACCGGGAACACGGTGGCCGCCGGCCGCAAGCACACCTTCGAGCTGGAGGCCTACCACGGGCCGTCGGCCGCGAAGATGCCCGCCATCGCGGGAGTCCGGCTCTGGACGAGCACCGACGACGGCGCCACCTGGCAGCCCGCCGATCTCAGGCGCGGCCGGGACGGCGTCTACACCGCCGGGGCCAGGTATCCGGCCTACCGCGCCACCAAGGGCGCGGTGAGCCTGAAGGTCGAGGCGTGGGACGCGGCGGGCAACCGCGTCAAGCAGACCACGCTGCGCGCGTTCGACCTGCGCTGACCCCTCGCGCCGGCGCCCGTCCCCGGTGGGGCGGGCGCCGGCTAGTCCTCGGGGCTGGTCCTGGAGTCGAGCCAGGCGTCGATCAGCTCCGTGAAGTCCTCGCCCGTGTGCTCGTTGACCCAGGCGGTGAACGACGCCCGGTCCTGGCCGGTGTTGCGGTGCTCCTGGACCCAGGCGCGGGTCAGGGCGAAGAACCTGTCGTCGCCGATGCGCCGCCTGATCTCGTGCAGCATCACCGCGGGGCCGTAGTAGACGTTGTGGTCGGCGAACCGCTCGGGCCGGTAGTCGCCCGGCGGGCCCGCCAGCCGGCGCGCGAACCTTTCCTCCAGGCGCAGGTCGTCCATGTGGTCGTCCATCGAGCCCGGGCTGTGGTCGGCGGTCCACTGGATCTGGAAGTACATGGCGAAACCCTCGTTCAGCCAGACGTCCTTCCAGGTGCGCGGGCCGACGCTGTTGCCGAACCAGTGGTGGGCCAGCTCGTGCAGCACCACCTCGGGGCGCAGGTAGTCGCCGCCGAGGGTGATCATCTGCTGGGTCTCCATGCCGGAGTCGCTGGTGGCGACCAGGCCCGCGCTGGGGAACGGGTAGGGACCGGCCTTCTTCTCCATCCAGCGCAGCAGCTCCGGCATCCGGCGTATCACCGGCAGGGCATGCCTGTCCTCGCGGCGCACCCAATAGGTGATGGGGAGGCCGCGCGGGCCCTTCGCCCGGTGCATCCGGTACTTGTCGACGGTGAACAGGGTCAGGTAGCTGGCGACCGGGTCGGTCGACTTCCAGCGGTAGGTGACCTTGCGCCCCTTCTCGGTCTTGCCGCCGTACGTGCCGTGCGCGACGCCGGCCCAGCCCTTGGGCACGGTGATGGCGACGTCGTAGAGCGCCTCGTCCGACGGGTGGTCGTTCACGGGGAACCAGGTGAACGCGCCGAAGGGCTCCTGCAGCGCCCAGGCCGAGCCGTCCGCGGACGAGCGCAGGCCGAGCCGCGCGAGGTCGTAGCGCATCTGCCCGGAGTTGTGGGGTTTCGGTACGCCGTGGTAGCGGATCACCACCCGGGCGGACTTGTTCGCGGCGAGGGTGGCGCGGAGCGGGATCGTCAGGTCGTCGCCCCTGCGCCCGGGCTTGGCGGTCTTGCCCGCGACGGTCACGTGGTCGATCTTCAGGGCGCGGCCGAAGTCGAGCCTGATCTCCTTGATCGGCTTCACGGCCCGGACGGTGAGGGCGGCGGTGCCCGTCAGGCTCCGGCGGTCGGGCTGCCAGCCCAGTTTCAGCCCGTAGTGCAGGACGTCGATCGACGGGTTGCCGTATGCGGGGAACACCGGGTCCTTGACCGGTTGCGAGCGCCCTTTGGCGTAACGGGCGGGTTCGCCGGGAGTGGCCGCCGAGGCGGTGCCGCAGCAGGTGGCGGTCAGCGCGCCGACCAGGACCAGTAAGGGTAATCTCCGCATTCGCGACATCATAGTGATCACCGCCGGCGTCGGCGGGGGATTACTCGTCCTGCGATGCCGGTGAAACTTTCACCTCCGACACGGAGATCCGATAGGCCAGGTAGAGCCGGTGGCCAGGTAGGTAACCTGACACGCCGTCTCCGATATGTTTCGGGAATCGTTGACAACTTTCGGGGCCGGATGAACACTGTCGCCAGTTCGCATCACGCTCTCCGCCTTCGCGAGGAGGAAGCACACATGAACGGCGCCCCCGCCCCCCAGAGCACCCGCAGACGCGGCGGCATCACATCCTTCGTCCGCCGATCCTGCGCCGTAGCCGCAGCGCTGGTCATGGCGGTCGCGATGCCCGGCATCGCGCACGCCGCCCCGATCACCTCCAACCAGACCGGCAACAACAACGGATACTTCTACTCGTTCTGGACCGACAGCCAGGGAACGGTCTCCATGGAGCTGGGTTCCGGCGGGAACTACAGCACCTCATGGCGCAACACCGGCAACTTCGTCGCCGGCAAGGGCTGGAACCCCGGAGGACGCAGGACGGTCAGCTACTCGGGCAGCTTCAACCCCTCGGGCAACGCGTACCTGACGCTCTACGGCTGGACGAGAAGCCCGCTCGTCGAGTACTACATCGTCGACAACTGGGGCACCTACCGGCCGACCGGCACGTACAAGGGCACGGTCACCAGCGACGGCGGCACGTACGACATCTACGAGACGACGCGCTACAACGCCCCCTCCATCGAGGGCACCAGGACGTTCCAGCAGTACTGGAGCGTACGGCAGTCGAAGCGGACGGGCGGCACCATCACCGCCGGCAACCACTTCGACGCGTGGGCCAGGAACGGGATGAACCTCGGCAACCACGACTACATGATCATGGCCACCGAGGGATACCAGAGCAGCGGAAACTCCAACATCACCCTGGGCAGCACCGGCGGCGACCCGGGTAACCCCGGCAACCCCGGCAACCCGGGCGGCGGCTGCACCGCGACCCTGTCGCAGGGCCAGCAGTGGAGCGACCGCTACAACCTCGGCGTCTCGGTCAGCGGTTCGAGCAACTGGACCGTGACGATGAACGTGCCGTCACCCGCGCGGATCCTCTCCACCTGGAACATCAGCGCCAGCTACCCCAGCTCCCAGGTGCTGACCGCCAGGCCCAACGGCAGCGGCAACAACTGGGGGGTGACGATCCAGCACAACGGCAACTGGACCTGGCCGACGGTCTCCTGCAGCGCGGGCTGACCTCGTACCCCGTGGCGCGGCGGCCCGGCGGCCGCCGCGCCGCTGTCACTCACGGAGGCGCGACCGCCCGCAGGGCCTCCCGGCCGTCCGGGGCGGCGTCGGCGACGAACCATGCGGCGACCCTGCGGAACACCTCCTCCTCGGTGTCCACGTCGAGCAGCAGTTCGGGGCCGATGAGCGCGGCGACCTCCTCGAACGCGTCGCCATGGTCAGTCAGCTCCCAACCCGGCCACCGGGCGGGCAGGTCGCGCGGGTCGAGCGAGCAGTCGAGCGACCACCAGTCGAGCCGCCGGCCGGGGGCGTCCACGTAGAGGCCGTTCCAGGGGACGTTCTCCAGCGCCGCGAACGGGACGGCCTCCTCCTGCGGGGTCAGCAGCACGCCCGGTCCGGCGAGCAGGGGCTCGGCCAGCCCGGCGGCCCACCAGCCCCCGAACGACAGCCGCTCCCCGTCGCGGGCGGCGATGAGGACGTCGGCGACGGCGGACAGGTCGTCCTCCGCGGGCGCCTGGGCCCAGCGGGCGCGCGGCGCCGGTGTCTCGTCGAGGTAGAGCACGGTGTCGTACGGGAGCGCGAGGTAGTCCATGACCTGGTGCAGGCCGCGAGCGGCCCAGGTCACCGTCCAGCCCGGCCAGAGGGCCGCGACGAGCCGCAGCCAGGCGCGGACCTCCAGCACCGAGGTGTGCCGGTCGGGCCCCGGGATCCACTGGTCGGTGTGGACGAGCAGGCGGCGGGCGGGCAGGTCGAGGAGCGCGACGCCCTGCCACCAGATCGAGTTCATCCAGTGGTCGCGGTGACCGCCCCGCTGCTCGCGGATGAAGGCGATCACGCGGTCGGGGCCGCGGAGGAGGTCGTGGTAGAGGGTCTCGGCCGCTCTGTCGCGCGACCAGACGCGGTGACCGGACCCGTCCACGATGACGTAGTGCGCGTGGCCGCCGCTCATGCAGGCTTCCCGCGCAGCTCCCTGGTGGCCGCGCGGTGGGCCTCGCCGACGCGGGCCAGCATGTCGAGCAGCAGCGGCGCCTGCTCCGGGGTGTAGTGCGCGCCGAGCGTCGCCAGGTGCCGCCTGGACGACTCGCAGGCGGCCTCGTAGTCGTCGAGCCCGCCCTCGACCAACTGCACGGTGACCATCCGGCGGTCGCGTTCGCCGCGCACCCGCCGCACGTAGCCCGCCTTCTCCAGCCGGTCGATCAGCCGGGTCGTCGAGGCGGACGGCAGCCCGAGCTCCTCGGAGAGCGCGCCCGCGGTCATGGGCCCGCGCGTCTCCAGCAGGATGGCGGCGGCGACGTCGACCGGCTGCAGGCCGAGCCGGTCGGCCACGGCCTCGTTGTGCAGCAGGACCGCGACCAGGAACTCGCGGAAGATCGCGTCCTCGGGTTGCTTGTGGGGCACTTTCCCAACCTACTCCACCCCGGAGTATCTTCGAATCGAAGATACTCCGAGTTGGAGAAGATATGGACATCCTTGTCATGGGAGCAGGCGTCGGGGGCCTCGCCGTCGCCCGGGTGCTGCTCGCCGCCGGGCACCGGGTGCGCGTGTACGAGCGGGCCGCGGAGTGGCGCACCGGCGGCGCGGCCTTGATGATCTTCAGCAACGGCGCCGCCGTGCTGCACGACCTCGGCGTGAGCCTCGACGACGTGGGCGGGCGCGTCGACCGGATCGACGCGATGACCGCCGGCGGCCGGCTGCGCGTCAGCATGGACATCGCCCACGCCGCCGCCCACCACGGCTTCGAGACCAGGGCCGTCTCCCGCCGCGACCTCATGGAACTCCTCGCCGACGGCCTGCCCGGCGACCTCGTCCAGTACGGCAAGGCCTGCCAGGACGTCACCCAGGACCACGACCGGGTGACCGCGACCTTCGCCGACGGATCGACGGCCACGGGCGACCTGCTCATCGGCGCCGACGGTCACCACTCGGCCGTGCGGCACCGGCTGTGGGGCGACGCCGGCGTCCGACCGGCCACCTTCGGCACCTGGCAGGGCCTCAGCCCGATCGACATCGAGCTCACCCGTACGCACCGCCACCTCATGATCACCGGACGGGAGGGCGCGTGCGGCCTCATCCCCGCGGGCAAGGGCATGCTGCAGTGGTGGTTCGACGTGCCGTGGTCACCCGGCGACCGGCGGCCCGACGCGCCGCTGGCCGAGCTGCGGCGCCGGTTCGGCCACTGGGCGTCACCGGTGCCCGAGGTGCTCGCCGCCGCCACCGAAGCCGATCTCACCTTCTTCGGCCACCACTGGCGCAAGGTCGGCCCGGTGTGGGGGAAGGGCCGCGTCACCCTGCTCGGCGACGCGGCCCACATCATGCCGCCCACCCTGGGCCAGGGCGCCAACCAGACCCTGGAGGACGTCTGGGTGCTCGGGCGCGAGCTGGCCAGGGACGGCGACCCGGCGGTACGGTTGCGCGCCTACGAGAAAGCCCGATACCCGCACATCTCCCTGGTTTCCCGGATGGCCAAGCGCAACCCGGCCAACTGGCGCATCCCACCGCTTCTCGGCAGGCTGATCCCGGAGACGTCCCAGACCGCCATGCTCGCCCGCTACAGCAACCGCCTCACCGCGCGATCCCGCTGAGGTGCAACCTTCCGCCCGGCGGACCGCGCCTGCTCACCGGAGACCCTCATCTCGCGGAGGACCTGCTGCAGAGCGTCCTGGCCAACGTCGCAGGGCAGTGGTCGAAGCTCGACAGGAAGGGCAACCCCGAGGCGTACACCCGCAAGGCGCTCGTCAACCAGTACATCTCCTGGACGCGCCGCGCCCGCCCGGAGTTACCCAGCGCCCACCCGCCCGAAGCGGGCGTCTCCCACGACGAGGCCACGCCGGACCGCATCATGCTCCGCCGGGCGCCGGCCCAGCTGACCCGCAAGCAGCGGGCCGTGATCGTGCTGCGCTTCCGGGAGGACCTGACCGAGGCGGCGGTCACGGCGCTGGCGGCGACGACGGCGGGCGCGGTGGCGGTCTGGCCGCACCCCGCCGGCATCGTCGCGACACAGGGGCAGGACGTGCCGGACCTGCGGGGCAAGGTCGGCGCGATCCGCTACGCGTACCAGACGCCGTGCGAGATCGACGAGATGACGCGGCGCTCCGACTGCAGTGCCGTGGAGTGGCGGGTGGTCACCCAGAAGGGGACGTACCGGCTGCCGCAGGCGCTCACCTCCTCCAAGAAGGCCCCGCGGGTGCCGGTCGCGATCAGCCGGGACGGGCGGAGGCTCGCCTACTACAGCCGCGACGCCGGGGCGCACGTGATCAGGGACATGGCCGAAGGCGAAGAGGTGGTCTCCCCCGTCAAGGTGGCGGAGGAGCGGATCGGCGCCGGATCCACCTGTGGGTGACGCCGGTGACCGGAGGCGGCAAGCCGGTGCGGTTCGACGGCGTGTTCATCATGTTCAGCGAGCTCGCCCCGGACGGCCGCACGGTCGTCGCCGTCGAGTTCGACGAACTCAAGCCGGGCAGGCTCACCCTGCTCGACGCCAGGACCGGGCGGACCCAGCGCAAGGTCTCGATGCGGGGCCTGCCGCCGGGCGACCGGATCGACGGGACCGGCATCTGGCTGAACCGGGACGAGGTCACGGTGGTCGCGGGCAGCCGGGAGCTCGTCGCGTACGCCCTCGATGTCACCACGGGGCGCACGCGGCGCCTGGCCTCGTACGGAAACGAGCGCAGGTCCCTGACCCTGCCCGGGGTCAACCGGGACTTCAGATAGCCGGGCGGGGCGGCGAACGCCCCGCCCGTCCGCTACCTCACCGGCCGGTACGTGAGGTGGGTGACGAGCGCGGTGCGGGAGGGCTCGCCGAGCGGTTCGAGGTCGATGTCCGCCAGGCCGTCGAACAGCCGCTCGCCGCGGCCCAGGAGCACCGGCGCGACGTGCAGGCGCAGCTCGTCGATCAGCCCCGCCGCCAGGTACTGGTTCACCGTCATGCCGCCGCCGGCGATGGCGACGTCACGGTCGCCCGCCGCCTCGCGCGCCAGGCGCAGGGCCTCCTCGGGACCGCCGGTCACGAAAGTGAACGTGGTGCCGCCCTTCATCGGCAGCGGCTCGCGCTCGTGGTGGGTCAGCACGAAGACCGGCGCGTGGTACGGGGGCTCCTCGCCCCACCAGCCGCTCCACTCCAGGTCCCAGGCGCCGCGGCCGGGGCCGAACATGTTGCGGCCCATGATGAAGGCGCCGGCGGCGGTGATGGCCTCGATCTCCGCCTTGTGGAGCTCCGGCTCGTCGACCATCCACCGGGTCAGCCGCCCGTTCTCTCCCTCGCCGAACGGATTGTCCAGGCTCTGGTTCGGCCCGGCCACGAAGCCGTCGAGGGACATCGCCATGTCGCAGATGACTCTGCTCATCTCATCGCCTTTCAGTTCCAGGCGCTCCTTCTCGCGCCTGCCACCGGGTGGTCGGAGCCGCCCGGCGGTTCTCTACATCCGGCGGGGGAGCATGTTCCCCCGTGCGGGGGAGGCCGGGGCCGGGAGGCCCGCCGATCCTGGAAACACCGAACTCGAACTCCAGGGAGCTGCCCATGACCGTGCGCCAGGCGCGCTGGCCCGCGTACACGACGGCGGTGCTGTTCCTCGGCTACGCCGCCGGCAAGGCCGTCTACGCCGCGCAGGGCAAGCTGGGTTTCCCCGGCGGCCCGGTGGTTCCGGCGGCCGACTACGAGCGCTACGCCCGCGAGATGATGGACGTGGCGGCCGCGCAGTGGATGGCGGCCGCCAACGGCCTGCTCGGCGCGGCCCTGGTCCTGCTGACGGTGACCGGGCCGGGCCGCCGGGTGCCACGCGCGCTGATGCTGCTCGTGCTGGCCGTCGCGCTGGCGGGCGTCGGCGCCGGAGCCGTGATCATGGTGGCGGACGGGTTCGTCGGCATCGGGATCGGCTGGCAGTGGCACCACGGCGTGATCGGGATCGTCGCGCTGGGGCTCCTGGCCGCGACGACCCACTCCTATGCGCGCGCGACCCGGCCGGGGCATGCCGAGCTGACCGGCCGGTCGTGATCAGACGGGTTTCGCCACGTCGGACGGCAGGAGCTGTTCGGTGAGCAGGCGGCGGACGTTGGCCGGATCGGCCAGCCAGGGCCGCAACAGCTCCCATCCGTGGAAATATCCGAACATGTACGGGCTCATCGCCGACGGCCGCAGCAACGGCAGCGCCCTGGCGATCTCCGCGTCGTCGTACAGGCACCAGCGGGCCAGATAACCGGCCAGCTCCTCGTCCGTCCGCCCCTCGGCGGCGAGGAAGGCGACGTTGCCCCACACTCCCCACAGCGCGTTCTTGACCAGGTGGATCGCCGCGAAGTCGCTGCCGTCGGGCCGGATCCCCAGCTCGGCCAGGACGTTGTCGGTCAGCCACGCCTGCGCCTCGTCCCCCGGGAAGAGGATCTCCTCGGCGCACAGCCCGAGCCCCTCGCTCAGCGCGAACGACGGGGCCAGCATGAACCGGACCCGCTGGTCCGTCCGGGTCGCCCCCAGGTCCTTCAGCATCGACTCGGCGATGTGACCGGGATGGCCCTCGTGGGCGACGACGTAGAACAGGTCGGCCACGTTGAACGGGATGCCGGTGTTGATGAAGATCACCGACTTGAGGTCGCCCGCGTAGTGCCCGGCGGCGTGGAAGTGCGCCTCCGGCACGAGGTGGCAGCCGACGACCTCGTCCGGCGGCAGCGGGACGATCGCCTCCGTCCGGGCCCGGGTCTCTGCCACCGCCTTGTCCACCAGCGCGGGCAGCCGGTCAATCTGGTCCAGCGCGTGAGCCGACTGCCAGGCGTGCAGCCGGTCGGACAGCGAGCCGGCGGCCCTGGGCAACGCCGCGTCCAGCCGGTCGTGCGCCTCCTCGAACACGAGCTCGGGCACCCACCGCGGCCGCAGCCCCAGCACGAGCTCGCCGTAGTCGGTCAGCGGGAGCCGCTCGCCGTCCAGATAGCGGGCCACCGCGCGCATCGCGACCACCTGGGCCCGCAGGTAAGGGGTCAGCTCCCGGTCCAGTAACCGGTCGGCGCCGGCGATCAGGTCGCCGGGCGGCCGGACCGGCTCCGCCTGTGCCCGCTTGCTCCACTCGGCCGGCCCCCGGTAGACGAGCCCGGCTCCGTTCAGGTGCCGGTTGAGCCGGAGAGCGAGCATCGCGTATTCCTGCTGCCATTCCTGTTCGTCCATGCCCGCCACGCTAGTGGCACCGAACGCGCCCGGGCCGAAGGTGCATCTAGGTCTACCCCTGTCGTATTTCTAGCCGGATTCCCCGCGGGTGATCGCGTCCGTAGCGTCGGGGCCACGAGAACGTCATCGGAGAACGGGGTGCTTCCTGTGTTGCAGACGTCCGAACCGGCCAGGCCGGCGACCACGGCCAGGGCCCTGGCCCCCGACCTGGCGCGCGGTTTCATGCTGCTGGCCATCGCGTTCGCGCACGCGCCGCTGTTCGTGGTGGCCGTCGACCGGGGCTCCGCCGCGGCCAACGCGGTCTCCGAGTTCTTCCACGTGCTGTTCGTCAACAACCACGCGCGGCCGATGTTCGCCTTCCTGTTCGGCTACTCGCTGGTTCAGCTCCTGAACAGCCGGACCAGGCGCGGCGCCGACTGGGTGACGGTCCGCAAGCTGCTGCGCCGCCGGGGGTGGTGGCTGATCGCGATCGGGTTCGCGCACGTGGCGCTGCTGGTCCCGATCGACATCCTGGCGCCGTACGGGCTGGCGGCCGTGGTGCTGACCGGGATGCTCCGGCGCGGGGACAAGGCGCTGCTGTGGACGGCGGGGACGCTCATGGTGCCCGCCACGGCCGTGGTCGGGTTCGCCATGTGGGTGGCGCTGATGCAAGGGCTCTCCACCTTCTCCCTCGGCACCATCGCCGCCGGGGCGCGGGGCTTCGGCGAGCTGTTCGTCACCAGGATGGCCGGCTGGCCGTTCGGCCTGGTCCTCGGCACCGTCATCGTGCTGCCCGCGGTGCTCTTCGGGATGTGGGCGGCCCGGCGGCGCATCCTGGAGGAGCCGGAGCGGCACCGGCGCCTCCTGGTCCGCTTCACGGTGATCGCCACTGTCGTGTCCGTCGTGGGTTCCGTCCCCGCCGCGCTCATCCAGACCGGCCTGTGGACCGGGGCGTCCGGCCCGGCCGTGGTGGCGGCCTCGATCGCGCAGCCGCTCACCGGATACTTCGGCGGCATCGCCATGGCCTGCGCCGTCGGCCTGATCACCCCGCTGGCCGCCCGCGGCCGTGGTCCCCTGATCACCGCCGTCGAAGCGCTCGGCCGCCGCTCGATGAGCCTGTACCTGTTCCAGTCGATCGCGTTCGTCGTGGTGTTCTTCCCCTTCGGGCTCGGCCTGCAGGACGACCTCGGCATCGCCGGCGCCACCGGCGTGGCCGTGGCCACCTGGCTCGTCTCGCTGCTGATCGCCGACCTGATGCGCCGCGCCGACCACCGCGGCCCCGCCGAGATCCTGCTGCGCCGCCTGGCCTACCGCCGCACCTGACGCCCTGCGAGTACGACGAGAGCCTTCCGGAGGGTGATGGTTTCATCACTTAAGGTGATGGTCATGGATGCGGAGACGGACCGGCTGATCGGCGTGGCGACGAGGATGTTCGCCGAGGTGGGATACGACTGGACGTCGATGCGGATGATCGCCGAGGCGGCGGGGACCGACGTGGACCGGCTGGTCGAGACGGTGGGCGAGAAGCCGGAGCTCTACCACGAGGTGATGGTCCGCGCCGTCAACGCCGAGCGGGCGGCCATGGAGCCGGCGCTCAGGTCCTTCGTCCCCGGGGTCCAGGGGGCGCTCGACCTGGCCGACGCCTATCTCGACTACAACATCGCGCACACCGACTATCTGTCGCTGTGGCTGCACCGCTGGACGGGCGACGCCGCCGACACGCCCGACTTGGAGGGCATGTTCTCGCGCCCGCTCGCCTTGGAGGTGGCGGAGACCATCCGGGAGCTGACGCCGGACGACGTGGACGGCGACCACCTCGTCTGGACCGTGGTGTGGTGCGTCTACGGGTTCCTGTCGGGCGGCATGCGCCACGTGTCGCCCGACTGGCCGCAGAAGCGCGGCGAGCCGGTCCAGCCGGGCGTGGTGGAGTCCTTCCGCGCCTACCTGCACACCCTGATCCGCCGCATGATCGCGTCCGCCGGGTGACGGGTCAGCCGATCGCGCCCTGGTCGCGCAGCGCCGCGAGGCGCGCCGCCGAGTAGCCGAGCTCCTCCCGCAGCACCTCGCCGGTGTGCTGGCCGACGGACGGCGCCGGGCGCGGCGGGCTTTGCTCGCCGTCCACGACCACCGGCGAGCCCGCCGAGAGGTGCGGGCCGACGCCGGGCTGGTCGAGCATCCCCAGGACGGGGTTGCCGGCCAGCAGCGCATCGGGGTCCGCGGCCAGCTCCTCGAACGTCCGGTACGGCGCGTACAGCAGCCGCCTGGCCGACAGCGCCGCGTCCACCTCGGCGAACGGCCGCCCCGCGAACCACGGCTCCAGCAGCCCGCCGATGACCGCGCGGTGCGCGTACCGGTCGGAGTCGCGGCGGAAGTCGGCGCCGAGCGCCCGCTCCACCGCCTCGACCGCGGCGGTCAGTCCCGTCAGGGCGAGCAGGTCGGACCAGTGGCGCGAGGTGAGCACCACGAGCATGACGCGCCGGCCGTCGGCGGTGCGGAAGTCGCGCCCGTAGCCGCCGTAGAAGTGGTTGCCGTCCTTCGTCCGCGGCTCGCCGCCGAGCTGGGCGTCGGCGAGATAGCCGAGGTTGGCGACCATGGACAGCGCCACGTCGCGCAGCGCCACCGTGATGCGCCGCCCCTCGCCGGTCAGCAGCCGGTGGCGCTCGGCGGCCAGCAGCCCGGTCGCCAGGTAGAGCCCGGCCGCGATGTCCCAGGCCGGCAGCACGTGGTTGACCGGCCCCGCCTCCCCGGCCGGCCCGGTCACCGCGGGCAGCCCGGTCTCGGCGTTGACCGTGTAGTCGACCGCGGTGCCGCCGTCGCGCCTGCCGGTGAGCAGCGCGTGGATCAGGTCCTTGCGGCGCTCACGGAGCTTCTCGTACGAGAGCCCCGGCAGATCGGCGTTGGCCACCACGACGCCGCGCCGCTCGACCAGGTCGGCGATGACCGCGCGGCCCTCGTCGGAGCGGAAGTCGACCTCGACGGCCCGCTTGCCCTTGTTGAGCCCGGTCCAGTAGAGGCTGGTGCCGGACGGGCCGAGCGGCCATCGGGAGCGGTCGGCCTGGCCGCCGATCGGCTCCACCCGGACCACGTCGGCGCCGAGCTGCGCCAGCGTCATCCCGCACAGCGGCGTGGCCACGTATCCGGACAGCTCGACGACGCGCAGGCCCTCCAGCGGGGCGGACATTCCGGCCGGGGTCACGCGCGTGCCCCGCGCATCAGCTCGCGCCCGACGATCAGCTTCTGGATCTCGCTGGTCCCCTCGTACAGGCGCAGGAGGCGCACGTCGCGGTAGATGCGCTCGACCGGCACGCCGCGCATGTAGCCGCTGCCGCCGTGCACCTGGACGGCCAGGTCGGCGACCCGGCCCGCCGACTCGGTGCAGAACAGCTTGGTGGCGGACGGCGCGAGCCTGCGGTCCTCGCCGGACAGCCAGAGCCGGGCGGCCTCGGCGGCCATCGCCCGGCCGGCCATGCACAGGGACTTCTGCTCGGCGAGCATCGCCTGCACGAGCTGGTAGTCGCCGACCGGCCGGCCGCCCTGCCGGTTGTGCGCGGCGAACGCCACCGACTCGTCGAGCGCCCGCTCCATCAGGCCGACGGCCATCGCCGACATGTGCAGCCGGCCGCGCGCCAGCACGGTCATGGCCGCCCGGAAACCGGCGTCGACCTCGCCGCTGACCAGCGCGTCCGCGCCGACCCTGACCTCGGTGAACGTGACATCGGAGGTCCAGGCGCCCTCCTGGCCCATCTTCGCGTCCTTGGGCCCCACCGCGACCCCGGGAGCGTCGGCCGGCACCAGGAACACCGCGATGCCGCTGCCCGCCGCGTCCGCCGGGCGGACCCGGGCGAACACCACGAACAACCCGGCGATCGGGGCGTTGGTGATGAACCGCTTGCCGCCGTCGATCACCCAGCCGTCGCCGTCGGGCGCCGCCGTGGTCTTCAGCCCCGACGGGTCGGAGCCCGCCTCCGGCTCCGTCAGCGCGAACGCCGCGGTGACCTCGCCGGAGGCCAGCGACGGCAGCCAGCGGCCCTTCTGCTCCTCGGTGCCGAACCCGACCAGGACCTGGCCGGCGATGCCGTTGTTGGTGCCGAACATCGACCGGAACGCGAGACTGGTGTAACCGAACTCGAAGCCGAGCCGGACGTCCTGGGTGATGTCGAGCCCCAGCCCGCCGTACTCGGCGGGGATGGCGTAGCCGAACAGGCCCATGTCGGCCGCCTGGCGGCGGAGGTCGTCGGGGATCGCGTCGGAGTCGGCGATCTCCTGCTCTCTCGGCACGACCCGGTTGCGGACGAACTGGCGTACCTGCTTGAGGATCTCTTCGAACTCGTCGGCTGCGACCATGCTCCTGGCCTATCGAATAATGTTCTGCCGTGTCAACGGTTGCGGTAGTCGCCGGGCCGCTTCTCGCGGAACGCGCTCATGGCCTCCGCGTAGTCGTCGGTCGCCTGCACGATCGCCATGTGGGAGGAGATCAGGTCAAGGCTGGTGCGCAGGTCGGTGCGCATCGACTGGTGGACCGCCCGCTTGATCATCGAGATCGCGATCGGCGGCTTGGCCGCGATGCCCCTGGCGAACTCCATCGTCTCCGCCATGAGCGCCGCGTCGTCGTAGACCCGGTTGACGATGCCCAGCCGCAGCGCCTCGTCGGCGTCGACGAAGTCGCCCGTCATCAGCAGCTCCATCGCCTTGGCCGGGCCGACCAGCCGGGGCAGGAAGTACGCGCCGCCGTCGCCGGGGACCAGGCCGATGCGGATGTAGCCCTCGGAGAACCGGGCCGACCGGGCGGCGAACCGCATGTCACACATGAGCGCCATGTCCATCCCGGCGCCGACCGCGACCCCGTTGACCGCGGCGATCAGCGGCTTGTCCAGGTCCTCGACCGCCCGCGCGACCTTGTGGACCCGGTCGGTCAGCATGCGCTTGCGCTCGATCGGCGTCGCCTCGATCTCGTCGAGCGCCCTCAGGTCGACGCCGCTGCAGAAGCCCTCGCCGGTGCCGGTCAGCACGACCACCCGGACGCCCTCGTCGTCCTGCGCCTCGCGCAGCGCCCGCGCCCACGCGTCGATCATCGGCCAGGTGAACGCGCCCAGGGAGCGCGGGCGGTTCAGCCGGATCACCGCCACCCCGCCGTCGACCTCGTAAACCAGCTCGTCCTCGGCCTCGGCCACCGGACACTCCTCTCATTCCGGACAACCCGCCGAGCTTCTCACAGCGGCCACCCCCGGCTCGCGCCAGGTCCGCCGCGTCCTCTACCGTCTGCCTCATGCCGACCTTCAGCCCCGTGGCCGCTCCCACCGTGCTCGACCTGCTGACACTGGAGAAGCTCGAAGAGGACCTCTACCGGGGCACGACCGTCTTCGAGGAACCGTTCCCGCTGTACGGGGGACAGGTGGCCGCGCAGGCGCTGGCCGCGGCGGGCGACACGGTGGAGCCCGACCGGTTGCCGCACTCACTGCACGGCTACTACCTGCGCAGCGGCGACGCGGCCCGGCCGACCGTGTTCCGCGTCTACCGTGACAGGGACGGCCGGTCGTACTCCGCCCGGCGGGTGGTCGCCATCCAGAACGGCAAGGTCATCTTCAACATGTCGGCGTCCTTCCACGTCCCCGAGGCCGGCGCGGACGTGCAGATCCACCCCGCGCCCGACGCGCCGGACCCGGACGGGCTCGAACCCGTCCGCCTGCCCCGGTTGTTCTCCATGGACAGCCGGCTGCCGCCGCAGCCGTACGAGGCGGCCGAATGGCCCACCCGGTTCTGGGCCCGCTGCACCCAGGACCTGCCCGGTGGTCAGCTCCTGCACGCGTGCGTGCTCACGTACCTCTCCGACATCTCCAGCGGGGTGACCGGCGTCCCGCACGGGGAGGGCGCGCGTTCGGGCTCCAGCCTGGACCACGCGGTCTGGTTCCACCGGCCGGCCCGCATGGACGAGTGGGTGCTGATGGACCTGGTGCCGCACACCGTGTCGGCCGGGCGCGGCTGGTACACCGGCACCATCCACACCCGCGACGGCCGGCTCGCCGCCAGCATCACCCAGGAGACGCTCTTCAGGAAGCCGCGCTGACCAGCTCGACGTCGAAGCGCACCTCGACGTCGTCGTCCAGCTTGAGCGCGCCGAAGAACGCCGAGTACGGCTTGACGCCCCAGAGGCTCTGCTTGACCGTCGCGCGGCCCCGCACCCGCTCGCCGTCGAACCGGCAGTCGAGGGTGAGCGGCCGCGTCTGACCCGCCATCGTCAGCTCGCCCTCCACCCGGAACGACTCCCGCGTCCCGGTGACCTGCCGCGACCGGAACGCGATCGCCGGGAACCGGCCGGTGTGGAGCACCTTCTCCTGGATGTTGCGCGCGATGTCGCGCCGGTCGGAGTCGGTGAGCGGCTTCACCCCGCCCGTCCCCGACACCACCCGCAGGGACCCGGCCTCCACCTCGACGCTCACCCGGCTCGCCCCCGGGTCGTCGAGATCGACCACGGCCTCGCCGCGCCATCGGTCCGCCTCGATCGTCAGGTCATGACCGGCCTTGGCGCCCAGACCGGTACGCCTCGTCTCGACCAGCAACTGCCCCGTCTCCGGACCCAGCGTGTATGAATCCCCCATACCCCGCACGCTACCCACCGTTGCGACGACAAGACCGACGGCTTCCGTAGGGTCGTGGCATGAGTGTCGTGATCGAGGCCGTGCGTGACGCGAGTGACGAGGTCGTGGCGGCGTTCGGGCGGCTGCTGCCCCAGCTCTCCGCCGGGGCGGCGATCGACCGGGAGGCGGTGGAGCGGGTAGTCCGCTCCGAGGTGAACACCGTGCTGGCCGCGCGGGCCGGGGGCGTCGTCGTGGGCCTGCTCACGCTGGTGGTCTACCCGCTCGCCTCCGGGGTGCGGGCGCGGATCGAGGACGTCGTGGTGGACGGGGCGGCGCGCGGCCAGGGGGTGGGGGCGGCGCTCACCGGGCGGGCGCTGGAGCTGGCCAGGGAGCGGGGGGCGCGCACGGTCGACCTGACGTCCCGGCCGGAGCGGGAGGCGGCGAACCGGCTGTACGAGCGGGCGGGGTTCCGGCGGCGGGATACGGCGTCGTACCGGGTCGTTCTCTGAACGGGGGTGGAACGGCTGGGTCGCATGATCGGAAAGCTTGGGTCGCTGTGGTGAAATTTCAGCAGAATACGGGATATGTCGTTTTCAGCGGGCGACGATCCGCCATCCCGGGACGACCACGCTCGCGAGCCCGTGGGGGAGGGGCGGGGCGGGAGGTTCAGGAGGGTGCTGCGGCGGGCCGGTGGGAGGTACGCGCCCGCTGACTTCGGGGTTCCCCCGTACGCGCCGGACGGGCCCGCGCCGCGGTTGTACGCGCCGGAGCGCGAGACCGACAGGAGGCGGCGGGGTGCGCTGGCGGTCGGCCTGGCCGTCACCGCGGCCGTGCTCGCCGGCGGCGGGGCGGTGGTCGCGGCGATCACGTACCAGCTGCACGCGATCCCGGCGCCGCCCGCCGATCCCCCCACGCTGACGCCGCACCACACGACGGCGGCCCCGGTGGACACGCGGCTGAGCCACGAGGAGTTCGGCGACCGTGACCTGGGCCGCGAGCTCACGGCCGCCAAGGTGGGCGGCTGGGACCACCCCACCTGCGACCCCGTGGACGGCAGGGGCCGCGTGCTGGGCAGGAACCACTGCGACCACGCCGCCCAGATCGCCTACTCCGCCCGGGACGGGAAGCTCCGGGCGGTCCAGCTCCTGCTGGCCTTCCCCACCGAGCACCGCGCCCGGGCCGCCGCCGTCAGCCTGTCCAAGCGGACGTCGGACGCGATCCGGTGGCGGCGGGGCGGCACGCATGCCAAGTACGCGTACGGCAAGGCCGGTGTGGCGGGCGCCGGCCCGTACGTGGTGGTCACCGTGGTCACCGCGACCGGCCGGGCCGGCGGGCAGGCGCCGGCGTTCCACCGCGTGCTCCACTCGGACACCGTGCACCGTTTCGCGGCTCTGAACAGATCCTGAAGGTCGATGCCCTACCGTGCTCACCGTGAGCCGGAAATCAGCGATCACGAGCGTCCTGGCCCCCCTCCTGGCGATCATGCTCGCCGCCTGCGGCGCGATGGGCGGCGGCGGCGCGGAGCGGCAGTCCCCGGCCGCGCGGTCGGCCACGCCGGAGAGCGCGCCCCCCGAGCCGACGGGCTGCCGGCACGGCGAGCTCATCCCGGCGGTCGACATCCCGGCCGTGCACGCGGACCCGGTGGTGATCCCCGAGGTACGGATCGGCGGCGAGGTCGTCCCCGAGGTGACCATCCCGGGGGTGGACCTCCCCGCCCAGCGGATCCCCGCCCAGTGCACCGAGATCAAGCCCGCGCCCGGCGGCTGCCTGGGGGCCGCGTCGATCCCGCCGGTGTCGATCCCCGCCGTCGAGATCCCGCCCGTCGAGATCCCCGGCCTGGACGCGGGCGGCATCAAGCTCGACCCGGTGCGCGCCGAGGGCGCAAGCGCGCCCGCGCAGCACGCCGAGGGCGTCTCGACGCCGGAGGTGTGCCAGGCCGAGCCGAAGGACGGAGGCGTCGTCCTGTCCGTGGTCAGGCCTCCCCTCGTCCGGGCGCCGCTGGTCCGGCCGCGTCTGATGCGCGGCAACCTGATCAGGCCGTACGCCTGCAACGACCGGAACGAGTGCGTCCCGGCCGTCGAGGTGCCCGCGCTGGAGGTGCCCGCCGTCGAGGTGCGGGCCGTCGAGATCCCCGCCGCCGAGATCAGGGCGTACGAGGTCGGCTCCTAGATCGTCAGTGCTGGTGGAGCTTTACCGATTTCTGGTGTCAGCCCCTCTGTGATGGTCCGGTGACCGGGTAGCCGCTGGTAAGGACAAAGGGGGAAATCATGAGACATGACGACTTCGTTGGCCAAGTACAGGCCCGAGCCCGTCTGGGCGACCGGGCACACGCCGAGCGGGCCATCCGGGCGTCGCTGGAGACGCTCGGCGAACGGCTGCCGGAGAGCCTGGCCGACAAGCTCGCAGCCCAGCTGCCACACGAGATCGGCGAGAACCTGCGCCGCACCGAGGTCTACGGCGGCCTCGGCACCGGGGAGCACTTCGGCCGCGAGGAGTTCATCCGCAGGGTGGGCGCCAGGGCCGGGGTCGACGATCGAAGAGCGGTGTTCCTCGCCCGGGTGGTGTTCGAGGTCACCGACGAGGCCACCCAGGGCCGCATCATGACCAAGGTCCGCGAGAGCCTCACCGAGGAGCTGCGCGAGCTGGCCACCGCGGGCAGCCAGGGACACCTCTGACAGGTCCGTGTTCCTAGCGCCGGTCAGGGTAGCTGCCCCGGGCATCCCCCTGACCGAGCGTCGTGGAAAGGACCGCCGACATGTCCGATCGCATCGCAGATCCGTGGGGGAGGCGCACCCCCTACGGCCCGCCCTCGGCGGCCGAACGGGTGGCGGCGTCGCTGCCCGGACCGGTGCGCCGGGTGCTGCCCCGGGAGATCGGACAGCGCGCCACCTGGCCCGTACGGGTGGACATGTTCCTGGAGGAGGGCGTCGCCGAGGCCGACGTGGACCGCTGGGTCCGGGCGGCCTCGATCCTGCACAGCAACGGCGACGCGATGGACATCGCGGTCGCCGGAGGACGGATCGTCGGCGTGCGCGGGCGCGCCGGCGACCGTGTCAACCGGGGCAGGCTCGACCCCAAGGACCTGTACGGCTGGCAGGCCAACAACAGCCCCGACCGGCTCACCCGGCCGCTGGTCAGGCAGGACGGCCGGCTGGTCGAGACCGGCTGGGACGACGCGATGGGCCGGATCACGGCCCGCTCGCGCGAGCTGCTCGACGGGCCGGGCGGCTGGGGCCACTTCGGCTTCTACACCAGCGGCCAGCTGTACCTGGAGGAGTACTACACGCTCGGCGTGATCGGCAAGGCCGGCATCGGCACGCCGCACATGGACGGCAACACGAGGCTGTGCACCGCGACCGCGGCGGCGGCGCTGAAGGAGAGCTTCGGCACCGACGGCCAGCCCGGCTCCTACACCGACGTGGACCACTGCGACGCCATCGCGCTGTGGGGGCACAACGTGGCCGAGACGCAGACCGTGCTGTGGATGCGCATGCTCGACCGCCGCCGCGGCCCCCGCCCGCCCGCGCTGATCGCCGTCGACCCGCGACAGACCGCCGTCGCCCGCGAGGCCGACGTGCACCTGGCCGTGCGCCCCGGCACCAACCTGGCGCTGATGAACGCGCTCGTCCACCGCTTGCTCGACAGGGGCTGGTACGACGAGCGGTATGTGCGCGCCCACACCCTCGGCTTCGACGAACTGGCCGAGACGGTGCGCGACTGCACGCCGGAGTGGGCCGCCGAGATCTGTGACGTGCCCGTACGCGACATCGAACGCGCGGCGGAGATCATCGGCACCTGCCGCAGGCTGCTCTCCACTGTCCTGCAGGGCTTCTACCAGTCCAACCAGGCCACCGCGGCCGCGTGCCAGGTCAACAACCTCCACCTGCTGCGCGGCATGCTCGGCCGCCCGGGCGCGGGCCTGTACCAGATGAACGGGCAGCCCACCGCGCAGAACACCCGTGAGACCGGCGCGGACGGCGACCTGCCCGGCATGCGTAACTGGGACAACCCCGCACACATCGACGAGCTGGCCCGGCTGTGGAACGTCGACTCGTCCGTCATCCCGCACTGGGCGCCGCCGACGCACGCCATGCAGATCTTCCGCTACGCCGAGCAGGGCTCGATCAAGCTGCTCTGGATCTCGGCCACGAACCCCGCCGTCTCCCTGCCTGACCTGGCGCGCATCCGCCGCATCCTGGCCCAGGAGAACCTGTTCGTCGTCGTCCAGGACATCTTCATGACCGAGACGGCGATGCTGGCCGACGTGGTGCTGCCCGCCGCCACCTGGGGGGAGAAGACCGGCACGTTCACCTGCGCCGACCGTACGGTGCACCTGTCGGACAAGGCGGTGGACCCGCCCGGCGAGGCCCGCTCCGACCTGGACATCTTCCTGGACTACGCGCGCCGCATGGACTTCCGCGACAAGGACGGCGCCCCGCTGATCAAGTGGCACGACCCGGAGTCCGCGTACCGGGCCTGGCAGGCCTGCTCGGCGGGGCGGCCGTGCGACTACACCGGCATCACGTACGAGCTGCTGCGCGGCGGCGGCGTGCAGTGGCCGCTCGGCACCGAGCGGCTGTACGCGGGCGGCAGGTTCAACACCGACCCTGACTACTGCGAGACGTACGGGCACGACCTGGTCACCGGCGCCGCCCACGGCGAGGAGAGCTACCGGGCCAAGGAGCCGCGCGGACGCGCGTTCCTGAAAGCGGCCCCGTACCAGCCGTCGCCGGAGGTGCCCGGCGAGGAGTATCCGCTGACGCTGACCACCGGCCGCACCGTCTACCAGTTCCACACCCGGACCAAGACGGGCCGCGCCCCGCAGCTCGCCGCGGCGGCGCCGGAGCCGTGGGTGGAGATCAGCCCGGCGGACGCCACCGAGCTGGGGGTCGGCGAGGGCGACCTGGTGCGGGTGGAGTCGCCGCGCGGCGCGCTGGAGGCCAGGGCGCGGGTGTGCGGCACCCGTAAGGGCACGGTGTTCGTGCCGTTCCACTACGGCTACTGGGACCGGGACGAGTCAGGGCCGGGCGACGGGGCGGCGCGCGCCGCGAACGAGCTGACGATGACGAGCTGGGACCCGGTGTCCAAGCAGCCGATCTTCAAGGTGGCCGCGGTCCGGCTGAGCAAGGTGGCCGCGGCGGAGGGTGCGGTGTCGGCCGCGCCCACCGTCGGCAACCGGCCGGCCGACCCACGCGTCCCGGTCACCGCCGGCGGGCCCGCCGCCGAGGCGGACGAGCACGTCGAGGAGGAGTGAGCCATGCATCTCGCCCACTACCTGGGGCTGCTGCACCGTTCGCAGACCGAGCTGGCGTCCGCCTTCCGTGAGGTCGGGGAGCAGCACAAGGACGAACCGGACGTGTTCCACGTGTGCGAGCGGCTGGCCGCCCAGTGCGACGCGCACGCCGGTCGGCTGCGGCCGTTCGCCGAGTGCTACTCGGAGGAGTCGCCGGACGAGCCGGAGCGGCTGCACTCCACCCTGTTCTCCGGCTCCCGCACCGGCGGGCTCGGGCTGCTGCGCGACCTGCACGACCTCTACCTGATGGCGGCCGAGTGCGACATCTCGTGGACGCTCATCGGCCAGGCCGCGCAGGGCGCCAGGGACCGGGAGCTGCTGGGCGTGGTCTCCGTGTGCGAGAGCGAGACCGCCGCCCAGATGCTGTGGCTGCGCACCCGGATGAAGCAGGCCGCGCCGCAGGCGCTGGTCGTCGCCGCCTGACCCCCGGCCCGCCGATCAGGCCGGGCGGGTGAACTCGCGCCGCTCGGCCGTCCACCCGGCCGCCTGCTCGCTCAGCGTGAGGCCGAGCCCCGGCCGGTCGGGCACGAGCATGCGCCCGTCGCGGATCTCCAGCCGCTCCTCGAACAGCGGCTCCAGCCACTCGAAGTGCTCCACCCAGGGCTCCTGCCCGTACGCGGCAGCGAGGTGCAGGTGGATCTCCATGGCGAAGTGCGGGGCGAGCTGCACCCGGTGGTGCTCGGCGAGCGCGGCCAGGCGCAGGAACGGGGTGACGCCGCCGATCCGCGGCGCGTCCGGCTGCAGGATGTCGGCGCCGCCCGCGCGCAGCAGCTCGGCGTGCTCGGCGACGCTGGTCAGCATCTCGCCGGTGGCGACGGGCGTGTCGAGCGCGGCGGCCAGCGCGGCGTGCCCGGCGTGGTCGTGCGCGTCGAGCGGCTCCTCGATCCACACCAGGCCGAACTCTTCCAGCGCCCGCCCCATCCGGGCCGCCGCCGGCCGGTCCCACTGCTGGTTGGCGTCGACCATCAGCGGCACCTCCTCGCCCAGCAGCTCGCGCGCCGCCCGCACCCTGGCCAGGTCGGCCCGCCCGTCGGGCTGGCCCACCTTGATCTTGATGCCGCCGATGCCGCGCTCCAGCGCCGCGGCGGCGTTCTCCAGCACCCGCTCGATCGGGGCGTGCAGGAAACCGCCCGAGGTGTTGTAGCAGCGCACCGAGTCGCGGTGCGCGCCCAGCAGCTTGGCCAGCGGCAGCCCGGCCCGCCTGGCCTTCAGGTCCCACAACGCGATGTCGAAAGCGGCGACGGCCTGGATCGACAGCCCGCCGCGGCCCACGGACGCGCCGGCCCACACCAGCTTCTCCCACAGCCTGGGGATGTCGTTGGCGTCCTCGCCGATCAGCTCGGGGGCGATCTCGCAGGCGTGCGCGTACTGGCCGGGGCCGCCCGCCCGCTTGGAGTAGCAGAACCCGATCCCCTCCAGGCCGCCCTCGGTGATGATCTCGGCGAACAGGAAGGCGACCTCGGTCATCGGCCGCTGCCGCCCGGTGAGCACCTTGGCGTCGCTGACCGGTGTGTCGAGCGGCAGGTAGACGGACGACAGGCGGACCCGGGCGATGCGGTCGAGGGGATTCATGAGGGGATCATACGAATCCGGTTGTCATGGCGCAGGGATGACAGGTGTCATGCCCGGCCGGTGACTGAGCGGACTGGCCCCGGCGGCCCATGATCGACCAGGCTCGTGCGTGACGTTGACGCCGAGTCCGGAGGTAGCAGATGTCGATCATGACACGCGTGCTCGCGGGGGTGAGCGCGCTGGTCGTGGCCGGGGCGGTCGCCGTTCCCGCCCAGGCGGCCGCGCCCGGCGGGGGCGAGCTGCGGGAGTCGCTGGACGCCGTCCACGAGGCCGGCATGTACGGGGTCTACTCGGCGGTACGCGACGGGCGCGACACCTGGAAGGGCGCCTCCGGCGTGGCCGACGTGCGCACCCGGCGGCCGGTGAAGCCCGACATGGTGCACCGGGTGGGCAGCATCACCAAGACGTTCACCTCGGTCGCGGTGCTCCAGCAGGTCGAGCGCGGCACGGTAGAGCTGGACGCGCCGGTGAGCCGCTACCTGCCGGACCTGGTCCCCGGCGACCGGATCACGGTGCGCATGCTGCTCAACCACACCAGCCACATCGCCGACTACATCCCCGGCGCCTTCCCCTCGCTGCTGGAGGGCTCCACGGCCAGCCTGGACGAGCACCGCTTCCGCCGCATCGAGCCCGAGGAGCTGGCGCGTCTCGGTCTCCAGGCCGCGCCGACGGGGCAGCCGGGGGCGACGCCCGGCTCGTACTCCAACACCAACTACATCCTCGCCGGACTGCTGCTGGAGAAGGTCACCGGCACGGACGCCGAGGCGTACATCACCCGCCACGTGATCCGCGAGGCCGGGCTGCGGCACACGTCTTTCCCGCGCACGCCGCGCATCCCCGGGCCGAGCTCCGGCGCGTACGAGTCCATGTACGGGCTGATCGACCCGCCGCGTGACTACGGCGTCTACGACATGTCGTGGGCCGGGACGGCCGGGGCCGTCGTGTCGACCATGGACGACCTCAACCGCTTCTACCGCGCGCTGCTCCAGGGTGAGCTGGTCGGCGCCGCCCAGCTCGCCGAGATGCGGCGGACCGTGCCCGTGTCCGCCGGGGGCGGCGTCATCGAGTACGGTCTCGGCCTCTACGCGCTCGACCTGCCCTGCGGCCGCTTCTGGGGCCACGACGGCGGCGTGTTCGGCATGATCACCCAGTCGCTGTCGAGCCCCGATGGCAGCCGCCAGATCTCCGTGGGCCTGAACCGCGCCAAGTACCAGACCGTCGACGAGAACGGCCAGATCGTCCCCCACCCGATCGACGCCGCCTTCGTCGGCCACCTCCTGCTCGCGCTCTGCGGGCCGGGCCAGGCCAGGACGCTGTCGACGCCCGTCACCCCGTTCCCGGCGGACCGGCTCCAGCTCAGCCGATGAGCCGCGCCACCAGCCGGGGCACCGCCTCGCCGATCGGGTCCCTGATCACCTCGTCGGCCAGGTCGTCGTACGGGGTCGGCCCGGCGTTCACGATGACCAGCCGCGCCCCGTTGCGCTCGGCCAGCGCGGCGAGCGACGCGGCGGGCATCACCTGCAGCGACGTCCCGACGGCGACGAACACCTCGGCCCGTTCGGCGGCCTCGGCCGCCTCGGCGATCACGTCCTGAGACAGGTTCTCGCCGAACATGACCGTGGTCGTCTTCAGGATCCCGCCGCACTCCCGGCAGGCGGGATCCTGCTCGCCGTTGTCGATCCGGTCCAGCGCCTCGTCCAGCGTCGAGCGGTCGCCGCATCCGACGCACACGACGCCGAACATGTTGCCGTGCAGCTCCAGCACCCGGTCAGGGCTGGACCCCGCCCTCTGGTGCAGGCCGTCGACGTTCTGCGTGATCAGCCGATCGAGCCGCCCGGCCCGCTCCAGCTCCACCAGCGCCCGGTGCGCGGCGTTGGGCTCGGCCGTCCGCGCCGGGCTGCCCCGGCGGAACGCCCAGGACCGGCGCCGGATCTCGGGATCGGCGAGGTAGTAGCCGATGGTGACGAGCTTCTCGTGGTCGGGGTCCTGGCGCCACAGCCCGCTGGGACCGCGGTAGTCGGGGATCCCGGACCCGGTCGAGATGCCGGCCCCGGTCATGACGGAGATCATCACCCCATGGTAGGGACAACCGGTAGTTCGGCATCAGCTGTGCCTGTTAACGGCCCCGAATAGGGACTATGTGAGAAATGAACTGCTTTCATGTCTATGTCCGATAAGTCTTACGTGTAGGGCTTCTGTGCCATGGGCATGACCATCACGCTCAATGCGACTCATTTCACCATCAGTCCGATTCGGGGGAACGGCTCGATGTATATAAACGGAATTCGCGCCATCATCGGAGGCGCCGTTCTCTCGGCCGCCGCGCTCGCGGTCGGAGCGCCGGCGGCCGGCGCGGGGGCGAGCGTACCGTGCTCCGGGCGCGCACTGGTGAAGGCGATCGACAACGCCGCGTCGGGCGCGACGCTCTATCTGACGCCCGGCTGCAGATACGTCCTGAACGACTTGACCGGCCCGCTTCCGGCCATCGACGCGCCCCTCACCATCCGCGGGGGCAACAGCACGATCCAGCGGGACCCTGCGGCGGACGCGTTCCGCCTGTTCACCGTCAACAGCGACTTCAACCTCGACCGGGTCAAGCTCCTCGGCGGTGACGCGAGGACCTCCCCAGGGGGATTCGGCGGAGCCGTCGCCGTCAACAGCGGGACCACGAACCTCAACAGAGTGTTCATCCGGAACAACACCGCCACCTTTTCCGGTGGTCTCGGCGGCGTCGCCGGAGCCGTCGTCAACGTGTCGAACAGCAATATCCAAAACAACTCCGCGACCAGGAACGGCGGCGGTGCGGCGAATGACGGGAGAATGACGTTCATCGACACCATCGTCAACAACAACCGCGCCGGGGAGAAAGGCGGAGGAATAGCCAGCGACGGAATCCTGGTGGTGACCGGAAGCGTCGTCAACGACAATACGGCCGGCACCGCCGGAGGGGGCGTGGCGAACATCGGTCCCGGCACCGCGTCCATCATCCGCAGCATCGTCAACGGCAACACGGCGAACAACGCCCCGGGAGGCATCGACAACGAGGGCGCCCCCGGCGCCGTGACGCTGACGCGGTCGATCGTGCGGGGCAACACCCCCACCAACTGCGCGCCCACGTTCGTCCAGGGGTGCGTCCACTAGGCTGATCGAATCCCCCCGATCATCCCGGCTTGACCTTGACGTAGCGTCAAGGTCTCTAATGAGGGCATGCGGATCGGCGAGCTCGCCGCGCTGGTCGGGGTGTCCACCCGGACCGTGCGACACTACCACCAACTCGGGTTGCTGCCCGAGCCGGCGCGGACGGCCGGCGGCTACCGGGACTACCGGTTGCGCGACGCCGTGCTGCTCGCCCGCGTCCGCCGGCTGGCGGAGCTGGGGCTGTCGCTGGACGAGATCCGCGACGTGCTCGCCGACGACCGGGGCAGGGACCTGCGCGAGGTGCTCCTGGAGCTGGACTCCGACCTGGCCAGGCAGCAGGAGCTCATCGCGGCGCGCCGGGTCCGGCTGGCGGCTCTGCTGGAGGAGGGGGAGCTGCGGGCCGACTCGGCGGTCTCCCCGGACATGGCGGCGGTGCTGCGCGACCTGGACACGGAGGGGTCGACGTTCGCCGAGATGGACCGCGAGATGCTCACGCTCATGGACACGGTCGCCGACCCCGGGATGCGCGACGAGATCGTCGAGCTGATGCGGCCGCTCGCCGAGCCGGGCATGCGCGAGCGCGCGCACGAGCTCTACCGGCGCCTCGACGGGCTGGCCGACGCCGAGCCGGGCGATCCGCGGGTCCGCGAGCTGGCCGCCGACCTGGCCGCGCACATGCCTGACGAGCTGGTGCGCGGGGTGATCGAGCACCTGCCGCCGGAGGGCGGGCCGTGGCTCGACGCCATGCTCGAAGAGCTGACACCCGCGCAGGGCGAGGTGTTCCGGTTGATGGTCGACATGCTGAAGGAGCAGGCGTGAGGGTGCTGCGCAGGATCGCCGGGTTCGACGCCAAGGGCATGGCCAGCCTCGCGCTGTGGGTCGCCCGCCGCAGGGACGGCGTGCCGCCCGGCGCGCTGGCGGTGTCCTACTCCAGGGCCCAGTCCGCGACGATGATCCTCCTCCTGGTCATGATGGCCGTCGAGGTCGTGGTGGTGGAGGTGGTGCTGCGCGCCTTCGACGTGCCGGCCTGGATCCGCGTGCCGATCCTGGTCGCCGACCTGTACGGGCTGCTCGTCGGGTTCGCGGTGGTGGCCGCCTGCGTCACCCGGCCGCACGTCGTCACCGGCCGCGAGCTGCGGATCAGGTACGGCGCCTTCTTCGACCTGCGCATCCCGCGCGAGCTCGTCGCCTCGGTGCGCACGGTGCGCTCCTACAGCGAGGCCGGCCTGTTCAGGGTCGAGGACGAGCGGCTGACCGTGGCGGTGGCGTCGCAGGTGAACGTGGTGGTCGAGCTGTCGGAGCCGGTCACCGCGGTCCGCCCGCTGGGCGCCGAGGCAGAGGTCACCACGGTGCGCTTCTTCGCCGACGAGCCGGCCACGCTGGTGGCGGCGCTGCGCCCGGCCCAGGAGAAGGCGGTCTAGCCCGCGCCGATGGCGTGGTCGATGAAATCGAGGAGCACGGCGGTCTGCTGGTCCAGGTCGACGCCGGGGTCCATCGCCCATGACTCCAGCACGCCGTCGACGCAGCGCACGATGATGTTGGCGACGCCGCGCGGGTCGAAGGACCGCAGCTCGCCGTCGCGCTGGCCCTGGGCGAGGATCTCGGCGATCCCGTCGACCTCCTCGGCGAGTTCGTCCGAGTAGGCGTACGAGCCGTCCTCGCCGCGGTGGTTGGCCATGATCTCGCTCATCGCGAGGAACTCGACGCGATGGGCCTGGAAGAACTCCAGCTGCGACCCGATCCACGCGCGCACCCGCCCGGCGGCCGTCTTCTCGGCCGCGATCCGGGGCTCCATGTGCTGCCAGCCCCGGTCGAAGAGCCGGGTCACCACCAGGCGGAGGATCTCGTCCTTGCCGCCGAAGTGGTAGCTGATCACGCTCTTGCTGATGCCGGCCTTCTCGGCGATCCGCGCGAACGAGGTGTGGGCGTAGCCCACCTCCGCCACCACCTCGGCGGCCGCCTCGACGATCTGGGCCCGCCGGGCCTGCTCGATGAAGGACGGCCGCTTCCGCCCCGGCGGCTCGTGGCCCGGCCGGCTCATCCCGACACGTCCGCCGCATGGGCGAACAGCAGCCCGAGCCAGACCCAGCCCACGACGATCGTCGCGCGCTGCACGAGCCCTGCCTTCGGGTGGTCGGTCTCCCACGCGTGCCCGAAGGCCAGGAAGCCGGCGGTCCCGGCCGCCGCCGTGAGGGCCGAGTACCACTTCCACCCGGTCTCGGGCAGGACGAACGCCGCGATCAGCGCGGCGGCGGGCAGCGCGAAGAAGACCAGCGCCCCGGCGTAGTCGTGCAGCTTGTGCGCCGTCGACACCTCCGTGGGCGTCTCCTCGGAGGTTCCCGGCGGGTAGCCCCGCATGGGGTCCATCGGGAAGACGCCCGAGGCGACCAGCGAGAGCCCGAACACCCCGATCACGACGGCGAGCGGCACGCTGCCGAGGGCGCCCGCGACGGCGACCGCGCCCGCCGTGATCGCCGCGCCGCACACGATGAAGTTGGCCCCTTGCACCCATCCGCGCGGCCCGAGGGCCAGCGCGCTCACGGCGTGCCGGACCGGCCGGTATCCCGGCCGGGTCCAGCCGTCCAGCACGAACGTGACGACGAACAGCCACGAGCCCAGCGTGCCCAGCCACAGGACCGTCGTGGTCATGAGCCCAGTCCGTCCGTCTTGATTTCAGGTCGCATGGCCTGATTTTAGAGCAGTCGGACTGATTTCGCGTTCTAGCGGCAGCGGTCTCCGTTCACGTGGAACACCTCGGGTGACGGGTTCGGGCCTGCGGGGGCGGTGCCGGCGAAGCCGAAGGCGGCCGTGGCGCCGGGCCGGAGCTTGCCGTGGCCCTTCGCGGTCACGACCGGCCCGTCCTGGGAGACTGCCGCGCCCCAGGAGTCACGGACACGCTGGGCGCCGGGGAACGACCAGCGCAGATTCCAGCCGTCGAGCGACTTGCCGCCGGTGTTGCGCACGGTGACGTGCGCGACGAAGTTCCGGCCGCCCTGCGCCGTGTAGCGGACGTCGCAGCCGGCGTGACCGGACCGGTCGGCCAGGAACGCGGAGATCCAGGCCAGCGGGGCGTTCCAGTTGATGGTCAGCTCGTTCGTGGCCCACGACTCGATGTGGTCGACGTAGCAGAACTGCGGCTCACAGCCCTGGAGCAGCCGCTGGGCGACCGGGTCCTGGATGGCCGAGTTCGGCCCGCCGGAGAGCGTGCCGCGTGGCGGGTTGGGCAGCGACGCGTCGAGCTGGCGGGCGTACCAGCGGCTGTGCTGGTTCTGGGACGACACCTCGCCGTAGCCGGTCACGTACGACTGGTTGAGCGCGTTGCGGCCGAGGATGTAGTCCATGCCCTCGCGCACGCCGGCGCGGTACTTCTCCTTGCCCGTCAGGTCGTAGGCGACGGCCATCACCACCATGTTGTTGAGCACCAGGTTGTTGGAGCCCCAGTCGTAGTCCGGCGGCCCGTACGGCTGCCCGTAAGCCTGGTCGCGCTGCACGGCGAGATACTTCTCCGCGCCCTCCAGCACCGAGCGGCGCACCCGCTCGCGGTCCCGGATCGCGTTCGGCACCGTCGCCAGCTCCAGGCGGCCGAGCTGGGCGGTGTTGCCCCAGTCGAAGCCGCGCTCACGCCAGATGTCGCCGGTGTGGTGCGGCGAGGCCAGCACGAACTGGGCGAACTCCTTCTCTCCCGTGGTGATGAACAGCTCGGCGGCCGCCCAGTAGAACTCGTCGCTCACGTCGGTGTCGGAGTAGGCGCCGCCGCCCACGCCGTCGTTCGGGTCGGCGAGCAGGTCCGGGTTCGCCACGGCCGCGGCCCACGCCCGGCGGGCCGCCGCCAGGTTGCGCGCGGCGAACGCGGCGTCGTACGGGGCGAACACGCGCGCGGCCTGGGCGGCGGTCGCGGCCAGGTTGAGCGTGGCGGCGGTGGACGGCGGGTGCAGCTCACGCGGCTGCGGGTCCAGGTGCGGCATCAGCGGCAGCCCGGTCCACTGCGCGTCGTGGATCTTGTGGTGCGCCATGCCGGCCAGCCGCTCGCCCTGCGGGACCTGCATGCTCAGCAGGAACTCCTGCTCCCAGCGGGCCTCGTCCAGCACGTCGGGGACGCCGTTGCCGCTCTCCGGGATGCGCAGCTGACGGTCCGCGAAGGCGGCCTTGTCGCGCTCGTACAGGCTCATGAGCTGGTGGACCGAGATGCCGCCGTTGACCACGTACTTGCCGTGGTCTCCGGCGTCGTACCAGCCGCCGCTGACGTCGAGCGAGTAGTCGCAGACGCCCGGCTGGCAGGGCACGGAGGTGTCGCCCCGGTTGGGGGCCGTGCCGACATGGCCGGCGGGGCGGCCGTAGCCGGGCCGCAGGTCGTCGCGGATGTCGATCCCGCTGCGCTGGGTGTAGTAGAACTTCAGCGCGTCCACCCGCATCTCGTCATACAGGTTCTCGGCGATGTCGAACGGGCGGCTGGTTTCGCCGTCGGCGGTGAGCGTGTAGCCGGTGCCCGGCTTGCGGTGGCCGCTGAAGTCGATGCTCTGCACGTTCTGTCCCGAACTGGCGTCGACGCCGCGCGGGTCGCTCTTGCCGCGTGCGACGGTACGGCCCGACGAGTCCTTCAGCTCCCACTTGAGCGGCTCGGTCGCCTCGGTGACCACGGTCGCGTTCTTGGGGCCGGACGGCAGGTAGCCGACCATGTTGACGCGCACCCGGGGGCCGGTGTCAGGCTCGTACTCCTCGGGCTCCGCGCCGCCCCGCAGCGACACGTCGTCCATGCAGAACCTCCAGGGCTCGGCGCTGCCGCCCATCTGGAAGGCGACCTGGGCGTTCGGCAGCGAGACGGGGGCGGTGAAGGTGTAGCGGTAGACGTTGCCCGACACGCTCATCTCCGGCGCGGCCGACAGGTACTGCGTCCACGGGTCGACCGGGAGCTGCACCAGCGCCCTGCCGACCTTGGCCGGGGTCGCCGAGGCGTAGAACGCGAACGCGTACGTCTCGCCCTCGACCAGCGGCAGGTTGTCCTGGCCGATGATGACGTCCCACGGGTTGGCGGTGCCGCCGGGGACGTCCACGCACATCCGGCCGTCGTCGACGCCGAGCGTGAGGTTGCCGGTGCCCCACCAGGGGCCGGTGCCTTCGTCGAAGGTGCCGTTGACGATCTGTTCCGGGCCCTCGTCGGCGGCGTGCGCGGGAGTGGCCAGGGCGAACGCGGTGAGTAAGGCCAGTGCGGCGGCCAAGCGTCGAATCATGGGGATCCTCGGGTTTTGGGAGCGCTCCCAGGATCTTCTGGTGTCAGTGCCGCCCCGTCAACGAACCGTCACATCCGCCCTGGTCGGCGGTGAAACTTTCACACCCTGGTTAGTTCGGCCTCGATGAGGTCGGCGGCCCGGATCGTGCCGCCCTCGGCACGGGACTCCTCGCGCAGCCGATCGAGCCGCCCGGCCACCTCCGGGTCGGCGGTCAGCTCGGCCAGGGCGCTCCTGAGCGCGCCGGCCGTCGCGTCGGCCGTGTCGATCCGGCGGGCCACGCCCAGCTCCACCAGCCGGTCGGCGTTCATGAACTGGTCGACCGCCTGCGGCACCGCGATCATCGGCACCCCGGCCAGCAGGCCCTCGCCGCAGCCGCCCATGCCCGCGTGCGTGACGAACGCGTCCGCCCGCTCCAGGATCGCCTGCTGCGGCACCCAGGAGTGGACCTCCACGTTGCCCGGGATCGGACCCAGCTCGGCCGGGTCGGTGTGCTTGCCGATCTGCAGCACGACGTGCCAGCCGGGCAGGTCGCCGAACGCGGCCAGGCACTGCCGGTAGAACTCCGGCTGCCGAGTGTAGGCCGTGCCCAGCGAGATCAGCAGCACGTTCGCCGCCCCCGCCGGGCGCTCCCAGGCGCCGGTGGGCTTCTTGCAGGGGCCGACGAACGTCACCCCGTCGTGCACGCGGTCGGCGTGCGGCTGCATCGCCCGGGGGATCAGCGCCAGGCAGCGGGCCGGCCGGCCCGAGAAGGCGTCGGCGTCGGTCGTGGTCGCGCCGTTGCCCGCCAGCCACTCGGCGAACCGCGCCCGGTAGGCGTCCGCGCCGGGCAGCTGCCAGAGGTGCGCCGCCACCTCCTCGTCGTAGCCGTCCCAGCCGACCATGGAGGGGGAGAGCTGCACGAGCGGCCGTCCCTGCCGCTCGGCCAGCGCCCGCGCCGCGTACCCGCCGATGTCGTACAGGTAGAGGTCCGCCGGGTCTTTGTCGTACGCGGCCTCCAGTTGCGGCAGCAACTGGATGTTGTCCTCCAGGAAGATCCGCATGGCCGCGATCGGGTCGTCCGGCCAGTCGTGGTCGGCGACGGGCAGCGTCGAGGTGCAGGGCACCAGCTCGGCGCCCGCGCCGGTGACCATTTCGGCCACGACCGGGTCGTTGGCGTAGGTCACGCGGTGCCCGCGCGCCACCAGCTCCCCGATCACCTCGATGCTCGGCAGGACGTGACTGATGGCGGGGATGCCGACCATCGCGATGTGGGCGCTGCTCATAAGGTGATCCTATTGACCGTGCTTCCGTGTCAACGTCCACGTCAGCACGGCCACCGTCGCGGCCGCCGTCAGGACGGCGAGCGCGACGGGGAACACGGGCTCCGAGGGCTGCGTCGCCCGCGGAGCGGCGCCCGCCGCCACGGCCGTCGGCCCCGCACCCGGCGCCAGCACCTCGTTGCCCGAGCAGAGCGACGTGGTCAGCCCTTCGTCCCCCTCGCGGGCGAACACCAGATAACGGGTCCCCTCGGTGAACGCGTAGCCGCAGGCGGGCCCCTGCGCCCTGGTGACCACCTCGAACTCGTCCCGCTCCGGGCCCTTGTACACGCGGTCGGCCCGCAGCGTCGCCGTCACCCGCCCGCCGTTCAGCATCGGCTCGTCCACCCGTACGGCCGTGGCCGTCGCGGTGAGGACGACATCGGCGTCACGCATCCGCTCGGCCGGCTCGCGCGACGCGCACGAGCAGGCGTGCGCCGTGCCCCCGCCCGCCACGAGGAACCCCGCCACCAGCGTCAGCACGGCCAGAAATCGGATCATCATGCCTACCGGAACGTGCCGCGGGCGAGATCGGTTCAGCGTGATCTGGCGTGGGACCCCGGGCGTTCACGCCCGGGAGGAAACGACAGCGCGGGAGGGCCGCCAAGGCCCGAGCGGTGGTGACCGGCCGGCCGTCGAGCGGCTCAGCCCGGGCGTCTCTGTTTGTCGATGTACTCTTCGATGATCGATAGGGGTGCGCCGCCGCAGGAGGCGGCGAAGTACGACGGCGACCAGAAATGCCCGCCCCACAGGTACTTACGGATATGTGCCGGATACTCCTTGCGCAGGAGCCGGGCGGACACGCCCTTGAGGCTGTTCACCAGCGTCGAGAGGGCGACTTTGGGTGGGTAGTGCACGAGCAGGCGCACGTGATCTTCCTCGCCGTTGAACTCGGCCAGCTCCGCTCCGAAACTGTCGCACACCTCGATCATGATGCCTTCGCAGCGACGCAGAATCTCGTCGGTGAACACACCTCGCCGATACTTCGGAATGAAGACCAAATGCGCATGAAGCGAGTAGACAACGCTTCGCCCCCTTCTCACCTCAGAATCCGGTGTCCATCTCGGTGACATGGACCTAATGCTAGTGTGTTCGAGGTGAAGCTGGTGGTGCAGGTCAAGCTCCTGCCGACGCCCGAGCAGGCGGCGGCGCTGAAGGCGACACTGCGCGCGGTCAACGACGCGGCCACCTGGGTGGCGGCGCTCGCCCACGACCGGCGGGTGTTTCGCAACTACGACCTGCGCAAGCACGCCTACGGACAGATCAAGGACGGGTACGGGCTGGCGGCCCAGGCCGCGCAGCACGTCATCAAGAAGGTCGCCGACGCCTACACCACCCTGCACGCCAACCTCCGTAACGGCAATCTGGGCAGGCCCGGCTCCGCGCGGCGTGAGCGGGTCCTGGCCAGGCCGATCATGTTTCGCCCCGGCGCGGCCCAGCCGTTCGACGACCGCTGCCTGTCCTGGCAGATGGACGCCCGCACGGTGTCGATCTGGACCGTGGGCGGGCGGATGAAGGGTGTGGCGTTCACCGCCTCGGCCGATCAGCTCGGCACGCTGGCCGCTCACCGCAAGGGCGAATCAGACCTCGTCTACCGCGATGGCATGTGGTTCCTCATCGCCACCTGCGACCTGCCGGACGTGCCGGTGCGGGCCCCGGACGGATTCATCGGGGTGGATCTGGGGATCGCCAACATCGCCACCACCGCCACCAGCACCGGTGCTGGTGTCCGTCACAGCGGCAAGACCCTGAACGCGGTCCGTCACCGCCACCGGGAACTGCGCCGCCGCCTGCAGGCCAAGCAGACCAAGTCCGCGAAACGGCTGCTGAAGAGACGACGCCGCGCTGAGGCGCGTTTCGCCGCCGACATCAATCACACCATCGCCAAGCGCATCGTGACCGAGGCTGCACGCACCGGGCGCGGCATCGCCCTGGAAGATCTCCAGGGCATCCGCGACCGGGTACGGCTCCGCAAGCCCCAGCGGGTCACGCTGCATTCATGGAGCTTCCACCAGCTCGGCCACTTCGTCACCTACAAGGCGGCCCGCGCCGGTGTCGCTCTGGTCTGGGTGGACCCGGCCTACACCTCGCAGGCCTGCTCGGCCTGCGGGCACGTGGACAAGAACAACCGGCCCGGCCAGGCCGAGTTCGCCTGTACGTCGTGCGGCTTCGCTGAGCACGCCGACGTCAACGCAGCTCGTAACATCGCCGCACGCGGTGTCACCAGCTGGGCAGTGAGTCACGCTGCCTGACGCGGACTGGACCGTCGAAGCCACCGACGGCGAGGAGTCGCAAGCTCAGTCCTTCAGGGCTGAGAAGCTGACCGGACGAAGTTGACCCGCTCCAGGTGGGGTTCGTACTCGGCGGGCCCGGCGACGAGCTTCTCCCTGATGAGGTCCAGGGTGGCTCCGCTGGACAGGGAGACGCGCTGGAAGATCTGCGTCCTGCCGCGCACCCGCATCACGATGACGTGCTTCTCGTCGTACCAGCCGGCGAAGGACTCGGCGTATCCGCCGACGCGGTGCACGACCCTCCCCGTCGCGGCGTCGACGACGCCGATCCGGCGGCCCTTGTCGTTCTCGCCGAGAACGGTGGCGAACAGGCGGCCCGAGGGAGAGGCGACCGTCACCGCCGCCCATTCGTCGAACGCGCCCACGCCCTTGTAGAAGCGTTGCCGCCGGCCGTTCATGTCGTAGACGGCGACCCCGCCCTTGTGGTCGTGCCGGGCCATCACCCGTCCGGGGCCGGCGAAGAAGAAGCGGAAGCCGCGGCCGATGTCCCAGTCCGCCACCCGACGCTGGGGGCCGGTCCTGACCAGGCGGGGGACGCGGTCGCGCGCGTCCAGCGTGACGAAGCCGATGACGGTGAGAGCGCCGTCGCGGTGCTTCCGGTACGCGGTGAGCAGCAGGGTGCCGCCGTCCGCCGACCACTCGGGCGAGGTCACCGGAGCGGGCATCCTGACGGCGTGCGTGCGGCCGGTACCGCGGTCGATCAGGTCGATCTTCTCGGTGGCCCGCCACAGCCGTCGGTCGGGTACGCCCGCCACCCACCGGCCACCGGGCGCGACCAGCGCCTCCCGGTACCGGGTCTTGACGAACGTCCTCCCCTCGCGCAGGTAGCCGTGGAAGGCCTGGCCGGCGTCCCAGATCAGCGAGTACGAGGCCAGCCGCACCGGTAGCCCGTCGTTGACCGTGCCGACCGTCCCAGCGAGCCTCACCCAGGGCTTCTCCCCGGCGGCGGCCGACGGCGCCCCCGCCACCCCGACCACCAGCGCCATGAGCACGGCGGCCACGGATCTCTTCAGCATGTCGCCCCCTCTTCGATCACCTGCTTAGACCCGTGATCAAGAGGGGTGGTTCGGGGGGTGCTCGATCCGTCGGGAACATGATCGAATCACCGCTAGGGTGTGGCGGGTTCTATCCGGACTTGTGGGTCGAAACGTACGCCCGCCGCCCGCCGATGGAGACCAAGGGCTGGGCACACGTCGTCGAGGTCGGCTACCACAGCCCGGAAGGCAGCATCGTCCTGCACGACGGGCTGGCCGGCGCCTTGCTCCCCGACCTCGCCGCCCACGGCAAGGGCCACTACCGGATCCGTGTCCATATGAGCCGGATCCCCTGGGAGGGGGAGGAACGGGGCGCACAGCGGCTGCTCATCATGTCCTACCCCGGCCGCGGTGACCGCGTCGTCGACCACCGCTCCCGCACATCTGGCGGACCACAACCAGGCACTTGAAGTGCGACGAAACCGGGTGACGGCCGCCGCCCGGTGGCAGGTGTGGGCGGCGGCCGTCGGTTCACAGGGGTAGGTCACCCGTGGCCGAGGCGGTGGAGCCGGTGGCCTGGTAGGCGGCGATGGTGCGTTCGGCGATGCGCATCTGGTGGATCTCGTCGGCGCCGTCGGCGAAGCGGGCCCAGCGGGCGTGCTGGAACATGTGGGCCAGCGGCGTGTCGGTGGAGTAGCCGAGCGCGCCGTGGACCTGGATGGCCCGGTCGATGATGCGGTTGAGGCTGTTGGCCACGAAATGCTTGGCCATGGACACCTCGGTGCGGAAGTCCTCGCCGCGGTCGATCTTGTAGGCGGCGTGCAGCACCATGAGCTTGCACTGGTAGAGCTCCATCGCGGAGTCGGCGATGAGCCACTGGACGCCCTGCTTCTCGGCCAGCAGGGAGCCGTGGCTGTGGCGGTTGAGCGCCCGGTCGACCATCATGTCCAGGGCCGTCTCCGCCTGGGAGATCCAGCGCATGCAGTGGGCGAGCCGGGCGGGGCCGAGGCGATACTGGCCGAGGCGGTGGCCGTTGCCGCGTCCGCCGAGTATCTGGCTGTCGGTCACCCGCAGGTCCTTGATGACGATCTCGCTGTGGCCGGTCGAGCCGTGCATGGTCTCGACCTCGCGGACGTCGTTCCAGCCTTCCTGCGGGAGGTCGATGAGGAAGGCGGTGTTGGCGCCGCGGTGGCCTTCGGGGACGTCGTCCTCGGTCCTGGCGATGAGGATGGCGAAGCTCGCCCGGCGGGCGTTGGAGATGAACCACTTGTGCCCGTTGATCACCCATTCGTCGCCGTCCTTGACGGCGCGGGTCTGGATCAGGGTGGGGTCGGAGCCGGCCACCTCGGGCTCGGTCATGGCGAAGCAGGACATCTGCCGGCCTTCGAGGAGCGGCCGGAGGTACTTCTCCTTCTGCGAGTCGTCCGCCCAGTGCAGCAGTGTGTGCATGTTGCCCTCGTCGGGGGCCTGGCAGTTGAGCACCCACGGGCCGAGCCGGGTCTTGGCCGCCTCCGACTGCACCATGGCCAGCTCGACGTGGCCCAGCCCCATGCCGCCCCACTCCTTCGGCATGTGCGGCAGCCACAGGCCCTCCGCCTTGGCCTTCTCGCGCAGCGCGAAGATGCCGCGCAGGTAGGCGTCCCGGTCGCGCTCGCTCAGCTCGTCGCTCGCGGGGATCACGACCTCCTGGATGAAGGCGCGTACCCCCTTGCGGATCTCCTCGTGCTCCGGGGCGAGGGTGAAATCGATGGCCATGGCATTCTCCTAGATGTCGGGGAAGTGGCAGGCGACGTAGTGGTCGCCGCCGTTCACCGGGCGGATCTCGGGCTCCTCGCGCGCGCATCTCTCGGCGGCGCGCGGGCAGCGGGTACGGAAGCGGCAGCCGGACGGCGGGTCGACCGGCGACGGCGGCTCGCCGCTGATGAGCCGGTCCGCCGGCGGCAGGTCGAGCCCGCTGCCGGGGATGGCGGCGAGCAGGGCCTTGGTGTACGGATGGGCGGGCCGGGCGATGAGGTCCTCGCTGGGCGCGAGCTCGCACGTCTTGCCGAGATACATCACCAGGATCCGGTCGCTGACGTTCTTCACCACGGCCAGGTCGTGCGCGATGAACACCAGCGTCAGCCGGTAGCGCTCCTTCAGGTCCTCCAGCAGGGCGAGGATCTGCGCCTGCACCGACACGTCGAGCGCCGACACCGGCTCGTCGCAGATCACCACCTCCGGCTCCAGCACCAGCGCCCGCGCGATCGAGACACGCTGGCACTGCCCGCCGGAGAACTCGTGCGGCCGCCGCACCGCCGCCGTCGCCGGGTCCAGGCCGACGGCCTCCAGCACCTCGTCGACGTCGAGGGCGCCGCGCCCCCACACCTTCGGCCCCTCCTCGACGATCTCGCGGACGCGGCGGCGCGGGTTCAGCGACGAGATCGGGTCCTGGAAGATCATCTGCAGCCGCCGCCTGACCCGGCGCAGCGCCTCGCCGCGCAGCGAGGTCAGGTCGAGCCCGTCCAGCCGCACCGAGCCGGCCCGCGGGCGCGGGAGCTGGATGAGCGCCCGCGCGGTGCTCGACTTGCCGCAGCCGGACTCGCCGACGATGCCCAGCGTCTCGCCCTTGGCCAGGTCGAAGCTCACGCCGGAGACCGCCCTGACCGTGCGGCCGCGCCCGGCGGGGAACTCCACGTACAGATTCTCGACCTGGAGCAGCACTTCGTCACGCGGGCGCAGGTGCGCCGTCCCGCTACCGGCCATGGCTCTCGGCTCCTTCCGGCGCGCCGGCGACCGCCGATCCGGTCGGGTGCCAGCAGGCGTAGAGATGGTCGTGGTCGCCGGTCAGCGGCGGGGCCTCCGCGCCGCACCGGTCCTGGGCGTACGCGCAGCGCGGCCGGAACGGGCAGCCCGGCGGGACGTCGGCCAGGTCCGGCGGACGGCCGGGGATGACCCGCAGCCGGTGGTGCGACGGGTCGGTGAGCCGCGGCGCCGCCTGCAGCAGCGCCTCGGTGTACGGCATCCGGGGCCGGGCGAAGACCTGTCCGGCGGGGCCGTGCTCGACGACCTTGCCCGCGTACATGACGATCACCTCGTCGGCCCACTGCCGCACTACCGACAGGTCGTGGCTGACCAGCACCACGGCCATGTCGCGCTCCTCGCGCAGCCGGTGGATGAGGCGCAGCACCTGGTCCTGGATGGTGACGTCGAGCGCGGTCGTCGGCTCGTCGGCGAAGAGCACGTCGGGGCCGCAGGACAGCGCCATGGCGATGGTGACCCGCTGGCGCATCCCGCCGGAGAGCTGGTGCGGGTAGCGGCCCAGCGTGCGGGCCGGGTCGGGGATGCCGACGGAGGCGAGCAGCCGCGCCGCCTCCTCGCGGGCCCGCTTGCGGCTCATGCCCAGGTGCACCCGGAGCGGCTCGGTCACCTGGGTGCCGATGGTGCGGACCGGGTTGAGCGCGGTCATCGGGTCCTGGAAGACGGTGCCGAGCCGGCGGCCGAGCACCTGGCGCATCTCCTCGGGCGTGAACCTCGTCAGGTCGTCGCCCTCCAGGCGGACGTGCCCGCCCCTGGACACGTCGGCGGCGGGCAGCAGGCCGAGGATGGTACGGATCAGCATCGACTTGCCGGAACCCGACTCGCCCACGATGGCGAGGGTCCGGCCGCGCTCCAGCGTGAAGGACACCCCGTCGACGGCCTTGACCGTGCCGCGCGGGGTGTGGATGTGCGTGCGCAGGTCGTCGACCTGGAGCAGGGCGCCGGTGACGGGCTCCGCCACGGGGGCCGCGGGCAGCGGCGCGGACTGCCGGGCCGGCTCCAGCCCGCTCTGCCGCACGTCGGTCAGCGCCCGCAGCCGGTCGCCGACCAGGTTGAACGACAGCACGGTCAGGAACATGACGATCGAGGGCGCCAGCACCACGTGCGGGGCGGTCTCCATCAGCGTGCGGCCCTCGTTGATGAGCCCGCCCCAGGTCGGGGTGGGAGCCTGCACCGACAGCCCGAGGAAGGCCAGGCTGCCTTCGGCCACGATGACCACGGCCATGCCGATGAAGGCGTAGGAGGCGGCCGGCACCGCCACGTTCGGCATGATGTCACGCCACAGGATGCGGCGGTCCCGTACGCCGAGGACGCGGGCGGCGAGCACGAACTCCCGCTCGGCGAACGACAGCGTGGCGCCCCGGATCAGCCGCACCCAGGCGGGGATGCCCAGCACGCCGAGCACGATGAGCACGTTGCGCAGGCTGGCCCCGGCGAAGGCCACCACGGCCAGCGCGAACACCAGCGAGGGGAAGGCCAGCGCGATGTCGTTGACCGCCATGATCACCGCGTCGGCGAAGCCCTTGCGGTATCCGGCCAGGACGCCGAGCGGGGCGCCGAGCCCCAGGCCGAGCACCACCGCGCCGATGCCGACGCCGAGTGAGACGCGGGCGCCGTGCACGACGCGGCTGAACACGTCGCGGCCGAGGCCGTCGGTGCCGAAGGGGTGCTCCGCGCTCGGGCCGGACCGGGGCGGGCCGACCAGCGTCTCGTCGTAGCCCGGGATGGGCAGCAGGTCGGCCAGCGCGGCCGCGGCCACGACCAGCGAGATCCACGCGGTCGCGATCCAGAATCCGGCTCCGAAGCGCCTACGCACGACGGATCCTCGGGTCGACGGCCGCGTACACGACGTCCACCAGGAAGTTGACCAGCACGTAACCGACCGAGATCAGCACGACGCCTCCCTGCACGGTCAGATAGTCGCGGGAGAAGATGGAGTCGACGATGAGCCGCCCGATGCCGGGCAGCCCGAAGAGCGTCTCGATGATCACCGTGCCGCCGATGAGCGCGCCGAGGTTGAGCCCCACGGCGGTGATCAGCGAGATCGCCGAGGGCCGCAGCGCGTGCCGCCACAGGATGCGCCGCGGCGACAGGCCGCGGGCCCTGGCGAGCGTGATGTAGTCCTCCTGCAGGGTCGCGATCAGGTCGGCGCGCAGCAGCCGCGCGTAGACGGCGAGCTGCCCGCAGCCGAGCGTGATCGCGGGCAGCAGCACCGAGGTGAGGTTCCAGCCCAGGTCCACCGAGATGGGCGTCCACCCGGTGGCGGGCACGACCTGCCAGGTCACCGCGAAGATCAGGATGAGCAGCACGCCGAGCACGAACACCGGCGTGGACAGCAGCGCGAAGCTCATCGCGGTGAGCGCCTGGTCGAGCGCGCCCCCGGCCCGGCGGGCCGCGGCCACGCCCACCGGGATCGCCAGGCCGAGCGCCACGAACTGCGCGGCGACGAGCAGCTCCAGCGTGACCGGCAGCCGCTCGGCCAGCTCGTCGGCGACCGGCACCCGGGAGATGTAGGAGGTGCCCCAGTCGCCGGAGAGCAGGCCGCTCAGCCAGTCGGCGTAGCGGACCATCAGCGGCTGGTCGAGCCCCATGTCCGCGCGGAGCTGCGCACGGGCCTCCTCGGTGGCCGAGATGCCGAGGATCTGCGTGACGGGGTCGCCCGGCAGGAGGTTGAGCAGCCCGTAGGACAGGAACGTCACCACGAGCAGCACCACCACGAGCCGGACGAGCCGGTGGACGACGAGGATCACTGTGTGCTGATCCAGACCCCGGAGAACGGGTGGTAGGGGATCGGCGCGCCGGTCAGCGGGAGACGCTTCTCCCCGTCGGGCAGCACCTGCTCGTCGATGCCGCGGACCTTGGTCTTCGCGATGATCGCCCCCGTGGTGAGGTGGTCGAGGAAGACGTACGGCACCTGCTCGCGCAGCCGCTCCTGGACCGTGGCGTACGCCTGCTTGCGGGCGGCCTCGTCAGGGGAGACCCGGCCGATGTCGAGCGCCTTGCTGAGCTGCTCGTCCTTGAGCCGGGTGAAGTTGAGCGAGACCTTGCCGACGGGCTGCGCGTAGGCCTGGTGCAGCCAGATGTATTCGCCGTCGGGGTCGGAGGAGGAGAACGCGGTCCACACGGTGGCCTGGTAGTTGCCGATGACGGCACGGTTGATCAGGTCCGGCTGGTCGGCCTGCTTGATCGTCACGTCGATGCCGGCCTTGCGCCACATGTCCTGGACCAGTTCGACGCCCTGCATGGTGTTGGGGTCGGGCGTGGAGATCACCTCGAACTCGACCGGGCCCTTCTCCGCCTCCACCTCCTTCACCAGGGCGGTGGCCTTGGCCAGGTCGAAGGCGGGGTAGGCGCCCTGGTCGGAGTACCACTTGGAGTCCTTGGTCCAGGGACCGTCGGCCGGTTCCGTCAGCCCGCCGCGCAGGGTCGAGACGACGGCGTCGCGGTCGGTCGCGTGCGCGAGGGCCCGGCGCACCCTGACGTCGTCGAGCGGCGGGACGGCGGTGTTGAGCATGAACGTGTACTCGGGCGCCGGCATGCCCTGCGTCCGGTACACCGCGTAGGCGTCCTTCTGCTCGCCGTACTTGACGATGTCCTCGTCGCGGGTGGTGCCCATGGCGTCGACGCCGCCGGCCTCCAGCGTCTGGGCGCGGGTCTGGCTGTCGGGCAGGACGCGGAACTCGATCTCGTCCAGGTACGGCAGGCCGCTGCGCCAGTAGCGGGGGTTCTTGGTGACGACCATCCGGCTGTCCGGCACGTACTCCTTGAACACGAACGGCCCGGTGCCGACCGGCTTGAGGCTGGCGGCCTGGGGGTCGGCCAGCGACGAGGGCGGCACGATCATGCCGACCTGCGCGGCCAGGTAGTAGGGGAAGGCGACCCAGGGCTGCTTGAGCTTGACCGTGACCGTCATCGGGTCGGTCAGCTCGATGGAGTCGAGCGGCTGGAAGACGGCCGTGTTGAGCGGGGACGCCTTCTGCGCCTCCAGGTTGGCCTTGACGATGTCGCCGGTCAGCGAGATGCCGTCATGGAAGGAGATGCCGTCCCTGACCTTGATCGCCCATTCGTCGTACGTGTCGTTGGGGGTGAGCGACTCCGCCAGGTACGGCTTCCAGGCGCCTTCGGCGTCCATGCTCACCAGCGGTTCGATGATCGTGGTGACCATGCTGTAGCTCTGCGCCGCGAACTGGTCGGTCACCGGGTTGAGCCCGTTGGCGTCGGCGCTCAGCGCGTACACGAGCTTGCCGCCCGCCTTCGGCCCCGACGAGTCCGACGGCGACTCGCCCGCCGGCGCCGCGCCGGGCCGCTGCCCGCTGCACGCCACCAAGGTCACAGCCGCCAGCACGAGGGCCAACGGCCTGGTCCAGCGTTTCATCCACGCCTCCTCCCGGTCATCCCCCGAGAGCAATTTCACCGATAGTACTATCGGTGAAACTTCGCACAAGCGCCAGAGGGCGGATCGTTACCGGGGATCGGTCCAACTACAGTTATCGGTGGACGAGAGAAGGTAACCCGTGACCAACACACCGCTCACCAGGAGCGAGGCCAAGGACCTGACCAGGCGGAGGCTGATCAGGGCCGCCCTGGAGATCCTCGACAAGGAGGGTGAGGCGGGCCTGACGACGGTCAAGGTCGCCAAGGCCGCGGGCATCGCCCAGTCCAGCTTCTACGTGCACTTCAAGGACAAGCAGGATCTCCTGCGCGCCCTCGGCGACGAGGGCGGCGAGCGCCTGCGCCGCGCCATGCGCGAGGCCCGCCGCCAGGCCCGCGAGGCGCCCACCGAGCTGGAGAGCCACCGCGACACCTTCCGCATCCCGCTCGACGCCATCTCCCGGCATCCGGAGCTGCTGCGCATCCAGCTGCGCGCCCGCCACGACCCGTCCTCGCCGCTGCGCGAGTTCGCCACGGAGACCGCCAAGGCCTACCGCGACCACCACGCGGCCGACCTGGCCGCGCTCGGCTACACCGCCGACAACGAGCGCGACCGCCGCCGCCTGGAGATGATCGCCGAAGGCATCAACGCGGCCACCAACGCGCTGGCGATCGGCCACATCGAGGGCCGCTACCCGGAGATCGAGGAGGCCGTCGACGTGCTGGTCGCGCTGTCGAGAGGCGCGCTGCGGTGGCTGCGCTCCACCCAGACGGGCTCCTGATCAGATCATGTACGGGGCCACCAGCCCGAGCCTGCGCAGCCCGGCCGCGACCAGGTCGGCGAAGAGCGTCGCACCGTGCTCGGAGGTGTGGGTGTCGTCGCCCTTCTCCCGCGTGAGGTAGAGGCGCTCGGACCCCTCGGGGCCGAGCCCCTCGACCAGCGCGCGGCTCTCGGCGGTGAGGTCGATCAGCGCCACCCCCTGGGCCGCGGCCACCGCGCGCACCTCGGCCGGCAGGTCGACGCCCAGCCCGTTGACGATCAGCCCTTCCTGGTCGAGGCACCCGCCCCGGAACCGGCGCCGCACCACGGGCGTGACCAGCACCGGCGCGGCGCCCCTCGCCTCTATGCCGTGCACCAGGCGGGTGAGGTTGGCGCGGAACTCCACCGCGCTGGTGTGCTTGTCGTTGTGGCCGAACTGGACCAGGGCCACGTCGCCGGGGCCGAGCTGGTCGCGCATCGCCGCCCACATGGCAGGCTTGGCCAGGAACGACGCCGACGACTCGCCCGAGCCCGAGTGGTTGACCACCGACAGCCCGCGCCGGAAGTGACGCGGCAGCCGCTGCCCCCAGCCGGTGTAGGGGGCCGTCGCCTGGTCGGTGACGGTCGAGTCGCCCGCCAGGAACAGGCTCCGCCCCCTGGCCGGGCTCAGGTGCACCGAGCTCACCTCGGGATCCGGGCCGGTGAACGTGAGGGTGAGACCGGGGCTGCCGTCGCCGTCGAAGCCGTTCTGCTGGCTTTCCGGGGTGCGGACGTTGACCGTGAAGTCGCGGCGCGCGGGCCGGTCGCCGGGCGACGCCCACACCATCAGCCGCCTGGCCTCCGCCAGCACCTGGGTCGTGGCGCCGCCGATGACCACGCTGACGTCGTAGTGGCCTGGCTCCACGTCGAAGATGTGGGTGATCGGCTTCACACGGGCCCTCCTGCGCGGTCAGCCGCGAGCTGCACGCCCGCTGGCACGGGCCGGCGGGGGGAGCGTGCTGAGCGGCAGCGCGATCGCACGCTTGAGGATCTTACCGGTCGGGCTCACCGGAAGTTCGTCGAAGACCGAGATGTGGCGGGGATACTTGTACGGCGCGACCCGTTCCTTGACGAAGGCGCGTAGTTCGTCCGGATCCACGGGCTCCCGCAGCGCCACCACGGCGGCGATCTCCTCGCCGAGCTCCGGATGCGGCACCCCGATGACCGCGGCCTGCCGCACCGCCGGGTGCTCGTACAGCACCTCCTCCACCTCGCGCGGGTAGACCGTGTAGCCGCCGCGCAGGATCACGTCGCGGCGCCGGTCGACCAGGAAGAAGAACCCGTTCTCGTCCACCCGGCCCAGGTCGCCGGTGTGGAACCAGCCGTCGCGGATAGCCTCGGCGGTGGCGGCCGGATTGTTCCAGTAGCCCTTCATCACGTTCGGGCCGCGCACCACGATCTCGCCGATGTCGCCGCACGGAACCTGGCGCCCGTCCTCGCCGACCACCCGCATCTCGATGCCGCGCACCGGCCACCCGATCGAGCCGGGCCGCCGGCCGTCGCCGCCCCTGTTGGTGGCGGCCACCGCGGAGGTCTCGCTGAGCCCGTACCCCTCGACGATCGCGCAGCCGAAGCGCTCCTCGAAGGCGCGCAGCACGTCGAGCGGCAGCGGGGCGCCGCCGGAGACGCAGATGCGCAGCAGCGACAGGTCGGCGGCGCCCGGGTGGTCGAGCAGCGCGATGTACATGGTCGGCACGCCCTGGAAGACCGTCACCCCGTCGCGGCGCATCATCTCCAGCGCCCGGCCCGCCTCGAAGCGGCTCATCAGCGTCAGCCGCGCCCCGGCGTGCACGGTCGCGTTGAGCGAGCACGTCTGGCCGAAGGAGTGGTAGAGCGGCAGCGCGCCCAGCACCACGTCGTCCACGCCGAGCGCGTGCATGCGGGCGATGGTCGCGGCGGTGCCGCCCAGGTTGCCGTGGGTCAGCTCGATGCCCTTGGCCCGGCCCGTGGTGCCGGCCGTGTAGTGGATGACGGCGGTGTCGCCGTCGTCGCGCGCGGCCACCCCGGGGTCGGCGGTCAGGCCGCGCAGCAGTCGGCGGAACTCGTCGGGCACCACGAAGAAGCAGTCGGTGCCGGTGGCGGCGGCGCCGGCCTCGGCGGTCTCGGCGAAGGCGTGCCAGGCGATCAGCAGGCGCGGCCCGCAGTCGCTCACGTACGCGGCGATCTCGCGCTTGCGCAGCAGCGGGTCGAGCGGCACCACGACGGCGCCCATGCGCAGCACCCCGTAGTAGACCGCGGCGAACTCCGGCACGTTGGGCAGCATGATCGCCACCCGGTCCCCGGTCCCGATGCCGCGGCCGCGCAGCAGCGTCGCCACCCGCGCGGACATCGCGTCCAGCGCCCGGTAGCTGAGCACCGCGTCGTCCAGCGTGATGACCGCTCTCTCACCGAGTCGCTCGGCGGAGGTGTGGAGCCGGTCGGCGAGGTTCATGGGAACGACCGTACGTCCGAGGTCCCCCGGTCCTCATTGGTCGCGGTGGCCAGTCTTTTCCGCTCGGGATTGGTGGGAGGAAGCGAGTCCTGCAGCGCGATCGCGACCAGCAGCTCGACGAGGTCGTTGATGTGGCGCAGGCTCCGGCCGGTGCGCTCCTGGATGCGGCGCAGCCGGTACTGAGCGGTGTTGGGGTGGATCTGCAGCCGCTCGGCGGCGGTGCGCAGGTTGAGGTCGGCGGCGGCGAACGCGCGGATGGTGGCGGTGAGCACGCCGCCCCTGGCCCGGTCCTCGTCCAGCAGCGAGGTGATGCGCGGGTCGACGAGGTTGCGTGCGGTGTCGTCGGCGCCCAGGGCGAGGTACTGGAAGGGGGTGATGCGCGGCAGCGCGGCCACGCCGCCGTCCTCGGGCAGGAAGTCGATCACCGCCCGAGCCTCCTGGTAGGCCTGCGGGATCCGGGCGATGCCCCCGCCGACCGTGCTGATGCCCATCGCCAGCACGATACCTTCGGCCAGCAGCGACTCGCGGAGCGCCTGCAGCCGGTCGCACAGCTCCTCCGGGTCGCCGTTCTGGCCGAGCACCGGGACGGCCACGATCTCCGACTGGCGCACCACCGACAGCGTCCGCCCGCCGGTCCTGGCGTTCGCCCCGGTGTTCAGCCGCGCGAGCGCCGCGCACGCGGCGTGCCGGGCGTCGGCGCCCCGGTCCGGCCCGCGCGGCACCGCGGTGCGCGGGCCGAGCACGACCGCGACCACCACGAGCAGCGGCGTGCGGGTGTCCTCGCACAGCCCGTGCGCCTGCGCGGCGGCGAGCTGCGGCCCGCGCGTCGGCACCGCGCCGGCCAGCAGCGTCTCCAGCAGGTCCCGGGTCTCGCGGACGGCCTCCGCGGCCGCGTACTGCTGGAACTCCATGTACGCGTGGGCGGCGTGCGTGCTGGCGAAGTCGCAGTACCGCATGAGCGGGGCCGCCAGCGACAGCGCGGCCTCGCGCCCGGCGGCGGTGTGGCCCGCCCTGGCCAGCACCGACTCCCAGAACACCTGCTGGCCGACCCTGAAGGCGTTGATGTAGTCGGCCAGCGCGATCCCGGCCCTGGCCCGGCGCATCGCGGCCTGGCGGACGTAGGCGATGTCGTCCGGCTTCACCGTCCTGTCCTCGAACAGCACGGCGAGCTTGCCCCGGTAATGGCGCACCACCTGGTCGCGCACGTCGGCCAGGAACTCCTCGCTCTGGGCCGCGTAGGCCGGGATCTCGGCGCGCATCGTGACCACGGCCGCCCCGGCGAGCTTTTCGACGTCGGAGAGTAGTTCGGAGAGGATCCGCGCGCGCTGCGCCCGGACCGGCTCCGCACCAGTGAACGTTTCCATACCGGAACCACTGGACATGTCCGGGATGATCCCCGGTGGTTGCGGGGAGGTCAACGGCTCGTAACCGCTCCGAGACAGTCGCTGTGTCCTGTGGACAACCTTCGGTGCACATGTTGGGTCGCCGTGCCCAATGCGGCCGGAGACGGGCCGAACCTACGCTGACCCCAACTTCAGAACATTCTTCCGCTCGCTGTGCCCCAGGAGGCCGGATGCTGGAAGTACACGATCTTACCGTCCGGTTCGGCGGCATCACGGCGCTCGACGGCGTCGGATTCTCCGTGGGGAACGGCGAGATGGTGGGCCTGATCGGACCCAACGGCGCCGGCAAGACCACCCTGTTCAACTGCCTGACCCGGCGCTACCAGGCCGACGCGGGGCAGGTGCGCTACGAGGGCGAGGACCTGCTCGCGGTGCCGCCGCACGCCATCGCGGCGCTCGGCATCGCCCGCACCTTCCAGAACCTCGGCCTGTTCCCGCGCATCTCCGTACGGGACAACGTGCTGGTCGGCGCGCACCACCGGGGCACGGCCGGGTTCCTCACCGCGGCGCTGCGGCTGCCGGGCGTGCGCGGCGAGGAGCGGCGGCTGCGGGCCCAGGCCGACGCCGTGCTGGAACGGCTGGGCCTGTCGGCCGTCGCCGACCACCCGGCCGCCGGGCTGCCCTTCGGCACGCTCAAACGGGTGGAACTGGCCAGGGCGCTGGCCGCGGAGCCGCGGCTGCTGCTGCTGGACGAGCCGGTCAACGGGCTCAGCTCGGCCGAGGTCGAGGAGTTCGCCGGCACCCTGCGCGCCATCCGCGACGACCTGGACCTGACCGTGGTGGTGGTCGAGCACCATATGGGCTTCGTCATGAGCACCTGCGACCGGATCGTCTGCCTGGACTTCGGCAAGAAGATCGCCGAAGGCCCGCCGGCCGAGGTCCAGCGCGACCCCGGCGTCATCGAGGCCTACCTGGGGACGGCGGTATGAGCGAGCTGGTGGTCTCCGGGCTGAACGCCGGATACGGCGGCGCCCAGGTGCTGCACGACGTCAGCCTCACCGTGGGGGAGGGCGAGATCTGCGCGATACTCGGCCCCAACGGGGCGGGCAAGACGACCCTGCTCCGGGCGCTGTCCGGCATGGTCAAGGGGCGCGGCGGCGTCCGGCTCGGCGACGCCGAGCTGCTCGGCCGCTCGCCCGACGCGCTGGCCAGGATGGGCGTCGCGCACGTGCCGGAGGGCCGGGGCACGTTCATGCCGCTCACCGTCGAGGAGAACCTGCGCCTGGGCGCCTACACCCGGCGCGACCGCCTGGAAGAGGACCTCGACCGCATCTACGGCTACTTCCCCGCGCTGAAGCCCCGGCTCAAGCAGGCGGCGGGCAGCCTGAGCGGCGGCGAGCAGCAGATGCTCGCCCTCGGCCGGGCGCTCATGCTGCGCCCCCGGCTGCTCCTGCTGGACGAGCCGTCGCTCGGCCTCGCCCCGCTGATCACCCGGGAGCTCTTCCGCATCGTGCGGACCATCAACGAACAGGAGCGCACCACCGTGGTCGTCGTCGAGCAGAACGCCCATCTCGCCCTGGGCATCGCCCAGCAGGCGCACGTCCTGGAAACCGGGCGGATCGTGCTCTCGGGCACGGCGGCGCAGATCCAGGAGGACGAGCAGGTCGCCCAGTCCTACCTCGGCTACCGGGTCTGACCATGACCGGATTCCTGCAACAGGTCATCCAGGGGCTGAGCACCGGCGCCATCTACGCCAGCCTGGCCCTCGCGCTCGTGCTGATCTACCAGTTCACCGGGATCGTCAACTTCGCCCAGGGCGAGCTGGCCATGTTCTCCACCTACATCGCCTGGCAGTTCACCGCGGCGGGCATGCCGTTCTGGCTGGCGCTGGTGCTCACGCTGGTCGTGTCGTTCGCCGGCGGCATGCTCATCGAACGGGTGATCATCCGGCCGGTCGAGGGGGCGCCGGAACTGACCCTGGTGATCGTCACCGTGGGGCTGTTCATCTTCGTCAACGCCGCCGCCGGATGGATCTGGTCGTTCCTCATCAAGGACTTCCCCAACCCGTTCCCCGGCGGCGCCTTCGAGGTGGGCGGGCTGACCGTCGGCTTCCAGACGCTGGGCGTCTTCGCGGTCGTCGGGATCGTCATGGGCCTGCTCTACCTGCTGTTCCAGCACACCAAGATCGGGCTCGGGATGCGCGCGGTGGCGACCAACCCGGTCTCCGCCCGGCTGGTCGGCATCCGGGTCGGCGTGACGCTGGCGCTCGGCTGGGGGCTGGCCGCCACCGTCGGCGCGGTCTCCGGCGTGCTCGTCGCACCGCTGCTGTTCCTGGAGCCGAACATGATGGGCGGCGTCCTGATCTACGCCTTCGCCGCCGCCACGCTCGGCGGCTTCGACAGCCCGGCGGGGGCGGTCGCCGGCGGGCTGATCGTCGGCGTGGCCGAGACCCTGGCCGGCGCCTACGTCGGGGCCATCGGGCCCGACCTCAAGGTCGGCGTGCCGCTGGTCATCATCCTGGGCGTGCTGCTGCTGCGGCCCCAGGGCCTGTTCGGGCGAGCGGTGGTGGAGCGGGCATGAGCGAGTCGACACAGGTCACCAGCAGGGCCGGCGCGCCTCCACGGGGGCAGGCGCAGGCGCCGGGCCGACGGGTCCGCCGGCAGTGGATCGTGGCCGGCGTGCTGCTGGCCGCCGCGATCTACGCGCCGTTCCAGCTCGTGCCGTTCCACGTGTTCCAGCTCACCATGGTGCTGGTCTACGCGGTGGCGCTGCTCGGGCTGAACGTCCTGGTCGGGCACGCCGGGCAGATCTCGCTCGGGCACGGCGCGTTCTTCGCCGCCGGGGCGTACGCGGCAGCGATCATGATGTTCCACTGGGAGCTGCCGTACCTGGCGACGCTGCCCGTGGCCGCCGCCGTGGCGTTCCTGCTGGGGCTGGTGCTGGGCGTGCCCGCGATGCGGCTGCGCGGCCTCTACCTGGCGCTCGTCACACTGGCCATCGCGATCTTCCTGGTGCCGCTGCTCAAGCGGTTCGAGGAGGTCACCGGCGGGTCCATGGGGCTGTCGCTGGCCAAGCCGGCGCCGCCCGCGTGGAGCGGCCTGGCCGAGGACCAGTGGCTGTACTTCCTCGCCCTGGCCGTCGCCGTGGCGGCGTTCCTGCTGGCCGCCGGGCTGCTCCGGTCTCGGGTGGGGCGGGCGCTGCACGCCGTGCGCGACAACGAGATCGCGGCCGAGGTCATGGGGGTGCGGCTCTCGTACTACAAGACGCTCGCCTTCGCCTGGAGCGCGATGTTCGCCGGGGTGGCGGGCTGCGTCTACACGTGGGTGATCGGGTTCGTCTCGCCGGACTCGTTCCCCGTCACGCTGTCGATCACGCTGCTGGCGGGCATCGTCGTCGGCGGTCTCGGGTCGCTGTCGGGCCCGGTGCTCGGCGCGCTGTTCGTGATGTTCGTGCCCAGCCTCTCGCAGGACGTCAACGAGGCCGCGCCCGGCGTGATCTTCGGCCTGCTGATCATCGCGGTGATGTACGTGGCCCCGACCGGCCTGGCCGGCCTGGCGGGGCGCGCGGCCAACTCTCTCAAGAAGACCCTCCGGAAGGGGTAACACGACATGCGTTTTACTGCGATCGGCCGTACGGCGGTGACGGCCACCCTGGTGATCGCCGCGGCGGCCTGCGGGGGTCGAGGGGAGACCGGAGAAGGGCAGGCGACGACCAGCGCCGCCCAGGGACAGTGCCAGGGGCAGCAGACCACCGGCATCACGGACACCACGCTCAAGCTCGGCGGCATCTACCCGCTGTCGGGGCCGGCGTCCGCCTACGGTGACATCCCCAAGGGCATCAAGGCGTACTTCGACTACGTGAACGCGGAGAAGGGCGGCGTCGACGGGCGCAAGGTCGAGCTGGTCGTCCGCGACGACGGCTACCAGCCGCCGAAGGCCGTCGAGGAGGCGCGCAGGCTGGTCGAGCAGGAGCAGGTGTTCGCCCTCTTCCAGACGCTGGGCACCCCCTCCACGACCGCCACCTGGGACTACACCAACCAGCGCAAGGTGCCACAGGTCTTCGTCGCCACCGGCGCCTCCCAGTGGGGCACCGACACCGAGCACCCGTGGACCATCGGCTGGCAGCCGAACTACGTCTCCGAGGCCCGCGTCTACGCCCAGTACCTCAAGACGGAGAAGCCCGGCGCCAAGGTCGCCGTCCTCTACCAGAACGACGACTTCGGCGAGGACCTGTTCGGCGGCTTCAAGCGGGCCATCGAGGGCACGGACGTCACCGTCGTGGCGGAGCAGAGCTACGAGGTCACCGACCCCAGCATCGAGCCGCAGATGCGCAACCTGGCCGAGTCAGGCGCCGACGTGTTCCTGAACGTCACCACCCCGAAGTTCGGCTCGCAGGCGCTGGCCGCCGACGCCAAGAACACCAAGTGGAACCCGCTGCACATCGTCAACAACGTCGCCGCCTCCGTCACGGTGCTCAAGCCGGTCGGCTTCGAGAACGTGCAGGGCGTCGTGTCGTCCTCGTACTACAAGGACCCGAACGACCCGCAGTGGGCGGACGACGCGGAGATGAAGCTCTACAAGGAGAAGATGGCGCAGTACGCGCCCGGCGCCGACCCCAACATCCCGTACCACACCTTCGGCTGGGCCGTGGCGAGCAGCTTCCACAAGGCGTTGGAGGCCGCGCCCTGCAAGACCCGCGAGGGCCTGATGGAGTCGGTGCGCAACCTGAACAACGTCCAGGTCGACATGCTGCTGCCCGGCGTGACCATGCAGACCTCGGCCGACGACGCCTTCCCGATCGAGTCGATGCAGCTCATGGAGTTCAAGGGTGAGCGCTGGGAGGTGTTCGGCGAGGTGATCGACACCCGTAAGGAGTTCGGTCCGCTCAGCAACTGACGCCGGTCAGGGGCCGTCCGCCTTCGGAGGCGGACGGCCCTTCGGCGTCCGGCGGTCAGAGGCGAGGCGTCACGGGCGCGCCTTCTCCGGCAGCGGCCGCCCGTCCTCGCCGAGGTAGTCGCGCCAGGAGCGCGACGGCCGCCAGCCGAGCAGGCGGACGGCCTTCTCGCAGGAGATGCCGGACGCGTCGGGCCTGGACAGCGGCCTGATCGGGATCGCCTCGCCGTAGACCGTGGTGATCAGGTCGGCCAGCCCGCGGTTGGCCGCGTTGTCGGGCGAGGCGATGCAGAACACCTCGTGACCGGGCAGCCCGGACTCGACGGCCAGCACGATCGCGTCGGCCAGGTCGTACACGTCGATGTAGCTCCACAGCCCCGCGCTCGGCTGGTAGGGGTCGCGGAGCTGCGGCCCCAGGTTGCGGGCGTAGTTGCCCTCGTGCTGCACCCAGCTCGGCCGCAGCGACACGCACGGGATGCCGGTGCGGCGCACCGCGGCGTCCATGAGCTGCTCGCCGAAGTGTTTCGAGAGCGCGTACGGATCCTGCGGCGCGACCGGGTGGTCCTCGTCGATCGGCGCGTACGACGGCAGGAACGGCCGATCGGCGAAGAAGAAGCCCGGCACGGTCTCGCTGGAGATGTTGACGAACCGCGTCACGCCGAGCGCCACCGCGGCCTCGATCATGTTGAACGTGGCCATCAGGTTGTTCTGGAACACCACGTGCGGCGGGTTGTGGGTGGGGTCGGGGATCGCGGCGGCGTGCACCACCGCCTCCGCCCCGCGCACCACCGCGAACGCCTGGCCCGCGTCGGTCAGGTCGGCCTGCCGGTAGCCGGGCTCGGCCGGGTCGGGCCGCTCCCAGACCGGGCGGGTGACGTCGACCGCCGTCACCTCGTGGCCCGCGCCCATCAGCGCCCGCACGGCCGCGCGGCCGACCTTGCCGTGCGCTCCCGTCACGACGACCCGCATCGCACCCTCTTCCCGTGATGGCTCACCCGTCGGACTCCGGATAGGCGAAGAAGCGGGTGTGGACGCGCCGCGCCCCGGGGCCCGCCTCCTCGGCCGTCTTGTCGTACTTGCCGAGGAGCGCGATGTATTCCTCGAAGAACTCCGCCAGCTCCTCCAGCGTCACCCGGATCGTGCCCCGGGAGTAGGGGAAGGCGTCGCCCCAGCCGCCGGGATCGACCGCCGCCTGCGCGCGGCGGAACGCCTGCATGTCGTCGGTGATCGCGCGGGCGTTCATCTCGTCGATGATCGCCCTGGTCTCCTCGTCCTGCTCGCTGCGGAGCGGGAAGCGCAGGTCGGCGGGGACGAAGCGCCACCAGCGCTCGCGGCCGTGCGCCTTCTCCGGCAGCTCCTCGACGAAGCCGTGCTTGGCCAGCTCGCGCAGGTGGTAGCTGGTGGCGCCGGTGTTGAGGTCGAGCTCGCGGGCCAGCTCGGCGGAGGTGGCGGGGCCGTGGGCGCTGAGGTGGTTGAGGATGCGCTGGCGGCGGGGGTGGGCGAGCGCGCGCAGCGCCTCAAGGTCGTCGAGCTTGCGCGTGCCGTGCTCAGCCATGGCGTCAACCTAACTGTCGCGTGAGTTCTGTGCAACTTTGCCCGCTGCTAGCTGGGGTTCGGGGGTGAATTGTGCACAAGCCAGCTTGCACAATCCATTGTGCACAGTTCATTATGCATCTATGGATGCTCTCTCCCGGCGGCTGCCGGCCGCCGTCGCCCTCGTCGCCGTCACCCTGCTCGCGGTCGCCGCCTGGCTGGCCGAACTGCCGCCTGCCCCGGCCGGGCGGGACGCGCCGCCCGGCTCGTTCAGCGTCGAACGGGCCTGGCCCGTCCTCGAACGCATCGCCGGCGAGCCCACGCCCGTCGGGTCCGCCGCCGGCGACGCCGTCCGCGACCATCTCGTGGCCGAGCTGACCCGGCTCGGGTTACGGCCCGAGGTGCAGACGGGGGCCGGCGCGCACCCGTTCGGCGGGGACGTGGTGGCCGGGGTCACCGAGAACGTGATCGCCGTCGTCCCCGGCGCGGACTCCACCGGCCGCGTCGTGCTGGCCGCCCATTACGACTCCACGCCCACCACGCCCGGCGCCAGCGACGACAAGGCGTCCGTGGCCGCCATCCTGGAGATCGCCCGCGCCCTGCGCGCCGGGCCTCCGCTCCGCAACGACCTGGTGCTGCTGCTCAGCGACGGCGAGGAACCCGGGCTCATCGGGGCCGAGGCGTTCCTCCGTCACCCCATGGCGCGGGACGGCGGCGTCGTGGTCAACCTGGAGGGGCCGGGGAACGCCGCCCCGTCGTCCGTCTACAACGTGACCCCCGGCGGCGGCGCCCTGGTGGGGGCGTTCGCGCGGGCCATGCCGCACCCGGTGGGCGAGTCCGCGATGGTGGGGGCCTACCGGGGGACCGGCTTCCACTCCGACCTGACCGTGCTGGAGGAGAACGGGTGGATCGGGATCGACCTGGGGCTCGCCGGCGGGCGCGCCTACTACCACCATCCCCGTGACACCCCTGCCGCCCTCGACCGGGCGGCGCTGCAGATGCAGGGGGACAACGCGCTCGCCATGGTCCGCGAGCTCGGCTCGGCCGACCTGCGTGAGCTCCGGCAGCCCCGGGACGAGGTGTTCTTCACGATCTTCGGCGTGGTGTTCCGCTACCCGGCGGGACTCGCCACCCCACTGGCTGTCCTGGCCGCCCTGGCCGTCCTGGCCCTCGCCGCGTACACCCGCCTCTCGGCACGACCCCGGAGGGCGGAGCCGGCGTCCGGCGGCACCCACCAGCCGGACGTCCCCCGCTCCAGGTTCGGGGGTGGTGCGCCTGTGACGGTGCCGCGGTTGGTGGCGGGGGTGGTCGCCGTGCTGGGGGTGCTGGTCGTGGTCACCGGGCTGAGCATGGGGTTGTGGCCGGCGCTCGTGGCTCTGGAGCCGGGGTACGGGGATCTGGTCAGCGATCCGTACCGGCCGGAGCCGTATCGACTGGGCCTGGTCATGATGGCGGTGGCCGTCGTGTGGGGGGCGTACGTGGCGCTGCGGCGATGGCTGAACGCGGTGGTCCTGACCGTCGGGGTGCTGTTCTGGCTGGCGGTGCTCGGGGTCGCGGCGGCGTTGCTGATGCCCGGGGCGTCGAACTACGGGTCGCTCACCGCGCTCGCCGGGGCCGCGGGGCTCGCGGGCGCGCTGGCGCTGCGGCGGCGGCCCGTGCTGGGGACGGTCGTGCTGGCGTGCGGGGTGGCGCCGGCGGTCGTGATGTTCAGCGTGGGAGCGCGGTCCATCAGCACCGCGATCGGGCTGGTGATGGCCGCCCCCGCAGGTCTCTTCTACGCCTTCGCCGCCCTGTCGGCGCTCCCCCTGCTCGCCGCCGTCACCCCGGGAGGTGGCCGGACCCCGGCGGCTGTCCCTGCGCGCGGCGAAGCCCCGGCGGCCGTCCCTGCGAGGGGCGGCGCGCCGGTCCAGCCGACCGGCGTCGGGCCGAGGACGGGCGCGGAAGGTGGTCCGGGTGTGCGCGTCGGGCGCCGGTCGGGCGGAGAAGGTGGTCTGGGTGTGCGCGTCGGGCGGCGGACGGGCGGGGGAGGGGGCGGGCGCTTCTGGCGGTGGGTCGGGGTGTGGGGTGGGCCTGTGGTGGCGGGGGTGCTTGCTCTGGTGCTGGGCGGGGTGGGGCTGGGGGTCAACCGGTTCGGGGAGGAGCGGCCCCGGCTGGCGCATCTGGCGTACGTGCTCGACGCCGACGCCCGGCAGGCCGCGTGGGTGAGCATGACCGAGCCGCCGCACCCGTGGGCGGCCGAGCGGGCGCCGGACGTGCCCGGCTCCTGGGACCTGCCGCTTCCGTACCGGCAGGTGCCCGCCCGCGTGGGGACCGCGCCCGCCGCCGGGCTGCCCGCGCCCGAGCTGACCGTGCTGGAGGAGCGGCGTGACGGCGGCGAGACCACACTGCGGGTACGGGTGCGGTCCCAGCGGGGGGCCTACCAGCTGAACCTGCATGCCGACGTCGCGGTCATCGGTGGCTCGTTCGAGGTGCCGGGGCTGGCGCCGGTGACGCTTCCCGCGTACGAGCCGGAGGGCGGGGCGTGGCCGTTCGAGGTGCAGTTCTTCGCGCCGCCGGAGGAGGGGGTGGAGTTCACGCTCCGGTTCGAGAGCGCGACGCGGCCACGGCTGGCGGTCGCCGACATCACGCTCGGCCTCGACGGCGTCCCGGGGCACCGGCCGCGCCCGGCGGGGGTGGACATGACCCCGTCCGGCGGCGGGCTCCCCACCGACTCGGTGACGGTGGTCAGGGTGCTCTGAGCATCCTGGGCGCGGAACTTCGCACCGAAGGTCAAAAGCTGAAAATCTTCTTGGGAAACCCCTCGGGCTGAGCGCCGTAAGCAAGCCTTCGGCCTGCCCGGCCCGCCGTGGTCCGGGAAGAGCACATCCCGCCTCGGGACAGAGTCCTGACCGGCGGTATGGAACGGCGGGGTCCTGTGAGGGCAGGGCCCCGCCGTTCCGGGGAGTCAGTTCTGGGCGGTTGCGGAGGAGAGGGCGGCGCGGGCGCCGGCCGGGCGGTCGGGGATGGTGCGCAGGTCGAACGCGTACCGGGCGGTGGAGTCGGCGATCGCGTCGGAGTTCACGTCCAGCGCGAACGCGTTCACGTTCGTGAGGGTGTCGCAGGCCACGTGGTAGCACGGGTCGTAGGCCTGGCCCGCCGTGCCGCCCCACAGGGCCGCTTCATCCGGCGTCTTGATGCCTTCCGCGCCGGTGAAGATGCCGCCGGAGGGGATGCCGACCGCGATGAACGGCCCGTAGTCGGAGCGGCCGTCGAAGTCGGTGCCGCGGGTCGGCACCTTGCGGTCCTTGAAGAACTTCTCCAGCCGCGCCTCGATCTGCGCCGATCCGGGCGGGCCGGCGGGCGCGCCGGCGGCGTCGGAGTCGTCGCCGTCGTAGAGGAACAGGCCGTAGTTGGGCGAGGCGACCATGTCGAAGTTCAGGTAGACCCTGATCCGGTCGCGCTGCGCCTGGGTCAGGCTCTCCACGTACTGGTCGGAGCCCAGCAGGCCGATCTCCTCGGCGGCCCAGAAGGCGAAGCGGACCTTGTTCTTGACCGGGAAGTGCCGCATCTGCAGCGCGGTCTCCAGGATGGCGGCGCTGCCGGAGGCGTTGTCGTTGATGCCCGGCCCCTCGGGGACGCTGTCCAGGTGGGCGCCGACCATGACCACGTCGCGCGAGTCGCCCCAGCGGCTCTCGGCGATCACGTTGTCGTTGGTGCCGAGCGTGAGCGTCGCGTCGACCGCCAGGCGCACCGGCGTGGCCGTGGTGGCCAGCGCGTTGCCGACGGCGAAGTCGGCGTAGATCATCGGGATCCCGGCCCGCCACTCGCCGATGTCCAGCGGGTTGGCCTCGGTCCGGCCCGGCTGACCCTCGTTGAAGACGATGATCGCGGACGCGCCGGCGAACCCGGCGTTACGGACCTTGGTGGCGAACGGGCAGGTGCCGCGCTGGATGAGCGCGATGTTGCCCGCGGTGAACCCCGCGAAGTCCGCCATCTCGCAGCCGCTGGTCGAGGTCGGCGTGGGAGTCGGCGGCAGGGTCAGGTCGACGCCCTGCACCGGGGCGGTCACGTCGCCGGCCGGCGACGGCTGGAAGGTGAAGAAGTCCTCGTTGGGCGTGTAGTCCGCCAGGACGGGCGGGCTGTTCTCGACCCAGCCCTCCACGAAGTCGATCGGCTGCAGGGTGACCTTGTAACCGGCCTTGCGGAGCTTGTCGGCGACGTAGTCACGGGACGCGTCGTAACCGGAGGTGCCCGCCGCCCGGTTGCCCCCGTTGGCGTCGGCGATGGCCTGGAAGGCCTTGAGATGCTTGCTGACGTTGGCGCCCTTCACCTGCTTCACCAGCAGCTTGGCGAAGACCTCGTCGAGCCCTCCGGCGGCCTGGGCCGGAGACGTGAGAGAGAGCGGGAGAGCGAGTGCCGTGACCAGGGCGAGGGCACGGACGACGCCTCGGCGAATTGTCATGTCGCACTTTCCATGTGACGGCAGTGGAGTCATGCGCCCGTCTGGGCGCGGGGCCATCTCAGGGGATGGCTAGAGGGAGATCCGCACGGCAACTCATGCCCCCGAAGCGTGCTGAACGGAACGTATGCCCGCGGGCAGCCCCTGAGAAGGCCCAGTCAGCCCATCACATGCGGCAGATTTGGGACACTCTCGCAGTTGACGACCCCGCGTACGAGGTCTATAGGGGTCCTCGCCGCCACGGCCCCCTGATCGCGTACGTGCGCCCTGGCGGATCGAGCGAGGCCGTCGAGCCGAGCTGGTTGACGAAGAGCACCGACCCGTCGGGGCTGAAGCACGCCCCGGCGAACTCGCTGTCGTCGGCGATGTTGACCGCGAACTCGAAGGGCCGGCCGCGGCGCGGGTCCAGCCCGATCAGCCGGTTCACGTTGGCCAGGCCGGGGGCCAGCGGGTGCGGGTCGGCGTCGGCGTCGGAGGCGTCGTCCTCGCACAGCACGATGCCGCCGCGCGGGGTGAACGTCAGGTTGTCCGGCGAGTCCAGCTCCTTGCGCCCCGGCGACTCGTACACCAGGACCAGCGTCCCGCCCTCGCGGCCGGGGATGTACCGCCAGACCTGGCCGTACCCCTCCACGTAGCCGTCGGCGCCCGGCGCGTCGCCGTTCTTGGCGTCGCCGCCGCTGGTGGAGTTGAAGAACACCGAGCCGTCGCCCCACCAGCAGCCCTCCAGCCGGTTGAACTTCGCCCCGCCCTTGGCCAGCCCCTGCTGCGTGCAGGTGGGGGCGCCGCCCTCCAGGTCCGGATCGGGGTCGTCGACGCGCACCCACTCGACCGGCAGCCGGGCGCCCATCCGCTGGCCCTCGCGGCAGTCGTAGCCGTCCACGCCGCGGATCTTGAGCATCTCCAGCACGCCGCCCCGGGCCAGGTTCTCCGGGTCGCGCGGGCGGAACCGGTAGAACCCGTCGGGCTTGCCCGAGTCGTCCTCGGTCTCGTACACGTACCCGGTGCGCGGGTCGACCGCGACCGCCTCGTGCGAGAAGCGGCCCATCGCGGTGAGCGGCATGGACGCGGCCGGTCTGCCGGGGGAGGGGCCGCGCAGCGGCACCTCGAAGATGTAGCCGTGCTTGCGCTGCCATCCGCCCGCCGGCCCCGCGGTGGTCTCCTCGCAGGTCAGCCAGCCCCGGTCGCCGAGCATGCGGCCGCCGGCGCAGTTGATGATCGTGCCGTTGAGGCTGACGAAGTGGCGCAGGACCTCGCCGCTGCGCAGGTCGACCTCCAGTGTGGTGGTGCCGCCGACGCCCAGTTCGTCGTACCGGGCGGAGCCGGGCACGTGCACGCGGCCCTCGGGCGTGCCGGGGGCGGTGCGCACCTCGTGGTTGCGGATCAGGCGGACGGTGTGCCGGCGGGTGCCGGGGAAGGCGGCCATGCCGTCGTGCGCGATGGGCGTGAGCACGCCGTCGGACATCGGGGTGCCGGTCCTGCCGAGCACCACGTACGAGAACCCGGACGGCAGGGCGAGCAGTTCCTCGCCGGTGTTCGCGCTGGGGGCGCGGCGGAGCGGGCCGTAGCCCTCGCCGCCGGTGGCGGCCTCGCGGCCCGTCTCGGCCCAGGAGGCGTGCGCGGCCAGGGTCTGGACGGCGACGGCGGTGGCCAGGGCGCCGCCGGTGGAGAGGAAGGATCGTCGATCGAGCGCGGTCATGGGGAGTTCACCTCGCTGACAGCTCGGGTTCACAAAGCGTAGACGCCGGATTCGAGGGCAAGGAGGCCCAACTTGATCGGGCCGCGCGAAGTAGCGTGTGAACCGTTCCCGGCGCGAAGGGGCAGGTGTGCTGCAGCGGATCCTGCGGATGGCGGTCGCCGTCACGGTGGTGGTGCTGGCCCTCGTGCCCGACAGCCTGGTCGGCCGGGTGGCCGGGGCGGGTCCCGGGGAGTGCCCGCCGCGCGACACCCGGGTCCTGGCCCGCTACCCGATCACCGGTTACTGGATGATCCCGCGCTCCGACGCGTGCGTGACCCGGCGGATGGTCGAGGCCATCCACGGGGTGGGCGCCGACACGCTGATCACGTTCGGCGCGCGGCTGCTGCCCGCGTCCGTCGGCCCGGACGGGCGGGTGGGCGGCGCATTCGACGACTGCGTCGAGGACGGCAGGACCTGCTACCAGGCTGCCCGCGACACCGGCAGAACGATCCGGCAGGTCTACACGTACACGGCGAGCGAGCACTTCGGGGCCGGGGTGCTGCGCTGCCCCGGCCTGGACCGGCGAATCGAGAACGGCGGGCGCGTCTACTACCGGCTGATGCTCGGCGACTCGTGCGAGGCGTCCACGTACGACCTGCTGCTGATCGCCGCCGACGGCGACGGCGTGGGGCACATGATGACCGAGGCCGCCGCGCAGGGCATGAAGGTCTTCCCCGGCCTGCCGGTGCCCCCCAAGGACGGGGCCAAGCCGTGGCTGCCCGACCTGGCCCACCTGCCGGCGCTCAACGCCTTCACCGCGCGGGTGGTCGCCGACTACCGGCAGCGGTACGGGGCCTCGCCCGCGCTCGGCGGCCTCTACCAGTCGTTCGAGCTGGCCATGCGGGGCCGGGCCGGCGACGACCCGATCATCGCCCTGTACGCGGCGCAGCACGAGGTGGTGGCCGGCGCGTGGCCCGGGGTGACGATCATGGTGAGCCCGTTCTGGGACGCGCGCCGGGGCCGCGGCTTCCCGCCGGAGCAGGTGGAGAAGGGGTTCGACGAGATCGCGGCCACCCGGGCGGGGGCGCCGATGGTCATCGCGATCCAGGACGGGCGCGGGGTCGGCAAGGTCCCGGTGCACGGGCCTGACGAGGCGGACGCGCCGGTGGACCCGCGGCTGGAGCCGGTCACGGGCAAGGTGACCAACCGGCAGGCCTACTACGGCTCCGCCCGCGACTACATCGAGGCCGCGGCCCGGCGGGTGACGCCCGGCGTGCGGCTGTGGGTGAACGTCGAGGTGTTCGAACCCACCCAGGTGGCGGGCGAGTGCGGCCGGGCCGACCCGTTCCCGCTGCGCGGCCGTACCACCAAGGCCCGGGTGGACGAGCAGGTCGCGGCGGCCGCCGCGCACGGCACCAAGATCATCGCGTACGGCTGGGACCCGTTCCTGACCTGCCGTGACGACCCGTCGGCGCCGTCGCTGGCGGACGAGCTGGCGGCCGGCTGGCAGGAGCCGATCGTGGCGCGAGCGACCCCGGCCGTGCGGGACGGGGTGGTCGGCGTCCTGGTCGAGGGCTACCACCTCGGGGGCGGCACGCTGCGCTTCGCCTACCACCGGGCGGGCTCGGGGCCGGTGACGGTGGAGGCGCCCCAGGAGTGGCACGACCCCGGCACGGGCCGGGGCATCCCTCTGGAGTCGGCGTGGGCCGCCTTCGAGCCGGAGGATCCTGATCCGGCGCGGCCGTGGGTCACCATCACCGCCACCAACGGGGCCGGGCACACCGCCACGTCCGGTTACGCCATGGCCGTCAGTCCGTGACCTCGTGGCGTCGCTCACCTATCGTGTCGTCGTCGTGACTTAGTGTGCTTCTGGGATTCGTTCTGGAGGGGGACCGATGTCACGCCGAAGCACCCTGGTCGCGCTGGTGACGGTGAGCACCGCGCTGGTCGCGCCGCCCGTGGAGGCCGCCGCCGCGCCGCCGCCCGTGCCGGGAGCGGAGGTCTCACCGGTCATGGATCCGCAGCGGGCGATCGACTACTGGACGGCCAGGAAGCAGTCCAGGGCCGACGCCGTCGACCTGCCGGAGAACGTCGTCATCCCGCGGTCGGCGGGGTCGAGGGTGAGCGTGCCGCGTAACGAGCGGCTGACGCCCGGCTCCGACGTCAACGGTTACGCCCGCGTGCGCAAGCCCTACCGGCGGACGCTGGAGGGCAGGGCCACCGGCCGGCTGTTCTTCCTGGACGCGGCCGGTGACCGCAGGTCGTGCAGCGGCGCGGTGGTGCGCTCCGCGCGCAAGCTGCTGGTGGCGACGGCCTCGCACTGCGTGTACGGGGTGGCCGGACGGGGCGGGCGCGCCACCTGGTCGGAGCACATCGCGTTCGTGCCCGCGTACGACGGCAAGGCCGCGAGCCTGCGCGAGCGCGCCCCGTACGGCGTGTGGGGAGCGCGGCGCGTCTACAAGCCGCGGTCCTTCACCGGCGTGTCGCCCTACGACTGGGACTCCATCTACGACCTGGCGCTGGTCGAGGTCGGCAGGCGGGGCGGCGCGACGCTGCAGGGGACGGTGGGCGGGTTCACGCCGCTGCGCAACGAGGGCGGCCGCCACACCGTCGCCAGCCTCGGCTACCCGAGCGACGCCCCGTACGACGGCACCCGCCAGCTCTGGTGCCTGGCCCGCACCCGGCCGTGGGCCGGACACGCGGTGCGCGGCGAGACCGGCGGGCGGCTGCGCACCGACAACTGTCACCTGTACGGGGGCAACAGCGGCGGCCCCTGGCTGACCAGGGACGACGGCCTGCTGATCGGGGTGCTGACGTCCGGGGCGAACGACGAGGCCGGCCACGGCTACGCGGTGGCCAACCCGCTCGGCCGGGACAGCTTCGGCGCGGTGGTGCGCCGGGCGGACCCGGCGGGCGTGTACGACGCGCTGTCGGTCGAGGGCTCGGGCACCGCCCGCGAGGTCACCGCCACCGTGACCATGAGAGGGCTGATGGCGGCGGCCCAGGTGCCGGTCACGTTCACGCTCCCGCCCGGCTCGCGGGCGGGGGACGCGCCGGGCTGCGAGGGCGAGGGGCGGCGGGTGACGTGCACGCTCGCGCTGATCCGCCCGGGTGAGTCGGTACGGGTGAGCGTCCCCGTCCGGATCCCGCGGGATGACCGGCCGACCGCGACCGTGTCCGTCGGCTCCACCTTCCTGGACCCGGACCCGCGCGACAACAGAGACACCTTCCAGCTCGCGTCACGGTGACGCGGCCCCGTCCAGGGCGGCGCCCAGCAGGTCCAGCAGGGGTTCCCGGCGGCGGCAGTTCTCCAGCGCGAACGAGTCGGCCAGCGCGATGAGCTCGGTGTCGTCGAGGCCCCTGAACAACTCGGCGTACTCGGGCAGCAGCGCCTGGGCGATGAGGATGTGCCTCACCAGGTCGTCGGTCTGGTAGCGGGCGCCCCACGGGTACGGGTCCCAGGCGGGGAACTCGGTCTCCACCAGCGCGTGCAGCGGGGCGAGCGCCTCGGCGCCCTCCTCCATCGTGGAGCCCCATCGATCCGCGCCGAGCCGCCGCTTCTTGTCGATGAACGGGCCGAACCTCTCCAGGTACGGCCCGCCCGCGCACACCAGGCCCTGCAGGCCGACGTCCTTGTAGGTCCACAGGGACCAGCCGGCCTCGTGGCGGTCGTAGATCTCCAGCTGGTCGCGGAGGATCTGGTAGCGCTCCCCGTCCCGCTCCGGATCCCCGGTGTAGACGGGCCCGAACTCGCCCACCCACAGCGGGGTGCCGGTCTCCCGCTGGAACCGCGACCGCTGCTCGAACGTGCGCTCCAGCTCGTCCTTGTCACACCAGCGGCCCTGGGTGTAGCCGGGATAGCCGCCGCCGTGGGCGAACCCGGCCAGGGCGTAGTCGTGACAGACGAACACCGTGTTCTCGTACACCTCCCTGAAGATCGAGAAGTCGGTCGAGTAGGTGTTGCCGTCCAGGAACAGCACGTGCCGGGGATCGGCCGCGCGCACCGCCTTGACCAGCCGGTCGTAGAACGGGCCGATGACCTTGCCGGTCGGGTCGCCCGGCTCGTTGACCGGGTTGTAGCCGGCCACCCACGGGTTGTCGCGGTAGTGGTCGGCGATGGCCTCCCACAGGTGCACGGCCCGGTCCTGAAAGTGCCGGTGCTGCCAGAAGGCGGCCACGTGCGTCGGGTTGTCGGAGTGCCAGTGCTGGTTCTGCGAGCCGGGCAGCGCGTGCAGGTCGATCACGCTGTAGATGCCGTGCGCGCCGAGCAGGCCGATCACCCGGTCCAGGTGGTGGAACCCGTACTCGATGATCTCGAAGGGCCGGTCGTCCGCCTCGAAGTGCCGGTAGCTGATCGGGATGCGGACGCAGTTCATGCCGAGCCCGGCCAGCAGCGCCGCGTCCCGCTCGGTGAAGAAGGAGGTGAGCAGCCGCTCGAAGAAGAGCGCGGCCCGCTCCTCGCCCAGCACCTGACGCACCGCCGCGCGCATCGACGCCTCGTTGGCCGGGTAGCCGGTGATGAAGTTCTCCATGTTCATCCAGCCGCCCAGCCCGACCCCGCGCAGGCGTACGGGCCGGTCGTCGGCCGTGCGGAGCCGAGCTCCGGAGACGTGCAGCATGGTCACCCTTTCGTCGCTCCCGCTGTGAGACCACCGATCAGGTGGCGTTCCGCTATGGCGTAGAACCCCAGCGCCGGCACCATGGCCAGCACGAGGTAGGCGAGGACCCGCGCGGTGTCGGAGCTGTACTGGCCCTGGAACTGCTGCACGCCGAGCGGGAGCGTCCAGCTCAGCTCGTCGCTGAAGACGACCAGCGGGAGCATGAAGTTGTTCCAGCTCCCCACGATCGCCAGCACCGACACGGTGGCCAGCGCCGGGCGGGCCATCGGCAGCAGGATCCGCCAGAAGAAGCCGAACGGCGAGCAGCCGTCGATCGTGGCCGCCTCCTCGATCTCTCCCGGGATGCTCCTGAAGAACTGGCGCAGGATGATGATCGTCAACGGCAGCCCGAACGCGGCCTGCACGAGGATCACGCCCAGCGGGTTGTCGATCAGGTTCAGCGTGCGGAGCATCACGAAGATGGGCAGGATCGCGACCGCGAACGGGAACATCAGGCCCGCCGTGAACAGCGTGAACAGCGCCTCCCTGCCCCGGAAGGCGAAGCGGGCGAAGACGAACGCGGCCAGCGCCGACAGTGCGACGACCAGCACGGTCGTCGCGACGGCGATGAACGTGCTGTTCCAGACCTGGCGCCAGAACGACCCTTCGGCCAGCACCTCGGTGTAGTTGCCCGGCTCCCACGGGCTCGGCAGGCCGAACGGGTTCACCGAGAGCTGCTGGGTGCTCTTGAAACCGCCGAGCAGCGCGTACACCACGGGGATGAGGATGAACGCGCCGACGACCCAGGCGATCGCGTGCAGGGGCAGGGTCGTGCGCTTCATCGTTTCCCTCCCATGGCGGTGGTCGCGCCCTCCAGGTCACGCCGCATGACCAGGCGCTGGTACGCCAGGGCGAAGACGAGGCTGAGCCCGAACATCACCACGCTGATGGCGCTGGCGTAGCCCACCTGGGCGCGCTCGAAGCCGAGCGTGAACATGGTGACGGCGAGCGTCTCCGACGCGTGCGCGGGCCCGCCCTCGGTGAGGATCCACACCAGGTCGAAGAGCTGGATGGTGTAGATGACGGAGAGGAACACGCTGATCCTGATCGTGGGGCCGAGCAGGGGCAGCGTGACGTACCGGAAGATCTTCCAGCCCGCCGCTCCGTCGATCTTGGCGGCCTCGATCAGCTCGTTCGGGATGTTCTGCCGCCCGGCGAGGTAGATCATCATGTGGAAGCCGAAGTACTTCCAGGTCATGACCACGAAGATCGACCAGAGCGCGCTGTCCGGGTGCGACAGCCACTCCGACTCCAGCCCCAGCGGGCCGAGCAGCTGGTTGGCGATGCCGTTCTCCGGCGACAGGATCAGCGAGAACAGCACGCCGGTGATGACCTCGGACAGCACGTACGGCGCGAAGAACACCAGCCTGTAGAGCGCCCGCCCCCTGATGCGCTGGTGCAGCAGCATCGCGATGCCCAGCGCGAACGGGAGCTGGATCACCAGGGTCGCCACGATCAGCAGCAGCAGGTTCCCCAGGTCGGTGTAGAAGATGTCGCTCTCGAAGAGCCTGGTGAAGTTGCCGAAGCCGATGAAGTCGGTGGGCAGGCCGCCGAAGCCGTTCCACCTGAACGCGCTGGCGTAGACGGCGACCAGGATCGGGGCCACCACGAGCAGCAGGAAGAGGGCCAGCGCCGGCAGCACGAACAGGGCGATCGTCAGCCGGTTGCGGGGTCTTCCCCGCCTGCGGCGGCGGCGCGGACCGGCCGGAAGCGTCTCCGCTTCCGGCCGGCGGGTCACGGTCGTCATTCGCTCTCGCTCTTGGCCACTTCGGTGATGTCCTGCGCCACCTGCTCCGGGGTCTTGGCGCCCGCGAACAGCTCGGCCACGCTGTCGTTGACCTCGGCGCCGACGGCGGGCGGGTACGCCTGGTCCAGGTAGAGCTGGAAGCCGGTGGCGCTCGCCAGCGACTCGGCGACGACCTTGAGGTTCTCGTCCTTGACCGCGCTCTCCACGCCCTTGAGGACGGGGAGGACGGCGCCGGACTCGACGGCCTTCGTGTGGTTCTCGGTGCTGGTGAGGAACTTCAGGAAGTCGAGGGCCTCCTTGGGCGCGTCGGCGCCCACGGCCATGCCGCCGCCTCCGCCGAACGCCTCGGTGATGGCGCCCTTACCGCCCTCGACCTCGGGGAACGGGAAGAAGCCGAGGTCCTCGCCGAGGCCCTCGCCGGAGTCGGCCTGCACGGTCGGCGCCCACTGGCCCATCAGCTCCATCGTGGCCTTGCCGTTGGCGACGCTGGCGGACTGGCCGTCGGGGGTCGAGTAGCCGGCCCCGAGGAAGCCGCGCTGGAACGGCTCCAGGTCGACCAGCGCCTTGAGCTGCTGTCCGGCCTGGACGAACTCAGGCTTGGTGAAGTCGTGGTCGGTGCCGGCCTGCTGCAGCGCCGGCAGCCCGGCGATGCGCATCGCGAGGTAGGCCCAGTAGTAGTGGCCGGGCCACTTCTCCTTGCCGGCCAGCGCGATGGGGGTGATGCCGGCGGCCTTCAGTTTCTTGACGGCGTCGAGGAAGCCGGTCCAGGTCGTCGGCGGCTCGGCGATGCCCGCCTTCTCGAAGTGCTTCTTGTTGTACCAGAAGCCGACCATGCCGATGTCCGTGGGCAGCGCGTACGTCTTGCCGTCGAACTGGTACGCGGCCATGGAGGCCGTAGTGAAGTTCGTCAGATCGACGTCGGCGCTGATGTCCTTGATGAGCCCGGCGTCGACCTGCTGCTTCAGCACACCGCCGCCCCAGGTCGCGAAGACGTCGGGCGCCTTGCCCGACTGGGTCAGCGTGGTCAGCTTGGCCTTGTACGCCTCGTTCTCCAGAACCGTCATCTTGACGGTGATGTTCGGGTTGGCGGCCTGGTATTCCTTGGCCCGGGTCTCGTAGATCGTCTTCAGCGGGTCGGACGTCGACAGGTGCCACCATTCCAGGGTGACCTTGCCGGGCGCACCGCCTTCCTCGGGTTCAGTGGTGGCGGTCTGCCCGCCGCCGCACCCGGCCACCAGGACGGCTGCCGCTATCAACGCACAGGTTCTCTTCATAGGGGTTCCCTCCTCGGCTGGCGAAAGTTTCGTGAACCCCCCGATATTTTCATTGACCGGAGCATAGGTATATGGCTGACAAAGCGTCAATAGCCGCGTCGGTCGCGATCGGATCACGACCGGTTATCCGGATTCCGAAAGTTTCGGCTAAACTCCGGATCATGTCTGGGAAGAGGCGGGTGACGATCGCTCTGATAGCCGAGGAAGCCGGGGTGTCGATCCCCACGGTGTCCAAGGTGATCAACGGCCGGCCCGAGGTCGCCCCGGCGACCCGCCATCGCGTCGAACGGCTGCTGCACAAGCACGGCTACCAGCGGCGCATCAGCCAGGACGAGACCCCGGCCGGGCTGGTCGACCTCGTCTTCACCGAGATGGAGTCGCCCTGGGCGATGGAGATCGTGCGCGGCGCGGAGAGCGCCGCCCACGAGGCCGGGGCCAGCGTCGTCATCACCGTCCTGCACACCCACGCGGGGCCGGGCCGCGACTGGCTCGAACGGCTCGCCGGCCGCCGGACCGACGGCGTGGTGATCGTCGCGTCGAAACTGTCGTCCGGCGTGCAGGACCAGCTGAGCGCCCGCTCGCTGCCGTTCGTCGTGGTCGACCCGGAGGGCGAGCCCGCCCCCGGCGTCGTCTCCGTCGGCGCGACCAACTGGAACGGCGGCCTGGCCGCCACCCGCCACCTGCTGGAGCTCGGCCACCGCCGCATCGGCATGATCAGCGGGCCCGCCGACATGCTGTGCAGCCAGGCCCGCATCGACGGCTACCGCGCCGCGCTGGAGACGGCCGGGGTGCCCGCCTCGCCCGAGCTGATCCGCCGCGGCACGTTCATGGTCGACTCCGGCCACGACCACGGCCACGCGCTGCTCTCCCTCGACGACCCGCCGACGGCGATCTTCGCGGGCAGCGACATGCAGGCGTTCGGCGTCCTGGAGGCGGCCCGCCAGCGCGGCCTGCGGGTGCCCGAGGATCTCAGCGTGGTCGGCTTCGACGACATCCCGCTGGCCAAGTCGGCCTGGCCGCCGCTGACCACGGTGCGCCAGCCGCTGCAGGAGATGGCCGCGCTCGCCACCCGCACCGTGCTGGCCATGCGGCGCGGCGAGACGCCCGAGGCCCGCCGCGTCGAGCTGGCGACCGAGTTGATCGTGCGCGAGAGCACCACCCCGCTGCCCGCCTGACCCGGGTTTCGGCCCTGGCGGCGCGGGCAGCCGCAGGGCCATGATGCGCAGACTCGCGAACGGTGCCATCAGCGGCGCCGCGGCCACCATGACGATGAGCACGGTCATGCTGGCGGGCCAGAAGGCCGGTTTCATGCCCGGCCAGCCGCCCAAGCACATCGTCCGCGGCCTGCTCCCCGGCAGCAAGGCCCGCCACAAGCCGGGCGAGGGCGTGCTGGGCGCGGTGGCCCACCTCGGTTTCGGCGTCGCCTCCGGCATGGCCTTCGCCCTGCTGTCGCGCCGGCCGCGCCGCAGGGTGCCGTTCGGCGTCGGCTACGCGCTGCTGATCTGGGTGGTCAGCTACGAGGGCTGGGCGCCGCGGCTGAGCGTCCTGCCGCCCATCGACCGCGACCTCCCGGGCCGCCCGGCCGTGATGGCCGCCGGCCACATCGTGTACGGGGCCACGCTCGCGGCCCTGCTCAACCGCCTCGAACCCGGTGAGAAGCCACCGGTGAAGGAGGAGGCCGTTCAGAAGGAGTCCCAGCCCGCGCTCTCGTAACAGCCGGTCACCCGCGCCATCAGCGCCTCGTCCACCTCGATCCGGTGGCCGTCCACCCGGTCCACGGCCACCACCCCCCACGAGTTCGCCAGGAACACGGCGGGGAACTCCGTCAGGTCGGCCACCCGCAGCACCCGCCGCTCGCACGGCACGCCGGCCCGTGCCAGCTCGCCCTCCAGCAGTCGCATGGTGACGCCGCGCAGCATCGGCGCGTCCGGCCAGATCACCCGGTCGCCGTCGAAACACCCCAGGTTGGTGACCGCCCCTTCCGAGATCACCCCGTCGTCGGACGTCAGCAGCGCCTCGTCGTACCCCTCCCGCTCGGCGAGCCTGCCCAGGTAGCCCTGCGGGAAGCCGCCGGTGTGCTTGATGTGCGGCAGGAACCGCTGGTAGCGGACCGACCTGAGCCTCTTCGGGGTCGCCGCGAGCCGCACCGGCGGGCCGGACACCGCGATCACCCGCACCCCGCCGGCGTCGCACACGAACACCCGCACGCTCGCGTCCACCGCCTCCAGCGCCCGGACGGAGGCCCGCACCAGGTCCAGGTCGAGCTCCTGGCCGAACAGCTCACGGGTGGCGCCGCTCAGCCGGTCCAGATGCGCCGCCAGCCCGCGCACCTTCCCGCCCCGCACCTGCATCGCCGTGAAATGCCCGTATCTCGCGGACATGGCGAGCGCCACGTCGCCGGCCTCCGCCGCCCGCCCGTCGATCACCGCACCCATCAGGCCTCCCACGCCGCTCCAGGATCATTATCCCGAGCTGAAATATTCAGCGCACCTTCCTCGAAAGTTTCGCACCAGGCGAGGACTCGTAAGGTCGTCAACCATGACGACGGACTTGGACGGGCTGGCGGAGCGGCTGCGGGCGTTCGCGCGGGCCCGCGACTGGGAGCAGTTCCACACACCGAAGAACCTGGCGATGGCGCTGGCGGGCGAGGTGGGTGAGCTGGTGGCCGAGCTCCAGTGGCTCACCCCTGACGAGTCGCGCGACCCCGGCCCCGAGACCCTGTCCCGCATCACGGCGGAGCTGGGCGACGTCACCGCCTACCTGGTACGGCTCGCCGACGTCCTGGGCGTCGACCTGGTGGCGGCGGCCCACGCCAAGCTGGACGCGGGCGAGCGCCGCTACGACCCCGCCCGCTACCGCGGCTCCGCCAGGAAGGCCCCGCACCTCCCGCCGGACGCTTTCTGACGGACCCGGCGCGTAGGGTGACGGGCATGCGTTTCGGGGTGCTGGGCCCGCTGGCCGTCTGGACCGACGCGGGAGAGCCCGTGACGGTGCCAGGGCTCAAGGTGCGCGCGCTCCTCGCCGACCTGCTCGTGCACGACGGGCGGCCGGTCTCCACCGACCGCCTGCTCGACGACCTGTGGGGCGACGACCAGCCCGGCAACCCGACGGGCGCCCTCCAGGTGCGGGTCTCCCAGCTGCGCAAGGCGCTGGAGGACGCCGAGCCGGGCGGCAAGCACCTGGTCGTCTCCAAGGCCCCCGGCTACCAGCTCGCCGCGGGCAAGCAGGTCGACGCCGCCCGCTTCACCGACCTGCTCGCGCGCGCCGAGACCGCCGACGACCCGCGCACCCGCGCCGGCCTGCTCGCCGACGCGCTCGACCTGTGGCGGGGCCCCGCCTACGCCGACTTCGCCGACGAGGAGTTCACCAGGGCCGCCGTCGTGCGGCTGGAGGAGCAGCGCCTCACCGCGCTGGAGCTGCGCGCCGAGGCGCGGCTGGAGCTGGGCGAGCACGGGCTGCTGGTGGGCGAGCTGGGCGACCTCGTCTCCCGCCACCCGCTGCGCGAGCGGCTGCGGGCCGCCCACATGCGCGCCCTCTACCGCGCGGGCCGCCAGAGCGAGGCGCTGGCCGGCTACGCGGAGCTGCGCGAGCGGCTCGCCGAGGAGCTCGGCCTCGACCCCGGCCCCGAGCTGGCGGCCCTGCACCAGGCGATACTCGGCCAGGACCCGGCGCTGAGCGGCCCCGCCGAGCGCCCGGCCACCAACCTGCCCGCCTCGCTCAGCAAGCTCATCGGCCGGGGCGACGCGCTGGCCGAGGTGCGGTCGCTCGTGCGGGAGGAGCGGCTGGTCACCCTCACCGGCACCGGCGGGGTCGGCAAGACCCGGCTGGCGCTGGAGGTGGCCGGCGAGCCGGCCGAGGAGTTCCCCGACGGGGCGTGGCTGGTGGAGCTGGCCCCGCTCGACCGGCGCACGGCGTCGCTGCCCGAAGCCGTCATGGCCGCGCTCGGCATCCGCCAGGACGACGCCGCCGCGCCCGCCGACCGGCTGGCCGACGCGCTGCGGGCCCGCCGGATGCTGCTCGTGCTCGACAACTGCGAGCACGTCGTCGAGCAGGCCGCCGAGCTGGCCGCGCGGCTGCTGCGCGCCGCCCCCGGCCTGCGCGTCCTCGCCACCAGCAGGGAGCCGCTGGCGGTCGACGGCGAGGTGCTGTGGGCGGTGCCGCCGCTCAACCTCCCCGCCAGCACCGACCTGGCGGTCATGGCCAGGTCCGACGCGGTGCGGCTGTTCGTGGCGCGGGCGGCGGCGTCGGCGCGCGGGTTCGCGCTGAACGCGGGCAACGCGCAGGCGGTGGCGCAGCTCTGCCGCCGGCTCGACGGCATCCCGCTGGCGCTGGAGCTGGCCGCCACCCCGGTGCGGGTGCTCGGCGTGCGGGGCGTGGTGGACCGGCTCGACGACCGGTTCAAGCTGCTCGCCTCCGGCCGGCGCGGCGCGCCCGCCCGCCAGCAGACGCTCATGGCCGTCATCGGCTGGAGCTGGGACCTGCTCACCGAGCCCGAACGGGCGGTGCTGCGGCGGCTGGCCGTGCACGCCGACGGCTGCACCATCGAGGCCGCCGAGGCGGTGAGCCCCGATGAGGACGTGCTCCACCTGCTGGCCCGGCTGGTTGACCGGTCGCTGGTGGTGGTCGTCGACGGCGCCGCGGGCGTGCGCTACCGGCTGCTGGAGTCGGTGGCCGAATACTGCCTCGCCCGCCTCGCCGACGCGGGCGAGCTGGAGAGCGCGCGAGCCGCGCACGCCCGCCACTACCTGGCCCTCGCCGAGCAGGCCGCGCCACACCTCTACGGACACGAGCAGCGGGCCTGGCTGCAGCGGCTCGACCAGGAGGGCGCCAACCTGCGCGCCGCCCTCGACACGGCCGTGGAGCAGGGCATGACGGACGTCGCGCTGCGGCTGGTGAACGCGCTGGCGTGGTATTGGTTCCTGCGCGGCCGGCTCGCGGAGGGCCGGCGGTCCCTGGAGACGGCGCTGGCCGCGGCCGGGTCCGACGGCGGTGACGCGGCCGCCCGCGCCGCGGGGTGGCTGGCCGGGTTCACCGCGCTGCTCGGCGAGGAGGTCGACTGGGAGCCGGTGTTCGCCCGGATCGACGACCGCGCCGCGCGGGCCAGGGCCACGCTCTTCGTCGGCCTGGTCGTCCTCGACCTGCCGTCGAGCGAGGAGCTCGTGGGCAGGGCGCTGAAGGAGTGCCGCGCCCTCGGCGACCGGTGGGGCGTCGCCGCCGCGCTCAGCAGGCAGGCCAGGACCGCCTTCGCCACCAGCGACCTGGAGACGCTCAAGGAGGTCGGCGAGGAGAGCGCCCGGATCTTCCGCGAGCTGGGCGACCGCTGGGGCCTGCTCCAGGCCACCGAGTGGCTCGCCGGGATGGCCCAGACGGTCGCCGACGGCGAGCGCGCCAAGGAGCTGTTCGCCGAGGGTCTCCACATGGCCGAGGAGCTGGGGCTGTGGCCCGAGGTCGCCCGGCGCACCTCGTGGCTCGGCTGGCTGGCCATGTACGAGGGCGACCACGCGCGCGCGATGGAGCTGTGCGGCAGGGCCATGCGGCTGGCCGTCTCCCACGGCTACCAGGAGGGCCGGATGATGTCGGAGATGGGGCTCGCCTTCGCCGCCCAGAAGGCGGGCGAGCTCGACCTGGCGGAGCGGCACCTGCTCAACCTGCTCGACGGCGTCCCGCGCGGCCCCGGCGTCGAGCCCGCCCTGCACCTGCCGACCACCCTGGGCGCGCTCGGCTACGTCACCGAGCAGCGCGGCGACTGGGCCGCCGCGCTGGCGCTGCACCGTGAGGCCTACGACGCGTGCCGCAAGCTGGGCGACCCGCGCACCACCGCGTTCACCGTGGAGGGCATGGCCAGCGCGCTGGCCGCCGGCGGCTCCCACCTGGCCGCGGCCCGCCTGCTCGGCCTCGCGGCGGCGGCCCGCGCCCGGCACCGCACGCCGCCGGTGCCCTCCGAGCAGGAGGAGATCCAGCGGGTCGCCGAGGCGTGCTGGGAGGCGCTGGGCGAGCCGGCGTACGCGGCCGCGTACGCCGAGGGTGGCAAGCTGGAGCTGGACGAGGCGACCGCGGCGCTCTGACCGTCAACCGGTCAGGTGCTCGTCGAGCCGGTCGAAGAACTCCATCCAGCCCTGCCTCGACTCCTCGCCCGCGTTCGCCCCGTGCTCGCGGAAGGTCATCGCGGTCCTGCCGTCGTCGTCCGCCAGCCCGACCGTCAGCACCGAGACGGGATCGTCCGGTTCGCCGGTGGTGAAGACGAGCCGCGCGGGCGGCGCCACCTCGCGGTAGGCGCCGTCGAACGTCACCTCGAAGCCCTCCTCGGCGGTCAGCGTCACCTGCCATCGGCCGCCCGGACGGGCGTCCAGGACGATCCGGTCCACCGGCGCGGCCATGAACCGCGGCCCGAACCACCGGGCGAACCGCTCCGGCGTGGTCCAGGCGGCGAACACGTCCTCGCGGGGCACGTCGAACACGCGGATGATCTCGTACGAGGCGGTCTGCGTCATGGTGGCCTCCCTCTCCATGTCGGCGAGGGCCCACCATGACCGGGCGGGCTTACGATCCACTTCATCCGGTCTTAAGGCTAGGCTGCGCGGGTGGACAGCGCAGAACTCAAGGAACGCGTACGCGAGCTGCGGGCCGAGGGCCGCTCGCCCAAGGAGATCGCCCGCGCGCTCAAGGTGCCGCCGTCGGCCGTCGCCCCGCTGGTGCGGGCCATCGCGGCCGAGAACGCCGGCGGCGGGGACGACCGTGAGGCCGAGCTGATCGGCTGCTGGATGAGCGTCGGCTGGAGCAACGGACTCGGCGTCGACCCCGCCCGAGGCTGGACCGACGAGGCGCCCGACGCCGAGGGCGGCAAGGTGTCGGTGCTGGTGGTGCGGCGTCACAACTGGGACAAGCTGACGGTCGTCGGCTGCCTGGCCGACGTCTACTGCACCGGCATCAAGCACATCATCGGGCCCGACGTGGTCGACGAGCGGGAGCTGCGCCGGTTCAGGGAGTTCTTCTTCTCCGACTACAAGGGCTTCCAGGAGGTGCCCGTCGAGCTGGCGCGCCACCTGGTGTTCGGCGCCGACGACTACGCCCGCTCGCTGGGCGTCGAGTCGCACGAGGAGATCGGGCAGCTCTCCGGCCTGCTGGGCGACTGGGAGGGGCCATCGGCGATCACGTTCGGCCGCCGGGGCAGGCCCTACTACGTGCCGGACACGTACGACGACCCGCAGAAGGTCGTCCACATCCTGCGCCGCAAGCTCTCCTACGACGAGTTCGACTACGACATCTAGCTCTTCTCGCCGGAGAACCTCTCCCATGGCGGCGCCGATCCGCGCCCACGAGACGCCCCGGTCGCGCAGCCGGTCGACCCAGACCTGGAGGTTGGCGTCGACCTGGGCGCTGACGGCGGCGATGCGCGGCAGGAAGTCGAGGATCTCCTGGTCGGACATGGTGTCCGGCCAGGGGATCTCGGCGGTGGACGACGACTCGCGCGGCATCTCCAGCACGGCGTTGCACAGCCCGACGCACTCGTCGCAGATGTAGACGCCGGCGCCGGCGATCATCTTGCCCACCTCGTCCTTGGCCCCTCCGCTTCCCGATACGGTGGCGCTACCCGCCTGGCACAGTGCCCCCCGCCGGGGCGTACGCACGAAGGAGCGCGACATGGCCGAGTCACGGGAGCACAGGTTCGTCGGCACGCGAGGTGAGAACGTCGTGCGCGAGTGGCCGAACGAGCGGCCCCGCTACGTCGCCGTCCTCGTGCACGGCTACGGCGAGCACATCGGCCGGTACGAGCACGTGGCCGACGCCCTCGTGCGCCACGGCGCCGCCGTCTACGGCCTCGACCACATGGGACACGGCAAGTCGCAGGGCGAGCGGGTGCTGATCGAGGACTTCGAGGACGTGGTGACCGACGTGCACGCGGTGGACGAGCGCGTCCGCGCCGACCATCCCGGCGTGCCCGTCGTGCTGATCGGCCACTCGATGGGCGGCCTGATCGCCGCCCGCTACGCGCAGCGCTACGGCGACAGTCTGGCCGCGCTGGTGCTGTCCGGGCCGGTGATCGGCTCCTGGGAGGTCATCCCGCAACTGCTCGCGCTCGACCCGATCCCGGAAGTGCCGATCGACCCGGCCACGCTCTCCCGCGACCCCGCCGTCGGCGTCGCCTACGCCGAGGACCCACTGGTGTGGCACGGCGCGTTCAAGCGGCCCACGCTGGAGGCGCTCGCCACCACCATCGAGGTCATCGCCAAGGGCGGCACCTTCGGCCCGCTGCCGACGCTGTGGATCCACGGCTCCGACGACCGGCTCGTCCCGCTGTCGGGCACCCGGCCCGGCATCGAAGCCGTCAAGGGCGGCGACTTCACCGAGATCATCTACCCGGAGGCCCGTCACGAGGTCTTCAACGAGACGAACAAGGACGAGGTGCTGGCGGACGTGACGACGTTCGTCGACCGCGCCCTCGCGTCACGCCACCCGTAGCCAGGCGTGCCCCGAGCCCTGGGTCCTGGACAGCTCCACCTTCCAGCACCCGGGCGCGGGGAACACCCACCCGGTGCCCCACTCGTAGCCGGGCCGCCGCCAGTTGGACCCGCCGTGGTCCTCCAGCCAGACGAGCTTGGCCCGCTTCCCGCCGGGCCCCGTCGCGGAGACCTTGAGCGGGCCGTCCCCGGTCATCCGCCACACGATCTTCACCTCGGCCCCCGCCTCGAACGGCACCTCGGCGAAGAGCAGCCCCCACAGCTCGGCGTCCTCGGAAGTGCCCCGCACCTCGGTGAAGCCGTCGGCGGGAGTGAGCAGTTCGGTCCCGTTGCACGTCTCCCCGGTCTTCACGGCGCCGGCCACCGGCCCGTCCGCGCCCGGTGGAGGCGCGTGCGTGGACTCGCCCGTACCCGTCGTGCCCGCCGCGCACCCGCCGACGAGCACGACCACCGCCACCACCGCCACCACCGCCATCGCCAACGCCCGCACCGACGCTCCTCCCGGCCGTTCCGTCCATCCCTTCCTCTACACACGGACGGCCGGAAAGGTTCCTGCGTTCAGGGGGAGCGTTCGAGTTCGCGGCGGTAGGCGTCGAGGACGAGGCCGTGGAAGTGGTGGACCGCGTGCTCCGACAGGCCGGACCCGCCGGGATCGTAGACGATCTTTCCTTGGGTGAACGCGGGGCTGCGCATCCCGCGCTGGACGCTCTCCACCAGGGCGATGTCCTCCTTCTGGAGCACCTCGTCGATGTAGCGGATGCTGTCCACCTCGGCCTCGTCGGGCTCGGCCGTCTCCAGGTAGAAGTCCCAGGTCTCGCGGGTCCGCTCCGGGCCGTCGGGGACGATCTGCAGCACCATGAAGTTGCCCCGGCCGGGATAGCGCAGCAGGCAGGTGTTGGGCCACAGCCACCAGACCGCGTGCTCGGTGACCGTCGCCCCCGACACGTCGTAGGCGGAGTTCTCCGCCTTGCCGGCCTGGGCCATGTGGCTGGATCAGATCCCGTGGGTGGTGACCTCGTAGGTGCTCATGTCGACCAGGGACACGAAGTCCTTGTGCGCCACGTGGCAGTGGTAGCACTCCAGGAAGTTGTCGACGACGTTCTTCCAGTTGGAGGCGATGTCGTAGGTGAGCCGGCGGGCGAGGGTCAGCTTCGCCACGTCCGGCGCCCGCGCCAGGATCTCCGCCTCCAGGTCCCCGGCCTGTTCGGTCAGGGGCGCGGCCCCGGGATCGAGGTTGACGTAGACCATGCCGCCGAACTCGCCGGCCTGGACCTGGTTCAGGCATACGGCGGAGGCGTCGAACCCGGGCATGTCGCCGGTGTTGCGCGCCCGCCGCAACCGGCCGGTCAGGTCGTAGTTCCAGGCGTGGTACGGGCACACGATGCTGCGCCGGACACCGGACCCCGTCAGCAGTTCGTGCGCCCGGTGCTTGCACACGTTGTAGAACGCCCGCAGCGCGCCGGCCTCGTCGCGGACGGCGACGATCGGCAGGCCGGCGACCGTGCCCGTGACATAGCTCCCCGGCTCCCGCAGCTTCTCCACGTGACACAGCCACTGCCACGTACGAGCGAAGATCGCCCGCTGGTCGACGTCGGACCAGCGTGGATCGGTGTAGGCGTCTGCGTGCAGGGACATCGACAGGGCGGGGTCGGGGTCGTATCCGGTGGAGATGTGATCGAACGGATCAGGTGTCACCGTACCTCCAAGACCTGACACCAGCGCCCGGGATCCGCGTGGCGACACCCGAATCCGGCGCCAACTCAATCGAGGCTAATGATCCTTGAGGCGAATAATCAACCCTTTGATCACTTAATCGGCGGCCTCGCGGTTTTCCGCCCGTTTCGCAGGTGCTGCTGCCTCAATCCCGGGCCTCGGGGTCCAGCCCGAGCACCGAACGCCCCCCGTCCACCGGCAGCGTCACCCCGTTGACGAAGGACGCCTCCGGCGAGAGCAGGTACGCGACCGCCGCCGCGATCTCACCGGCCGTGGCCACCCTGCCGAGCGGATGCAGCCGCGCCATCTCCCGCTCGACCTCGGCCGCCGCCTCCGCCGGCTGCCCGGCCAGGAACTCCTCGTACCGTTCCGTTGCCACCGACCCGGGTGCGACGGCGTTGACCCGGATTCCCCGCTTGCCGTACTCGACGGCGAGCGCCCTGGTCAGCCCTTCTATCCCGGCCTTGGCCGTGGCGTACGGCAGGCTGCCCGGCACCGCGCGCCGGGCCTGGTGGGAGGTGACGTTGACGACGGCGCCGCCGGTGCCGGCATCCAGGAAGCGGCGCACGGCGACCGCGCAGCCGACGACCGCCAGGTCCAGGTTCGCCGCGATGAGTCCGCGTACCTCCTCGATGGGCGCGCTGTGCACGGAGGCGTCGCGGAAGACGGCGGCGTTGTTCACCCAGCCGGCCAGCGTGCCCGCCTCCTGCGCCAAGTCGGCGGCGCGGCCCGCGACACCCTCGTCCGCCGCGTCGCCGACCACCCCGACCACCCGCTCGTCGGCCCAGCCCAGCGCATCGGGGTCGCGCTCCACGACCACCACCGTGTGCTTCTCTCCCAGCAGGCGCTCCACGACAGCCCGGCCGATCCCTCTGCCTCCACCGGTCACCACATACGAAAGGCTCATGATTGGACGATATGTGGATCTAGCCCTCATCTCTTGCAGGCAGCGCCAACGGGCCCCAAGCATGGGCTTCACCCATCAGCGCTCCGCGCCGGACAGCTCAGGCTGCGCCCCTTTGGGGGGCGCGCCCCCCAAACCCCCATCTCAGACCCCGCTTCGCCGCTTCGTATGAAACCTGGCCCTCGACTCCTTGCAGGGAACAGCCTGCAAACCCCGCTGAAGCAGGTCATCAACGTGCTTCACCGGCGGGTGTGTCGAGTCGTCCGTGCACTCGTGGCCGGAGACTCCGGCGTGAGCCGCAGGGGGGCCCAGACGGTCCGGCCGTATCCGTCGCCGTGCACACCCCAGCGGGTGGTGAGTTGCTCGACGAGATGGAGGCCGCGGCCGTTCAACTCGTGGTCCTGGGCCTGGTGCAGGCGAGGGACCGATGGGCCGCCTTGGTCGAGGACGGCGAGGACCACCAGGTCGTGGCCGGTGTGGACGGCGATGCCGAAGATGCCGCTCGCTGTACCGCTGAGGGAGTGGCGACATGGGGCTTGTCCTGGCTGGGACAGCGTCTCAGGAGCTGAGACCACCATCCGGCTCGACGGTCTGAGCAGCCGGTTCATGGATGGGGGAGATCCCTGCCAAGCTTCGGACCTCCACGCCGAGAGCTTCCACACCCGATCCGCGATCTACCACCTCACATCCGGGGGTGCAGGGGGCCGGGAGGCCCCCGCCAAGGGGTGCGGGGAGCTCGGCTCCCCGCTGAGAGGAGCCCGAGCCGGTCCGCGCGGAGCGCGCCTCCCGGCGAGGACCATGCCTGGGGCAGACCGGCAAGGGCCATGCCTGGGGCAGACCGGCAAGGGCCACGCCCGGGGCGGACCTGCGAGGAGCACGCCCGGGGCGGACCGGCAAGAGCCAGGCCCGGGGCAGACCTGCGAGGAGCACGCCTGGAAAAGACCGGCAAGCATCACGCCCGGGGCAGACCGGCAAGGACCACGCCCGGGACAGACCGGCAAGGACCACGCCCGGGACAGACCGGCAAGGGCCACGCCCGGGACAGGGGTCAGGAGTCGGACAGGGTGGCCAGGACCTGGTCGCCGTACTTGGCCAGTTTGTTCTCGCCCACCCCGCTCACCGTGCCCAGCTCCTCCAGTGACGACGGCCCCAGCGTCGCGATCTCACGCAGCGTGGCGTCGTGGAAGATGACGTAGGCCGGGACGCCCTGCTCCTTGGCCGTGGCCGCGCGCCAGGCCCGCAGCCGTTCGAAGATGGGGGCCGCCTCCGGGGGCAGGTCGGCCGCCGGGCGGGACTTCGGGGCCGACGCGGCCTTGGCCGGGCGGCGGGGGTCGCGGCGCAGGCGGACCTCGTGCTGGCCGCGCAGCACCGCCGCGCTGGCGTCGGTCAGGACGAGGGCGCCGTAGTTGGGCTCGACCGCGAGCAGGCCCTGCGCCAGGAGTTGCCGGGCCACGCCGTGCCATTCGGCGTTGCCGAGCTCGGTGCCGATGCCGAAGACGGTCAGCGAGTCGTGGCCGTGCTGCAGGACCTTGGCCGTCGTCTTGCCGAGCAGGATGTCGACGATCTGCCCCACGCCGAACTTCTGTCCCCGCTCGCGGGCCAGCCGCAGCACCGTGGAGAGCACCTTCTGCGCCGGCACGGTACCGTCCCAGGACTCGGGCGGCGTCTGGCAGGTGTCGCAGTTGCCGCACGGGGAGCCGCCCGGCTGGCCGAAGTAGTCGAGCAGCATGACCCGCCGGCACGTCACGGTCTCGCACAGGGCGAGCATCGCGTCGAGGTGGAGGGCCTGGCGGCGGCGGTGCTGCTCGTCGCCTTCGAGGGCCATGCGCCGGTGCTGGACGACGTCCTGCAGGCCGTACGCCATCCACGCCGTGGCGGGCAGCCCGTCGCGCCCGGCCCGCCCGGTCTCCTGGTAGTAGCCCTCGACGGACTTGGGCAGGTCGAGGTGGGCCACGAAGCGCACGTCGGGTTTGTCGATGCCCATGCCGAACGCGATCGTCGCCACCACGACCAGCCCTTCCTCGCGCAGGAAGCGGGCCTGGTGGTGGGCGCGGGTGCGGGCGTCGAGGCCGGCGTGGTAGGGGAGCGCGGGGATGCCGTTCTCGACCAGGAACGCGGCGATCTTCTCGGCCGACGAGCGCGACAGGCAGTAGACGATGCCGGAGTCGCCGGGGTGCTCGGCGCGGAGGAAGTCGAGGAGCTGCCGCTTGGGCTCGCTCTTGGCGGTGATCCGGTAGTGGATGTTGGGGCGGTCGAAGCCGGCGACGAAGTGGCGGGCCTCGCCCTCGCGCAGGCCGAGGCGCTCGGCGATCTCGGCGTGGGTGGCCGGGGTGGCGGTGGCGGTCAGCGCGATGCGCGGCACCTCGGGCCACTGGGCGTGGAGCTCGGACAGCGCCAGGTAGTCGGGCCGGAAGTCGTGGCCCCACTGGGAGACGCAGTGGGCCTCGTCGATGGCGAACAGCGAGATCGCGCCCTTCTTCAGCAGCCGCACCGTCGACTCCAGCCGCAGCCGCTCGGGCGCGAGGTAGAGCAGGTCGAGCTCGCCCGCCAGGAACTCGGCCTCCACCAGCTGCCGCTCGTCGAAGTCCTGCGTCGAGTTGAGGAACCCGGCCCGCACCCCGAGCGCGGTGAGCGCGTCCACCTGGTCCTGCATGAGCGCGATCAGCGGCGAGATGACCACGCCCGTCCCGGGCCGGACGAGCGCGGGGATCTGGTAGCACAGCGACTTGCCGCCGCCGGTCGGCATGAGCACGAGCGCGTCGCCGCCCGCCGCCACATGCTCGATGATCTCCTGCTGCCCCGGCCGGAACGTGTCGTAGCCGAACACGCGGTGCAGGACCTCGGTGGCTGTATTCATGCGGCTACCTTACGTGTTCGGAATCGCTCTCGAGCCGGGTTCGCCCACGGCGATCGTAGCCGCTGCGCATCGTCCTCCCTTGCCCCTTTCGCGGCGTGGGAATGAAAACCGTTCCCATCTGGTTGACGGGCACATGAAGAAGAACCTGCATCCCGCGTACCGTCCCGTCGTCTTCCGCGACCCGAGTGCCGGGGTCGCCTTCCTCACCCGGTCCACCGCGACCGGCACGGCCACCGTGGAGTGGGGGGACGGCCGCACCTACCCGGTGATCGACGTCGACGTGTCGTCGGCGAGCCACCCCTTCTACACCGGCCGCGGCCGCGTCCTCGACAGCGCGGGCCGGGTCGAGCGCTTCAACAAGCGTTACAGCAGGCCATGACCCCGTACTGAACGGCCCGTCCCTGGGTAGCAGGGGCGGGACCGGCGGTGGGAGCGGTGGTGATGGCATATGGCCCTGTCGGAGCGGGAGCGCCGCATCCTTGAGGAGATCGAGGATGCCCTGGAACGCGACGACCCCAAGCTCGCCAGGCGCGTGTCGGGGGTCGCCTCCGGGGCGGGCCGTCTCCGGAGGCTGCTCCTGAGTGGCTGGTTCATGGTCGCGGTCATCGTCGTGACAGTCGCCCTACTGGTGCTGGCGGTCGCGCTGGCGTGAGAGGCGGCGCTGGATGATGACCAGGTCGACGGCGGCGAAGACCGCGACGGCCGCCGCGATCGCGGCCTCCCATGCCCACACCTGCTCGCCCGTGCTCATCGCCTGCGTGATGAAGTAGACCGCCGCCGCGGTGCCCAGCACGAGCGCGGCCAGGGACAGGATCCGCCGCAACCGGTAAGGGCTGCGCGCGGTCAACGGCTCCGTTCCCGCGCGGTTGCGCAGCCACATGGGGATTCACACTCCTCTCAGGCGAGACAACGCAGCGCCGACACGAGCCGCGGGCTGAGCCCGTTGCCCGGAGGGAGCCGGCCCACCGTCGCCTCGACGAAGTCCGGATAGGACAAGCTGGCTTCGGCGTCGCCGAAGTGCACCCAGATCTGCTCGGCCGTCTGCTCCACCTGAACGCTCGGGTCCTGCTCGGCCAGCGCGAACCGGCCGACCGCGACCCGCCAGAACGTGCGGTCGTCCGCCTCGTCCGGGCGGACGGGCGCGCCCACGTCGTCGGCGTGCGTGGCGTACTCGGAGTCGTAGTGGAAGGCCTGCTCGCCCACCGGATAGGGCCCGGCCATGGTCTCCAGGAGGGCGTCGCGGCCGAGCGCGCGCATGCGGCGTCGGGTGTCGCCGTTCTTGTCGCGCCACTCCCGCAGCACCTCTTCGACGGGCAGGTCACGCCGCTGACGGACGCACCACTCGTTGAACTCGTTGTAGCCGCCGATGCCCTCCGCCTCCATCAGCAGCCGCAGCTCGCCGAGGGTGCCGTCGAGGCAGGCCTGGTTGTAGAGCTCCTCGCCGGCCAGGTGGCCGAGCACGTCGCGGACGGTCCATCCGGCGGCGCGGGAAGGGCGCCGCCAGCCCTCCTCGTCCAGGCCGGAGAAGAACCAGTCCAGCCGGGACGCCTCGGCGTCGAAGATGTCGAACGGGTCGTACTCGCGCAGCAGATCCTCTGGCATATCCGGTCGCTACCCGCAGGATCCCGGAACTCACCGGGCCCGGGCACGGCGAAGGCCCGGCCGGAGCCCGGCCGGGCCTTCACTCAGTGGTGCTTACCGGCGCCAGCTGTAGACGCGCACGTAGTCGGTGCGGCTGGTGGCGTCGTCGAGCTTCCTGTCGCCCTTGAAGACGGCCTTGTAGCTGCCGCTACGGTAGGCGCGGTCCTTGGCGTAGAACTTGCCGTGACGGTCGGTGCGGTCGGAGGCGACCCACTTCCAGCCACTGGAGCCGTTGGCCTTGTAGTAGACGTGGACCTTCTCGTAGCCCACGGCGCGCCAGTGGTCACCGCGCTCGGCCAGCAGGCGGCCGGAGAAGTAGACCGACTTGCCCTTGCGGACCTTCGACGGCGAGGCGTCGAAGCTCAGCCGGGTGTCGGCCTTGCTCCAGCCCTTGCGGACGTCGACGTAGAAGAACGACGTGTCGTGGGCGACACGCTTGCCCTCCTTGTCGAAGGCGGTGGCGATGGCCTTCCACTTGCCTTCGGGGTCGTGCGAGGTGAACGGCACCGAGAAGAGCCAGTTCTCCAGGGGCTTGACTTCCTTGCCCCGCAGGGTGCGGAACTTGCTGTCGGCCGGCTCGACGCTGAGCTCGACCTTCTCGACGTCGGAGCTGGCGCCCACCTTGAAGCGGGCGACGGTCTCGCTGCCGTGCTTGACGACGACAGGGTTCGGCGAGACATCGAGGATCTCGACCTTAGGCGCCTTGGTGGTGGTGGCGGCGACGGCGCTGCCACCAGACATCAGCATGGTCCCGCCCGCGAGAGCGGCGACCAGGCCTACGGCGATCTTTCGCATGAGGGTGCTTCTCCCCGTAAATCTTGTGGCACCGGCCCGGGATGACCGGTTCCCTTTACTGCTTAGAGCCACACTAAGGGGGAAAGGTTCGCTAAAGTTACGGAAAAATTTTGATCACGGTGGTCACCTGCACTGATGGAAAAAAATCCGTTTTGAGGCCACCTGACCGACTAGGCTCGGAGCCCATGACCGACGTCTACACCCTCGGAGAGGCGCTCGGGGTGGTCTCCAGCGGCCGGGTCCGCCACGAGACCGAGGCCAGGCTGGACATCTGCGGCCCCGAGTTCACCCTGGCCGTGGCCCTGGCGCGGCTCGGTCACCGGTGCGCCTTCGCCGGCAAGGTCGGTTCCGATGAGCTGGGCGCCCGGGTGCTGACGGTGCTGCGCGGCGAGGGCGTCGACGTCACCGACACGCGCGTCACCGAAGGGGTGCCGACCGGGCTGCTGCTGCGCGACGCGCGGGTGGGCCGCGAGCCGCTCGTCACCCACTACCGCGCCGGCTCGGCGGGCTCGACGCTGTCACCCGGCAACGTGCCGATCGACCGGGTCGGCGCCGCGCGGATGTTGCACGTCACCGGCGTCACCGCGGCTCTGGGCAGGGATCCGCACGACGCCGTGCTGGCCGCCGTGAGCGCGGCCAAGAGCGCGGAGGTGCCGATCTCGTTCGCCGTCGAGTACCGCCCCGAGCTGTGGGCGTCGGTGCGCGAGGCGGAGGAGGTGCTCACCGAGCTGGCCTGCCAGTCGCACCTGCTCTTCGTCCGCCAGGACGAGCTGGACCTCGTCAAGCCCGCGCTCACCCCCGAACGCGAGGTCGTGGTCGCCCGCGGCGCCAAGGGCGCGAGCGTGCGGGCCGACCGGATGCGCTACGACGCCCCCGGCCCGCAGACGCCGGTGGTCGACTACGGCGGGGCCGGGGACGCGTTCGTGGCCGGTTACCTCAGCGCGGCCCTGGACGGGCTGACCCCGCCGGAGCGCCTGGGGCGCGCGACGCAGCTGAGCGCCGCCGCCGCGTCCACCGCCAGCGACTGGCAGGGCCTGCCGGCCAGGGGCGAGCTGTAGCTACTCGATGTTCAGGGTGAACGTCGAGGTGGTGTTCTTGATGTTCTGCGCGTTGTCGGCGAAGCGCAGGCCGCGGAACGTGGCCGAGCCGACGGCCGGGCCCTGACCCTGCTCCGGCAGTTCGTTGACCCAGATGCCGAAGCCCGACTTGGCGTCGTAGGCGTCGCCGCTCCTGCGCGCCCCGGTGATCGACACGTCCGTGAAGACGGTGTCGGTGACCGGGTTCACCGGCCGCGCGCCGTCGTACATGGTCTGGAACATGATCCCGCTGTACGTGGGATCGACGATGTCCAGATTGCTGACCCGGATGCCCTGGAACGTCTTCGACGCCGAGAACAGCCACATCGCCGGGAAGGTCTGCGCGCCCCAGAAGTGGCCGCCGGCCCGGACGAGCGAGATGTTCTCGAACCGGGTGGGCGGGTTCGCCCCGAAGCCGTGCATGGGGTAGCCGAAGTCGAGCGAGCTGATCGTGACGCCCGAGTAGACCAGCGTGTCGGCCACGTAGATGTCGCGGAAGGTGTTGCCGTACCCGCCGTAGACGGCCACGCCCGCGGCCCGCCAGGTGAGCAGCGAGGTCAGGCTCTCGTAGACGTTGCCGTGCTGCTCACCCGCGTTGTTGTCGGTGGCGGAGAACAGGGCGAAGCTGTCGTCGCCGGTAGACCGGGTCTCCACGTGGGTGACGTGGTTGCCGGTGCTGCCGTTGGTCATGTTGAGCCCGTCGGCGAACACGTTCCTGATCCGCGAGTTCCTGATCGTCATGTCGTCCGTGTTCGAGCCCCAGTACATGCAGACCTGGTGCTCCACCCACAGGTTCTCGATCGTCATGTCCGCCACGTTCGTGAAGTCGAACACCTTGCCCGGCCCGTCGATGCGCGAGGTGTAGTTGCCGAAGTAGGCGAAGCCCGCGAACGTCGAGCCGTTGGCCGTCGCGTCCGCGCGGAAGCCGACGTCGGTGTTCGACTGCCCGGCCGGCGCGTGGAAGCGGGTGTACCAGGGCCCGGCGCCGACGATCCTGACGGCCTTCCCGTACACCTGGAACTTGCCCGTCGTCTGGTAGCCGCCCGGCGGCAGGTAGACGCCGGTGAGCGCGCTGTCCATGCGGGCCCGGTCGAGCGCGTTCTGCACGTCCTGGTGCCCGAACCCGGTCGGTACGGCGTACTTCGCCGGGTCGGGGTTGCCGATGGGGGAGACCTGCTCGAAGTCGACGAAGTCGATCGTGTAGGTGGAGGTGTTGGCCGCGTCCTTCTGCAGCCTGATCTTGCGGCCCGCCGGGACCGTGGTGTCCAGCATCAGGTTGGCCTCGTCGTAGACGTGCCGCGGCGGGCCGGAGCCGGGGTTGTTGTCCGGGCTCGCCTCGGGGCCGTACAGCCAGGCGAAGCGCGAGGTCAGGTTGATCGCCTTGTGGAAGGCGCCGTCGACGTACACGTTCAGCGTCGCGTCGAGGCCGCCGCCGCCCGGCGCGTCCGGGATCGAGAAGCGGGTGACGAGCGTGTTCGTGGCCGCCTTGGTGGTGAACTCGACGTAGGAGCCGGTGGCGGCGAGCGTCACCGCGCGGCGGCCGGACGCCTCCCCGGCCAGGTCGCCGATCGTCCTGTTCGGGCCGATCCGGGTGGCGCCGCCGCCGACGACCGCCTCCTCGGCCTCGTACGTGTCGTACGGCATGTTCGCGCCCCTGCCGATGGACAGCGGGTGCGTGCTGGTGTTGTTGTCCCGCTTGTCAGGCAGTTCCCTGGGGTCGTCGGCGAGCACCACGCGGACCGTGTGCCGGCCGTCGGCCGCGGTCCAGGTGCCGAGCGGGACCGGGGCGGTGGTGGCTCCCGGCGCGATGACGCCGCTGGCGGAGCCGGTCAGCGTGCGGACGGTCGCGCCCGAGCCGTCGAGCACGGCGAGCGTGATGCCGTGCGAGCCGGTGCTGGAGGCGATGGTGCCCTGGTTCCTGATGGCGACGGTGAAGGTGACGGTGTCGCCGGGGTCCGGGTTGCCCGGGGTCCAGCCGACGTCGGCGACCAGGTCGGCGGTGTCGGGGAGCGGGACGGCCGTGCCGAACACCTGGAACTCGGCCACCTGCCCGCCGGGCGCGCCGGAGTTCGCGGTGATCCGCAGCCGCACGTCGGCGGCCCGCGCGGTGACCGGGATCGTCACGCTGTTGCCGGTGGCGGGGTCGAAGACGTACGCGGCGGGCGCGACGAGGCGGGAGAAGCCGGCGGCGCCCCGCGCGCGGCCGAGCACCTCGACGGTCTGGGTGCGCCTGGCCCAGACCGCGTCCGGGTTCAGCTTGAGCACCACCGAGGTGAGGTCGGCGTCGCCGCCGAGCGCGACGGTCAGCGTGTTCGGGTAGGTCTGGCCCTCCCAGTACGTCCTGACGTCACCGTCGTTGGCGTTGCCGGCCACGTACGTGTGGGTGTGCGAGGAGGCGGCGATCCCCTTGCCGGCGGCCAGGTTCGTGCCCGGCTCCGGGTCGGGGCCGGGGCCGCCGCTCTCCCCGTACACCTCGAACTCGGCGAGCTGGGCGGCGGGCCAGCCGGTGTTCGCGGTGAACAGCAGCCGGACGTACCGGGCGCTGCCGCTCAGCGTGATCGTGGCGGACGGCGCGAAGCCGTACGTGGCCGACGGCTTGAGCGTGGTGAAGCCGGAGCCGTCCGCGCTGCCCTGGACGGTGAGCGTCTGGGTGCGGCTCGGCCAGCCGGCGGGCAGCTTGAGGGTGAGTCCGGTGAGCGTGGCGGCGGCGCCGAGGTCCACCTGGACCCACTGCGGGAACTGGCCGTTGGCCGACTCCCAGTAGGTGGCCTGGTCGCCGTCGGTGACGTTGGCGGCCCGGTAGACGTCGGTGAAGCCGCTCGCGGTGGCGGCCTTCCCGGCGGCCAGATTGGTGGCGGCGGCGGCCGGGGGCGGGGCGATGAGGAGTCCTAGGACGAGGGTCAGGGCGGCTAAGAGTGCGCGCATGGGGGGTGGCCCTTCGCAGGAGTACAGTTGGCCGCACCATAGGCTTTCCAGCAGATGTGAGCAATATCTCGACTGGATTGCGCAAGAAATGAATGCTGCTGTGATGCTCACGTAAGTACTTGCAATGGTTTGCGCTGACAGTCGTATAGTTTGCGTCATGACGCGACGACTCGCAGAGGTGGCCAAGAAGGTCGGGGTGAGCGAGGCGACCGTGAGCCGCGTGCTCAACGGCAAGCCGGGGGTGTCCGACGCGACCCGGGAGGCGGTGCTCACCGCCCTCGACGTGCTCGGCTACGAGCGCCCCACCCAGTTGCGCGGCGACCGTGCCCGGCTGGTCGGCCTGGTCCTCCCCGAGCTGCAGAACCCGATCTTCCCCGCGTTCGCCGAGGTCGTCGGCGGCGCCCTGGCCCAGCAGGGGTTCACCTCCGTGCTCTGCACCCGCACGGTCGGCGGCGTCTCCGAGGCCGACTACGTCGATCTGCTGCTCCAGCAGCAGGTCAGCGGCGTGGTGTTCGCCGGCGGCCTGTACGCGCAGGCCGACGCCGCGCACGGCCACTACGAGCTGCTGCACGAGCGCAAGCTGCCCACGGTCCTGGTCAACGCCGCCGTCGGCCACCTGGACTTCCCGCAGGTGTCGTGCGACGACGTGGTGGCGGCCGAGATCGCGCTGGGCCACCTGCGTGCCCTCGGCCACGAGCGGATCGGCATGGTGCTCGGCCCCAGGGACCACGTGCCCTCGCGGCGCAAGCTGGAGGCGTTCCAGGCCGGGGGCGGCGACGCGGACCTGGTCGAGCACACCATGTTCTCCCTGGAGGGCGGGCACGCGGCGGCCGCCCGGCTGGTCAGGCGCGGGGTCACCGCCGTCGTGTGCGCCAGCGACCTGCTCGCGCTCGGCACGATCAGGGCCGCCCGCCGCGCCGGGCTGAGCGTGCCGCGCGAGGTGTCGGTGGTCGGCTTCGACGACTCGGCGCTGATGAACTGCACCGAGCCGCCGCTCACGACGGTCCGCCAGCCGATCGACGCGATGGGCCGGGCCGTCGTCGACCTGCTGGTGGCGCAGATCGACAAGGCCGTCGTGCCCGCGGACGAGCTGCTGTTCGAGCCTGAGCTGGTGGTGCGCGCCTCCACGGCGCGAGTCCGTACGTGATGTAGTCGTTATCTTGCAATCTTCAGTCTGAATATTGCGGAGATAAGTCGCTGATCCTATGGTGTGGGCAATTCGCATCAGAAGGGTCAGATCATGAAGAGATCCGCTGGGCTCTTAGTCGCATCCGCGCTCGGACTCGCCGCCTGCGGCTCCGGGCAGCAGGCTCCCCCGGCGGGCGGGGCCGACCAGGTCACCATCACCGTCGCCTGCCAGCCCGCCAAGTCCGCGCCCAAGGAGCGCCAGGCGTGGGACGACGACGTGGCCGCGTTCATGAAGGCGAACCCCGGCGTCACCGTCAAGAGCACCGACCAGCAACCCTGCTTCGACCCCAAGACGTTCGGCCCCAAGCTCGCCGGCGGCCAGATGGAGACCGTCTTCGTGGTCCCCGTCACCAACTACGACGACGTGATCAGGCAGGGGCAGGCCCTCGACATCACCGCGTACACCGGCGAGATCAAGAACTGGGACGACCTGCGCCAGGACGTGCGCGACCTGGTGACCAAGGACGGCAAGGTCTACGGCGTGCCCAACGTGCACTACGGCGTCGGCCTGGTCTACAACCGCAAGCTGTTCGCCGAGGCCGGCCTCGACCCCAACACGCCGCCTGCGACCTGGGCCGAGATCCGCGAGGCCGCCAAGAAGATCGCCGCGCTCGGCCCCGGCCACGTCGGCTACGGCGAGTACTCCGGCGGCAACACCGGCGGCTGGCACTTCACCCAGGCCATCTACGGCCGCGGCGGCAGCATCCTGACGGACGACGGCAAGAAGGCCGCCTTCAACTCGCCCGAGGGCAGGGCCGTCCTGCAGACGCTGCACGACATGCGCTGGGTCGACGACAGCATGGGCACCAAGCTCCTGGTCGGCTGGGAGTCGCTCATGGTGGCGATGGGCAGCGGCAAGGTCGGCATGATGCTCGGCGCCCCCGACGTGGTCACCGACGTGGTCGGCAAGTTCAAGGGCAGCGTCGCCGACTACGGCATCACCGGCTTCCCCGAGGCCAAGGCGTCGCTGAGCGGCGGCGAAGCGTTCATGATCAACCCCAAGGCCACGCCCGAGGAGGCGAAGGCGGGCATGCGGTGGCTCGACTTCCGCTTCAACACCGTCGGCAAGGGCCGCTTCGACTTCGCCCGCGGCAAGGCCATCGGCAACCCGGTCGGCGTCCCCGACAACGCGGTCTACGGCGACTCGCCCACCGGCCAGGCCATCCAGGCCGACCGGGTGAAGAACGCCTCCCTGCCGGTCGAGAACTACGACCCGTACGTCAAGGCCTCCGCCGCCATCCCGCCCAAGGCCGAGCCGGTCCACGCCCAGGAGATCTACGCGATCCTCGACGTGGCCATGTCCGGCGTGCTGTCCGACAAGGACGCCGACATCGACAAGCTGCTCGCCGACGCCGAGACCAAGGTGAACGCCGTGCTGGCGGCCAAGGGCTGACCCATGGCTGTTCTGAGGCGCAACCTGACGGCCTACGGGTTCCTGTGCGCGGCGCTGTTCTGCTTCGCGGTGTTCGCCTGGTATCCGATGATCAGAGAGTTCATCCTGAGCTTCCAGGAGACGAACCTGATCGATCCGCCCACCTGGGTGGGGCTGGACAACTTCGAGTACGCCGTGGGATACCCGGGCTTCACCGAGGCCTGGATCGCCACCCTGCAGTTCACGTTCCTCGCGCTGGTGTGCGGCTTCGCCGTGCCGTTCGTCGTCGCGCTCGTGCTCAACGAGCTGCGCCACGCCCGGGCCTATCTCAGGTTCGTGGTCTACCTGCCGGTCATGCTGCCGCCGATCGTCGCGGTGCTGCTGTTCAGGTGGTTCTTCGATCCGGGGCCCGGGCTGTTCAACCAGCTGCTCGGGCTGGTCAACCTGCCCGGCCTGGCCTGGCTCGACTCCCCGGCCACCGCGCTGATCTCCCTGGTCATCGTCTCGACCTGGATGAACATGGGCAGCGCGACCCTGATCTACCTGGCGGCGCTGCAGAACATCCCGCCGGAGCTGTACGAGGCGGCCGAGCTGGACGGGGCCGGGATCCTCAAGCGGATCAGGCACGTCACGATCCCGCAGACCAGGCTGATCCTGCTGCTCATGCTGATGCTGCAGATCGTGGCCACCATGCAGGTCTTCATCGAGCCGTACATGCTCACCGGCGGCGGGCCCGCGGGCTCGACCGTCACCGTCGCCTACATGATGTTCCAGTTCGCCTTCACGAACCAGAACTACGGCGTGGCCGGCGCGCTCGGCATGATGCTCATGATCGTGCTGCTCGTCTTCGCCGCGTTCCAGCTCCGGCTCACCCGGGAGGACAAGGCATGATCTCCGTCGGCGCCCGGGCCGCCGCCGGCCGCAGGCGGGCGGCCCGCCGCCCGAAACCCATCCACACCGGGCAGTTCCGTACGATCATCTCCCCGCTCCAGCTCAACAGCCGATGGGGACGGCGCGTCTACTGGGCCGTGCTCGTCACGGTCGTGGTGACCTTCACGCTGGCCTTCGTCTTCCCGCTCTACTGGATGATCACCGGCGCCATGAAGACGGGCGAGGAGATCGCCCAGATGCCGCCGACGCTCTTCCCCGCCGACCCCACCCTCGACGCCTACGCCGAGGCGTGGAACCTGTTCGACCTCGGCACGCTGCTGTGGAACACCGCCTACTACTCGCTGGGCGGCTGGATCTTCTGCATGCTCGTGGACGTGTCGGCGGCGTACGCGCTGTCGAGGCTGCGGCCGATGTTCGGCGGGGTGATCCTGGGCGCGATGCTGGCCACGCTGATGATCCCGGCCATGGTCGTGCTGATCCCGCTCTACGTCACCGTCGTCGACCTCGGATTGTTGAACAATCCCTGGGGGCTGTGGTTCCCCGCGGCCGCCAACGGGTTCAACATCTTCCTGCTCAAACGGTTCTTCGACTCGATCCCGCGCGAGCTGATCGAGGCCGCGCGGATCGACGGCGCCGGCGCCTTCCGGGTGCTCTGGTCGGTGGTGCTGCCCGTGTCGAGGCCGATCCTCGGCGTGGTGTCGATCTTCACCATCGTCACCTCGTTCAAGGACTTCGTCTGGCCGCTGCTCGTCATGACCGACAGCGACAAGATGACGCTCAGCGTCGGCCTGTCGCAGACCGCCGGCATGGTCACGCAGAACGCCGTCATGGGCGGCCTGGTCGTCGCGAGCATCCCGACGATCATCGTCTTCTTCGTCTTCCAACGTCACATCATGGCGGGTCTCACCGCCGGATCTATCAAAGGGTGATCATGTCGAAAACGTGGTGGCGGGGGGCCGCGATCTACCAGGTCTACCTGCGCAGCTTCGCCGACGGCAACGGCGACGGCGTCGGCGACCTGGCCGGGCTCCGGTCCCGCCTGCCCTACCTGAAGGACCTCGGCGCCGACGCCATCTGGCTCAACCCGTGGTACCCGTCGCCGATGGCCGACGGCGGCTACGACGTGGCCGACTACCGCGGCATCGAGCCGGTGTTCGGCACGCTCGCCGAGGCCGAGACGCTGATCGCCGAGGCGCACGAGCTGGACCTGAAGATCATCATCGACGTTGTGCCGAACCACAGCTCCACGGCCAGCGACTGGTTCCAGCAGGCCCTGGCCGACCCGGCCGCCCGCGACCGGTTCTGGTTCCGCGACGAGCCGGGCGACTGGCAGTCGATCTTCGGGGGTCCCGCCTGGACGCAGGTGCCTGACGGGCAGTGGTACCTCCACCTGTTCGCCCCGGAACAGCCCGACTTCAACTGGGACAACCCGGAGGTGCACCGGGAGTTCGAGGACGTGCTGCGGTTCTGGTTCGACCGCGGCGTGGACGGCGTCCGCATCGACTCGGCCGCCCTGCTCCACAAGTCCGACACCGCGTGGGAGGACCTCGACCCCGTCCACGACGTCTACCGCCACTGGCGGACCATCGCGGACTCGTACGAGGACCGCGTGCTGATCGGTGAGCTGTGGCTGCCCGACCAGGAACGCTTCGCCCGCTACCTGCGGCCCGACGAGCTGCACACCGCCTTCAACTTCGACTTCCTGTCATGCCCCTGGGACCCGGAGGAGCTGCGCCGCGTCATCGACCTCACCCTCACCACGCACGCCACCGTCGGCGCCCCGCCCACCTGGGTCCTGTCCAACCACGACGTGACCCGCCCCGTCACCCGTTACGGCCGCGCCGACACCAGCTTCGCCCACGGCGGCGCCCTCCACGGCACCCCCTCCGACCCCGAACTGGGCTACCGCCGCGCCCGCGCCGCCGCCCTCCTGGCCATGGCCCTGCCCGGCGGCCTCTACGTCTACCAGGGCGAGGAGCTCGGCCTGCCCGAGGTCGAGGACCTGCCTGACGAGCTGCGCCAGGACCCCATGTACGCCCGGTCCGGCGGCACGAACCCCGGCCGCGACGGCTGCCGCGTCCCCCTGCCCTGGTCCGGCGACGAGCCGCCGTTCGGCTTCGGCGGGCCGTCGCCGTGGCTGCCGCAGCCGGAGAGCTGGCGCAAGCTCACGGCCGAGGCCCAGCTCGCCGACCTGGACTCGATGCTCAACCTGTACCGCACGGGGCTGCGCCTGCGCCGGGAGTGCTTCGGGGACGGGACGCTCGCCTGGCTCCCGTACGGGGACCGGGTGCTGGCCTTCACCCGCGACTCGGGCGTCACCTGCGTCGCCAACCTGGGCCCGGAACCCGTCCCGCTGCCGGACGGGGCGGTGCTCCTGGCGAGCGGCCGGCTGGAGGACCGCCTCCTGCCTCCGGACACCACCGCCTGGCTGCGCACCCCATGATCGGGGCGGGCTAGCATCGGTGCGGTGAAGCGCCTTCGCCCGATGCCGCCCGCCCAGCTCGACGCCGACGCCCGCGCCCTCTACGACCGCATCAACGCCGGCCCACGCGGCGCCTCGATGCTCGACGACCAGGGCGCGCTGGTCGGCCCCTTCAACGCCATGCTCCTCAGCCCCGCCCTGGGGGACCCCCTCCAGGAGCTGGGCGCCGCCATCCGCTACCGCTCGTCCATGACGGACCGGTGCCGCGAGCTGGCCATCCTGATCGTCGCCGCCCACTGGTCCAGCACCTTCGAGCTCCAGGTCCACGAGAAGATCGCCACCGGCCTGGGCTTCACCGACGCCCAGCTCGCCGCTGTCCGTACGGGAGAGCCGCTTGCTCTGGAGGACCCGGAGGAGGCCGCCGTCCTCCGCGTCACCCGCGCCCTCGTGACGAACGGGGACCTGGACGACGAGGAGTACACCCTCCTACCGGCGCCGGCCCTCTTCGAGCTGACCACGCTGACCGGCTACTACGCCACGCTGGCCCTCCAACTCCGCGTCTTCCGCGTCTGACCGCCTCTAGTCGTCGAGCTGTCTCCACGGTGGCGCCCGTGATGGCCGGCGCGGGGATGACTGAGCTTGATCATCTGTAGCCCGCTTGGGACTCCAGCTGACGATCCCTCTGATGATTACTTAAAGTGATGTTAATGTTCCTCTCCGTGGAGGGTCTCGTTTACCAAGTTGGTTAATAATGGGGGTCGGCGCAGATGGAGGTGTTCTATGCGAGCAGTCGCCTGGAGCTCCTGTGCCTGTCCGCCCGGGAGCTGGTCAGGGCCTATGGTCGTGAGGGGGCTCGCAAGGTGGGGCAACGTCTGCAGGCGCTGCGGGCTGCCGAGACTCTCGACGAACTCTTCACCATGCCAGGGCGGTGCCACCCCCTGCGAGGAACGTACGCCGACTGCTACGCCATGGATCTCCATCAGGGATGGCGGATGGTGTTCAGGCTCATGACGTCGGAGGAGAAGAAGGAACGGGGGATAGAGGAAGGGGCGGCAGCTCTGGTCATAGAGATCGTCGACTACCACGGCTGATCAACGCAGTTCGAGAGGAGCGTGAGGGATGGCGGCCATCGATTTTCACACGTCCGGCGTTCCCGATTACGCCGTGCCTCCAGGGGAGACGATCCGCGAGTTCCTTGACGATCTCGGTATGAGCCAGCGTGAGCTTGCGGCACGGCTCGGCCTGAGCCCGAAACACGTCAACCGACTCATTCAAGGGTTGGTGCCGCTGAGCAGCGATGTCGCTCAGCGGCTTGAATTGGTAACCGGCATGCCTGCTCGGTTGTGGAACCGTCTTGAGGCGGACTACCAGTCTGCGCAGCAGAGGCTGCGGCTTGAAGGCGAATTGGCGGCGGCGGTTCCTTGGGCGAGAAGCATGCCCGTTCGTGAGCTGGTCAGGCGAGGGATTCTTCCTGAAGAGCCCAAGGATGACCTTTCCCGCGTGCAGCAATTGCTGGCCCTGTTCGGTGTCGCTCACCTGTCCACGTGGCAGGATCTCTACGAAAGCCCCGTCGCGTCCTTCCGTCAGACCAGATCGTTCGAGGCCATCCCGAGCGCGGTCGCCGTGTGGCTCCGTCTCGGCGAGCTCGCTGCCCGTGATGTCGAGTGCCGGGAGTTCGACGCGGCAGGGCTTCGCGCTGCTCTGCCGCGGCTACGTCAGCTGACTACTCAGCCGCCCGGACTCATCGCCCCGATCATGCGTGACATCTGTGCCCGGCATGGTGTGGCCGTTGTCTTCGTACGCGAAATCACCGGCGCGCGGGCCAGTGGAGCCACCTGCTGGCTTTCCCCGGGTAAGGCCATGCTCCTGCTCAGCCTCCGGTATCGGACGGATGACCATTTCTGGCTCACCTTCTTCCACGAGATGGGCCATATCGTCCTGCACGGGAAGAACGACATCTGGATCGAGGACAGCGTGTCGGCCGATGACCCGAAGGAAGCGGAAGCGGATCGATTCGCCTCTGATCTCTTGATCCCGCGGACGCTTCTGCCCAGGCTGTCTTCTCTCAAGTCCCTTGGCTCGGTTGAGGAGTTCGCGCATGAACTGGGCATCGCGCCGGGGATCGTCGTCGGGCGCCTTCAGCACGACGGTTTCTGGCCTGCGAGCCAAGGCAACAGGCTGAAAAGAAAAGTGGATCTGGAGAGCGACTTCTAGGAGCATGTTCACTGGATGACGTCCTCGCCGAGTTCGGTTACCCCGCGAACAGCTGTAGATGATCCGGACGATGATGCGGCAGCGCCTACACCTCGGTGAGCAGGTAGAGCAGTGCGTTCATGCTTGTCCCGCTCACGATGTCGCGCTTGTCGATCAGTCGCCGGATCTCCGAGAGCGGCACCCACTCGATGCGCTCGGCCTCCCACGGCTCGGTGGGCGGGCCGATGTGCCGGGCGGTGTCGGCCCGGAAGATGTGGTGCTCGGAGTCGGAGATGCCGCTCGTCGGCTGGGTGTAGAGCAGCGGGCGCAGCGGGCCGGGACGCCAGCCGGTCTCTTCCTCGACCTCGCGGGCGGCGGCCGCGATCGGCTCCTCGCCCTCGTCGACCTTGCCGATCGGGATCTCCCAGCCCCACGTGTCGGTGATGAACCGGTGCCGCCAGATCAGCAGCACCCGGCCCCGCCCGTCGGTGACGACCGCACCGGCCCCGGGCGCCGTACGGATGAGCCGGTGATCGAGGTGTCTGCCGTCCGGCAACTCCACATCGGCCACCCGGACGTCGATCCAGCGGTCAGAGTAGAGCGGTTCTTCCGAGTGGACCTGCCAGCGCATGCGGCTGCTCCCAGCGTGGACGGCTGCGTCGGCACCACGCTACAAGGAACCCTGGTCACCTCAACGCGTTGATCACCGTCAGCTGCCGTTGAAGATCACTGACCTGCGGCGAACGGCGCTAGCCGCACTTGCCGGTAAGCCAGGCGCGGTATTCCCTCGGGTAGTTGGTCATCACGCTCTTCGGGGCCTGGTTCAGCACCTGCTGCCATCGGCTCGCGTTGCCGCTCCACGCGGGCGGCGGCTCCTCCCAGCCCACGCCGTCGGTCCAGCGGGCCTCGGAGCCCTTGAGCAGGCCGGGGTGGCGTCTGGCCAGTTCGGCCTGGATCCAGGAGTCCTGCGAGTAGACGAGGATGCGCTGCGCGGCCTGGCGTTCGGTGATCGGGTCGGAGATCTCCTTCCAGGCCGCCGTCGCGTACGTGGGGTCGGACAGCGCGCCCCGGGCCTCGGGCTTGACTTCCAGCAGCGCTACCAGGCCGCGTGAGCGCACGTGGTCGAGCCACTGCCGCAGCGTGTAGACCTGCTCTCCCTGGTACGGGCCGCGCGCGACGCGCCGGTCGCGCAGGTTGTCGCTGCCGGCCGTCCACCAGAGGGCGGTGATGTTCTTCCTGGTGCCCGTCAGGCCGTTCGTGGTGGTGTTGTGCCACATGACGGCCTTGGTGCCGTGCCTGGTGAGCTGGACGTCGCCTTCCACCCCGTCGGCGCCCCATGCTTTCTGGTCGTCCAGGGCGCGGACGTTGTTGGGCTGGCGGATCTTGTCCCGGTCCCACGGGTTGGAGCCGGAGGGGTAGCCGCCGTGTCCGAAGACCTGCGGGCAGGCGACCACGCGAGCCGCATCCGTACGGGCGTGCGCCGAGGGCGGGACGGCCGCCCAGGTGATCGCGGCCAGTGATGCGGCGATGGCCGCGTTCGTCCTGATCGTCATAAGGGTCCGACTCCGTACGTGATCGAGGGGGTGATCCGCAGGCGCAGCGTACGTGCCGGGTACCACGTGATCAAGAGGGCGTCGGCACGGCTCCGTCAGGTTGCCTCGCCCACCGATAGACGTGAGAATCACTGACCCATGGCTGTCTTAAGGATCACAGGCACTGTCGCGATACTCTGCCTTGCGCTCTCGTCAGGCTGCGGATTGCTGCCCGGAACACCGAACACGTCCGAAGGCCCGCACCGGGTGCCGGTCGAGTCACCGGCCCGGCCCGGCGACGACGGCGCCGGTGTGCCGGAGGCCCTCTCGCATCACTGGGTCGGCCTCAACCCGGTCTGGACGGTCGAGCAGATCGACAAGACGCCCCAGCACTACGGCCTGGTCTCCGACGGCGTCCGCTTCGTAGCGATGCGCAAGGAGATCAAGGGCGGTGCGCGCGGCGAGCTGACCGGCTACGACGGCGCGACCGGCAAGCGGCTGTGGCAGCGGGAGCTGGCCTGGAGCGGGTCGAGCGCGCCGGTCGCCGAGGACGAGACGATGGTGGTCGCCCTCGGCGACGAGGTGGACAACAGGATCGAGGTGCCCGCGGAGTTCGTGGCGCTCGACACCACCACCGGCGAGGAGCGGTGGCGTGCCAAGGTGCGGCAGCGCGCGTTCATGACCTCCCACCTCTTCCTGCCTGCGCCCGCGCAGGGCGCCATCCTGGACGGCGTCTTCTACTACGCCGACGGGGCCAAGCTGTACGGGCGTGACCTCGTCACCGGCAAGGTGCGGCACCAGCGCACCAGCAAGACGCACCTCGCCGTGGCGGGGCCCGTGGCCGCCGGGGATCGGCTGGTGATCCTGGTCCGGCCGGACCCGTTCAGGCATCAGGAGAACCTCGATGGCAACGTCCGCAGCGCGGCCGTGCTCAGCAAGACACTCACCCCTGTGCACCAGCTCGACCTCCCGAAGGGAACCGAGGCCACTCAGGTGACCTCCGGCGGCGACATCGCCGTCGTCAGCGAGGGCGGCGGTACAAACCGGCACATGTGGGGCATCGACGCCCATACGGGCAAACTGCTGTGGAACCAGCCGCTCGGGAAATCCCAGTTCGTCGGCCCGCCGGTGGGGAACGTCCTGCCCCTCGTGGACTCCTCGCGCAACCACGAGCAGCAGTTCGTCGGCCACGACCTCCTCACCGGCCGGAAGCTGTGGAAGCTCGCGCCCCGCCAGGCCGAGAACCGCGTGGACAGGAGCCGGGCGATGGGCGTGGCCGACGGCACGCTGTTCGGCCTCGGCCACGGCGTCGAGATCGTCGATCCGTCGACCGGGAAGATCACGTTCGCCGCCCAGTTCACCCCGCGCGGCGGCGGCCTGGTCACCGCCGCAGGGGGGCGCATCGTGATCTACAACCACGACGGGCTCATGGGCTTCGACTGACACTTCCGGGACGATTCGACGGATCGCTAAGGGAATGAACGGCGGCGGCGGAGGAGCAGGCCGCCCGCGCCGGCGGCCAGGACGAGAGCGGACCCGGCCAGGACGAACATCCGCCCGTCGGGGCCCGCGTCGCCGCCGGCCCCGGTGGCGACCCCTTCACGGGGGGTGATCGACCTCCGGGGTTCCTCGGAGTCGTCCTCGGTGGGGGTCACGGTGACGACGGCCGTCTTGGTCGGGGTGGCGGAGGCGGAGGGCGAGGCGGAGCCGTCGCCGATGGTCAGGGTGTAGGTCTTGAGCGAACCAGGGCTGGTCGGCTCGCACTCGATGAGAGGCTCGGTCGGCCGCGGCCCGAAGTTGACGGAGGCGGGTTTCACGGTCGCGGTGCCCGCGCGCCCCGAGGTCGTCTTCATGTCCACCGAGGCCGGCAGCGCGATCGGCTGACCGACGGCGACGCCGCTCAGCTCGCCGACGCCGGTGGCCGAGGTGAGCCCGGTCAGGCCGGAGATCGACGCGTACGCGTACATCTTGAGACCCGTCGTCGGCAGCCCGTTGGGCGCTTCCAGCTCGGCGCCGCTCTCGTACGTGCCCTTCCAGCCGATCGTGAACTGCTCGCCGACCTTGGGGTTGGCGGCCGGCAGCGTCAGGGTGGTCCTGATGCGGACGGTCTGGGGGGCGCCGGAGGTGGGGGTGCAGGTGTAGTCGACCACGTCACCGGTGCCGCCGCCGCCTCCGTCCTGGCCGACCGTGACGGTCACGCTCTCGGTGCCGGTGGTGGTGCACGTCGTCACGTCGGTGGGGGTGACGGCCAGGGCGAGCTTGAGGCTGCCGGTCTCGGTGGAGGGCTTGATCGTCACCTGGCCGCCGGTGGTGGCGGTGATCTGTACGGTGCTCGTCACCTGGCCCGCGGGCACCGCGGTGGTGCCGGGCGTGACGCTCGCGCCGGTCTTCGACAGGTCGGCGTGGGTGCCGCCGGTGACCGCGAGCTTGCCGTTGACCTGGACCTGGGTGGTGGCGGTCGGCGCGGTGCGCAGGGTCAGCGCGGGGATGGCCCACTTCGCCTCGAACGAGCCGCTCGCGGTGTCCGGCACGACGATCGGCACGCTCAGCGTGGTGTTGCTGAAGGGGCCTCCGGAGCAGGTGTACGCCACCGTCAACGTCTTGTCGGCCGCCTGCGCGGGTGCGGCGGCGGACAGGAGCACCAGGCCGATGGCCGATGCCACCACGGCGAGCTTCGGCACGATCCGTCTCCCTGTCGATGGGATGAAAGGACCGCACCACGATGGCATCCTTTGGTCACATCTGTATCGAGATCAGCATCCTTCGGCAAATAATCGCTTGCCTGGGCCTCCTAGCCTGGAATTCATGAGACCTCTCACCGAACCCCAGATTCGCACCTCGTTCGTCAACTGCACCAAGGGTGAGGCGTCCCGTCTGCACGTGCCGCGTGACCTGCCCGGCCAGCCCTGGGACGACCTGGACTTCCTCGGCTGGCGCGACCCGAAGGCCCCCGACCGCGCCTACCTGGTGGCCGAGCGCGACGGCGGCCCGGTCGGCGTCGCGCTCCGCCTCGTCACCGCCCGCCACGGCCACCAGCGCCGCAGCATGTGCTCGCTCTGCCTCACCACCCACACCGGCAGCGGCGTCGCCCTCGTTTCGGCCCGCAGGCGCCGCGGCGAGGCCGACTCGGTGGGCGCCTACGTGTGCGCGGACCTCGCGTGCCCGCTGTACGTACGAGGCAGGCGCAAGCCGGAGTTCGGCGAGCGCCTGGAGGAGTCGCTGACCCTGGACGAGCAGGTCGACCGCATGACGGCCAACCTGCATGCCTTCCTGGACCGCGTGGCCTGATCAGGTGCGGTTCTTGCAGGTGTCGCGCACCTTGTAGAAGTACGACAGGTACTCGGTGTGCACGTCCCGCCCGGAGATCCTGATCTGGGCGTCGTCCGCGTTCTCCAGGTGGGTGAAGTTGGCGCTGCCGGTGTAGACGCGGGGCGTGATGTCGTCGTCGTAGAAGCCGTCGGTCATCATCAGCTTCAGGTGCGGCACGACCGAGCGGCCGCCGGCGGTGAAGCGGCAGGGGGTCACCTGGATGCGGCGGCCGTTGACGGTCTTGGCCAGCTCGGCGCGGATGGTGGCGTCGGCGTTGCCGGTGCCGTCGGCGCTCTTGTAGTAGACCAGGTCCACCCAGCAGTTCTCGCCCCGCAGCCGGACCAGCTCCTGGGCGATGGCCAGCCGGTGCTGGTTGAAGTGGGTCAGCACGAGCCTGATGTCGGTCTGGCGGTAGACCCCGTCGGTGTCCTGGTAGCGGCACTCGACGAGCTTGAGGATGTTGGCGATGGGGTCGCCGCTCGACCTGGCGCGCGGGAAGAACGTGGCCCGGTACTTCGAGCCGGTCGGGGTGGTCCAGTAGTAGGCGGGGTTGGGTGCCTGCCGTCGGCCCAGCCGCAGGTCGTCGAAGTACTTGTAGTAACCGTTGTAGACGGCGGCGTCGGTCAGGGTGAACGCGTCGTTGTAGGAGTTGTACAGATACCAGTCGGACAGGTTGGACGAGGTCTGGAAGACGACGTTCCCGTGCGTGGTCCCGTCCACCTCGATGCCGGAGAACAGCGCGAACTTGCTGTGCAGGTAGTCGCGGCCGATGCAGCCGCGGTCGACCGCCGACGGGTTGGGATACTCGCAGCCGATCACGTACGAGCCGGCGCTCTCGTTCGCGCCGAGCACGGCCTTGAGGCGGGCGGTGATCTCGTCGTTGGCCCCGTTCTCCATGTCGTCGAGGATGACCTTGACGCGGACGCCGCGCTGGTGCGCCTGGATGAGCGCGTCGGCCACCTCGGTGGAGCGCTGGCCGGGGGAGAACTGGTGGTTGACGAACCTGATCTCGCTGGCCGTCCTGGCGGCCCTGATCAGCCGGATGAGCTGGTCCATCACGGCCGACTGCTGGGCGCTGGGCGTGCCGGGCACGCCGGAGTCGGCGACCGGGTCGTTGAACACGGGCGCGTTCAGCACCGGCGGGCCGGTGACGTCGGCGGACGCGCTGCCGGCGGGTAACAGGGCCGCGGCCAGGCATAAGGCCACGAGCGTGGCGATTTTCTTCATGAAGAGCGCCTTTCTGCGTGACAGTTTTCGCTGCTCGACTGTCATACGCGGAAAGATCGCCTGTCAAGGGCCCCTGTCAGGTGGACTCGCGGATCACCAGCTCCGTCGGGAGGACGACCGGCTCGGCCGGGAGGCCCTCGAACAGGTCCAGCAGCAGCCGCACCATCGCCGCCGTCTGCTCGATGACCGGGTGGCGGATCGTGGTCAGCGGCGGCTCGGTGTACTTGGCCGCCTCGATGTCGTCGAAGCCCACCAGCGCCACGTCGTCGGGCACCCGCCGGCCCGCCTGCCGCAGCGACTGCAGGGCGCCCACCGCCATCAGGTCGTTGGCCACGAACACCGCGTCGAGCTGCGGGTCGTCGCCGAGGAGCTGCCGCATGGCGACCGCGCCGGATTCGCGGGTGAAGTCGCCCACGGCGACGATCGAGCGGCGGTCGGAGTCGCGCAGCACGTTGCGGTAGCCGGTGAGCCTGTCCTGCCCGCCGATCATGTCCTGCGGCCCCGCGATGGTGGCGATGCGCCTGCGCCCCTGCTCCACCAGATGGCGCACCGCGGCCTCGGCCCCGCCCACGTTGTCGTTGTCGGCGTACGGGATGTCGACCGGGACGGCGGGCCGGCCGTACGAGACGACCGGGACGCGCAGCCGGGACAGCGCGCTCGGCAGCGGGTCGGCGCCGTGCATGGAGATGAGCATGACCCCGTCGACGTGCCCGCCCGCGATGTAACGCTCCACCCGGGCGTGGCTCTTGGCCGACGAGGCCAGCATGAGCACGACCTGCTTGTTGACCGTCTCCAGCTCCAGGCTGGCCGAGCGGATCACCGTGGAGAACAGCGGGTCCTCCGAGAACACCCTGGTCGGCGGCTCGGAGACGACCAGGGCGATCGAGTCGGTGCGCTGGGTGACCAGGCTGCGCGCCGCCGAGTTGGGCACGTAGCCCAGCTCGTCGATGGCGCGCAGCACGGCGTCGCGGATCTGCGGGGCCACCGTCGTCTGGCCGTTGACGACACGGGACGCGGTGGCCCGCGAGACGCCCGCGCGGGCCGCGACCGCTTCCAGGGTGGGACGTCTCATGGCAACACCAAAAGGGAGGGCACGGAAGGAAATCTACAGGCGGTTCGCGGCGATCACATCGCGATACCACAGCGCGCTGTCCTTGAGGACCCTGACCTGCGTCGCGTAGTCCACGTGCACGATGCCGAACCTGCGCCGGTAGCCCTCCGCCCACTCGAAGTTGTCGAGCAGCGACCAGACGAGATACCCCCGGAGGTCGGCCCCCGCCTCGATGGCCCGGCCCACCTCGCGCAGGTGGCCGCGGAGGAAGGACACCCGGTCCGCGTCGTGGACCCTGCCGTCCTCCACCACGTCGTCGAAGGCCGCGCCGTTCTCGGTGACCATGAGGCCCACGTCCGGATAGTCCTTCGACAGCCGCACCAGCAGCCGCGACAGGCCGTCGGGCACGATCGGCCAGCCCATCGCGGTGACCGGCGCGTCGGCGGGGGCGAAGCGGATGTCCTCCGAACCCGGCCAGGCCGCGTCCGCCGGCAGCCCGGGCCCCGCCTCGACGACGCACGGGTTGTAGTAGTTGATCCCGATCAGGTCGATCGGCGCGTTGATCGCCTCCAGGTCGCCGTCCAGGATGTGGCCGGTGCCGCCGTTGCGCCCGGCGGCGGCCAGCACCTCCTTTGGGTAGCGGCCGTGGAGCGCGGGGTCCAGGAACTGCCGGGTCAGCAGCGCGTGGACCCGGTCGACGGCCGCCGCGTCGGCCTCGTCCGGCACCGCCTCGTGGTCGTTCACCTGGGCCGGGGTGAGCACGGGGGAGGAGTTGACGACCAGCATGATGCTGGCCGCGCCCGCCTCCCGCAGCCGGGCCGCCGCCAGGCCGTGGCCCAGCAGCAGGTGGTGGGCCGAGCGCATGGCGGAGGCCGGGTCCTTGCGGCCGGGCGCGTGCACGCCGTTGCCGTAGCCGAGGAAGGCCGCCACCCACGGCTCGTTCAGCGTCGCCCAGTTCTGTACGCGGTCGCCCAGCCGGTCGTGCACGACGGCCGCGTACTCGGCGAAGCGGTGGGCGGTGTCGCGGTCCGCCCAGCCGCCCCGGTCCTCCAGCGCCTGCGGGAGGTCCCAGTGGTAGAGCGTGAGGTACGGGGAGATCCCGGCCTCCAGCAGCTCGTCCACGAGCCTGTCGTAGAAGGCCAGCCCGCGCGGGTTCGCCGGCCCGCGCCCGTCGGGCTGGATGCGCGGCCAGGCCACCGAGAACCGGTAGGCGGCCAGGCCCAGCTCGCGCATGAGGGCGACGTCGTCGCGGTATCGGTGGTAGTGGTCGCAGGCGACGTCGCCGGTGTCGCCGTCGGCCACGTTGCCGGGGGCGTGGGAGAAGGTGTCCCAGATCGACTGGCCTCGCCCGTCCTCCTTGACCGCCCCCTCGATCTGATAGGAAGCCGTAGCGGCACCCCAGACGAAGTTTTCCGGGAAAATCATCCCTTGACCGCTCCTTGCATGATTCCGCCGATGATTTGCTTGCCGAACAGGGCGAAGACGATGACGAGCGGCAGGGTCCCCACCGCCGTGCCCGCCAGGCCCAGTACGTAGTCGTTGACGTATCCGCTGGCCAGTGTCGACAGCGCCACCTGGACCGTCGGGTTGTCCGGGGTGAGCACGACGAGCGGCCAGAAGTAGTCGTTCCAGGCCGACATGAACGTCAGCATGCCCAGCACGGCCGCCGCGGGCCGGGCGGCGGGCAGCACGACGTGCCAGAACAGCCCCCAGGTCGTGCAGCCGTCGACCCGCCCCGCCTCCAGCAGCTCCGTCGGCAGCGCCCTGCTCAGGTACTGCGTCATGAAGAACACGCCGAAGGCGTTGACCAGTGCCGGCACGATCAGCGCGTAGTTGGTGCCGGTCCACTCCAGCTTGATCATGAGCATGTAGAGCGGGATGATGCCCAGCTGGGCCGGCACCATCATGGTCGCGACCGTGATCACGAGCATGATGTTCTTGCCCCTGAAGCGCAGCTTGGCGAAGGCGAACCCGGCCAGCGTCGAGAAGAACATCACCGCGATCGAGATCGACCCGGCCACGATGAACGAGTTGAGCAGCGCCAGCCCGAACGGCACCGTGTCGAAGACGCGGGCCACGTTGGCGAAGAAGTTGCCGCCGGGCAGCAGCGGCGGCGGCACCTGGGCCAGCGCCGAGTTGTGCCGGGAGGCCACCACCACGCTGTAGTAGAGCGGGAAAGCGGAGAAGAACGCCACCGCCGTCAGCGTCAGATAGCGCAGCTTCATATCACTCCGCCCTTCACGCGCCTGGTCACCAGGTAGTTGATGCCGGCGACGACCACGACGAACAGGAACATCACCCACGAGGCCGCCGAGGCGTAGCCGAAGTCGAACTTGGTGAACCCGTGCTCGTAGACGTAGAGCGCCAGCGTCTGGAACTGCCGGTCGGGCCCGCCCGTGACGAGGCCGCCCCCGCCGCCGCTGCTGGTGCCGAAGAGCAGCGGCTCGGCGATGACCTGCATGGCGCCGATGGTCGAGACGATGACCACGAAGATGATCGTCGGCCGGATCATCGGCACGGTGATCCTGACCAACTGCTTGAGGTTGCTCGCCCCGTCCAGGGTGGCGGCCTCGTACAGCTCGCGCGGCACGGCCTGCATGGCGGCCAGGAAGATGAGCGCGTTGTAGCCCGTCCACCGCCACATGATCATCACCGAGAGGGCGAGGTGCGAGGTCGCGGTGCCGGCGGCCCAGTCGATCTGGCCCACGCCGAACCACGACAGCACCCAGTTGATCAGGCCGAAGTCCCGCCCGAACAGCTGGCTGAAGATGACCACCACGGCCACGACGCTGGTGACGTTGGGCACCAGCAGCGAGACCCGGAAGAGGGTCTGGAAGCGCAGCCGCCTGTTCAGCAGGTGCGCCAGCCAGATGGCCAGCACGAGCTGCGGCGCGGTCGACAGGATGCCGATCGACAGGGTGTTGAAGGTGGCGTTCCAGAAGTAGTCGTCGGCCAGCAGCGTCCCGTAGTTCCGCATCCCGACGAAGGTCTGCTCCTCGTCCAGGAGCGTCCACTCGTGCAGGCTGACCCAGGCCGTGTAGGCGAGCGGGAACAGGCCGAACGCGGCGAACAGCAGGAAGAAGGGCGCCACGTAGGCGTACGGCGACACCCTCGTGTCGAGGGTGTGCCGCACACTTGTCCTACGCCTCCGCCCTACAGCGAGAGGGAGGGTGCTCATTTGATCTTCTTGACGTCCTCGAGAACCTGCGCCCACGCCTCGTCCGGGGTCTGCTTGCCCTGCTCGACCCGGCCCAGGCCGTTGCCGATGGCGACCCGTACGTCGGCCTCCTTCGGGCCGAGGTGCTGCGGCTTCAGCGCCTTGGCGGCCTCGGAGTAGATCTTGCCGATCGGGGCGTCACCGAAGAACGGCTTGGTGAACGACTGGATCGACGGGTCGTCGTACAGGGCGGGGATGGACGGGAAGGTGCCCTCCTCCTTGAAGACCTTGGCCTGGTTCTCCTTGGAGGTCAGGAAGTCGATCAGCTCGGCGGCCTCCTTCGGGTGCTTGCTCTGCGCGGGCACCATCAGGTGGGAGCCGCCGCTGTTGCCGGAGCCGCCGGGCACGGTGGCGATGTCCCACTTGCCGGAGGCGTCCTGGGCCTGCTCCTGGATGAACCCGGTCATCCAGGCCGGGCAGATGATGGTGGCGAACGAGCCCTTGGCGAAGCCGGTGTTCCACGGCGGCGAGAAGGCCGCGAGCTTGGCGGTCAGGCCCTCGGTGGTGATCTGGTTGGACAGGTCCCAGGCCTTCTTCACGTCCGGGTTGGAGTCCACGATGATCGTGTCCTGCGCGTCGTAGAGCCCGACGGGCGCCTGGTTCACCATGGCGCGGAAGATCTCACCGGGGGAGTCGACGAACTTGGCGCCCTCCACGTTCGCGGCGGCGAACTTCTTGCCGGTGGCGATGTAGTCGTCCCACGTCGGCCAGAGCTGCCCGACCTCCTCCCGGTCCTCGGGCAGCCCGGCCTTCTTGAACAGGTCCTTGCGGTAGCACATGGCCAGGCCGCCGACGTCGGTGCCGAGGCCGAGCAGCTGCCCGCCGTCCTTGCTGAGGCCCTGCTGCCACTTCCAGTCGAGGTACTCCGGCTGCCGCTTGTCGAGCCCGAACTGCTTGAGGTCGGTGAACTTCTGCGGCTGCGCGGTGAAGGTGCTGATGTAGCCCACCTCGACGCCCTCGATGTCGGCGGCGCCGGCGTTCGTGGCCAGCCGCTTGACGAGGTTGTTGTGGTGGTCGTTGAACTGGGTGACGTTCTCGACGATCTCGACGTTCGGGTGGGTCTTCTTGTACTCCTCGTAGAGCGGCTTGAAGCCGAAGTCGCCGAAGAGGTTGACGGTCAGCTTGATCTTCTCCGCGGGCGCGGCGTCGGCGCCTGCGGTGTCGCCGCCGCCACCCCCGCCGCCGCCACCGCACGCGGTGGCGAGGCCGAGCAGGGACGCGGTGATCAAGGGTACGGCGATGCGCCGGAAACGAGGAGCCATGGAGCCCTCCGGGACTGGGAGCCTTGGGGAAGTTGCGAGAGAGCGCTCTCCGAAAACTTTCGGCCAGATCACCGCGGGCTGTCAACGGCTGTTGGGTAACGATCCCTGTTATGAAGAGAGCGATCTCAGGATCGGGAAGGCCCTCGCAGGCGGGCGGTGGCGGGTCCTTCCGGCCCTGCTCGGTGACCAGGCCGAGGCCGGACCTCCTCGAACACCGCGATGCCCGGCGCGCGCCGGACCCGCGGCCCGTACTCGCCCAGGGAGCGCTCTCTCAGCAGGTCGAGGGCGCGCAGGCGCACCGACTCGGCGCGGCCGCGGTCGTCAGCTGAGCACCCGGCCGACCATCCGCGCGTACATCCGCCCCGGGCTGGGAGAGGACGTGAGGAAGCCCGGCAGCATCGGCAGCGCCACCGCGAACGGTTCCAGCAACCGGTAGAGCTCGTCGGCGTCGGCGGGCCGGTCGCCCGGCTGCTTCTCCAGCAGCCGGGCCAGGAGGGCGCCCAGCCCGGCGGGAAGCCCGGGGATGGCCGGTGGCCGCTCCTTCACCTGCTTCTCGAACACCACGTAGTCGGTCGGCCCGGTGAACAGCTGCCTGCCCGTCAGCATCTCGTGCAGGACGCAGCCCAGGGAGTAGAGGTCGCTGCGGGGCTCGGCGACGCCGTGCTGGATCTGCTCCGGGGCCATGTAGGCGGGCGTGCCCAGGATCTGCCCGATCCGGGTGAAGGTGGTCACGTCGGCGTCCCGGAGCATCGCCAGGCCGAAGTCGAGCACCTTGACGCTGCCGTCGGGGCAGAGCATGAGGTTGGTCGGCTTGAGGTCGCGGTGACAGATCGACAGCGCGTGCGCGGCCGTCAGGACGGCGCAGGCCTGCGCGGCGATGGCGGCGGCCCACGGCACCGGCAGCGGCCCGTGCTCGCTCACCACGTCGGCCACCGTGACGCCCTCGATGAACTGCATCACCTGGTAGAGCCGCTGCTCGTGGGTGCCGAAGTCATAGAGGACGGGAGCGCCCGGGTGTTCGAGCCGGGCCAGGATGCGCGCCTCGCGGGTGAAGCGGAGCTCCAGCTCCTGATCGGGGCCGCTGGGCAGGCGCAGCAGCTTGACCGCGACCTTGCGATCGAGGTGGCGGTCGTGGCCCGCGTAGACGGCGCCCATGCCGCCCTGGCCGAGAGGAAGATCGTCGAGCACATAGCGGTCGCCGATGACCATATGCCCCCCTCCCGCGCCCTTCCGGGGAAAAACTACACCGTCAGGACTGTGGGTGCAGGTGGCCGTCGGTGAGCCCGTCGAGACCCAGCCGGATCAGCGTCTGGCCCAGCTCCGACGTCTCCCGCAGCGCGTCTTCGAGCACCGCGAGCTGCCGGAACGCCTCCCCGTACGGGCGCTGCTCCTTGAGCGAGAGCCGCGGCAGGCGGGTGCGCCGCACGTCGAACCTGCTGGAGCCGGTGGACGCGCGGCTCCCGGCCGCGCGCAGGAAGCCCGCCAGGAAGTCGGGGTCGAGCCTGCGGGCGTCGACGCGGTAGAGCGTCAGCTGCGGGCCGAGCACGCCGCCGCCGTCGGAGATCACCCGTACGGAGGAGTAGGAGGCGACCACGTCACCCGGCTGGATCGGGACCAGGCCCCGCTGGCTGATGGTGCGGCCGGACGGGGGAGCCCCGGCGGACAGGTCGTCGGCGGTCAGCACCGGGAGGTCGCCGTCGCCGACGGCCATCCTGGGCGGGGCCTGCGAGACCGCCACCAGGCCCTCCTTGATCAGGTCGCCGACCGTGGTGGCGGGCTGGTCGAGCGGCTGCTCCAGCACCTTGAGGTCGGGCGGCGTGGTCGCGGCCGCCAGGAACCGGTCGCGGGTCTCGGCGAACGCCCGGCCCACGTTCTCCCGCCGCTGGTGGCGGGCCGGGGTCATGTCGACCTCGTCGGCCAGCAGGTCGATGATGCGTACGGTCTGGCCGGAGCCGTCGCGCAGGTAGGCGCGCCAGGCCGGCTCCACGACGGACGGGTCGGCGGCGGCGTCGAGGATCAGCACGTCGGACGGCGGCCGCTCGCCCGCGGCCGGGCGGCGCAGCAGCCACAGGTCGCAGCCGGGCAGGGCCACCACGGCACGCAGCGCACCGGCGCGCAGCAGGTTGGCGCGGATGCGCCGGCCGGCCTTGCGGCTCGCGGCGGCGGGTGGCATGAGGATCGCGACCAGGCCGCCCGGCTTGACGTGGGTCAGGCAGTGTTGCACCCAGGCCAGCTCGGGCTCGCCGCGCGGCGGCAGGCCGTACTCCCACCGGGGGTCGCCGACCAGCTCCTCGTAGCCCCAGGCGCGCTCGTTGAACGGGGGGTCGCAGACGACCGCGTCGGCCTTCTCACCGGCGAACGCGTCGTGCCGCATGGCGTCGCCGGACGTGATGGTGGCGTCGGCGTCGCGCAGCCGCAGCCGCGAGGCCGCGATCGCGGCGGAGCTCTCGCTCAGCTCCTGCCCGAGCAGCCGCCGCGTCACCGCCCCGCCCCCGCCGGCGGCGTGGAGCAGGAGGGTGCCGACGCCGCAGGCGGGGTCGAGGACGGTGGGGGCGTCGCCGACGAGGGCGACCATCAGGCCGGCGATGTCGTCGCGGGTGACGGAGAGCTGCCGGGAGTGGGCCTCCAGATAGCGCTCGACGAGGAACTCGTAGGCCGTCAGCGCCCCGTGGCGCTCGGCCAGCTCCGACACCGGCTCCGCCTGCTCGGGCCCGAGGTCGCCGCCGCCCGAGGTCAGCAGGGCGCCGGCCTGGGCCACCACCTCGCCGAGTCGCAAATCTCCCGCGGTTTTCAGGCGTTGCCACGCACGGTCCGCCACCGACAACTGGTAGGACTTCCCGTAGCGGCGCAGCCACGCCTCCACTTGCGGCAGCGAGAAGAGGGGTTGATTGGCCGTGCCGCCTATGGGCAAGGGGAAGTCGTCGTGGCGGCGGCGCCAGTTGCTGACGGCGGCACGCCCGACACCGGCGAGCCGGGCGATGTCCCCGGCGTTCAGGGTCGGGTCGTGGCTCATGGGGCCACCATAGTTCAATGGAGTCTTCAGCGCATCTGCTTGTGAAGTCTTTCAACCAGTGATTTACTGCGGGGTATGAAGCACAACATCCGCTATGCCGCCGGATCAGATGTGGGCCGCCGCCGGGAGCAGAATGAGGATTCCGGATACGCGAGTGGCCGGTTGCTCGTGGTGGCTGACGGGATGGGCGGACACGCGGCCGGCGAGTTGGCGAGCGCGGCGGCGATCGCCGTCATGCGCGAGCTCGACGCCACGCTTCCCGAGACGGGGTGCGACCTGGAGTCGGCGCTCGACGGCGCGGTCCGCGAGGCCGGGCGCAGGCTTGTCGAGCTGGCCGAGATCGACCCCGCGCGCAGGGGCATGGGCACGACGGTGACCGCGATGTTGTTCGACGGCTTCCGGTTCTCGCTGGCCCACCTGGGTGATTCTCGCGGATACCTGCTTCGCGACGGCGCTCTTTACCAGATGACCAAGGACCACACGCTCGTCCAGTCGATGGTCGACGAGGGGCGCATCACCGAAGACCAGGCCGCGGTCCACCCGCGCCGCTCGATGGTGCTGCGTGTGCTGGGCAGCGAGGGCAGGGCTGACGCCGACCTGGCGCTGCGTGAGGCCGACCCCGACGATCGCTACCTCCTCTGCTCCGACGGGCTCACGACGGTGCTCGGGCCCGAGGTCCTGCACGAGGTGCTGACCACGGTGGCAGACCCGGCGGCGGCCGTCCAGCGGTTGATCGATCTGGCCAACGAGGGGGGCTCGCCCGACAACGTGACCGTCATCGTGGCCGACGTGGTCGCCCCCGGCGCGGGAGACGACCAGATCTACCGCGTGGGCGCGGGCGCGTAACACCACCGGTCCCACCTGCCTCTGGTCTCACTTGCGCACCACAACCGAAATATCGGCTCATAGCTTGACACTTTCCGGGTGTCACGCGCACATCCGAGATGCCGCGATTACAGTCCATCGTGATCTGCCACGCCTCTGGGGGGAGTCGAGCTGGACCCGATCGCGGATAAGTTACTCAAAACGGTCCGAAAGGAACTCGGGTACCGGGAGAAGGACGGCCAGCACACCAAGTTCGGCCACTGGTACGCCGAGCGCGTCCAGGACCCCCAGTACAAGGACGCGCCGTGGTGTGACATGTTCATCGCCTGGGCCGCCGACAAGGCCGGCATCGGTGAGTACGTCGGCCAGTTCGCCTGGACACCGTCCCATGCCGTCTGGTTCATCGAGCAGGGCGCCTGGACGAAGAAGCCCGAACCCGGGGCGCTGGTCTTCTTCGACTGGCGGGGCGGCAAGAGCTACAAGGGCGTCGACCACGTCGGCATCGTCGAACGGGTCGAAGGCGGCAAGATCCACACCATCGAGGCGAACGTCGACCGCGTGTGGCTCAAGCGCAAGGTCCGCGACACCGACAAGGTCGTGGGCTACGGCCTGCCGCGGCTCGTCCAGGCCAACGCCGAGCGGACGGAGATCCGGGAGACCGAGCACCCGTTCCCGTTACGCGAGCGGGCCGACAAGCCCGGGAGCAACCCGCTCGACCTGATCGGCACGCCGGTGGCCCTGCTGCTCCTCATCGTGGTCACCACCGTGGTGATCGCCTTCCGCCTCGCGGGCCGTCGCCGCGGCCATCATCGTCACGGTCCGTGGAACGAGCCATCGGCCCAGCCGGAGATCGAGCGGATCGGACCCCAGTACGTCATGCGGAGCCCGGTGCCCACCCAGCCCGGGCCGCCGCCGCGGGAGTCGGTGGGCGCGGGCGCGCCCCGTCGCCGTCGTCCCTACGACCCCCAGCCCTGACCTCAGGACTCCAGGGAGATGACGACCTTGACGTGGTCGCCCTTCTCGAAGGCCGCCTCGTACTCCTTCAGCGGGAGGCGGCGGGTGATGAGGGCGTCCAGCCAGGAACGGTCCGCTTCCTGAAGGGCCTTCGCGGCGTCCCGGTAGTGGCGCAGGTTGGCGTTGACGGTGCCGAAGACGACGTCGTTCTCCAGCACGATGTCGCGGTTGATCTGTCCCGCGTCCGCCCGCAGGTGCCGTCCGCCGCTGGAGACGCCGGTCAAGCAGACGATGCCGGCCGCCGCCGTGTTGAGCATGGACTCGAAGACGAGTGACCCGGAACCGGTCGCCTCGATGATGATGTCGGGCCGGTAGCCGCCGACCGCGTCCAGGCTGCTGCCCGAGTGGTAGGTGGCGCCCAGGCCGGTGACCAGCTCGGGCTTGAGCCCGCTCTCCGCCCGGTCCAGGACGTGCACCTCCAGGCCGCGCTGTTTGCTGAGCAGCGCCGCCAGCAGCCCGATGGGCCCGGCCCCGGTGACGAGCACCCTCTCCGGCTGGAACCAGGCCCGCGAGCCGATCCGCTCGATGTGCTCCCACGCCTTGGCCAGCACGGACGTGGGCTCGACCAGCACGCCGAGCACTCCCAGCGCCGGGTCCACCTTGACCGCGTAACCGGCCTCGACCGTCCACTGCTCGCTGCCGTAGCCGTCGCGTTCCTTGATGCCGCGCTCGGTGTACTCGCCGTTGCGGCACATGTCGAACTCGCCCCTGGCGCAGGCTCCGCAGGGCACCGGGTCGGGCCGGCGCACCACCCCCACCACCAGGTCGCCGGGGGAGAACGCGGACCCCTCCGGCGCCTCCAGCACCCGCCCCAGCGACTCGTGCCCGAGGATCATCGGCTCGTCTCCCGGGAAGCCGTACTCGCCCGAGACGAGCTCCCTGTCGGTCCCGCAGATGCCCAGCGCCAGGCCCTGGACAAGCAGCTCGCCCGGCTTCGGCCGGGGATCGGGAACCTCCGTGACGCCGAGCGTGCCCTGCTTGCCCGGCACCAAAGTCATCGCACGCATGAGGCACCCCTACCCAGGGAAGCCTGGGAAATAGTAGGACGTCCTAGTATCTTCATGACAGGGCCACTGACGAAGGAGTGAGCAGGCGTGCATGTACCCGTGCATCCCGTACGTTTCGTGACGGCGGCGGCGTTGTTCGACGGTCACGACGCGGCGATCAACATCATGCGGCGCATCCTCCAGACCCAGGGGGCCGAGGTCATCCATCTCGGGCACAACCGCTCGGTGGAGGAGATCGTCGACGCCGCGATCCAGGAGGACGTCCAGGGCGTGGCGATCAGCTCCTACCAGGGCGGCCACGTGGAGTTCTTCACCTACCTGGTGGACCTGCTGCGCGAGCGCGGCGCGGGCCACATCAGGGTGTACGGGGGCGGCGGCGGGGTGATCGTGCCCGAGGAGATCGAGCTGCTCCACTCCCGGGGCGTCGCGCGGGTCTTCTCGCCCGAGGACGGCCAGCGGCTGGGCCTGCCCGGGATGATCAACAAGTTGGTCGAGGAGTGCGACGTCGAGCTGGAGGGCGCGCCCTCGGTGGAGGCCGTGGTCTCCGGCGACCAGGCGGCGCTGGCCCGCGCGATCACCCTCATCGAGTCGGGACGGGCCCCGGCGGAGCTGGTCGAAGGACTGCGCGCGGCCCGCAGGAACGCCCCGGTGCTGGGCATCACGGGCACCGGCGGGTCGGGCAAGTCCTCGCTCACCGACGAGCTGGTCCGCCGGTTCCGGGTGGACAACGACGACAAGCTGCGCATCGCGGTCATCGCCATCGACCCGACGCGCAGGCGGGGCGGCGGCGCGCTGCTCGGCGACCGGATCAGGATGAACAGCCTGAGCCCGCAGACCTACTTCCGCTCGCTCGCCACCAGGGGCGCGCCCAGCGAGGTGCCGGCCTGCCTGGACGACGTGATCATCGCCTGCCGGGCCGCCGGGCACGACCTGGTCGTGGTCGAGACGCCCGGCATCGGGCAGGGCGACGCCGGCATCGTGCCGCACGTGGACGTGCCGATCTACGTGATGACGCCGGAGTTCGGCGCCGCCTCCCAGCTGGAGAAGATCGACATGCTCGACTTCGCCGAGGCCGTGGTGATCAACAAGTTCGAGCGGCGCGGGGCCGAGGACGCGCTGCGCGACGTGCGCCGCCAGATGGTGCGCAACCGGGAGGCGTTCGGCGTCAGGCCCGAGGACATGCCGGTGTTCGGCACGATCGCGGCCCGCTACAACGACGCCGGCGTCACCGCCCTCTACCACCACCTCAAGGACCTGCTGGCGGAGAAGGGCCTGCAGGCGGGCCCCGGCCTGCTGGCGCCCGTCCAGGGCCGTACCTCGCAAGCGTCCGCGGCCATCGTGCCGCCGTCGCGGGTGCGCTACCTGGCCGAGATCGCCGAGAGCGTGCGCGCGTACCACGAGGAGACCCGCGCGCAGGCCGAGGTGGCGCGCCGCCGCCAGCAGCTGGAGGCGGTGCGGGCGCTGCTCGGCGAGGAGGACGAGCGGCTGGCGAGGCTGAGCGAGCAGGCTGAGCGCGAGCTGACCGAGGAGAGCCGGGCGCTGCTGGCCGACTGGCCCGGCACCAGAGCCCGCTACAGCGCGGACGAGCTGGTGGTACGGGTGCGCGACCGGGAGATCCACACCCCGCTCTGGCGCGAGACCCTGTCCGGCAACCGCGTCCCCCGGGTCGCGCTGCCCCGCTTCGAGGACCACGGCGAGCTGCTGCGCTGGCTGCGCGCCGAGAACCTGCCGGGCCGGTTCCCGTTCACCGCGGGCGTGTTCCCGTTCAAGCGGGACGACGAGGACCCGACGCGGATGTTCGCCGGCGAGGGCGACCCGTTCCGCACCAACCGGCGCTTCAAGCTGCTGTCGGAGGGCCAGCCGGCGACCCGGCTGTCGACCGCGTTCGACTCGGTGACGCTGTACGGGAACGACCCGGACCTCCGGCCCGACATTTACGGAAAAGTCGGGACGTCGGGGGTGTCGATCGCGACGCTCGACGACATGAAGGTCCTGTACGACGGCTTCGACCTGTCGTCACCCAGCACGTCCGTGTCGATGACCATCAACGGCCCCGCGCCGACGATCCTGGCCTTCTACCTCAACACCGCCGTCGACCAGGCGCTCGACCGCTTCCGCGAGGAGCACGGCCGCGAGCCGTCGGCGGAGGAGGCGGGCGAGCTCCGCGCCCGCACGCTGGCCACCGTGCGCGGCACCGTGCAGGCCGACATCCTCAAGGAGGACCAGGGCCAGAACACCTGCATCTTCTCCACCGAGTTCAGCCTGCGGATGATGGCCGACATCCAGGAATGGTTCATCCGCAACCGGGTCCGCAACTTCTACTCGGTGTCGATCTCCGGCTACCACATCGCCGAGGCCGGCGCCAACCCGATCAGCCAGCTCGCCTTCACCCTGGCCAACGGCTTCACCTACGTGGAGGCGTACCTGGCGCGGGGCATGGACGTGGACGACTTCGCGCCCAACCTGTCGTTCTTCTTCTCCAACGGCATGGACCCCGAGTACAGTGTGCTCGGCCGGGTGGCCCGGCGCATCTGGGCGGTCGCCATGCGGGAGAGGTACGGCGCGGGGGAGCGGTCGCAGAAGCTCAAGTACCACATCCAGACCTCCGGCCGGTCGCTGCACGCGCAGGAGATGAACTTCAACGACATCCGCACCACCCTGCAGGCCCTGATCGCCGTCTACGACCACTGCAACAGCCTGCACACCAACGCCTTCGACGAGGCCGTCACCACCCCGTCGGCCGACTCGGTGCGCCGGGCGATGGCGATCCAGCTCATCATCAACCGCGAGTGGGGCCTGGCGCGCAACGAGAACCCGCTGCAGGGCTCGTTCGTCATCGACGAGCTGACCGACCTGGTGGAGGAGGCGGTGCTGAGCGAGTTCGAGCGGCTGTCCGACCGGGGCGGCGTGCTCGGCGCGATGGAGACCGGCTACCAGCGCGGCAAGATCCAGGACGAGTCGATGCTGTACGAGACGCGTAAGCACGACGGGTCACTGCCGATCATCGGGGTCAACACGTTCCGCAACGGCGACGACCACGTCCCGCACAAGCTGGAGCTGGCCCGGGGGACCGAGGAGGAGAAGCGCTCGCAGCTGGATCGGCTGACCGCCTTCCAGGAGCGGCACCGCGACGAGGCCCCGGCGGCGCTGGCCCGGCTGCGCGAGGTGGCGATGTCCGACGGCAACGCCTTCGAGGTGCTCATGGACGCGGCCCGCGTGTGCACGCTGGGCCAGATCACCGAGGCGCTCTTCGAGGCGGGCGGGCAGTACCGCCGCAACGTCTAGTTCCTGCGGGCGACGCCGCACAGGCCCAGCGAGGAGGAGGGGTCGTCGACGAAGTCGATGGTGTCCTCCTCGGTGGGCCGCCACTCCGGCAGCCACACCAGCCCGGGTTCCAGCAGCTCGAAACCCTCGAACAGGGCCGCGATGCCGGCGCGGTCGCGCAGGACGAGCGGCGAGGTGGCCCTGCTGTAGACCTCGGTGCCCTCCTCGACGGCGTCCGGCCGGGAGTCGCTGGCGCCGTGGCTCAGGACCAGGTAGCTGCCCGGGGCCATCGCGTCGCGCAGCGTCCGGATGATTTCGCGCGGGTTCTCGGACTCCTGGACGAAGTGCATGATCGCGACCAGCAGGACGGCGACGGGCTCCCGGAAGTCGATGATCCTCCGTACCTCCGGGTGGTCGAGGATCTCCTTGGGATTGCGCACGTCGCCCTGGACGGCGGCGTTGTCCTGGCCGTCGAGCATCATCCTGGCGTGCACCAGGACCACCGGGTCCAGATCGACGTAGACCACCCTGGAGCCGTCGGCCACCTCGTGCACGGCGCCCTGGCTGGGCAGGCCGGTGCCGATGTCGAGGAACTGGCGGATGCCCAGACCGGTCAGGTGGCGTACGGCCCTGCCGAGGAACGCCCGGTTGGCCCGTGCGGCCAGCTTCGCTTCGGGCACGATGCGGAGGATCTGCTCGGCCGCCTCCCGGTCAGCCGGGAAATGGTCTTTTCCGCCCAGGTAGTAGTCGTACATCCGGGCGACGTTGGGCGTGTTCGGATCGAACTCCATGGAAGCTGACTCCAACCGGCTGCCCCCCAGGTCCGGAGATGAGAATATCTTTCCAAGATTCTATGCGCCAGTAATGTGATTTGTGGGGAAGATGTCTGGTTTGAAAAGCGAGAATTCCGCCCTGCGAGACGACACCGGAGTTCCCGTCCAGATACCGGAGACGGTTTCCGGCATCGTCTCCCTCGTGCCGTCGCTGACCGAGTCGGTCGCCGCCACCCTGCCCGGCGCCCTGACCGGCGCGACCGACTGGTGCACGCACCCGGCGGACCTGGACGTGACCAGGGTCGGGGGCACCAAGAACCCGGACCTGGAGGCCATCCGGCGGCTGCGCCCCGACGTCGTGCTGGCCAACGCCGAGGAGAACCGCGCCCCCGACATCGAGGCGCTCCGCGCGGCCGGCGTGCCCGTCTGGGTGACCAGGATCGAGACCCTCGACCAGGCCTTCACCTCGCTGGCCCGCATGTTCACCGGCGCCTGCCGGACGACCGTCCCCGCCTGGCTGGCCGAGGCCGGGGAGGTCTGGCGCGAGCCGTACCGCGGCCCGCGGCGCACGGCGGTCATCCCGATCTGGCGCCGCCCCTGGATGGTCGTCGGCCGTGACACCTTCACCGGCGACGTGCTGGCCAGGCTCGGGGTGCGCAACCTGTACGCGGACCACCCCGAGCGCTATCCCAGGATCCCGCTCCCCGAGCTCGCCGGGGCCGGCCCCGACCTGGTGGTGCTGCCGGACGAGCCGTACGCCTTCAGCGACACCGACGGCCCCGAGTCGTTCCCCGGCCTGCGCTGCGTGCCGGTCAGCGGCCGGCTGCTCACCTGGTACGGGCCCTCCCTCACGGAGGCCAGGGCGGAGCTGGAGCGGGCGCTCAGGTGACGGCGCCGGACCGCGCGGCCAGCGCGGCGTCCACGGCCCGCGGCGACAGCACGTGCTCCATGACGATCACCGCGGTGCCCACGATGCCCGCCCGGTCGCCCAGCGAGCTGGTGACGATGTCCAGGTTGCGGGTCGTGTACGGCAGGCTCCTGCGGTAGACGCTCTCCCTGATGCCCGTCAGGTAGTGTTCGCCGGTCTCGGCCATGTCGCCGGCCAGCACCAGCACGCCGGGGTTCAGCAGGCTGACCGCGGTGGCCAGCACGACGCCCAGCGTCCGCCCGCCCTCCTGGACGCGCGCGATGGCCGCAGGGTCACCGCTGTGGACCAGCCGCACCACGTCACGGCTGGTGTCGCGGCCCAGGTCGGTGGCGATGGCGTGGCCGCTGGCCAGCGAGGCCACGCAGCCGCGCGAGCCGCACGTGCACACCCGGTCGTCGGACTCCGACAGCCGGACGTGGCCCAGGTTGCCGGCCGCCTCCTCGACGCCCCGGTAGACCCGGCCGTCCAGCACGATGCCGGTGCCGATCCCGGTGGACACCTTGACCAGGACGAGCGACGCGCAGCCGCGCCAGGACGACCACCACTCGCCCAGCGCCATCGCGTTGGCGTCGTTCTCCACCAGGACAGGCACCTCGAACTCCGCCCGCAGCGCCTCGCTGATCGGATGGTCGTCCCAGCCGGGCATCAGGAACGACCTGATCATCCGCCCCGAGGCGTGGTCGACCGAGCCGGGCAGGTTGAGCCCGATGCCGCAGACCTGGCCGGCGGGGCGGCCGGTGCGGTCGAGCAGCCGCCGGAACGCCTGCCGCACCCACGTGAGCACCGCCTCCGGACCCCGCGCGATGCGCATCTCGATGTGCTCCTCGGCCATCGGCCGGGCCGCGAGGTCGGTCAGCGCGACCCGGGCGTGACTGGCGCCGAGGTCGGCCACCAGCGCCAGCCGGCTGGTGGCGTCGATGTCGAGCACCGAGGGCGGCCGCCCGCCCCTGGAGGTCGCGACGCCGGACTCGTGGATGTATCCGGCCTCGATCAGCCGGTCGACCCGGTCGGTGACGGTTGACCGGGACAGGCCGGTGACCTCGATCAGTTCTTTGCGGGTGCGGCAGGTGCGGTCGCGGATGAGCTGGAGGACCTGCCCCGCCGTCAGCATGGGTCTATCCTTTCTCCGCTCCCGCCGTGAGCCCTTCCGTGAGGAGCCTCTCACTGGCGAAGAAAATGATCACGATGGGCAGTGTCAGAACCACCGATCCTGCCATGAGCACCGTCGTCGGGATCTCGATACTGCCCGCAAGCTGTGAGAGCCCGAGCGAGACGGTCCAGCTGTCCCGCTTCTCCACCAGGAAGAGCAGGGCGAACAGGAACTCGTTCCAGGCGATCATGAACACGTAGAGGCCGGTCGCCATGAGCGCGGGCTTGGACAGCGGCAGCACCACCCGCCAGATGGTCGACAGGCGGCCGCAGCCGTCGATCGCGGCCGCCTCCTCCACGCTCTGCGGCACGGTCTCGAAGTAGTTGCGCAGCATGTATACCGTGACGGGCACGGTCTGTGCGATATAAACCAGGATCAGGCCGACGAGCGACCCCCGCAGCCCGAGCATGGTGAACAGCACGAACAGCGGAATGGCCAGCACGATCGCCGGGAAAAGATAGACCGCCAGAAACAGGAAATGCACCTGGCGGCGCCCGAAGAACTCCAGCCGGGCCACCGCGTACGCGCCGGGGATCGAGATCAGCAGGGTCACCGCCACCGACGCGACGGCGACGATCGCGCTGTTGCGTATGAAGGTCAGGAACCCCTGCCGGTCCAGGACGTCCGCGTACGTGTCGAAGGTGAAGCTCCGCGGCCAGAGCGAGCCGGGCTCCAGGATCAGCTCCTGGATGTCCCGGAACGACAGCATGACCATGTAGTAGAAGGGGAACGCGGTGGCCAGGAAGAGCACCGCGATGACCACGGGCCGCAGCACCCTGAACAGCGCCCGCTCGAACCTATCCCTGCTCACCGCGTTCACCTCCGCCGAAGAACCTGAGATAGACGACGAGGAACACGACCAGCACGACCGCGAGCACGATCGCCTGGGCGGCCGAGGCGCCGATGTCGTCGCGGGCGGTCAGGAAGTTGTAGACCCGCACGCTGACCACCTCGGTGCCGGCGCCGCCCCCGGTCAGCAGGTAGACGTCGTCGAACTTGGTGAACGTGAACACGAACCGCAGCACCGACAGCAGCGCGATGATCCGCCACAGCTGCGGCAGGATCACGTAGCGGAAGCGCTGGGTCGGCGTGGCCCCGTCGACCACCGCCGCCTCCTCCAGCTCCGACGGCAGCGCCTGGATCCTCGCCAGGATGAACAGGAAGGCGAACGGGAAGTAGCGCCACGCCTCGAAGGCGATCACCGTGAGCAGCGCCACCGGCACCTCGACGCCCAGGAAGGTGCCCCGGGCCTGGGTGAGGAAGGCGATCGGCTCCTCCAGCCAGGTGTTGACGATCCCGTACTGCGGGTTGAGCATCGTCTCCCACAGGAACGCCACCGCCACGACCGGCGCCACGTACGGGATCAGGATCGAGGCCCGCACCACCGTGCGGCCCCTGAACCGGCCGCGCAGCGCCAGCGCCGCGACCAGCCCGATCACGATCGACAGCGCCGTGCCCGCCACCGTGTAGACGAGCGTGTTGACCAGGGCCGACCAGAACCCCGGCTCGGCGAGCACGTACGCGAAGTTGTCCAGCGTGTAGTCGCCGAAGAGCCCGGACTGGCGGATGTTGATCAGCCGGACGTCCTGGAACGCCAGCATGATCGCCCACAGCAGCGGCACGACCACCACGACCAGCGTGATGACCAGGGTGGGCGAGATGAGCGCCAGCCCGGCCCTGCCCTCCTGCTCCGGCAGGGTCCGCCCGCGCCTCACTCGCGGATCCCGCGCTTGATGGTCTCGACCTCCCGTGCGGCCTGGGCGGCGGCCTGCTGAGGAGTGATCGATCCGGCCACGACCGCGCTCAGCGCGGTGGGCACGGGCAGCTCGCCCATCACGGCGCCGACCAGCTTGCCCTGGCCCTGCGGGATGCCCCACCGGTCGAACGTCTCGGGGCTGGTGCGCAGCGCTTCGAGCACCTCGGGCGGGTAGATGTCGCCCAGCGGCTTCTTGGTGTCGACGCCGGCCTCCAGCGCCTCCCACTTCTCCGCGTAGCCCTGACGGGTGGGGAACTTGCCCTCCGGCGCCATCCCGAGCCACCGCTCGTAGCCCTCGTTCATCATGTACGAGACGAACCTGCTCGACGGGTCCGTCTTGGCGTCCCGCATGATCGCCCACGATACGATCTCGCCGTACTGCGCGGGCGCGCTCCCGTCGGGCCCCTTCAGCGCGGTCACGACGCCGGTGTTCTCGGCCAGCCACTCGGGGTTCTCCCGGCACTGCTCGCAGCTCGGCAGCGCGTCCTTGCGCAGCCCCGCCAGCTCGTCGAGGATGAACGACGACCAGATGGTCATGGCCGCCTTGCCGGAGAAGTAGGTGGCCCTGGTGGAGTCGACGTCCTGATTGCCCTTGACCGAGTAGTTCTTCGCCAGGTTCGTGTAGAACTCGAAGGCCTTCACGCACTGCGGCGAGCCGAGCGTGACCTTCCCCGCGTCGTCCACCAGCTCGCAGCCGTTGGCCAGCGCCACGTGCTCGAAGCTCTGCGCGGTGAAGGAGTCCTTCGGCGCCACGGCGAGCGTGATGCCCGCGACGCCGCCGGTGTTCAGCTTGGCCGCGGCCGCCTCCAGCGCCTCGTAGGTGTCGGGCGGTCGCAGGCCGGCCTTCTCGAACAGGTCCTTGCGGTAGAGGATGAGCTGGGCCCAGCCGTCGCTGGGCACCGCGAGCAGCTTGCCGTCGCCGGTGTCGAGCTCCAGCGCCCGGGCCGAGAACGTGTCGCGGCCGAGCTGGTCGACGATCTTGCCAGGGGTCTCGGTGTCCAGGAGGTCGTTGGCCTCCAGCTCGCGGACGGACGCCAGGGGCAGCGCCCCGATCACGTCGGGCAGGTCGCCCGCTGCCGCGGCCGAGGTGACGACCTGGCTGAACTGGTCCTCGGCGATGCCCACGAGCTCGACCTGGATGCCGGTCCGCTGGGTGAACTCCTTGACGATCTGCTGTTGCACGGCCATCCGGTCCTCGAGGTTCTCCTCGGTCCAGACCGTGATCCGGTTGCCGGCTTCCTGTTCGTTGCCGCCGCCGCAGGCCGCCAGGCAGGTCGCCGACAGCAACGCGACGGAGAGGACGGCGGTTACCTTCTTCGGCATGACGCGCTCCTCCGGATGGGGATATGCGGCCACTTACCCTCTGATCAGGTCGCGCAACGCAGCGGAGGCGTTTCCGCACCTCCCGCCGCACTGGGCGCTGACCACGACCGTCCCTTCCGCCGCCCGCGGTTGGTACTCACGGCCCGGCGAACCGTAAAGGGAGGGTCTGCGCAGGGCGAAATTCTCGTATCCGTCAGACGCGGCAGACGACGCCGAAAGGATCAATCTGATCGGATTTCGGTCATCGAGGCGAAGTGGTTCCGGCTGGTACCAGCGGCCGGGACCCTCTCTGGAGCTGCTCTGCCGCAAATAGCGGGTAAGGTCGCTTTCCAGAACTCGATGTCTGAAACCCCTTTTTGCTGAAGTTTCTCGTACGGAAGTCGTAGACTTTAGAGTGATCCGCCCCCGACTACGGTGTGCGGAGCAGTACTAATCCCGTGACTTTTGATTGATCAATAAGCGTAAGTTGTTGGGGAATGCGCGTCATCACCTTCGAAGAACCGGGCCAGGTCTCCGTCAGCCTGGAACCGCCCGCCGAGCTCGTCCCGGGCAGCGTACGCGTCCGTACGATGTACTCAGGTGTCTCCGCGGGCACCGAGCTCACCGCCTACCGCGGCACCAACCCCTATCTGAACCGCAGGTGGGATGTCGAGCGACGCCTCTTCCTCGATGGGCGGACGCACGCCTACCCGCTGACCGGCTGGGGCTACCAGGAGGTCGGCGAGGTGGTGGAGGCGGCGCCCGACGTCGCGGAGCCCGCCGTCGGCAGCGTCGTCTGGGGCATCTGGGGCCACCGCGCCGAGGCCGTCGTGCCGGCCGCCCGGCTGGCCGGCCACGTCCTGCCGCCCGGCGCGACCCCGCTGCACGCGGTCTTCGCCCGGGTGGGCGCGATCGCGCTCAACGCCGTGCACGCCGCCGACATCCACCTCGGCGACCAGGTCGCCGTCTTCGGACAGGGCGTCATCGGCCTGCTCGCCACCCGGCTGGCCGTGCTCAGCGGCGCCCGCGTGGTGGCGGCCGACGCCATCCCGGCCCGCCTGGAGCTGGCCAGGCAGTTCGGCGCGGCCGAGACCTTCGACGTGAACGCCGGCTCGGTCGCCGAGTTCATCCGCAAGCGGATCGAGGGCGCCGACACCGCGATCGAGCTCAGCGGCAGCCACCTCGGCCTCCAGGAGGCCATCCGCACCGTGCGCCGGGGCGGCCGGGTCGTCGCCGCCGGCTTCTACCAGGGCGACGGGCTCGGGCTCCGGCTGGGCGAGGAGTTCCACCACAACCAGGTGCAGCTCATCTCCTCCCAGATCGGCGGCGTCGCCTCCTGGCTGTCCCACCGCTGGGACGTCGAAAGGCTCCAGCGGACGTTCATGGAGGTCGTGCACCGGGGCGAGCTCGACGTCAGCGGCCTGGTCACCCATCTGGTGCCCGTGGACGAGGCGCCCGCGGCCTTCGACCTGATCGACAAGCACCAGTCCGAGGTGCTCCAGCTCGTCTTCACCTTCGAGGAGTCACAGTGAAGCTCGCCGCCCAGGAGCAGCTCCTGCCGGGCCGGTCCCTGCAGGAGAAGTTCGCGTTCGCCGTCGAATCCGGGTTCGACGCCATCGAGCTTCGGGGCAAGGGCGACTTCCACTTCGCGGGCCGGCTCACCGAGCTGAAGCGCGCGCTCGCCGACGGCGTGGTCATGCCGACCGTGTGCGTCGACATGCCGCACTTCATCGGCGACTTCGACCCGGCCAAGCGCAAGGACGCCATCCAGCAGCTGCGCTCCCAGCTGACGGTCATCGGCGAGCTGGGCGGCGTCGGCGTCATGACCCCCGCCTCCTGGGGCCAGTTCTCGCTCCGGCTGCCCCCGTTCACGCCCCCGCGCAGCGCGGCCGACGACCGCGAGGTGCTCGCCGAGGCGCTGGGCATCCTGGGCGAGCACGCCCAGCGCAACGGTGTGCTGATCATGCTGGAGCCCCTCAACCGGTACGAGAACCACATGGTCAACACCCTGGCCGAGGCCGTCTCGTACTGCGCCATGGACTCGATCAGGGTCGTCGGCGACACGTACCACATGAACATCGAGGAGGACGACCCCTGCCGCTCCCTGGTGGAGGCCGCCCCCTACCTCGCGCACATGCAGATCAGCGAGTCCAACCGCAACCAGCCGGGCACCGGTCACCTCGACTGGGGCGCCCAGCTGGCCGCCCTCGACGCTGTCGGCTACGACGGCTACCTCGCGCTCGAATGCCGCCTGCGCGGCGAGCCCGAGATCGTCCTCCCCCAGACAGCGGCCTTCATCAGGAAGTTCCTATGATCCTCCGCGACGCGCTGCGCGTCCTGATCGACAACTGGGACGGCAGCCACACCGTCCCCTCCCGCACGCTCTACCCCCACCAGTGGAGCTGGGACTCCGCCTTCATCGCCATCGGCCACGCCCGCTGGTCGCCCCGGCGGGCCAGGACCGAGCTGCTCAGCCTGTTCGGCGCCCAGTGGCACGACGGCAGGGTGCCGCACATCGTGTTCAACCCGGCGGTGCCCGAAGGCGCCTACTTCCCCGGTCCCGGGTTCTGGGAGGCGCGCTCCCCGTCCGGCTGGACCACCTCCGGCATCGTGCAGCCGCCCGTGCACGCGCTGGCCGCCTGGCGGGTCCACCTGGCCGAGCCCGACCCCGCCTTCCTCGCCAGGATCTACCCCAGGCTGGTGGCGCAGCAGGAGTTCCTGCGCGCGCAGCGGCGCGGGCCCGACGGGCTCGTCTCGATCGTGCACCCCTGGGAGTCGGGCATGGACAACAGCCCGTCCTGGGACCTGCCGCTGACCGCGGTGGAGCCGGTGCCCAACGGGGTGGAGCGCCGCGACCTGTGCCACATCGACCCGGCCGAGCGGCCCACGGACCGCGACTACGAGCGCTACATCGCGCTCGCCCGCGCCTACCGCGACACCGGCTACAGCCGCGCGTGCGCCTTCCAGGTCGAGGACCCGCTGTTCAACGCCGCGTACGGGATCGCCGAGTCGACCCTGGCCGAGATCGCGCGGGTGATCGGCCGTGATCCCGCGCCGCACCACGCCGAGGCCGAGACGGTCACCGCCGCCATGGTCGAGCACCTCTACCAGGACGGCCTGTTCCACTCCCGTGACGCCATCACCGGCTGCCTGATCCGCTCCGGCAGCGCCGCCGGTCTGGTGCCGCTCATCCTGCCGGGCCTGCCCCGCGACGTCGCGAACGCGCTGATCGGCACCGGGCTGGACCTGTTCGGTCTCAAGGACGGCGTGCTGCCGAGCTACTCCCCGGCCGCCCCCGGGTTCGACCCGGTGCGCTACTGGCGCGGCCCGAGCTGGATCAACGTGTCGTGGCTGGTCTGGCAAGGGCTCAAGGCCCGCCGCCCCGACCTGGCCGGCGCGCTGGCCGACGGCATGATCGGCGCGGTGGGCCGGTCCGGCTTCCGCGAGTACTTCCACCCCTTCACGCTGGAGGGGCACGGGTCCGGCGACTTCAGCTGGTCAGCCGCTCTGATCGTCGACGTGATCGCTGAGCACGGCCTGGAGGGCGTGCCGCTCACGGCTCGCGAGCTGGGCCATCAGGCGGGGGCCTTCGTCGAAGCCGACCACGTCGGTGATCAGGTGCCGGCGTAGCAGCTCGCCGCGGCCCGCGAGCAGGACGACGCTCTCGTACGAGAGCCGCTCCCGGTCCCAGGCGTGCGCCAGGCCGCGCGGCACCCGCCCGATCTGCGCGCAGCGCAGCGACAACCCGTTGTGGTGGAACTCCTCGCCGAGCCGCACCTCCTGGGCGCCGTCGGTGTAGAAGGCCAGGTCGACGGCCACCCCCTGGGGCCGCAGCAGCTTCAGCGCCAGGGCCAGCGCCCTGGCCCGGCCGCGGCACTGGAAGACCACGTCGGCGCCCCGGTCGTCGGGACCGTGGCGCCAGCGCCGCTTCAGCTCGACCGCCGGATCGGCGTCGGCGGCCAGCGTGTCGGCGCCCAGCGCGGCGGCGACCGCCAGCCGGTCAGGCGTCTCGTCCACGACCACCACTTCCGCGGCCCCGTACGAGATCGCGAACGACGCGGTCAGCAGCCCGACCACGCCCGCGCCCACCACCGCGACCCGCCGCCCGCGCACCCCGTCGCCGAGATGGTGGACGTCCTGGCCGTACAGGTCGGCGGCGGCGTGCAGCAGCCCGTTGGCGCAGATGGGGCCCATGTGGGCGACGTAGATGCCGAGCATCGGGTCGAGCTCGCCGGGCAGCGGCACGAACCGGTCGCGCATCGGGTCGGCGACGTAAGCGCTGCGGTGCCCGTACGCCATGGCCACCAGCGCGCCCTCGGCCACCGCCCGGGTGCGGGTCTCGACCACCCGGCCGACCTGCATGTAGCCGATGCCGCGCACCGGGTAGGCGATCGACGGCGTGCCGTCCAGGAACAGGCCGAGGCCGCGGTCCCAGGTCGAGGTCAGGTAGGGGTTGTCGCCCTTGACGTAGGTGAGCTCGGTGCCGGCCGACACGCCGCTGTGGACGGTCTCCACCAGGAACCCGCCGTCGGGCACGTCGCCGAGCTTCTCCTCGACCAGCGTCACTTCGCCGGGCGCCTCGATGCTGAGGACGGTCGCGACGTCATGCATCGAGCATCACCGGCTTCCGTTCGCGTGCGGACCGCGCCAGCGCCAGAGCCAGCCGGTGGGTCTTGAGCGCCTCCCGGTACGGGACGCGCACGTCGGCCTCCTTACCCTGGACGGCGTCGACGAACGCGCGATCCACCGCCACTTTGGCCTCGCCGCCGTCCCGCAGCCGCTGCTCGCCGTCGACGACCAGCTCGGTCTCGCTCAGCTCCAGCGCGATGCCCTCGGCGTGCACCTCCAGGCCCGCCCGGTGCTTGCGGTCCAGCAGGCAGCAGGTGGCCAGCAGCCCCGTGGCGCCGGCCGCGAAGCTCATGACGGCGGCGGTGGCCCGGTCCACCTCGCCGTCCACGGCGTTCCCGGCGGGCACCGCGTGCACCATCGTCACCTCGCCCACGAGCAGCCGCGCCAGGTCCAGCACGTGGACGGCCTGCTCGACGGTCTGACCGCCGGACCTGCCCGGATCGAGCCACCAGGCGACCGGCGGCACCTTGTCCAGCCAGTGGCCCAGCGCGAGCCGCACCGGCCGGTCGGCCAGCAGGTCCCGGGCGCGGTCGAGGATGTCCAGGTAGCGCCAGTGGTGGCCGACGGCGGAGGGCAGCCCGCGCCGGTCGATCTCGTCCGCGATCGACTCCGCGGTGGCCAGGTCGAGCGAGAGCGGCTTCTCCACGAAGATCGGGAGATCGCAGGCCAGGATGTCACGCTCGGGGTCACCGTGCGCGAAGGGAGGCACGCACACGTACACGGCATCCAGCCCGCCCGCGCTCAGCAGGTCCGCATGGTCGCCATAGGCGGGGGAGCCGTGCTTGGAGGCCAGCGCCTCGGCTCTGCGAGGATCTGTATCGGCGATCCCGGCGATCGTCACGTCGGGGAAACCTGATAGGACGTCGGCATGACGGGCGGCGACATTGCCGGCCCCTACGATGCCCACACGGATGGCGGGAGACATAACCCGGCATATCCCACGCCCTCCAGAAAACAAACAAATACGTTCGAAGAGTCATCAAGGGGGCAGTTGTCGCCGACCTGACCTCCAAAGATCGGGGTTGACTGCATGAAATCAGATCTGGAGGCCTTGACGAGGGTCCGGGAATGGTACGGACTCCACTCCAGCACGGCCGCCGAATGGCCGGTCGACTCTCTCCTGCTGGCCAAGGGAGCCACCACGGTGAGCGTGGTGCTGCCGGCCCACAACGAGGAGTCGACGGTGGGCGACATCGTCACCGCGATCCGCCGCGACCTGGTGGAACGGGCTCCGCTCGTGGACGAGATCGTCGTGGTCGACTCCCTGTCCACCGACGCGACCGCCTCCAGGGCGGCCGCGGCGGGCGCCCGGGTCGTCGCCCAGGAAGCGGTGCTCTCCCACCTTCCGCCGCTGACCGGGAAGGGCGAGGCGCTGTGGAAGGGGCTGGCCGCCACGACCGGGGACATCGTCGTGTTCGTGGACGCGGATCTGCGCGACTTCGGCTCGCACTTCGTCTCCGGCCTGCTCGGGCCGCTGCTGCTGGACCGTGACATCCAGTTCGTCAAGGGCTCGTACGAACGCCCGTACACGGGCGCGGACGGGGTGGCCCACCGCGGCGGCGGCGGGCGCGTGACCGAACTCGTGGCCCGCCCGCTGCTCAACATGTTCTGGCCGGAGCTGTCCGGCTTCGCCCAGCCGCTCGGCGGCGAGTACGCGGCCCGCCGCGAGGTGCTGGAGCAGGTCCCCTTCGTCACCGAGTACGGCGTCGAGTTCGGGCTGCTGGTGGACCTCCTGCAGCTCGTCGGCCTGGACGCGATGGCCCAGGTGGACCTGGGCGTACGGGTCCACACCCACCAGTCGGTGGCCGCGCTCGGCCGGATGGCCGGGCAGATCATGCTGACCGCCTGGTCCCGTCTGGAACGCCAGGGCCGCCTCGTCTCCCCGGAGTCGCCCGCCCACACGCTGTTGCAGTTCGGCCTGGATGGGCAGGCGGACCTGGTGGACGTGGGCGTGGCCGAGCGGCCGCCCCTGGCCACTCTCGTCTTAGAGGAGGACGTGGCTTGAACATCCTGCTGAACGCCGGGCCCTGGCTCCCCGTACCGCCTCCTGGATACGGCGGCATCGAGAACGTCGTCGCCACCCTGATCCCCGAACTGCGCGCTCGGGGGGTGCGGGTGGTGCTGGCCTCGGTGGGGACGAGCGCCATCGAGGTGGACGAGCTGATCAGCGTCTACGCCGACGGCCAGTTCCCCCACCTGCAGAAGCCGTACAACCAGGTCATGGGCATCGCCCACGCCCACCAGGCGCGCGTGGCCGAGGAACTGCGCCGCCGCGACGACATCGACCTCGTCCACGACCACCTCGAAGTGGTCGGCCCCGGCGTGCTGGCGGCGCTGGACGGCCCGCCCGTCCTGCACACCCTGCACTGGGACCTGCACAAGCACGCCGCCTTCTACGACTCCTTCCCTCACAAGATCGCCGTCAACGGCGTCTCCCACTCCCAGCTCGCCCGCGCCCCCGAGGCGCTGCGCCGGGCCGCGCTGGGGGCCGTGCACCTGGCCACCCCGCTCGCGGGCACCGGCCTGCGGGTCGAGCGGGGCGAGCACCTGGTGGTCATGGGCCGCGTGTGCGGGCTCAAGGGCCAGCACGTGGCCGCCCGCATCTGCCAGAAGCTCGACCTGCCGCTGACGCTGGCCGGCCCGGTGAGCGGCCTCGACACGCCCGCCGAGCTGGAGGCCGTCGCCCAGGACCCGTCCCACCCGCTCTACGGCCACCCCGACGTGCGCTACCTCGTCGACCACGTCTCCACCTACCTCGACGGCGACCGCGCCACCTGGATCGGCTCGGTCGGCGGCGAGGACCGCGACCGGCTCTACGCCTCCGCCCGCGCCTCGTTGTTCCCCATCCAGTGGGACGAGCCGGGCGGCACCGCCGTCGTCGAGGCGCTGGCCCTGGGCGTGCCGCCGGTCGGCCTGCGCCGCGGCTGCCTGCCGGAGATCATCGACCACGGCCGCACCGGCTTCCTCGCCGACACCGAGGAGGAGCTGGCGGAGTGGATACTCCGGGTGGACGAGATCGACCCGGAGGAGTGCCGCCGCGAGGCCGCCCGCCGCTTCTCACCGGCCGTCATGGCGGAGCGCTACCTGGAGCTGTACGAGCGGGCGATCAGGAGAAGCCCCGTGGCAGCACGGTGACCGGGACCGGGGCGGCGCGCAGCATCTTCATCGCCAGCTCGCCCAGGAACACCCGGTGCGGCTGGGCGTCCTCGCTCGCCGCGCAGATCAGCAGCTCGCCCGGGAGCCACGTGGCGGTCTCCATCGCGGCCGCCACGTCGTGGCCCTCGGCGACGTCGGCCTCCGCCTCGATCCCCGCGGTCTCCCAGGCCAGGCGCACGGCCAGCGCCAGGTCGTCGCGGATGCGCTCGGGATCGTCGGTGCGCAGGTCGAAGGTGATCAGCCGCAGCGGCACGCCCAGCCGCAGCGCCGCCTGCGACATCCGCGCCACCGCCTCGTCACACTGCGGCCGGTGCACGTACGCGAGCGTGAGCCTGGACAGCTCGCCGGTCGGCGCGAAGCCGGACGGCGCCACCATCACCGCCTCCGGCGACAGGTGGAGCAGGTGGTCGCCGGTGCTGCCGAGGGCGATGCGGCCGTGCTGCCCGCCGGCCGCCGACCCGACCACGATCAGGTCGGCCTTGATCCGGCTGGCCAGCACCCCCAGCCCGCGGCCGGCGCCCCGGCTCTCGAACGCCATGTACTCCGACGGGACGTCCTCCAGCGCCACGCCCGCCTCCGCCAGGTTCGCCTGGGCCTCCACCGCCCGCCCCGGGCTGCCGGGCGGGTAGATCGAGGCCACCGTGAGCTCGCCGCCGGTGACCCGCGTGATGGCCGCGCCGAGGGCCAGCGCCTCCCGCCCGCCCGCGTCGTGGGTGTAGCCGACGATCACGTGCTCTCCGATCACGAAAGCGTCTTTACCCGCTTCGAGCAGGGAATACGCCGTCATTGCAAAGCGTTGCACAACAACGGAGGCGAAAGGAATTGAAGATCACTCTTGACACCAAGTTCATGGGTTCGTCCGGCATGATCACCCTGCGTGACGCCGTCGGGCAGCTGAGGGCCCAGGACCTCGCCTGTACGGTCGCGGGTGACAAGGTAGGGGCGAAGGCGCGGATGTTCGCCGAATGCGTCGAGCGCGGTTTCACGCCGCTCCGCAGCGAGATCATGGCCGCCTGCTACATGGCCGAGCGCGACGCCGTCACCGAGTCCTTCGAACGCGGCCTCATCACCCGGGGCGAGCTGGAGCAGACCCAGCTGGCGCTGTCGAGGCGCTTCCTCGGCTCCACCTGATCTTCCTCCTTTCTGACGGCACATCGCGGTGCCATCTCCTCGTAAAGTCGTGTCCATCACCTGTTAATGGATTGGACACGTGTGTACCGCGACATCGTCGACTTCGCACTCACCACGCCGGCCTGGCTGCACACCCTGGCCGAGGTCGGCACCGACGCCGGCCTGTTCATCTTCGCGGCGTTGTTCCTCGTGTGCTGGTGGCGCGCCCGCCACGCTCCCGCGCGGGACCTGGCGATCGCCATCGCCGGACCGGCCGGGATCGTGGGCGCGTACGTGATCAGCGAGGTGCTGAAGCTCCTCGTCAGGGAGGACCGGCCGTGCCGGGGCGGCGTCGTGACGATCGCCGCCTGCCCGCCGGCGGCGGACTGGTCGTTCCCCAGCAACCACTCGGTGATCGCCGCCGGGGCCGCCGGAACCCTCATGCTGGCCTGGCGCGCGCTCGGCTGGGTGGTGGTGCCCCTGGCCGTCGTGATGGCGTTCTCCCGGGTGTTCGTCGGCGTGCACTACCCGCACGACGTGATCGCCGGGTTCGTGCTCGGCCTGACCCTCGCGCCGCTGCTGGCCCTGCTGATGGTCGGCGCCGTCACCCCGGTGGTCCGCCTGGCCCGCGCACGCCTGTCCGCCGTAGGTTGAGCGCATGGAACTGGTGACGGTCGAGGACATCCGGGCGGCCGCCGGGCGGATCGAGCCGGTCGTCGTCCGCACCCCGCTGGTGCCGGTCGGAGACCTCCTGGTCAAGCCCGAGAGCCTGCAACGGGTCGGCTCGTTCAAGATCCGCGGCGCCTACAACGCGGTGGCCCGGCTGCGCCCCGCCGGGGTCGTCACCCACTCATCGGGCAACCACGGCCAGGCCCTCGCCTACGCGGCGGCGAGCTTCGGCGTGCCCTGCGTGGTCGTGGTGCCCGAGGGCACGCCCCGCGTCAAGACCGACGCCATCCGCCGCCACGGCGCCGAACTCGTCGTGGTGCCGCCCGACCGGCGCCTGGCCGCCGCCGCCGAGGTGGCCGCCGGGCGCGGCCTCACGCTGGTGCCGCCGTACGACCATCCGGATGTGATCGCCGGGCAGGGCACGATCGGGCTGGAGATCCTGGCCGACCTGCCCGACGTCGAGGTGGTCGCGGTGCCGGTCAGCGGGGGAGGGCTCGTCTCCGGCATCGCCGCCGCCGTCAAGGCGCTGCGCCCCCGCGCCGCCGTGATCGGCGTCGAGCCCGAACTGGCCGCCGACGCCGCCGAGAGCCTGGCCGCCGGCCGGCTCATCACCTGGGAGCCCGCCCGCACGTTCCGCACCAGCGCCGATGGCCTGCGCGCCGAGCTGTCGGAGCTGACCTTCGCCCACCTGCGCGCGCACGTCGACGCCGTCGTCACCGTCACCGAGGACGAGATCCGCGCCGCCATGCGCCACCTGGCCACCGCCGGCCGCCTGGTGGCCGAGCCGAGCGGCGCCGTCGCCACGGCCGCCCGCCTGTCGGGCAAGCTGCCGCGCGGGCTGACGGTGGCGGTGCTGTCGGGCGGCAACGTCGACCCCGCCCTGCTGTGCGAGGTGCTTCAGACCGCCGACCAGGAGTGACGGCTGAGGAACCCCCGCTCGCCCGTCGCGTACTCGTGGAAGGCGCGCCGCACCTCCTCCAGCTCCGCCACCTCGGCGCGCACCATCGCGCCCTCCTTGTACTCCAGCTCGTAGCCGGGGGAGACCTGGATGAAGTGGTGGCCGAACGTCACCAGCGCCACGAACGGGTTCTGCGGCGACATGGTGCCGAGCACGTCGTGCACCAGCCCCAGATCGGGATCGTGCACGATGAGCCCGTCGCCGGTGTGGAGCTGCATACCCTGGTAGACCCCGAGCGGTGCCACGTTGTGGACGAGGTCGCGCTGCGGGTCGTAACACACCAGCCCGTACGCGCGCGCGACCTCGAACACCTGGGCCGACATCTCGTCCATGGTCTCCAGGTCCATCGTCACCAGCACGTGGTCCCCGTAGACGGTGACGGTGCCCGGCAGCTCCTTGGCGACCTCCGGCAGCTCCCTCTGAACGGGCTCGCCCTTGCGGACCTCCAGATAGGCGGCCCGTGCCTGGTCCCTGGAGACGGGCACGGGCGCGTCCCACACCATCAACTCAACGCTCACCCGTCCATCTTGTCGGACCAAGGCCGCACTTGATGGGGTACCAGCTGGAACCGAGCCGAAACCGCGCCCTGACGCAGCCCGCCCGGCGTGGCGTCGCTACGTGGTGGCGGCCGGCTTCTCCGTCTCGGGCACCAGCTGGATCGTGCAGTGCATGCACCGGCGGGCCTCGATCGGGATCTCGCCCAGGCACTCCGGGCACTCCTTCGTGGTGGCCGCCTTGTCGCGGTCGAACAGGGTGACGAGCCGCGTCATCGGCAGCACGACCAGCCAGTAGACCACCGCCGCGATGATCAGGAAGGTGATCAGGTGGTTGAGGAAGTCGCCGTACTTGAACTCGCTGCCGTTGACGGTGAACGAGTATTGCGCGAAGTCCGGCTGGCGCCCCCCGGTGACGGCGCCGATCAGCGGCGTGATCAGGTCGCGGACGAGGGCCTGCACGAGCCCGCTGAAGGTCGCGCCGACGATGACGGCCACCGCCAGCTCGACGATGTTGCCGCGCAGCAGGAATTTTCTGAAACCAGCCATAGCAGGCAACCGTATGTAGGCGGCCAAGCACAGGTCAACATGGGGTTTCAGACGGCGTCGAAGCGTCCGGCTTTGACCGTCTCTCGGTCGTGGTCGAGCGCCATTGCTGTCGTGGATGAGGATTCTGTCACTATTGCGCCACGTATACGCAATTGCCGGTCGTTCGCAGGAGGGTCGGGTGGAAAAGCGGTAGGTCGGATACCCGTGTCTACCGCTTTTTCCTGAATGGGCTAGTTCTCGCGTCCCTGGCGGGAAGAAGAGCAGAAGCGGCGTCTTTCCCTGATCAGCTATTTTTGATCTTGTCGAGGAACGCCGTATAAGCCTGATGTGAAAGAACGATCATGTGGTCGTCGGTCCGCTTGTTGTCCCGGATCGCGATGCGGTCACCGGGAAGTGCGGCGACCTCCACGCAACTACCGTTGTTGCACCGGCTCGAACGGCGCCATGATCTGCCGTCCTGGTTGTTCTTGCCCAATGAGCGCTCCTTGCTGACTGGCGGGCTCCTCGGATGGAGTCGCCGGACTGAGGCAAAGATTTCGGGACATGCCCTGGGCGGCTTTGGGCGTCGTAGAGACGTTTTGTTGCCGCTTGCCTTGCATGGTACTTGCCTCAGGTAATTGCCAGCAGAAGTTTCACATTTCCTTGTTCATGAAGTAGTCGCGCCGGGCGAGGATCATCTTGACGGAAGCGGCAGGGCTGAGCGCATCTGCGCGGAGATGATCTATTACCTCCCGGAAACGACTGACTTGGTTGGGTTTCTCCTCGAAGATGTGACCCGCCCTCGTTTCCATGAACACCATGTCCGCGATATCGACATTCCGGTCGAACTCCAGGAGCATGAAGGCGCTGTCGAACCCCATGTGCGCGCCCACTTCGAAGGGCACCACCTGGATGGTCACTTGCGGTTGCTCAGCGACCTGGGCAAGTTGGTCCAGTTGCCGCTTCATGACCGCGGCTCCGCCGATGTGCCGGTGGAGAGAGGATTCGTCCAGCAACACCCAGTAACGCGGCGGGTTCGGCCGCCGAAGGAGCTCCTGGCGTCGCATGCGCACGTCCACCTGCCGCTCCACGAGCGACGCGTCCTTGCCCGGGAAGAATCCCCGGATGACGGCCCGGGCGTAGTCCTCGGTCTGCAGCAGGCCGGGGATCGTCGTCGTCTCGTACTCGGTGATGGCCTTCGCTTCGTTCTCCAGGTCGATCAGCGGCCCGAATTCGATGCCCTCGCCCTGGTGCCACCAGCCCTGCTGCCGGGCGTCCTTGGCGAGCTCCATGAGCTCGGTTGGATTCTCGACCCCGTAGAGCCGGCCGAGATCGCGGACGTCGCGAAGGCTGGCACGCCGCTGGCTCGTCTCGATGCGGCTGATCTTGGCAGGGGAACAGAGGAGGTGCTCAGCGACCTGGGCGATGCTCAGGCCCGCCTCCTGGCGTAGATCGCGCAGTCGCCGGGCGAGCTGGCGTTGACGGAGTGTCGGGCTGGTCATCGATCTCCGTCCGCTCGCCTGTGGACTGCGGCGCCTTCTGCAGTGTCGGGCGATCGGGTGTCGTTCGAAGGGCTGGGATGTGCACAGGTCATAACGGCCCTCTGTGGTGCGACGCTTACGCTCGTTCTAACCCAAGCCAGGTGCCTGAGGCAAATGAGTAAGGCAACCGTCACTGTCACAGCCTATCGGCAATTGCCATATGCATGTAGCAATGGCAACAAACAAGACGGTATCCCCAAGGATCAAACCTATGCATGTGACCGGCACGATCACTGAGAAGGGCGTCCACATCGGCTTCGGCTCCACCCTGCTGCGCTTCCTCGATCGATGGGCCTGCCGCCGCTTCGACGAGCGCGCGAGAGCGGCAGGATGGCGCGTACGCAGCCCGGCCCCGCTGATCAGGATCTACAGCAGGACCGTGGAGCAGGCGCTGGTCACGTGCCGCGCCTGTCGTGGCACCGGATCCACCGGCCGCGGGCCGTGCCTGGACTGCTTCGGGTCAGGAGAGAGCCCGTGAGCATCCTCGAAGACCTGCGTCTGCTCACCCCTCCGATCCTCCGCCCGCACCCGCCGACCGTGCTCTGGCGGTGGAGGTACGAGATCGGCCTCGCCGGGGTCCTGGCGTACGCGGTGGCGGTGGCCACCGGGCCGGCGCTGATCGCCATCGCGGCGGTGCTCGTGATGGTCGCCCTCTGGCCGCCCGCGCGGTCGGAGGTGTGGGGGCGGATCCGGTGCGTGGTCACCGCGCACCGGATCCGGGTCGGGTTCGTCGAGGCGTACGTCGTCAGCAGGCGAGGCAAGATCCCGGCCATCCTGTGGTGCGCGCCCGCGCCGTTCGGGGAGCGGGTGTGGGTGTGGTGCCGGGCCGGCATCACCGTGGCGGACATCGAAAGAGGCCGGGAGAGGATCGCCGGGGCGTGCTGGGCGGCCGACGTGGTGGTATGCCCGCATCCGCGCACTCCGCACCGGGTCATGCTGGAAGTGGTCCGCCGTCCCCGGGCGTGGGATCCGGACCCGTACGAGAGGGCTTCGGCCCGCGGTTCCCCGTGAACCGTCCAGCCGGCGGTGAGCCGGGCGGCTCACCGCTCGCCCGTACGAGGTGATCGGAGCGGAACGAGGGGAAGGTACTGGTCGCGTCAGCGGGAAACGAGGCCGGGCTTGTCCGGTAGGGCGGGGGAACGGAACATGGGAGGGACCGGGAGGAAGCCTCGATGATCGAAATCTGGCCGGGAGATCCTTACCCGCTCGGGGCGACCTATGACGGCGCCGGCACCAACTTCTCGCTCTACACCGAGGTCGCGGATGCGGTGGAGCTGTGCCTGTTCGACGAGGACAACCGCGAGGAGCGGGTGAAGCTCACCGAGGTCGACGGCTTCATCTGGCACGGCTACCTGCCGGGCATCGGGCCCGGCCAGCGCTACGGCTACCGGGTGCACGGTCCGTACGACCCGGCGCACGGGCTGCGCTGCAATCCGAACAAGCTGCTGCTCGACCCGTACGCGATGGCGATCGAGGGCGGGGTGACCTGGCACGAGGCGGCGTACGGTTACCGGTTCGGGCATCCCGACACCCGCAACGACCTCGACTCGGCCCCGTACGTGCCGCGCTCGATCGTCGTCAACCCGTTCTTCGGCTGGGGTCACGACCGGCCGCCGGCGACCCCGTACCACGACACCGTGATCTACGAGGCGCACGTGCGGGGGCTGACCATCAGCCATCCGAAGATCCCCGCGCGGGTGCGCGGCACCTACGCCGCGCTCGGCCATCCGGTGATCACCGACCATCTGACGAAGCTGGGCGTCACGGCGCTGGAGCTGATGCCGGTCCACCAGTTCGTCACCGACCACGTCCTGGAGCAGCGCGGGCTGTCCAACTACTGGGGCTACAACTCGATCGGCTTCTTCGCGCCGCACAACCGCTACTCCAGCACCGGGCAGCGCGGCCAGCAGGTGCTGGAGTTCAAGGCCATGGTGAAGGCGCTGCACGAAGCCGGCATCGAGGTCATCCTGGACGTCGTCTACAACCACACGGCCGAGGGCAACCACCTGGGGCCGACGCTGGGCTTCCGCGGCATCGACAACCCCAACTACTACCGGCTGGTCGACAACGACAAGCGCTACTACATGGACACCACCGGCACCGGCAACAGCCTGCTCATGCGCTCACCGCACGTGCTGCAGATGATCATGGATTCGCTGCGTTACTGGGTCATCGAGATGCACGTCGACGGGTTCCGGTTCGACCTGGCCTCGACGCTGGCCCGGGAGCTGCACGAGGTCGACCGGCTGAGCGCGTTCTTCGACCTGGTGCAGCAGGACCCGGTGCTGTCGCAGGTCAAGCTCATCGCCGAGCCGTGGGACGTCGGGCCCGGCGGCTACCAGGTGGGCAACTTCCCGTCGCGGTGGACCGAGTGGAACGGCCGCTACCGCGACACCATCCGCGACCTGTGGCGCGGCCAGCCGGCCACGATGCCGGAGTTCGCCTCCCGCTTCACCGGGTCGAGCGACCTCTACCAGGCCGACACCCGCCGCCCCGCCGCCTCGATCAACTTCGTCACCTGCCACGACGGCTTCACGCTGCGGGACCTCGTCTCGTACGACCACAAGCACAACGAGGCCAACAAGGAGGGCAACCGCGACGGCACCGACGACAACCGGTCCTGGAACTGCGGCGCGGAGGGCCCGGCGGGCTGGGCCATCGAGTCCCTGCGCGAGCAGCAGAAGCGCAACTTCCTGACCACGCTGTTCCTGTCGCAGGGCGTGCCGATGCTGTCGCACGGCGACGAGCTGGGCCGCACCCAGCAGGGCAACAACAACGGCTACTGCCAGGACAACGAGCTGACCTGGGTCGACTGGTCGGACGTGCGGGAGAACTGGCTGCTGCTGGAGTTCACCCAGAGCCTGGCGGCGCTGCGCAAGAAGCATCCGGTCTTCCGCCGCAGGCGGTTCTTCTACGGCAAGCCCGTACGGGGACTCAGCGACATCGCCTGGCTGACCCCGTCGGGCGAGGAGATGACCGACAGCGACTGGAACGTCGGCTACGCCAAGTCGCTGGCCGTCTTCCTCAACGGCGAGGCCATCACCGAGCCCGACCGGCGCGGCCGGCCCATCAGGGACGACTCATTCCTGCTGCTGTTCAACGCGCACCACGACACCATCCGCTTCACGATCCCCAAGGACTACGGCGAGATGTGGCAGACCGAGATAGACACCGCGATGCCGATCAGATTGGACGTGCGCATGTGCCGCGCCGGGGAGGGCGTGGCGGTGCCGGGGCGGAGTGTGCGGGTGCTGCGCCGTGTCTGATTCCCTGACCAGGCCCGTCTCGACCTACCGGCTGCAGCTGACCCCCGACTTCGGCTTCGCCCAGGTGGCGGAGATCGCCGGCTACCTGCGCGACCTCGGGGTCAGCCACGTCTACCTGTCGCCGATCCTCCAGGCGACGCCCGGCTCCCTGCACGGCTACGACGTCACCGACCACTCCAGGATCCGCGAGGAGTTCGGCGGCGCGAAGGGCTTCCGCGAGATGGCCGAGCAGCTCGCGGCGCACGATCTCGGCGTCGTGCTCGACCTGGTGCCCAACCACATGAACACCAGGAACGCCGCGTTCTGGTCGGTGCTGAAGGACGGCCCGGAGTCCCCGTACGCGCGCTGGTTCGACATCGAGTGGGAGGACGGCAAGGTCGCGCTGCCCGTGCTCGGCGACGACACCGAGCCGGTCGTCGACGGCGACGTGCTGCGTTACCACGAGCACGAGTTCCCCTATCCGGGCCACTACCGGCTGGTCGACTGGCGGGAGGGGCCCGGCTACCGGCGTTTCTTCGACGTGTCCACCCTGATCGGGCTGCGGGCCGAGGACCCGGAGGTGTTCTTCGCCACCCACGAGGTGATCTTCTGGCTGCTCGACGAAGGGCTGGCCGACGGGCTGCGGGTCGATCACCCCGACGGCCTCGCCGACCCCCGGGGCTATCTGGAACGGCTGCGCGCCAGGTCCGGCGGCACCTGGACGGTCGTGGAGAAGATCCTCATCGGGGAGGAGCGGCTGCCCGCCGACTGGGCGTGCGACGGCACCACCGGCTACGAGACGCTCAACCGGGTCACCGGCCTGTTCGTCGACCCCGGTGGCAAGCGGCCGCTGGTCGAGCTGTTCACCCGGCTGACCGGCGAGCCCGCCGACTACCGGCAGGTCATGACCCTGGCCAAGCAGGAGGTCGTCGACCTGTTCTTCGGCGCCGAGGTGAGCCGGCTGGCCCGCGCCGCCTCCTGCGACCCGGCGGCGGTCGCCGAGCTGCTCGCCGCCATGCCGGTCTACCGGGCGTACGTGGTGCCGGGCGAGCCGCCGCCCGCCGTGTCGGTCGAGATCGTCGAGGGGGCGGCAGCGGTCTGCTCCTCCGCCGTCCACCCGCTCGTCGAGCAGGTCCTGCACGGGCCGCCCGAGGTGATCACCCGGTTCCAGCAGGCCTGCGGTCCCGTCATGGCCAAGGGCGTCGAGGACACCGCGCTCTACCGGTGGTTCCCGCTGTCGTGCCTGAACGAGGTCGGGTGGGAGCCGGACCACTTCGGCGTGCCGGTCGAGGAGTTCCACGACTACTGCGCGGCCATGCCGCCGCACACCATGACCACGCTGTCCACCCACGACACCAAGCGCTCGGAGGACGTGCGGGCCCGGCTCTCGGTGCTGTCGGAGCTGCCCGAGGAGTGGGAGAAGGCGGTGTCGGAGTGGTCGGCGCAGGTCGCCTTCGACCGCCGGCTCGACTACCTGGCCTGGCAGAACCTCATGGCCGCCTGGCCGATCTCGGCCGGCCGGTTCACCGACTACCTGCTGAAGGCGGCGCGCGAGGCCAAGACCGCGATCTCGTGGGTGCGCCCCGACCCGGACTACGAGCGGGGGCTGCGCGCGTTCGCCGAGGCGGCGGTGCGGCTGCCGGTCGGCGAGTTCACCGAGCGGATCGACCGCTACGCGATGGCGAACTCGCTCGGGGCCAAGCTCGTGCAGCTCATGATGCCCGGCGTGCCCGACGTCTACCAGGGCAACGAGACGACCGACTTCTCCCTGGTCGACCCCGACAACCGGCGGCCCGTCACATATCCGCGCACCCCCGCCTCCGCCTGGGACGCCGCCAAGCTCCGGGTCACCACCCAGGCGCTGCGCCTGCGCCGGCGCGTCGGCCCCGCCGCACCGTACACGCCGCTGCGCGCGGACGGCGCGGCGGCGGAGCACGTGATCGCGTTCGCCCGAGGCGGCGACGACCCCACCGGGACCGGTGTCGGCGCGCGGGCCGTCGCCGTCGCCACCCGGCTGCCCGTCGGCCTGGAGCGGCGCGGCGGCTGGGGCGGCACCACGCTGTCGCTGCCGCCGGGCACCTGGCGCGACCTGTTCGGCGGCGGCGTGCACACCGGCCGGGTCCCCCTGGCCCACCTGCTCGGTTCCCTTCCCGTCGCACTCCTGGAGCGAAATGATCTTTGACGTGTGGGCCCCCAACGCCACGGCCGTCGAGGTCCTGGTCCTGGGCGAGCGGCGCGGGCTGTCCGCCGGGACGGACGGCTGGTGGTCGCTCGACGTGCCGGACGCCGCGCACGGCACCAGCTACGCGTACGTGATCGACGGCGACGGCCCCTACCCCGACCCCCGCTCCCGCCGGCAGCCCGAGGGCGTCTTCGGGCCCAGCGCCGTGTACGACCACGCCCGCTACACCTGGTCCGACCACGACTGGAAGGGCCGCGACCTGCGCGGCGGGGTGATCTACGAGCTGCACATCGGCACGTTCACCCCCGAGGGCACGTTCCAGGCCGCCGCCGGCAGGCTGGACCATCTCGTCGAGCTGTGCGTCGACTTCGTGGAGATCATGCCGGTCGCGCCGGTGCCCGGCACCCGCAACTGGGGCTACGACGGGGTCGACCTGTACGCGGTGAACGAGACCTACGGCGGGCCCGACGGGCTCAAGACCTTCGTCGACGCCTGTCACCGGGCCGGCATCGGCGTCATCCTCGACGTGGTCTACAACCACCTGGGGCCGTCGGGCAACTTCCTGCACCCGTTCGGCCCGTACTTCGGCGGGTTCGAGGGGAGCTACTGGGGCGAGGCGGTCAACCTGGACGGGCCCGGCTCCGACGTGGTGCGCCGCTACTTCATCGAGAACGCGTTGCAGTGGCTGCGCGACTACCACGTCGACGGCCTGCGGCTGGACGCCGTACACGCGCTGCACGACAAGCGCGCCACCCACCTGCTGGCGGAGCTGGCCGAGGAGGTGGACGCGCTGTCGTGCGCGACCGGCCGGCCGCTGACGCTGATCGCCGAGTCCGACCTGAACGACCCGCGCATGGTGCGTTCCCTGGACGCGGGCGGCCTGGGCATGACCGCCCAGTGGAACGACGACGTGCACCACGCGCTGCACACCGCGGTGAGCGGCGAGACCCACGGCTACTACGCGGACTTCGCCGGGCTGTCCGCCCTGGCGAAGGTGTTCACCGACGGCGTCCTGCACGACGGCGGCTACTCCAGCTTCCGCCGCCGCTCCCACGGCCGGCCCTACACCGGCGTCCCCGGCCACCGGTTGGTCGCCTGCCTGCAGAACCACGACCAGATCGGCAACCGGCCGATGGGCGACCGGCTGCCGATGCCCGCGCTCAAGCTCGGCGCGGGCCTGCTGCTGACCTCGCCGTTCACGCCGATGCTGTTCATGGGGGAGGAGTGGGGGGCGGGGACGCCTTTCCTGTTCTTCTCCGACCACGCCGAGCCCCACCTGCGCGAGAGCGAGGGCGGGCGCAGGGAGAAGGAGTTCGAGGGCTTCGGCTACACGTGGGAGGCGCCCGACCCGTCGGCGGAGGAGACGTTCCTGAGCTGCAAGCTCGACTGGCAGGAGCTGAAGGACGAGGCGCACTGGTCGCTGCTGTGCTGGTACCGCGACCTGATCGCGCTGCGCAAGGCGCTGCCCGAACTGACCGACCCGCGCCTCGACCGGGTCAGGGTGGAGACCGATCCGGCGGGGAAGTGGCTGGTCGTGTGGCGGGGCGAGGTGTGCGTGAGCGTGAACTTCAGCACGGACACGGTCACGGTGCCGGTGCCGCTGGGCGGGCTGCTGCTGTCGTCGGACGAGCCGGTGGCGGAGGACGGGCAGGGGGTACGGCTCCCGGGCCAGTCCCTGGTGGTCCACCGCCCTTCCGGCTGAAGGCCCGATCCGTTCCGGCGCCGACCGCTCCGCCTCCGGGGTCCGACTGGCGGCCGGCGGTCGTCCACAGGGGGTGTCGCTCCGCGCTCGTCATCCCCAGAACCTGGTTCGTGCCCGCGTGTCCGGCGCGCTCTCGCCGATCCTGGGGTCCCGACCACCGGAGGCCCTCGTGAAGATCGTCCTGCCCCTGCCCGTCACCCTGACGTCCCTGTTCGTCGTCACGCTCATCGGCGGCGCCTTCGAGCCCTGGCAGCTGACCGGCCCCCACAGGAAGGCCGCCATGGCCGCGCTCGGCTCCCGCCGCCTGCGGCTCACCCACCACCCCACCCCGTGGAAACCCGCCGCCGTCGCCCTCACCCCCGGCGAGCGCCGCCTGCTGCGCCGCTCCAGACAGCACCTCACCGTCTCCTCCGCCGCTCCGCCCCACGACCAACCGGCCGCCGTCCAGGCCGCCAGGGCCGTCGCCCGCGCCCTCGCCCAGGCGTACGGCGGCCTCCTGGCCGACCCGCTGACCGGCGCCGTCCTGCCCGCCCGCGACCCGGAGCCCACCGCCTTCCACCTGGCCGACGGCTGGCTCGGCTGGGACGTCCAGGTCCACGACGACGCCACCTGCTCGCCGTGGGACCCGGCTGGCGCCGGCGCCTGCGACGGTCTCATGGTCACCTCCCGCGGGCTGCGCAGGTTCGCCCTCCCGGAGATCACCCTCGACGGCGCGGCCTGCGCCCACACCCTGTGCGCCACCAACCTCCTGCGTACGGTGGCCGCCCGCCTGGTCGCCGGCCACCTCGCCTTCGCCGCCGCCCACCCCGGGGCCCGCCGCCGCGCCATCGACGACCACCTCCCCCTCCCGCCCGCCCCTCTCGGCGTCCGCCTCACCCCCTGCGCGCCGGCCCCTTCACCCGGAGGCGGCAGCATCAGACGCCTGAAGGTCGGCCCGGCGGGCGACGCCGGCCCCGTCACCTACCTCAAGGTCGGCCCCCCGGCCGGCTTCACCGGCTCACTCAACGACTGGCTCTGCGCCACCCAGGCCCCCGCCCGAGCCGCCGTCACCTCCATCGCGGCCTGACGCCCTCCGGCGGGGGAACGACCGGGGCCGGTCGTTCGTAGGACCTGATGTGGACCCATTCGAAGACCTCGACCGCAGGTTGAGGGAGGCACACGACCGAGTCCGCTGGTTCGACCACCTGGCGGCGCGGCGCTCCTCGCTCGGGCGGCAGATCCGGGAGGTCGCCGACCTGGTGACCGAGCTGGAGCAGCAGCTGGCCAAGGAGCGGCGAGACGTCGAACGCCTGGAGGGCGGCCTGTCCGCGTTCATGGCCAGGCTGACCGGCTCCAGGGAGGAGCGCCTCACGCGGGAGCGGGCCGAGGCGGCGCTCGCGGGGGAGCGCCTCGACGGCCAGCGCGCGAGACTGGAGGCCCTCACCGGCGACCTCGGCGAGACGGAGCGCGACCTCGCCGCCACCGCGGGGGCCGCCGACGACTACCAGCGGCTGCTGTCCGAGAAGGAGCGCCTCCTCGTCGAGCGGGGCGACCAGCGCGGGCGGCGCCTCATGGAGCTGTCGGGCCTGATGGCCGACACGCAGGCCGACCTGCGCGAGCACGACGAGGCCGTGCAGGCGGGCAAGGCGGCGGGGCAGTGGGTCGGCCACGTGCTGACGCAACTGGAGCACGCCCGCGGCGCCTCGACCTGGGACATGTTCGGCGGCGGCGTCTTCGCCGACGCCGTCGAGCGGGAGCACCTCGTCACCGCCGACCAGGCCACGTGGCAGGCCCAGCAGGCGCTCGACACGTTCGCGAGGGAGCTGGCCGACCTCGGCTGGGCCGTCCGGCCGAAGATGCCGGAGGTGGACACCCGCTGGTTCGCCGACGTCTTCTTCGACAACATCATCACCGACGCGCTCAAGCACCAGCGCATCAACAGGACCCGCACCGCCGTGGCCGAGATGTCCGCCTGGATCGACGACTCGCTCCGGACGCTCGCCCAGGGCCAGGCCGACCTGACCCGGCGCCTCGGCGACCTCACCGGCGAGCGCGAACACCTGCTCGCCACCTGACCTCAGGGGATGGCGGGCAGGCCGACGACCACCCTCCTGCCGCCGTGGTCGTAGATGAGGACCCTCGATGGCGGCCTGGCGGTCTCCCGTCAGCGGCTGAGAACGCGGCGCAGGGCCGACTCCAGCGCGGTGGCCGGATCGGGGGCGGGGCCGGTGGCGCGCCAGGCGACGTAGCCGTCCGGGCGGACCAGGACCGCCCCGCCCGCGCCGACGCCGTACCGCGACCGCCACTCGCCCTTGACGTCCACCGCGTCGTGGCCGAGCACGACCCTCGACAGCGCGACCCCGAGACGCCTGGACACCAGGCGGCCCGCGTCGGACCAGGACTGCCCGCCCTCGCCGTCGGCCAGGAGCACGAACCCGCCGCCGAACAGGTCGATCGTGGACATCGGGCGGCCCTCCCAGGTCAGCGGCACGTGCGGGGCCCGGCTGCCGGGCCGGCCGGTGGGGTGGCGCGGGTCCTCCAACAGGGAGCCGTCGTCGTCCGGATCCTCGATGACGGCCGTGGAGTGGTAGCGGGCGCCGAGGACGGCGCCCTGCGGGTCGCCGAGCGGCTCGGGATAGCCGACGCGGGCGGCCGGCGGCATCCGCATGCCGAGGTTGGCCAGCTGGGCGTCGGCGGTCATGACCCCGATCGGGCGGCGTTCGGCGTCGTAGGAGTCCAGGAAGTCCGGCCCCGCCTGACCGGTGATCACCAGCCAGAGGCGCCAGGCCAGGTCGGCGCCGTCCTGCAGCGCGAGGCTGCCGCCCTGGCCGCCGGTGGGCGGCATGGTGTGGGCCGCGTCCCCGGCCAGGAACACCCGGCCCTCGCGGTAGCGTCCGGCCAGCACGTGCGCCATGGCGAAGCTGGTCCGGTCGAGCAGCTTCACCGCCAGGTCGGGCACGCCGGTGGCGACGCGGGCCAGCTCGACGCAGCGTTCGGGGGTGAAGTCGGCCTCGCTCCGGCCCGCGCCGGTGTCGTAGTTGACCGCGAGGACGTGGGCGCCGACCCCGGTGCCGGTGAGGATCACGCCGGTCATCGCGTCGTTCCGGAGGTACCAGAGCGTCACCTCGCGCTCTCGTACGAGCCCTGACAGGTCGGCGTCGAACATGATCGAGCACATCCGCCCGAGCTCGCCCTTGCCCGTCACGGGGATGCCGAGGCTCCGGCGCAGTGGGCTGCGGTAGCCGTCGGCGGCCACCACGTAGTCGGCGCGCACCGTGACCGGCCCGTCGCCGGAGCGGACGGTGGCGGTGACGCCCGCGCCGTCCTGGTGGAGCGCGACCAGCTCGGTGGAGAACCGCAGGTCGGCGCCGAGATCCTCGGCGCGCTCCCGCAGGATGCGCTCGACCTCGGCCTGCGGTGCGCCCACGAGCGCGGCGGGAGTGGCCTCGGCCATGAAGGCGAACTCCTCCCGCTCGTCCGAGACGATCATCTGAGGGTCGGGGTCGTCGAGGGCCGAGGCGATGGCGATGCGCAGGTTGTCGCCGATGCCCGCCCAGATGTCGCACAGCTCCTGCTCGACACCGGGGACGGAGCGAAGCAACTCGACGGCCCGGTGGTTCACGCCGAACGCCTTGGGCTGGAGCGAGGTGCCGGGCCGCCGCTCGACCAGCATGACGGGGATGTCACGCCAGGCCAGGAGCAGGGCCGCGCTCAGACCGGCGTAGCCGCCGCCGACGATCAGAACAGGGACACGGTGGTACGTCATGACGACCTCCCGAGGCACGAGTAATATCGCGATGGTCACGCTATGTCGCGTCTCGGGAGCGGTCAAGACATATCTCGAACTCAGTCCAGGTGCTTCTCCAGCGACTCCACCTTGCCGGTCATGGCGTCCGTCACGCCGGGGCGCAGGTCGGCCTTGAGCACCAGCCCCACCCGGGGAGCGACCTCCGCCACCGCGTCGACGGCCCGCTTGACGACGTCCATCACCTCGTCCCACTCACCCTCGACGGTGGTGAACATGGCATCCGTGTGGTTCGGCAGCCCGCTCTCCCGCACGACCTTGACGGCCCTGGCGACGGGCTCGGCGACCCCCTCGCCGACGCCGAGCGGGGTGATGGAGAATGCGACGATCACGGCGTGACCTCCTGAGCTCCTGGCGCGGCAGGTCCGCGCCGACGAACGTGGCAGGCCGGACGGTCAGAGGTGGAGGTGCTCGTCCTCCGCCTCCTCCTCGTCCTCGGCCGGGCCCTCGGAGGGCTCGACGCCGAGCATCGCCTCACGCGGCTCGATCTCGTCGATGTGGTCGACGAGCTGCAGCACGTGCTCGGGCTCGATCAGCCACTGGAGGGCGGAGGCGCCGGTCTCGTCGGACTTGACCAGCTCGGCCTGCTCGCTGCGCTCTTCGTCGGTCAGCTCGGCCTCGGGGTGGCGGATCTCCGCCAGGGCCGCCGCCTGCAGGGCGTCCACGTCGAGCACTTCGACCGTCAGCTCGACCGTGAGTCGTAGGAACTTCTGTGCGTCACTCATGCGACGAGCCTAGGGCAGCTTCCACTCCACGGGGGCCGCGCCTTGCTGGGCGAGCAGTTCGTTCGCGCGGCTGAACGGCCGGGAGCCGAAGAACCCGCTGCGCGCCGACAGCGGCGACGGATGGGCGGACTCGACGCGCGGCACGGAGCCCAGCATGGGCGCGAGATTGCGGGCGTCGCGGCCCCACAGGATGGCCACCATCGGCTTCTCACGCGCGACCAGGGCGCGGATGGCCTGCTCGGTGACCTCTTCCCAGCCCTTGCCCCGGTGGGAGGCGGGCTTGCCCGGCATCACCGTCAGCACCCTGTTGAGCAGCAGCACGCCCTGGTCGGCCCAGGGAGTGAGGTCGCCGTTGGCCGGCCTGGGCAGCCCCAGGTCGGACTCCATCTCCTTGTAGATGTTGACCAGGCTGCCCGGCAGCGGCCGCACGTCGGGGGCGACGGAGAACGACAGCCCGACGGGGTGACCCGGGGTGGGGTACGGATCCTGACCCACGATCAGGACCCTGACATCGTCGAAGGGCTGGTTGAAGGCACGCAGCACGTTGGCTCCCGAAGGGAGGTACTGCCTGCCTTCGGCGATCTCGTTGCGGAGGAACTCGCCCATGTGGGCGATGCGCTCGGCCACGGGCTCCAGCGCGCGGGCCCATCCGGCTTCGACGACTTCGTTCAGTGGACGTCCGGCCATGGGCGTTGAGCTTAGCCAGGTCTGGCGGGCGATGCGTACGGAACCCGGAGAAATGATCACCAAGGGCGGGCGCCCGCGCCCCCGCGGGAAGACGGGCGCCCGCTTGGGTCACTTCACCGAGCCGGCCATCATGCCCTGGACGAAGTAACGCTGGAACGCGAAGAACAGCACCAGCGGGATGATCAGCGACAGGAAGGCGCCGGACGAGAGGATGTCCATGTTGGTGCCGAACTGCCGCATCTGGGACTGGAGGTACTTGGTCATCGGCTGGTTCGCCGGGTTGGCGTAGACCAGCGCGATCAGCATGTCGTTCCACACCCAGAGGAACTGGAAGATGCCCAGCGAGGCGATGGCGGGCTTGCCCAGCGGGAACACCACCGACACGAAGATCCGCCACTCCGGCGCCCCGTCCATCCGCGCCGCCTCCAGCAGGGAGGCCGGGATGCCGATGAAGAAGTTACGGAGCAGGAAGATCGCGAACGGCAGCCCGAACGCCACGTGGAAGAGCACGACGCCGGGGATCGAGCCGAAGATCCCGGCCTGGCCGTAGAGCGCGGCCACGGGGATCAGCGCGATCTGGATCGGCACGATCAGCAGCCCGACCACGACCAGGAACAGCAGGTCCCGGCCGGGGAACTCCATCCAGGCGAACGCGTACGCCGCCATGGCCGCGATGCCGATCACCAGGATCGTGGTCGGCACCGTGATGGCCACGGTGTTCCAGAAGGACGCCCCGAAGCCGCCGGCCAGCAGGTCGGCGTAGTTGGCGATGGTGATCTCGGCGGGCTTGGTGAAGATCGTCCACCAGCCCTCGGCGTTGTTGACCTCGGTCGTGCGCAGCGAGACCACCAGCAGGCCCAGCGTGGGCACCAGCCAGAACAGGCCGAGCAGGATCATCACGACCTGGACGACGCCGCTGCCGAGGCGGTCGACGATGCGTCCGGCCAGGTTTCGCCGTGGCGCGCCGGCGTGGCTCTGCGCCGGGGCCGTGGCCGTGGCCGTGGTCATGACTCACCCCTCTTGAACCTGCGGATGTTCATGATCATGAAGGGCAGGACCAGGATCAGCAGGAAGACGGCCAGCGCGCTGCCGAGCCCCTGGTTGTTCCCGCCGCCGAACGCGACCCGCCACATCTCCAGCGCGATCACGTTCGCCTCCGGCTGGACCGACGGCGGTGCGATGATGAACACCAGGTCGAACACCTTCAACGTATTGATGATCATCGTCACGAAGACGACGAGCAGCACCGGCGACAGCAACGGCACCGTGATCCTGCGGAACACCTGCCATTCGGTGGCGCCGTCGATGCGGGCCGCCTCCAGCGCGTCGCGCGGGATGGCCGCCAGGCCGGCCGCGATCAGCACCATGGCGAACCCCGCCCACACCCAGACGAACGCCCCGATGATCGCCGGCGTGATGAGCGTCGGGCCGAGCCAGGTCAGGCCGTTGTAGGCGGCCGTGAAGTTCTCCTGCGGCAGCCGTACCTCGTAGGTGCCCGAGGGCAGGCCGTCGAACCGGAACGATCCGTCAGCGGCCGTCGTGGCGGTCGCCGCCACCTCACCGTCGCTCACGGCCTCCACGGTCATCCCGGGCAGGCCCTTCTCCGTGGGGTCCGGCTGGCCGTTCACGCCGCCGCCGCCCGGGGTGAAGTCGAACCACACCGTGCCCGACAGCCCGTCGCCGCCGGTCGCCGCGACCGCCGGCTGGGCGTCCGCGGGCATCACCTCCGGCTTGACGCCCACGATCGGGATCAGCACGGTCTGGCCGGACTCCACCGGCTGCTTGGTGACGACCGAGCCGTCCTCCTGGGCGGCCACCGGTGACTGGTCGCCCTCGCGGGCGCGCGCCTCCGGATAGCCCTGGGAGGAGGAGAACGTGTCGTGCACCACGGTCATGATGGCGTTGGCCACGCCCTTGTCCGGGTCCTCGTCGTACACGAGGCGGAAGATGACGCCGGCGGCCATCAGCGAGACGGCCATCGGCATGAAGACGATCAGCTTGAACGCGGTCGCCCACTTGATGCGCTCGGTCAGCACCGCGAAGATCAGGCCGATCGTGGTGACCACGATCGGGGCGACGATCACCCAGATCAGGTTGTTGCGGATGGTCTTCAGCGTCCCGGCGTCACTGAAGATCGTCCCGTAGTTCTCCAGCCCGACGAACACCTGGTTGGTGGAGTCGTACATGCTGCGGACGATCGAGTATCCGATCGGGTAGACCACCCAGATGCCGAGGAGCAGGGCCGCCGGCAGCAGGAAGACGATGGCGATCGTGGGTGACGGGCCGAGGCGTCGTCGTGTGCGGGGGGTATCAGCCGGTCCCGAGGTAGGCCCGCCCGTGTCGTCCACGGGCGGGTCCTGGGGGCCGTCCAACCTTTCGGTCACGGCCATGCCTCTTTACTTCCAGGCCTTCTTGGCCTCTGCTTCGAGCGCCTCCTGGGCGCCCTTGACGTCACTCGGGTCGCGCAGGAAGTCCTGCAGGACCTTCCACTCGCCCTTGCCGTCGGTGCCGCCGAAGGCGCTCGGCGCGAGGTCGGACATGTCGTAGCGGACCGACTCACCGGCCGTGACGATCGTCTGGCCGAGCTGCTTGGTCATCTCGTTCGGGTAGTTGTCGGGGGAGACGTTCCTGTTGGGGGACAGGTAGCCGGGCAGCTTGGCCCAGACCTCGCCGCCCTCCTTGGAGGCCAGGAACTGCAGCAGCGCCATGGCGCCGGGGGAGTCCTTCATGGCCACCGCGACGTCACCGCCGAGCACGACCGGAGCGGTGTCGCCCACCTTCGGGAACGGGAAGTACTTGGCCTCCTCGCCGACCTTGGCGCCCGACTCCTCGGCCGTGACGGCGACGAAGTCGGCCTCGATCACCATCGCGGCTTCCTTCTCGCCGTAGACCTTGGTGACGCAGGTCGGGAAGTCGGTCTGCAGCGCGCCGGAGGTGCCGCCCGCGACGAACTCCTTCTTGCCGGCGATCTGCGCGATCTTCTCCAGGGCGGTGGCCACGCTGGGGTCGGTCCAGGGGATCTCGTGCTTGGAGAGCTGGTCGTACTTCTCCGGGCCGGCCGAGGACAGGTAGACGTTCTCGAACAGGTCGGTCAGCGTCCAGCCGGAGGCGCCGCAGAACGAGAACGGCGCGGTGCCGGAGTCGGCGATCGTCTGCGAGGCGGTCACCAGCTCGTCCCACGTGGTCGGCGGCTGCACGCCGGCGTCCTCGAAGGCCTTCGACTGGTACCAGACCAGCGACTTGTGCGCCGCCTTGATCAGCACGCCGTACACCTGGCCGTCGGCGGAGCCGAGCTCCTTCCAGTATTCGGTGTAGTTGGCGTCGATCTCCTTGGTGACGTCCTCGGTGAGCGGCTTGAGCGCCTTCTGCTCGGCGTACTGCTGGACCAGGCCCGGCTGCGGCAGGATCGCCACGTCGGGCGGGCTGCCGCCCTGGATGCGCGGGCCGAGGTAGGCGCCGGTGTCCTCACCGGTGGAGGCATAGGTGACCTTGGCGCCGGTCTTGTCGGAGAAGGCCTTGAGCACCTGCTCGAAGTTCTTCTGCTCCTCGCCGGTCCACTTGGCGGCGACTTCGAGCGTGACGCCTTCGAGCGTCTTGGCGCCGCCGCTCTCGCTGGCGGCGGGAGCGGACTCGGTCGGCTGGGAGGTCGTCGGGGCGTTGCCGCAAGCGGTCACCGCCAGCGCCAGTCCGGCCAGAATCGCTGTTGCTCTGCCTTTACGCATGGCTTGCCTCACTGGGTTCTGATGATCTCTTCGAGTTCAGCTTTCAGCGAGGCCGCCACGTCGTTCGCGGACTCGCTGATCGGGGGGGTGAGCGCTTTGGCGACCGTGCTCGCGATCACCAGGCTGAGCTGGTTGTAGTGCGGGCTCGCCGCGCGCGGCTCGGCGGCGAGGATGCTCTCCTTGAGTACGGGCAGGTACGGAAAGCGCTCGATGAGCTCTGGGTCGTCGTAGAGCTCGGTCCACACCGGCGGGAACGACCCCTCGGTGAGGACCCGGCGCTCGTTCTCCAGGCTCGTGAAGTAACGGATGAACTCCGTCGCGGTCTGCTGGTGCTGCGAGTAGGCGCTGATGGCCAGGTTGATGCCGCCCAGCGAGCTGCTCCCCGGCCCGTCGGGGCCCGGCAGCGTGGTGACCGCGACCTTGTCGCCGAGCCTGTTCCTGGCCGGCCCGTAGGCGTGCGGCCAGTTGCGGGCGAAGGCGAGCCGGCCTTCCTGGAAGGCCAGGCGGGACTCCTCCTCCTTGTAGTTGAGCGACTCCTCGGGGATCCAGCCTTCGCGCAGGCCCTGCTGGAGGAACTCCAGCGCGGTCGTCGCGGCGGCGGGTTCGAGGGTCACCCTGGTGCCGTCGGCGCTGAGGATCTGGCCTCCCGCCGACTGCACGGCCTCGGAGAAGTTGACGGTCAGTCCCTCGTACGCGAGGAACTGTCCGGCATAACCCTCTATATCGTGCTTTTTCGTGATCTTTTGGGTCTGTTCGCGAAGTTCCGCCCACGTGCGCGGCGGCTTCTTCACCAGGTCGGTGCGGTAGTAGAGCAGCCCCGCGTTGCTCGTGTACGGGACCGCCCACAGCTTGTCCTTGTAGATCGCGGTCTTCACGACAGGCGGCAGGAACTTGTCGAGCGGGAAGGACCCGCGCTCCAAGGGGATGATCCAGCCGTTCTCCGCGAACTCCGCGGTCCACACCACGTCCAGCCCGAGCACGTCGTAACGGGTGCTGCGGGCCTGCAAGTTGGCCACCATCTGGGCGCGCTGCTCGTCGGCCGCCTCGGGCAGCTCGATGAGCGTCACCTTTTCGGCCGGGTGGGCCTGGTTCCAGCGATCCAGCAAGGGTTGAAGGTACGCCGTGGTGTCGCGCCCGGTGGCGAACGTGATCGGGCCGGTGCTTCCCGCCCGGGACTCGCCGCCACCGTCATCGCCCGTCGCCGCGCACCCTCCGGACGCCGCGAGGACGGCCAGGACGATCGCCAGACGACGGAGCACCGGTTTTTCCCTCCTTGTGCACGGGGGTTACATACGTGTTAGGTAGATGCATTCATGTTATGCACACCGGTAATCTGGTGGTCAACGGCAAGCCATGTAACGCATCCGTAACACACGGGGAGGTGAGGCGGTGCGGCTTCACCTGCTGGCGCTTCTGGCCAAGGAGCCTGCCCACGGCTACGAACTGAAACAGGACCTTGAACAGACCTTCGGAAGCGCCTACCCGTCGCCCAACATCGGGCAGATCTATGTGACGTTGGGCCGGCTGGAGAAGGACGGCCTGGTGAGAGCCGTCGACGTCGAGCAGTCCAACCGGCCGAACAAGAAGGTCTACTACCTCACGGCCAAGGGCCGCGACGTGCTCCACCTGTGGGTCGACGAGCCGACCGAGGGTCCGCGGGTGCGCGACGAGTTCTTCATGAAGCTGGTGCTGGCCCCGATGACCGGCATCGCCGACCGGATGGTGCTGATCAACCGGCAGCGCCGCCACTACCTGTCGCTGATGAAGGACCTCAACGAACTGCTCGACCGCACCTCTCCGGATGACAAGATCGCCATACTGCTCATCGAAGGTGCGATGCTCCACCTTCAGGCCGATCTCGACTGGCTCGAACGTTGTCAGGAGGACCTCGCATGAGTGACGAGGCCGTGCTCAAGGCGATCAACCTGGTGAAGATCTACTCCGGCGGCGCGGTGCCGGTGCCCGCCGTGCGCGGCGTGGACCTCCAGGTCGACGCGGGGGAGTTCGTGGCCGTGATGGGCCCTTCGGGGTCCGGGAAGTCGACGCTCGTCCACATGCTCGGCGGCCTCGACTCCCGCACCAGTGGCGAGATCTGGCTCGACGGCAAGCGGGCCGACACCCTCTCCGAGAGCGCCTGGGCGCTGCTGCGCCGCAAGAAGATCGGCTTCGTCTTCCAGTTCTTCAACCTGGTCGCCAACATGACCGTGGCCGACAACGTCGAGTTGCCCGCGCTGCTGGCCGGGGCCTCGCCCAGGGAGGCCCGCGAGCGCCGCGAGGACCTCCTGGGCGCGCTCAACCTCGGCGACCGGGCCGACGCCTCGCCCGCCCAGCTCTCCGGCGGCGAGCAGCAGCGGGTCGCGCTCGCCCGCGCGCTCGCCAACCAGCCCAGCGTGCTGCTGGCCGACGAGCCCACCGGCAACCTCGACAGCCGCAACACCCGCGACGTGCTCCGCCTGCTCGGCCGGGTCCACAAGGACGGCCAGACGATCGTCATGGTCACTCACGACGCCCGCGTGGCCGCGCTCGCCGACCGGGTGGTCAGCCTGCTCGACGGCGAGATCGTGGACGACGGTCGCATCGCCAGGCCCCGCCGGCGCACCGTCGGAGAAGTGATCGACCTGCGATGAGCACCGCACGCGCGGGCAGCCGCTGGATCAGGGCGGACCTGCGGGCCAGGAAGGGCCAGGCGACGCTGACCGTGCTCGCCGTGGCCGGCATCGTGGCCGCCCTGATCACCGCGGTGACCCTCCTGGAGGACTCCACCAACCCGTGGCGCGGCCTGTTCGCCCAGACCGAAGGCGCCCACGTCTGGCTCTACACCCGCGACAACACCGCCCAGCTGGCCGGCGTGCAGGCGCTCGACGGGGTGACGGCCACCGCCGGCCCGTACCGGTCGGCCCCCGTCACCGCGCTGCAGGACGGCAAGCGCGAGCCAGCCTCGCTGCGCGCGATGCCCGCCACGCCGCCCCGCGTGGCGCATCCCGCGGTCGTCGAGGGCGGCTGGCTCGACCCCGCGCAGCCCGACGGCGTGGTCGTCGAGCGCTCCTTCGCCCGCGAACTGCGGCTGCGGATCGGCGCCCCGTTCACCGTCGTCGCGCTCAGCGGCCAGCGCCACACCCTGTACGTGCGCGGCATCGCCGACTCCGCCGACCAGGGCTTCTACCCGGAGTGGACCCCCGGCCTGGGCTGGGTGCTGCCCGAGGCGCTCGACCGGATCGAGCCGATGCTTGGCCGCAGCGAGTGGGTGACCGGGCTGCGGCTGACCGACGCCGACGCCGCCCAGGTGGTCTCCCAGCGGGTCGTCGTCATGCTCGACGACCAGCTCCAGCGGCTCTACACCTGGCGCGAGATCCGGGCCGCCATGGAGCTCGACAACCGGCTGCTCGGCACCATGCTCGCGCTGTTCGGCGTGGGCGGCCTGGTGGCGGCGGCGCTCGCGCTGGCCAACGCGGCCGGCGGGCGCGTGCTGGGCCAGCTCCGCGACCTGGCGACGCTCAAGTCCATGGGCTTCACCCGCGGCCAGGTCGCGCTGCTGCTGCTGGTCGAGCACGGCGCGCTCGGCCTGATCGGCGTCGCGCTCGGCACGGTCGCCGGCTGGGCGGTCACTGCTCTGGCCGTCGGCGCCAGCTCCGTCGCGCCGATACCCGTGCTCACCATCGTCGCCGGCACCGCCCTGGCCGTGCTGGCCGCGGTCGGCGTGCCGGCCTGGCGCGGCGGGCGCACCCCGCCCATTCCGGCCGCGCCCTCCCAGCCGCCCGGCGGCCGCCTGTCCAGGCTGGCCAGGCTCGCGCTGCTGGTACGGCTGCCGCCCGCGCTGGTGCTGGGCACGAGAGACGCCTTCACCCGCCGGGTGCCCGCGTTCCTGACCGTGTTCGGGCTGGCCGTGCCGATGATGATGATCACGATCGGGCTGGGCGTGTGGGCCACGCTCGACAACTTCGCCCGCAATCCCGAGCAGGTCGGCCAGCACGCCTCGCTCTACGTGCGCCCCGGCAAGCTGGAGGCGGCCCAGGCCGCGCGGCTGGCCGGCGCCGACCGCGACGTGGCCGCCGTCTATCCCGGCACCGACGTGAACGCGCTGGCGCCCGGAGAGGGCCGGTCCGTCCGGGTGCGGGCGGTCGGCGGCTCCGCCTCCGACCGCTACCCGTTCCCGGTCGTCGAGGGCCGCATGTACGCCGAGCCCGGCGAGGCCGTGGCCGGGCAGGGGCTGCTCGACCTGCTCGGCGTGAAGATCGGCGACCGGGTGCGGCTGACCGTGGGCGGCTCGCCGCTGATCGTGCGCGTCGTCGGCCGCACCGTCGAGCCCGACCAGGACGGCGAGGTGCTGTCGGTCGGCCTCGACAGCCTGGCGGCCAAGGACTCCGTGCCGCCTGAGTACTACGCGCTCGCCCTGCACCCGGGGGCGAGCCGCGACGAGGTGGCGGCCCGGCTGCTGGCGGAGTCAGGGGAGAACCTGGAGGTGCAGGCCGCGGTCAACCCCGCCGACCGGCTGGCGATGATCCGGGTGGTGATCGTGGCGCTGACCGCCGTGCTCACCCTGATCGGGCTGGCGAACCTGCTCACCGCGAGCGCGCTCGGGCTGCGCGACCACGCCGCGGACCTGGCCGTGCTGAAGGCGATGGGGCTGACACCCCGCCAGGTGATGGCCACCCTCGTGACCGGCACCGGCCTGCTGGTGGTGCTGGGCGTCGTGGCGGGAGCCGCTGCCGGGGCCTCGGTGGCGACCGGGCTGATCGACCTGCAGGGGCACACCAGCGGGGTGGGCGCCGGGATCGGCCGTCCGCCCTCACCGGTGACGCTGGCCCTGGCGGTGCTGCTGGCCGTGGGCACGGCCCTCGCGGTGGCGCTCATCCCGGCCCGCCGCGCGGCCCGCGCCCAGGTGCCGATCACCGCCCGCTGACCTGCGGAAACGCCACCGCCCGGTGACCAGGTGACTGGTCACCGGGCGGTGATCGGTCAGCGCGACGCCTCTCGCCGCAGCGCGAACCAGTAGAAGCCGTGACCCGGCAGGGTCAGCAGGTAGGGCAGGGCGCCGATCACCGGGAAGTGCACGCCGCCGCGCGCCTCCACCGGCGTCATGCCCTCGAACCGGCGCAGGTCCAGCTCCACCGGCTGCGGGAACTTCGACAGGTTGTTCACGCAGAGCATCACGTCGTCGCCCTCTTCACGCACGTACGTGAGGACCGACGGGTTGGACGACCACATCTCCGTGTACGAGCCGGTGCCGAACACCGGGTGGTCGCGCCGGATCTGCAGCATCTTGCGGGTGAAGTGGAGCAGTGACCCCTCGCTGCGCTGCTGGGCCTCCACGTTGATGGCCTGGTAGCCGTAGATCGGGTCCATGACCACCGGCAGGTAGAGCCGGCCCGGATCGCCGGTGGAGAAGCCCGCGTTGCGGTCGGGGCTCCACTGCATCGGCGTGCGCACCGAGTCGCGGTCCTCCAGCCAGATATTGTCGCCCATGCCGATCTCGTCGCCGTAGTACATGACGGGCGAGCCGGGCAGCGACAGCAGCAGGGCGGTGAACAGCTCGATCCGGTCGCGGTCGTTGTCGAGCAACGGCGCCAGCCGGCGGCGGATGCCGAGGTAGGCCCGCATCCGCGGGTCCTTGGCGTACTCGCTGTGCATGTAGTCGCGCTCTTCCTCGGTCACCGTCTCGAGCGTCAGCTCGTCGTGGTTGCGGAGGAAGATGCCCCACTGCGCGGTGTCCGGCAGCTTCGGCGTACGGGACATGATCTCGGAGATCGGCTCCCGGGTCTCCTTCTTCACCGCCATGTAGATGCGCGGCATCAGCGGGAAGTGGAAGGCCATGTGGCACTCGTCGCCGCCGACCGTCGGGTCGCCGAAGTACTCGACGACGTCCTCCGGCCAGCCGTTGGCCTCGGCCAGCAGCACCCGGTCAGGGTAGAGGCGGTCGACCTCGGCCCGGACCTTCTTCAGGTAGGCGTGCGTCTCCGGCAGGCCGGCGCAGGCGGTGCCCTCGCGCTCGAACAGGTACGGCACCGCGTCCAGCCGGAACCCGTCGATGCCCAGGTCGAGCCAGAAGCGCAGCACCTCCAGCATGGCCTCCTGCACCGCCGGGTTGTCATAGTTGAGATCCGGCTGGTGATGGAAGAACCGGTGCCAGTAGTACTGCTTGCGCACAGGGTCCCAGGTCCAGTTGGACTCCTCGGCGCCGACGAAGATGATCGGCGCGTCGGGGTAGCCCGTCGGCTCGTCCGACCAGACGTAGAAGTCGCCGTACGGGCCCTCAGGGTCGTGACGGGACGCCTGGAACCAGGGATGCCGATCAGAGGTGTGGTTCATCACCAGGTCGGTGATGATCCGCAGGCCGCGTTCGTGGGCGGCCTCCACCAGTTGGATGAAATCGGCGAGATCCCCGAAGTCCGGCAGGATCTTCATGTAGTCGGAGATGTCGTAGCCGCCGTCGCGCAGCGGCGATTCGTAGAGCGGCAACAACCAGAGGCAGTCGACGCCCAGCCACTCGAGATAGTCGAGCTTCTCGACGAGGCCGCGAAGATCTCCGGTGCCGTCGCCGTTGGAGTCCTTGAACCCCCGGACGAGAACCTCGTAGAACACCGCCCGCTTGTACCAAGCCGGATCTTCCGAGATGAAGTTCTCGGCCACCGGCTCCGGTGATGGGGATGCGTTGATCATGTGTCGCTCACAGAAGGAGATGTGGGCAGGACGAAGTCACCGGGTACCCCGGCGTTCATATCTGGTGACCGCGCCGCGTGGAGTCGTCATCCCTGCGAATCCATGCCCTTGACAGGCCCGGATTTGTGATCCGGTGCCCGCTTGTGCGGCGCTTACGGGCCGAACACTACCAGCCCGTTGGCTTTCCGGAACCCGCTTGTGGTGTGCCAGCTGTAATACCCCGGAGATCCCTGCGTAACCGTGATGTTACTGGCTGTTCTTCTCGGTGTAACTAGAACGGGGCAGAGAGGTCATCCAGGTCGTTTTCGAAGTCACTCAGCCAGAGACCGAAAAGCACCAGCCCGCGCACCCAGAACCGGTCGTTCCATCCGTTGAACCGGGTCAGCGCGTCGGGCCCGTCGGCGACCAGCGCGTGCAGCTCATCCGACAGCAGGCTGGGCACCCGCGTGGCGACCACCCGCAGCATCCGGTGGGAGTAGTCGCGCGCGGGGGCGGCCGTGGAGCGCAGCGCCACCCGCCGCAGCGGCTGCTTGATCACGTTGGTCGAGGGCAGCGCCGCCACCCGCGGGTCGGCGGCGTGCAGCACCTCGCGGTAGAAGCGGCCCTTGTCCTTGCGGGCCACGCCCACCGACAGGGCCGCGTCGAAGAAGTCCGGGTGGATGAACGGCGCCGCGAACGACGCCTCAGGACCCACCAGGTTGACCGCCGAGCGGGCGATGCCGCGCACCGTGCGGGTGTGGAGCACCGACAGCGGCAGCTCGGCCCGGTGGCCGTGGAGCATCGAGGTGGCCGCCGCGAACTGCTCGCGCACCGTCTCGTCGATCCACGCCCCGGCCGCCTCCGACAGGAACGGCTGCGAAGGCGCCCCGAGGCTGAGCGAGCCCAGCACGGCCGCCGACCGCTCGGCCTGGCTGGTGGCCTCCAGGGCGGCGCCGCTGACCATGAAGTTCTTCAGCAGCGGCCCGCCCGCCAGCCCGTCGACCAGGATGCGGCCCGACTTGTGGACCTCCTTGGCGAACGGGGCGTACCACGCGTGGTGCGGCGTCAGGTATTCGAGCCTGCGCGCCACCTCCGCGGCGTCGTCCGGGTACGAGGCCGCGTCCTGTGTGATCACCCGGTGCGGGATGCCCAGCTCGCCGGTGATCGCCCTGGCGAAGGCGATGTCGGTGTCGGTGCCGTCGTCGGGGCTCGTGGTCCACGACTCCACGTCGAACCCCTGGGCCTTGGCCACGCTGCCCAGCAGCCGGGAGTCGTAGCCGCCGCTGATCGGCACCAGCAGCTTGCGGCCGTCGTAGTCCTTGTAGACGTCGTGCAGCAGCTCCACGATCTCGCCCGCGCCGACCCACGTCTCGTAGGGCTCGCTGCGCAGCCAGCGCGGCAGCCTGCGCTCGGTCGACAGCCGCTCGCCGTCCCAGACCAGCGCGCTGGAGCCCGGCAGCCGCCTGATCTCCCGGTAAGGAGTCGCCTCGCCCAGCGGGAACGTCACCCGCAGGATCGACGCCCAGGCCGACCAGTCGATCTCCAGCGGCACCAGGGCCATCAACGGCTGGATCAGGGACGAGAAGTAGACCGCCTCGCCGATCCGTACGTAATAGACGTCGACCAGCCCGAGCGCGCCGGTGTGCAGCGTGGTGCGCGGGCCGTCGCCGATCAGGCCGGGCGTCTCGTACGTCTCCGCGACCGCCATCCAGTCGGCGGCCCGTTCCGAGCGGGCGGCGGGCGGCCTGCGCTCTCCCCAGGAGAACGCGAACGCCTCGCCGGAACGCTGGTAGGGAGGCAGCGGAGCGGAGCTGAACAGCGCCGCCTCGGCCGTCTGGAGCGCGGGGCGCACGCGAGGGCCGGCGGAGGACAGTTTGCCGACGAGGGCGCTGTCGATCCGTCCGAGACCGCCGCAGACATAGGGCCGCACGATGAACTGCACCGGATCTCTTCCCTTCGAGCCGCTTCCCGCAAAAGAGTATCCTTTGCCGGGCTGAGAGACGGAGGTCCAGTTGTCCACCGAGCTGGAGAGCACGCGCAAGGCGCTGCGGGAAGCGGTCGCGCAGGCCGAGCACGCGGCCGAGCTGGCGAGGCTGCTGGACGCGGCGCAGAGCAGGCTGGCCGAGGCCGAGCGGCACGCGGAGGAGGTCAAGGCGCTCGCCGAACGGCTGGCGGGGGCCGAGGAAGACCTGGAGCGCGAGCGCGCCGCCGCCGACAAGCTCCGCAAGGAGCTGGCCGAGCAGCGCTACCAGGCCGAGGTGGCCAACTGGAAGCTCAAGTCGATCAAGGTCGCGCGCTGGAGCAGGCTCGGCGACGCGATCAAGACCGGCAAGAGCAACCCCGTCCGGCTGGCCAAGGAGCTCAAGGGCGCCACCAAGCCGGTGAAGCGGCCCATCGCCCCCAAGCGCAAGCCCGTCGTCGTCCAGCGCAAGGACGACCGGCCTGGCGCCGCCTTCCAGGCCACCACCACGACCCGCACGCTCGCCGGCGAGTCGTTCAAGCTGAGGCCGTTCCGGGTGCCGACCGGCCCCAACACCCGCCCCCACATCACCGCCGCGGTGATCGCCGAGCCGCACGCCGAGGCGCTGCTGCGCTACGAGTGGCGGCAGACCACCGGGTTCACGCCACGCGACTTCGCCAGGGTGCTGCCGCTGGAGGTGCCCCACCTGCTCGTGGTCGAGTCCGTCGCGACCGGGCCGTGGGCCGAGGAGCTGCGCGGCGAGCCGGGCGACGGGCTCAAGGCACTGCTGGCCTGGTGCGCCGAGCGCGGCATCCGCACCGTGTTCTGGCACACCCACGGCGACGTGTCGGCCTACGCCGCCTCCGCCGAGCTGTTCGAGCACCGCTTCACCACCGACCTGACCGTCGGCTGGCCGCGCCTGCAGTTCGGCGTCCAGCCCCGGGTGCACAACCCGCTGCCGCTGTCCGGCGGCCGCATCGACCGGGTGCTCACCCTCGACCAGCTGCTGCCGGGTCACCTGGCCTATCCCGACGTGCTGACCTCCTACCGCTGGCCGGCGGGCGTCGACTGCCCGCCCGGCACGCCCATGTGGCGCCTGGCCGAGATCGCCGCCTGCGGCACCCCGATCGGCTCGGACCCCGACACCCGACGCGCGCACGTCGCGCTGCGGCGCGCCTACGACAGCGGCACCATGACCGAGCGGATCGACGAGCTGCTCGACAAGGTCGGGCTGCCCAGCGCCCGCGCCACCCTCGACACCTCCGTCCTGCTCGTCATCCCCGAGCCAGGGCGGACGGAGCACGCGCTGGCCCAGGTCGCCAGGCAGAGCGGGGTCGCCCAGCTCGTCGTCTTCGGCCCGCCCGAGGCGGGGGAGCGCGCCCGCGACGTGCTGCCCGACGCCGACGTGATCCACCGGCCGCTCCGTCCCGAGCTCACCGTCGGCGCGATGCTCGGGCGCGGGCTCGACCTGTGCGAGGCCGACCTGGTCGCGGTCATGGACCCGCGCGACGTCTACGGCTCCCACTACCTGTCCGACCTGCGGCGCGCCTTCCTGTTCACGACGGCCGACATCGTCGGCAAGGCCGCCTTCTACGCCCACCTGCGCAAGCCGCAGGCCACGCTGCTCAAGCAGCCGGAGGCCGAATACTCCTACCTGCCGGAGATCGCCGGCGCGACCCTGCTCGCCCGCCGCAACCCGCTGCGCGAGCTGGGCTTCGCCGACCTCACCGACGGCTGGGACGAGGTGCTCATGCGCCAGTGCCGCCAGGACGGCGTCAAGGTGTTCGCCGCCGACCGGTTCGGCTACGTCCGGGTGCGCGACGAGGACCGCTGGCTCCTCGGCGCCGCCCACCTCGTGGAGTACGGCTCCGCCGAGCCGCACGCCCTCATCTGACCATGCGCCGGCGGGGGTCCCGGTGATCGCGCGACTGGCGGAGGTGCTCGGGGAGCCGCCGGTCCCTGACGGCACGTGGGAGCGGGAGGCGGCCTACGTCTCGCCCGCCGCGTTGCGGAGCGGGGTGCCGGCGGAGGATCTGGCCGCGCGGCTGCGGGCGCTGCCGGGCGTGACCGGGGCCGAGGCGCTGCCCGGCGGGTTCGTGCGGGTCGTGGTGGCCGTGCCGGGGGCGCTCCTGGACGACTTCGAACCTCCCGCGCTGCCGGAGCCCGCCTGGCCGGACTTCCCCCGTACGTGGGAGAACCCCGGGTTCGTGGTCCGGTACGGGCACGCGCGGGCGGCGGGCGTGCGGCGGTGGGCGCGCGACCTGGGCGTCCCGGAGACCGGCTTCCGGCCCGGCCTGCTGGAGTCCCCGTACGACAGGAAAGTCCTGCGGGTGCTGGCCGAGCTGCCGGGACGGGCGGCGAGCAGGGATCCGGGCTGGGACGCCTACCAGGTGCGGCTGGCGCTGGCGTACCACGACGCGCACGAGCGCGCCCCCGCGGTGCCGATGGGAGACGCGCCGCCGCGGCCGGTGCACACCGCGAGGGTGCGGCTGGCGGCGGCGGTGGAGAGCGTGCTGGCGGGACCGGACCGCATCTAAGATATATCCGGCGAAACAGTAAAAAGACGTAAAATCTTCGCCCGTCGGCCCATGATCGTGTCTCGATAGGTGAGCACCGGGCACGGGCAGACGGGCCGTTCCGATAGCCTCGATCGGGTGAGTCGATTCGCCCACCCAGCCGGGGACCGGCACGCCGAGCCGCCGCCCCACGAGCGCCCTCCGCTGGCGCCCGCCGACCTCAACCGGATCAACCCCGCGATCTGGCCGCGAACGGCCGGCCGGGCCGACGGCGCGCTCACGATCGGCGGGCTGGACATACGCGATCTGGCCCGCGAGTACGGCACCCCGCTGTACGTCCTCGACGAGGACGACGTGCGCTCGCGCATGCGCGACTACGTCACCGCCTTCGCCGGCTCCGACGTCCACTACGCGGGCAAGGCCTTCCTGTGCAAGGAGATGGTCCGCTGGCTGCAGGACGAGGGGCTCGGCCTCGACGTGGCCAGCGGGGGCGAGCTGGCTGTGGCGCTGAGCGTCGGCTTCCCCGCCGAGCGCATCACCCTCCACGGCAACAACAAGTCGTCGGCCGAGCTGAGGCGGGCCCTGGAGGTCGGCGTCGGCCACGTCGTGGTCGACTCCTACGAGGAGATCGCCCGGCTCGGCTACTTCGCCGCCGAGCTCGGCAAGCGGCCTAAGGTCATGATCCGGGTGACCACCGGCGTCGAGGCGCACACCCACGAGTTCATCGCCACCGCCCACGACGACCAGAAGTTCGGCCTGTCGCTGAGCTCCGGCGCCGCCGCCGAGGCCGTGCGCCGCGTCCTGGAGCTGCCGTCGCTGGAGCTGGTCGGCCTCCACTCCCACATCGGGTCCCAGATCGTCGACACGGCCGGGTTCGAGGTGGCCGCCCGCCGCCTCACCGCGCTGCTCGTGCAGATCAAGGAGGAGCACGGCGTCGTGCTGCCCGAGCTCGACCTCGGCGGCGGCTACGGCATCGCCTACGTCGAGGGCGACGAGGCGCTCGACGTCAAGACCATCGCCGACAGCCTGCGCGAGATCGTGCGCAAGGTCTGCACCGACGCCGGGCTGCCCGTGCCCCGCCTCACCGTCGAGCCCGGCCGCGCCATCGTCGGCACCGGCGGCATCACCCTGTACGAGGTCGGCACGGTCAAGGACGTCGAGGGGCTGCGCACGTACGTGAGCATCGACGGCGGCATGAGCGACAACGTCCGCACCGCACTCTACGGCGCCGAATACACCGTCGTGCTGGCCAGCCGCGAGAGCGACGCCGCGCCCATGCTGAGCCGCGTCGTCGGCAAGCACTGCGAGAGCGGCGACATGATCGTGCGCGACTGCTACCTGCCGGCCGACCTGGTGCCCGGCGACCTGGTGGCGGTCGCCGCCACCGGCGCCTACTGCCGTTCCCTGGCCAACAACTACAACTACCTGCCCAAACCTGCCGTGGTCGCCGTCTCCGACGGCCGGTCCCGGGTGATCGTGCGGGGCGAGACCGAGGACGACCTGTTGAGGGGGCAGCTGTGAAACCGTTGAAGGTGGCCCTGCTGGGCTGTGGAGTGGTCGGCTCCCAGGTCATCCGGCTCATGCACGAGCAGCACGACGACCTCGCCGCCCGCGTCGGCGCCCCGTTCGAGATCGCCGGCGTCGCCGTGCGCCGCCTGGGCCGCAAACGCGACGTGGAGGTCGACCCCGGCCTGTTCACCACCGACGCCGAGTCGCTCGTCACCCGCGACGACGTCGACATCGTCATCGAGGTCATCGGCGGCATCGAGCCCGCCCGCTCGCTCATCACCGCCGCGCTGACCCGCGGCAAGTCCGTCGTCACCGCCAACAAGGCGCTGCTGGCCGAAGACGGCGCGAGCCTGTACGAAGCGGCCAGGGCCGGCGGCGGCGACCTCTACTTCGAGGCGAGCGTGGCCGGGGCGATCCCGCTGCTGCGGCCGCTGCGCGAGTCGCTGGCCGGTGACCGCGTCAACCGCGTGCTCGGCATCGTCAACGGCACCACCAACTACATCCTCGACAAGATGGACTCGACCGGCGCGTCCTTCACCGACGCCCTGGAGGAGGCCCAGACCCTCGGCTACGCGGAGGCCGACCCCACCGCCGACGTCGAGGGCTTCGACGCCGCGGCCAAGGCCGCCATCCTGGCGAGCCTCGCCTTCCACAGCCGGGTCACCGCCGAGCAGGTCCACCGCGAGGGCATCACCGAGATCACCGCCACCGACGTGGCCTCCGCCAAGGACATGGGCTACGTCATCAAGCTGCTGGCCATCTGCGCCCGCTCCGACGACGGCCGCTCCATCGGCGTCCGCGTCCACCCCGCCATGATCCCCAGGTCCCACCCGCTGGCCGGGGTGCGCGAGGCCTACAACGCGGTCTTCGTCGAGGCCGAGTCGGCGGGCCAGCTCATGTTCTACGGCAAGGGCGCGGGCGGCGCCCCCACGGCCTCGGCCGTGCTCGGCGACCTGGTGGCCGTCGGCCGCAACCGGCTGGCCGGCGCCCGCGGGCCGCAGGAGTCGACCTACGCGTCGCTGCGCGTGCATCCCATGGGCGAGACCGTCACCCGCTGCCACGTCGCGCTGGACGTCGCCGACAAGCCGGGTGTCCTGGCCCGGGTGGCGGAGCTGTTCGCCAAGCACGACGTGTCCATCCAGACGGTGCGCCAGGAGGGCCACGGCGACGACGCCCAGCTCGTCATCGTCACCCACCGGGCCACCGACGCGGCGCTCTCGGCGACGATGGAGGGGCTGCGCGAGCTCGACATCGTCCGGGCCGTCGCCAGCGTGATGCGCGTCGAGGGCGACGAGTAACCGCGAATCACCGTTTTCATCCCGTGATCGTGAAGAGCTGATCACGGGATGATTTCGTACACTATCCGTGATCTTCTGCGGGAAATGTAACTACGCGTAGAAGATGCTGAATGAGTGCTGTGACCAGCCTTCGGGGTTTCCGGGAAAGAACACCGGATGAGTCCGCTTGTGTAAGAAGCGGCGTAAGGTAGGCGCCGGTCGAGTTTCCGGTCCTCAGGAGCAGCAGCGATGTCCCTCACCCCATGCGGTTTCGCGCGCACGCCGGAGAAAGGGCTTGCCCGCCTGCTCTGGCGTGACGGCGAATGGGTCGTGGACGGGCAGGAGGAGCCCGGGGAGGCGGCGCTGCGGGCGCTGCGCGGGCTCGAAGTCGACTGGCCCGAGCAGCGGGTGCCGCTCGACGGCGTCATGCGCATGGCCGCCGCCGGGGTGCCGCTGACGTCGTCCGGGGCGCCTCCGTGGGTGCCGGAGGAACTGCGGGAGCCGCTCACCGACCACGCCTGGCTGGCGCACGAGCCCGACGGCACCGCGCGGTGCCTGGCCGACCTGCGGCGCGAGGAGCACAGCATCCGTCTGCGCCGCCTGGCCGCGCCTCGCCGGCCCGCGCAGCCGCTGGTCAGCGTGGTGATGGCGACCAAACGGCCGGAGTACGTCGCCTCCGCGCTGGGCCAGATGGCGCGCCAGCGCGGGGTGCGGGCCGAGGTGGTGCTCGGGCTGCACGGGGTCGCGTTCGAGCGGGTGCGGGAGGCCGTCGAGGGCTGCCCGCTGCCGGTGAGCTGGGTGGAGGCGGACGCCGGGGTCCCGTTCGGCGAGGTGCTGAACCGGGCCGCCGCCCGGGCCGGCGGCGACTACGTCACCAAGTGGGACGACGACGACTGGTACGGTCCCGGCCATCTTTCCGATCTGCTCATGGCCGCCGCCTATTCGGGGGCCGACGTGGTCGGCGTGACGGGCGAGTTCTTCTATCTGGAGCCGCTCAACCTGACGATCAGGCGCACGACCTTCGCGAGCGGGGCCTCGTACCCGAGTGAGGTGTGGGCGGATCACATAGCGGGCGGGACGATCTTGCTGTCCCGGGAGAAATTTCAGGAAATAGGGGGGTTTCCTGCCTTGCATTCGGCAGTGGATCGGGAGTTTCTCAAGGCGGCGACCGGTCTCGGCGCGCGGGTGTACCGCACCCACGGGCTCGGGTACGTGCTGCGCCGCGGGCTGAGCGAGCAGCACACCTGGCAGCTGCCGCTGGCCCACTTCGTCAAGGTCGCGGCCAACCAGTGGCACGGCTTCCGTCCCAGCCTGCTGATGGAAGCGGCATGAGGGTACGCAACAACGACTACCGCCCGATCCGGCCCGCCGCGGACTTCGAGCCGGAGCTGCGGGTGAGCGTGGTCATCCCCGCCTACGGCGCCCAGGACAAGCTCGACCTGGTGCTCGCCGGGCTCGCCAGGCAGACCTACCCGGCCGGTCTGACCGAGGTCATCGTCGTCGACAACGGCAGCGACCCGCCCCTGCGGCTGCCCGCCGACTGCCCGCCGGACACCCGGCTGATCCGCTGCGAGACCCCCGGCCGCGGCAGCGCGCGCAACGCCGGGCTGGCCGAGGCCACGGGCGACGTCATCCACTGGCTCGACTCCGACGTGGTGCCGACCGCCGGCGCGATCACGGCGCACATGCGCTGGCACCACGCGGCCCCGTACCTCGCCGTCACCGGCTACATCCGCTTCTCCGAGTCCCCGCTGCCCGAGAAGCTGCCCGACGACATGGAGGCGTACTTCGAGCCGGCCGAGCCGCACGCCTGGATCGTCCGCCTGGTCGAGCGGACCGACGGGCTGACCGACAACGGCGAGCGCCCCTTCAGCCTGCACGTCGGCGGCGCCACCTCCGTCAGCGCCCGGCTGATCGAGGCCGCCGGGCCCATGGACGGCGACCTCGTCCTCGGCCAGGACACCGAGATGGGCTACCGGCTCATGCAGGCGGGGGCCGTGTTCGTGCCCGAACCGGAAGCCCGCGCCTACCATCTTGGCCCCACCATGCGGATGCGCCACAAGGAGCGCATCGACCGGGTCAGCTACGCGTTCATCGGCGACCGCATCCCCGCCTACCGCTGGCTGCGCCGCCATCCGGGCCGCACGTGGAAGATCCCGTACCTGGAGGTCCTGGTCGACGGGACCGCCGGGTACGACACCGTGCGCGCGACCGTGGACGCGCTGCTGGCGGGCACGGCGCACGACCTGCGCGTGGTGCTCGTCGGGCCCTGGGACACGCTCGAACGCGACCGCCGCGCCCCGCTCCGGGACCCGAACCTGGAGCTGGAGCTGGTCCGCGGGCACTACGCGTACGAGCGCCGGGTGCGGCTGGCCGCCGACGACCGCGTCGACCCGGCCGTGCCGTACGTGCTGCGGCTGCCGCCCGGCTGGGCGCCCGGCGAGGACTCCGTGGCCGCGCTGCTCGAACGGGCGCGCACCGAAGGGCTCGGGCTGATCAACATCCTGCTCGACGAGACGCCGGACGGGGTGGTGTCCGCCCGGCTCGAACGCGCCGCGTCCTTCGCCAGGGCCCGCATGCTCGCCGGTCCGGGCGAGGACCTCGACGACGTGGTGGACGAGGTGTCCGGCATCGTCTGGGTGTCCGGTGAGAGCTGCGGTTTCGCCGGCGAACAGCCGGCGCCGCAGGGCCGCCGCAGCGCCTACCGGGCCCGGGTCGCGGCCCAGGCGGAGGCGGAGCGGCTGGCCAAGGAGACCGAGCGGCTGCGGGGCGAGGTGGCCAGGTGGCGCGACGAGGCGGGCAAGTGGCGCAAGAGCGCCGTCGAGTACCGCCGGGAGATCGCCACGCTCCGCAAGGAGGCGGCGGGCCTGCGCCGCGACCTGTCCGCCGCCGACCGCAGCCGGCAGACCCTCCGCACGGCCTTCTCCGCCCGCGTCAAACGCGCCCTCCGCAAGTAGGCGCCTTTCTCGTACGTCAGTCGGGGCGTAGCGCGGATCTGAGGCGGCCCAGGAGGGTGCGGTCGGGGCCGGGGGCCGCCGGGGCCGGGATGGTGACCGGGGCAGGCGGCTGTTCCTTCGGCTGCGGCCAGTAACGGTCGGGGGAGACGCGGCGTACTCCGTGGGTGGTGCCGACGACCGCGTCCGGGTCCTCGCAGGGACCCGACAGGAGCAGGGCGCGGCCCAGCGCGGAGGTGCGCTCCAGCCGGGCCTCGCGGCCGTCCGGCAGGTCCACGACCAGCACGCCCGTCAGGTCCTTCTGCACCGTCTCGATCATCCGCTCCAGCGTGACCCGGTGCAGCGGCACCTCCACCGGCCCCCGGTAACGGAAGGGGATCGGCGCGGGTGTCGGCGCGGCCTCGTCGATGAGCCTGATCCGGTCGTCGTGGCCGAACAGGTCGCGCATCAGCCGCAGGTCGAAGTGCGGGTCCGCCAGCACGGACCGCCGTCCCTCGCGCAGCCGGGACCACGGCCCGACCAGCGTCACCACCACGTCGTGCAGCTTGCCGTCGAGCGCCGCCGAGACCGCGCGCCGCACGTCCGCCTCCGCGGCGCCCGTGACGTCCAGCACCACCTCCACGTACGGCACCAGCCACCGCCGCCCGCGGTCCTTGCGCAGGTCACGCCGGAGCGGGACGCGGTGCGCCAGGTACGGCTCGACGGCCCGCACGGCGCGCTCCCTGTCGCGGTGCTGCGCGGGCAGCCCCAGGTGGACGGCCTGCGCCCGCGTCTCCGGTACGAAGACCACGCCGTGCATCGCCAGCCGGTAGGCGAACTCGGTGTCCTCGCCCCGCAGCACGTTCGGGTCCAGTCCGCCGACTGCGTGGAACACCTCGCGCGGCATGGCGACCGTCGGCCCCGTGCACACGTGGTACGGGTTGCGGCTCTTGCGCAGCCCGTCGGTCTTGGCGATCGTCGCCTCGGTCGAGCTGGCCACCGCCGCGTCCAGGTCGAACAGCTCGTCCAGGCACCGGGCGCCGAACACCTCGCGGGCGGTGAGCGGCGGCGCCTCGACGAACCTCTTCATGCCGATCGTGACCAGGTAGTCGGTCACGTGGTGCCAGCGGGCCATCGCCTCGATGTGCTCACGGCATGGCACCATGTCCGCGTCGAGCCGCTGGATGATCTCGCCGTCGGCGGCCTTGACGCCGGTGTTGACGGCGTTGGAGATGCCCCAGCCGCACTCCGGCCGCACGATCCTGGTGTCGGCCGGGCGGATCTCCGGCAGCACGATGGGCGGCTCGCTGCCGTCGTCGACGACCAGGACCTCCATGAGGTGGCCCGGGTACGTCTGCGCCGCCAGCGCGGCGAGCGTCAGCTCCAGGTGCGGCCCCCCGTGCGCGGGTATCACCACGCTCACGGACAGTGCCGGAGACCAGCAACCCAGCTCGGGTGGCAGCAAGGCCGAATAGTCGTTCTGCGGCAAAGCAGGACGCGCGTTCATGTGGATGACCCCCTGGCGAGACCCTATCGGGAGATGCTGGGAATTTGCTGAATAATGACGTTGCGCGACCCCACTTGTCAGGGTCTTGACAGCTCGCCCCCGCTCAGCACGCACACCCCGCCCACCCCGTACACTCGGTGCGGAACATCGCAGGTAGGGAGTCAAGCATGAGCAGGTCCTGGCGTGGCCTCATCGAGGAGTACCGCGAGCGTCTTCCGGTCACCCCCAAGACGCCCGTCATCACGCTGCTCGAAGGCGGCACGCCGCTGGTGCCAGCGCACCGCGTCTCCGCCCTGACGGGATGCGACGTCTACCTCAAGGTCGAGGGCGCCAACCCGACCGGCAGCTTCAAGGACCGCGGCATGACCATGGCCATCAGCAAGGCCGTGGAAGAGGGCGCCAAGGCCGTCATCTGCGCCTCCACCGGCAACACCTCCGCCTCGGCCGCCGCCTACGCCGTGCGCGCCGGTCTCACCTGCGCCGTCCTGGTGCCGCGCGGCAAGATCGCGATGGGCAAGCTCGCCCAGGCGCTCGTCCACGGCGCGACGCTGCTGCAGGTCGAGGGGTCGTTCGACGACTGCCTGGAGATGACGCGCAAGCTGTCGTCCAACTACCCGATCGCGCTGGTCAACTCCGTCAACCCGTTCCGCCTCCAGGGACAGAAGACGGCCGCGTTCGAGATCGTCGACGCGCTCGGCGACGCCCCCGACATCCACTGCATCCCGGTGGGCAACGCGGGCAACATCTCCGCCTACTGGATGGGCTACCAGGAGTACGCCGCGGACGGCCTGGCCGCCAGGCGGCCGCGCATGTTCGGCTTCCAGGCCAGCGGCGCCGCGCCCATCGTCGACGGCGCGCCCGTGTCCCACCCGCACACCATCGCCACCGCCATCCGCATCGGCAACCCCGCCTCCTGGCAGCTCGCCACGGCGGCCAGAGACGAGTCCGGCGGCCTGATCCACAAGGTGACCGACCGGCAGATCGCGGCCGCCTACAAGCTGCTGGCCCAGGAAGAGGGCGTCTTCGTCGAGCTGGCCTCGGCGGCCAGCGTGGCGGGCCTGCTCCAGGCGCACGCCGAGGGCCTCGTCGACCCGGGGCAGCGGATCGTCTGCACCGTCACGGGCAACGGGCTGAAGGACCCCGACTGGGCCATCTCCGGCGCGCCCGCCCCGATCACCATCCCCATCGACGTCCACGCCGCCGCCTCGGCGCTCAGCCTGGCCTGACCCTCGCGCGGCACGGTGTTCCCGCGTCCGGGCGGCGGTCGCGGGAGAAGAGGGATGGCATGACGGGGATGTGCGTGCGAGAGGCATGAAGAGCCTTCGCGTTCCGGGGGCCGCGTGGTCCGCGGGGAAAGGTGAGAAATGAGCACCGTCGAGGTACGCGTGCCCGCCACGTCCGCCAATCTCGGGCCGGGGTTCGACACGCTCGGGCTGGCGCTGACGCTGTACGACCACGTCGAGGCCACGCTCACCGACGAGCCCGGCGTGACGGTGGCCGTCGAGGGCGAGGGCGCGGGGACGGTCGACACCGGCGAGGGCAACCTGATCGTCAGGGTGATGCGCAGGACGTTCGACCGGATGGGCGTCCCCCAGCCGGCCGGGATCCGGCTGCGGTGCCGTAACCGGATCCCGCACGCGCGCGGGCTCGGCAGCTCGTCCGGCGCCATCTGCGCGGGCATCCTGGCCGCGCGGGCGCTGGGCGGCGGCGGGCTGAGCGACGACGCGGTGTACGCGCTCGCCACCGAGATCGAAGGCCACCCCGACAACGTCGCTCCGTGCCTGGCCGGCGGCCTGACGATCGCATGGAGCGAGCATGACGGAGCACCACGTATGGTGAAGCTGACGCCCGACGCGGGCATCCGCCCCGTCGCGATCGTTCCACCGGTACGACTGGACACGGAGACCGCTCGGGGGTTGCTGCCGAAGGACGTGCCCCACAAGGACGCCTCCTTCAACACCGGCCGGGCCGCGTTGCTGATCGCGGCGCTGACCCGACGTCCGGATCGGGAGCTGCTGCTCGCCGCCACCGAGGATCGTCTGCACCAGCCCTACCGCGCGCCTGCCATGCTGGAGAGCGCGGATCTGGTAGAACGGCTCCGTGCAGTGGGCGTGCCCGCCGTCGTTTCGGGAGCGGGTCCCACGGTCCTTGCGTTTTCGACATCGGATTCGCAGGATTTGATCGCGCCAGAAGTGGGTAGTGACTGGCACATCCAGCTAATGGACGTCGACCCAGTTGGTGCGAACGTTCAGTTCCCCGAGACACGCTGATGCCTCTCTAGACCTTCAGGGAATAGCCGTGTGCGCTGGTGATGTTAGGCTGATAGCCGCACCAGGTGCCCCCTTGTTGGGTGCGTGCTTGTCAGCCACACATCGTTGCATCATGCTTCACGTCGCGAGGCGTGAGCAGCGCGGCTGTCTCCCCGGAATCCGTCGCCTCCGGTTGGCCCACACCCGGTTGGCCCGACGTGAGGTGGCGACGACGGGGACTCGCGCGTTCGATCACCTCGACATCTGGTTGTCGGCAGCAATCTGGGGGGTGTCATCCACGCGCCACCGTCCTGTGGCGGCCTGGACGAGCCCCTCGCCAAGAGTGGCGACCGTCCCCAGCGGCGGCCGAAGATCGCAAACGTGCACCCCGACCCGGTCTGTCCCGCCGGATCGCAAGCACCTCCGGGACGCCCGGTCGAACGAAGCCGGGGCCCGACCCCTGGGAAGGACCTTTTAGTTGAGCGACACCACCGAACTCCTCTCCGACGCAACAGGCACATCTGCGGCGTCCGGCGACACCCCCACTCGCGCCGCGGCCAAGCCCCGCGCGCGTCGCTCCGGCACGGGCCTGTCGGCCAAGGTGCTGCCCGAGCTGCAGAAGATGGCTGCTGAGCTGGGCATCAGCGGGACCGGGCGGATGCGGAAGAGCCAGCTCATCGCGGCCATCCAGGAGAAGCAGGGTGGCGGTTCCGGAGAAGGCGCGGCGGCTCCCGCCGCCGAGGCACCCGCCGCGGCCGACGCGGCGCCCGCCACGGAGCGACCTACCCGGACGCGCAGGGAACGCTCCCGCGCCAAGACCGCCGAAGAGCCCGCTCCGCAGGCCGCCGAGCCGGTGGCCGCCGCGGCCACCGTGACCGCGCCCGCCGAGCCCGTCGCGGCTCCGGCCGAGCCCGTCGTCGAGCAGCCCGCGCAGCCCGCGGCGGACGCCCATCAGGGCGACTCCCGTGGCGAGCGCGGTGAGAGCCGGCGCGAGCGCCGCAGCCGTGGCGAGCGCCGCGAACGCGGCAACGACCGCGGCGACCGTGGCAACGACCGTGGCAGTGACCGTGGCAGTGACCGTGGCGGCGACCGTGGCGGCGACCAGCGCGTCGCCGACTCGGGCAGCCGAGGCGACCAGCGGGGTAGTGACCAGCGCGGTAGCGACCAGCGTGGCAGTGACCAGCGTGGGGGCGACCAGCGCGGTGGCGACCAGCGGGGCGACGGCGACGACGACCGCGGTGGCCGTGGCCGCCGGGGCCGGTTCAGGGAGCGCAACCGCGGTCGCGGCCGCGACCGCTTCGACAGCAGCGAGCCCGTGATCGGCGAGGACGACGTCCTCATCCCGATCGCCGGCATACTCGACATCCTCGACAACTACGCCTTCGTGCGCACCAGCGGCTACCTGCCGGGCAGCAACGACGTGTACGTCTCGCTCGCCCAGATCCGCCGCAACGGCCTGCGCAAGGGCGACGTCGTCACCGGAGCCGTGCGCCAGCCGCGCGATGGCGAGCGACGCGAGAAGTTCAACGCCCTGGTCCGCCTCGACACGGTCAACGGCATGGACCCGGAGCAGGCCCGCAACCGGCCCGACTTCAACAAGCTGACCCCGCTCTACCCGCAGGAGCGCCTGCGCCTGGAGACCGAGCCGAACATCCTCACCACGCGGATCATCGACCTCGTCTCCCCGATCGGCAAGGGCCAGCGCGGTCTCATCGTCTCGCCGCCGAAGGCCGGCAAGACGATGGTGCTGCAGGCGATCGCCAACGCGATCACCCACAACAACCCCGAGTGCCACCTCATGGTCGTCCTCGTCGACGAGCGGCCTGAAGAGGTCACCGACATGCAGCGTTCGGTCAAGGGCGAGGTCATCCACTCGACCTTCGACCGTCCCGCCGAAGATCACACCACGGTCGCGGAGCTGGCGATCGAGCGCGCGAAGCGCCTGGTGGAACTCGGCCATGACGTGGTCGTCCTGCTCGACTCGATCACCCGCCTCGGCCGTGCCTACAACCTGGCGGCCCCGGCGTCCGGGCGCATCCTGTCGGGTGGTGTCGACTCCACCGCCCTCTACCCGCCCAAGCGCTTCTTCGGCGCGGCCCGCAACATCGAGAACGGCGGCTCGCTGACGATCCTCGCCACGGCCCTTGTCGAGACCGGGTCCAAGATGGACGAGGTCATCTTCGAGGAGTTCAAGGGCACCGGCAACATGGAGCTCAAGCTCAACCGGTCCCTGGCCGACAAGCGCATCTTCCCCGCGGTGGACGTCGACGCGTCCGGCACCCGTAAGGAAGAGATCCTCATGGCGAGGGAAGAGCTCCAGATCGTCTGGAAGCTGCGCCGGGTGCTGCACGCGCTCGACATGCAGCAGGCGCTGGAGCTGCTCCTCGACCGCATGAAGGAGACCAAGTCCAACGCGGAGTTCCTGCTCCAGGTGCAGAAGACCACGGTCAACAACGACCGCGACTAGCGGCTGACGCGCGACGGGCGGCGGGGGCGACCCCGCCGCCCGTTCCGTCTCTAGCGGACGTCCACGAGCCGCTGCGGCGACAGCGCGGCGCTGGTCCTGCTCGTGCCGGCCGACTTCACCTGGTAATAGCCGTCCCTGCCGGCCTTGAAGGACCTGGTGTAGCGGCCGGTGGAGTTGGTGGTCGCGTATCCGGCGAGGCGATACTTCGCGGCGCCCACGGCCTTGAAATAGATGCGGACCTTCTTGCGCTTGTACGGCCTGCCGTCGCGGTACACCTTGCCGTGCACGCGGAACCACCGGCCCTTGCCGACTCGCTTCGGCACGCCGACGGTGACCCTGGCGCCGGCCTTGGCCGGGGTGCCGGCGGCGGGTTTCGTGACGGTGAAGGAGAGCAGGCTCCTCAGCGTCTCGCCGCCGCGGGTGGCGTGCACCTGCAGCGTCCACTCGCCGGGCGGGCTGTGGTCGCCGAAGTACGTGACGCCGCGGTGGACGCCGTTCGACTCCCTGGCGAGGGTGCCGAGGTCGTAGTAGGCGGTGGAGCTCTCGGCGACCAGCTTGGCCGTGACCGTCTCCGAGCCCTTGACCTTGACCTCGACGCTCACCTTGACGTCCTTGCCCCTGACCAGCTTGACGGGGGAGGGGCTGACCGTCGCCCCGGTGATGGCCTGCCTGGCGGCGACCTGCACGGTGAGGTCGTTGGCCCGCGGGGCGCCGCCGCGCGTGACCTCGGCGGTCAGCCGCCACGCGCCCGCCGGGTCGCCGGGCGCGACGGTCCACTTCCCGGTGACGGTGGCCGAGCCGGGCCTGAGGTCGAACGTGACCCGGCGCCGCTGCTTGCCCGGCGGCACGATCCAGCCGGTGACGCGCTCGACCGTGTCCGGGTCCTTCAGTTTGAGCGTCGCCCTGGCCTCCGCGTCGGCGTGGGCGGGCACGTACGCGACCGCCTGGACCTCCCCCGTGAAGTCCGGGACCGTGGAGACCTGCCCGTACCGCGTGCCGGCCTGCGCGGACGGCACCCCCGTGCCCGTGAGGAGCAGCGCCGCCCCCGTGGCGGCCGCGAGCAGCGACCGTGCCCTGCCTGTCATCTGATGACGTCCCCCGTCCGATCGATGATGTGCGGGAGCCTAGTGTGACCGGCGGCGCGGGTCGTCATCAAGATCGGGTGGAATGCCTGGCGGCGCTGGACGGTTGAAGGATCTGGCACACTGGTAGCTGACCGATTTTCGCGGTACCGGCTCCCGCCCCTGCGCTCCGTCGCACCTTGTCTGGCGACCCGGCGACCGCACCCGAAAGGACAGCCATGAAGCGCGACATCCACCCTGACTATCACGTGACGCAGGTGACCTGCTCCTGCGGCAACACGTTCACCACCCGCAGCACCGCCAAGAACGGCGTGATCCACGCCGACGTCTGCTCTGCCTGCCACCCCTTCTACACCGGCAAGCAGAAGATCCTCGACACCGGCGGCCGGGTGGCGCGTTTCGAGAAGCGCTTCGGCAAGAAGGCCTCGGGCAAGTAGCTTCACCGACGCCGGCCCGACGCACGACCGTGCGGCGGGCCGGCGTTCTTGGTTCGAACACAGCCCACACACGAAGGACCCGACGGTGAACCTCGACGAGTTGCTCAAGGAATACTCCGAGCTGGAGCTGCAGCTCGCCGACCCCGCCGTGCACGCCGACCAGAGCATGGCCCGCACGCTCGGCAGGCGCTACTCCCAGCTCACCCCCATCGTCGCCACCTACCGCGAGCTGGAGACGGCCCGCGACGACCTGACCGCGGCCAGGGAGCTGGCGGGCGAGGACGAGGGGTTCGCGGCCGAGGCGGCGGAGATCGAGGAGCGCATCCCCAAGCTCGAAGAACGGCTCAAACACCTGCTGATCCCGCGTGATCCCAACGATGACAAGGACATCATCATGGAGATCAAGGCGGGCGAGGGCGGTGAGGAGTCCGCGCTGTTCGCCGGCGACCTGCTGCGCATGTACCTCCGCTACGCCGAGCGGATCGGCTGGAAGACCGAGATCATCGACAGTCAGCCGTCCGACCTGGGCGGCTACAAGGACGTCACGGTCGCGATCAAGGCCAAGGGCGACGAGGGCGTGTGGTCCAGGCTCAAGTTCGAAGGCGGCGTCCACCGCGTGCAGCGGGTGCCCGTCACCGAGTCGCAGGGCCGCATCCACACCAGCGCCGCCGGCGTGCTCGTCTACCCGGAGGCCGAGGAGGTCGAGGTCCAGATCGACCCCAACGACCTGCGCATCGACGTCTACCGCTCCAGCGGCCCCGGCGGGCAGAGCGTCAACACCACCGACTCGGCGGTCCGCATCACCCACCTGCCGACCGGCGTGGTCGTCTCCTGCCAGAACGAGAAGAGCCAGCTGCAGAACAAGGAGTCGGCGCTGCGCATCCTGCGCGCCCGGCTGCTGGCCGTGGCGCAGGAGCAGGCCGACGCCGCCGCGCAGGCCGAACGCAAGTCGCAGGTGCGCACCGTCGACCGCTCCGAGCGGGTTCGCACGTACAACTTCCCGGAAAACCGCATCTCCGACCACCGCGTCGGCTTCAAGGCGTATAACCTCGACCAGGTTCTCGACGGTGAACTCAACGCCGTCACCCAGTCCCTCATCGACGCCGAGATGGCGGAGAAGCTCGCACAACACTCATGACATTTCTGCTGGACGAGATCGCCCTCGCCACCGCCCGGCTGGCGGAGGCGGGTGTGCCGTCACCGCGCACCGACGCCGAGGAGATCGCGGCGTTCGTCCACGGCGTGCGCAGGAGCCAACTGCACGCCGTGAAGGACGCCGACTTCGACGCGCTGTTCTGGGAGGGCGTCGCGCGGCGTGAGGCCCGCGAGCCGCTCCAGCACATCACCGGCCGCGCGTACTTCCGCTACCTCGACCTGGAGGTCGGGCCGGGGGTCTTCGTGCCGCGCCCCGAGACCGAGGTGATGACCGGCTGGGCGATCGAGACGCTGCGCGAGATGGACGTGACCGCGCCGCTCGTCGTCGACCTCGGCACCGGCTCGGGCGCGATCGCCCTGTCGATCGCCCAGGAGGTGGCGCTGTCCGAGGTGCACGCCGTGGAGGTCGACCCCGACGCCTACACCTGGGCCAAGCGCAACATCTCCGAGCACGGCCAGGGCCGCACCCACCTGCACCCCGAGGACCTCGCCGCCGCCCTGCCCGAGCTGAACGGCAGGGTCGACCTGGTCATCTCCAACCCGCCGTACATCCCGCCCGGCGCGGTGCCGCGCGACCCCGAGGTGCGCGACTACGACCCGGTACGCGCCCTCTACGGCACCGGCGACGACGGGCTCGGCGAGGTGCGGGCGGTCGAGCTCACCGCGCGGCGCCTGCTGCGCCCCGGCGGCTGGGTCGCCGTCGAGCACGCCGACGAGCAGGGCAGGGACGTCTACCTGCAGTTCTCGGAAGACAACGGCTGGCGTGACGTACGGCTACGGCAGGATCTCACCCGCAGAGACCGATTCGTCACCGCCAGGCTGGGCCAGGACTAGGATGCACGCGAAGCGGCGCGGCCTTCTCCGGACGACGCCGAACATGACGGAAGGAGGAGGCCTCGTAGAGCGCCGCTCGCGAGCGGAGTGAGGCAATGAGACCGTGACAAAGCGCTTTGACTGCAGCGATCTCGAACAGCGGGCCGAGGGCCTGCGAGAGGCGGCCGCCGCCGTCCGGCGCGGCGAGCTCGTCGTGCTGCCCACCGACACGGTGTACGGGATCGGCGCCGACGCCTTCACCCCCGCCGCCGTCACCGCGCTGCTGGACGCCAAGGGCCGCGGCCGCGACATGCCGCCGCCCGTCCTCGTCGGCACCGTACGGGCGGCCAACGCGCTCGTCGAGGACCTCGGACCGTACGGGCAGGACCTGATAGACGCGTTCTGGCCGGGGCCGCTGACCATCGTCTGCAAGGCGAACCGCGCCCTGTCGTGGGACCTCGGCGACACCAAGGGCACGGTCGCGCTGCGCATGCCGCTCCACCCGGTGGCGCTCGACCTGCTCAAGGAGACCGGCCCGATGGCCGTCTCCAGCGCCAACCGCTCGGGCATGGCGGCCGCCGCCACCGCGGCGGAGGCGGAGGAGCAGCTCGGCGACTCGGTCGCGGTCTACCTCGACGGCGGCAAGACCACCGACAACACCCCGTCGTCGATCCTCGACCTGACCACCGCCGTGCCCCGGCTCCTGCGCCGCGGCGCCATCCCGGTCGAGAAGCTGCGCGGCATCATCGGGTACGTCGCGACCGACGGCTGACCGATACCGTCTGCTTATCCCGCCTGCGCTGTGGGTGGTGGCGAGAATACGGTGAGACCCGGGAGCTAGCGACGTCCGGGAGTGGCCCATGGGCAAGTTCGACGGCATGGATCCCCAGCTGGTCCGCGAGCTGCTGGCGGAGACGAAACAGGCGGCCGTCGAGCTGCGCCAGGTGGAGGGGCGCGTCTCGCAGATCATGTCCAGGGCGGGCCTCGCGACCCAGACCACCCATCGGCCCGTCCAGGTGGCGGACTCCGCGGACCGGATGGTCAAGGACGTCTCCGCCCGGCTGGACCTCCTCGAGAAGCGCGCCGCCGGCGAGTCCCGTTCTGGCGACTCCCGCCGCACGGACCCTCCCACCGACAAACCAGGCACCGACCCAAAGCCCGACAAATCCAACCCAGACACGGACGCCCGCGACGGGAAGCCGGACGGGAACGTGCGGGACGGGAAACCCGACGGGGGCAAGCCGGACGCGGACGCGCGGGGCGACAAGCCCGATGGGGGCAAGCCGGACGCTGACAGCCGCGGCGAGAAGCCGGACCCGGGCAAGCCTGACGCGGACGCCCGCAGTGAGAAGCCGGACGCGGATGCGCGGGGCGAGAAGCCGGATGGGGGCAAGCCTGACGCGGGTACGCCTGAGGAGAAGCCGGACGCGGACGCTCGTGGTGAGAAGCCGGATGCGGACGGCCGGGACGGGAAGCCGGACGCGGATGCCCGGGACGGGAAGCCGGACGGGGACGCGCGGGACGGGAAACCCGATGGGGGCAAGCCCGACGCCGGTACCCCTGAGGATAAGCCTGACGCCGACGCTCGTGGTGAGAAGCCCGATGTGGATCGGCCCGAGGCCAAGCCCGGTGAGGACGGGAAGTGCGACGACGGCGCCACGGCCCGAGAGGACAAGCCCGTTACCGGTACCCCCGAGGAGAAGCCTGACGCCGACGCTCGTGGTGAGAAGCCCGATGTCGCTACTCCTGAGGAGAAGCCGGACGCCGATGCCCGCGGTGAGAAGCCGGATGCGGATCGGCCTGAGGCCAAGCCCGGTGAGGACGGGAAGTGTGACGACGGCGTCCCGGGACGAGAGGGCAAGCCCGACGTCGGTACTCCTGAGGAGAAGCCGGATGCCGACGCTCGTGGTGAGAAGCCCGACGCGGATACAGGCGAGAAGCCGGACGCGATAGGCCAGGAGAAGCCGGACGCGGACCGGTCCGAGACGAAGCCCAGGGAGGATGGCCGACGGGACGGGGCGTGCGATGGCGAGCCTGGGACCCAGAAGCCTGATGCCGGTGGACAGCGGGACGGAAACACGCAGGGCATCGCCGACACCCCCCGTAAGGATCACCCGGACGACATCGAGACCGGCAGGCCAAAGGTCGTCGAGATCGACGGGGTCAAGGTGGTCCAGGTGCCCATCGACCCGCCCACCGCGAAGGAGCTGGAGAGTCTCCTGGAGAACCTCGACCAGGTCCAGCCGGCCGACACGCCCTCCGTCGGCGGCCCCTGCGACGACGGCACCTCCCAGGACACCCGCCCACCGGATCAGGGACGCGCCACCCCCGACGAGGGACGCGCCACGCCGGATCAGGGACGCGCGACGCCCGACGAGGGACGGACGACGCCCGACCAGGGACGCGCCACGCCAGACCAGGGGCGCGCCACGCCTGACGAGGGACGGACGACGCCCGATCAGGGACGCGCGACGCCCGACACGCCTGGGACCGGCCAGGATGCCCCCTCAAGGGGTGGCGACACCGGGCTGGTCGTTCCACCCACCCCACCCCCTGATGACGCCGCCACGGCCGCTGTGAGCGCCAGCGCTCCGCCGCCTGACGGCGCCGTCTCGTCCGGCGACGGTTCGCGTACCGAGGGCGCGGTCTCGTACGACGCAGGCTCACGTCGTGACGATGCGGTCTTGCACGGCCAGGGCTCGCGTCCGGACGGTGGTGTCTCATATGGAGAGGGTTCGCGTACCGAGGGCGCGGTCTCGTACGGAGAAGGCTTGAGCCGTGACGGCGTTGTCTCGTACGGAGAGGGTTCGCGACCCGAGGGTGCGGTCTCGTACGGCGAGGGGTTAGCCCGTGACGACGTCGTCTCGTACGGCGAGGGCTCTCGCACCGAGGGTGCGGGCTCGTACGGCGAGGGCTCGCGTCCCGGCGGCAGCGTCTCGTACGGCGAGGACTTAGGCCGTGACGACGTTGTCTCGTACGGAGAGGGCTCACGTACCGAGGGTGCGGGCTCGTACGGCGAGGGTTTGCGGCCGGGTGTGGTGGCGGGGGAGGGTGCGGCGCCGAGTGAGGAGGAGCTGCGGGAGCTCATCGCGCGGGCCGCGGGCGTTCCGTCCATGGAGATGCCGTCCGTCGAGGGCGCGGAGGGGGAGTGGGGCCCGGGGGCCGACGGTCCGCCGGGGCAGGTCGAGCCCGGTGGTCCGCGGCGAGGCGATGACGATGGGAGGAGTGCCTGATGTACGTGGATCCGCCCGCGCCGCGGCCCCGTGAGCTGGGGGAGATGCCGCCCGCCACCGCGACCGGTCCGCTCGACGAGCAGCCGCGGGTGTGGGAGTTCAACCCTGAGTACCAGCGGCTGGTCACCGCGTGGCAGGAGGCCCTGCCCCTGCTCGACAAGCTGTCCAAGGCCCTGGACAAGCCCTACGCCAAGGCCAGGAGCCCGCAGACCTGGGACGCCCCGGTGGGGTCGCGCTACGTCGAGGACATCGGCCAGTGGCGCACCAGGCTCGGCCTCTACCGTCAGGCCGTGCTCACGGCCATCAGCGACGAGGCCGCCGACACGCCCCGGTGGATCCCGGCTCCGGCGGGGGCGCCGCACGCCTTCTCCTGAGAAGGAGTGCCAAACTAGGGCAAAGGGGTACGCCGCCGTACAGTGGGGTCATGGGCGCAGGACCCTTCTACGGTCCGGGCTTCGGGCTCCTGGAGGAGCGGGACCCGGAGGTGGCCGCGCTGCTGCTCGACGAGGTCGAGCGGGTGCGCGGCGGCCTCCAGCTCATCGCCAGCGAGAACTTCGCCTCACCCGCCGTGCTGGCCGCCCTCGGCTCCACGCTGAGCAACAAGTACGCGGAGGGCTACCCGGGCGGCCGCTACTACGGCGGGTGCGAGGTCGTCGACCGGGCCGAGCGGCTGGCCGTCAAGCGGGCGCGCGAGCTGTTCGGCGCCGAGCACGCCAACGTGCAGCCGCATTCCGGCGCGTCCGCCAACCTGGCCGCCTACGCGGCGCTGCTGCAGCCGGGTGACCGGATGCTGGCCATGGCGCTGCCGCACGGCGGTCATCTCACGCACGGGTCGCGGGCCAACTTCTCCGGACGGTGGTTCGACGTGGCCTCGTACGGGGTGCGGCGCGACACGGAGCTGATCGACTACGACGAGGTCAGGGACCTGGCGCTGCGGCACCAGCCCAAGCTGATTGTGTGCGGGGCGACCGCCTATCCGCGGCTGATCGACTTCGGGGTGTTCCGGGGGATCGCCGACGAGGTGGGGGCGTGGCTGATGGCGGACGTGGCGCACCCGATGGGGCTGATCGCGGCCCGCGCCATCCCGTCCCCGGTCCCGGAGGCGGACGTCGTCACCTTCACCACCCACAAGACGCTGCGCGGACCGCGCGGCGGCGGCATCCTGTGCACCGCCGAGCTGGCCGCGCGGATCGACCGGGCGGTGTTCCCGTTCACGCAGGGCGGGCCGATGATGCACGCGGTGGCGGCCAAGGCGGTGGCGTTCGGGGAGGCGCTGCGGCCGGAGTTCGCCGGCTACGCCCGGCAGGTGATCGCCAACGCGCGGGCGCTGAGCGAGGCGCTGGCGGAGGCGGGCATGCGGCCTGTCACCGGCGGCACGGACACCCACCTGGCGCTGATCGACGTGCGCGGGCTGGGCGTCACCGGTGCCGAGGCCGAGCTCAGGTGCGCCGCGGCCGGCATCACGCTCAACCGCAACGCGATACCGTACGACCCCGAACCGCCGCGCGTGACCTCGGGCGTCCGGGTCGGCACGCCGTGCGTCACCACCCAGGGCCTGGAGCCCCGGGATCTGCGGGAGGTCGGGGCGCTGGTGGCCCGCGCGGTGCGCGACCAGGAGTCGGCCGCGGACGTCAGGGACAGGGTGACGGCGCTGCTGGGCATACATCAGCCTTATATGGACCAATAATAAGCTGGTCTGTGTCGTTTTCCGGTCACAGCCGGCCGGAGCATCCGGGAAACTAGGTCCGTGCGCGAATACCTGTTCATGGCGCTCATCGCGGCAGCGGTGACCTATCTGCTGGTCCCTCTGGTGCGCCGCTTCGCCATCCGCATCGGCGCGGCCCCCGAGATCCGTGATCGTGACGTGCACACCACGCCCACGCCCCGGCTGGGCGGCCTGGCGATGTACGGGGGTCTGGTCGTCGGGCTGCTGGTGGCCGCCCAGCTGACCAACACCGGCAAGGCGCTGGCCGGCACCGCCGCCGAGCCGGTCGTGGCCCTGATCCTGGCGGGCGGCCTGATCACGGTGACCGGCTTCCTGGACGACTGGTGGGGGATGGACCCCTTCATCAAGCTGGCCGGGCAGATCGCCGCCGCCGGGGTGCTGGTCCACTTCGAGCTGAGACTGACCTACATCCCGCTGCCGAAGGACTGGGGCGGCTCCACCAGCCTCGACTACACGCTGAGCGCGATCATCACGATCCTCGTGGTGGTGGTGGCGATCAACGCGGTCAACTTCGTCGACGGGCTCGACGGGCTCGCGGCCGGCATCGTGTGCATCGCCGCCATGGCGACCTGGGCCTACTCCATCTACCTCGGGCAGAACATCAGCGGTGACCGCATCACCACCACCGCCGCCATCTCCGCCGTGCTCATCGGGGCCTGCATCGGCTTCCTGCCGCACAACTTCCACCCGGCCAAGATCTTCATGGGCGACACCGGCGCGATGCTGATCGGGCTGGTGCTGGCCTCGTCGCTCGTCACCGTGATGCCGGTGGACCCGTCGGTCATCGAGGGCATCAACCGGTTCGGCGTGCTGCTGCCCCTGCTGGTGCCGGCCGCGGTCCTGGTGCTCCCGCTCATCGATCTGATAACGGCCGTGGTGCGCCGCACCTCCTACGGGATGTCGCCGTTCGCGCCCGACCGCGGCCACCTGCACCACCGGCTGATGGACATCGGCCACTCCCACCGGCAGTCCGTGATGATCATGTACGCGTGGACGTTCCTGTTCGCGTTCGGCATCTTCGCGATGTCCGTGGTCACGGTGCCGGTGCTGGCGTTCCCGGTGGTCATCCTGCTGGCCCTGGGCGTGCTGGTGCTGATGGCGCTGCCGCGCTGGCGGGGCCGGGGCGGCGCGCACACCTCGCGGGGCAAGCCGTCGAGCGACGACGACGACGGCCCGCCCACCGGCCCGATGCCGCCGGTCCGGCCCGACGCCGAGTTCCGGCGGCCGGTGCCGCCGCCCGGCCCGCCGCGGGAGCGGCCGAGCACCGATCCGAACTCGGTCATTCCCATCTATCCGGGCCGATCGTGATCGCGAACTAGAAACGGCAGGTAAAAGCAGCCTTCCGTGAGCTTGTGATATCTTTCACGAGCAGGGCCTCCAGATTTTCGTGTTCTGGAGGTAGCAAACGCTCGCTTGATAACTCGCGATGGAGCACCGATGCAGGCCAACGACGTGCGCGTACTGAAAAGCGCCGCGCTTCCCACCCTCGGGGTCGGAGTCGTCGCGCTGGCCGCGGCCACCATCCTGGCCGGTGGCAAAGGAGCGCTCGGCGCGGCCATCGGCGTGCTCCTGGTGATGGTCTTCTTCAGCGTCAGCGTGGTGGCCGTGTCGTACGCGGCCCGCGTCTCGCCCCAGCTGATGGCCATCGCCGCGATGGGCAGCTACCTCGTGAAGGTCATCGTCATCATGCTGATGCTGGCCACCTTCGGCGACACCACGCTGTGGAACTCGCAGGCTTTCGCCTGGACCGTGGTGGTCGGCACGATCGTGTGGACGGCCTTCGAGGTCCGCGCCTTCCTCAAGACCAAGATGCTGTACGTCGACCCCGACGCCAAGGTCCCCGGGCACGGCGACTGATGAGCCTGGTAAAACACGGGGTCCGATATGACTAGTCCTCTGCCCGCCTGCTATCGTCAGGGCCGCGATGAGCGAACAGGAACGCCGACCGGAGACAGACGGTCGCGACTTCGCCGACGCCATGTGGTCAGTCCCCAGCTATCTTCTCGCCGGGATGGCGGTCTACGGCGGCATCGGCTGGTTGCTGGACCGTTGGCTCGACCTGTCCGCGTTCTTCCCCATAGGCATCGTCCTGGGGCTGGTGCTGGCCGGCTACGCGGTCTACCGACGGCACGGTCGCTAGCCCCACGCCGCGACCGCTTCGCCGAGGAAATTCCTGTGATCCACTACGACGTTGAAGGGAACGCCGCGTGAGTGCGCTGACGGTCCTAGCGGCACCACCGGGTGAGTTCGGTGCGCCGACGCCTGGCGAGCTGTTCGACCTGCCCCCCATCATTCCCGGGGTCGCCTGGTTCACCAAGCCGGTCCTGCTCGCCATTCTCAGCTCGATCATCGTGATCGGCGTGTGCTGGGCGGCCTTCGCCAAGCCGAAACTCGTCCCCCGGGGCATCCAGAACGTCACCGAATATGGCTACATGTTCGTTCGTGACCAGGTCGCCCGGCCCTTCCTGGGCAAGGACACCGACCGGTGGATGGGCCTGCTCGTCAGCGTCTTCTTCCTGGTGCTGGTCTGGAATCTCATGGGCGTCATCCCCTTCCTCCAGTTCCCGGTCGCCTCGCACATCGCCTTCCCGTTCGTGCTGGCGCTCTCGATCTACGTCCTGAAGATCTACCTGGGCGTCAAGCACCAGGGTGGCATCGGCTACTTCAAGAACATGATGTTCCCGCCGGGGCTGCCGAAGCCGATCTATCTACTGCTGGCCCCGATCGAGTTCCTCTCGAACATGATCATCGCGCCGTTCACGCACGCCGTGCGACTGTTCGCGAACATGTTCGCGGGCCACATGCTGCTCGCCTTCTTCAGCATGGTGGGTTTCTGGTTCCTCTTCGAGAAGCTGACCCTGCCGGGCTCCACCATCGGTGTCCTCGGCGTGGTGATGACCATCATCCTCACCGGCTTCGAGATGTTCATCCAGTTCCTGCAGGCATTCCTCTTCGCGATGCTGGCCGCGATGTACATCGGTGGCTCGCTGCACGCGGAGCACTGAACCCCATACCGGAATATCCATGACCGGTGAGACTCCACTTCACCGGCCGTCCAGTAAAGGAATAAGAGCAATGGGTCTTCTCGCTGAGGTCTCCGGCAACGTCACCGCCATCGGTTACGGTCTCGCCGCCATCGGCCCCGGCATCGGCGTCGGCATCATCTTCGGTCAGGGCGTGCAGGCCATCGCCCGCCAGCCCGAGGCCTACGGCCTGATCCGCCAGAACATGCTCCTCGGCTTCGTCCTCACCGAGGCCCTCGCCCTGATCGGTCTGGTCGCGCCGTTCATCTTCCAGGCTCTCTGACGGCCAGAAGCATCCCCTGACGAAAGGCTGCACCCATGAACATGGCAGCTACGCTCCTCACAGTGGCGGCGGAGGAGGGTGCCAACCCCCTCATGCCGCACACTTACGAGCTCGTCGTCGGCATCTTCTCGTTCTTCGTCGTCGTTCTCGTCGTCGGCAAGATGCTCGTCCCGCGCATCCAGAAGACGCTGGCCGAGCGCACCGACGCCATCGAGGGCGGCATCAAGAGGGCGGAGGAGGCCCAGGCTCAGGCCCAGGCCCTGCAGCAGCAGTACGCCGAGCGGCTCGAAGAGGCGCGGCGCGAGGCGGCCAGGCTCCGCGAGGAAGCTCGCGAGCAGGCCGCGCTGATCAAGGCGGAGCTCCGCGAGGAGGCGCAGGCCGAGGCCCGTCGCCTCGTCGAGGCCGCACACGCCCAGATCGAGGCCGACCGCCAGGCGGCGTTCGCCCAGCTCCGCACCGAGATCGGCCGTCTGTCGACCGACCTGGCCGGCCGCATCGTCGGCGAGTCGCTGACGGACGAGGCCCGGCAGAGCCGCATCGTCGACCGGTTCCTCGACGAGCTGGAGAGCTCCAACGCGCAGGCGGTGCGCTAATGCGCGGCATGAGCAGAACCTCGCTGGCAGAGGTCGAGGAGCGCTTCAACGCGGTCGCGGGCAGCGCTGACCTCGGCACGCTCTCCGACGAGCTGTTCGCGGTCGCGGATCTGCTCGACCGCGAGCACGGCCTGCGCCGGGCGCTGTCCGACCCGGCGAGGCCCGCCGAGCAGAAGGCGCAGAGCGTGCGCGTGCTGCTGGAGGGCAAGGTCAGCGAGTCGGCGGTCGCCACCACCGAGGCCGCGGTCTCGGCCCGGTGGTCGCGCGTCGGCGACCTGGCCGACGTGATCGAGCGGCTCGGCGTGGTCGCGGCCGCCGCCGAGGCGGAGAGCCAGCGGCGGCTCGACGACGTGGAGGACGAGCTCTTCCGCTTCGGCCGCATCGTCGCCGCCAACCCGTCGCTGCGCCGCGCGCTCAGCGACGCCGGCGCCCCGGCGGAGGGCAAGCGCGAGCTGCTGCGGTCCTTGCTCGAAGGCAAGGTCGCGCCCAGCACGATGCGGCTCATCACGCAGGTTGTGGTACATCCACGAGGACGTAGCCTGGAGACAGGGCTGGAGGAGTTCGGCCGGCTGGTGGCTCAGCAGAGCCGGCGCCTGGTCGCCGTGGTCCGCAGCGCGGTCGAGCTGACCGAGGAGCAGAGGCAGCGTCTCATCACGTGGCTGCGCTCCTCCTACGGCCGTGACGTGCACCTGAACGTCGAGGTGGACAAGCGAGTGCTCGGTGGGTTCTCGGTCCGCATCGGCGACGAGATCATCGACACCACCATTGTGGGACGAATCGAAGAAGTCCGCCGCCGGTTGGCCGGCTAGGCGAATAGGGAGACAGAGTAGAGATGGCGGAGCTTACGATCCGGCCGGACGAGATCCGGGACGCGCTTGAGCGCTTCGTCCAGGCGTACGAACCGGAAGGCGCCGCGCGCGAGGAGATCGGGACCGTCGTCGACGCCGGCGACGGTATCGCCCATGTCTCCGGCCTTCCCTCGGCGATGGCGAACGAGCTGCTCGAGTTCGAGAACGGTACGCGCGGCCTGGCACTTAACCTCGACCCGCGCGAGATCGGTGTCGTTATCCTCGGCGAGTTCGCCGGCATCGAGGAGGGCCAGACGGTCCGCAGGACGGGCGAGGTCCTGTCCGTGCCCGTCGGCGACAACTTCCTCGGCCGCGTCGTCGACCCCCTGGGCAAGCCGCTCGACGGCAAGGGCGCGATCGAGCACGAGGAGCTGCGCGCCCTGGAGCTGCAGGCCCCGTCGGTCGTCCAGCGGCAGCCCGTGAAGGAGCCGCTGCAGACCGGCATCAAGGCGATCGACGCGATGACCCCGATCGGCCGCGGCCAGCGTCAGCTGATCATCGGCGACCGCGGCACCGGCAAGACCGCGATCGCCGTCGACACGATCCTCAACCAGCGCGAGGGCTGGCTGTCGGGCGACCCGGAGCGCCAGGTGCGCTGCGTCTACGTCGCCGTCGGTCAGAAGGGCTCGACGATCGCGCAGGTGCGTTCCCGCCTTGAGGAGGCGGGCGCGATGGACTACACGACCATCGTCGCCGCCCCGGCCTCCGACCCCGCGGGTTACAAGTACATCGCCCCCTACGCCGGTTCGGCCATCGGCCAGCACTGGATGTACCAGGGCAAGCACGTCCTCATCATCTTCGACGACCTCACCAAGCAGGCCGACGCCTACCGCGCGGTCTCGCTGCTGCTGCGCCGCCCGCCGGGCCGCGAGGCGTTCCCCGGTGACGTCTTCTACCTCCACTCCCGCCTGCTGGAGCGCTGCGCGAAGCTCTCCAACGACATGGGCGCGGGCTCGATGACCGGTCTGCCGATCATCGAGACCAAGGGCAACGACGTGTCGGCGTTCATCCCGACCAACGTCATCTCCATCACCGACGGCCAGTGCTTCCTGGAGACCGACCTGTTCAACGCGGGCGTCCGTCCCGCGATCAACGTCGGTATCTCCGTCTCCCGAGTCGGCGGTTCGGCCCAGGTCAAGGCCATGCGCAAGGTGGCCGGCACGCTCAAGCTCTCCCTGTCGCAGTACCGCGACCTGGAGGCCTTCGCGGCCTTCGCCTCCGACCTCGACGCCGCCTCTCGGGCCCAGCTCGACCGCGGTCAGCGTCTGGTCGAGCTGCTCAAGCAGCCGCAGTACTCACCGTTCCCGGTCGAGCGTCAGGTGGTGTCGGTGTGGGCCGGCACGACCGGTGAGCTCGACGAGGTGCCGGTCGAGGACGTCCGCCGCTTCGAGTCGGAGTTCCTCGACTACCTGGCCTCCTCGCACAAGGGCATCTTCGACGGCATCCGTGAGACCAAGGAGCTGCCGGACGACGCGGCGACCGCTCTCAAGGACGCCATCTCGGAGTTCAAGAAGGGCTTCACCACCTCTTCGGGCGAGCTGCTGGTGAAGGACGAGCCGGTGGCGCCGCTCGAGGCGGACGAGGTCGGCCAGGAGAAGATCAAGAAGGTCGTCCGTCCGGCGACGGGGAAGTAGCACATGGGTGCCCAGCTAAGGCTGCTGCGGCGGCGGATCAACTCGGTCAAGTCGACCGCGAAGATCACGCGCGCCCAGGAGCTCATCGCCTCCTCACGGATCGTGCGGGCGCAGCAACGGATGCAGGCGGCGCTGCCGTACGAGCGCGAGATCACTCGCGCCGTCACCGGCGTCGTCAGCAACGCGGCCAGCGTCGACCATCCGCTGACCGTGGCGAAGGAGAACCCCGCCAAGGCGGGCGTCCTCATCGTCACCAGCGACAGCGGCTTCTGCGGCGGCTTCAACGCCAACGTGCTGCGTGAGGCCGAAGCGCTGCGCGGGCTCATCGAGGGCCGCGGGATGCAGTACATCCCGTTCGTCAGCGGGACCAAGGGAGTCACCTGGCACACCTTCCGCCAGCGCGAGATGGGCGGTCAGTGGACCGGTTTCTCCAGGAACCCGTCGTACGCCGACGCCAAGGAGATCGCGACCACGCTGATCGACTCGTTCAAGGACGACAACGGGATCGACGAGATCCACATCGTCTCGACGCAGTTCGTCTCGATGCTCACGCAGAACGTCGTGGTCCGGCGGATCCTGCCGCTCGAGGTCGAGGTGACCGAGGCGACGGAAGCCACCGTGATCCCGCCGTACTTCGAGTTCGAGCCGACCGCCGGCGACGTGCTGGAGTCGCTGCTGCCGCGCTACGTGGAGTCCCGCATCTTCACCGCGCTGCTGCAGTCGGCGGCCTCCGAGGAGGCCGCGAGGCGGCGCGCGATGAAGTCCGCGACCGACAACGCCAACGAGCTGATGCGGATTCTCACCCAGCAGATGAACCAGGCTCGCCAGGCCGAGATCACCCAGGAAATCAGCGAGATCGTCGGTGGCGCCAACGCGCTCGCTGACGCCGCAGCGGGGAAAGAGTGAAATGACTGCAGAGGCTGTTGAAACTGTAGAAACCCCCGCGGCCGGCACTGGCCGCGTGGCACGTGTCACCGGCGCCGTCGTCGACGTGGAGTTCTCCGTCGAGACGATGCCGGAGATCTATAACGCGCTCAAGGTCGACGTGACCCTCGGCGGCGAGACCAGGACCCTGACCCTCGAGGTGGCCCAGCACCTGGGCGACAACCTCGTCCGGGCCATCTCCATGCAGCCGACCGACGGCCTGGTCCGTGGCCAGGCGGTGACCGACACCGGCGGCCCGATCTCGGTGCCCGTCGGCGACGTCGTCAAGGGCCACGTGTGGAACGCGCTGGGCGAGACGCTCGACGTGCCGACCTCGTCGCTCAAGATCGAGGAGCGGTGGGGCATCCACCGGCCGTCGCCGCCCTTCGACCAGCTCGAGTCCCGCACCGAGCTGCTGGTCACCGGCATCAAGGTCATCGACCTGCTCACCCCGTACGTGCAGGGTGGGAAGATCGGTCTGTTCGGCGGCGCGGGCGTCGGCAAGACCGTTCTGATCCAGGAGATGATCCGCCGCGTCGCCCGTAACTTCGGCGGCACCTCGTGCTTCGCCGGGGTCGGCGAGCGCACCCGTGAGGGCAACGACCTCTGGCTGGAGATGGAGGAGGCGGACGTCCTCAAGGACACCGCGCTCGTCTTCGGCCAGATGGACGAGCCGCCGGGCACCCGGCTGCGGGTGGCGCTGTCCGCGCTGACCATGGCGGAGTACTTCCGCGATGTGCAGAAGCAGGACGTGCTGCTGTTCATCGACAACATCTTCCGCTTCACGCAGGCCGGTTCCGAGGTCTCCACGCTGCTCGGCCGCATGCCGTCCGCGGTGGGTTACCAGCCGACGCTGGCCGACGAGATGGGTGTGCTCCAGGAGCGCATCACCTCGACGCGTGGTCACTCGATCACCTCCATGCAGGCGATCTACGTGCCCGCGGACGACATCACCGACCCGGCTCCGCACAACGCGTTCGCGCACCTCGACGCGCAGACCGTGCTCTCGCGGCCGATCTCGGAGAAGGGCATCTACCCGGCGGTGGACCCGCTCGACTCCTCCTCCCGGATCCTCGACCCGCAGATCGTGGGCGAGGAGCACTACCGGGTGGCCCAGGAGACCAAGCGGATCCTGCAGAAGTACCGCGAGCTCCAGGACATCATCGCCATCCTCGGCATCGACGAGCTCTCCGAGGAGGACAAGGTCACCGTCCAGCGGGCCCGCCGCATCGAGCGCTTCCTGTCGCACCCGATGTACGCGGCCGAGGCCTTCACCGGCCAGCCGGGCGAGACCGTGCCGCTGGACGAGACCATCGCCTCGTTCAAGGGGCTGTGCGCGGGCGAGTACGACCACCTGCCCGAGCAGGCGTTCTTCATGGTCGGTGGCATCGACCAGGCCGTGGCCAAGGCCAAGGAACTCGAGAGCCGCTAAACCGCCCTCTTATGGTGGTGGCGCGGCGGCCGGCCGTGCCACCACCTGATCGGAAAGGAACCTACACCAGTGGCTAAGCTACGCGTAGGGGTTGTCTCACCCGAGCGTGAGATCTGGTCGGGCGAGGCCGACATGGTGATTGCCAAGACCGTGGACGGCGAGATCGGTATCATGCCGCAACACGCACCCGTGCTCGGCGTCCTCGTCGAGGGCGGCGTGCTGCGCGTGAAGCGGGAGGGTGAGTCCGACCTGGTCGCCGCGGTTCACGGGGGCTTCATCTCCGTGGCCGACGACGAGGTCTCGGTGCTCGCGGAGGCGGCCGAGCTCGGTTCCGAGGTCGACGTCGCCGCGGCCCGTGACGCTCTCGACCGCGCGCAGGCCTCTGTCGAGGCCAACCAGGAAGACGCCGACGCGGCGCTCGAGGCCAAGCGGGCTCGGGCACGGCTGCGCGCGGCGGGCGAAGAGGTCTGACTTACACGAGCCTTTGGGGGGCGGCATGGTGGCAACGTTGGTGATCTGCGCGCTGCTGGCCGCCGCCCTGGTGGGCGCGCGGGTGTTCATGGTGGCCCGCCGCGGCAACGTACCGTGCCGCCTGAAGGCGGGCGACGGGGGGTGGCGTGCCGGAGTGGCACGCTATGCCGACGGAGAACTCCACTGGATCCCGCTCCTGGGTGTGCGACTGAGGCCGCGCCACGCGATCGCGAGGCGCGGCCTCGTCGTTTCCGGGCGCAGAGAGCTCGACAACGGGCTGTACGCCGTCGACTGCTCCGGCTCTACCCGTGACGTCTCGCTGGCGATGAGCGCCGACGCCCTGACCGGTTTCCTGGCCTGGCTGGAGTCGGCGCCGCCGAGCGCCTATCTGGACGTCGCCTGACCGGCTAGCGGGTGCCGCCGGGCTTCCAGAGGATCTCGTCGCCGTCGTGGGCGATCCTGCACAGGATGAAGAGCAGGTCCGACAGCCGGTTGAGGTAGGTGGCGGTCAGCGGGTTCATGTCCTCGTGCTCGTGCAGCGCCGCCCACGTGGTGCGCTCGGCGCGGCGGACGGTCACGCGCGCCAGGTGGAGCGCGGCGGTGGCGGGGTCGCCGCCCGGCAGGATGAAGCTGCGCAGCGGCTTGAGCCGCTCGTTGAAGAGGTCACACTGCTCCTCCAGCCAGTCGATGTACGACTGCTCGACCCGTAGCGGCGGGAACTCGGGATTCTCGGTGATCGGGCTGGACAGGTCGGCCCCGAGGTCGAACAGCTCGTTCTGGACGCGCCGCAGCACCGGTACGAGGTCGCCGGGCAGGGTGTCGTGCGCCAGGGCCAGCCCGAGATGGGCGTTGGCCTCCTCCACGTCCGCGTAGGCGGCCAGCCGCGGATCGGTCTTCGAAGTCCGGCTCATGTCGCCGAGCGTGGTGGTGCCGTCGTCCCCCGTGCGGGTGTAGATACGGGAGAGGACGACCGGTTTGTCCTTGTCTGCGCGCGTCATGTGCTCAGCGTAATGACAAATGTCATCCGGAACGGACGCGGATCACACCCCAGGCCGCTGATTTCCACGACTACCAGGCGAATGCCGCACGCGCCACGATCTATCCATGACGAAGGAGAGGACCTGATGCTCGAGATAAGCGGGCTGCGCAAGCGCTTCGCCGGAGGCCCCGGGGCGCCCGAGGGAAAGCAGGCCCTGGACGGGATCGGCTTCACCGTCCGGCCGGGTGAGATGTTCGGGTTCGTGGGCGCGAACGGCGCGGGCAAGTCGACGACCATGCGGATCGTCATGGGCGTGCTCAAGGCCGACGCCGGCACCGTGAGCTGGCGCGGCGAGCCCATGACGCACGCCGACCGCCAGCGCTTCGGCTATATGCCGGAGGAGCGCGGCCTCTACCAGAAGATGCGCGCGGGCGAGCAGATCGAGTACTTCGGCCGGCTGCACGGGATGAGCCAGGCCGAGGCGAAGAAGGCCACCGAGGACCTGCTGGAGCGGCTCAGCCTGACGGACCGCAGGAACTCCAGCGTGGAGTCGTTGTCGCTGGGCAACCAGCAGCGCGTCCAGCTCGCGGTGGCGCTCGTGCACGACCCCGAGCTGCTGATCCTGGACGAGCCGTTCTCCGGTCTCGACCCGATCGCGGTCGACGCGCTGGCCACGGTGCTGCAGGAGCGGTGCCGCGGCGGGGTGCCGGTGATCTTCTCCAGCCACCAGCTCGAACTGGTGGAGCGGCTGTGCGACTCCGTGGGCATCGTCTCCGCGGGCCGGATGGTGGCCAGCGGCACGGTCGACGAGCTGCGCGCCGCCGAGGGCGGCATGCTGCGGGTCGTGGTCCGCGACCCGGCTCCCGGGTGGGCGGACGGCCTGCCGGGTCAGGTCAACGTGCAGGGCAACCGGCACGTGCTGGTCACCGAGGACGGCGACGACCAGGACATCCTGCGCCGGGCCATCAAGGCGGGACACGTCGAGCACTTCGGGGTCGAGCAGCCGACCCTCACCGAGATCTTCAAGGAGGCCGTGGCGTGAACGGGATGATGCTGGTCGCGCGGCGGGAGATCACGACGCAGATACGGACCCGGTCGTTCGTCATCAGCCTGCTGGTCACCGTCGTGGTGGTGGGAGCGCTGGCGTTCGCGCCCAAGCTGTTCGACGGTCCTGACTCGTACACGATCGGCACCGTGAACTCGCAGCAGCTGCCGCTGGAAGCGGCGGCGCCGGACATCGAGTTCGAGTGGCGCAGCTTCCCCGACGAGGCCGCGGCCACGCGGGCCGTGCTCGACGGGGACGTGGACGCGGTGCTGGTCGACGGGGCCAAGGTGTTCACCGACGGGCAGATCGAGACCGAGCTGGGCGTCCTCCTGCAGAGCACGCACCGCGAGGCGAAGCTGGGCGCGGCCGGGGTGCAGATCGCGCCCCTGCAGATGGAGTCCGTCGGCGCGGACACCCGCTACCAGGCGGCCAGGACCGGCATCGCCGTGGTGCTGGTGCTGGTGCTGTTCATGCTCATCCTCGGACAGGTCATGATGGTCGCCATGGGCGTGGTGGAGGAGAAGGGCAGCCGGATCGTGGAGATCCTGCTCAGCTCGGTGCGCCCGTGGCAGCTCCTCGGCGGCAAGGTCATCGGTCTGGGCGTGCTCGGGCTGATCAACCTCGGCGCGATCCTGGTGGCCGGCATCGGCGCCTCGTTCGCCTCCGGGTTCGCCGCCGACTTCCCGCCGGGCATGACGGGCATCGTGGCCGGGGTCCTCGTCTGGTTCGTGCTCGGCTACGCGTTCTTCGCCACGCTGGGCGCCGCGCTGGCCTCTCTGGTGTCGCGCCAGGAGGAGGTCGGCAACGTGATGTCGCCGATGACCATGCTCATCATGGCGGCCTACTTCGTGGCCTTCTACGCGACCACCGACCCCACCGGCACCCTCGCCACGATCGTCTCGTTCGTCCCGCCGTTCTCCTCGATGGTGATGCCGGTGCGGATGGCGGCCACCGAGGTGCCCCTCTGGGAGGTCGCCGCGTCCGCCGGGCTCATGGTGCTGGCGGTGCTGGCCATCCTGGCCTTCGGGGCCAAGGTGTACGAGCGCGCCGTCCTGCGTACCGGGGCCAGGGTGAAACTCGGCGAAGTGCTGCGCGCGAAGTAATGAACGAGATCGACCGGGCGCGACGCAAGACCTGGTGGATGCTGGCGACTCTGGTGGGCTTCCTGTGGCTGTTCACCGGCACCCGCGTGGTCTTGTCGGCGCTCAACGGGGAGCCGCTTTCCTGGGCCCGCACCGTGCCCGCGATGATCTTGATTGCTGGTTTCACCTGGGTCTACCTGCGTATCTCCGCGGCGCTGACCGAGCGCCGTTACCCCGTCCGTGAGGTGGCGGTGGCCGGGGCGACGGCCGTCGTGACGGCTGCCGTCGGCGGTGCGGACCCGATGTCCTTCGGCTTCGTCCTGATCGCCTGGCTGGCGGTGGCCTCGCTGGAGGTGCCGTCCAGGGTGGCCATCCTGATGGCGGTGGGCACGTTCGTCACGGGCGTGGGACTGGCCTACGTCACCTACCTGAGCGATCCGGGCCATCTGCTGGGCGGCGACTGGAGCGCGGGCCGGAACCTGCTGTACCTGGCCCTCATGTACGGGGTGTTCTGCGCCGCCTTCCCTCCCACGAACCGGGTGTGGATGTGGTTGCTGACGCTGACCATCCAGGCGCACGAGGGCAGGGAGGCGCACACCCGCCTGGCCCTGGCCGAGGAGCGGCTGCGCTTCTCCAGGGACCTGCACGACCTCGTGGGGCACCGGCTGTCCGCGATCGCGGTCAAGGCGGGGCTCGCGGTGCGGCTCTCGGACCAGGACCCGGCGGCGGCCAGGTCGCAGATGGCCGAGGTCAACGAGCTCACCAGGACGGCGCTGCGCGAGCTGCGGCAGGCCGTGCGCGGCTACCGCGAGCTTGACTTGACCGCCGAGCTGAATAGCGTGAAAGACGTGCTCGAAGCGGCGGGCATCGCCTGCCACACCCGGCTGCCCTATCGTGACCTGCCGGGCGAGGTGGCGCCGGTGTTCGCCTACGTGGTGCGCGAGGCGGTGACCAACGTGCTCAAGCACAGCACCGCCACCCGCTGCGACCTCCTCCTGCGGTTCACCGAGGACGAGGCGGAGCTGCGCGTGCACAACGACGGCGCCGGCGCGCTGGACGGTGCGGGGACCGGTAGCGGGCTGCTGGGGCTGGAGGAGCGGGTGGCCGCCGTGGGCGGCGAGCTCACCGCCGGGCCCGACGGCGACGGGGGGTTTCTGCTCACCGCTGTCGTGTCCTTGCCCGTACGTGGGTAGGGGGGCATATATCCCCATGGAGGAGGTGGCATGCGCGTCCGGGGCAATCCCAAGGGTCAGGTGGTGCGGCTCGGCGCCCGGCTCGACGCGGGCACGTCGGCGGGAGTGCGCGAACGCCTGCACGAGGCGGTCGAGTCCGGCGCCGGCGACCTGATCCTCGACCTTTCCGAACTGGAGATGATCGACGCCACCGGCCTCGGCGTGCTCGTGGGCACGCACAGGCTCGCGCTCGACATAGACCGCCGCGTGGTGCTGCGCGCGGTGCCGCCGCGGATCATGCGGATCCTGGCGGTGACCCGGCTGAACCGGGTCCTCCACGTCGAAGCGCACACCGCCGCGGTGGCGTGAATCCGTATTTCGCCGCATTCAAACGTTGAATACGGCGGGCCAAATTGCGGCGTTACGGCGTCAGTGCACGCAGGAAGAGATGCACGGCCACGCCCACGAGTTCGTCGAGCTCCGGCGGCCGGTCGGCCAGCAGCCATTCGATGAGCAGCTCCTGAAGCCCGCCAATTACCCCCAGCGCCACCAGCCGCCGATTCACCCCCGGCGCCTGCGGGAAATCGGCCCAGGCTTCCTCCACGAGCCCGGCGAAGGAGTCGATGGCGCGCTGCCGCGACATCATCAGCACATCGCCGGATCTGCGCACCTCCACATGCATGATCCGGGCCCTGCGCCAGTCGGCGGTGGTGAACTCGATATAGGCCCGAATTCCCGCCCTGATCCGGCCGTCCAGCGTGTCGGGCGCGTCCTGCACGGCCTTCGCCACCACGGCGAGGCTTTCTTCGACGCAGCGCTCGTGCAACGCCTGTAAGAGTTCCTCCCGGCCGCCGAAACATTCATAGAAGGCGCGGTTGGAGATCCGCGCCTCGGAGCACAGCCTTTCGATCGTCGTGGCCGCGAAACCAGGCTTCGCGTATAGCGTGTAGGCGGCTGTCATCAGCCGCTCGCGTCTGTCGGCCAGCCTTTGTTCCGCTGACATCCCCCGGTAAGACCGGTTCACATTCCACCCGTCCAACATGATCGTGGCCCCCGAGCACACAATTATGGATGGATGATCGGATTGTGGAAAGGGCGGGCAGTTTACCTCTTACGTCGTCCGTGCAAGAACGTGACAAGTCTGATCAGCCGCTCAAGCTCGTCAGGCTGCCGGGAGAACGAGGTCAGCCGCATTCCGGGCACCGGGAAGCGCTGCCGCGCGATGGCCTTGGCGCGGGCGAACTCGCGCAGCCCGTCGGCGCCGTGGATACGACCGAAACCGGAGTCGCCCGTACCGCCGAACGGCAGCGAGGCCACGCTCGCGAACGAGATGACCGAGTTGACGGACGCCATCCCGGTGCGCATCGCGCGCGCCAGCGCCATCGCCCTGCGCCGGTTCCCGGAGAACACCGTGCCGGCCAGCCCGTACGCCGTGTCGTTGGCCAGCTCCAGCGCCTCCTGAGCGTCCTTGGTGCGGCGCACCGTGATCGTCGGCCCGAACGTCTCCTCGCGCACCGCCGGTGAGTCCTCGGGCACGTCCTCCACGATCACCGGGTCCACGTACGGCGGCCGCACCGAGTCGGGCCCGCCCGCGACCGTCCTGCCGGACTTGGTGGCGTCGTCGATGTGCCGCTTGATGATGTCGAGCTGCCCCGGCATGGTGATCGGCCCGTAGTGCTCGCCCGCCTTCACCGTGGCGGCCCGCTCCGACAGCGCCCGCATGAACGGCTCGTACACGGCGTCGACCACGTACACCCGCTCCACGCCCACGCACGTCTGGCCGGCGTTCGACAGCGCGCCCCACAGGCACGCGTCCGCCGCCGCCTCGACGTCGGCGTCGGCGTCGACGATGAACGCGTCCTTGCCGCCGCACTCCGCCACCATCGGCGTCAGGTTCTCCGCGCAGGCCGCCATGACCCGCTTGGCCGTCGCCGTCGAACCGGTGAAGGCGATCTTCTTCACCCGGGGGTCCCGCGCCAGGGCCGCGCCCGTCTCGCCCAGCCCCGTCACCGTCTGGAACACCGGCCGCTCCGGCACCGCCTCCGCGAACAGCTCCGCCAGCCGCACCCCCACCCCGGGCGTGAACTCGCTCGGCTTGAACACCACCGCGTTGCCCGCCGCGAGCGCGTACGCGATCGACCCCATCGGGGTGAACACCGGGTAGTTCCACGGCCCGATGACCCCGACCACGCCCAGCGGCAGGTACTCCAGCGTGGCCGACAGGTTGGCGCCGACCATCCCGGGGGAGACCCGGCGCGGCCCCAGCACCTTCCGCGCGTTGCGGGCCGCCCAGTCGATGTGCGTGATCGCCAGCACGATCTCCAGCGTGGCGTCCGCGACCGGCTTGCCCGTCTCCTCGTGCACCAGCGCGGCCAGCTGCCGCAGCTCGCGCGTGACGACCGCCTTGTAGTCGAGCAGTCTGCGCCTGCGGCCCGCGTGTCCCAGCCCCTCCCACCACTCGGCGGCCTCCTGCGCCCGGGCGACGGCCGCGCGCACCGCCTCGGCGTCGTGCTTGGGGTGACTGGCGACGACCGTTCCGGTCGCGGGATTCAGGGAGTCGAATGTGAGCGTCGTCATGACGCCAACATAGAACGGTAAGCCGTCGCTTACTAGCGGGCCGGTGGCTCAGAAGAGCGTCGGGTTCTCCGGCTCGATGCCGCGCAGCGCCTGGTAGTCGAGCGTGACGCACTCGATGCCGCGGTCGGCCGCCAGCACCCTGGCCTGAGGCTTGATCTCCTGGGCGGCGAACACCCCGCGCACCGGGGCCAGCAGCGGGTCGCGGTTGAGCAGCTCCAGGTAGCGGGTGAGCTGCTCGACGCCGTCGATCTCGCCACGGCGCTTGATCTCGACCGCCACCGTCGCGCTCTTGGCGTCGCGGCACAGGATGTCGACGGGGCCGATCGCCGTCATGTATTCACGCCGGATGAGCGTGTAGCCCTCGCCGAGAGTGGTGATGTGCTCGGCGAGCAGCTCCTGCAGGTGGGCCTCGACGCCGTCCTTGATCAGCCCAGGGTCGACGCCCAGCTCGTGGGAGGAGTCGTGGAGGATCTCGGCCATCGTCAGGACCAGCTTCTCGCCGGTCTTGCCGTGGGTGACGGTCCAGGTCTCGCCGTCCTCCTTGAGCTTGCACGGCGGGTTCATCCAGTTGAGCGGCTTGAAGGCGCGGTCGTCCGCATGGATCGACACGCTCCCGTCCGCCTTGATGAGCACGAGCCTCGGCGCCATCGGGAGATGTGCCGTGAGCCGTCCGATGTAGTCGACGCTGCATCGCGCGATGACCAGCCGCATGAGAGTCCACCCTAGCGGCTCTGTAAAACTACAAGCATGGCGTTTGAAATGGTGGGAGTGGTCGGGCTCGGCACGATGGGTGCCGGGATCGCGGAAGTGTTCGCCCGGGGCGGGCTGCGGGTCATCGGGGTGGAGGCCGACGCCGACGCGCTCGCCCGCGGCCGGGGCCACCTGGAGAGATCGACGCAGCGCGCGGTCGACCGGGGCAAGCTGGCGGCCGGTGACCGCGACGAGGTCCTGGGCCGGATCACGCTCACCACCTCCCGCGAGGACCTGCGCGAGGCGGACCTGGTGGTCGAGGCCATCCCCGAGGTGCTCGGCTACAAGACGGCGCTGATGAACGACCTCGACGGGATCTGCAAGCCGGAGACGGTGCTGGCCACCAACACCTCCTCGCTGTCGGTCACCGCGATCGCCGCCGCCACCGGGCGGCCGGGCCGGGTGGTGGGCCTCCACTTCTTCAACCCGGCGCCGGTCATGCGGCTGGCCGAGGTGGTGCGCACGGTCGTGACCGACGACGACGTGGTGCCGGCGATGCGCGAGCTGGCCGTACGGCTCGGCAAGACGGCGGTGGTCGTCGGCGACCGCGCCGGGTTCGTGGTGAACCGGCTGCTCCTGCCGTACCTCAACCACGCCGCCGTGCTGATGGAGCAGGGCGTGGCCGGGCGCGACGACATCGACGCGGCGATGCGCGACGGCGCGGGGCTGCCGATGGGCCCGTTCCAACTGCTCGACCTGATCGGGCTCGACACCGCCTACGAGATCATGGGCGTGCTGTTCGACGAGACCCGCGACCGCCGCCACGCGCCCGCGCCGGTGCTGCGCGAGCTGGTCTCGGCGCGGCTGCTGGGGCGCAAGAGCGGGCGCGGCTTCTACGGCGACGAGCCCCGGCCGCACGAGCCCGCCAAGTCCTCGGTGATCACGTTCGACGTCGCCGGGCAGGGCGGCGACGAGCTGGCCGAGCGGCTGGGCACCGCCGGGTTCAAGCGGTCGGCGGAGCCCGACGTGCTGCTCCGGATGGCCGACCGGCCGGTGATCGAGCACGCCGTCCAGCTGTCCGACCCGTCGCGGCTGGTCGGTGTCCACGTGGTGGGCGGCCGGGTGGCCGAGGTCGTCTCCACGGTCCTCACCTCCCCGGAGGCGGCCTTCGCGGCCGCCGACCTGATGAAGGTGATCGGGCTGGCCCCGGTGGCCTGCAAGGACCGGGCCGGGTTCGTGGTGGACGCGCTGCTCTACCCGTATCTCAACGACGCCGTGCGGATGTACGAGTCGGGCTACGCCTCGATCGACGAGATCGACTCGGCCATGCGGCTCGGCTGCGGCTACCCCGCCGGGCCGTTCGAGACGCTGGAGTCCGTCGGCCTGGACGTGGTGCGCGACGGGCTGCGGGCGCTGTACGCGGAGTACCGCGAGCCGGCGTTCGCCCCCGCGCCGCTGCTCGACCAGCTCGTCACGGCGGGCGTGCGCACCTTCCCGCGGCCATGAGCCCGCGCCGCGCCCGGCGCAAGGAGCCCGCCCGGCCTCCCGTCTTCCCGCGCAGCTCCGACCGGGTGGAGGAGTGGCCGGACGGTGAGTGGAAAGTACGCTCACTCACCGGCGGGACCTCCACCAAGGACTACCGCTGTCCCGGCTGCGACCAGGAGATCCGGGGCGGCCAGCCGCACCTGGTCACCTGGCCCGACTGGCCGGGCGGCGAGGACGAGCGCCGCCACTGGCATCCGGTGTGCTGGCGCAAGAGACTGGACCGCGGCCCGGGCCGCAGCCGCTACTGACCGACTCGACCCCGATGGACGAAGGAGCGACGTGGAAATTCGCGCGGCGACCGTGCTGCCCGCCCGGCGTGAGCCGATCGAGCTGCACACCGGCGACGGCCTGACCCTGGTGGGCGAGCTCGCCCTGCCCGAGGACCGGCCGCCGGCGGCGACCCTGGTGATGCTGCACCCGCTGCCGACCCACGGCGGCTTCATGGACAGCCATGTCTACAAGAAGGCCGCCAACCGCCTGCCCGCGCTGGCCGATCTGGCGGTGCTGCGCTTCAACACCCGCGGCACCTCCTCCGACCGGGGCACCTCCGAGGGCACGTTCGACGGCGGCGAGGACGAGCGGTTCGACGTGGCGGCGGCGCTGGAGTACGCCGAGTTCCACGACCTGCCCCGGGTCTGGGTGGTCGGCTGGTCGTTCGGCAGCGAGCTGGCGCTCAAGTGGGGGCACGACCCGCTGGTCGAAGGCGCCATCCTGCTGTCCCCGCCGCTGCACAGGGCCAACGAGACCGACCTCGACGCCTGGGCGCGGTTCGGCCGGCCGCTGGTCGCGCTGGTGCCCGAGTTCGACGACTACCTGCGCCCCGACGAGGCCAGGCGCCGCTTCGCGCGGGTGCCGCAGGCCGAGGTGGTCGGCGTCGAGGGCGCCAAGCACCTGTGGGTGGGCGAGCCGTACGTGCGCGTCGTGCTGAACGAGATCGTCCGCCGCGTCGTCCCCGACCGTCACCCCCTCCCCACCGAGGTGTGACCGCCATAGAATCTCGTTCGGTCCGTACGGAGGAGGCAACATGGGCGCGTTCGCTCTCGACGGCAAGAAGGCTCTGGTCACCGGGGCGTCCAAGGGCATCGGCAAGGCGATCGCGCTCGCGTACGCCGAGGCGGGCGCCGACGTGGCGCTGACCGCGCGGTCGGCCGACGCGCTGGCCGAGGTGGCCAAGGAGATCCAGGCGCGCGGCCGCGAGGCCGTGGTCATCCCCGCCGACCTGACCGACAGGGACACCGCCGCCGCCGTCGTGCGCGAGGCCGTCGCCGGGCTCGGCCACCTCGACGTGGTGGTCAACAACGCGGGCGGGTCCAACTTCCTGGTCGAGTTCAAGGACCTGCGGCTGGCCGGCTGGGACAAGATCATGCGGCTCAACCTCGACTCCGCCATGGCCGTCTGCCACGCCGCCGCGCCCCACCTGCTCGGCCGCGGCAGCGGGTCCGTGATCAACATCGCCTCCGCGGCCGCGCTCGGCGCGCCCTTCCTGGCCCCGTACGCGGCCGCCAAGGCCGGTCTGGTGGCCCTGACCAAGACGCTGGCCCTGGAATGGGCGTCGGCGGGGGTACGGGTCAACGCGCTGTGCCCCGGCTGGACCGCCACCGACCTCAACCGCAACCTGTGGGACGACGAGAGCGGCGGACAGGCGACGGTGGCGAACGTGCCGATGCGCCGCTGGGCCACGGTGGAGGAGATCGCCCAGCCGGCCGTGTTCCTGGCCAGTGAGGCCTCGTCCTACATGACCGGCCAGATGATGATCGTCGACGGCGGCCTCACCACCGCCTGACGAACCGGACGGACCATTCACCGCATATCGGCACCGGCTGTGGAGTGATTGTCGCGGGGAACCGGGCTACCGTGAGGTCCGTGCAGCTCTACACGAGAACAGCCGGGACCGGGCTCCCGGTCGTACTGCTCCACGCGTTCCCGCTCTCGTCGGCCATGTGGCTGGCCCAGCGGGAGGGGCTGGCCAGGGCGTGCCGGGTGATCACCCCCGACCTGCGCGGCTTCGGCGGATCGCGGCTCGGCGACGACGAGCCGTCACTCGACCTCATGGCCGACGACGTTGCCAGGGTGCTCGACGGGGAAGGCGTCGAGCGGGCGGTCATCGGAGGGTTGTCGATGGGCGGTTACGTGACCATGGCGTTCTGCCGCCGCCACCCCGACCGCGTGCTGGGCGTCATCCTGGCCGCCACCAAGGCGAGCCCCGACGCCGCGCCCGCCCGCGACAACCGCGAGCGCATCGCCCAGGCGGTGCTCGCCGACGGCAGTGGCGTACTGGTCGAGGAGGTGCTGCCTGGCCTGATCGGGACCACCACCAAGCAGCGCAGGGCCATGGTGTTCGGCCGGGTCAAGGGGCTGGTGCAGTCGGCGCCGCCCAAGGCCGTGGCCTGGGCGCAGCGCGCGATGGCCGCGCGGCCCGACTCCCTCGACACGCTGGCCGCGCTCAAGGTGCCCGCGCTGGTGCTGGTGGGCGACGAGGACGAGCTGGCGCCGCCGGCGGACGCCCGGGCCATGGCCGGAGCGGTGCAGGACGGCCGGCTGGAGATCATCTCCAAGGCCGGTCATCTGATCGCCGTCGAGCAGCCCGAGGCGTTCAACGCCGCTGTCGAGCGCTTCCTCAGCTCTGAGCTTGCCGGGGTATCACGATCTCACGAATGATCAGGGCGATCGCGGCGGCCACCGGGATGGCCAGCAGCGCGCCCACGATGCCGAGCAGCGTGCCGCCCACCAGGGCGGCGATCACGGTCACCGCCGGGGTCACGTCGACCGAGCGTTTCATCACCTTCGGGTAGATGACGTAGTTCTCGATCTGCTGGTAGATCACGAAGAAGATCGCGCAGGCGATGCCGGCGGGGAGCGAGCCGAGCAGCGCGACACCGGTCACCACCACGGCCCCGATCGTGGCGCCCACCAGCGGGATCAGGTCGGTCAGGGCCACCACGAGGGAGAGCGCGAGCGCGTACTCCACGCCCAGGATCGACAGGAAGATCCACGTCAGCACGCCGGCGATGAGCGAGATGAGGATGTTGCCGGCGACGTAGCCGCCGATGCCGCCCAGGATCTCCTCGGCGATCGCCCCGGTGCGGTCGCGGCGCGAGGCGGGGACCAGCTTGAGCAGGTAGGCCTTGATCGTGTGCAGCGAGCCGAGGAAGTAGAGCATGAGCACCAGCAGCGTCACCGTGGTGAACAGGCCGTCGATCACCACCAGCCCGGCTCCCACCACGCCGGTGGCCAGCGACGGTCCGAGCGTGCTCGTGACGAACGTGGCCAGCTGCGGCAGGATCTGGTAGTCGGCGTCGAGCTCGCGCAGCGTCGGGTGGCTGCTCAGCTCGCGGATGTAGCCGGGCACGGCCGCCACGAAGTCGGCGAGCTCCCGGCTGACCGGCGGCACCACGGCCAGGCCGAACAGCACGAACGCCACGATCACCGCGGCGAACACGGACGTGATCGCCCACCGCCTGGCCAGGCCGCGCCGCTGCAGCGCCTCAACCGCCGGGTTGAGCCCCACGGCCAGGAACATCGCCACCACGATCATGATGATCACGCTCAGCGAGCTGACGACCATCTGCGCGATCGCGATGGCGGTGAGCACGCCGAGCCCGCCGGTCAGCCCGAACAGGAATGGGCCCCGGGCCAGCGGCTTCCCCGGCATCCCGTACGAACCCAGCGAGATCCCCGCGGGGACGTCGCCGGGGATGACGGTGCGCGCGCCCTGCTCCGCGCGCGGGGGACGCGGGGTGGCCTGAGCGTGATCTCCGGACCCGGCCGGCGCGGCCGTCCTGGCCCCGTCCGTGAGGGCGGAGGGCGGGTCCGCGGGAGGCTCCGGGCTCGGGAGGGAGTCCGCTCCGGCGGGCTCGGCTGCTGCGGTCACGGGGTCTCCTGCACGAGGGGGGCGCACAACGAGAGAGAGCCTAGCGACCTTGGTCGCCAGGCTCTCTCCGGTTATGCGATCGATCCCCGTGCAGCCGGCCCGGGACGCCCCTCGTGCCGGCCTACTCCTGCCACCACTCGGCGTCGTCGTCGGACTTGCTCGCGGCCTTGGCGGGAGCCGCCGGGGCGGCCACCGGGGCCGGGTGGTCGTCGACCGACGCGGCGGCGATGGCCGGCTTCGGCGGGGCCGCGGTGACGGCGGGGTCGGGGTCGAGGCCCGGCAGCGCCGCGCCGCCGAGCAGCTGGCGCAGCTGGGCGAGGTGGCTGGTGATGCTGTCGCGCTGGCGGGTCAGCTCGTCGACCTGGCGCTGCATCGAGGTGCGGGTGCGCTCGGCTTCGTTCTTCGCCTCGGTGACGATGGTCTCGGCGCTGCTCTTGGCCTCGGCGACGATCTGCTCGGAGTTCTTGCGCGCGTTGGCGACCAGCTGCTTGGCGTGCAGGTCGGCCTCGCGGCGGGTCTGCTCGGCCTGCTGGGTCGCCTTCGTGGCCCGGGACTCGGCGGTGGCGGCGCGCTGCTCCGCCTCGGCCACCAGCTTCTGCGTCGCGGCCTGGGTGGCGGCGTGGCGCTCGGCCTCCTGGCGCTCCGCCTCCTCGCGCCGGGCGGCGAGCTGGATCTCGAACTCGGCCTCGTCCTGCGCCCGCTTGGCCTCGGACTCCTCCAGCACCCGCTGAGCCTGCGCGCGCATCTCGTCGGCCTGCCGCTTGGCGGTGGTCAGGACCTCGTCGCGCTCGCGCTTGGTCGAGGCTCGCAGCTGGGCGACCTCGCGCTCGGTGGTGGTGCGCAGCTTGGCGATCTCGCGCTCGGCGTCGGCCCGCTTCTCCGCGACCTCGTGGTCGGCGGTGGCGCGGAGCTTGGCCACCTCGCGCTCGGTGGTCGCCGTCAGCTCGTCGGACTCGCGGCGGGCGGTCGAGCGGATCTCCTCGGCGTCGCGCTCGGCGCTGGTGCGCATCTCCTCGCTCTCGCGCGTCGCCTGCGCCCGCTTCTCGGCCGCCTCGGCCTCCGCGGCGGCACGCAGGTCGGCCGCCTCGACCTTGGCCGCGGCCTTGATCTCGTTGGCCTCGGACCTGGCCGCCTGGACGAGCTCCGTGGCCTGTTCTTCCGCCAGGCGGAGCAGCTGTTCGATACGGGCGCCGAGACCGGAGTAGGTGGGCCGCTCCTGCTCCTGCAGCTGGCGCTGGGAGTCGGAGAGCTCGCGCTGCAAGGACGTGGTCTGCTCGCGAGCCTGGCGCAACTCGGCGTCGAGCTGCTTCAGGTGGTCGTGGACCTGATGCCGGTCGTAACCTCGGAGCACCACGTCGAACTCGCGGGCTGGTGCGTCCTCGAAGAAGTTGTTGAGCTGGGCGTCGATGTCGGACTGCATGGAGGCTCGATCCTGGGTTGTCGAGACGGCTACACGGGCCGGACGGGGGGTTCGGGGCATCCGAGCCTGGAGCCCGTGCCTCGGGGCAGGCTCCATGTCCGGTGGAAGGCCAGCGTACTCCGCCGATGCCGAGTACGAAGCCCCGTCCGGGTTTCTGCGTGACTAGTTACTTATGAACGATTTTTGCGTTTGCTAGCCCTTGGCCGCTTGCACCAACTCGGTCAGCATTCCTCCCACGTCCTTGGGGTGCAGAAACGCGATCCGGGAGTCCATGGAACCGTGACGGGGGCGCTCGTCGAGCAGCCGGACGCCCTTGTCGCCGATCTTGGACATCGCCTCCGCGACGTCCGGGACGCCGAACGCCACGTGGTGCACTCCCTCACCCCTCTTGGCGAGGAATTTCCCCACGGGGGAGTCGGGCGAGAGCGGTTCGAGCAGCTGGATGTAGGAGCCGCCGCCGTCGGCGTCGGCGATGCGCAGCATGGCCTCCTTCACCCCCTGCTCCTCGTTGACCTCGCGGGCGACCACCTCCAGCTCGAACAGTTCAGAGAAGAGCGCGATCTTCTCTTCGAGGTCGTTGCACGCGATCCCGATGTGGTCGATGCGCATGAACATGTGGGCCACCTCCATAGCGAACACCCTGCTACCGATAGGTATGGTGTCAAAGAGCTCCCCTCGTGTGCACAGGAGGCCCCGCATGTCTGGTTCCGTCATCGTCGCCGGAGCGCGTACCCCCATCGGAAAACTGCTCGGCTCGCTGTCCGGCCTGAGGGCGGTGGACCTGGGCGCCATCGCGGTCAAGGCCGCGCTGGACCGTGCCGGGGTGGCGCCGGAGGCCGTCGAGTACGTGATCCTGGGCCAGGTGCTGCAGGCCGGGTCGGGTCAGCTCCCCTCCCGCCAGGCGGCGGTCAAGGCGGGCATCCCGATGACGGTCCCGTCCATCACGATCAACAAGGTGTGCCTGTCGGGCCTGGACGCCATCGCCATGGCCGACCAGCTCATCCGCGCGGGCGAGTTCGACATCGTGGTCGCGGGCGGCATGGAGTCGATGACCAACGCCCCGCACCTGCTGCCCGGCATGCGCAAGGGGGTCAAGTACGGAAGCGCCGAGATCCTCGACTCGATGGCCCATGACGGCCTGTTCTGCGCGTTCGACCAGTGCGCGATGGGCGAGTCGACCGAGCGCTACAACACGCGGCTGGGCATCGGCCGCGAGGAGCAGGACGCCGTGTCGGCCCGCTCCCACCAGCTCGCCGCCGCGGCGGCCAAGAACGGCGCGTTCGAGCCGGAGATCGTGCCGGTGGAGATCCCGCAGCGGCGCGGCGAGCCGCTGGTGGTCAAGGACGACGAGGGCGTGCGCGGCGACACCACTGCCGAGACGCTGGCCAGGCTGCGGCCCGCGTTCGCGGCCGACGGCACCATCACGGCCGGCTCGGCGTCGCAGATCTCCGACGGCGCCTGCGCGGTGGTGGTGATGTCCAAGGCCAAGGCCGAGGAGCTGGGCCTGGAGTGGCTGGCCGAGATCGGCCGCCACGGCAACGTCGCGGGCCCCGACTCCTCCCTGCAGTCGCAGCCGGCCAACGCCATCAAGCACGCCCTGGCCAAGCAAGGGCTGAGCCCGCAGGACCTGGACCTGATCGAGATCAACGAGGCGTTCGCCAGCGTGGTGATCCAGTCGGTCAAGGAGCTGGGCGTGCCGATGGACATCGTGAACGTCAACGGCGGCGGCATCGCGCTCGGCCACCCCATCGGCGCGTCCGGCGCCCGCATCGTGCTCACCCTCGCCCACGAGCTGAAGCGGCGCGGCGGCGGCGTCGGCGCCGCGGCCCTGTGCGGCGGCGGCGGCCAGGGTGACGCGCTGATCATCAGCGTGCCGAAGAACGCGTAACACCCGCGCGCCCGCTCCCCGAACCCAGGGGAGCGGGCGCGCCGGTGCGTGTCGCTAGGGGGGGAGATGCGCCCGGCCGCGAGGGAGGGTGCGGCCGGGCGTCCTTGGCATGGTCATGACTCGCGCAGCAGGCCGAAGAGGGAGCGGTGACGGCGCTCGGGCTTGCGCGCCCTGGCCGCCGCGCGGGCCAGCCGTCGCTCGGCGGCCTCCTGGCGCAGCTCGCGCGCCCGATGCTGCATGACGGTGTACTCGAACTCGGCGTTCATGAGAGTGCTCCTCGTGGTCGTTTCTCCGCACTCTCAAGATTCGTCCTAAGGCCCGTGGCGGCACATCGGGCGGATGCCTTATCTCCCGGCCTCAGCCGTGGCCGGCCCGCGTCTAAGGGTGCCTAGGGCTCGTCCGCGAACTTGACCGTGACCTTGGTGAAGCCGAGCGACTTCAGCATGCCCTCCAGCATGGTCCGGGTGTTGGCGTCGGCCCGGGCCCGCAGGTCGCTGGAGGCGGCCGCCTCGGCGATCTTGCGTTCGGCGAGTACGTACAGCTCCCGCTGGTCGGCCGGAGAGCCGGACAAAAAGTCCTCCACCCGGTCGAACAGCCCTCGCCGCTGGGCGAAGACGTAGGAGCGCTCGTTGTCCAGGTTGGGCTTCTCCAACTGGGCGCGGGGGAGGGTGACCGTGACCGCGGTGCGGTCCTCCGACACGGTCAGCGCGTCGCCGGCCAGGCCGGCGAAGTCGACGTACGCGTCCACGCCGCCGGCGCCGACGAAGAGGGTGCGGGTGCCCTTGACCGCGTCAGGCAGGAAGTTGGCGTCCTTCTCCAGGTCGACCACGACCTGGAAGGTGCCCGTCGCGGCCTCGAACCTGCTCAGGTCCTTGATCGATTCGAGCAGCACCGGCTGGCTGCGGTCGACGGTCTGCGTGCCCATGGGATTGAGCCAGGACCAGGCCAGCCGCCCGGCCACCACCAGCAGGACCGCCACGACCAGCAGCCCCGCCACATATCGCCACGTGCGGCGCCGGCGAGGAGAGACCGCCGAGGGCGCCGTCTGCGAAGTCGTCATGCCCCCTGACTACCCCCGGATCGATCATCTGTGCCAGCCATGAGGTGACATCTCCGGTCCCCAGTTCGGCGAGGGGTGCCCGCTCGGGTCAGGGTAGACCGGGTAGACCTGCGGGGCGCTCTCCTGGTGCACCTGCGTGGCCACCGGGGTGGCGGCCTGGGGCGGAGTGCCGGCCGGGCCGCCGCCGAAGTGGGTGGCCGACAGCTTGCAGGCCTGGAAGTCGCTGAAGAACATGCGCAGCCACTCGCGGCGCTGGTGCTCGTTCAGGCCGGAGAACCAGGCGGCGGCGTACTCGTGCTCCAGCAGCGGCCCCCCGGGCAGCGGCTCGCCGCGCAGCCAGGCCGTCACGATCTCGCGGTAGCCGTCGGCCGGCCTGCCGGGACACCGGGCGGCCAGGGCCTCGACGTACTCGTGCACGGCCTCCTCGGCGAACCCCGCCGACAGGTCCGGCACGTGGATCGGCGCCAGCCCGTTCGAGGGCTTGAGCGGGTCGTCCAGCGGCCGCTGCTCCACCCGGGTGAACGCGGCGGGCGTCTCGGCCAGGCGGGAGGCGATCTCGGTGAAGGCGGCGCCGAGCTCGGTCAGCCCGCCCCGCATGCCGGGATGGACGCAGACCGTGATGGGCCACTCCTGACAGCTGTAGGCGATGTCCTGGGCGGCCGCGGGACGCGGCTCGCCGAGCACCCGCGCCACGCCCGTGCCGGCCGCCAGCACCGCCAGCAGCGCGAAGGCCAGCACCACGGCCTGCCGGGTGACCAGCGCGGCCCAGCCCAGCAGCAGCGCCCCGGTCACGCCGAGCAGCCAGATGATCTGGTTGACGAAGACGGTGCCGCTCAGCCCCTGGAACAGGTCGTACGGCTCGCCCGTACCGGGTGCGAGGCGGTCGGCCCAGCCGTCGCCGTCGGCGACCCAGCTGAAGAGGGCGTAGCAGCCCAGCCCGGCCAGCGGCGCGGTCGGCGCGTACGGCAGCACCCAGCCGGCCACCCACCCGATCACCGAGTAGAGGGCCAGCCCCGCCATGCCCATGCCCAGGCCCGTCAGGCTGAGCCGGCCCGCCTGCTCGGTGAGCACCGTCTTGACGGCCAGCACCAGCACGGTCGCGGCGAAGGAGCCCAGCACCACCAGCACGATCGCCAGCGGCGCCTTCAGCGCGCGCCAGGTCGTCAGCGGCAGGTCGCGCGAGGCCCGGCGCTTGCGCAGGGCCACCCAGGCGGCGAAGGCGGCGGCGACGGGCCCGGTCAGCCTGAGCGAGCCGATGACCGCCGCCACGATGTTCTCCCACGCGTCCACGCCGGGGATCAGGACGCTCCACGCCGCGACCAGGCCGAGCGCGAGCAATACGGCCACCGTGACGGCCGCGCCCTGCTTCAGCTCCTCGCGTGAAACGCCCCCGTGCTCACGCACGCGTCATCCCAATGAAGTTCATCAAAAGCACCCCCCGTGCCCCGTCGGCGACAGGGGGAGCCGGCAGTCCGGCCGGTCCCCACACGGCTGATGGACTTGGCTCCCCCGTCACCATTCGATGCGAGAACCATAACGGAGCGTGATGAAGGACGCCCGGATTCTTGGCCAAGCGGAGAATGCGATTGCGCTCCGTAAGCAGACGAAACTGGACGAGCAGCGCGCTAACGTATCTGCGTGTCGCAGCCCAAGCCGCTCAACCTGCCGTTCGACCCCATCGACCGTGCCGCGGAGACCTGGCGCGATCACTTCGGGCCCTCGTCCGCCATGGCCGCCGTCACGTCGATCATGAGAGCCCACCAGATCCTGCTGTCCCAGCTCGACTCGCTGCTGAAGCCGTACGACCTGACCTTCGCCCGCTACGAGGCCCTGGTGCTGCTGACCTTCAGCAAGACCGGGGCGCTGCCGCTGTGGAAGATCGGCGAACGGCTGATGGTCCACCCGACGAGCGTCACGAACACCGTCGGCCGGCTGGAGAGGTCCGGGCTGGTGCGCCGCCTGCCCAACCCGCGCGACGGCCGGGGCGTGCTCGCGGAGATCACCGAGGCCGGTCGCGACGTCGTGCGGCGCGCCACGGGCGATCTCATGACCGCCGAGTTCGGCCTGGGCATGTACGCCGAGAGCGAGCTTGGCCGGATGTTCGACCTGCTGCGCACGCTGCGGGTGGCGGCGGGTGACTTCTCGGTCCCCCCGATGGGGCAAGATGAGGAGCATGGCGGACTTCTCTAGGCCCGGATCGCTCTACGGAGCGGTCGATCTGGGCGCACGTAAGCAGGCTCTGGAGGCGCAGGCCCGGCGGGAGACCGGTGGTGCCCAGGCAGCCTCATCGGCCTCGGTCGTCGACGTGACCGAGGAGACGTTCACCACCGACGTCATCGACCGCTCGATGAGCGTGCCCGTCGTGCTCGACCTGTGGTCGCCGCGGGCGCCCGGCAGTGCCCAGCTCAGCCCGGTGCTGGAGAAGGTCGTCGGCGACCTGGGCGGCAGGGCCGTGCTCGCCAAGGTCAACGTCGACGGCAGCCCGCAGATCGCGCAGGCGCTGCGCGTGCAGGCCGTGCCGACCGTCCTGGCGATCTTCCAGGGGCAGGCCGTCACCGGCTTCCAGCAGGTGCTGCCCGAGCCGGAGGTGCGTCGCTGGCTCGACGAGCTGATGGCCGCCGTGGAGCAGTTCTACCAGGCCAACCCGGGGGCCAGGCCGCCCGCCGAGGGGCCGGGCGAGCCGGAGGCGCCGCCCGCCGACCCCGACCTGGTCGCCGCCGAGCAGGCCATCGACCAGGGCGACCTCGACGCCGCCGCGGCCGCCTACGAGCGACTGCTCGCCCGCGTGCCCGGCGACGAGGACGCCAGGATGGGGCTCGCCGGCGTCAGGCTGATCAAGCGCACGTCCGGCGCCGACCCGGACGACGTGCAGCGCCGTCTGCAGGACCCCGCCGACATCGACGCGCACCTGCTGGCCGCCGACCTGGAGATGCTGTCCGGCTCCGTCGACCAGGCGTTCGAGCGGATCATCGCGGTGGTCAAGCGCACCTCGGGCGACGACCGCGACAAGGCCCGCGTCCACCTGCTGGGCCTGTTCGAGACGCTGCCGGCCGAGGACCCGTCCCTGGCGAAAGCCCGGCGAGCGCTGGCGAGCGCCCTGTTCTAACCTGAAGGTGTGCGAGTCGTCACAATTTCGGCGACCTACGGCACCGCCGGCCACCAGGTGGGCCCGGCCGTCGCCGAGCGGCTGGGCGTGCCCTTCGTCGACCGGGCGATCCCCGGCGCCGTCGCCGGAGAGCTGGGCTGCACCCTCGAGGAGGCCCTGACCTACGACGACCGCGCCGAGCACGGCCTCGGCCGCCTGCTGTCGGGGACGCTGCGGCTGCCGACCGTGACGTTCGGCGGCGTCGACATGTACGTCCCGGGCCCGCTGCCGCACGCGCCGGAGGAGTTCGTCCGGCGCACCGAGCAGGTGCTCCGCGACACCGCCCGCACCCAGGGCGGCGTCTTCCTGGGCAGGGCGGGGGCGATCGTGCTCGCCGATCTGCCCGGGGCGCTGCACGTACGGCTCGACGCCCCGCTGGAGCGGCGGGTCCGTCAGGCGGCCCGGCTGGGCTCGACGACCGAGCGGGAGGCCCGCAAGGTCATCGAGGACAACGACCGCGCCAGGAACGCCTACGTCCGCCACTTCTACCGCGCGGACCCGTCCGATTGCTGCCTGTATCACCTGGTGATCGACAGCACCGTGCTCCCGGTGCCGGTGTGCGCCGACATGATCGTCATGGCGGCCGAGGCGCTGGCTTGACCCGAACACCCCTAACATGGGAGCACTTCATGGGCAGGCGCGAAGGAGCGATTGACGTGGCGACCGTCCCCAGTGTGTCGTACTCCATCACCGTGCGGCTGGAGGTGCCGGCCGGGGGCAAGGCCGTCAGCCAGCTCACCCACGCCGTAGAGTCGGCGGGGGGCGTCGTGACCGCCCTCGACGTCACCAACGCCGGCCACGAGAAGCTCCGGATCGACGTCACCTGCGCGGCCCGCGACACCGACCACGCCCAGGCCATCGTCGACCAGCTCGAAGCCGTCGAAAGCGTGGTCATCCACAAGGTCTCCGACCGGACCTTCCTCATGCACCTCGGCGGCAAGATCGAGATGCAGTCGAAGGTGCCGCTGCGCAACCGTGACGAGCTGTCCATGGCCTACACGCCGGGCGTGGCGCGGGTGTCCATGGCGATCGCCCGCAACAAGGAGGACGCGCGCCGCCTCACCATCAAGCGCAACACCGTCGCCGTCGTCACCGACGGCTCGGCCGTGCTCGGGCTGGGCAACATCGGGCCGGAGGCGGCGCTGCCGGTGATGGAGGGCAAGGCGGCGCTGTTCAAGCGGTTCGCCGGCATCGACGCCTGGCCCATCTGCCTCGACACCCAGGACGTCGACGAGATCGTCCGGACCGTCCAGCTCCTCGCCCCCGGCTTCGGCGGCATCAACCTCGAAGACATCGGCGCCCCGCGCTGCTTCGAGGTGGAGCGGCGGCTGCGCGAGCTGCTCGACATCCCGGTCTTCCACGACGACCAGCACGGCACCGCCATCTGCGTGCTGGCCGCGCTCACCAACGCCCTGCGCGTGGTCGACAAGAAGCTGGAGGACGTGCGCATCACCATGGCGGGCGCGGGCGCGGCGGGCAACGCGGTGCTGCGGCTGCTGCTGGCGGCGGGCGCGCGCAACGTGATCGTCTGCGACTACCGCGGCGCCGTCTGCCGCACCCGCGACGACCTCGACGACTCGCTGCGCTGGATCGCCGAGCACACCAACGCCGAGGGCTACTCCGGCGACCTGCGCGGCGCGGTCAAGGGCGCCGACGTCTTCGTGGGCGTGTCGGCGCCGGGCATCCTCACCGGTGACGACATCGCCGCCATGGCGCCGGGCGCCGTGGTGTTCGCGCTGGCCAACCCCGAGCCCGAGGTGTCGCCCGACGAGGCCCGCGAGCACTGCGCGGTGGTGGCCACCGGGCGCTCCGACTACCCCAACCAGATCAACAACGTGCTGGCGTTCCCCGGCGTCTTCCGCGGTCTGCTCGACGCGCAGGCCACCGAGGTCACGGAGGAGATGCTCCTGGCCGCGGCCCGCGCCCTCGCCGCCGTGGTGACGACGGAGGAGCTGGGGCCCAACTACATCATCCCGAGCGTCTTCCACCCGGACGTGGCGGGCGCGGTCGCGGCGGCGGTCCGCGAGTCGGCGGGCGGCCGCGCCCGCGGCTTCACCGAGGCCTGACCCTTCCGCGGGTCCTCCCGGGCCGGGCCGCGGATCCTCACGGGTCCGGGCGCGGCCCCTTCCCGTGCCCGCGAACGTGTCTCGCCCGCGGGCGGCGGCCATCGCTCGCCCTCCCGGGCGGGTCGGTCATGCCCGTCCGGCGGCGCTCTCATCGAGTACGCGCCCATGCCCTGGTGAAGTAGAGCGAAAGGAGAGTCGATGGAATCAGGGTCCCGCTTGGCGGGAACGGTCCGTCCTGGCGGACGCACGGCGAAGGTCCGCGCGGCGGTGCTCCAGGCCACCCAGGACGAGCTCGCCGAACGCGGCTTCCACCGCCTGACCATGGACCAGGTGGCCAGCAGGGCGGGCATCGGCAAGACGACCATCTACCGGCGCTGGGGCACCCGCGTCCGCCTTGTCACCGATCTCATGAGGGAGCTGGCCGAGCGGTCCCTGCCGCCCCCCGGCGCGGGCTCGGTCGAGGACGTGCTCATGGCCAGCGCCAGGTCCGTGCTGGAGTCGCTCACCGACCCGCACCTCGGCGTCACCCTCCAGGCGGTCATCGCGGCCGCCGTCTCCGACGAGGAGGCGGCCGGCGCGCTGCGCGCCTTCTACGACCGGCGCATCGGGGAATGGGCCCGGTTCGTGGACGCCGCGGTCGAGCGCGGCGAACTGCCGCCGGGCACCGACGGGGCGGAGCTGATCCGCGCCGTCTCGGCGCCCCTCTACTACCGGCTGATGGTCGTCAGGCACCCCCTGGACGAGACGACGGCCGCCCGGTCGGTCGCCCGCGCCCTGGTCGCCGCCAGGGCGGGCGCGTTCGTGCCCACCTTAGGCTCAGCGCTCGAAGGGTGAGCCGGAGCGCGGCCAGAGGGACCCGTACCACCACACGACGCCGCCGGTGAGGATCAACCCGCCCGCCGTCGCCAGCTTGGCCACCAGGTCGAGCGGCGGGCCGGTCATCGGCAGCCGGTGACCCCACGGACAGTCGTTGCGCACCCGGGTGGAGTCGATCAGCGTGTCGGCCGCCGACCCGCTCACCGAGTACGCCTCGATCTCCGCGCTGCTGCCCTGGCGTACCTTCACCGTACGGGTGATCGCCTTTCTGGCCGGGATGGAGCCCGACGCCACGGTCGCCGAGTCGGCGCGCAGGTCGAAGCGGGTGAGCTGGCGGGTCTGGTTGCGCAGCGTGACCCGTACCGTGTTCGCGCGGCAGCCGATCCGGTCCACCGACATCGTGAACGGGTCACCGGGGTCGGGGCCCGGCCAGGCGCAGGCCGTCGCCGGCAGGAGGAAGACCACGAAGGCGGGCAGGGCGGCGAGGGCGAGGCGGGCGCGCATGCGATGGCTCCTCCAGGCACGGGCGAACGTGACACATTTTCGTCCCGCATCGTGCCCATATCGCTACGTTGAGTAACATGCGGCGGCTGTAGGCGCGAAGAGCCCCCTTCCTCCTTCATGATGGATGTATGGCGGAAGCGATCTACGTCGGCGGGTTGTTGGTGGCGACGCCGCTTCTCGACGATCCCAACTTCCGGCGTAGCGTCGTGCTCATCCTCGAACACGACCACGACGGCGGCACGCTCGGCGTGGTTCTCAACCGGCCGAGCGAGATCTCGGTGACCCAGGTGCTGCCCGTGTGGGACCCCCTGGTGACCGGGCCGCCGGTGCTCTTCGAGGGCGGGCCGGTGCAGACCGACAGCGCGCTCGCGCTGGCCGCCGTGCCGAGCGGGGAGGAGCCGCTGGGCTGGCGCCGGCTCCACGCCGGCACCGCGGCGGTGTCGCGGCTCGGCACGGTCGACCTGGACGCGCCGCCCGAGATCCTCCAGGGCGAGATCGCGCAGATGCGCATCTTCGCCGGCTACGCGGGCTGGACCACGGGCCAGCTGGAGAGCGAGATCGCGGAGGGCGCGTGGTACGTCGTCGACTCGGAGGCCGGCGACACCTTCCACGCCGATCCCGGCTCGCTCTGGCGACACGTGCTGCGGCGGCAGAAAGGTGAGCTGGCGTTCGTGGCGACCTGCCCGGACGATCCCACGATGAACTGACTAGGCGTCCCAGCCGGGGCGCAGCGAGCGCTCCACGAGCTGGAGCGTCTCCTCCATGCGCCGGACGATCTTCTGGAGGTCGGGCGGGTCCGCCGGGCAGGTGAATCCGATCCGCATGGCGGCCATCACGAACGTCACGACGAGATGGGGGAGCGGGCTCTCGTACGGGTCGACGCCCTGGCGGGCGGCGATGGCCTCGACCAGGCGCCGTTCGGACTCGACGGCCCGGGCGAAGGTGCTGTGGGCCAGGTGGGGGGTGGTGTCGAGAAGGCGCCTCACCTTGAGGAATCGCGCGACGTCGTCCGGTGTTGCGTACTCCATGGTGCGCAGCTGCGCGCGCAGGGCGTGGGTCATGGAGACGAACGGCGGCTCGTCCGCGGGGCGGTCGGCCAGGACCTCCAGCATCGTCTCCTCGACCTGGTCGTGGAGCCACAGGATCAGGTGTTCCTTGCTGGTGAAGTAACGGAAGAAGGTGCGTGGAGAGACCTCGACGGCCTCCGCTATCTGGTCGATCGGCGTCGAGTCGTACCCTTGTTCGAGGAAAAGATCGAGTGCGGCATCCAGAAGGGCGACCCGCGTCTTTTCCTTCTTGCGCTCCCGTAGTCCCATGTCTGTCACTCCCTCGACATCGTGATGTCACATACTGCCACATGTCAGCTTCTGGCGAATAAAACCCGTTTGTCATGTGGCAGCGTCTGCCACTATGGTTCCTGGGGTTTAAGAGACAATTGAGGGGGATTCAATGGCAGATGCGAAGACGGTGGCCGCGCCGTCGTCGCCGCCGGGCAAGACCGGGGCTCGCGGCAATCCTTGGCTGGTGCTGCTGGCGGTGAGCCTCGGCGTCATCATGGTGATGCTCGACGGCACCGTGGTCGGCATCGCGAACCCGGTGATCCAGGCCGACCTGGGCGCGACGCTGGCCGAGCTGCAGTGGGTGACCAGCGGCTACCTGCTGGCCCTGGCCGTGTTCCTGATCACCGCGGGGAAGCTGGGCGACCTTTTCGGGCACAAGCGCGTCTTCCTCATCGGCGTGGGCGGCTTCGCCCTCGTGTCGGTGGGCATCGGCTTCAGCGCCGAGCTGGCCGACGTCGTGCCCGGCGTGTCGCCGGCCGGCATGCTGATCGGCCTGCGCGTGCTGCAGGGCCTGTTCGGCGCGCTGCTGCAGCCCGCCGCGCTGGCGCTGCTGCGCGAGGCGTTCCCCGGCGACAGGCTGAAGCAGGCGATGGGCGCGTGGGGTGCGATCATCGGCCTGTCCAGCGCCGCCGGCCCGATCGTGGGCGGCGTGCTGGTGGAGAACGTGAGCTGGGAGTCGGTCTTCTTCATCAACGCCCCGGTGGGCGTCATCGCCCTCATCATGGGCGCGCTGCTCATCGAGAAGAGCCCGATCAAGGTGCTGAACAAGATCGACTGGGGCGGCGTGGTGCTGCTGTCCGGCGCCATGTTCGCGCTCGTCTGGTCGATCATCAAGGCGCCCGAGTGGGGCTGGGGCGACTCGACCACGCTGACCTTCCTCGGCATGTTCGCGGTGCTCACCGCCGCCTTCGTCTTCTGGCAGAGCCGGGCCAAGCAGCCGCTGGTGCCGCTGTCGCTGTTCGCCAACGCGTCGATCTCCATCGGCACCGTGCTGATGATGATGGTCGCCTTCGCGATGTTCGGCGCCATGTTCTTCCTGGGCTTCTTCTTCCAGGGCACCCACGGGCTGACCCCTCTGGAGGCCGGCATCCGGATGCTGCCCATGAGCGCAGGCATGATCGTCGCCTCGCCGCTGGCGGGCATCCTGCTCGGCAAGCTGGGGCCGCGGCTCACCATGGCGGCCGGTCTGGTGGTGACCTCGGGGGCCATGTTCCTGATGTCCCAGCTGACGATGGACGCCACGTTCCTGGAGACCTCGATCCCGTTCGTGGTGCTGGCGTTCGGCATGTCGCCGGTCTTCGTCGGCGCCACCGAGATCATCGTGGGCAACGCCCCCGAAGGGCTCACCGGCGTGGCGGGCGGCCTTCAGCAGTCGGCCATGCAGGTCGGCGGCGCGCTCGGCACCGCCATCCTGGGCGCGGTCATGGCGGGGCAGATCTCCGCCAAGCTGCCCGGCTACCTCGGCCCGGCCGCCCAGTCGATCCCGCCCGACCAGCTCGCGCAGCTGGAGGCGGCGGCCTCGTTCGGCGGGCTCCCGCCGGGCACTCCCGAGCAGATCGCCCAGATCGTGGGCCCGGCCGCGAAGAGCGCCTTCATGGACGGCATGCACCTCGCCTTCCTGGTGAGCACCGGGATCGCGCTGCTGACGGCCGTGCTGGCCCTGTTCGTCAAGGCCGGACGCAAGACGGAGGACGTCCCCGTCCACGTCGGCTGAACCCCTTGGACACGGCCCCCGCCCGCACCGGGCGGGGGCCGTACCACTTTCCTGGATCGGCGCGCGGCGGGCATAGACTCGGTGGGGTGAGCACGAAGATCCTTCCAGAGCAGGAAACGCGTCCGAAGACGTCACACGGCGACGGTGACCACGAACGCTTCGCCCACTACGCCGACAAGCACAAGATCACCGAGTCCATGGTGACGGGCACGCCGATCCGGGCCCTGTGCGGCAAGGTGTGGGTGCCCAGCCGCGACCCGAAGAAATACCCCGTCTGCCCGGAGTGCAAGGAGATCTACGAAGGTCTGCCGTCCGGTGGCGGCGAGGGCGACGGCAAGGACAAGTAACCCGGCCACCGGGTCTGCCCTGGGGTCACGCCTGAATACGATGTCCGGGTGACAGCACCGAAAGCACTCGACACCCCATACGATGCCCCGCGCATCTTCGGCCCCGCATACCGCACGGCGACCCTGGGCATCCTCCTCGTCGTCACGCTGGTCGCCTTCGAGGGCATGTCGGTCAGTGTCATCATGCCGGAGGTCTCCAAGGACCTGCGGGCCCTGGAGCTCTACGGCGTCAGCTTCTCCGCCTTCTTCATCGCCAGCCTCTTCGCCAACGTGGTGGCGGGTCTGTGGGCCGACCGGCGCGGCTACGCGCTGCCGTTCCTGGCCGGTCTGGTGCTGTTCGTGCTCGGCATGGCGCTGGCCGGGGCCGCGACGGGCAAGGAGATGTTCCTGCTGGCGCGGGCCGTGCAGGGGCTCGGCGCCGGGCCGACGGTCGTGGCGCTGTATGTCATGATCGCCCGGGTCTATCCGCAGGACGTGCGGCCCCGGGTCTTCGCGGCGCTGTCGGCCGCGTGGGTGCTGCCGTCGATGATCGGCCCGTCCGTGGCGGGGTTCGTCGCCGAGCACCTCGGCTGGCGTTGGGTGTTCTACGGCATCATCCCGCTGGTCGTGCCCGCCCTGCTCATGCTCCTGCCCTCGCTCAGGCGGCCGGCCGACGACCACGAGCCCGCCACCGGCCCGCGCTCGCGCCCGATGGCCATGACGGTGGCCGCCACCGCCACCGCCGTGGGCAGCGGCGTGCTGCTGTACGGGGTCGAGGAGCTGTACGACGCGCCGCTGGTCAGCGTCGTGTGGTGTGTGCTCGGGCTGGCGGCGCTCGGCTACGGGCTGGCCAGGCTGCTGCCGCCGGGTGCGCTCCGGTTCGGCCGCGGGCTGCCGACGACCGTCATGATGCGCGGGCTGTTCGCCGCCGCGTTCTTCGGGGTCAACGGCTTCATCCCGCTCGCCCTGACCGACGTCAAGGGGTTCACCACCGCCCAGGCGGGCATCGCGCTGACCACCGGGGCGCTCGGCTGGTCGGCCGGCTCCTACCTGCAGAGCAGGCGCGTGATCGACCCGTACCGCAGGATCAGGATGGGCGCGGCCTGCGTGACCGCCGGCATCCTGCTGGTCGTGCCCTCGGTCGTGGCCGGGGTGACCGGCTGGGTCGCGGTGCCGGCCTGGATCGTCGCCGGGTTCGGGATGGGGATGGCGATGGCCACCATCAACGTGACCGCGCTCAAGCAGTCGCCGGTCAACGAGCAGGGCGCCAACAGCGCCGCGCTGTCCGTGACCGACATGCTCGGCGCGGCGCTCGCGCTCGGCGTCGGCGGCGCCCTGTCGAACGTGATCGGCTTCACGCCCAGCCAGATCGCGGTGGGATTCGCGGTGATCTGCGGGCTGATGGCGCTGATCGGGCTGGCCGCCACCTTCCTTTCGGCCCGGGTCACCGACCCGGCAGCCTGAATCCGTCCCTCCAGCCACACCGGCAACGGATCGCCGGACCGGGGCCGCCCCGGGATGGTAGGACAGCGGTCGTGGAGCGTGACGACCGCGTCCGTACGCGCTGGGACTCCCTGCCGCCGTCCGCGCGCATGTACGGCACCCCTGCCGACCCCGGCCCCCGGGTGCCGCGGCGCGCGCTGGGGCGCCTGGCCCGGCCCGTGCTGGCGGTTGTGGCCGCGGCCGGGCTGGTGGCGGCGCTCGCCCTCGCCGTGCTCCGGCTGATGCCCTCGGGCGGGGAGGCCACGCCGCTGACCGACACGCTGGCCGGGGTGCGGCTGGCGCTGCCGCCCGGCTGGGAGGAAGAGAAGGTGGCGCCCGTCACCGGGTTCACCTCGTCGGCCAGGAACGACGACGGCGGCCTGGTCATGACCAGGCCGCTGCCGGGAGAGATCGCCGACCCGCGCGCGGGCGTCAAGGACGCCGCCGAGCACTACGCGCGCCTCCTGCTGAAGGGGGACAGGGTGAAGGTGGTCGACGACCGGCCGGTCGCCGGCGGCCACACCAGGGCGCTGCTGGCCCGGTACGACGACGTGGTGAACCGTCCCGCGTACCTGCGTGTGACGCTTGTCACGAACGGCGGCAAGGCGGCGCTCGTCCTCGGGCTGCTCCAGCCCGAGGAGACGGCCGCCAGGCAGGCGCTGGACGGGGTGATGGCCAGTGCCCGATAACGCCCATAGCACGCGCGGGAGAGCTTGGCCAGGATCGAGGAGCACGGCACGTCTTGTCGGTGGGCCGGTCTACTCTTGGGACACTGTGAGAAAGCGAAGCACACGAACCCCAGAGGTGATGCGGTGAGCACCTTCGCCGCATCCCACCTGTCGCCTTCCTATCCCGACCGCGCCGCGTGGGGCACCGCGCCCAAGTTGCGCGCCTGGCAGCAGGAGGCGTTCGACCTCTACTTCGGGCGAGAGCCGCGAGACTTCCTCACCGTGGCCACGCCGGGCGCCGGCAAGACCACCTACGCCCTGCGCATCGCCAGCGAGCTGCTCACCCGCGGGGTGATCCGCGCGATCACCATCGTCACCCCGACCGAGCACCTCAAGCGCCAGTGGGCCGACGCCGCCGGCAAGGTCGGCATCAGCATCGACCCCGAGTTCAAGAACAGCCAGGGCACCACCAGCCGCGACTACACCGGGGTCGCGGTGACCTACGCCCAGGTCGCCATGCACCCCGCGCTCCACCGCGCCCGCACCGAAGCCCGCAAGACGCTGGTCATCTTCGACGAGATCCACCACGCGGGCGACGCCAAGTCCTGGGGCGACGGCGTGCAGGAGGCGTTCGAGCCGGCCGCCCGGCGGCTGCAGCTCACCGGCACCCCGTTCCGCTCCGACGACAGCCCGATCCCGTTCGTCACCTACGAGGAAGACGCCGAGGGCCTCAAGCGCAGCCGCGCCGACTACTCCTACGGCTACGGTCCCGCGCTCGCCGACAACGTCGTGCGGCCGGTCATCTTCCTGGCCTACTCCGGCGAGATGAGGTGGCGCACCCGCGCCGGCGACGAGCTCGCCGCCACGCTCGGCACCCCGCTCACCAAGGACCAGCTCTCCCAGGCCTGGCGCGCCGCCCTCGACCCGAAGGGCGACTGGATCCGCCAGGTCATGCAGGCCGCCGACCGCCGCCTGACCGAGGTGCGCCGCCACGTGCCCGACGCGGGCGGCCTGGTGATCGCCACCGACCACGAGACGGCCCGCGCCTACGCCCGCCACCTGCGCAACATCGCCGGCGAGGCGGCCACCGTCGTGCTCTCCGACGACCCCGGCGCGTCCAAGAAGATCAAGAACTTCGCCGCCTCGGGCGACCGCTGGCTGGTCGCGGTCCGCATGGTCTCCGAAGGCGTCGACATCCCGCGGCTGTGCGTGGGCGTCTACGCCACCTCCACCTCCACCCCGCTGTTCTTCGCCCAGGCCGTGGGGCGCTTCGTGCGCGCCCGCAAGCGCGGCGAGACCGCCTCGGTGTTCCTGCCCTCGGTGCCGACCCTCATGGGCCTGGCCAACGAGATGGAGGCCGAGCGCGACCACGTGCTCAACCGCCGCCCGCCCGAGGACGGCCTCGACGACAGCCTGCTCGACGACGCCAACCGCAAGAAGGACACCCCCGACGTCCTCGGCGACGAGCTGCCGTTCGAGACCATGGAGACCTCGGCCACCTTCGACCGGGTGCTCTTCGACGGCGGCGAGTTCGGCACCGGCGCCGAGGTCGGCTCCGCCGAGGAAGAAGACTTCCTCGGCCTGCCCGGCCTGCTGGAGCCCGACCAGGTGGCCACGCTGCTGCGCAAGCGCCAGTCCGATCAGCAGGCGGCCAAGCGCAAGCAGCCCGAGCCCAAGGACACCCTGGCCCCGCACGAGCGCATCGCCGAGCTGCGGCGCGAGCTCAACGGCCTGGTCGGCGCGTGGAACCACCGCACCGGCCAGCCCCACGGCGTGATCCACGCCGAGCTGCGCCGCTCCGCCGGCGGGCCGCCGATCGCGCAGGCGACCGCCGAGCAGATCCAGGAACGCATCGACCTCATCCGGCGCTGGGCGACCCAGCGCCGGTAGGCGGCTTTCGGATCAGCGGCCCCGGAGATCGTGACGCTCCGTAACCCTATGCGTTTGGCAACAGAGCAGTAGCCTTCCGTTAGAAAGCAGGCCGGACAGGCAACACTTTCCGATGGGCTGCCTAACGGAGATCCAGAGGGACGTGCTCATGTCGCCTGAGGCCATGGGAAGGTCGATGCTCGCCGTCTCGTCCGGGCTCTTCTCCAATGCGATCGTCATCCGGCTGAGCGGCGAGATCGACGTGTACGGGCTCCCGGCGCTCCGCGATCACCTCACCCGGGTGTGGGACCTGCCGCCCACGCCGTTCCTGATCCTCGACATGCAAGAGGTCGGTTTCTGCGATTCGATGGGCATGAACGAGCTCCTCGACATCATGCACCGCTGCGAGGCGCGTGACACAGGGCTGCTGCTGGGCGGCGTGCAGGGCGTGATGGCCCGGGTGCTGTCCATCACCGGGCTGCGCAACGCCTTCGAGGTCTTCGGCACTCTCGACGAGGCGTTGCGCCACGCCGGCATGCGGGCCTGAGAACCCGTTTCCCGCCATCGGGTGAAAGGGAGTACGACACCCGATGGAAAGGGGGCGATTTGATTACGGACACAGAACGCGTGTCCACGGACGCCGAGGTGATCGAACAGTCCTGGCGGGACCCGGCCGCCTTCTCGACGCTGTTCGACCGTCACGCGCCCGCCCTGCACCGCTACGTCACCCGGCGGCTGGGCGACTCGCTCGCCGACGACGTCGTGGCCGACACGTTCCTGGCCGCCTTCCGGCGGCGCGACCGGTACGACGTGCGCCACACCGACGCCCGCCCCTGGTTGTACGGGATGGCCGCCAACTTGATCGGCAAGCACCGCCGCAGCGAGGTCAGGTCCTACCAGGCGCTGGCCAGGACCGGCGTGGACGACGTGGTGGAGAGCTACGCCGACCGGGTGGACGCGCGGGTGTCGGCGTCGGCGGCGCAGCGCGACCTGGCCCGCGCGCTGGCCGAGCTGTCCCCTGACGAGCGTGACGTGCTGCTGATGATCGCGTGGGCCGACCTGGGCTACGAGGAGGTGGCCCAGGCGCTCGGCATCCCGGTCGGGACCGTCAGGTCCCGGCTGCACCGGGCCAGGAAGAAGACCCGCGCCGCTCTGGGCGGGATGAATCCGACGGACGTCGACGAGGAGAACGATCATGGATGACCTGCGGTTGCTCCAAGAGATGCGCGCGGACGCGCCGGAGCCCGGGGAGGCGCGGCTCGCTGAGATGCGTGCCGCGCTCAGCGAGGAGATCACACTCAGCGGCCTGACAGCGGGCACGCCACCCCGCGAGGCTCTCGCGGCGGGCGCGCTCGCCACCCAGGGCGCCGTCCGGGGGACCGCGGCGCGACGGGTGCCGCGCTTCGTCAAGCTGGGCGTCGCGCTGTCGGGGGTCGCGGCGGCCGCTCTCGCGGCGCTGCTGGTCAACGGCGGTGCGGCCCCGGCGTTCGCCGTCACCTCTCAGGCCGACGGCTCGATCAAGGTGACCATCAACGAGTTCAGCGACCCCGGCAGCCTTGAGGAAGCGCTGGCGGACAAGGGCGTCAACGCCGCGGTCGACTACCTGCCCGAGGGGAAGACCTGTCAGGGCACACGGGGCGAGCCCGCCAAGGCGAGCGGACGGGTGGAGACCGGCCTCCGCTCGAACGGCGGCGGCGTGGACTTCACCATCACCAAGGGCGCGGTCGGCAGCGGCGAGACGCTGGTCCTGGCCATCTCCGGCGGCGGGTCCGGCAAGGCGCCCTCCGGCATGAATGTCGCGGTGATCAAGGGCGAGGTGAAGGAGTGCACGCCGGTCTCGGTGCCCGCTCCCGCCGATTCCGGCGAGGGTGAGAAGGGTTCCGAGGTCAACGAGCAGGGCGGCCCGGAGAAGGGGACCCACAGCGTCACCGAGGGTGACGACCAGGGCCCCCGGCACGACACGGGCGGCAGCTCCGACGACGGCTCCAAGATCCTCCACCACAGCGGCGACTAGCGACGCGCCCTCACCCGGCGGCCCCGCCACGGGGCCGCCGGGAACCCGGGCTCCTAGGGGCGGCCCCTTCGCATGACACGTGGCCTCGCCGAGGTGGCCGCCCTGCTGGCGACCGCGCCGCTGCCATGGTGGATCGGCGGCGGACACGCGATCGAGCCGGCGGTCGGCCACGCGTACCGCACGCACGGCGACGTGGACCTCGGCCTGCTGCGCCGCGACCACGTCCCGGCCGTCCCCCGACCGCCCTCACCGTCGCCGGCGTCCCCTGCGACGGCTCGCTCCGGAGGTCCGGCTCCTCTACAAGGCGCGGGCGCCGCGCCCCAAGGACGAGATGGACTTCGACCGCATGCTGCCCCTGCTCACCCCGCCCCAGCGAGACTGCGGAGACCGAGCACGGCGCCCATCCGTGGCGGGGCCGTCTGATGATGTGAACCGGTGGTAGAGATCTTTCCTCTCGGGGGGAGAAAGGTCTTCGGGTTCTTGGCGCCCACGTAACCGGAGCGTGAGGAAATCTGTACTCTTCGTGATCGGTGGTGTCGCAGGGACGCCGCGTTACCGTAGAGGAGTGCCAGAGGTGAGTCTGTACCTGCCGGAGGATATGAAGCAGCGGGTCGCGGAAGCGGCCAGGGCGCATCACATGTCCGAGGACGCCTACATGCGCGAGGCGATCGCGCGGATGCTCGGCGCCGAGGTCCTGACCGAGCGGCCCCGTCCCACGCTGCCGCTCTTCGACAGCGGTGACCCGAGCCTCGCCCGCAGGGTCGACGAGATCATGGAGGACTTCGACCCGGGCGGGCGCGACTGATGCTCGTCCTCGACACCAGCGGCGCCTTCGCCGCCATCGACCGCGCCGCCGAGGACCACGGGGCGGCCAGGCGGACACTGGAGGCGGAGAAAGGGCCGATCCTCCTGTCGCCCTTCGTGCTCGCGGAGCTCGACTACCTGCTCCTGACCCGGATCGGCCTGCGGGCCGAGACCGACTATCTACGCGAGGTGACTTACGGAACGTACGATCTCGTACCGATGGCGCGGCAGGAGATCGTCGAGGCCACCGACGTCATCCTCCGCTACGCCGACATGAAGGTCGGCCTGGCCGACGCTTCCATCGCCGTGCTGGCGGCCCGCTATGAGACGACCCGGGTGCTGACGCTGGATCAGCGGCACTTCCGGGCCATGAAGCCGCTCTGGGGCGACGCGTTCACCGTGTTGCCCGCCGATCTGAACTAGCGGACGATCGGGGCGCCGTGGAGGGTGGCGCCGGCGGCGTCGAGCTGGGCCACGGCGGCGTCCGTCGTCTGCTTGGCCACGCCGGCCGTGAGGTCGAGCAGCACGCGGACCGTGAGGCCGTGCTTGACGGCGTCGATGGCGGTGGCGCGGACGCAGTGGTCGGTGGCGATGCCCACCACGTCGACGTCGCGCACGCCGTGCCGGCGCAGCCACTCCGCCAGCGGGACGCCGTCGCCGGAGGTGCCCTCGAAGCCGCTGTAGGCCGCCTCGTGGGCGCCCTTGCTGAAGACCTCCTCCACGGCCGACATGTCGAACGCCGGGTGGAAGTCGGCGCCGGGGGTGCCCGCCACGCAGTGGGCCGGCCAGGAGGTGGCGAAGTCGGGCTCGTCGGCGAAGTGGGAGCCGGGGTCGACGTGGTAGTCGCGGGTGGCCACCACGTGGTCGTAGCCGTGGTCGGCCACGTGTCGCGAGATCGCGGCCGCGACCTCGGAGCCGCCCGCCACGGCGAGGCTGCCTCCCTCGCAGAAGTCGTTCTGCACATCGACGATGATCAGCGCCGTACCCATACGGCCCACGATACGTCAGGCGAACTCCGTGGGGATCGCCGCGTACCCCCGGGCGAGGTGGAGCGCGTCCTGCGGCAGGCGGGCGATCGCCTCGGCGTGCCGCGCCCGCGCCTCGGCGAGGGGTTCGCGGCCGACGATTTCGCCCTCGCGTACGAACTCGGTCAGCAGCGGCACGCCGCCCTCCGGCACCAGCCCGGACGTGGTGACCAGCTCCGTCTCGTAGTGGTCCGACTTGTTCAGCAGGCGGTAGGCCTGCTTGCGCCCGCCCCGCGACGGCTTGCCGACCGACCGTTTGGCCACCGGTTCCAGCTTGCCGGTCCTGGTCTCGCGGGCCACCAGCTTGTAGACCAGCGCGGCCGTGGGCACGCCCGAGCCGGTCACCAGGGAGGTGCCGACGCCGTAGCCGTCGACCGGGGCCGCGGCCAGCGCGGCGATCGCGTACTCGTCCAGGTCGGAGGTGACCAGGATGCGGGTGTGGAAGGCGCCGAGCGAGTCGAGCTGCTCGCGTACCTCCTGGGCGGCGGCGGCCAGGTCGCCGGAGTCGATGCGGACGGCGCCCAGCTTCTCGCCGGCCAGCTCGACCGCGGTGCGCACGGCCTCACGCACGTCGTAGGTGTCGACGAGCAGCGTGGTGCCGGGGCCCAGCGTGGCGATCTGGGCCTCGAACGCCTGCTCCTCCGAGTCGTGCAGGAGCGTGAACGCGTGCGCGGCCGTGCCGGCCGTGGGGATCCCGTACAGCCGCCCGGCCTGCAGGTTGGAGGTGGAGGAGAACCCGGCGAGGTAGGCGGCGCGGGCGGCGGCCACCGCGGCCTGCTCGTGCGTGCGGCGGGCGCCCATCTCGATGATCGGCCGCTTGCCGGCCGCGTTCACCATCCGGGAGGCGGCCGAGGCGATCGCGCAGTCGTGGTTCAGCACCGAGAGGATCAGCGTCTCCAGCAGCACGGCCTCGGCGAACGTGCCCTCCACGACCATGATGGGGGAGGCGGGGAAGTACAGGTCGCCCTCGCGGTAGCCGTGGATGCTCCCCGAGAACCGGTACTCGGCCAGGAACGCGAGGGTCGGCTCGTCGACGACGTTGTGCTCCTGGAGAAAAGTGAGTTCTTCGTCACCGAAACGGAAGCGTTCCAGCTCGTCGAGGACGCGTCCCGCCCCGGCGACCACTCCGTAGCGCCGCCCGCCGGGCAGGTGGCGGGCGAACACCTCGAAGACCGCTCGCCGGTGTGCCGCGCCGCTTCGCAACGCCGCCTGCAGCATCGTCAGCTCATAGTGATCTGTCAGCAACGCGGTGCTCATGGTCATCGTCACGAGTCGAAGACTACGGCCCACATAGGGCAGACTCATGGATGTGGGTAGCACCGCTCCAATCACCGTCGAGCGTCCTTCACAGGACGTCCGGCCCGATCTGCCGTGGGTGACGATCGTCTGGAACGACCCGGTCAACCTCATGTCCTATGTGACCTATGTCTTCCAAACGGTCTTCGGCTACACCCGGGAGAAGGCCGAGAAGCTGATGATGGACGTCCACCACAAGGGGAAGGCCGTCGTGTCCAGCGGCACGCGCGAAGAGATGGAACGCGATGTGCAGATTCTCCACTCCTACGGCCTGTGGGCGACGGTCCAGCCGGATTCGGTCAAGTGAGGCGGTGCCGGTGAGCTCGGGGTTCTCCTCCGGACGCGACGGAGCGGTGATCGCGAAGTTCGAGGCCGCGGAGGTCTCGATCCTGTCCTCGCTCGTCGGGATGGTGCTCGGGCTGGTCGCGCCCGGTGAGACCAGCGACGACCCGCTGGAGCGGGCGCTCGGCATCGGCGACGGCGCGGCGCCGTCCGATCCGGTGCTGGCGCGGCTGTTCCCGTCGGCTTACGAGGACGAGGAGGAGTCGACGGAGTTCCGCCGCTACACCGAGGCGACGCTCCGCGACGGCAAGCGCGCCGACGCCCAGACCCTGCTCGACACCGCCGCGCCGGGCCGGGTGGAGCTCACTCCCGAGCAGGCCCAGGCCTGGCTGCGCTCGCTCAACGACGTCCGGCTCACGCTCGGCACCCGCCTGGAGGTGACCGAGGAGATCCACGACGAGCTCGAGTCGATGTCCGAGGACGACCCGCGCTACCCGGCGTTCGTCACCTACGACTGGCTCACCTACCTGCAAGACAGCCTGGTCCGAGCGCTCTGGTAACTTCCGCAGCATGCTGACCATCTCGAAGGAACTGGCCGACAAGATCGTCGCGCATGCCCGGGCCGACCACCCCGACGAGGCATGCGGCGTGATCGCGGGGCGTGACGGCGTCCCGGAGCGGTTCATCCCGATGGAGAACGCCGAGCGCTCGCCCACCTTCTACCGGTTCGACTCGATGGAGCAGTTCCGCGTCTGGCGTGAGATGGACGACCGCGACGAGGAGCCGGTGGTGATCTACCACTCCCACACGGCCACCGAGGCATACCCGTCGCGGACCGACGTCTCATACGCGTCAGAGCCGAACGCCCACTACGTCCTGGTCTCGACCAGGCACGAGACGGACGTCGAGTTCCGCTCGTACCGGATCCTGGACGGTGAGATCACCGAGGAAGAGGTAAGGTTCATCCCATGATGGGCTGGCCTGTGCAGAGTTTCCTCTTCGCGCACACTCCGGCTGTCCTCCTGTACGACTGTCGCTGGCTCTGATCAGGTAACTGAGCAGGAATCCCCAGACACCCGTCGGTGTTGCATGCCGATGGGGACGACGACCAGATCGAGGAGATTGACAGCGATGGCCATCGAGGTCCGCATTCCGACCATCCTGCGTAACTACACCGACGGCGCCAAGGCCGTCAGCGCCGAAGGCGCGACCCTGGACGAGCTGATCGCCAGCCTGGAGTCCCGCCACCCCGGCATCAAGGACCGCCTCGTCGACGACAACGGCCTGCGCCGCTTCGTCAACGTCTACCTGAACGACGAGGACGTGCGCTTCCTCGGCGGGCTCGGCACCCCCGTCTCCGACGGCGACACGGTGACCGTCCTCCCGGCCGTCGCCGGCGGGTGACATGCGGTTCGAATCGCTGACCGACTCGGTCGGCCGGACGCCCATGGTGGGGCTGCCGAGGCTGTCCCCGTCGCCCGAAGTGCGCGTCTGGGCCAAACTCGAGGACCGCAACCCCACCGGCTCCATCAAGGACCGCCCGGCGCTGTGGATGGTCGAGCAGGCGGAGAAGGACGGCCTGCTCACCCCCGGCTGCACGATCCTGGAGCCGACCAGCGGCAACACCGGCATCTCGCTGGCCATGGCGGCCAAGCTCAAGGGCTACCGCCTGGTGTGCGTCATGCCGGAGAACACCTCGGATGAGCGCCGCCAGCTGCTGCGCATGTGGGGTGCGGAGATCATCTCCTCGCCGGCCGCGGGCGGCTCCAACGAGGCGGTGCGGGTGGCCAAGGGCCTGGCCGAGTCCCATCCCGACTGGGTCATGCTCTACCAGTACGGCAACCCGGCCAACTGGCGCTCCCACTACGAGACGACCGGGCCGGAGATCCTCGAGGACCTGCCCACCGTGACCCACTTCGTGGCGGGCCTGGGCACCACCGGCACCCTCATGGGTGTCGGCCGCTTCCTGCGCGAGCGCGTGCCCGAGGTGCAGATCGTGGCCGCCGAGCCGCGTTACGGCGAGCTCGTGTACGGGCTGCGCAACGTCGACGAGGGCTTCATCCCCGAGCTGTACGACGAGTCGGTGCTGACCACCCGGTTCTCCGTGGGGTCGGCCGACGCGCTGCGCCGCACCCGAGAGCTGCTGTCCTCCGAGGGCATCTTCGCGGGCGTGTCCACGGGCGCGGCCCTCCACGCCGCCCTGGGCGTCGCGCGCAAGGCCGTCAAGGCGGGCCAGCGGGCCGACGTCGTGTTCGTGGTGGCCGACGGCGGCTGGAAGTATCTCTCGACGGGCGCGTACGAAGGCACCCTCGACGAGGCCGAGCAGCGCCTCGAAGGCCAGCTCTGGGCCTGAGACCGCGAAGGGGCGGCCGGCGCGCGCCGGCCGCCCCTTCGCGTCCCGTCATCAGTTGAACAGCACCCGCATGGAGAACGTCACTTCCGTGTCGGTCTGCTTGCCGCTGAGGCCGACGGCGCGCAGCACCTCCAGGTTGGCCTTCTCCTCGCCCCGCATGTTCGCGAGGTAGAGCTTCTCCACCTTGTCCAGGTCGACGAACAGGCCGTACGTGGCCTCGCCCGCGTCAGGGATGGCGGTCTGGAAGGTCTCGCTCTCGCCGAGCGTGCCCTCACCGGCGAGCGTCTTGGCGTACTCGTCGGTGGTCGCCACGGTGAAGACGCCGTCGCCGGCGACCTTGGCGATCTGCACCTGCTGCCCCTGGGCGTTCAGGCTCTGCTGCACCCGGTCCAGGATGGCCTGGGCCTTGGCGGCGTCGGTGGTGATCCGCACGCCCGCCTTGAACTGCTGGGTGTCGAGGCCCTCGCTGTCGACGGCCACGGTGAGATTCTGGCCGAGCACGGTGGCCAGGTCGTCCGGCAGCTTGAGCCCGAACTGGGTCTGCGCCTGCTGCAGGAACGTCTGGAACTCCTGGGACGCCCCGGCCGACTTCTGGATCTCGGCCCACTGCTTGGTGACGATCTTGTCCAGGCCGGAGATCGTGAGCGCGCCCGCGGTCGAGCCCGGCAGCGCGGCCAGGTTCGCGGTCGGCACGTCCTCGCCGCCGGTCAGGTCCTTGGCGCCGCGCAGCACGCCGGCGAGCTCGACGTACCCGCCGTCGAACCGCAGCGCGCCCGCGAACCTGGCGGTCTTGACCTGCTCGACCACCTGCTGCTGCTCGGCGGTCAGCGTCTCGCCCGAGAGCTCGGCGACCTTGCCCATGTGCGCCCAGAACGACAGCACGCCCTGCTCCCCGATGGCGCTCAGGTCGTCGCTGAAGTCGGCGTTGTCGGCCAGCGTGGTCTCCGCGGCCGCGTACTTGTCGGCGTTCTCCTGCGTCTCGGCGACGATCGCGTAGTCCTCGCGGAAGGCCAGTCCGTGCTTGCTCTTCCCCATCATCTTGGCGATGCCGGCCTTGGCGGCCGCCTCGTCCTTCACCTGGATCGCCATCGCGACGCCGGGCTCCTCGCCGCCGCTGGGCAGCACGCCGACCCCGACCCGGCTCCCGAGCCACGGGTCGATGTCCTTGGCGAAGTCGACGTCCTTGAGGCTGTTGTCGCTCTCCTTCAGGGAGTCGAAGAAAGCCTTGCGCGGGTCGTCGCCCTGGAAGGTGTCCTTGGTGGTGGAGAACTTCTGCGCGATCTGGAACAGGGCCAGCTTCTGGTTGGCGGCCGGGTCGAGGTCCAGGCGGACGTAGGCGATGGCGTCGGCGGGCAGCACGTCGTGCGGCTGCGTGCCGCCGCCGCCGAGGAACGAGCCCACGGCCCAGGCGCCGCCGCCGAAGAGCACCACGGCGAGCGCCGCCGCGACGGCGATCACCCAGCCCTTGCGGCCCTTCTTGGGCGGCTCGCCGCCGTGGCCGGGGAAATCCTGGCCCGGGGCCTGCCAGCCGAGCTGCTCCTGCTGCCCGTAACCCTGCTGTCCAAAGCTCTGCTGCCCGTAGCCCTGCTGCTGACCGTACTGCTGCTGCTGGCCGTACTGGGGCTGCTGGCCGTACTCAGGCTGCTGGCCGTACTGGGGCTGGCCGTACTGGGGTTGCCCGTACTGCTGCGGGTCGTAGCCGGGCTGGCCGCCGTGCGGAGGCTGCTGCCCGTAGGACGCCTGCTGCCCGTAAGGGGACTGCTGACCTGGGTCGGCCTGCTGACCGTACTGCGGCTGACCGTACTGGGGCTGCTGGCCGTACGGGGCCTGCTGCTGGTACGGCTGCTGCGGGGGGTACGGCTGGCCGTGAGACATAGGCGTCGTCGGCGGGTTCTCGGGCTGCTGCTCCTGATTCCACCGGAACGCTGTCGTCCGGTCAGGATCCTGCCCCGGCGGGGGATTATTCGCAGACATCACTCAACTCACAGTGTGGACATTTAAATCACACAGAAGGTAGCTGATGTTGCTAGACCCCCGCTTGCAATGCGCTGAAGTGTGCAGGCGGCCCGGTTTGGGGTGGGTTTCTGGATGTACAGTATGAACTCACTAGAATATAGTTCCGTACTTGAGGCAGGGGCGGATGACCAAGTTCGACGAGGCCACGCAGGCGATCCGGGTCGACGAGACCACCTACGACGTCTGCCTCGACCCCGGCTACCAGATCGGCGGCCCGCTCAACGGCGGCTACCTGATGGCGGTGGTCCTGCGGGCGGTGGTCGACGACTCGCCGTTCGCGCACCCGGTGAGCACCACCGCGCAGTTCCTCAAGGCTCCCGTGCCAGGGCCCGCCACCGTACGCGTCGAGCGGATCAAGACCGGCAAGACCGCCGCGTTCACCCGCGCCACCCTCGTCCAGGACGGCGTCGCGCAGATCGAGACCCTCGTCACCACCGCCACGCTGACCAACGCCGACCCCGTCTACGCCGACGGGCCCGCGCACGCCATGCCGCCCCTGGAGGAGTGCGTCAAGCTGCCGGACCCCAAGCCCGAGTCGAACATGAACATGAACGCCCAGGTGGAGGTCGTGTTCGACCCGCCGAGCATCGGCTGGCTCTCCGGCGCGCCCGCCGGCCGGCCCGAGTCGCGCGCCTACTTCCGGATGGCCGAGCCGCAGGACCCCGACCCGTTCGTGCTGGCGGTGGCCGTGGACGCGCTGCCGCCCGTGGTGTTCTCCGCCGGCCTGCGCGGCTGGGCGCCGACCGTCGAGCTCACCTGGCACCTGCGCGCGCTGCCCGCCCCCGGCTGGCTCACCGTGCTGGCCGGCGGGCGGCTCGTCGCCGACGGCTGGTTCGACGAGGACGCGGAGGTGTGGGACTCGACGGGCCGCCTGGTGGCGCAGTCGCGGCAGCTGGCACGGGTGGGGCGAGGTTGACACGCGCGCTGTGAGCATTCTTACGCAGTGAAAAGAGCGCAGGTCGCCTACCCTCTGAAGCGTGCCGGACGCGAGTATTGGGATCTTCGACAGCGGGGTGGGCGGCCTCACGGTCGCCCGGGCGATCATCGACCAGCTGCCCCATGAGTCCATCACCTACGTGGCCGACACGGCCCGGCAGCCGTACGGGCCCAAACGCATCGCCGAGGTGCGCGCCTACGCCCTGGAGGTGATGGACCACCTCGTCGAGCACGACGTCAAGATGCTCGTGATCGCCTGCAACAGCGCCAGCGCCGCCGTGCTGCGCGACGCCCGCGAGCGCTACGACGTGCCCGTCGTCGAGGTGATCCAGCCCGCCACCCGGCGGGCGGTGCGCGCCACCCGCAACGGCAGGGTCGGTGTGATCGCCACCCGGGCCACGATCGAGTCGATGGCCTACCACGACGCCTTCACCGCCGCTCCCGACGTCCAGCTCACCGGCGTGGCCGCCCCACACCTGGTGTCGTACGTCGAGCGCGGCGAGACGATGAGCGAGCAGCTCATCGAGGTCGTCCGCGGCTACCTGGAGCCCATCCAGGACGCCGGATGCGACACGCTCATCCTCGGCTGCACCCACTACCCGCTGCTCACCGGCGCGATCTCCTATGTCGCGGGCGACGGGGTCACGCTGGTGTCCAGCGCGGACGAGACGGCCAAGGACGTCTACCGCATCCTGCACGACCGCGGCCTGGCGGCCGGCGGCGAGGCCAGCCCCCGGCACCGCTTCCGCGCCACCGGCGACTCCACGCTCTTCGCCCGGCTCGGACGCCGCTTCCTGGGTCCGGAGATCGACGCGGTCGAAGTCGCTCCAGTGGGGGGTACCACCGTCAAGGGAGGCCCGCATGAAAGTGACCATCATCGGCTGCTCGGGAAGTTTTCCCGGCCCTGACAGCCCCGCGTCCTGCTACCTCGTCGAGGCGGAGGGCTTCCGTCTGCTGCTCGACTTCGGCAGCGGGTCCCTGGGAGTGCTCCAGCGCCACATCGGCCTGTACGACGTCGACGCGATCTGCCTGACCCACCTGCACGCCGATCACTGCCTCGACCTGTGCGGCTACCACGTGGCCCGCACCTACGGCCCCGACGCCCCGTACCCGCGGGTGCCCGTCTACGCGCCGGCCGACGCGCCGCGCCGGCTCGCCGCCGCCTACGGCATGCCGGACGAGCCCGGGCTGGAGACCGCCTTCGACTTCGCGGGGCTCGCGCCGGGCACGATCGAGGCCGGCCCGTTCACGGTGACCGCGGCCCTGGTCAACCACCCGGTGGAGGCGTACGGGTTCCGCGTCGAGCACGGCGGGCGCAGCGTCGTCTACTCCGGCGACACCGGCGAGTGCGCCGAGCTGGTCAAGCTGGCCGCCGACGCCGACCTGCTGCTGTGCGAGGCGTCGATGCTCGACGGCCCCGACCTGCCCACCGGGCTCCACCTGTCCGGCCGCCAGGCGGCCGAGCACGCCGCCGAGGCCGGGGCCGGGCGGCTCGTGCTCACCCACCTCGTCCCCTGGAACGACCCGGCCGACGTGCTGGACGACGCCACCCGCGGCGGCTTCTCCGGGCCGATCGAGCTGGCCCGCAGCGGCGCCGTCTACGACCTGGCGTGAGGTCGTGCGGGGCGGGGATAGGCTGATCTGCATGTCGCGACAGGATGGCCGAAACCCCGACCAGCTCCGCCCCATCACCATCACCCGCAACTGGATCACCCACGCGGAGGGGTCCGTGCTGGTGGAGTTCGGCCAGACGCGGGTGCTGTGCGCCGCGTCCGTCCAGGACAGCGTGCCGCGCTGGCGGCGCGGCACCGGCCAGGGCTGGGTGACGGGCGAGTACGCGATGCTCCCGCGCGCCACCAACACCCGCAACGACCGCGAGTCCGTCCGCGGCAAGATCGGCGGACGGACCCACGAGATCTCCCGCCTGATCGGCCGCTCGCTGCGCGCCTGCGTCGACTACAAGGCCCTGGGCGAGAACTCGATCCTGCTCGACTGCGACGTCCTGCAGGCCGACGGCGGCACCAGGACCGCCGCCATCACCGGCGCCTACGTCGCGCTCGCCGACGCCGTCGCCTGGATGCGCGAGCGCAAGATGTGCCCCGGCGACCCGCTCATCGGCTCGGTGTCGGCGGTCTCCGTGGGCGTCGTCGGCTCGGTGCCGATGCTCGACCTCTGCTACGTCGAGGACGTCGCCGCCGAGACCGACATGAACGTCGTCATGACCGGCGAGGGCAGCTTCGTCGAGGTGCAGGGCACCGCCGAGGGCGCCCCGTTCGACCGCGGCGCGCTCGACCGGCTGCTCGACCTCGCCGTGACCGGCTGCGAGGAGCTCACGCTCATCCAGCAGGAGGCGCTGTCCGCATGAGGATCTTGCTCGCGACCCGCAACCCCGGCAAGATCGCCGAGCTGCGGCGCATCCTCGCCGGGTTCGACATCGTGGGGCTGGAGGAGTTCCCGGAGATCGGCGACGTGGCCGAGACCGGCGTCACCTTCGAGGACAACGCCCTGCTCAAGGCCCGCGAGGTGGCCAGGCAGTCGGGCCTGCCCTCGGTGGCCGACGACTCCGGGCTCTGCGTCGACGTGCTCAACGGCATGCCCGGCGTGTTCTCCGCCCGCTGGTCGGGCCGTCACGGCGACGACCAGGCCAACCTCGACCTGCTGCTCGCCCAGGTGTCCGACGTGCCCGACGACAAGCTCACCGCCCACTTCACCTGCGTGGCCGCGCTGTCGCTGCCCTCGGGCGAGTCCAGGGTGGCCGAGGGCGTCCTGCCCGGTCATCTCGTGCGCGCCCCGCGCGGCTCGGGCGGCTTCGGGTACGACCCGATCTTCGTGCCCGACGGCGACAGCCGCACCACGGCCGAGATGACGGCCGGCGAGAAGGACGCGATCTCCCACCGGGGCCGCGCCTTCCGCGCGCTCGCGCCGATCGTGCACGAACTGCTGGCGCCGTAACCATCCCTTAAGACCTGCCGGGCGCCGCGCGGCGTAGCGTCGGAGTCGTGCGAAGTAATCAGGTCACGCCCGTCTGGGCGGGCGCGCTGGCAGGCATCGTGGCGGGCGCCGTGGCGCTCGGCGTCGCGCAGCTCGGCGCGGGGCTGGTACGAGCCTCGTCGTTCCCGGTCCTGGCCGTGGGCGACTGGGTGGTCGACCTGTCGCCGGCGCCGCTGAAGGAGTTCGCGATCCGGACCTTCGGCGAGAACGACAAGAACGTCCTCATCGGCGGCGTGCTCGTGGTGCTCACCCTGATCGCGGCCGGCATCGGCGTCGTGGCCCGGCGCCGCCGCGCGTACGGGACGGCGGGGCTGGCGCTGTTCGGGGTGGTGGGGCTGGTGGCGGTGCTGACCAGGCCCGGCGCGACGGCCGCCGACGCGCTGCCGACGCTGGCGGGGGTGGCGGCGGGCGCCCTGGCCCTGTCCTGGATCCTCCGCCGCGCCACCCCTTCCGTCCGCGAGGTTTCCGCCGGGGACGTCGAGCGGCCCGGGGTCATGTGGGCTCCGGGCATGCCGTACGCGTTCGACCGGCGCAGGCTGCTGACCGGGGCCGCCGGGGGAGTGGTGGCCGCCGGGGCCGCCGCCGTCGTGGGCCGTTCGCTCAGTGGTGCTCGCGCCGTCGACGCGGCACGGGTCAACGTCGCGATCCCCGCGCCCGCCGTGCCGGCCCCGCCCCTTCCGGCCGGAGCCGATCTCAGGATCAGGGGCCTGTCGCCGTTCGTCACCCCGAACGCCGACTTCTACCGCGTGGACACCGCGCTCATCGTCCCCCAGGTGGACCCGCGGGCGTGGACCCTGCGCGTGCACGGCCTCGTCGACCGCCCGATCGAGATCACGTACGAGGAGCTGCTCAGGCGCCCGCTCATGGAGGCCGACGTCACCCTCGCCTGCGTCTCCAACGAGGTCGGCGGCCCTCTGGTGGGCAACGCGCGCTGGCTCGGGGTGCGGATGGCCGACGTGCTGCGCGAGGCGGGGCTCCGCCCGGAGGCCGACATGCTGCTGTCGACCTCCTCCGACGGCTTCACCTGCGGCACGCCGGTGGACGTCGTCATGGACGGCAGGGACGCCCTGTTCGCCGTCGCGATGAACGGCGAGCCGCTTCCCGTGGCCCACGGTTTCCCGGTGCGGCAGGTGGTGCCGGGTCTGTACGGGTACGTCTCGGCGACCAAGTGGGTGGTGGACGTCAAGGCGACCAGGTTCGACACCGACGAGGCGTACTGGACGCCGCGCGGCTGGTCGGCCAGGGCGCCCATCAAGACGGAGTCCCGGATCGACGTCCCGGCGCCGGGGGCCACGGTGCCGGCGGGCCGCACCACGATCGCGGGCGTCGCCTGGGCTCAGCACAAGGGTGTCGACGCCGTGGAGGTACGGGTCGACCGAGGCGCGTGGCGGGAGGCCCGGCTCGCCCAGGTGCCCGGCCCGGACACCTGGCGGCAGTGGGCGCTCGACTGGGACGCCACGCCGGGGGATCACACGCTCGAAGTACGGGCGACGGACGCGGCCGGATACACCCAGACCGAGCAGCGCGCCCCGGTGATGCCCGACGGCGCCACCGGCTGGCACACGATCGACGTCCACGTCACCTGACTCGTCCGTTGATAGGGCGTTTGTGCTGGTAGGGCGCCCAGTCCTGGCCGAGAATCTTCCTGACTTTCGCCCCTGCGTCACGCTGTCCGCCCCTACGATCGGTCGTCGAGCAGTGACAGGAGGCAGGACGTGGCCCGCGACCGCAAGTCCGGCGTCCGGTGGGTCCTACCCGAGGGGCAGTACAACCCCGTGGTCGCAGACGGGGTGCGGTGGCTCGACTACGAGAACGCCACTGCCCCCGGACCGCCCGACTCCGAACCGACCGACCCATCCCCGACCGACCCCACGGGTGGCGGCGAACCCGTCCAGGGCAGCCGCGAAGGCCCCTGGAACTCCAGCCAGCCGCCCGCGGACGCGACGCTACGGCCTGCCGCGAGCCCGCGCCCGGGGGAGCACGCCGAGAGCCCCGGCAACCGGCTCGCCGACGGCCCGTCCCGTTCCTGGCGCGATGACCGGAATCCTGACGTTTCGGTACGCCGGCGGGACCGCGACGACCGGAACTCTGACGCCCCGGTGTGGCGGCGGGACACCGACGGCGATGCTCCGCCCGTGACGTGGCGTGGCGAGGATGCTGATGGTTCGCCCACCAGCAGTCCTGGTCAGCGGGACAGCGATAGTGCTGGCGATCCCTCTGCGGGGGATCCGACGTGGGGTGGTGGTGCGGATTCTGATGGTTCGCCCATCGGAGGTGCTGGTCAGCGAGGTGGCGCCAGTGCCGCGCCGCATATTGAGGGCACGGCGGGGCGTGGGAATGACGGTCTCCCTGCTGGAAGGTCGTTTCGGTGGGGCGATGCGGGACGGGACGGTTCGCCCGTCAGAGGTTTCGGTCAGCGGGGATCGGCGACGGTGGCCGGGGGTTCCGGGTGGCCGGTGCCGCAGGAGAACCTCGCCGATTCGCCTGCTGACGGGAGGGCCGGTACCCAAGGTGACGGGGCGTGGGGGAACGGCGGGTCCGGGAGTGAGATACCCCAGCCTGCCGAGGGTGCCGGGTTCGGTGGTAAGGCAGGGGCTTCGGAGGGTGGCGGCTCGCCGTCGTTCGAGCGGCGTGAAGGTGACGAAGAGGGTGGCGACTCGCGGCCGTTCGAGCGGCCTGAACGCGATGCGAATGGTCAGGGCGTCGCGCCTGCTGTCCCTCCAGTGAGCTTCCTCCAGGCGCGGATGAGGGCCGACGGCGGTGCGCCGGCACCGTCCGCAGGAGAGAGCGGCGGTCCCGTACGGGCAGGTGGGCCGACGTCCTGGCCCGCCACCGCTCGCCCGTACGATCACGAGCCCACCACCGCTCGCCCGTACGATCACCAGCCCGCCACCGCTGGTCCTCTTGATCAGGGGGCGGCGATCGCCGGTCCTCCTGATCACGGGTTGGCGGGCACCGGGCCGGTTGGTCAGGGGGCGGCGACTGCCGGGCCGTCCGGTCGCGGGTCGGTGACTAGGAAACCGTTCGGTCAGGGGTCGGAGACTGCCAAGCCGTTCGATCAGAGGTTGGAGACTGGGGGCCCCTTCGATCAGATGTCGGCGGCTGGCGGGTTCTTCGATCAGGGGTTGCCGGTCGGTGGGGTCTTCGATCAAGGGTTGGCGCCCTGCGGTCCCGGGGCCGATGGGGTGGATGCGGGGGTCAGGCGGGGGGTCGCCGAGTATGACTGGTTCGACTGGCCGCATCGGCCGCCGAAGCTGGCCGGGAGCAGGTCGTACGGGGCGCCGGGCGGGCTGGCGCGGCCGGACCCGCAGGTGGAGCAGGACCTGGCGATGGCGGTGGAGCCGGGCGCCAGGTTCCCGGACCCGCGCGGCACGTGGGTGCGGCTCATCAACGGCGGCGGGCCGGCCGACGACCCGTTCCGGGCCTCGAACGCCGCCGACTGCGCACTGGCCGTGCTGTCCACCTGGCACGGGGAACCGGCCGCCGCGGCGCCGAGGACGCCCGAGTACGACGCCATCGGGCGCCCGCTGGTCACCGGAGAGGCGGGCAGCACGGCGCGGATGGAACGCTGGGCGGGACAGCGCTTCCAGTACGCCGGGCAGGGGCGGCACGCGTACCCCATGCTGGCCCGCCGCCTGCGGGAGGCGGGTCACGGCGCGTCGGCGATCATCGTGGTCCGCTGGCCCGCCGGCGGGTCGCACGCCTGGAACGCGGTCAACTACCTGGACGAGGTCATCTGGATCGACGCCCAGCGTGGTCACATGGCCGTCGAACCCCTCTACACCACCGTGACCGGGGTGTTCTGCGTCATCCTCGACAGGCAGGGGCAGCCGCGATGAACCTCGACCAGGCCAGGGCGCTGGCGGAGGAGTACTTCAACGGGGTGCGCCCGCAGGAGGAGGCGCTGCCGGTGGGGATCTACGGGTTCGGTGACGGGTACGTGGCGTGGGCGCGCGAGCCGGAGCCCGACGACCCGGCCCGGTTGCCGGACACGATCGGCGGCGGGTGCGTCGTCATCGACAGGTCCTCGGGAGAGGTGGTGGCCCGCCCTCTGCTGGACCCGGAGTCGGTCGCCGACCTCTGGCCCGGCCGCCACCCTCGCTGAGCGCTGCCATACGAAGTACGGAAAAAGCGCCCCTCCGCCATAGAAACGCTGGAAACTAGGGCAAGGCCGGGCGTCGCCCCCATGGACGCCCGGCCTCCCTCGGGCACGCGAGAGCGAAGGTCCCGCGCGCAACCGAGCTACACATATCCGGATTTGACCGCCTATAACTGATTTATCCGGGTTTGTGGCTAGAAGGGTCAGCCTGCCAGCGATCCCACGATCGACGCCCTGGCCGCACGCCGGCCCGGCAGCACCGCGGCCACCATGCCCGCCACCCCCGACAGCAGCACGAACAGCCCGATCTGCCACGGCGACGCGGTGAAGACCGCCCCGTCCAGCATCGCCCGCGTGGCCGCCCACCCGAACACCAGGCCGAGCGCCACCCCGACCACCGCGCCGATGAGCCCGAACACCAGCGCCTCCACCGACAGCATCCGCCGCAGCTGCGCCCTGGTCAGCCCGAGCGCCCGCAGCAGCGCTGACTCCCTGGCCCGTTCGTGCACCGACAGGGAGAGCGTGTTGGCGATGCCGAGCAGCGAGATGAGGATCGACAGCCCGAGCAGCCCGGTGATGATCATCAGCAGCATGTCCAGCGTCTGGTCGAACTCCTCGCGCACCTCGGTCGAGCTCTGCACCTGGACCGTCGGGTGGGCGGCCGTGGCCGCCTCCACCACGGCCCGCGCCCGCTCGGGCGCCACGTCGTCCGCGATATCGATCAGCACCCGGCTGTCCTGGACGTCGCCGAACAGCTCCGCGAACTGCCCCGGTGCCAGGGCGAGCGTCGGCAGCGGCGACTCGTCGTCCACGACCGCCACCACCTCCAGCGGCACCGCCCGGGAGCCCGGGCCGACCCGTACCGTGTCGCCGACCCCCACGCGCAGGTCCCGCGCGGCGTGCGCGGCCACCGCCACCTGCCCGGCGGCCAGTTCGGGCAGCGCGCCGGAGACCAGCTTCGGGCTGATCGGACCCTCGTACGTGCCGACCCGCACCCTGACACCGCCCACTGTCGCGGCGGTGTCGCGGACCCGCAGCACGGCGGCGAACTCCGGCCGGTCCTTCAGCTCCTCGCCGACCGACCGGGGGATGCCTCCCTCGCGGCCCTGGGTCATGAGCGCGTAGTCCACGGGGAACTGCTCGTCCAGCTTGTCCGTGACCGTCGCCCGGGTGGACGCGGTGACCACCGAGATCAGCGTCATCAGCGTCACCCCGATCGTCAGCGCCACGGTCGTGGTCGCGGCCCGCTTGGGGTTGCGGCCCGAGTTGTCCACGGCCAGCCGCCCCGGCACCCCGAACAGCTTGGCCGGGACCCAGCCGAGCACCGCGCTCAGCGGCCTGACCAGCACCGGCCCCATGACCAGCACCCCGAGGAAGGTCAGCACGCCGCCCGCCATCACCACGAACAGCGAGGTCTGCTCGCCCGGCGGCAGCACCAGCGCCCCGGCGCCCCCCGCGCCGAGCCCCGCCAGCAGGAACAGGGCGGCGAAGACCACCCGCGGCACGCCCGCGCGGAACGTCCGCTCCTCCACCTGCGTGCGCAGCGCGGCCACCGGCGAGACCCGGGTGGCGGTCCGCGCGGGCAGCACCGCGGCGCCGACGGTGACGGCCAGGCCCACGCCCAGGCCGACGGCGATCGTCTCCGGCGACAGCGCGAGCGCCGCCTCGGTCGGCAGCGGCGCGTCGAGGGCGCCCAGGACCGCGAGCGTGAGCGCGCCCAGCCCGTACCCGGCCGCGAGCCCGGTCACCGACGCCACCACGGCGACCACCGCCGACTCGATCAGGACCGAGCCGAACACCTGCCCCCGGGTGGCCCCGATGCAACGCAGCAGCGCCATCTCGCGGGTGCGCTGCGCCACCAGGATGCCGAACGTGTTGTAGATGACGAGCGCGGCCACCAACATCGCCACCAGGCCGAACATGAGCAGCCCGACCGTCAGCGTGCGCATCTCCAGCCCGGCCTGCCTGGCCAGGTCGGCGGCCAGTTCCTCGCCGGTCAGCACCTCGTGCCCGGCGCCCGCGGCCGCCGCCACGGCCGGCTTGAGCGCGGCCGGGTCGTCTCCGGCGACGTCGATCTCGGCGAAGCCCTCGGCGCCGGTCATCCGCTGCGCCGTGGCCGTGGTGAAGCCGACCGCGCCCGTGTAGGCGAGCTCCTGGTCGAGGCCCGGGTCCAGGAGGCCGACGAGCCGGAACACGTGCTCGCGCCCCCGGCTGTCGAGCACCTTGATCGTGTCGCCGACCTGGAAGCCCGCCGCCTCGGCCGTGTTCTCGTCGAGCACCGCCGCGTGGTCGTCGGAGCCGGGGCCGGTGCCGCTGACGATCGTCGTGCGGTCCAGCGCCCCAGGGACGATCGACACGGCCGTGGTCGGCATGCCGCCGACCGCCTTGCCGTCCTGGCCCAGCAGCGGCGCGCTGCCCCGTACCAGCCCCACGGCCTCGCGCACGCCCGGCACGGCGCGCACCCGCTCCAGCACCTCCGGCCCGATCCGCTCGCCGGGACCTTCCGGCAGTACGGCGACCGCGACCTTCTCGGCGTCGGCCGTGACCCGCTCGGCGAACCCGGCCTGGATGGTGTCGTTCAGCACGAACGTGCCGGCGATGAACGCCACCCCCAGCATGATCGCCAGGGAGGTGAGCAGCAGCCGGAGCCGGTGCGCGCGCAGCCCGGCGAGAGCCGTCCTCAGCACCTCACGCCTCCAGCTTCATCAGCGTGTCCAGCACCGTCTGCGGCGTGGGCGCGGACAGCTCGTCCACCAGCCGGCCGTCACGCAGGAACACCGCCCGGTCGGCGTACGAGGCCGCCATCGGGTCGTGCGTCACCATGACGATCGTCTGCCCCAGCTCGCGCACCGACGTGCGCAGGAACGACAGCACCTCCGCGCCGCTGCGCGAGTCCAGGTTGCCCGTCGGCTCGTCCGCGAAGATCACCTGCGGCTTGCTGATCAGTGCCCTGGCCACCGCGACCCGCTGCTGCTGGCCGCCGGACAGCTCCGCCGGCCGGTGCCCCAGCCGGTCGCGCAGCCCCACGGTGTCGATCACCCGGTCGTACAGCACCTGGTCGGGCCGGCGGTCGGCGATCCGCAGCGGCAGCAGGATGTTCTCCTCGGCGCTCAGCGTGGGCAGCAGGTTGAACGCCTGGAAGACGAAGCCGATCCGCTCCCTGCGCAGCAGCGTGAGCCGCTTGTCACTGAGCCCGGTCAGCTCCACCTCGCCGACGCGCACGGTGCCGGAGGTGGCCGTGTCGAGGCCCGCCAGGCAGTGCATCAGCGTGGACTTGCCCGAGCCCGACGGGCCCATGATGGCCGTGAAGGCGCCGGTGCCGAAGGACACGTCCACCTCGCGCAGCGCGTGCACCCGGGCGTCGCCCTCGCCGTACACCTTGGTCAGCGCCCCGGCCACCACGGCGGGGTGCCGGGTCTTCGTGAAAGTCACGTCCACTCCTCGTCGGGATCTGAAGAACGCGACTCACGCTATGGCCAGAAATTTCGTGATCCATGGGCCCTGAGGAGGGACTTCTCCTGCGACGCCAGACGACCCCACTCAGCCGTTCGGCCGATGCGACGGCACGATCAGGCCCGCCTCGTACGCGTACACCACGACCTGCGCCCGGTCCCGCAACCCCAGCTTGGCCAGCACCCGCCCCAGATGCGTCTTCACCGTGGCCTCCGCCACCTCCAGCTCGGCGGCGATCTCCAGGTTGGAGCGCCCCCGCGCCACCATCAGCAGCACCTCACGCTCGCGCGGCGTCAGCTCCGCCGCCGCGGCCGGCGCCTCCGACGGCAGGTGGACGGCGAACCGGTCGAGCATCCGCTTCAGCGTGCGCGGCGACACCACCGCGTCACCCGCGTGCACCGAACGGATCGCGCTCACCAGCTCCGCCGGCGGCACGTCCTTCAGCAGGAAGCCCGAGGCCCCCGCCCTGATGGCCGCGAACGCGTACTCGTCCAGGTCGAACGTCGTCAGAATGAGCACCTTCGGCCCCCTGATGTGGCCGATCGCCTCCACCCCGTCCATGCGCGGCATGCGCACGTCCATGAGCACCACGTCCACCTCGACGGACCGCAGCAGCTCCACCGCCCGCAGCCCGTCGCCCGCCTCGGCGACCACCTCGATGTCGGGCTGCGCGCCCAGCACCATGCGGAACCCGGCCCGCAGCAGCTCCTGGTCGTCCACCAGCATCACCCGGATCACCTGGTCCACCCCGACCTCCCTAAGCCGCCCTGACCCGCGGCACCGGCAGCCTGGCCAGCACCTCGAAGCCGCCACCCGGCCGCGGCCCCGCCGTGACCTCGCCGCCGTACATGCCGACCCGCTCCCGCATCCCCACCAGCCCGTGGCCGCCGGAGGCGAGCGGCGCCGCCGCCCCCCTGCCGTCATCGGTCACCCGCACCACCAGCTCGGAGCCGCGGCAATCCAGCTCCACCAGGGCGCGCGCGTCCGGGCCGCCGTGCTTGAGCGCGTTCGTCAGCGCCTCCTGGACGATGCGGTAGACGGCGAGCTGCACCCCCTCCGGCAGCTCGCCCGGCGTGCCCGTGACCCGCAGCGTGGCCGGCACGCCCGCCCCGCGCACCAGGTCCTCCAACTGCGCCAGACCCGGCTGCGGCGTGTAGTCGGTGCCGCCGCCCGCGCCCTCGTCCTCCCTGAGCACGCCCACCAGCCTGCGCATCTCCGCCAGGGCCTCCCGTCCGGTACGGGAGATCGTCCGCACCGCCAGCCGGGCCTGCTCCGGGTCGGAGGCGATCGCGTAACCCGCGCCGTCGGCCTGCACCACCATGACGCTCACATGGTGGGCCACCACGTCGTGCAGCTCCCTGGCGATCCGCGCCCGCTCGGCCGCCGCTGCCATCTTCGCCCGCTGGTCGCGCTCCAGCTCCGCCCGTCTGGCCCGCTCCTCCAGGCTCTCCAGGTAACGCCTGCGCGTGCTCGCGTACAGCCCGGCCAGCCAGACCGTCACCACGAGGATCGAACCGGTCGTGAACATGCCCAGCGTGGGCGTGTCCCACCGCACCAGCGCCAGGAACACCCCCAGCTCGGCCACCAGCAGGGCGGCCAGCGCCCACCGGAACGAGCTCCGCGCGGCCACCGCCCAGAGCGCCACCAGCACCACGAAGTTGGCCGGCAGCACGTCCACGCTCGCCGCCCACTGGCCGAAGCTCACCAGCGCGACACCCGCGAACGCCGCCACCGGCCGCCGCCACCACACGAACAGCGGCGCCAGCAGCACCAGCGTCAAGAAGACGTAGCCGGTCACCCCGCCGGGCTCGTAGAACACCTGCGGGACCGCCGGCAGCAGGCACAGCACCGCGACGGGCGCCACCCGGAGGGCGTCCATCAGCCTCCCGCGGCGCGCCGACCACGCCCTCACCTTGCCGAACACATCCTCACGATACGGATGCCGCCAACCACTCGGCTCAGCCTTGAGGGGGAAGTACGCGTACAACCCAGGTCTTACGCCACGCTTACGGGTGCTGCGGCAATCTAGTTCCCGGGAGCGCCCTCCGGGGCGAGTAAAGGGAGATCGTGATGGCGGATCATGATCGTGACGCCGGGTCGCGCGGTGAAGAGGAACCACCGCGCGACCCGAACCGCCGGGACACCCGCCCCACGCCTTACGGTGAGCTCGGGCCGGGCCCGTACTCCGGCCCCGGCTGGGGCCCCCTGCCCGCACCGCCCGCCAAGCCCACCCTCCGCGACTTCCTGCGCCGCAAGCAGACCCAGGTCGTCGGCGCCGGGCTCGCCGGCCTCGTCGTGGGCGGCCTCATCGGCGGCGGCGCCGTCGCCCTGACCGGCGCCCTCTGGGCCCGCCCCGGCCCGGCGGACTCCTGGCAGCGGCCCGGCGAGCGCCCACCGGTCTGCCTCCGCATCGAGGGCCGCGTCATCTGCGACCTCCAACCGGCGCCCCTCCCGACGCGCGTCGGCTAGATCCCCAGGTTCTCCGATCCGATACGGGGAATGAACCCGTGGCAGCCGAACCCCGGGAACACCATGCCGACACAAGAGCCCATCACGCCCGCCCAGTCCGGAGCGTCCACCCAGCCCCTCATCGCCCTCGTGCCCGAGCCGCGCGGCCTCGACGCGCTCGCCGCCGTCGACGGGGTCACCGCGCTCCTGTACGACGTGCGCGACGAACCGCCGGAAGGCGCCGAGGCGGCCGAGGTCATGGTCATCCCCTCCCGCCCGGTGGACCGCGTGCTCGCCCTCGTCGACCGGCTGCCCGCGCTTCGGCTCGTGCAGACGCTCAGCGCCGGCACCGACAACTGGACCGGCCGCCTGCCCGCCCACGTCACCCTGTCGAACGCGCGCGGCGCCCACGGCCCCGCCGTCGCCGAATGGGCCGCCGCCACCCTGCTGGCCGTCGCCCGCGACCTGCCCGCCTTCGCCGCCGACCAGGCCGCCGCCCGCTGGAACCCGCACGTCGCCGAGACGCTCTGGGACAAGCGGGTGCTCATCCTCGGCGCCGGCGACCTCGGCGTCCAGCTCCGCGCCCGCCTGGAGCCGTTCGGCCCGCACATCACGATGATGGCCCGCCACCCCCGCCCCGGCGTCGTCACCATGGCCGACCTGCCGGCCCTCCTGCCCGCCCAGGACGTGGTCGCCCTCATGCTGCCCCTCACCCCCGACACCCACCACCTCGCCGACAAGGACTTCCTCGCGGCCATGAAGGACGGCGCCATCCTCCTCAACGCGGCCCGCGGCCCCGTCGTCGACACCCAGGCCCTGCTCGCCGAGACCCGCACCGGCCGCCTGCGCGCCATCCTCGACGTCACCGACCCCGAACCCCTGCCCCCGGACCACCCCCTCTGGCACACCCCCGGGGTCCTCATCACCCCGCACGTGGCAGGCGACGTCCCCCAGGCGGACGCCCGCGCCTGGCAGGTGGCCGCCGCTCAGATAGCCCAGTACGCCCGCGGTGAACGACCGGCCAACACGGTCTCGTGATCTACAGCAGAAATCGCCACGCAGGGAGCACGATCTGCCGGCGAGAATGAAGGAAAATGTAGGGCCGATGGGATTCGAACCCACACTGCCAGCCACCTAAAGACTGTGCCTCTGCCATTGGGCTACGGCCCCTTCGCCTTTCCCTTGCCCGCGAAGTTGGCGGTCTGAGAATGGCAATTCGGACAGAGGAATCGCAAATTCTCCTGTCGATTGTCGAGCCAGTCACCGTTGATGTGGTCGACATGGAGAGTGAGCGGCTTTCCCTGCCACGTGCCGTCAATCCTACAGCCTGCGCAGGCGTAGGGCAGCCCGGCTTCCCGCAACGCCCGGCGCAGCGCGGGCGCCTTCTCTCGGATGGACGCCGGCGGGCGGAGGACGAGGATCTCCTGATAGGGGCGCAGAGTGGGAGATCTCCTGCCCTTGCCGTGCGCCCTCCCCACGAAATGGGAGGTGTCGATGGCGAAGTGCTTCAAGCGGCGGCTGATGTGTGCATGACTGCCGCCGGTCCATCTGATGCCGAGGCGGCGGAGCACGTCGGCAACGCTGAGAGAAGTCGCCGCCGCCTCGGCGAGCATCTCTCGCGTGTACTTCTGATAAGCGGCCATGTCGTAAAGCTAGAAAAGCCGGCCGACAGTTTCAGTGTTTGCGGACGAGCGAAGTCCTTCTGGTCAGGAAAGGCCGAGTTTCTTCTTGAGGCTTGCGACGTGGCCGGTGGCTCGCACGTTGTACAGCGCCTGTTCGATCTTTCCGGCGGGGTCGATGACGAAGGTGGAGCGGATGACGCCCTCGACCTCCTTGCCGTACAGCTTCTTCAGCCCGAACGCGCCGTACGCCTTGTGGATCTCCAGCTCGGGGTCCGACAGGAGCGGGAAGGTCAGGGCGTCGCGTTCGGCGAACTTGGCGAGTTTGGCGGGCTTGTCCTTGGAGACGCCGAGGACGACGTAGCCCTCGTCGGTGAGCCGGCCGAGGTTGTCGCGGAAGTCGCAGGCCTGTTTGGTGCAGCCGGGTGTCATGGCGGCGGGGTAGAAGTAGAGGATCACGCGCTTGCCGCGGTGGTCGGCGAGAGAGACGCTGCCGCCGTCGGAGGTGGGCAGCGTGAACTCGGGCGCGGCGTCGCCGGGCGCGAGCTTGGATTCGGTCATCAGGTCCTCCCGTGGTTCTCCTGGAGAACCTACCGGCCGGGCTGGCGTGCCGTCCGGGGTGATGACCTGACAGACTGATCGTCACGAGCAGGAGCGCGCCGGAAGGAGAGTCATGGCTGACACCGATCCTGATGAGCTGGAGCGGCGGATCGCGCGGACGCGCGCGGAGTTGGCGCAGACGGTGGATGCCATCGCCGACCGGGTGAGCCCGAAGCGGGTCGCCGAGCGCACGGTGGCGGACGTGAAGACCAGGGCGGGCAACCTGGTGGCGCAGGTGAGTGACGCGCTGGGCATGTCGCCGCGGCCGGTGGAGCTGGGGCAGGACCCCGAGCGGCTGTGGGACGAGGAGCCGCCGGATCTGGCCCCGGTGCTGATCGGGGTGGGCGCGGTGCTGGTGCTGGGGGCGGCCGTGGTGCTGTGGCGGCGGCGCAGGCGCCGGTAGCGGTCAAAGGAACACGGCGGCGGTAAGCGGTCAGAGGAACGTCCTGCCCTCGCCGCGGTAGGTCGGCACGGATTCCACGACGGTGTCGCCGTCGACGAGGTGGAGGGTGTCGAAGCGCTCGCACAGCTCGCCCGCCTTGGCGTGCCTGAACCAGACGCGGTCGCCGACGCGCAGGTCCTCGGCGGCCTGGCCGGTGAGGGGGGTCTGCACCTCGCCCGCGCCCTCGTCGCGGCTGTAGCGCAGGCCGGCGGGCAGGTACGGCTGGGGCGCGCGGCCGGTCCCCGGAGGGCCGGAGGCGATGTAGCCGCCGCCGAGCACGGTCACGGTGTCAGGTGAGGGACGGCGCACGACGGGGAGCGCGAACATCGCGGCGGGGTGGCCGGTGAAGCCGCGGTAGAAGTCGAACAACCTCGGGTGGAAGAGCCCGGATCCGGCGGCGACCTCGGTGACGGCCTTCTCGCGTACGGTGCGTTCGATGGAGCCGGTGCCGCCGCCGTTGACGAACTCGAGGTCGGCGACCTGGCGGACGGCGTTGACGATGCGGCCGCGGCGCATCACGAGCTCTCTGGCCGAGAGGGTCTGCATGAGCCGCACGACGCGGCCGTAGGCGGCGCTCTGGGGGGCGTCGCCGACGCCGGCGATCTGGGCCTCGTACGCGAGCAGTCCGGCCAGCCGGTAGCCGGGGCGTTTGGCGATGTCGGCGGCCAGGCGGGCGGCCTGGTCGGCGTCGCGGACGGGGGAGCGCAGCGCGCCGGCCCTGAACCGGCCGCCGAGGGCGACGAAGCCGGCGTCGATGTCGAGGCAGAGCCGGATCTCGTGCCGGGGGTGGACTCCGGAGAGCGCCTGGTCCAGGTAGGCGAGGTGGTCGGCCGAGTCGACGGTGATCGTGATGTGCCGGGCGGCGTCGGCGTCCGCGGCCAGGGCGGCGAGGGCCTGCCGGTCGGCGGTGGGGTAGGCGACGAGGATGTCGGTGCGGCCTCGGGACGCGAGCCAGAGCGCCTCGGGGAGGGTGAACGCCATCAGGCCGCGGAAGCCCTCGATGGCCAGCACCCGCTCCAGCACCGGCCGGGATCGGAGTGATTTGGTGGCCACCCTGATCGGCTTGCCCGCGGCCCGGCGCACCATGCTCGCGGCGTTGGCGCGCATCGCGGCCAGGTCGAGGATGGCGAACGGCGGCTCGAGCGCGGCGGTGGCACGGTCGTAGCGCTGGCGGTCGTCCATACCGGCAGCGTAACGGCATAACCGGCAATTGAACATGAGGCTGGTTCGCATTGATCGCGTGGCCCGTAATGATCCTGCAAACGGGCGGCGGGGACACGGTCGAGCGGGAGCCTCGCCCGTGTACCTCTGATGGTTGTGATGACCACGCTCCAGCAGCTTCTGCCCGGTACCTCCGCCACGGTGCGCGACTCCCCGGTCCGCAGATCCCGCCGGGTGCTCCGGCCGGCCAGAACGCCCGCCGGTGTGGCCGTGGCGGCGCTGCTGACCGCCGGGCTCGGGCTCCTCGCCGCGGAGATCGTCGCGGGCCTGTGGGCCCGGCCGCTGGGCCTGGTGCCGATCGACGAGGCCGCCGCGCTGGCGTCCGCGTCGTCCTGGAAGGATCTGTCGGCGCCCGCGCTGGGGGTCGCGGGCCTGGGCGTGGGCCTGCTCCTGCTGGCGGTGCTGCCGGGCCGGTGCAGGCTCGTACCCGTGGAGACCACGGACCCGCTGATCGTCATCGGCATCACCCGCTCCGGCCTGCGCCGCACGCTGCGCGAGGTCGCGCGGCAGGCCGACGGGGTGGACCGGGTCAGGGTACGGCTGCGCAGGCGGCGCATCGAGGTCACCGTGGTGACCGGCCCCGAGTCGTCGGGCGCGATGCTCAGGCAGGTGGGCACCGCGGTGGGCGACCGGCTGGCGGGGTTGGGCACGCTCGGCACGGGTGAGGTCGTGGTGCGGCTGCGCAGGAAGGGGCTGTGATGCGGCAGTACGGAGGCAACCGCCTGGGGCTGGCCGTGGTGGGCGCGGTGCTGCTGATCGCCGGCGGCTTCGCCTGGCTGCGCGGCCAGGGCCAGCTGCGCGGGCTGTCGCCGCGGGCCAGGGTGCTGCCGGAGCGCACCGCCGACGCCCTGAGCGGGCAGCCGTGGGTGCCGTGGCTGGTGGCCCTGGTGCTGGTGGTGCTCGCGCTGGTGACGCTCCGGTGGCTGCTGCTGAGCCTCGGCTGGGGCCGGTTCGGGACGCGGTCCGGCACGGGCACGGCGATGCTCTGCGTGGGCCTCAAGGACGTGGAAGGGCTGTCGCGGGCGGCGGTGCGGGTGCTCGGCGAGCTGGAAGGCACGGCCCGGCTGCGGATCTCGCTCTCCTGCCCGCCGGGGGCGGACGTGGGCGCGGTGGTGGGCAAGCTGGACCGGGAGATCGTCGGCCGCATCCGGCGTGAGGTCCGCGACGACGAGCTGGGCGCGGTGGTCCGCATCCACGTCCGTCGCTAGACCTCACGCCGCCTGGGATTAGCGTCTCAGCACTCGATGACGTTCACGGCGAGGCCGCCGCGCGAGGTCTCCTTGTACTTGTCGAGCATGTCCCTGCCGGTGTCGCGCATGGTCTTGATGGCCTTGTCGAGCGACACGTGGTGGCGGCCGTCGCCGCGCAGCGCGATGCGGGCCGCGGTGATGGCCTTGATGGAGGCGACCGCGTTCCGCTCGATGCACGGGATCTGCACCAGGCCGCCGATCGGGTCGCAGGTCAGGCCCAGGTTGTGCTCGATGCCGATCTCGGCGGCGTTCTCCACCTGCTCGGGGGTGCCGCCGAGGACCTCGGTGAGCCCCGCCGAGGCCATCGAGCAGGCCGAGCCGACCTCGCCCTGACAGCCGACCTCGGCGCCGGAGATGGACGCGTTCTCCTTGAACAGCACGCCGATCGCCGCCGCCGTCAGCAGGAAGCGGATCACGCCGTCGTCGTCGGCGTTCGGGGTGAAGCGGGAGTAGTACGTGAGCACGGCGGGGATGATGCCGGCCGCGCCGTTGGTGGGGGCGGTGACGATGCGGCCCCCGGCGGCGTTCTCCTCGTTGACGGCCAGGGCGAACAGCGACACCCAGTCCATCGCCTGCAGCGGGTCCTTCTCGGCGGACTCGGCCTGCAGGCGGCGGTGCAGCTGGTGGGCGCGGCGCTTGACCTTGAGCCCGCCGGGCAGCACGCCTTCCTTGGCGATGCCCCGCCGCACGCACTCCGTCATGACCCGCCAGAGGTCGAGGACGCGGGCGCGGATCTCGTCCTCGCCGAGGCCGAACGCCTTCTCGTTCTCCAGCATCAGCCCGGAGATCGACAGGCCGGTGGCCGAGCAGTGCTTGAGCAGCTCCTCGCCGGTGGTGAACGGGTAGGGCAGGACCGTGTCGTCCGGCTTGATGCGGCCGGCGCCGGTGGCGGTCTCGTCGACCACGAAGCCGCCGCCGACCGAGAAGTACACCTTCTCTCGCAGGCTCCCGCCCGCCTCGTCGTAGGCGGTGAAGCGCATGCCGTTCGGGTGCTCCGGCAGCGAGATCTTCCGCTCGAACACCAGGTCCTCGCCGATCACGAACGGGATCTCCCGCTCGCCGAACAGCCGGACCGTGCCGGACTCGCGCATCGCGGCCAGCCGCTCGTCCACGGTGTCGACGTCCACCAGCTCGGGCTTCTCGCCCGACAGGCCCAGCAGGACGGCCTTGTCGCTGCCGTGGCCCTTGCCGGTCAGGCCGAGGGAGCCGTACAGGATGGCCTCGACGCGCGCCGTACGGCCGAGCAGCCCGTCCTGGTGCAGGCCGCGCGCGAACCGGTGGGCGGCGGCCATCGGGCCGCCGGTGTGGGAGCTGGACGGGCCGATCCCGATCTTGAAGAGGTCGAAGACGCTGATCGCCATTGATGGCGCCTTTCACGCGCGGGGCCGGGGCCCGGTGCCGGGCCCCGGCGGGTGGGTCAGGACTCGCCCGAGGTGAGGGCGGCGTACTCCTCGGCGGAGAGCAGGTCGGCGGCGTCGCCGTCGGCGCGCACCTTGAACATCCAGCCCTCGCCGTACGGGTCGCTGTTGGCCAGCGACGGGTCGTCCACCAGGGTCTGGTTGACCTCGACCACCTCGCCGCCGACAGGCGTGTAGATCTCGCTCACGGACTTGGTGGACTCGACCTCGCCGATCGAGTCCCCGGCTTCCACGGTCGAGCCGACCTCCGGGAGCTGCACGTAGACCACGTCACCGAGGGCCTCGGCGGCGAAGGCCGTGATGCCGATCGTGGCGACCAGGCCGTCCTCCAGGCCGGAGATCCACTCGTGCTCCTTGGTGTAGCTCAGGTCGTCAGGGATGTTGCTCACTTGTTCCTCCTGTAGAAGGGCAGCTCGACCACGTCCACGGGTTCTTGCCTGCCCCTGATGTCGACGGCCAGACCTTCGCCGGCGTCGATGCCGGTGTCGACGTAGGCCAGCGCGATGGGCTTGCCCAGCGTCTGTGAGGGCGCGCCGCTGGTGACCTCGCCGACGACGGCACCGTCCTTGGTCACCGGGTATCCGTGGCGGGGCACCCGGCGGCCGCGCGCGACCAGCCCGGTCAGGCGGCGCCGCGGCGGGGTGTCCTTGACCGCCTCCAGCGCCGACCTGCCCACGAAGTCGCCCGGCTTGTCGAATTTCACCACCCTGCCCATCCCCGCGTCGAACGGGGTCAGCTCCGCGCTCAGCTCGTTGCCGTACAGCGGCATGCCCGCCTCCAGGCGGAGCGTGTCACGGCTGGACAGCCCGGCCGGCTTCAGCCCGTACGGTTCGCCGGCGGCGGTCAGCGCGTGCCACAGCGGCACCGCGTCCTGGACGGCCACGAACAGCTCGAAGCCGTCCTCGCCGGTGTAGCCGGTGCGGGCGATGAGCGCCTCCCGCCCGTCGACCCTGCCGGGCAGGCCGGTGTAGTACTTGAGCCCGGCCAGGTCGGCGTCGGTGAGGGTGGCGAGGATCTCCTGGGAGCGCGGGCCCTGGACGGCGATGAGGGCGTACTCGTCGGAGCGGTCCTCGACCCGCGCGTCGTACGCCTTGGCGCGGGTCATCAGCTCGTCCGCGACCTTGCCCGCGTTCGAGGCGTTGGCCACGACCATGAACTCCTCGTCGCCGAGCCGGTAGACGATGAGGTCGTCCAGCACCCCGCCGCGCTCGTCGACGATCATCGTGTAGCGCGCCCGCCCGGTCGCCAGCGCCGACAGGTGTCCCACCAGGGCGTAGTCCAGGGCGTCCGCCGCCTGCGGGCCGGTGAGGAAGATCTCCCCCATGTGCGACAGGTCGAAGAGCCCGGCCGCCTGGCGGACCGCGTTGTGCTCCGCGGACTCGCTGCCGTAGCGCAGCGGCATGAGCCAGCCGGCGAAGTCGGTCAGGGTGGCGCCGAGAGACTCGTGCACGTCTCTCAGCGGCGTCGGTCGTGACATGTCGCACCTCAGGACAGGATCGGATGCCGGGATCCTCCCCCTCTGTCGTCGGTGCCTGAGAGCTTCACCCGGCTTTTTTCCGGACTTTCACCTTCGGCGAGGTCGCGCGGACCTGCTTTCCAGAGGACACCTCGGCCGTACGGTCCTTTGCCTTGAGAGGTTCGCGGGGAGGGCTTGCTCCTTCAGGGGCCCCGACCGGCTGTCAGGGCGCTCTCCCGCACGGCTTCGACGGTGATGTGGCAAGCCTAATGGCCTTCGGGGTGAATTGTCGCGTCCGCGAACTCCGCGGCGTGCGCGACCAGGGCTTCGAAGAGCGCGCAGTCGTCGGCGGCCTCCGGGTGCCACTGGACGGCGACGGCGAACGGGTGGGAGTCGAGTTCCACGGCCTCGATCGTGCCGTCCCCGGAGGTGGCCGTCACTGTCAGGCCCGTGCCCAGGCGGTCGACGGCCTGGTGGTGGTAGTGGGGCACGGTGACCGGGGCGCCGCCGAGGATCTTGGCGAGCTTGCTGCCGGCGGCGGGGCGCACGGGGAGGGGGCCGAACCGGCCGGGGGCGGGGGAGTGGCCGGTGTGGCCGACGACGTCAGGGAGGTGCTGGTGGAGGGTGCCGCCCAGGGCGATGTTGAGGACCTGGAGACCCCGGCAGACGCCCAGGAAGGGGGTCCGGGCTTCGAGGGCCGCGGTCATCAGGGCGAACTCGGCGGTGTCACGAAATTTCCGGATGTAGTCGGTGTGGGGGTGGGGTGACGCGCCGTACCGGTCCGGGTCGATGTCCCCGCCGCCCGCCAGGATCAGCCCGTCCAGCCGGGTCACCAGCGCCGCCGGATCGCCCGCCGGCGGGATGAGCACCGGCTGCCCGCCCGCCCGCGTCACCTGCTCCACGTACATGTACGGCAGCAGCGCCACGGGCAGGTCCCACACCGTGAACCGGGCGGGTTCGACGTAGGTGCTGACACCGATGACGGGCCGGCTCACAGCGGCGTCACGTACGCGCCGGAGATCCCCCCGTCGACCAGGAACTGCGACGCCGTGATGAACGACGCGTCGTCGCTGGCCAGGAAGGCGGCCGCGGCCGCGATCTCCGACGCCTCGGCGAAGCGGCCGAGCGGCACGTGCACCAGCCGCCGCTGCGCCCGCTCGGGGTCCTTGGCGAACAGCTCCTGGAGCAGCGGCGTGTTGACCGGCCCCGGGCACAGCGCGTTGACCCGGATGCCCTCGCGGGCGAACTGCACCCCCAGCTCGCGCGACATGGCCAGCACCCCGCCCTTGGAAGCGGTGTAGGAGATCTGCGAGGTCGCCGACCCCATGACGGCCACGAACGAGGCGGTGTTGATGATCGAGCCCTTGCCCTGGCGGCGCATGTAGCCGATGGCGTGCCTGCAGCACAGGTAGACGCTGGTCAGGTTGACCTCCTGGACCCGGCGCCAGGCGTCGATGCCGGTCTCCAGGATGGAGTCGTCGTCGGGCGGCGAGATGCCCGCGTTGTTGAACGCGACGTCCACGCTCCCGTAGGTCTCGAACGCGGTCTCGTACATCCGCGCCACGTCGTCCTCGCTGGTCACGTCGGCCTTGACGAACAGGCCGCCGACCTCGGTGGCGGCCTTGGCGCCCGCCTCCTCGTCGATGTCGACGCAGACGACCTTGGCGCCCTCCTCGGCGAACCGGTGCGCGGTGGCCAGGCCGATGCCGCTGCCCGCTCCGGTGATGACGGCCACGCGGTCCAGCAAACGCTGCATAGGGCTACTCCGTTGAGATGAAGACGTTCTTGGTCTCGGTGAAGGCGGCGAGCGCGTCGGGGCCCAGCTCGCGGCCGAGCCCTGACTCCTTGAAGCCGCCGAACGGGGTCCAGTAGCGGACCGAGGAGTTGGAGTTGACCGAGAGCGCGCCGGACTCGACCGCGCGGGCCACCCGCAGCGCCCGGCCGATGTCGCGGGTCCAGATGGAGCCGGACAGGCCGTAACGGGTGTCGTTGGCGATGCGGACCGCGTCGGCCTCGCCGGCGAACGGCACCACGGACACGACAGGCCCGAAGATCTCCTCGGTGAACGCCCGGTCGGTGACGTTCGAGGTCAGCACCGTCGGAGGGAACCAGTAGCCGCGGCCCTGCGGGCACGAGCCCTGCAGGTACGGGTCGGCGACGAAGCCGCGGACCCGCTCCAGGTGCTCGGGGCTGATCAGCGGGCCCATCTCGGTGGCGGGGTCGAGCGGGTCGCCGACGCGCAGCCCGCGCACCGCCTCCGACAACCGCTCCAGGAACTCGTCGTACACGCTCTCCTGCACCAGCACGCGCGAGCGGGCGCAGCAGTCTTGACCGCTGTTGTCGAAGACCGCGTACGGGGCGGCGGCGGCGGCCTTGGCGACGTCGGCGTCGGCGAAGACGATGTTGGCCGACTTGCCGCCGAGCTCCAGCGTGAGCCGCTTGACGTGGGCGGCGGCCTTGGCCGCGATCTCCTTGCCCACCTCGGTCGAGCCGGTGAACACGATCTTGGCGACGCCGGGGTGCTCGACCAGCCGGGCGCCCGCGACCTCTCCCACCCCGGGCAGGACCTGGAGCACCCCCTCGGGCAGGCCCGCCGCCAAGGCCAGCTCGGCCAGCCGCAGCGCGGTCAGCGGGGTCTGCTCGGCGGGCTTGACGATGACCGTGTTGCCCGCCGCGAGGGCCGGAGCGACGCCCCACGACATGATCAGCATCGGGAAGTTCCACGGCACGATCACGCCCACCACGCCCAGCGGCTCCTGGAACGTGACGTCCACGCCGCCGGGCACCGGGATCTGCCTGCCGTGGTTGCGCTCGGGAGCGCCGGAGTAGTAGTGGAGCACGTCGCGGACGGCGGCCGCCTCCCAGCGGGCGTTGCCGACGGGGTGGCCGGCATTGGCCACCTCCAGCATCGCCAGCTCCTCGGCGTGCGCGTCGACCAGGTCGGCGAAGCCGCGCAGCAGCCGCGCCCGGTCGCCCGGCGCCACCTCGCGCCACTCCCGGTAGGCCTTCACGGCCCTGGCCACGGCCTCGTCGACCGCGGCGGCCCCGGCCATCTCGACCTCGGCCACGACCTGCTCCGTCGCCGGATTGATGATCTTCACAGGCGCTCGAATCCCCGGAACATCTCCCAGTCGGTCACCGCCGCGTCGAAGGCCGCCAGCTCGACCCGCGCGTTGTTCGCGTAGTGGGCCACCACGTCCTCCCCGAACTCCTCCCCGGCCAGTTTGGAACCCTCGAACAGGGCCAGCGCGTCGCGCAGGGTGTGGGGCACGGTCTCGGCGCCGGAGGTGTAGGCGTTGCCCTCGAACGCCTCCTCCAGCTCCAGCTCCCCGTCGATGCCGTGCAGGCCGGCCGCGACCAGCGCGGCCACGGCGAGGTACGGGTTCACGTCGCCGCCCGGCACCCGGTTCTCCACCCGCAGCGAGGGGCCGTGGCCGACCAGGCGCAGCGCGCAGGTGCGGTTGTCGACGCCCCACTTGACGGCCGTGGGCGCGAAGCTGCCGGGCACGAACCGCTTGTAGGAGTTGATGTTGGGCGCGTACAGGAGGGTGAGCTCGCGCAGGCAGGCGAGCTGACCGGCGATGAACCGCTGCCCCAGCGGCGAGAGCCCGTGCGGCCCGTCGCCCGCCATCACCAGCTCGCCGTCCGCTCCGCGCAGCGAGATGTGGATGTGGCAGGAGTTGCCCTCGCGGTCGTTCGGCTTGGCCATGAAGGTGATCGACCTGCCCTCCTGGGCGGCGATCTCCTTGGCGCCGTTCTTGTAGACGGCGTGGTTGTCGCAGGTGACCAGCGCCTCGGCGTAGCGGAAGGTGATCTCGTGCTGGCCCAGGTTGCACTCGCCCTTGGCGGACTCCACGTACAGGCCCGCGCCCTCCATGTCGCGCCGGATGCGGCGCAGCAGCGGCTCGACGCGGGCGGTGCCGAGCAGCGAGTAGTCGACGTTGTAGAGGTTGGCGGGGGTCAGGTCGCGGTAGGCGCGGTTCCAGGCTCCCTCGTACGAGTCCTCGTAGACGACGAACTCCAGCTCGGTGCCGACGCAGGCGCGCAGGCCGCGCTCCTGGAGCCGGGCGAGCTGGCGGCGGAGGATCTGGCGCGGCGAGGCGGTCACCTCGCCGCCGTCCTCCCAGGTGAGGTCGGCCATGACCAGGGCGGTGCCCTCCTGCCAGGGCACCCGCCGCAGCGTCGACAGGTCGGGCCGCATCACGAAGTCCCCGTACCCGCGATCCCAGGACGACATCGCGTATCCGCCGACCGTGTTCATGTCGACGTCGACGGCGAGCAGGTAGTTGCACCCCTCGGAGCCGTGGTGCAGCACCTCGTCGAGGAAGTAGCGCGCGGACAGGCGCTTGCCCTGGAGGCGGCCCTGCATGTCGGCGATGGCCAGCAGCACCGTGTCGACCAGGCCCGCCGCGACCTCCTGCCGTAGCTCGTCGACGGTGAGGAAGCCATGACTGGACCGCTCGCTCACGTGCTGGCTCCGATCTCGCAGGAGGCGGTTTCCCGTTGATTGGGCTAGTCTCAGACCATTGATGTGTATGGCGGGATCGCTTGTCAAGACCTGAGGACACGTTGGACGAGTCGGCGCGTTTGATGACGGTGCTGCGCCCCGTGAGAGCCGGAAACGCCTTCGAGGAGACCGTCGAACGGCTCCTGCAGGCGATCAAGCTGGGCGTGGTGGCGCCGGGGGACAAGCTCCCGCCCGAGCGCGAGCTGGCCGTCCAGCTCGGCATCAGCAGGGTGACGCTGCGCGAGGCCATCCGCGCCCTGCAAGACGCCGGCTACCTCGACGTGCGGCGCGGCCGTTACGGCGGCGCGTTCGTCACCTACGTGCCGCCCCGGCCGGGACCGGCCGACCTGCGCAAGGCGGTCGCCGACATGGGCACCGACGACCTGGCGGACGCGCTCACCTTCCGCCTGGCCGTCGAGTGCGGCGCCGCCCAGGCGCTGGCCGGGATGGAGCTGACCGGCGGGCAGCGCGACACGCTCAGGCGCAGGCTGGCCGACCTGGACGGCGCGTCGCTGGAGGACTACCGCCGCCTCGACACCGCCTTCCACCTGTCGATCGCCGAGCTGACCGGGTCCGCGCTGCTCGCGTCCGCCTGCGCCGACGCCCGCCTGCGGGTGAGCGACCTGCTCAACGCCATCCCCATGCTCCAGGTCAACCTCGACCACGCGGCCGCGCAGCACCGGGCGATCGTGGCGGCCATCCTGGCGGGCGACCCCGAGGGGGCCGGCCGCGCCATGAGCGAACACCTTGAGGGAACGGCCGCCCTGCTGCGCGGATTCCTCTCCTGACCGCACCACTGCCCACAGGCTCGTAGAGTCGGTTCACGGTCATGGAGAAATGGTTTCACGGAAGCATCATCGCGACGGGACGGCTGCCGCTGTTCTGTTTCTTCGTCGCGCTCATCGTGGCGTTCATCGCCACCCGCATCAACGTACGGCTGATCAGGGCCAAGGTCGGCTGGTTCCGCAACGTCAACGTGGGCGAGATGCACATCCACCACGTGGTGTTCGGGGTCGTGCTCATGCTGGTCGGCGGGGTGGCGGGGATGGTCGTCTCCGGTGCGTCGCAGGTGGGGTACGCGGTCGCGGCGTCGGTGTTCGGGGTCGGGTCGGCCCTGGTGCTCGACGAGTTCGCGCTGATCCTCCACCTGCACGACGTCTACTGGGAGGAGGAGGGGCGCACCTCGGTGGACGCGGTGTTCATCGCCGTGGCGGTCACCGGGCTGCTGCTCATCGGGCTGCGGCCGCTCAGCTGGGACTTCGGCCCGCCGCTGGTCGACCCGGCGGCGCTGATCCTGGGCAACCTGGTGCTGGCCGTGATCACCCTGCTCAAGGGGAAGATCTGGACCGGCATGGCAGGGCTGTTCCTCCCCTTTCTGCTGCTGGTGGGCGCGGTGCGGCTGGCCCGGCCTGGGTCGCCGTGGGCCCACTGGTTCTTCGTCGGGCGCTCGCCGCGCAAGATGGCCAAGGCCATCCACCGGGAGGAACGCTGGCGCCGGCCGGCGATCCGGGCCAAGATCGCCTTCCAGGAGTTCCTCTCGGGCCGCCACGACCTGCCTTCCACCCGCCGTCTGCGCCGCCATACTTGAGCCATGGCGCTTCCCTCCAGGTCTGACGGGCTGCTGGCCCAGATCCCCGACTCGCTCACGGACCTGCGCGGACCCGTGGACGGCAAGGTGGCGCTGCCGCCCCACCTGTCATGGTCGGGCCCCCGCGAGTACGACCTGGCCGATCTGCGCCTGAGGCTGTCGATGTACCGCATGGTGATCACGGGCGGCGGGCGCGTGGACGCGGAGAGATACCTCAACGCGCGCCATCTGACCACCGACTGGCCGCTGCTCAGGAAAGGGCTCGGCCCGGGCCACCGCCGGGCCTGGGAGCACAAGCTGGCCCTGGGCATGCTCCCGTGATCCGCTTCCCGCCGTTCCAGGAACGGGTGCTGGGAATGGTGCTGCCGGCATGCGAGCGCTTCCATCTGCTGCTCGCGGGCGGGCACGCGATGCGGGCGCACGGATTCATGGACCGGCCGAGCACCGACCTGGACTTCGCCACCAGTGCGGACACGCCGCTGCCGGAGGTGGCGGAGGGGATCGCCCGGGCGCTCCGCGCCGCCGGTCTGGAGGTGTCCGTGCTGGAGGTGACACCCCGGTACGGGCGACTGCTCCTCAAGGATCCCTCGACGGAGGAGCACTGTGAGGTGGACCTCCTCCGGGAGGCGCTCCAGCAGCAGCCCAGCGTGTGCGGCGAACTGCGGGTCGTCGCGCTCGACGACGCCGTGGGCCTGAAGATGCGGGCACTGTACGAACGCAGCCTGGCCCGCGATGTCGTCGACATCGCCGCGGTGGCCCACCTCTACTCCTTCAGAGATCTGGAGCGTTTGGGCGGCCTGCACGCGGAGGACTTCTCACTTCCCGAGCTCGTCATGCGGCTGGAGTTCGTGGAGTTCATCGCCGACGAGGAGTTCGCGGCCTATGGGGTGACCGCGGATCGGGTGCGAGACATCCGGAGGCTGACCGCGGCGTGGGCGGACGACATCAAGATGCGGCGGGCCGACGACGGTGATGCCGAGTACGACGTCTCCGATCTGCCCGGGGTCGACTGAGACATCGGGTGGTCACAGCGTCACGGCTGAGCGGAGGGCCAGGCCGGCGCCGAGGAGCACCACCATCACGGCCGTGCCCAGCGGGGCCGCGCCCGACAGGCGGACGGCGAGCCGGCGGCCCGCCGACGCCCGCGCCTCCAGCCGGTCGACCAGCTTGACCAGCAGCAGGCCGGTGACGGTCAGGGTGGCGGCCATGCCGACCCCGTAGGCGGTCACCAGCGCCACCCCGAACCAGGTCCGGCCCAGCGCGACCGCGCCCAGCAGCACGACCAGCGCCGACGGGCTCGGCACCAGCCCACCGGCCACCCCCAGCCCCACCAGCCCACCACTCCGATGCCCGTGCCCGTGCCCGTGCCCGTGCCCGTGCCCGTGCCCGTGCCCGTGTCCATGGCCGTGCCCGTGGCCGACGGCACGGGCGTTCCGGGAGCGGCGGGCGGTGTGGATCAGGCGGAGGCCGATGGCGGCGATCAGCACGCCGCCGGCCACCCCCAGCCAGGCCAGCACCGACTCGCCGGCCAGGGCCGTGAAGACGCTCAGCGCGAGCCCCACCGCCAGCACCCCCACCGTGTGGGTGGCCGTCACCGTGGCGCCCACGACGAGCGCGTCCCTGGGCCGTCCGCGACGCCCTGCCAGGTAGGCGGCCATGACGGTCTTGCCGTGCCCGGGGATCAGCGCGTGCCCGGCCCCCAGCACCACCGCCAGGCCCAGCGCCAGCAGCCCGAGCGGCACGGTCAGCGAGTCGGCGCCGACGAGCCCGGTGAACGTCCGGTCCAGCGCGTCGAGCGCCTGGCCGACGGGTCCGCCGACGGAGAGGCCGGGGGTCCCGGACGCGGGGGTCCCGGTCCCTGCGCCGAGCCGTGAGACGGTGAACGAGGCCGTCCGCTGGTCCAGCGGTGACGTCAGCAGGTCGTCCGGGTACCTGCGCAGTTCTCCGCTCACGCTGGACTCGGGCACGGTGGCGTCGGCGAGCCGGACCCCTGCGCCGGTCGCGGTGATCTCACGCCAGCCGATCCGGTCCTGCTCGAAGCCGTCGGTGAACGTCACCGCCCCGGACACGGCGGTCTCCGCCACCAGGGCGCAGGTCAGGCGGCTGGTCCTGAGCCCGCCCTGGCCCGGCGTGTACGCGTGCCCGGCCCGTACCACCCGCCAAGGCACGGCCGCGCCGCCCACCGTCAGCCGCTGGGCGGCGGCGAGGGCGGCGCAGCGGCGGGAGGCGTACGTGGCGTCCACCTCCGTCCTGGCCTGCAGCGTGGGCAGTTCGGCCAGGTCCACCACGGCCAGGTTCGCAACCTGCCCGCCGGAGACGGTCAGCCCGTTGTAGTGGTTGACCGTGAAGTTCCCCAGCGGATGCGCGGCGGCGGCCCGCGCCGGCACGCTCAGGAACACCGGCACCAGCCCGAGCAGCAAGACCCCCAACCGCCACCAGATCCTGCGCGAGGCGGCGTGACGGGCGTCTTCCGGGAGGTCGGCCCGTTCTGCGGGGTGGGTCCGGTTCGGTGTGCGGGCGGCGTTACGGACCTGGTCGGGAGTGGCGGCCGATTTCGTGGGGTGGGAGGGGGCTTCGGTGAGGGGGGTGAGCTCGGGGTCGGTCATGAGAACCTCGCCAGGGTGGCCAGCTCCGGGTCGAAGCGGGGGTCGAGGGGGACGTCGCGGCCGAGGGATCGTTCGATCTCGGCGCGGTGGTAGCGGAGGACGGGATGCCGCCAGCCGGTCGAGGTGGCCTGTTTCGCGTACCGCAGCGCCTCGCGCGGCCGGTCGGCCTTGAACAGCGCCCAGCCGAGCGCGTCGGCGGCGATCAGGCCGGGGTTGCGGGCGTACTCGGCGCGGGCGTGCCGCACCGCCTCGTCGGGGTCACCGTGGTCGGCCTCGAACTCGGCCCACGTCAGGTCGTCGCGGACGCCCGTCCTGGAGAGCAGGTCGCGCTGGGCGTCCAGCAGCGTCCAGTCGGCGGGCAGGCCCGCCTTGAGCCGCACCTCGCCCTGCTCGATCAGGTACTGGGGCAGCGGCAGCCGCCGGACCACGCCCTCGTACCGGGTGAGCGCCTCGTCCAGCCGGCCGCCGAGCGCGGCGGCCCTGGCCCGGCCGGCGAGGGCGGGCGTGTAGCCGGGGTCGGCCTCCAGCGCCCTGGCGTACCACCGGTCGGCCGTCCCGAAGTCGTGGGTGTGCAGGGCCAGCTCGCCGAGCTGGTGGCGGGCGTAGGCGAGATCGGCGGGGACGCGCGCGTCCTCGTGGGCGTACTCGAGGTAGCGGCGCGCGCCGTCGAGGTCTCCGCGCAGCTCGGCCGCGTACGAGGCGCGGGCGAAGGACGCGACGCCGGGCCGCAGGTCCAGCATCCGCTCGACCGCCTCCCGCGCGCCGCGCAGGTCGCCGAGCTGGACGCGGGCGTCGGCGAGCACCCCGTACGCGGCCGCGCTGTAGGCGTTGGCGTCGAGCGCCCGCTCGGCCAGCCGCTCGGCCTCGGCGAACTCGTGGCGACCGGCGGCGAGCGTGGCCTGGCCGGTCAGGACGGCGTCGTCGCGCGGGCTGAGCCGGGCGGCGGTGTCGAGCGCGCCTTCCGCCTTGGTGTAGTACGACGGGTCGCCGCTGATCCTGGCCTGGTCGACGTACTGGACGCCGAGCTGGGCCCAGCCTCGGTGATCGTCCGGCAGCCGCTTGAGCCGGTCCTGCAGGGTTTCCCGCCCGGCCGCGGGCGCCGGCGCGCCGGCCGGTGCGGCGGCGACGCCGAAGACGGTGAACAGCAGCGCGCCGGTCAGGACGAGACCTGCCAGCAGGAGTAGTGAACGCATCGAAGGGCTCCGGAGTCGTGAGAAGCAACCGGCCGGCCGCCGGAGCGGCCGACCGGTCCTGGGGCGGCGGGGCGGGAGGGGGCCCGCCACCGGGAGAAGGTCGGCCGGGCGGGGGTCAGCGCTGGTTGACCGAGGCGTTGCTGGGGAGCGGGATGTACGGGAACGTGCCGCCGAACGGCTTGTCGTTCATGTCCACCTTGTCGGTCAGGGCGGGGATGAGCTTGCCGGACTGCGCGGCGCCCGCGACGGCCTGCAGCTCGATGTCCACCACGTCGTCGGCGAGCCGGCGGCCGTTGGGGAAGCCCTGCAGGTCACCGCCGAGCACGCCCAGCCTGTTCGGGTCCTTGCTGGGCGGGATCGACATGTTGAGCCTGAGCATCTCGGCCGGGCGGAGCTTGCCCGCGTCCTTGTTCAGCGACTGCGCGTTCAGGTCGGCCGCGATCGGCCCGTTGCCCTTGGCGATCCCGGTCAGGAAGATCTGGACGAGATCCTTGCGCGGGGTGGCGGGCGCCTTGATGCCGTAGATGGACGCGAGCAGCCTGGCCACCTCGGGGTCGGTGACCCGCTTGACCAGGGCCGCCACGTCGGCGTCCTTGGCGGGCGGCAGCGCGTTGAAGGCGTCCTTCAGCCCGGCGGGGGACACCACCTCGTTGACCAGCGGGTTGCCCAGGCGGGAGACCTGGACGAACTTGCCGCCGTTGTGCTTGTCGGTGGTGGACCAGACGCCGACGACCGGGTTGCGCTTCGGGTCGCCCTTGAGCGCGAGGTCCTCCTTCGGCACCTGCAGGCCGAGCGTGTTGACGTTGTAGCCCTTGAGCGTGTCCCGGCCCACCTCGGACAGGTCGCCCCCGTACAGCAGGTCGAAGACGCGCAGGTCGAGGAAGAACGCCTCGTCCGACTGGCCGGCGAGGGTCTTGCCGCCGCCCTTCAGGTCGGTGATCGCCTGGGAGCGCAGGGCGCCGTAGTTCGGCATGGACGCGGGGCCGACGTTGCTCGGCGCGACGATGCCGTTGGAGACGAGCGTGCTGCTGCCGTTCTCGGTGATGCGCCTGAGTGTGTAGCGCTGGCGGAAGAGCAGGTTCTGGTCGTCGAGCGAGGTGACCGGTCCGTTGTTGTAGAGGAAGGTGGCGTTGCCGCGCCGGTCCTCGTTGCGGAAGGTCCACTGGTAGGTGATGTCGGGCTTGGCGTCGCCGTCGTTGTCGATCTTGATGTTGTAGCGCGACCGGGTGTCGAACGGGTAGAAGTTCGGCCCGCCCTGCGGCTCCTGGAACGGGATCCAGTTCGACAGCAGGGTCACGGTGTCGGGCTTGTCCGGGCTGACGAACGCGTACACGTCGGTGTTGTCGTTGAGCGGGTCGCCGATGACGGCGGGCGCCTCGCGGTGCGAGGAGGCCGTGCCGGAGTCCGTACGGAACATCGCGAGCGAGGAGGCCGTCAGGGCCACCGCGACGCCGAGTCCGATGAGGGCGCGCCGGTCGATCCGGTGCTCCATGGTCGGTCCTTTCGGAAAGGTGCTGATCGATGACGAGGTTCCGGCCGGGTTCCTCGCGCCCTATTCGCGTGACGGGGGCGGGCGGATGTCGCTCTCATCCTCAAGGAGGAGTCGTCAACCGAAGTTGACATACCAAAGGAGTCAATTTAGGTTGACGGGTGCGGAACGCGCGCGCCCGTTCGTTGAGAGGGCGAACGCCCTGGAAGGAGATTCGGTGATCAAGGACTTACTGGCCTACTTGCGCCCGCACCGGTGGATCCTGGTGGCGGGCGGGGTGCTGGGCCTGATCGGCTCGGCGGCGGGCCTCGCCATGCCGCTGCTCGCCAAGTACGTGGTGGACGCGTTCGGCGAGAACGGGTCGATGGCCGGGCCGCTCATCGGCCTCACCGTCGCCGTCCTGGTCGGCGCCGTGGTGTCGGCCGCCGGCTCCTACCTGATGGAGCGCACCGGTGAGAGCGTCGTGCTGGGCGCCCGCCGCCGCCTGGTCGACCGCATCCTGCGGCTGCGGGTGGCCGACGTCGACCGGCTCAAGCCCGGCGACCTGCTCTCCCGCGTCACCGGCGACACGACGCTGCTGCGCGCGGTGCTCACCAACGGCGTCGTCGACTCCGTCAGCGCCGTGTTCATGCTGGTCGGCGCCATCGTCCTGATGGCCGCCATGGACGGCACGCTGCTGCTGGTCACGCTGCTCGTGGTGGTCGTGATCGGCGGGCTGACCGGCCTGGTGATGCCGCGCATCATGCGGGCGCAGAAGGACGCCCAGGAGGCCGTGGGCGAGATGGGCGCGGTGCTCGACCGGGCGCTGCAGGCCTACCGCACGGTCAAGGCCAGCGGCGCCGAGGAGCGCGAGATCGCCGTCGTGGGCGGCGCCGCGGAGCGGGCCCGCGACCGGGGCCTCCAGGTGGCCGGGTGGACCTCGCTGGCCGGGGTGTCGACCTGGATGGCCGTGCAGATCGCCTTCCTCGGCGTGCTCGGCGTCGGCGGGGCCAGGGTCGCCTCCGGCGCGCTGGAGGTCTCCTCGCTGATCGCCTTCCTGCTCTACCTGTTCTACCTGGTGGCGCCGATCGGCCAGCTCGTCGAGGGCGCGGTCCAGCTCCAGCAGGGCCTGGCCGCGATGAAGCGCATCAAGGAGGTCGAGGACCTGCCCGGCGAGCCCGTCGGCGTGCCGGCCGGCACCGGCGACCGCCCGCTCGGCGTGCGCTTCGACGGCGTGGTCTTCCGGTACGGCGACGACCGGCCGATCGTGCACGACGGGGTCAGCTTCGAGGTGCCGCCCAGCGGTCTCACCGCGCTCGTCGGCCCGTCGGGCGCGGGCAAGTCCACCGTCTTCGCCCTGCTCGAACGCTTCTACGAGCACCAGGGCGGGGTCATCTCGCTGGACGGCAGGGACATCCGCGACTGGTCGCTCGGCGAGCTGCGGGCCGCGCTCGGCTACGTCGAGCAGGACGCGCCGGTGCTGGCCGGCACGCTCAAGGAGAACCTGCTGTTCGCCGCCCCTGACGCCACCGAGGACGAGCTGCGCCGCGCGATCGTCCGCACCCGCCTGGACGACCTGGTGGCCAGGCTGCCCGACGGCCTCGACACCGCGGTCGGGCACCGGGGCGTGCTGCTGTCGGGCGGCGAGCGGCAACGCGTCGCCATCGCCAGGGCGCTGCTGCGCAAGCCCAGGCTGCTGCTGCTCGACGAGGCGACCTCGCAGCTCGACGCGGTCAACGAGCTGCGGCTGCGCGAGGTCATCGCCGAGGTCGCCGCCGAGACGACCGTGCTGGTCATCGCCCACCGGCTGTCGACGGTGACCAACGCCGACCGGATCGTCCTCATGGAGAGCGGCGGCGTGCGGGCCATCGGCACCCACGACGAGCTGGTGAGGGCCGACGAGCTCTACCGCGAGCTGGCGGCCACCCAGTTCCTCGTGAGCTAGCGCGTTGTACTCTTCGGGTGACGTTGATGAATGTGTTCATTCAGGAGGTCGCCATGAGCCGCACCGTGCGCGCGCCGCGAGGCACCACGCTCACCGCCAAGGGGTGGCCGCAGGAGGCCGCGCTCCGCATGCTCCGCAACAACCTGGACCCGGAGGTGGCCGAGCATCCCGAGCAGCTCGTCGTCTACGGCGGCTCGGGCCGCGCGGCCCGTGACTGGGCCTCCTACGACGCGCTGGTCAGGACGCTCACCACGCTGGAGGGCGACGAGACGCTGCTGGTGCAGTCGGGGCGGCCCGTCGGCGTCTTCCGCACCCACGAGTGGGCGCCCAGGGTGCTGATCGCGAACTCCAACCTGGTGCCCGGCTGGGCCACCTGGGAGGAGTTCCGGCGGCTCGAAGCCGCCGGGCTCACCATGTACGGGCAGATGACCGCGGGCTCCTGGATCTACATCGGCACCCAGGGCATCCTGCAGGGCACGTACGAGACGTTCGCGGCGGTGGCGGCCAAGCGGTTCGGCGGTTCGCTGGCCGGCACCGTCACGCTCACCGCCGGGCTCGGCGGCATGGGCGGCGCGCAGCCGCTCGCCGTCACCATGAACGGCGGCGTGGCCATCTGCCTCGACTGCGACCCCCGCTCCGTCACCCGCCGCATCGAGCACCGCTACCTCGACGTGCGGGCGGAGTCGCTGGACGAGGCGCTGCGGCTGGCGTACGAGGCGCGCGACGCGCGGCGGCCGCTGTCGATCGGCGTGGTGGCCAACGCCGCCGAGGCCGTGCCCGCGCTGCTCGCCCGCGGCGCCGAGATCGACATCGTCACCGACCAGACCTCCGCCCACGACCCGCTCATGTACCTGCCGCTCGGCGTCGCGTTCGACGACATGGCCGCCGAACGCGACAAGGACCCGGCGGGCTTCACCGAGCGCGCCCGCCAGTCCATGGCCGCGCACGTCGAGGCCATGGTCGGCTTCCAGGACGCGGGGGCCGAGGTGTTCGACTACGGCAACTCCATCAGGGGCGAGGCGCGGCTGGCCGGATACGCGCGGGCCTTCGACTTCCCCGGGTTCGTGCCCGCGTACATCAGGCCGTTGTTCTGCGAGGGCAAGGGGCCGTTCCGGTGGGCGGCGCTCAGCGGCGACCCCGCCGACATCGCCGCCACCGACCAGGCGATCCTGGAGCTGTTCCCCGACAACGAGCCGCTCGCCCGCTGGATCCGCCAGGCCGGCGAGAAGGTCCACTTCCAGGGCCTGCCCGCGCGGATCTGCTGGCTGGGCTACGGCGAGCGCAACGTGGCGGGGGAGCGGTTCAACGACATGGTCGCCTCCGGAGATCTGCGGGCGCCCGTCGTGATCGGCCGCGACCACCTCGACAGCGGATCCGTCGCCTCCCCCTACCGCGAGACCGAGGCGATGGCCGACGGCTCCGACGCGATCGCCGACTGGCCGCTGCTCAACGCCATGCTCAACACGGCCTCGGGGGCGGCCTGGGTGTCCATCCACCACGGCGGCGGCGTCGGCATCGGCCGCTCCATCCACGCCGGCCAGGTGACGGTCGCCGACGGCACCGCGCTGGCCGGGGAGAAGCTCGACCGGGTGCTCACCAACGACCCGGGCACCGGCGTCATGCGCCACGTCGACGCGGGCTACGAGGAGGCGGCCGCGGTGGCGGCCGCACGCGGGGTCCGCGTCCCGATGCGTGAGTCCTGAGTGATCCATGTGGGATGAGAATGCCGTGCGCACGGTGTTGGAGCAGGAGTGACTGGCGCATATCACAGCGGGCTGGACCGGCTTCTCGACGGCCACAGGCTCTCGCCGGTGCAGAGGAGGATCGCTCACTACCTGTCGGAGCACCTGGAGGAGGCCATCTTCCTGTCGAGCGTGGAGCTGGCCGACCGGGCGGGCGTGAGCCAGCCGTCCGTGACCAGGTTCGCCATGGTGCTCGGCTTCGCCGGATACCCGGAGCTGCGGCAGGCGCTGCGCCCCCTGGTGCTGGGCGGGCCGCCGGAGGGCCAGCAGGAGAGCCTGATCAAAGGAGCCATCGACCGCGAGATCAGGAACCTGACCGCGGTCCGCGACCGGCTGCCGTCGCTGCCGCTGAAGGAGCTGGGCGCGTCCCTGGCCGTCGCCGAGCCGCTCCCCGTGCTGGGGCTGCGGGTGTCGGCCGGGCTCGCGACCACGTTCGCGTACTACACCCGCCGCATCCACCCCGACGTGCGGCTGCTCACGCACGGCGGGTCGGAGCTCATCGACGGCCTGCACTCCGCCCGCCGCGCCGGCGCGGAGTGGCTGGTCGCCGTGGTGCTCCCGCGCTATCCGGTCGAGGTGATGAACGCGCTGGAGTACGCGGGCAAGCTCGGCTACAGGGTGGCCGCCATCTGCGACCGGCCCGGCTTCCCCGCCGAGGTGGTGCTCGACGCGCCGGTGGGCGACCGGCTGGTGTTCGACTCCCACGCGGCGCCGCTGGCCCTGGCCATGGCCCTGGTGGAGGCCATGGCCGACGCGGCGCCCCTGCGCACCCAGGCGCGGCTGGAGGAGTACGAGCGGATGACGGACGAGACCGGCACGTTCCTAACCGGTGATCTTCCTTAGGGACCGCACGGACCAGGTCACGGTCAGCGCCGCCAGGCCCAGCATGATGGCGAACGCGAGCGGGATCGACGCGTCGGTCAGGTTGCCCGCGAACAGCGCCCGCCCTGCCTCGACCGGGTGGTAGAAGGGCGTGAACCAGGCGACCCGCTCCAGCCAGTCGGGCCCGAGCGCCATCGGCAGCAGCGCTCCCGACAGCAGCATCAGCGGCAGCGCGAAGAACTGCATGATCTGCCCCATCGCGTTCTCGTCGCCCAGGCTCAGCGCCAGCCCGTACGCCACGCCCGAGGAGAACAGCCCCGTGACGGCCAGCAGGAGCAGCGTGAGCACCAGCCCGGCCGGGCCGATCCGCAGCCCCATGAGCAGCGCGATGAGGATGACCATGAACGACTGCACCACCAGCACGGCCACATCCCGCAGCATGCGGCCGAGCACGATCGAGGGCCGCCAGGTCGGGGTGACCGCGATGCGTTCCAGCACGCCGCTGCGCATCTCGTAGATGGTCCCGTACGCGACGCCCATGGTGCCGAACAGGGCGGTGATGACGAGCATGCCGGGCGCGAACATGGTCAGCGCCTGACCGAGGTCGCCGCCGTACGCCATGCCGGCGAAGAGCGGCGCGAACAGCAGCAGGTACATGACCGGCTGCATGATGCCGAACAGCGGCCAGATCGGGTTGCGGAAGGTGTTGCGCAGCTCGTGGCCCAGGAAGAGGCCGGTGTCCCTGATCATGCTTCGGCTCCCGTGTCACGAAGGGATCGGCCCGTCTTGGCCAGGAAGACGTCGTCGAGCGTGGCCCTGTCGAGCGAGATGGACGTGAGGGCGAGCCGCTGCTCCTGCAGCTCGCTCAGCAGCTTGGGCAGCGTGTGCTCGCCGTCGTCGACGTAGACGCGCAGCACCTGGTCGTCCACCCTGGCCTCCCTGGCGAGCGGGCCGAGCACGGCGGCGGCCCGCTCCGGCTCGTCGAGGCGGAGCGTCACCACGTCGCCGGAGACCTCGCGCTTGAGCTCGGCGGGGGTGCCCTCGGCGACGACCACGCCGTGGTCGACGATCGCCAGGCGGTCGCAGAGCGCGTCGGCCTCCTCCAGATAGTGGGTGCTGAGCAGGACGGTGGTGCCCTGCTCGCGCAGCTCCCTGATGCGGTCCCACAGGTTGGCGCGGTTCTGCGGGTCGAGGCCGGTGGTCGGCTCGTCGAGGAACAGCAGCGGGGGCGTGTGGACCAGACCGAGCGCGATGGACACCCGGCGCTTCTGCCCGCCGGACAGGGTGCGGCCCGGCCGGTCGGCGATGTCGGCCAGGTCGAACCTCTTCAGCACCCGGTCGGTCGCCGCCGCGGCGTCCGCGACCCCGTACAGCCTGGCCGCGAACATCACCTGCCTGCGCGGCGAGTTCTGCTCCTCGACCCCGCCGGTCTGGCTGACGTAGCCGAGGGCGCGGCGGATCTCGGCGGGCTCCTTCAGCAGGTCGTGGCCGGCGATCGCGGCGGTGCCCGCGTCGGGCCTGATGAGGGTTGCGAGCATCCGGATCGTGGTCGTCTTGCCCGCGCCGTTGGGGCCGAGCACGCCGTAGATCTGGCCGGTCTCGACCTCCAGGTCGACGCCGCGTACGGCCTCGACGGTCCGCGCGCCCTTGCGGCCGCGCGAGGTGAAGGTCTTCTTCAACCCTTTCGCGTCAATGATCATGCTTCTCCTAAGGAAGCTCGTCGCTCTCGACCTTGTCCAGCGCCTGCCGGCACCAGTCGAGCTGCGCCCGCAGCATGGCCGTGTTGAGCCTGAGCGTCTCGTCGATGTGGCGGGGGGCGCCGAAGCGCTGTTTGGTGCCGTACGACCGGTCGGCGCCGGCGATCGTCAGCTCCAGGAGCTCGCTCCGGCTGCGGAGCGCGCTCATCAGGGTCTCCTTGTCGAGATGGTTCATGAACGTGAGCGCCACCTGGAACGGGTCGACGATCGGCATCAGCTCGTGCCAGACCGTCAGGAGCAGGCGGTGGAACTCGAACCGGCCGTCGTCGGTCATGGCGTAGACGGTGGCGCCGCCCTTGCCGGACTCGACGACCTCCAGCAGCCCTTCGTCGGCCATCTTGCCGAGCCCGTGGTAGATGGAGCCGAACTTCACGCTGGCCCAGCTGTCGGCGCCCCAGGTCTCCAGGTGGCGGCGGACCTGGTAGCCGTTGCGCGGGCCGTCGAGGAGGGTGCCGAGGATCAGAATGCGAGTTGTGGACACGGTTCAAGTTTGTACTCAAATTTGAATGACTGTCAACCGTGAAAAGCTGCTGTCCATGAGTGAACGACCCAGGGCCCTGATCACGGGCGCCTCCCGCGGCGTGGGCGCGGCCGTCGCGCGCGCTCTCGCCCCGACCCACGATGTCCTGCTCGGCGGGCGCGACACCGAGGCGCTGGACGAGGTCGCGGCCGGGTTGCCCGGCGCACGGGCGTGGCCGGTGGAGCTGACCCAGGTCACCGAGGCGGACGTGGCGGACGTCGACCGGCTCGACGTGCTCGTGCACAGCGCGGGCGTCACCCGGCTGGGCCGGATCGGCGAGCTGCCCGCCTCGGTGTGGCGCGACACCATGGAGCTCAACCTGTTCGCGGTGGCCGAGCTGACCCGGCTGCTGCTGCCCGCGCTGCGACGGGCCGGCGGCCACGTGGTGTGCGTCAACTCCGGGGCCGGCCAGCGGGCCAACCCGGGCTGGGGGGCGTACGCGGCCAGCAAGTTCGCGCTGCGGGCGTTCGCCGACGCGCTCCGGCAGGAGGAGCCGGAGCTGCGGGTGACCACGGTCTACCCGGGCCGGATCGACACCGACATGCAGCGGAGCGTGCGCGAGCAGGAGGGCGGCGACTACCAGCCCGACCGTTACCTCGCCGCGGACACCGTGGCCCGTGCGGTGCTGGCGGCGGTCACCGCCGGGCCGGACGCGCACCTCACCGAGCTGACCATCCGGCCGAGCGGGGGCCCGGTCACCTGACCCCCCTCCAGGCCCTTCCCGCGCTATCCACGGAGAACGGTGACCTGGCGACCGGACGGCGTGGTCGCCTGCGTGAAACTCCCCCGCTCCTTCCACGCCGGGGCTTCCGGGCGCCTGTCGAAGATCACGAGCACGCCGGTGGTGAGGCTGAGCCGGTCGAGGTACCCGTCGAGCTGTACGAGACCGTCGGGCAGCGGGTCGTCCTTGCCGGCCCGCCAGACCTTCAGCTCCATGGCCTCGCGCTGCACCAGGCGCTCCCCGTCAGGCCCGGTGTAGGGCCAGCGGACCAGCACGTCCAGGCGTTTGATGCCCGCGGCGTACTCCCGGTCGAGATAGCCGCCGCCGTTCACGAGCCGGTGCAGGAAGGCCATGAGAATGATCTGGCAGGCGGCCTCGTGGTAGCCCTCCTGCTGGATGAGCACCTCGCCGTGCTCGCGCCAGAACACGACGAACTCCCGCAGCAGCCGCTCCAGGTCGAACCGGCCGTCCGGCAGCACGAAGCTACGCGGATCGGCCCTGACCAGCCGTGCCGTGCGGTTGCCCAGCACCCGGAGCAGGACCTCGCGATAGATGGGGTTGGCGATCTCCAGATCCATGGTCCCGCGGATGAGGCCCAGGTCGTGGACGTAGGAGACATCGTCGTCGATGCTGTCGTCCATACTCGGCATCGTGCCGGCCACGATCGGCTCGATCACCCGCATGACCCGAGGCTCGTGCAACCGCGCGGCCAGGGAGTCCAGGTGGACGGCGCGCGCCCTGATCAACCGCTCCTTGGCCTCGTCCACCTGCCCGGCGGTGACGGCGCCGGTCACCCCCATCTCGAAGATGATCTCGTGGGCCACGGCATTCACCAGCCACGGCTGACCCTGCGTCAGCTCGAAGACCCGGTCCACCGCGTCCTTGGTGAACTCCTGACCGGTCGCCTCGGTGTGCTGGCCGTACAGCTCACCGATCTGGCCGGCGGTGAAGTCGCCCAGGCGCAGCGACTTGGTGACGATGTTGAACGGGCTGGTGGGATTGCACCGGCCCGGGTCTGCGCCCACGGCGGTCTTGTAGTCACGCACGTCGCGCAGCCCGCACAGGATCACAGAAGAGGGGAACGGGTGCCCGTCCGGGCGGGCGTTGTGACCGTCCCTGAGCTGGCAGAGGAAGCTGACCAGGCTGTTGCCCTGCAGCGCGTCGATCTCGTCGAAGAACAGCACCACCCGGCGCGGACTGCGGCGGCACCACTCGCTCAGGCCCGTACCGAATAGGGTGCCCGGCGTGGCCTCCGGCCAAGGGTCCGGCGGGAGCAGTTTCTTCGGCCAGCCCGACCGCTCGGCGGCCTCACGGATGGATTGCAGCAGGATCGACTCTCCCCAGCCGACGTCGTCACCGGCCACCTTGGCGCGCTCGCAGGAGAACGCCAGGGCCGCGATGTCGCCTTCGGCCGTCAACTCGGACGCCAGGGTGCGCAGACCCGTCGTCTTGCCGGTCTGCCGAGGCGCGTGGACCACGAAGTACCGGTCCATGTCGATCAGCGCCCGCGCCTGGGGGAGCCGCGGAGTCGGCGGCACCATGTAGTGGAGCTGGGGGTCACACGGACCTGCGGTGTTGAAGGTTTTCGCTCTGGGTGGGCGCATGGCCACATACTGTCATCACTCCTGCGCTGCGTCCGGAGAAGGTTCAAGTGCGGCGGTCCGCCCGTTCAGCGCGATCGCCGAGGAAACGCGCCGTAGGCGAGCGAGGATGACGGATCGTGGTCGGCTTGCCGTGGTTCGTCGCCGCTGGCCGGGAGCCGACGACGGCTTCGCCGTTCTGATTCGTCTGATCCGGCTGGACGAACAGCCCGGGATGGCGAGGCTGAATGGATCCATTCACTAGAGTGTGTTCATGCTCGACGCACTCGCGCACGTGGGGCGCGACCCCGCCACCGGCGGCTATGTCCGGGACGCCTGGTCCGACGCGGATCTCGAACTGCGCGGCTGGTTCGCCGGCGAGTCGGCGCGCAGGGGGCTGGATCTGAACGAGGACCGCAACGGCAACCTGTGGGCCTGGTGGGGCGACCCGTCCGGGGAGCCGGGCGTGGTCGCCGGGAGCCACCTTGACTCCGTCCGCCAGGGCGGGGCGTACGACGGGCCGCTCGGTGTGGTGTCCGCCTTCGCCGCGCTCGACCTGCTGCGCGAACGGGGGTTCCGGCCGGGGCGGCCGATCGGGGTCGCGTGTTTCACCGACGAGGAGGGCGCCAGGTTCGGTGTGCCGTGCGTGGGGTCGCGGCTGCTCACCGGGGTGCTGGCGCCGGAGCGGGCGCTCGGGCTGACCGACGACCGCGGCGACACCCTGGCCGACGTGCTCATCAGGGCGGGACGCGACCCGCGCGGGCTCGGGCCCGACCCGGAGACGCTGGCCACCGTGGGGGCGTTCGTCGAGCTCCACGTCGAGCAGGGCAGGGCGCTGGCGGCGCTGGACCGGCCCGTCGGGGCGGGGCTCTCGATCTGGCCGCACGGGCGGTGGCGGTTCGACCTTCGCGGGCGGGCCGACCACGCGGGCACCACCCGGCTGACGGACCGGGACGACCCGATGCTCCTGCTGGCCCGCCTGGTGCTGTCCGCCCGCTCGGCCGCCGCCCGTCACGAGGCGCTGGCCACCGTCGGCAAGGTCCTGGTCACCCCCAACAACGCCAACGCCATCCCGGGCCACGTCGCCGCCTGGCTCGACGCCCGCGGGCCCACCGAGGAGAGCGTCCGCGCCCTCGTCCGAGACCTGTACGACCAGCTCACCGACGACACCCCAACCGGTACCAGCTCCGGGGGAAGAATCGAGGGTCCCTGGGGAGAGATTGCCGGAGAGGGAGAGATCCGTCCCGGACGGGGCGTGAACCCCTCAGGAAGCGGGGGTTTTTCCGAGGGGAGCGCGAGTTCTCGCGCGAACATGACTTTCCCCGAAGGGGGAGGGGGCCTTTCGGGAGGTGCCGACCCCTCAGGAAACGGGGGTTTTCGCGGGGGGAGCGCGAGTCCTCGCGCGAGCGCGAGTTTCCCTGGAGGGGGCGAAGTCTCTACCGGAGAGGGTGCGAACCTCTCTGGAGCGGGCGAAGTCTCTGCCGGAGGGGGCGCGAACCTCTCTGGAGGGGGTGAGGGGTCTCCCGGGCGGGGTGGGAGTTCTTCCGGTGGGCGTGTGGTGGAGGTGCGGGAGGAGTCGTGGACGCCGCTTGTGGAGTTCGAGCGGGGGTTGCGGGAGCGGGTCGCGAGGGCGGCGGGGGAGGTGCCGGTGCTGGCGACCGGGGCCGGGCATGATGCCGGGATCCTCGCCGCCGCGGGGGTGCCGGCGGCGATGCTGTTCGTACGGAACCCCACCGGCGTGTCCCACTCGCCGGAAGAGCATGCCGAGGAGGCAGACTGCCGGGCGGGTGTGATCGCGCTCGCCGACGTGCTGGAGGAGTTGTGCCGCTGAATCACCGGTGGTCCCCGGATGGTCCGGCTGATGACGTGGCGGAGGAGCTGTGTCGCTGATCTACTGGTGTGAGCAGGCGTGGCTGCCCGAAGGCGTGGCCGACGGCGTGCTGGTGGAGGTCGAGGGGGCGAGGATCGCCGGTGTCACCAGGGGCGAGCCCGGCGGGGCGCGGCGCCTGGCGGGGCTGACGATTCCCGGGCTGGCCAACGCGCACTCCCACGCCTTCCACCGGGCGTTGCGCGCCGCCACGCAGAAGGGCCGGGGCGACTTCTGGACCTGGCGTGACCGTATGTACGAGGTCGCCGACCGGCTCGATCCCGACGCCTACCTGAGGCTGGCGCGGGCGGTGTACGCCGAGATGGCGCTGGCCGGGGTCACCTGCGTGGGCGAGTTCCACTACCTGCACCATGGCCCCGGCGGGACCCCGTACGAGGACCGCAACGCGATGGGGCACGCGCTGATCACGGCGGCCCGCGAGGCGGGGCTGCGCATCGCCTTGATCGACGCCTGCTACGTGTCCGGCGGTCCCGGCGTCGCGCTGGCGGGCACGCAGCTGCGGTTCGGCGACGGCGACGCCGGCGGGTGGGCGGCGCGGGCGGAGGAGCTGGCCGCCGCGTACGGGGGAGTGCCGGGCGTGCGGATCGGCGCGGCGATCCACTCGGTGCGCGCCGTGCCGCCCGAGCAGATGCCGGTGGTGGTGGAGTTCTCCCACCGGCACGCCGCGCCGCTGCACGCGCACGTCTCCGAGCAGCGGGCCGAGAACGCCGCGTGCGAGGCGGCGTACGCGGCCTCGCCCGTGCGGGTGCTGCACGAGCACGGGGCGCTGGGCCCGCGCTCGACGGCCGTGCACGCCACCCATCTGTCGGAGGCGGACATCGAGCTGCTCGGCAGCTCGCGCACCCATCTGTGCATGTGCCCGACGACCGAGCGGGAGCTGGCCGACGGGATCGGGCCGGCGCGCGAGGTGTTCGACCGCGGGTCGCCGATGACGCTCGGCTCCGACAGCCACGCGGTGATCGACCTGTTCGAGGAGGCGCGCGCCGTCGAGCTGAACGCGCGGCTCGCCACCGAGCGGCGCGGCCACTGGTCCGCCGCCGAGCTGCTGGGCGCCGCCACCGCCGCGGGCCACACCTCGCTCGGCTTCCCGGACGCGGGGCTGCTGGTGCCGGGCGCCTGGGCCGACCTGGTGACGGTACGGATGGACACGGTACGGACGGCGGGCGCGTCCGGGCTGGCGGCGGTGGCGTTCGCGGCGACGGCGGCCGACGTGCGCACGGTGATCTCGGGCGGCCGCCGGATCGTGGACGAGGGCAGGCACGTGCTCGGCGACGTGGGCGCGCTGCTGGCCGAGGCGATGGAGGAGTTGCGGTGACCACGACGCTGATCGACGGGATCGGGCTGCTCTACACGGGCGACCCGGAGCGTGAGGAGATCGAGGGCGCCGCCCTGGTGATCGAGGACGGCCTGGTCGCCTGGACGGGCGAGGCCGGGCAGGCCCCCGACGCCGACGTGCGGGTGGACGTCGCGGGCCGGGGCGTCGTGCCCGGGTTCGTCGACAGCCACGCGCACCTGGTGTTCGCGGGCGACCGGACGGCCGAGTTCCAGGCCCGGATGTCCGGCGAGAGGTACACCGGCGGCGGCATCCGCACCACGGTCGCCGCCACCCGCGCCGCGAGCGACGCCGAGCTGGCCGTCCGCGCCGCCGCGCTGGTGGCCGAGATGAACGCGCAGGGCACCACCACCGTGGAGATCAAGAGCGGCTACGGGCTGACCGTCGAGGACGAGCGCCGCTCGCTGGAGATCGCCACGACGCTGACCGACGAGACCACGTTCCTCGGCGCGCACGTGGTGCCCGCCGGCGCCGATACCGACGCGTACGTGCGGCTCGTCACCGGCGACATGCTCCGGGCGTGCGCGCCGTACGCGAGATGGGTGGACGTGTTCTGCGAGCGCGGCGCGTTCGACGGAGACCAGACCAGGGAGATCCTCACCGCCGGCATCAAGGCGGGGCTGCGCGCCAGGGTGCACGCCGGCCAGCTCGGCGAGGGCCCAGGGGTGCGGATCGCGTGCGAGCTGGGCGCCGCGTCGGCCGACCACTGCACCCACCTGACCGGCGCCGACGTGGACGCGCTCGCCTCGTCGGGCACGGTCGCGACGCTGCTGCCCGGGGCCGAGTTCTCCACCCGCTCCCCGTACCCCGACGCCAGGAGGCTGATCGACGCGGGGGTGAGCGTCGCGCTGGCCACCGACTGCAACCCGGGCTCCTCGTACACCTCGTCGATGCCGTTCTGCGTGGCGCTCGCCGTGCGGGAGATGCGGATGACGCCGCTGGAGGCGATCAGGGCGGCCACCGCGGGCGGGGCGCGCGCACTCGCCAGGACGGACGTAGGCTTGCTGCGGCCGGGCAGCCGCGCCGACCTCGTCGTCCTCGACGCTCCCTCCTACGTCCACCTCGCCTACCGGCCCGGCGTTCCCCTCGTTCACCAGGTGTTCCGCGGCGGTCTCCTTCTTGAGTAGGACATCCAGAACCCTCCCGTGGTCGTAGTCCTTTTGGGAATCTTTGCTTCCGTTCGGACGTTGGCCGGGTATAGAACGCAGCTGCGGAACGAGGTGCCTGGGGATGGCAAGGCCTACGGGGAGTCGCGCGCAGGAGCAGCACGTCGCGGACCGAGATCTACTGGGGACCTACCTGGCTGAGATCGGCAGGGTCCCGCTGCTCACCGCGGAGGAAGAGGTGGAGCTCGCCAAACGGATCGAGGCGGGTCTTTTCGCCGAACAGCTGCTCGACAGTGGGGGGTCGGAGCCGCGGATCGGTGACACGGCGGACGAGGAGCTGGAGCGCCTCGCGGTCTCGGGCCAGCGGGCGAAGGACGAGTTCATCCAGGCCAACCTGCGCCTGGTGGTGGCCGTGGCCCGCAAGTACTCGGGACGCGGGATGCCCCTCATCGACCTGGTCCAGGAGGGCAACCTCGGGCTGGTGCGGGCGGTCGAGAAGTTCGACTACAAGCGTGGATACAAGTTCTCCACCTACGCCACGTGGTGGATCAGGCAGTCGGTGGGACGGGCCATCCACGAGCAGGCCAGGCCCGTGCGGCTGCCCACGCACGCCGGGGAGCAGATGACCCGGCTGATGCGGGTGCGCCGCGACATGCTGGCGGAGTTCGACGCCGAGCCGACCGACGAGGACCTCGCGCAGATTCTGGAGCTGCCCGTCGAGCGCGTACGGGAGCTGCGCCGCTGGGCGTCCGACCCGGTGTCGCTGCAGCTGGGCGTGGGCGACGAGGACGAGACCGAGCTGGGCGACATGATCGCCGACGAGACCTGGGCCGACCCCGAGCAGCAGGCGATCGACATCCTGGAGCGTGAGCGGCTCGACGAGTGGCTGACCGGGCTGGAGGGCGACACGCGCGACATGTTGCGCTGGCGTTACGGGCTGGTCGACGGGCGCGAGCACACGCTCACCGAGGTGGGCGAGCGTTACGGCATCGGGCGTGACCGCGCCCGACGGATCGAGCGCGACGCGCTGGCGCGGCTGCGCCGCATGGCCGACGCCGCCGCCTGACAAGGCTTCCACGAGGCCGGTTCCCCGACGGGGCCGGCCTCGCCGCTTGTCCGGCCGCAGGAGGACCGTAGGCTCGGGTCATGATCGTGAAGACAATCCGCCGTTATCCGGTGAAGTCGCTGCTGGGTGAGGACGTTTCCGGCGTACGGGTGACCGAGCGAGGGCTGGACGGCGACCGGGTCAGGGCCGTGCTCGACGTCGCGACGGGAAAGATCGCCAGCGCCAAGAACCCGCGGCTCTGGCGCGGCCTGCTGGCCCTGCACGGCAGCGCGGTCCCCGGGGACGAGGAGCTGTCGGAGCTGCTGGGCCGCGAGGTCCGGGTGGTGGACGTGCCGCCGGCCGGCGCGGAGCTGGAACGGTCGGTGCCTGAGGAGGTGCTGGGCAAGGGCGTCGAGGCCGACGTGGCGTTCACGGTCAGCCAGGTGGGCGGGATCGCCCCGCCGGGCACGTTCTTCGACTTCGCGCCCGTCCACCTGATGACCACGTCGACGCTGGCCGCGATCGGCGAGCTCAGCCCGCGAGGGACGGTGGAGGCCGTGCGCTACCGGCCCAACCTGGTGATCGGGACGGACGAGCCCGGGTTCGTGGAGAACGGCTGGGTGGGCCGCGAGCTGGAGATCGGCGACGAGCTGGTCCTCCAGATCGTCATCCCCACGCCGCGCTGCGCGGTGCCGACGCTGGCGCACGGCGAGTCGCCGCGCGATCCCGACGCGCTGCGCACGGTGGCCCGGCACAACCGCGTCGACATCCCCGGCCTGGGATCCGAGCCGTGCGCGGGCGTGTACGCGCGGGTGCTGCGCCCCGGCGCCATCGCGACCGGCGACCCGGTGCGGCTGCGCCCGGCGGGCTGAGCGCGACACGCCGGGAAGCGACCGGAAAGTTCCCGAATACCGGTCGTGAGGTGACCGAAACTCTCCCGAAACACCCGTGTGGCGAGATTCACGAACGTGAAACACACCAGGTCGAGCCCCGAAACGGGGGCCGAACACGCTGGGGCGATCACGTCACACCAAAGGAGGGTCGCGTCGTGCAGATCGATACCGGCACCACGGCCTGGATGCTCACCGCCACCGCGCTCGTGCTCTTGATGACCCCCGGTCTCGCGCTGTTCTACGGCGGGATGACCAGGGCCAAGAGCGTCCTGAACATGATGATGATGTCGTTCGCCGCGATCATCGTCGTCACCGTACTCTGGCTGTTCTACGGTCACTCCCTCGCCTTCACCGAGAACCCCGTCTCGGCGATCAACAACTTCGTCGGCGGGTTCGACGCGCTCGGTCTGCAGAGCCTCGTCGACACGGCCACGGCTGACGACGGCTCCGGCATGCCGAGCCTCGTCTTCTCGGCCTTCCAGCTGACCTTCGCCATCATCACCGTCGCGCTGATCAGCGGCGCGATCGCGGACCGGGCGAAGTTCGGCGCCTGGGTGCTGTTCGCGGCGGTCTGGGCGACGATCGTCTACTTCCCGGTCGCCCACTGGGTCTGGGGCGGCGGCTGGCTCAACTCGATGGGCATCGAGGACTTCGCCGGCGGCACCGTCGTGCACATCAACGCCGGCGCCGCGGCTCTCGCCCTGGCACTGGTCATCGGCAAGCGGCAGGGCTGGCGCAAGGAGCCGATGCGGCCGCACAACCTCACGCTCGTGCTGCTCGGCGCGGCCATGCTGTGGTTCGGCTGGTTCGGCTTCAACGCCGGCTCCGAGCTCATCGTGGACGGCATCGCCGGTCTGGCCTTCATGAACACCCAGCTCGCCACCGCCATCGCGGCTGGCGCCTGGATCGTGGTGGAGAAGCTCCGCGACGGCCACGCGACCAGTCTCGGCGTCGCCTCCGGCGCGGTCAGCGGCCTGGTCGCCATCACCCCGGCCTGTGGATTCGTCGACCCCTGGGCTGCCGCGCTCATCGGCCTCGTCGCCGGCGCCGTCTGTGCCTTCGCGGTCGGCCTGAAGTACAAGCTCAACTACGACGACTCGCTCGACGTGGTCGGCGTGCACCTGGTCGGCGGCGTGATCGGCGCGGTCGCGCTGGGCTTCGTGGCCGCCTACCCGGCCACCGACGCGCAGGGCCTGGGCCTGTTCTACGGCGGCGGGCTCGGCCAGCTGGGCCTGCAGGTGCTCGGCCCGGTCGCGGTCGGTCTCTACTCGTTCGTGGTCACCTGGGTCATCGGCACGGTCATCCACAAGACGATGGGCTTCCGGATCCCGGTCGAGGACGAGGTCACCGGCATCGACGTCACCACCCACGCCGAGACCGGTTACGACCTCGGCACCGTGCACGCCTCGGGCGTGACCTCCCCCAACGGCCCCGTCACCCCGGCTCCCAAGAAGGTGGAAGCATGAGGCTCATCACAGCCGTCATCAAGCCGTTCAAGCTCGATGACGTGAAGGCCGCCCTGGAGCAGTTCGGCATCAAGGGCATGACCGTCAGCGAGGCGAGCGGCTACGGCCGCCAGCGCGGCCACACCGAGGTCTACCGCGGCGCCGAGTACCAGGTGGACCTGGTGCCGAAGGTCCGCGTGGAGGTCCTGACCGAGGAGGACGACGCCGAGGACGTCATCGACGTCATCGTCAAGGCGGCGCAGACCGGCAAGATCGGCGACGGCAAGGTGTGGTCGGTCCCCGTCGACACCGTGATCCGGGTGCGGACGGGCGAGCGCGGGCCGGAGGCCCTCTGACGACGGCGCCTGGGTGGAGCAGGGGGAACAGTGAGGGATGAGGCGCGCTCGTACGCCGCGGCCCGCAAGGAGCGGACCGCCGACACCGACCGCTGGCTCAAGGATCTCTTCCGCACGGCGAGCGACGGAGAGCACGTCTCCCTGGTCGCGGTCGGCAGCCTGGGGCGGGGCGAGCTTGCCCCGGGCAGCGACCTGGACCTCGTCCTGCTCCACAACGGCCGATCGGACGTCGGCCGGATAGCCGACCGCATCTGGTATCCCGTCTGGGACTCCGCCATCGGCCTCGACCACTCCGTCCGGACCGTGGACGAGGCCGTGGCGGTGGCCCGCGAGGATCTCAAGGCCGTGCTGGGCCTCATCCAGGCCCGGCACGTGGCAGGTGACCCGGACCTGACGAGGAGGGCCAGGGAGGCGGTGCTCGCCGAGTGGCGGGCCGACTCCCGGCGCAGGCTGGGCGAGCTGCGCGACGCGGCCGACCAGCGGGCCCAGACCAGCGGCGAGCTGGCCTTCCTCCTCGAACCGGACCTCAAGGACGGCCGCGGCGGGCTCCGCGACGTCCAGGCGATGCAGGCCGTGGCAGCGGCCTGGGTGGCCTCCGCGCCCGGACCCCGGGCGCGTGAGGCCCACGAGTTCGTCCTCGACGTCAGGCACGCTCTCCACGTCGTCACCGCGCGCGGCACCGACAGGCTCGTGCTGCAGGAGCAGGACGCGGTCGCCGGACTCCTCGGCCTGCTCGACGCCGAGGCGGTCATGCGCAGGCTCGCAGAGGCGGGCCGGACGATCTCCCACGCGTTCGACGCGACCTGGCGCTCGGTTGACAGGCTGCTGTCAGGGCCGGCGCCCCGTGGCCGCCGCCCGCTCGCCGACGGGGTGGTCGAGCACGGCGGTGAGGTGGTGCTCGCCAGGGGCGTCTCGCCCCGCAAGGACCCGGTGCTGGTGCTGCGCGCCGCCGCCGCGGCGGCCGAGTCCGGCCTGCCGCTGGCTCCCGCGTCCGTGTCCGTTCTCGCAGCTCAGTCGGCGCCGATGCCGGTGCCGTGGCCGGAGGAGGCGCGGGACGCGCTGGTGTCGATCCTCGGCGCGGGGCGCGCGGCCGTGCCCGTGTGGGAGGAGCTGGACCAGGCGGGGATCATTGTCAGACTCCTTCCTGACTGGGAGCGGGTGCGGCACCGTCCGCAGCGCAACCCGATCCACCGCTTCACCGTCGACCGCCACCTGATCGAGGCGGCCGCGAACGCCGCCGGTCACACCCGTGAGGTCTCACGCCCCGACCTGCTGCTGATCTCGGCGCTGCTGCACGACATCGGCAAGGGCTGGCCAGGTGACCACTCCTCGACCGGCGAGGTCGTGGTGCGCGACATCGGCGTCCGCATCGGCCTGCCGCCCCGGGACGTCGACGTCCTGGCCACGGTGGTCCGCCACCATCTGCTGCTGCCCGAGACCGCCACCCGGCGCGACCTGGACGATCCGGTCACGATCGAGAAGGTCGCCGCCACCGTGGGCTCCCGCGAGGTGCTGGAACTGCTGGCGGCGCTGGCCGTCGCCGACGGCAACGCCACCGGCCCGGCCGCGTGGAACGCCTGGAAGGCCGGCCTCGTCGCCGACCTCGTACGCAGGGTGCGCTCGGTGCTGTCCGGCTCGCCGCCGCCCAAGGCGCCCTCGCTCTCGCCCGAGCAGGCCGCGCTGGCCCGCCACGGCGGCGGTGCGGTGCGGGTCAACGGCGGCGCGGTGACGGTGGTCGCGCCCGACCGGGCCGGCCTGCTGTGGAGCGCCGCCGGGGTGCTGGCCGCGCACCGGCTCGTGGTGCGCTCCGCCTCGGCCGCCTCCGCCGGCGCCACCGCCGTGATCGAGTTCTCCGTCATCCCCGAGTACGGCTCGCCGCCGGATCCTGCGACCCTGGAAGCCGATCTCCGCCTGGTGCTTGCCGGGCGTCTTGACATCGAGCAAAGACTGGCCCGCCGTACGCGGTCGATGAGGCCGGCCCGGGTGCCGGTCGCGCCGCCCAAGGTGACGCTGGTGGACGACGCCTCCGCCACCGCCACCGTGGTCGAGGTCAGGGCACATGACAAGCCCGGACTTCTGTGGCGTATCGGCCGCGCCTTCGGCGACTGCGGTCTTGACGTGAGAGCCGCTCGCGTAGAGACTCTCGGCGCGGAGGCGGTGGACGTGTTCTACGTGGTCGACCGTGCTGGACGCCCCCTCAGCGACAGCACTCAACGCAACCAGGTCCGCGACGCCGTGCTTGCCGCACTGCGATAACCGACAGCACACGACACGCGGTCACATTTGTAACGATTGTGTCCGGTTTGTGCGTTACGTCAGATGCTGCGGATACCTTGTGGACGGCCTGATGACCGCATGGGATCGGGATGATTGAGGGGTAGCGGGAGCAGTGACTACGGGGAACTCCGACGGCGGCTTCGCCGCCAGGCGTGAACGCGCCAAGCGGGCACTGCCTCGGCTCGCGCTGCGCAACTGGCGAGTGAGATGGCGGTTGACCGCACTCGTCCTGGTTCCCACCATCGCCGGCGTCGTGCTCGGGGGAGCGCGCGTGGTGGAGTCCGTCCAGAGTGTCGCCGCCTTCGACCGCACGGCCGTCGCGGCCGAGCAGGCCGGGCGGATCCGCGATCTGGTGCAGGCCCTCGGGCTGGAGCGTGACACCGGCGGCTGGCACAACGCCGCCCGGACCCAGCGCAAGCGGCTGGAGAAGCCGTACGAGGAGCGCAAGGCGGAGGTCGACCGGCTCGTCAGGGCCGTGAAGGCGGACCTCGGCGCGATGGACGAGTCCTACGGCGACCGCGTCACCGACGTCGTCGCCCGCGCCCACATCGACCTGGACAACCTGCCCAGGACCAGGGCCGAGGGCCAGCGCGACACCACCCGGTACGACACGGTGCTCGACACCCTGCTCCGCCTGCACGACGAGCTGAGCCTGCTCAGCGAGGACCCCGAGATCGTCGGCCGGTTCCGCGCCCTGAGCGCCCTGACCAGGGCCAAGGAACAGGTCTCCCGCCAGCGCGTCCAGCTCCTGCGCGGCTACTACAACGCCGAGAGCGTGGACGCCAAGGAAGTCGAGCGGTTCATCGCGGCGAACGCCGCCCAGCGCAACCAGATCCAGGTCGTGACGCAGGAGGCCGGCGCCGTGACCGGCATGGAGCTGCAGCGCGCGCTGACCATCCCCGAGTACTACAACAGTGAGCTGACCAAGTCCCGGGCCGTCACGCTGGCCAGCGGCCGCGCGCCCGGCGTCCGGATCAGGGACAACCTGCTCGCCTCGACGAACCCCGACACGGCGCCGCCGGACCAGTGGTTCGAGGACAACGCCAAGGTCATCGCCGCGCTCGTCTCGGTCGAGAGCTCGCTGGGCGAGCAGGTGGCGCTGCGGTCGCAGGAGCTGCGCGACTCCGAGGTCCGCAACGCGATCATCGTCGGCACGCTGATCGTCGGGCTGCTGCTGATCGTGCTGCTGCTCACCGTCGCCATCGCCCGCTCGATGGTCACGCCGCTGCGCCGCCTGCGCACCGAAGCGCTGGAGATCGCCGGGTTCCGCCTGCCGGACGTGGTCCGCCAGCTGCGCGTCTCCGGCGAGACCGCCGCCCCCGAGGTGCGCCCGATCGACGTCGCGGGCAACGACGAGATCGGCGAGGTGGCCCGCGCCTTCGACCAGGTGCACCGCCAGGCGGTGCGGCTGGCGGGCGAGGAGGCCGAGCTGCGCGGCAACATCAGCGCGATGTTCGTCAACCTCTCGCGCCGCACCCAGACGCTGGTCGAACGGCAGATCTCGCTGATCGACGGCCTGGAGAAGGGCGAGCAGGACGGCGGCCGGCTGGCCGACCTGTTCAAGCTCGACCACCTGGCCACCCGCATGCGCCGCAACTCCGAGAACCTGCTGGTCCTCGCCGGCCACGAGCCCACCCGCCGGCGCAGCCAGCCGGCCAAGCTGGTCGACGTGGTGCGCGCCGCGCTGTCGGAGGTCGAGGGGTACGAGCGCGTGCAGGTCAAGGTGCACCGCGCCACCTCGGTGCTCGGCAGCGTCGCCAACGACCTGGTCCACCTGGTGGCCGAGCTGGTGGAGAACGCGCTGCAGTTCTCGCCCAGCAACTCCCAGGTCACCGTCTCCAGCAGCCTCATCGAGGGCGGCGGCGCCCTGCTGTCGGTCACCGACAGCGGCATCAGCATGACCGAGGAGGAGCTGGCCGAGGCCAACCGCCGCCTGGCCGAGCCCCCGGTCGTGGACGTGTCGGTGTCCCGGCGCATGGGCCTGTTCGTGGTCGGCCGCCTGGCGCTGCGCCACGGCATCCGGGTGCAGCTGCGCAGGGGCGAGGGCATCGGGCTGATCGCGATGGTGCTCATCCCGCCGGCGCTCATCCAGGACGCCACCAGGCAGCCGCTGCCGCAGCGGCCCGCGTTCGGCGGGGGCAGCACGTCCGTGCCGCACCGGCCGCAGGTGCCCGCGCAGAACGGCTACCGCTCGCACGGGAGCCTCGACTCCTACGACTCCGGAGCGGGCCGGCCCGCGCTGGGGCCGTTCGGCGCCGACACCGACGCGCCGCGTCACTCCTACGACTCGGGGACGTTCCCGTCGTACCCGAGCGCGCCCCCCGGCCAGCAGGGGTTCGCGCCCGGCTCGTACCCGCCCGTCCAGCCGCCCGCCCAGGAGCGGCCCGGATCCTTCCCCTCGTTCCCGAGCCAGGAGCTGCCGCGCAGGCAGCCCGGACGCTCCGACTTCCCGAACCCGGACGTCCCGAGTCCGGAGGGTCCGCCGCCGACGGCCCGCCACGCGGCGAACGACGTGCGCAGGCCCGAGCCGCCGCCCTCGACGGACGTCTCGCCGATCGAGACCGAGCGGGAGGAGTACCTGCCGATCTTCGCCGCGGTGGAGTCGGCCTGGTTCCGCCGACCGCCGGAGGAGCAGGCGCAGGAGGCAGGCGGGAGTGAGGACAGTTCCGCACAGCCCGTACCCTCTGGGGAGGAAGCGTGGCGGAACGCCGCCGACGCCGGTTGGCAGGCGGCGGCCGCCGCGAGCGACCCGAGCCTGGGCGGCGTCACCTCCGCGGGGCTCCCCAAGCGCAAGCCGAAGGCGAACCTCGTGCCGGGATCGGCCGGTCGCCCGGCGCCTCAGCAGGAGGCTCAGCCGCCCAGGCCGCCCCTGTCGGCCGAGCGGATGCGCAACAGGATGGCCAGCTTCCAGCAGGGAGTGCGGCGGGGTCGTGCGGAAGTACGCGAACAGGAGGAGCAAGAGTGAGCGAGCGTCCTGAGGAGGGCGAGTGACGACCCTCAGTCACGAGGCGCACCGGTTCGACTGGCTGATCACCGACTTCGTGCGGAACACGCCAGGGGTCGCGCACGCGGTCGTCGTATCCGCTGACGGGCTGTGCCTGGCCGCCTCCGAAGGCTTCCCGCCGGACCGGGCCGACCAGCTCGCCGCGGTGTCGGCCGGACTGCTGAGCCTCACCGTGGGAGCCTCGCGGGTGTTCGAAGGCGGGGCCGTCACGCAGACCGTGGTGGAGATGCAGCGCGGCCTGCTCATCGTCATGGCCATCAGCGACGGCTCGGTCCTGACCGTGCTGGCCGGGCCGGACTGCGACATGGGGCTGGTGGCGTACCAGATGACGCTGCTCGTCGACCGCGCGGGCCAGGCGCTCACGCCGGCGCTCCGCGCCGAGCTGCAAGCGGCTAGGACGCGGTGATGTGAATGGACATGGAGGGACAGGGCCGTGTACGGGAGTGACGGGCACGGGGACGAAGAGCCCCTGTTCCGTCCTTACGCGGTGACCGGTGGCCGTTCAGAGCCGCGCTACCACCTGGCGATGGAGACGTTGATCTCGTCGATGTCCATACCGGACGACGAGATGGCCATGCTCACTCCTGAGCAGGATGCGATCATGCAACTCTGTCGCTCGTTCCGGTCGGTCGCCGAGATCTCGGCCCTGCTCCGGGTCCCGCTGGGCGTGGCCCGCGTGCTGGTGGCGGACATGTCCGATGAAGGGCTCGTCCGCCTCCACGCGCCACGCCTCGAACAGGGACAGCCAGACCTCAACATGCTCGAAAGGGTGCTCAGTGGACTTCGCAGGCTCTAGCCCCGGCCTCACCTCGACGAAGATCGTGGTCGCGGGCGGGTTCGGCGTCGGCAAGACGACGTTCGTGGGGGCGGTGTCCGAGATCCTCCCGCTGACCACCGAGGCGGTGATGACCGACGCCTCCGCCGGGATCGACGACCTCGCCATGACGCCGAACAAGCAGACCACGACCGTGGCCATGGACTTCGGCCGGGTGTCCCTGGACCGGGACCTCATCCTCTACCTGTTCGGCACGCCCGGATAGCACCGGTTCTGGTTCATGTGGGACGACCTGGTGCGCGGCGCGATCGGGGCCGTGGTGCTGCTCGACACGCGGCGGCTGGCCGACAGCTTCCCGGCCATCGACTACTTCGAAGAGGCCCAGCTGCCGTTCATCGTGGGCATCAACGGCTGGGACGGGCAGTTCCCGCACACCGACACCGAGGTGCGCGAGGCGCTGGCCCTCTCGCCGCACGTTCCCATCGTCCGTACGGACGCGCGCAACCGCGAGTCGGTCAAGTCGACGCTGATCTCGCTGGTGGAGCACGTGGTCCGGCTCCGGGCGGCGCCGGTTTAGGTCACGCGAATTACCGGAAATATGAGGCTTGCCCACACTACGCTGCATATCTCCGGAATTGATGGTGAGGGCGTGCATGGTGTGGATCGCCTTGGCGGGCGGCCTGGCCGTCATCGGTGTGATCGTCTGGTCCTTCGGACGCGACGCCTCCCGCGCTGAGGAGGCGCCTCCCGAGCGGCCCCCGCGGGGCTGGGCGGCCGGGCTGGGTGAGGACGCCCGGGTGGCCTTCTTGGAAGGGCTCCGGGCGTACCAGGACAAGGTGGGCCCGCTTCACCTCCGCGAGGACCACGGCCTGCTGGCCGTCCACGACCCGCCGAGGCTCGTCTCCCTGCACCTGCTCGCGGACCGGTTCGCCGCGCGCGGCCCGGAGGGGTTGCACGACCCCGAGGAGACGGTGCGTGCGCTGGTGACCGCGTGCGTGACCACCGAGCAGCCGGGCGTCCTGCACCTGCGCCCCGGCTGGCTGGGCAGCGGCGAGGTCGACGGCATGGACCGGCGCGCCTTCGTCGAGGCCGTACGGGAGATCGTCTGCCCGGGCGGCGCCGAGGGCGTCGCCGGTCGGTTCGCGGACGAGAGCGCGGGCAGCCTGGTGGTCACCCTCGCGGCCGAGGGCGGCGACGCGGGCAACACGCTGCTGCTCGACCTGGCCCGTGTCCTCGACCGCTACGAGAAGCTCCGTGCCGAGCGTCCCGGCATGCCCGCCCGCGCGCTGCTGCGTGACGTGCTGTTCCGCCTGCTGGCCGAGGACGGCCCAGGCCTGACCTGGACCGAACCACCGGCCGAGCGCCACCGCGCAGCCCTGCTCGCCGCCGGGCAACCACCCACGGAACGACGCCCGGCAAGCTGAGTCACGGACGCACGCCACCACCGTGGCGGATGCCGCAGGCAAGGCGGACGCTGAGCGCCCCGACTTCGGTGGAGCTGCCGGTCTCGGGGGTGCCGCCAGTGAGCCGGGCACGCCGCAGGCTTGGCGGACGTGGGTGGGTCTGCAGGTCAGGAGTGGGTTTCAGGTGGTTGAGGGGTGCGGTTGTCGATGAGGGCTTGGATGCCGTCGAGGACGCGCTGGAGGCCGAACTCGAAGGCGTGGTCGGCGCTGTAGGCGGCGCCGAGGGTCTCGCCGGCGGCCTGGCCGACCCGTGCGGCGGTGGGGAAGCGTGACGGGTCGGCGATGCGGCTGAAGAACGGCGCGTGCGCGGCCCACCACTGCTCGTCGGACATGCCGGTCTGGCTCTCCGCCTGGGCGGCCTCCACCGCGCCCCGGGCCGTGCCGTGCACGAAGCCGGTGATCAGCGTGATCACCGAGTCCATCTCCACGTCGGTCAGCCCGATGCCGTCGACCGCGCGCAGCTCGTAGTCGTACTTGGCGGTCACGTTGGGGCCGAGCACCGGGCGGCTCGCGGCCACCTGCAGCAGCCAGGGATGGCGCAGGTAGAGCGCCCAGTTCTCGCGGGCGATCAGCTCCAGCCGGGCCCGCCAGCCGCCGGGCGCCTCCTCCGGCCTGTCCGTCTCGCCGTAGACGGTGTCGAGCATGACGTCGAGCAGCTCCGGCTTGCCCGGCACGTACGTGTAGAGCGACATCGTGCCCACGCCCAGCTTCTCCGCGACCCGGCGCATGGACAAGCCCTGGAGCCCGTCGGCGTCGGCCACCTCGATGGCGGCGCGCACGATCCGGTCGACGCTCAGGTCGGGCTTGCCCTTCCGGCTGACGCGCTCGCTGGTGCGCCAGAGCAGCGCGAGGCTGCGCGCCGGGTCTCCCTTGCCGCTGTACTCCACTGTCACCCTACGTACGGTACACCGTACGGTTGCACTCCTGGACCGGGAGCTGACGGCCGTCCTCAGGACGTGCCAGCGGCTGGGCCGCTGACCTGGTGGCGGTAGAACTCGACCGGTTCCGGCGGCAGCGGGGTGTTGCCCAGGATGAGGTCGGCGGCCTTCTCCGCGAGCATCATCACCGGGGCGTAGATGTTGCCGTTCGTCACGTACGGCATGACCGAGGCGTCGACCACGCGCAGCCCTCGCAGGCCGTGCACGCGCAGCGTCGCGGGGTCCACGACCGCCATCTCGTCCACGCCCATCTTGCAGGTGCACGACGGGTGCAGCGCCGTCTCGGCGTCGCGGGCCACCCACTCCAGGATCTGCTCGTCGGTCTCCACGGACGGGCCGGGGGAGAGCTCGCCGCCGTCCAGGTCCGCCCAGGCCGGCTGGGACAGGATGTCCCTGGCGTGCCTGATCGCCTCCACCCACTCGCGGCGGTCCTGCTCCGTCGACAGGTAGTTGAAGCGCAGGGCCGGCTTGACGCGCGGGTCGGCGGAGGTGATGCGGACCGAGCCGCGGGCGTCGGAGTACATCGGGCCGATGTGCACCTGGTAGCCGTGGCCGCCGGCCGGCGCGGAGCCGTCGTAGCGCACCGCGATCGGCAGGAAGTGGAACATCAGGTTCGGGTACGCGACCTCGTCGTTGGAGCGGATGAAGCCGCCCGCCTCGAAGTGGTTGGTGGCCCCCGGCCCGCCGCGCAGGAACAGCCACTGGGCGCCGATGACCGGCCTGCGCCACTTGGCCAGCGACGGCTGCTGCGACACCGGCTGCCTGCACGCGTGCTGGACGTACACCTCCAGGTGGTCCTGCAGGTTCTCGCCCACGCCCGGCAGATCGTGCACCATCTCGACGCCCAGCGGCTCCAGCAGCGGGGCGGGGCCGACGCCGGACAGCTGCAGCAGCTGCGGCGAGTTGACGGCGCCGCCGCAGACGATGACCTCGCCCGCGGTGATGCGCTCGCCGTCGCAGATGACCCCCACCGCGCGGTCGCCCTCGAAGACGATCCGCTCCACGAAGGCCCTGGTCCTGACGGTCAGGTTGCGGCGGCCGCGCACCGGGTGCAGGTAGGCGCGGGCCGCGCTGAGCCGGCGGCCCCGGTGCAGGTTGCGGTCGAAGGCGGCGAAGCCCTCCTGCCGGTAGCCGTTCACGTCGTCGGTGAGCGGGTGCCCGGCCTGCTGGACGGCCTCGAAGAAGGCCCGGAACAGGGGCCCGTCGGCGGGGCCGCGCTCCAGCTTGAGCGGGCCCTCGCCGCCGCGGAAGTCGGTGCCCGGGTCGGCCAGGCAGCTCTCCATCTTCTTGAAGTACGGCAGGCAGTGCGCGTAGTCCCAGCTCTCCATGCCGGGGTCGGACGCCCAGCGCTCGTAGTCGAGCGGGTTGCCGCGCTGGAAGATCATGCCGTTGATGCTGCTGGAGCCGCCGAGGACCTTGCCGCGCGCGTGGTAGACGCGCCGGCCGTTCATGTGCGGCTCGGGCTCCGACTCGTACTTCCAGTCGTAGAACCGGCTGCCGATGGGGAACATCAGCGCGGCGGGCATGTGGATGAACACGTCCCACCGCCAGTCGGCGCGGCCCGCCTCCAGCACCAGCACCGACACGGACGGATCGGCGCTCAGCCGGTTGGCCAGGGCGCAGCCGGCCGAGCCGCCGCCCACGATGACATAGTCGTAGCTCACCGGGGGATCCAGTCCTTCCACACGATCTCGTTCTCCTCGACCCAGCGCTTCGCGGCCTCGGCGGCCGACAGGTCCTCGTTGATCATGTCGCTGGCGACCTTGTTCTGGTCGTCGTTGGTCCACTGGAAATTGCGGACCAGCTCGTACGCCCTGCCGCCGTTCTCGGCGAACCGCTTGCTGACGATCTTGTCGAGCAGGTACGGCGGATAGTCGCACGCGACCCTGGCCGGGCGGGCGTCACAGCCGATGGCGTGCGCGGGAAGATTGATCTTCACCAGCTTGACCTTGGTGAAAAGCCATTGCGGCTCATAGAAGTAGAGCAGCAGCGGCGTCTTGTTCTTGGTCGCCGACTGGGCGGCCTTGATCAATGCGTCCTCGCTGCCCGAGTAGACGACCTTGTAATTCAGCCGGAGATTCTTGACCAGTGCCTCGTCATTGGTGACGAACGACGGGTCACCGTCGAGCACCTGGCCGAGTTCGCCGGATTTCGGAGTCTTGAAGAGGTGCGCGTAGTCGTTGAGGTTTCTCCAGTCGGTGATGTTCGGGTGTTCCTTGGCCATCCACTCGGGGACGTACCACCCGATCACCCCCTTGTTGCCGGTGAGACCTGCGGAAAGGGCGACCTTCTTCTTCTCGATGTACTCCTCCTTGAGGTCGTTGTGACCCCAGTTCTCGACGATGACGTCGACCTCACCGGTCTCGAAGCCCTTCCAGGAGTCGGCTTCGGCCATTTCGCGCGTTTCCACCTTGTAGCCGAGCTGAGTTTTGAGCAGGTGGGACAGCACGGCGGCCTGGGCCTCGTACCCGACCCAGCCGTGGATGTCGATCTTGACCGTCTGGTTGGCGTCGGCCTGCGTGCTGGGCTCCTCGCCCGTACAGGCGGTCAGGAGCAGGGCCAGCGCGAGCGGGCCGGCGAGAATCTTGGTTCGCATGAGAGTCTCCGGCGACCGTGACCCCGCCTGGGCGGGGTCACGGGTCTTGAGGGATCGGAGGGGGTTACTTGGGGATCCAGGCCTGCCACTTGTCCGGGTTGGCCTCGATCCACGCCTTGGCGGCCTCCTCACCGGACATGCCGCCGTTGGTCATGTCGTCGGACACCTTGTTCTGGTCCTCGTTGGTCCACTGGAAGTTCTTGACCAGCTCGTACGCCTTGCCGCCGGTGTCGGCGAACTTCTTGCTGACGATCTTGTCGAGGTCCATCTCCGGGTAGTCGCAGGCGACCTTCTTCGGGTCGGCGTCGCAGCCCTCGGTGTACTCCGGCAGGTTCACGCGGACCAGCTCGGTCTGGCTGAACAGCCAGTGCGGGTCCCAGAAGTAGAACAGCAGCGGCTTCTTCTGCGCCTGCGCCTGCTGGGCGCTCTTGATCAGCGCGGCCTCGCTGCCACCGGTGACGATCTTGAAGTCCAGCTTGAGGTTCTTGATGAGCGCGGCCTCGTTGCTGACGTACGACGGGTCGCCGAACAGCAGCTGGCCCTTGCCGCCCGACTCGGAGGTCTTGAACAGGTCGGCGTACTTGTTGAGGTTCTTCCAGTCGGTGATGTCGGGGTTCTCGTCGGCCATCCACTTGGGGATGTACCAGCCGATGACGCCCTTGTTGCCGGTCGAGCCCGCCTCGACGGCGACCTTCTTCTCCTCGATGTACTGCTTCTTCAGGTCCGGGTGGCCCCAGTTCTCGATGATGACGTCGACGTCGCCGGTCTCGAAGCCCTCCCAGGCGAGCTGCTCCTTGATCTCCGGCAGTTCCACGGTGTAGCCGAGCTCGTTCTTCAGCAGGTACGCCACCACGTTGGCGCTCGCCTCGTAGCCGACCCACGGGTTGATCGCGATCTTCACCGTGCCGGCCGGGGTGGCGGCGTCGGCCGAGCCCTCGGGGGAGGCGGCGGTGGTCGCCCCGCCGTCGACGGTGGCCCCGCCGCAACCGGCGGCCAGGCCCAGCGCTAAGAGGCCTGCGAACAGGCGAATTTTCATGTGAATTTCCTTTTGTGGGGCAGAGAACGCCTGTCGGCGCCCTGCGTGATGCGGTCCAGCATGACTCCGAGCAGGACGGTCGCGACACCTGCGACGAAGCCCATGCCGAAGTCGGGGCGCTGGGAGAACCCGAGCACGACGTCGTAACCGAGGGCGCCGGCGCCGACCAGCCCGCCGACGACCACCATGGCGAGCGTCAGCACGATCCCCTGGTTGGCGGCGAGCAGGATGGCCCGGCGGGCCATCGGCAGCTGCACCTTCCACAGGATCTGGGCGGAGGTGGAGCCGGTGGAGGCGGCGGCCTCGATCACGGAGGTGGGCACGTGCCTGATGCCGTCCTCGACCAGGCGCACCACGGGCGGCACGGCGTAGATGATCGAGGCGAAGATCGCGGTGAACCGGGTGGTCCCGAACAGGGCCAGCGCCGGAAGCAGGTAGACGAACGCGGGCATGGTCTGCGCGGCGTCCAGCAGCGGGCGCTGCACGGCGGAGAACCGGTCCGAGCGCGCGGCGGCGACGCCCAGCAGCACGCCGATCGCCAGGGTCGCGACGACCGCGACGGCGACCGTGGTCAGCGTCCGCATCGAGTGCTCCCACGTGCCGAGCAGGGCGATCCCGAGCAGGCAGACCAGCGCCGTCAGCGCGGGCCGTACCCCGCTGACCCGCCAGGCGACCAGCAGCACCGCGGCGGCGACCAGCCACCACGGCGCGGTGGTGAACACCGTCTCCAGCGGGTTGAGCAGGTAGATCGTGACGGTGTCCTTGACGAACGTGGTGACGCCGTACCAGCTCGTCTCGGCCCAGAGCACGGCCTCGTTGATCGGGCGGGTGACGCTGACCGTCAGGTCCTCCGGCCACTGCCGGGGCACGAACGCCGCGGCCACCAGCCCGGCGACCGCCAGCACCCCGGCGGCGGCCACGTTGCCGCGGCCGATCCGGCTGTGCGGGTCGCGCCTGGCCACCGAGACCATCATCCGGTCCAGGATCACGGCCATGATCACGATCGCGATGCCCGCCGGCAGCATGATGCCGACCTGGGCCCTGGACAGGCCGCGGATGATGTCGGAACCGAGGCCGGGCGCGGAGATCAGGTTCGCGATGACCACCATGGACAGCGCCATCATGATGGTCTGGTTCACCGCCAGCGCCATGGTGGAGCGCGCCAACGGCAGATACACCTTGAACAGCGTCTGCGCCCGGGTGGCGCCCAGCGAGGCGGACGCCTCGACCGCGGTGGGGGAGACCTGCTCGATGGCCAGCGCCGTGATGCGGATCGCGGGCGGGATCGAGTAGATCATCGTCGCGATCACGCCGGCCGGCGCGCCGATGTGGAAGAACAGCGCGAGCGGCGCCAGGTAGGCGAACGTCGGCATGATCTGCATGACGTCCAGCACCGGCGTGACGGCCTTGCGCACCCGCGCCGACATGCCCGCCCAGATGCCCAGCGGCACGCCGATCGCCAGCGACAGCAGCACCGCCGCGGTGACCAGCGCGAGGGTCTCGACACTCGACTCCCACAGCCCGAACACGCCGAACGAGCAGAACCCGGCCACCGCCATCAGCGCGACGCGCCAGCCGCCCGCCAGCCAGGCGAGCCCGCCCATGACCCCGATCAGCCCGGGCCAGCCCATCGCCACCAGCACCGAGTGGAAGGAGGTGTAGAGGGCGTCCACGAACAGGCGGATGTAGTTGAGGAAGTAGAGGAAGAGCGGATTGTCGTTGCGGTGGTCGTCGATCCACTCGCGCAGCTCGGTGACCGCGGTGAACGGCGCCGCCTCGCTGTTGTGCGGCAGCGTGCCGGTGCCCCGGAAGGCCAGGTACGCGAGCGCGAACAGGGCCGCGATCCCCGCCGGGACCACCCACCTCGGCACGCGCAGCCTGGAGGCAGGCGTGACCGCGGTGCTGCTCATGCGCCGACCTGTGCGGCCGCGGGCGTCTCCTGACCGGAGAGGAAGGCGAGCATGTCCACCCGGTCGAACACTCCGGCCAGTTCCTCGCCGTCCATCACCCGGATCGGCCTGGAGGAGGTGGAGACGGCGCCGATGGCGTCCTTGATCAAGGTGTTGGCGGGGAGCTCCGGCCCGTCCAGGTTCTCGCGCTCCTCCGGCGGCCGGGCGATCCAGCGCAGCGTCAGCACGTGGCTCCTGGGCACGTCCCGTACGAAGTCCGCCACGTAATCGTCGGCCGGCGCGCCCACCAGTTCCTCGGGGGTGCCGAGCTGGACGATCCGGCCGTCCCGCATGATCGCGATGCGCTCGCCGAGCTTGAGCGCCTCGGACAGATCGTGGGTGATGAACACCATCGTCTTGCCGACCTCGCGGTGCAGGCGGACGACCTCGGCCTGCATGTCACGGCGGATCAGCGGGTCCAGCGCGCTGAACGGCTCGTCGAACAGCATCACCTGCGGGTCCACGGCGAGCGCGCGGGCCAGGCCGACGCGCTGCTGCATGCCGCCGGAGAGCTGGTCGGGGTAGGAGTCGGCGTGGCCGTCCAGGCCCACCAGTGACAGGATCTCCCTGGCCCGCTCGTGCCTGGCGGCTTTGGCGGCGCCCTGGACCTCCAGCCCGTACGCCACGTTGTCGATCACCCTGCGGTGCGGCAGCAGGCCGAAGTGCTGGAAGACCATGCTGACGTGGTGCCGGCGCAGGTCGCGGAGCTTGGCGGGGGAGGCGCCGATCACGTCCTCGCCGCCGATCGTCACGCGGCCGGCCGTGGGCTCGATGAGGCGGGTGAGGCACCGTACGAGGGTGGACTTGCCGCTGCCGGACAGGCCCATGACGACGAAGACCTCGCCGGGGCGGACCTCGAATCCGACGTCCCTGACGGCGGCGGTGCAGCCGGTCTTCTCTCGGAGCGCTGCGGGATCCAGGTGTTTGTCCTCGCTCGCCAGCACTCTCTCGGACTTGGGTCCGAAAATCTTCCAGAGCCCTTCGACCGCGATGGCCGCGTTGTCAGGGGACACCCCGTACTCCTCGCCTTCTCGCCCAGGGGGCTCAACATATGGGGTTAAGAAAGCAAATCTCAACGTTGTGACCGTTAGGAGACCTCTGTGCATCTGCGGTGTTACGTCGTTGGATCGTTCCAAACACCCATTTCTGGACATAGGCGGGCGTAATGCAATATTTCTCGCCATATGGTCTTCATAAGTGGAGCTCCAGGTTCTATGCTCATGCGTCACACTGCTTGACTTATGTCGCGTTATGGTCGCTTGGCTGGCCTGGCGCGGGTGTGTTCCAATTACCCGAGCTTGCATGGATTTCCCCACAGGTCACGAGGCCTTGCATATACGCCGATACTGGGCGAGAGGTTGCGTTCGGTGAGTACAGAGTTAGCAGAGCGGCCGCCGGAGGAAGGCAGGTGGCGGCTGCGTAATTGGCGGGTCCGCGCCAGGCTGGTCGCCCTGATCCTGGTGCCGACGGCTGCCGCCGTGCTCCTGGGCGGGATCCAGGTCTTCGCCTCGACGGGAGCGGCCGCCGACTACGCCCGCATCAACCAGCTCGCCCGGCTGAGCGAGCAGGTCGGCGGTCTCATCCACGAGATGTCCGGGGAACGCGCCAGAGTCTCCTGGCACATCGCCCGGAACCGCCCCCAGGCTCAGCTTCCCGACGTACGCGCCCAGATCGGCAGGACCGACGCCGCCATCCGCGAGGTGAGAGACACCGCCGGCCAGCTGCTCGGCGGGGTCAGCGGCCGTACCGCCGACCAGATCGAGAACATGCTCAACCGGTTCGACGACCTGGACGGGCTGCGCGACCAGGCCATCGAGGCCGACCTGCTCCCCGCCCCGGCCGTCGAGCTCTACACCACCGTGATCAACGACCTGCTCTCCATCCACGACGAGCTGGTCAGCGGCAGCCAGGACGACGAGCTGTTCCGGCAGACCCGCATGCTCGACGCGCTGGCCCGCGTCAAGGAGAGCGTCTCCCTCCAGCAGGCCCTGCTCACCACCGCGCTGGTGGAAGGTTCCTTCGGCCAGGAGCAGCTCAAGACCTTCCTCGGCGAGCTGTCCCGCGAGGAGAACCAGCGCGAGGCCTTCTCCGAGGAGGCCACGGCCGGGGAACGGCGCTTCTTCGACGAGACCGTCAACGGCCGCTCCGCCGACGACATGCTGTTCCTGCGCGAGCTGGTGCTCATCCGGGCCACCGCGGGGCAGACGCTGCGCGGCCTCGACCTGGCCAAGCGCGACGACGCCGGGCAGTGGTTCGAGGCGTCCACCGTCGTCATCGACTCCCTGCGCACGGTCGAGCAGCGCCAGGCCGCCGGCATCCTCAGCCGCAGCGAGTCGCTCAGCTCCGGCGAGCAGCAGAGCGCGTACCTGATCGCGGGCGCGGTCATCGCCCTGCTCATCGCCGTCCTGGCGATCACCACCGGGGTGGCGCGCTCCCTTGTCCGCCCGCTGCGCCGGCTGCGCGCCGAGGCCCTGGAGATCGCCGGAAGGCGGCTGCCCGACTTCGTCCAGCACCTGCGGGAGTCCCGTGACGGCGCGGTCGACGCGGAGGTGCCGCCCATCGGCGTCTTCTCCCGCGACGAGGTCGGCGAGGTGGCCAGGGCCTTCGACGAGGTCCACCGGGAGGCCGTGCGGCTGGCCGGCGACGAGGCCCGGCTGCGCGCCAACGTCAACGCGATGTTCGTGAACCTGTCGCGGCGCAGCCAGACGCTGGTCGAGCGGCAGCTCACCCTCATCGAGCGCCTGGAGCGCGGCGAGCGCGACGACGACCGGCTGGCCGACCTGTTCAAGCTCGACCACCTGGCCACCCGCATGCGCCGCAACTCCGAGAACCTGCTGGTCCTCGCCGGCCAGGAGGCCGCGCGCAAGTGGAGCCAGCCGGTCGAGCTCATGGACGTGGTCCGCGCCGCGCTGGGCGAGGTCGAGAGCTACGACCGCGTCAGCATCCAGGTCCAGTCGGACGCGGCCATCGCGGGCCAGGCCGTCAACGACGTCGTGCACCTGCTGGCCGAGCTGATCGAGAACGCCGTGTCGTTCTCCTCGCGCGACACCAAGGTCATCATCTCCAGCAGCCGCATCGACGGCGGCGGGCTCATGGTCGCCGTCACCGACCAGGGCATCGGCATGAGCCCGGAGGAGCTCTCCGAGTCCAACTGGCGGCTGGCCCACCCGCCGGTCGTGGACGTGTCGGTGTCGCGCCGGATGGGCCTGTTCGTGGTCGGCCGGCTGGCGCTGCGGCACAACATCAAGGTCCAGTTGCGCCGCCAGGACGTGGGCGGGCTCACCGCCATGGTCCTGCTCCCGGAGGCGCTGCTCACCCCCGTCCCCGGCGCCTCGGCCACCGCGCCGCCGTTCCCGCAGGCCGCTGCTTCCCAGGACCCGCCGTCGTTCGCGCACGTGCCGATGCAGGCCAGCACCGCGCACCCGGGCATCGGCCACCCGTCCATGCCGGGTACGGCGCATCCGTCGATGGACTCGCTCCCCGAGCCGTCGTCGTGGTTCAACTCGACGCACACGCAGTCCGGTGACGTCTCACGCGACAGCGTCTTCGGCGCCGACGCGCCGCGGGGTTTTCCCTCGGACGGCGCGTTCGCCGACCCGCCGCGCGGCTTCGCCGGGGACGGCGCCTCCGGCGACGGCCCGCGTGACTTCCAGCAGGACGGCGCGTTCGGCGGGGAACTGCCGCGTCGCCTGCCGCCGGACAACGGCACGGGCGGAGAGCTGCCGCGCCGCCTCGCCGCCGACAACGGGGCCTCCGGGGGCCTGCCGCGCCGCCTGCCGCCGGAGCAGCCGGCCTTCCCGCAGCAGGGCGACTACCTGCCCGTCCACGCCTCGATGGAGCCGAGCCCCGAGGTGTCGAGCTGGTTCACCAAGCCCGCCTTCACCGACGAGCGGGACCAGCCAGGCCCCGGCCCCGATCCGGCCTGGTCGTCGGGCGACTCGTGGTCCGCGCAGGGCGACACCGCCGCCATCCCCAAGATCGACATCTCCGCGCCGCCGCCCGAGCCGTCCCACAGCGGCAGCTGGTCCTCGCCCGCCGACAACGGCTGGCAGGCCGCCGGCGCGGCCCGCGAACCGGCGCTCGGCGGCACGACCAGCTCCGGGCTGCCCAAACGGACGCCCAGGGCGAACCTGGTGCCGGGTACCGCGGCGCCGGCCCCGCCGCCGGCGCCCGCGCCCCCGGTGTCCCCCGACCGACTCCGCAGCAGGCTCTCCAGCTACCAGCAGGGCGTCCGCAAGGGACGCGCCGAGCTAGAGGAGGACTGATGAAGGATTTGAGCCAGGCGGCAAGAGACGTCAACTGGCTGGTGTCCAACTTCGTGGAAGAGGTGCCCGGCGCCGCGCACGCCGTGGTGGTCTCGGCCGACGGGCTGCCGATGGCCTTCTCCCGCGGCTTCCCGAAGGACCGGGCAGACCAGCTGTCGGCCATCGCGGCCGGCCTGGTCAGCCTGACCCAGGGCTCGGCCAGGGTCTTCGAGGGCGGCAACGTCGTGCAGACCCTGGTGGAGATGGAACGCGGCCTGCTCCTGGTGATGTCGATCAGCGACGGATCCTGCCTGGCGGTGCTGGCCGCACCCGATTGCGACATGGGCCTGGTGGCCTACCAGATGACGGTCCTGGTGGAGCGTGCGGGGCAGGTGCTGACGCCTGACGTGCGCGCGGAACTGTCGGCCGTGCGACCGTGGTGATGGGAGTAGGACGTTGGCATCGTGGCATGGCGGGGAGCCGGAGCCAGAGCGCAGCTCACTGGTCAGGATGTACGCCGTCACAGGCGGCCGTACACGCAGCACGCTCGCGATGGAGGCGCTCGTCTCGTCGGCGACGTCCATCCAGCTCGGCCATACCTACACGCGTGAGTACCGGCAGATCAGCGAGCTGTGCCGGCAGGTGAGGTCGGTCGCGGAGATCTCCGCGCTGCTGGCCATGCCGCTCGGCGTGGCACGGGTGCTGATCGCCGACATGGAGGCGGAAGGGCTGGTCAGGGTGTACCAGCCGCAGTTGGACGCAGGCAAGCCGGACAGGGGCCTGCTCGAAAGGGTGCTCAGTGGACTTCGCAGGCTCTAACGCCGGGCTCACCTCGACGAAGATCGTGGTGGCCGGCGGGTTCGGGGTGGGCAAGACGACGTTCGTGGGGGCGGTGTCCGAGATCATGCCGCTCACCACGGAGGCGGTGATGACGGACGCCTCGGCCGCGGTGGACGACCTCTCGCTCACCCCGACCAAGACGACCACCACGGTGGCGATGGACTTCGGGCGGGTGTCCCTGGACCGCGACCTGATCCTCTACCTGTTCGGCACGCCCGGGCAGCACCGGTTCTGGTTCATGTGGGACGACCTGGTGAAGGGGGCGATCGGCGCGGTCGTGCTGGTCGACACGCGCCGGCTGGCCGACAGCTTCCCGGCCATCGACTACTTCGAAGAGGCCAAGCTGCCGTTCGTGATCGCGCTCAACGGCTGGGACGGGCAGTTCCCGCACGTGGAGAACGAGGTCAGGGACGCGCTCACCCTCGCCGCGCACATCCCGATCGTCCGCACGGACGCCCGCAGCCGCGAGGCGGTCAAGTCGACCCTCATCACCCTGGTCGAGCACGCGCTGACCGTCCGCTCCTACTGAGGCCGGCCCGACCACCAGTACGCCGCCACGAGCTCCGCCACCAGGGTCTCCGTCAGCAGGCGGACGTCCGGGTCGTCGTCGTGCGCGTACCGCACGACGGCCGCCGCGTCCTTCACCTCGCCGCCGACCGCGACGACCGTGGAGCCGCGCTCGCGTACCCAGTCCATGGCCTGCTCGTCGTAGCGGGAGCCGGGGAACAGCAGCGCCCGGTAGGACAGCGTCTTCGTCAGGTAGACGTCCACGTGCGCCCAGTCGCCCGTCTCGCAGGCGTCGGCCGGCCTGCGGGGCCCCTCGCGCACCATGAGCGCCGACTGCTCCGCGGACGAGAGCCGCTCGGCGGGGGCGATCGCGTAGACGCCGTTCGGCCCGTTCAGCAGCTCCAGCACCATCGGCAGCCAGGCGTCGCGCCGCTCCAGCAGGTCGGCCGTGGCCTCGGCGGCCCGCCGCACCAGCCCGGCCACGTCGCGGCCCGCGCCGGTGAGGCGGGACTCCAGGGCGAGCAGCAGGGCGAGCGTGTGCTGGAACGTCCGGCACGCCACCCCGCCGCGCTCCTCGCCCGCGTGCATGGGCACCACCAGGCCGGCGGCCTGCGCCAGCGCGGAGCCGGGCGCGTTGGTGAGCGCCATCAGGAACGACGCGCCGCCCGCGTACCGTTCGACCGCGTCCAGCGTCTCCCGGCTCCCGCCGGTCGCCGAGATCGGGACGACCAGCGTACGGGGGCCGGGCGGGAACGTCGCGGCGGCCGAGGCGTACTCGGCCCAGGCGTCCACCCCGGCGGCGCGCAGGCGCAGCGCGGCGACCCCGGCGGCGTACCGCGAGCTGCCCATGCCCAGGAACAGCACCCTCCCGATGCCCTCGGGCAGCCCCGCGAACGGGTCCGCGGCGTCGAGCGCCCCGGCCAGTTCGGTGAGCGCGGCGGGCTTGGCCTCCAGGTCGGCCAGGAAGAGGTCGGGGTTCACGGGTTCTCCATCCAGTTGCGCAGCACGCCCATGGGGGCGTACCTCCAGCGGGGCAGGTGGCGTGCCGCGTAGATGAGCTCGCGGCACTCCTGCTCCACCTCGAAGGGCCGGATCAGGGATTCGTCCAGCAGGTCAGGTCGGCCGCCCGCGGCCAGGCGGCCCTCATAGGCGGCGAGCATCAGGGCACGGGCCTCGGCGGCCCAGCGCGCCGCCCGCTCGGCGGGCAGGTCGCGGCGCTTGACCGCGACCTGGGCGACGTGCTCGATGCTGGTGGTCAGCTGGGCGACGTCGCGCGCGGCGGGCTGGTACGGGTCGGCCTCGGAGACGGTCGGGTTGCCGTCGAAGTCGATGACCGCGTACCCGTCGCGCCACCGCAGGATCTGGCCGACGTGCAGGTCGCCGTGGATCCGGATCAGCGGGGTGGGGCCGGTGGAGGCCAGCGGCGCCAGCTCCGCGCGCAGGCGGCCGGCGACGGTCTCCAGCCAGGCGCCGTCGGGGCCGCCGGTCAGCGCCAGGGCCTCGCCGAGGGCGTCCTCGGCACGCGGGCGGTGGTCGCGCGGGGCCGCGCCCCCGCCGTCGCCGGGGAGGGTGGCGAGCGTGAGGTGGAGGTCGGCAGCCAGGGCGCCCAGGACCGGGGCGAAGGCGGTGTCGCCGGCCTCGGCGTCGTCCACGCACCAGGTCCAGCCGTCCGTGGCGTCCGGGAGGTAGCCGGTGACGAGTGCCAGGAGACGGGAGCCGGCGAGCAGCGCGGCGTAGGGCGGCGCGGTGTGCGGGAAGCCGGTGCTTGCCAGATGGGGGAGTACGTCGAGCGCCGGATGGGGAAGCGGGACCGGCGGTGTGAGCCATTTCACGACGACGCGCTCGTCCACCACTACCGAGTAGTTCGTCTGATCGACATGGGCGCCGAAGTCCCGCTCGGCGGGCACCCCGATGTGACATCCGGGCGTGTCGTACGAGAGGCTTGGCAACGGCAGGAAGCGCCGGACCTCGAAGGGCGGCGGCACCTCGCCGTCCAACAGCCGCAGCACCGCGGCTGTGAGACCGCGCTCTCGGTCGGTGAGCGGCTTCTCACCCAGAGACAGCAGCCGTTCCCAAATTGAATCCGAATTCAACACTTAGATCAAACTTCCAGGTAGCAATGTCTACCAAAGTCTTGCTCATGTTGATTTCTGCTGCAACACTCCTGGTCTGGTCTGCCGTGCCCGGTTGGTCGCGCGACCCCCCGTACATGCACATCTCATAAGGAGTAGCGGCCGTGTTCCGAACCCGGTTCACCCGTCGTCTTCCGGCTGCCGCCGTGGCCGCCGGCCTCGCGCTCGCCGTCGCGGCGTGCGGCGGTGGATCGACTGACAGCGCAGAGACGGCGACGCAGACGGCAGCCGCCCTGAACCCCAACGCGGACCTGACCAAGCAGTCGCTCGCGGTGACCGTGTGGGACGGTTACACCCCCAAAGAGCTGCAGGACATGGTCAAGCGGGATCTGAAGATCTCCGAGCTCAACGTCACCCTCCACGACACCAACGAAGTCGCGATGACGAAGCTGACCGCCGGGGGCGACAGCGGCATCGACGTGGCCTTCGTCTCGGGGCAGTACGCCCAGGCGCTCAACGAGCAGGGCCTGCTGGAGCCGATCCACGCCGAGCTCATCCCCAACCTGGCCAACCTCTACCCCGAGGCCACCCAGCTCTCCTACGACAAGGGCAACAAGTTCTCGGTCCCCTACACCTGGGGCACGACCGGTATCTGCTACCGCAGCGACCTGGTGAAGCAGGAGCCGACGAGCTGGAACGACATCCTCAAGCCCCCGGCCTGGGCCGAGAAGAAGGTCACCATGATGACCACCGAGCGCTGGCTGGCCCTGCCCGCGCTCAAGGCCCTGGGCTACTCGGTCAACACCGACAAGGACGACGAGATCGCCAAGGTCAAGGAGCTGCTCCTTGAGGCCAAGCCGCACCTGCTGGCCTACGACGACCTCACCTTCGGCGACCGGCTGATCAAGGGCGAGGCCGTCATGGTCGAGGCGTGGGACGGCTGGTGCCCGACCACGGACGAGAAGCAGAACATCAAGTTCGTGGTCCCGAAGGAGGGCAGCGACCTCTGGGTGGACACCATGGTGATCATGAAGACCTCCAAGAACAAGGAGGCCGCGCACGCCTTCATCAACTACATCCTCAGCCCCGACGTGCACCGCTGGGCGGCCGAGAACATCAACTACATGGTGCCGAACAAGGCCGCCATGGACAAGGTGAAGATCGTCCCCGGCTCGCTGCTCGGCACCAAGCCGGCCGAGCTGCTCAACGGTGAGTCGATCATCGACATCGGCCAGGCCAGCACCAAGTACACCCGCCTGGCGTCCGAGATCAAGGCCGAGTAGGTGTGAAGGACAAGCCAGAAGCCCGGCCGGTGTCCCTCTCAAGAGGGCGCCGGCTGGGCGCGTTCGTGTTCCTGGCGCCGGGGCTGGCCTACCTGGTCGTGCTGCTCCTGGTGCCGCTGGCGCTGGTGCTCAGCTACACGGTCTTCCAGCGCGGCCGCTTCGGCGGCGTCATCTACGAGTTCACCTGGGAGAACTTCGAGCGCCTGTTCGACTCGCTCTATCTGCGGGTGCTCGTCGACTCGCTGGAGATGGCCGGGCTGGCGACGCTGATCGCGCTGCTGCTCGGATACCCGACGGCCTACCTGATCGCGTGCCTGCCGCGTAAGTGGAAGACGATCGCGCTGGTCGCGATCGTGCTGCCGTTCTGGACGAACTTCATCATCCGGGTCTACGCCTGGATCATCCTGCTGAGCCCGGAAGGGCTGATCAACGGCTGGCTGCAGGCGTTCGGGCTGGGCCCGTACGAGCTGCTCTACAACCGGGGCGCGGTCGTGCTGGGCCTGCTCTACTCGTACCTGCCGCTGATGGTGCTGCCGCTCTACGCCTCCATCGAGAAGCTCGACCCGCAGCTGCGGGAGGCGTCGGCCAACCTGGGCGCCTCGGCGTTCACCACCTTCCGCAAGGTCACGCTGCCGCTGACGGTGCCGGGCGTGTTCACCGGCTGCCTGTTCGTGTTCGTGCCGAGCTTCGGCAACTTCGTCATCCCCGAGATGCTCGGCGGCGGCAAGTCGGCCATGGTGGGCAACCTGATCCGCACCGAGTTCCTGTCGGCGCGCGACTGGCCGTTCGGCTCCGCCCTGGCGCTGGCGCTCATCGCGGTGCTGCTCGTGCTCCTGGTCGTGCAGGCGTGGGTGACGCGCCGTGCGTAGATCAAGGTGGCTGCACGTCCCGTTCTGGGCGACGTACGTGTTCCTGTACGCGCCGATCCTGGTCCTGGTCGTCATGTCGTTCAACTCCGGCGACTCGGCGTACACCTACGAGGGTTTCAGCCTCGAGTGGTACGGCGAGCTGGCCGGCGACGAGCGGATCATGAGCGGCGTGGTCAACACGCTCATCGTGGCCACCGGCTCGACCGTGATCGCCACCGTGCTCGGCACGATGCTGGCCGTCGGCCTGGCCAGGCACTCCAGATCCAAGACCCTGGACGCGCTGGCGCTGATGCCGGCCGTGCTGCCGGACCTGGTGCTCGCGATCGGGCTGCTGCTCTTCTACGGCCTGATCCAGCTCACGCTCGGGCTCTACTCGGCGGTGCTGGCGCACGCGCTGTTCTCGATGGCGTTCGTGGCGGCGGTGGTGCGCACCCGGCTCACCGGCGCGGACACCTCCCTGGAGGAGGCCTCGCGCGACCTCGGCGCCGGCCCGTTCACCACGTTCATGAAGATCACGCTGCCGCAGCTGGCCCCCGGCATCGTCGCGGGCGCGCTGCTCGCGTTCACGCTGTCGCTGGACGAGTTCGTGATCGCCTACTTCACGATCGGCAACCACGAGCAGACGCTGCCGATCGTCATCTACTCGATGATCCGTTTCGGGGTCACCCCGAAGATCAACGCGCTGGCCGCGATCCTGCTCCTGGTGAGCTTCACGGCGGTGATCGCCGGACAGCGCATGACCAAGATCGGGGAAAGGATGCCGCGTGCTCAAGATTGACGGGATCACCCGCAGGTTCGGCGACGTCACCGCGCTCGACGGCGTCTCGCTGGAGATCGGCCAGGGCGAGTTCTTCGCCCTGCTCGGCCCGTCGGGCTGCGGCAAGACGACGCTGCTGCGCATCATCGCCGGGTTCGAGACGCCCGACGCCGGCACGGTGACGCTCGACGGCGAGGACCTGCTGGACAAGCAGCCGAACCGGCGCCCCATCAGCCTGATGTTCCAGTCGTACGCGCTGTTCCCGCACATGACCGTCCAGAAGAACGTCGCGTACGGACTGGAGCGCGAGAAGCTGCCGCGCGCCGAGATCAAGAAGCGCGTCGGCGAGGTGCTGGAGACGGTGGGCCTGTCGGAGCTGGCCGGCCGCAAGCCGAGCCAGCTCTCCGGCGGCCAGCGGCAGCGCGTCGCGCTGGCACGATCCATCGTCAAGCGCCCGCGCCTGCTCCTGCTGGACGAGCCGCTGTCGGCGCTCGACAAGAAGGTCCGCGCCGACATGCAGCTGGAGCTCAAGCGGCTGCAGAACGAGGTCGGCATCACGTTCGTGGTCGTCACCCACGACCAGGAGGAGGCCATGTCGCTCGCCGACCGCATCGCGGTCTTCGACAGCGGCGCGGTGCGCCAGGTGGACGAGCCGGTCGCGCTCTACGAGCGGCCCCGCACCCCCTTCGTCGCCGACTTCGTCGGCGCCAACAACCTCTTCGAGGGTACGGCCGGCGCCAAGGACGAGCTGGAGACCGAGGACTTCGGGGTGCTGCCCGGCTCCCCGGCGGAGGGCCTGGAGCAGGGCGCCAAGGCGCTGCTGGCCGTCCGGCCGGAGCGGGTCAGGCTGATCGGGGCCACCGAGTCACGCGGCCTGAAGGGCACCGTGGTGGACGTAAGCTTCTACGGAGGCGTCTCCCACGTCTCGGTCGGGGTTCCCGGCCGGGGCAAGCCCGTGCTGGCGGCCGTCCAGGGCGCGAGCGAGGTGCGGCCGGGCGCCGAGGTCCGGCTCGACTGGCAGGCCGATGAGGCGGTCATCATCCCGGTGGATCAATGAAGCAGATCGTTGCCCGTGACCGTGCGGGCGTACGAGAGGATCAGCTCCGCGGCCTCGTCGGGGCCGATGAGCGGGTGACGAGCGGTGATGCGGTAGCCGTACGCGTCCTCCAGCGCGACCAGGTTGCGCGAGATCGTCAGCGTGTCGGTGGTGAGCCTGAAGACGCCCAGCGCCGCCCCGGTGTCCAGGATCGACTGGTACATCGACACCTGCCGGTCGTAGAGCGAGGTGAGCAGCACCCCGTAGACGCGGTTGCGGCCGGCCGCGCCGCCCATCTCGTTGAGCAGCCGCACGTCCGGGTCGAGCGATCCGGTGGGCAGCCCCGACCGGATCGTCAGCACCAGCTTGGCGACCGGGTCGGTGTGCGCGGCGAGCTGCCGCAGCCGCTGCTCGTAGAAGCGCTCCATGCCCGCGTGCTGCGCCTCGACCAGCAGCTCGCTCAGGTCGGGGTAGTGGTAGAGCACCGCGCCGGAGGTCAGCCCGGCCTCCTCGGCCACGTGCGAGAGCTGCACCCGGTCGATGCCATGCCGGATGATGGCCCGCCGCGCCGCCTCGATCAGGTCGATGCGCCGGTCACTGCGGCTCTTGCGCTGGGCCATCTTCGCCTTCGCTTCCCAGAGTTCGCTTTACATTCAGGAATCCGTTGACCATAGTGCCCTGAAGTTGACCTTCGCGCCAGATGCGTAATTGAATTCCCCTTCAAAAGGCTAGATCTCCCCCGGAGCGCACATGTCTCTCACCATCCTGTTCATGCCGGAAAGCGCCTACGGCCCGACCAACAACAGCGCCGGCATCGGCGACATCCTCCGCCGCCGCGGCCACCGCGTCGTCTTCGCCGCCGAGGCGTCGTGGAAGGGCAAGCTCGAGGCGCTCGGGTTCGAGGAGGACCTGGTCGACCTCGCGCCTCCGGCCGAGGAGGAGCAGGACGCGGGCCAGTTCTGGAAGGACTTCATCCGCGACACCGCGCCCGAATACCGCAAGAGCACCCGCGAGCAGCTGGAGACCGTCACCGCTCCGATCTGGAAGGAGCTGATCGACGGCGCCAAGTACTGCGAGCCGCAGCTCAAGGAGATCATCGAGCGGGTCCAGCCGGACGTCATCGTCGAGGACAACGTGCTCACCTTCCCGGCGCTGCTGACCGCCGGCAAGAAGTTCGTCCGCATCGTCTCCTGCAACCCGCTGGAGGTCCGCGGCGAGGGCATCCCGCCGGTCTTCTCCGGCCTGCCCGCCGCCGACCGCGCCGAGTGGGACGCCTTCCGTGCCGAGTACGACCGCACCCACCGCGAGATGTGGACCGCCTGGAACGAGTGGTGCGTCGAGCAGGGCACCGAGCCGCTGCCCGAGCTCGACTTCATCCACGAGGGCGACCTGAACCTCTACGTGTACCCGGAGCTGCTCGACTACGTCGACGCCCGCCCGCTGGGCGCCAACTGGCACCGGCTCGACTCCTCGGTGCGCGAGACCGACGAGGACTTCGAGCTGCCCTTCGAGCGCAACGAGGGCGCCTCGCTGGTCTACTTCTCGCTCGGCTCGCTCGGCTCGGCCGACGTGGGGCTCATGCAGCGGGTGATCGACGTGCTGGGGACCACGCCGCACCAGTACGTCGTCTCCATGGGCCCGCTGCACGAGGAGATCAAGCTCGCCGGAAACATGTGGGGCGCCGAGTTCCTGCCCCAGACGAAGATCATCCCGCAGTGTGACCTGGTCATCACGCACGGCGGCAACAACACCACCACCGAGGCGCTCCACTTCGGCAAGCCGATGATCCTGCTGCCGCTCTTCTGGGACCAGTACGACAACGCCCAGCGGGTGCACGAACTCGGCTATGGTGTCAGGCTTTCCACCTACGCCTTCACCGACGAGGAGCTGACGGGGGCGCTCGACCGCCTCCTCGGCGACGAAGAGATGCGCGCCAAGCTGGCCGCCGCCGGCGAGGAGATCCGCCGCCGCGACGGCCTGCGCAAGGCCGCCGACCTGATCGAGGAGCTCGGCCGCAGCTAGGCGGCCGGGGCCAGCGAGGAAAGTAAGTTCATGCGTACGTTGATCAACCCAGCCACCGGCACCGCCTGCGCCGAGGTGCCCGACACTCCCGTGGAGGCCGTCGAGGCCGCCGTGCGGCGGGCCCGCACGGCCTCCGCGGAGTGGGGCGAGGCCACGCCGGCCGAGCGGGCCAAGCTGCTGCTCCGGGTGGCGGACCTGGTGGAGGCCGAGGCCGAGGAGCTGACCAGGCTGGAGGTCGAGGAGACCGGCAAGCCCGCGGCCGTCTTCAGGGACGGCGAGCTGCCCTTCCTCGCCGACAACCTGCGGTTCTTCGCCGGGGCCGCCCGCTCGCTCGACGGCACCGGCGCCGGGGTCTTCAGCTCCGGCTACACCTCGGTGCTGCTGCGCCGCCCCGTCGGGGTGGTCGGGTCGATCGCGCCGTGGAACTTCCCGCTGGTCATGGCCGTCTGGAAGGTCGGCCCGGCGGTCGCCGCCGGCAACGCCGTGGTGATCAAGCCGGCTCCCCAGACGCCGCGCACGACGCTGCGGCTGGCCGAGCTGTTCGCCAAGGCGGGCGCGCCCGCCGGGCTCGTGCAGGCGGTCACCGGCGGCGCCGAGGTCGGCCAGGCCCTGGTCACCGACCCGGGGGTCGACATGGTGAGCGTGACCGGCTCCACCGAGACCGGCCGGGCCGTCATGACCGGCGCCGCCGCCACGCTCAAGCGGGTCCACCTGGAGCTCGGCGGCAAGGCTCCGGCGCTGGTCTTCGAGGACGCCGACCTGGCCGAGATGGCCCGCGGCGTGGCCATGGGCGCCACGTACAACACCGGCCAGGACTGCACCGCCGCCACCCGCGTGTACGTGGCCCGGCAGGTCTACGACGAGGTCGTGGAGGCGCTGCGGGCAACTCTTGCCGAAATCCGGGCCGGCGACCCCTGGGACCCGGAGACCGACATCGGCCCGCTGATCTCCGAGACGCACCGGGAGCGCGTGCACGGCTTCGTGGCACGTTCCGGCGGCCGGATCGCGCACGGCGGCGCGCCGGTCGCCGGGCCGGGCTTCTACTACCCGCCCACGCTTGTGACGGATGTCGCACAGGACAGCGAGATCGTCCAGGGCGAGCTGTTCGGGCCGGTGCTCGTGGTCCTGCCCTTCGACGGCGAGGACGAGGCGGTGCGGCTGGCCAACGACACCCGTTACGGTCTGGCCTCGTCGATCTGGTCGCGTGACGTGGCCCGCGCCATGCGCGTCTCACACCGGCTGGACGTGGGTGTGACCTGGGTCAACGACCATCTCCCGATCGCCAGCGAGGCTCCGCACGGCGGGGTCAAGGGCAGCGGGTCCGGCAAGGACATGAGCCAGGAGGCGGTCCTGGAGTACGCGGTGACGCGGCATCTCATGATCAAACACGCGGCGCCCGCTGAGCGGGACTCCTTCAGGCCAGCCTGAAAGCGTGTGCGGCGGAATGTCGCCCAAAATGCCTACTTGGGCGCATTTGATGGGATATGTTCGGTTGGCCGATCTGGTACGGAGTGTGTTCCAATTACCCAGCCCGGCAGATTCCCATGCGCCACACGCGTGTCTGATTTCTTCGAGCACGTAAGGCGAGAGGTAGCGAGAGTCAGTGAGGACGGAAAACCCCAAGCACACGAGGCCGGGGGACAACACAGGCGGACGTTTCCGGCTGGCGAACTGGCGCGTGCGCTCGAGGCTGGTAGCACTGATCCTCATCCCCACGGTCGTGGGTGTGCTGCTCGCCGGTTTGCAGCTCGCGAGCGCGATCAACACGAGCACCGAGTACCGGCGCCTCACCGAGGTGGCCGAGCTGGCGCAGCGCGTCGGAGCGCTCGCCCACGAGCTGGGCAAGGAGCGCACGCTCACCGCCTGGTACATCGCCGACCGCCGTCGTGCGGGGCGTCTCGCCCAGTTGCGTACCCAGCGTGGAACGGTCGATAACGCCAAAAAGCGGGTAATCGAGGCGGCAGGTGCGATCGACGACAGCCACGCCGCCCGCGTGCGCGCCGACGTCGACGGCATCCTGCGCTGGCTGAACGGCCTCGACGGCCTGCGTGACTCGATGACCGCCCAGAACGTCCCGCCCCGCGCGTCCATCAGCACCTTCACCGACATGATCGGCGTGCTCGCCAACCTGCAGAACGACCTCGGTGAGGGCATCGCCGACGACGGGCTCCAGGGTGACGCGGCCGCGCTGACGGCGCTGCAGCGGGCCAAGGAAGAGGTCTCCCGCCAGCAGGGCATCCTGGTCGTCGCCCTGGTCGAGCGGAAGCTGGACTACGACGACCTGTCCGACTTCCTGGGCTCCTGGAACCGGCAGCAGTCGGAGCTCGACAGCTTCACGCAGGAGGCGCGCACCGCCGACCAGGCCGCCTACCGGCAGGCCATGCGCGGCCCGGAGATCGACCGCGCCGACGCGATGCGCCAGCGGGCGCTGGCCCAGCTGCGCGAGTACTCCACCATCAGGGACCTCGACGTCACCACCCGGCGTGACCTCAGCCTCTGGTACGAGAGCACGACGCTGGCGGGCAACGCCATGCGCAAGGTCGAGGACAGCCTGGCCACCAGGGTCGTGACCCAGACCAGGGAGCTGAGCGACGCCGAGCAGCGCAACGCGATCATCTCCGGCGCGACCATCCTGATCCTGCTGCTCCTCGTCCTGGTGATCACCAGCCGGGTGGCCGGTTCGCTGGTCCGCCCGCTGCGCCGGCTGCGCGCCGAGGCGCTCCAGGTGGCCACCACCCGGCTGCCGGAGACGGTCCGCATCCTCCGCGAGGGCGGCGAGGGCGCCCAGATCCCCGAGGTCCCGTCGATCGGCGTCAACACCCGCGACGAGATCGGGGAAGTGGCCCGGGCCTTCGACGAGGTCCACCGCGAGGCGATCCGGCTGGCCGGCGACGAGGCCAAGCTGCGCGCCAACGTCAACGCGATGTTCGTCAACCTCTCCCGCCGCAGCCAGACTCTGGTCGAACGGCAGCTGCAGCTCATCGAGGGCCTGGAGCAGGGCGAGGAGGACGAGCAGCGGCTCGCCAACCTGTTCCGCCTGGACCACCTCGCCACCCGCATGCGCCGCAACAGCGAGAACCTCCTGGTCCTCGCCGGCCAGGAGGCCGCGCGGAAGTGGAGCGAGCCGGTGCCGCTGGTCGACGTGGCCCGCGCCTCGCTGTCCGAGGTCGAGAACTACGAGCGCGTCCAGATCCAGATCCCGTCCGGCATCCAGGTCGCCGGCCCGGCGGTCACCGACACCGTCCACCTGCTGGCCGAGCTGATCGAGAACGCCATCTCGTTCTCCCCGCGCGAGAGCAAGGTGCAGGTCAGCAGCCAGACCGCCGAGGGCGGCGTGCTGGTGACCATCAACGACCAGGGCATCGGCATGAGCCCCGAGGAGCTGGGCGAGGCCAACTGGCGGCTGGCCAACCCGCCGGTCGTGGACGTCGCCGTCTCGCGGCGCATGGGCCTGTTCGTGGTCGGCCGCCTGGCGCTGCGCCACGGCGTCCGTGTCCAGCTCAAGCAGCGCGAGCGCGGCGGCCTGAGCGCGATGGTGCTGCTGCCCGCGACGCTGCTCATCGGCGGGCAGGGCTCGGTGCCGAACCAGCGCTCGCAGTACGACGCGTTCACCAGCTTCGACCCGTCCCAGTTCGACTCCGCCGCCGCGGCGGCCAACGGCTCGGTCTTCCCCGCCCCGTCGTCCCTGTCCATGGAGACGAAGGACGTCCGGGGAAGCGACAGCGCGCCGCTCGACACCCAGTGGCCGGGCACGATCCCGGCGCCCGGTGGCGAGGGCTGGCCGTCCTACCCCGAGCCCGGCAAGCAGGACTGGCCGCCGTTCACCGAGCAGCCCGCCGCCGGCCAGCAGGGCGAGCCCCGCTGGCCGTCCTTCGCCGAGCAGCCGCCGGTCAACTCCGACGACTCCCGCTGGCCGTCGTTCGCCGACCAGCCGCCGCCGCCCAAGGCCGAGGAGCCGCGCTGGCCGTCCTTCGCCGACGAGCCGCCCGCGCAGCAGGACCAGCCGCGCTGGCCCTCGTTCGCCGAGGACCCCGCGGCGCGGCGCGACGAGGCCCAGTGGCCGTCCTTCGCCACCGAGCCGCCGCCGCAGCGGGAGGAGCCGCGCTGGGGATCCTTCGGCGACCCGGCCCCGCAGGCGCCCTTCGGGGCGGAGCCGAGCCAGCCCTTCGGCGCGGAACCGAACTCGTTCGGCGACCAGCGCTGGCCCTCCTTCGCGGAGACGGTCAAGGCCGCCCAGTCCTACCCGTCGAACGGCAGCGCCGACCCGTTCGGGCCCGGCGAGTACTCCTCTCAGGACCTGACCGGCCCGCTTCCCGCGGTGCGCAACTCGCCGATGGAGGAGCAGGGCGAGGAGTTCCTGCCGATCTTCTCCTCCGTCGGCTCCGACTGGTTCCGCCGGCCCGAGTCCGAGCAGAGCGCGGAGCCTGAGCTCCGGGCCGCCGCTCCGGTGGAGGAGGCGGAGACCGCCCAGCACGCGGCGGTGACCGACCGTCCGGTGCTGCCGCAGCGCACTCCGGGTCAGTCGGGCGCGGGCGCGTCGTGGTCCTCTCCCGCCGACAGCGGCTGGCAGGCCGCGCAGGCCGCCGCCCAGCCCGCGCAGGGCGGCACCACGTCGTCCGGCCTGCCGCGCCGCGTGCCCAAGGCCAACCTGGTCCCCGGTACGGCGAGCCTCGCCGAACCTGCGGTCACCTCGCCCGCTCCGCAGATCTCGCCCGAGCGGCTGCGGAGCCGGCTGTCGAGTTTCCAGCAAGGTGTACGGCAAGGCCGCGCGTTCACCCGCGGAGATGTGAATGAGGAGGAGCAATGAGAGAGTTGAGCCAGGGAGCGCGTGGCATCAACTGGCTGATCACTGATTTCGTCAACAACGTGCCCGGCGTCGCGCACACCGTCGTGGTGTCGGCCGACGGCCTGCCGTTGGCCTACTCCGAGGGCTTTCCCAAGGACCGGGCCGACCAGCTCGCCGCGGTGGCCTCGGGCGTGATCAGCCTGACCCAGGGCGCCGCCCGGGTTTTCGAGGGCGGGATGGTGACCCAGACCGTCATCGAGATGCAACGCGGACTGTTGATGATCATGTCGATCAGCGACGGCTCCTGTTTGGCGGTTCTGGCCGCACCCGACTGTGACATGGGCCTGGTGGCCTATCAGATGACGCTGTTGGTCGAGCGTGCGGGGCAGGTGCTGACGCCTGCCGTACGCGCTGAACTGCAGGCGGCCCGCCCCCGCTAGCCGGGCGGTGACAGGAGATCATGGTGTCAGGTCAGGGTTGGGCTGGTGATAGCAATACTCCGCCGCATCCGTCGGCTCCCCGTCCGCCGAAGTCCAGCTCCCTGGTCCGGCCGTACGCCGTGACCGGGGGGCGAACCGCCCCGCGGATGAAGTTCGCCATGGAGGCGCTGGTGTCCTCCGTGACGTCCGAATACCAAGACATTTCAATGCTGAGTCCGGAATATCAGGCGATCATTCAGCTGACTCGGAACGTCCGGTCAGTTGCCGAGATCTCCGCCCTCTTAAAGCAACCTCTGGGGGTGGTCCGGGTGCTGATCGCCGACATGGCGTCAGAAGGCCTGATCCGCGTGCACCAGCCTGCCCTGGACGCGGGCAAGCCGGACCTCAACCTGCTGGAAAGGGTGCTCAGTGGACTTCGCAGGCTCTAGCGCCGGGCTCACCTCGACGAAGATCGTCGTGGCGGGCGGGTTCGGCGTGGGCAAGACGACGTTCGTGAAAGCGGTGTCCGAAATCCTGCCGCTCACCACGGAGGCGGTGATGACGGACGCGTCGGCCGGTGTGGACGACGTCTCGCTCACCCCCAACAAGACGACCACCACGGTGGCCATGGACTTCGGCCGCGTGTCGCTGGACCGGGAGCTGATCCTCTACCTGTTCGGCACGCCCGGTCAGCACCGGTTCTGGTTCATGTGGGACGACCTCGTACGCGGCGCCATCGGCGCGGTCGTGCTGCTCGACACCCGCCGGCTGGCGGACAGCTTCCCCGCGATCGACTACTTCGAAGAGGCCAAGCTGCCGTTCGTCATCGGCATCAACGGCTGGGACGGGCAGTTCGCCCACTCGGAGGACGAGGTGCGCGAGGCGCTGTCGATCGGCCCGCAGACCCCGATCGTGCGGCTGGACGCCCGCGTCAGGGACTCGGTCAAGGCCACCCTGATCGCGCTGGTCGAGCACGCGCTGTCCCGCCACATGCACGCGCCCGCCTGATCCGGGCGGGAGAACGGCCGCCGCCGCGTTCCGGCGGCGGCCGCCGTGTGTCTCCGGCGCGCCCCCGGGAGGTCAGTGGGCCACCGGCTGGCCGCGGACCAGGCGGCCCACCTCGGCACGCAGGTGGACGAAGTCGGGGTGCTCGCGGGTGTTGATCTGGTCGCGCGGCGACGGCAGGTCCACCTGGAGGTCGGCGACGACGTGCGCGGGCGCCTTGGAGAGCACCACCACGCGGTCGCCCACGTACACGCTCTCGTCGATGTCGTGGGTGATCAGCACGATCGTCATCTTGTGATGCCCGCGCACCTTGAGCACGAGGTCCTCCAGGTCCTCGCGGGTCTGCGCGTCGACCGAGCCGAACGGCTCGTCCATGAGCATCAGCGTGGGCCGGTAGGCCAGCGCGCGGGCGATCGCCACCCGCTGCTGCATGCCGCCGGAGAGCTGGAACGGGTACTTGCGGCCCGCGCCGGAGAGTCCCACCGACTCCAGCGCCTCGGCCGCGGCCTCGCGGCGGCGCTTCTTGTCCATGTTCTTGCGGCGCAGCGGCAGCGCCACGTTGTCGGCCACCGACATCCAGGGGAACAGGGACCGGCTGTAGTCCTGGAACACCACGGCGAGGTTGTCGGGGGTCTGCCTGACCAGCTCTCCGTCGACCTTGATGCGGCCGCCGGTCGGGGTGATCAAGCCGGCGATGGACCGCAGGAGGGTGGACTTGCCGCAGCCGGAGGGGCCCACGATGCACAGTAACTCGCCCTCGGCCACGCTCAGGTTGAGCTGGTCGATGGCGTGGTGCGCGCTGGGCCCGCCGCCGCCGTAGATGTGGGTGAGGTTCTCTATCTCAAGCAAGGCGATTGTCCTAAAAAGGGGCGAATCCAGAGATAACACGGCGACTCTACCGAAGGCCACATTGGTTGCACATGGTTACGCCGTACCGGCCGGTTCATGTCAAGCGCCCGCCGTCTCGCGGGCGTGATGCCAGCCGAGCACGCGGCGCTCGACGACCAGGAACACCTCGTTCAGCAGATAGCCCAGGATGCCCAGGAGCACGATCCCGGCCCACATCGCCGGCAGGTTGAACATCGAGTACGCGACCGTCAGCTGGAAGCCGATGCCGTTCGTGGTGCCGGGCAGCAGCTCGGCGAAGACGGTGACGATCAGTGACAGCGACAGGGCCAGCCGCAGCCCGGCGAACACCTTCGGCAGCGCGGCGGGCAGCACGATGCGCAGCACCCGTTCCCGGCGCGACAGCCGGAAGGCCCGCCCGGTCTCCAGGTAGAGCGGCTCCACCGCGCGGGCGCCGTCGGCGGTGTTGAGCAGCACCGGCCAGATGATGCTGAACATGATGAAGGCGAGCTGCATCCGCATCCCGAAGCCGAACACCACGAGGAACACCGTCACCAGCGCCGGCGGCGGGATCGCCCGCAGGAACTGCAGCACGCCGTCGAGGTAGTCGTAGGCCCTGGAGGACAGCCCGAGCGCCAGCCCGAGCAGGATCCCGGCGGTGGCGCCGCCGGCCAGCCCGCCCGCCATCCTGCCCAGGCTCGGCAGGATGTCGGCCACGGCCTGGTCGGTCAGGAACAGCCTGCCGGGCGGCCCGGAGAACCACATGGCGTGCATCCGGGTCACGATCGTGGACGGCGGCGGGAAGAACGCGCTGCCCGCGGCCCTGGTCGCGACCTCCCAGAGGATCACGAGCACGATCAGCAGCGGCCACCGGAGCAGCGCCCCGCCCAGCCTGGTCATGAGCCGCCTCCCACGCGCGTGTGATGCCACCGGAACAGCCGCCGCTCGGCCGCCACCAGCAGGGCGTTGACCACCACGCCGAACAGCCCCACCCAGACGACCCCGGCGAGGATGTCGTCCATCCGGGCCGGCACCGCGATGCCGGCGAAGTAGATGAACACGCCGATGCCCTCGCCCCGCCCGGCCACGATCTCGGTGCTGACGGTCAGGATGAGCGCCACCCCGGTGGCCAGCCGGAAGCCGGTCATGATGAACGGCGCCGCCGAGGGCAGCGACACCCACCACAGCACCGAGAGACGGCCGAAGCCGTAGGAGCGCAGGGACTCCCTGGCCACCGGGTCCACGCCGCGCAGCCCGTACATCGTGTTGTAGAGGATGGGCCAGACGGCGGCGTAGATCACCAGCGTGACGCGCAGTTGCAGGCCGGTCCCGATGAGCAGCGCCACCAGCGGGATGAGCGCCACGGACGGGATGGGCCGCAGGAACTCCACGATCGCCCGCGTCGCCGCGTCGATCACCGGGACGCTGCCGAACAGCACGCCGAGCGGCACCGCGACCAGCGCCGCCACGGCCAGCCCGATCGCCCACGCGAGCACGCTCGTGCCCGCGTGCGCGCGGAAGCCCTCGTCGAACAGCAGGGCTCCGGCGCGCTGGAGGATCTCCGAGGCGGGCGGCAGGAACTCGGCCAGGCCGGCCCGCCCCGCGATCTCCACCAGCGCGGCGAACGCGAGCGCTCCCGTCACGCGGCGCGCCCACCGGGAGGACCGGGGACGCGCCAGAGGCGAGCGGGTGAGTACGGGGGCGTTCACCCCGAGGTGGTGGGCGACATCAGCGACGCGACGTCGATGTCCTTGCCGAGCCATCCGGCCTCGACCATCCAGTCGGCCACCCGCTGCAGCCGCACCGGGTTGTCGGAGCTGGAGAAGTACGGGAACGTGACGGTGGCGGCGGTCGCCTTCTCGATCTGGGTGAAGTTGGGCAGCACGTCGACGACGAGCTCGCGGTTGGACTCCATCATCTTGGCCGCGGCGTGCAGCGCGCGCTGGAAGGCGGCGGCCGTGTTCGGGTTCTTCTCGTACCATTCCTGGGTGCTGACGTAGCCCGAGATGGGGAACTCGGCGGCCGGGCCGGACGCCGGGTCGAGAATCTTACGGGCGCCCATCTGGGAGGTCGCCGCGGTGACCATGGGCTCACCCAGGTAAGCCGCGTCGATCTGGCCCTTCTGCCAGGCCGGCATGATGTTCTGGAACGTCACCTGGACGTATTTGATCTTTTTCGGATCGACATTATTTGCTTTTAGGACCTGGGTCAGCGCGAGCTCCTGGAAATTGTGCAGGACGTTCACGTTGATCGTCTTGCCTTCGAGGTCCTTGGCCGACCTGATCGGCGAATCAGGCAAAGCCATCACACTCAGGGAATCCGGGGCCGCGCGCGAGCCCTCGGCCAGGATCCGCAGCTTCAGCGCGCCCTGGTCGTGGGCCTGGAACATGGACACGTAATTGCCGAACATGGCGTCGATCTCGCCATTCAGGAGCATGGGAATGGCCTCGGGGGACGACTGCACGATCTGCGGCGTGACCTTGAGCCCCTCCTTCTCGAACAGTTTCTGGTCGATGGCCACGTACAGGGCGGCCGTGTCGATGGCCGGCAGGCCGACGACCTTGATCTCGGTCTTCTCCAGGCCGCCGTTGGCGGCAGCGGTTGAGGTCGGCGCGCTGGTCGTGGTGCTGTCACCGCTGCACGCGGTGATTCCCAGCGCCAGGACCAGCCCGATGACGGCGGCCCTGCTAGGACGGCCAAGCCTCATGTCTGGGACTCCCTTCGCACGGTTAGACGGAGCCTGAAGGTAGGGGGGTGGTCTGTTTCTCGCGGGAGGTGCGCCTGGACACGCAACAAGCACTGACGGTAGCACCAGATGGCGCTCCATCATCGCGAAAATAACACTTATGGTTGCATTGCCGGTTTGACGTTCTATCGTGGTGATTGGCTTGAACAATTAACAATCTTCGTGCTTTCGCCTGCCTTGACTGGGGTTGAGGGGCTCGGGTCGGGCGGTGAAGGAGGTGATGGGTGGGTTCCCGATACTGGTGATGCGTTCGATGATCGGCCAATACGAGCTGTGAGTCGGCTGCCCTCATTTCTCATGACGTGATGGGCGGTCTGGTGACCGTGTCGCGATATCGGGGACGATTAGGCGCCCCGTGCTCGAAATGGCCCTCATCTCGATAGTCAATGAGCCCCCACCCGCAATGGTCATCGAGATTCCCCGTCCGGGGCGAGAGGTTGCGAAGGCAGTGAGTAAGCAGGGTGCTGTAGCTTCCGTTGACCGCGAACCGCACGGCCACCAGGACCGACACCGGACCAGACCTTTCCCGAGCAGATTCCGTCTGGGCAACTGGCACGTGCGATCACGCCTGGTCGCGCTCATCGCGGTGCCCACGGCCGTGGGCGTCGCCCTGGGCGGCCTGAACGTGATCACCTCGCTCCAGGACGCGAACACGTACCAGACCCTGCGCGAGGTCGCCGAGCTGAGCGAGTCGCTCGGCGCGGTCTCCCACGCGCTCGCCGCCGAGCGGGACGAGACCGCTCTCTACATCGCCCAGGGCAGGCCCGACGTGCGCGAGCCGCAGCTGCGCGGCATCCACAACGAGGTCGACGACCTCATCGCGGACGTCAGGCAGCGCGCCACCGCCGTGAACGACACCCACGGCGACGCCGTCCGCCCGGTGCTGCGCAGGCTGGAGGAGATCCGGGCGCTGCGCGACACCGCCGTCGAGGGCAAGATCCAGCCGTTGCCGACGATCGTCAAGTACTCCCAGATCAACGCGGGCATCCTGCAGTTCCACGACCAGCTCGGCCAGGTCGCCGTCGACGACGTGGTCGCGCACACCGCGGGCGCCATGGCGGCGATCGCGCGGGCCAAGGAGCAGGCGTCCAGACAGCGCGGCATCCTGGCCAGCGCGCTGGACAAGAAGAGCTTCGACGCCGGCGAGCTGGACTCCCTCACCACGTCCAAGGCGCGGGAGGAGAGCGAGGAGACGCTCTTCGCCACGCTGGCGACGCAGGACCAGCTCGAACTCTTCCGCAACGTGGTCGTGGGCCAGGACATCGACCAGACCGACCTGTTCCGGTTGCGGGCCATCGCGCAGTCGGCGCAGAACCGGCCGCTGAGCATCGGCACCGACCCGGCCAAGGACGTCGCCACCTGGTTCGACGTGAGCTCCGGCAAGATCGAGGCGATGCGGAAGGTGGAGACCTCGCTGTCCTCCTCCCTCATCCTGCGCGCCCGCGCGCTGGAGGACGGCGCCAACAGGGCCGCGCTGATCTCGGCCGGGCTCATCATGATCCTGCTGCTCGTGGTGCTCGCCGTCATCACGCTCATCGCCCGCTCCCTGATCAGGCCGCTGCGGAGGCTGCGCCGCGAGGCGCTGGACGTGGCCAACCACCGCCTGCCGGAGACCGTGCGCACGCTGCGCGACAGCGGTGACGCGACGCCCGCCCCCGTCGCGCCGATCGGGGTCAAGACCGAGGACGAGATCGGCGAGGTGGCGCGGGCGTTCGACGAGGTGCACCGGGAGGCGGTGCGGCTGGCGGGCGAGGAGGCGCGGCTGCGCGCCAACGTCAACGCGATGTTCGTCAACCTGTCGCGGCGCAGCCAGACGCTGGTAGAGCGGCAGATCACCCTGATCGACGGCCTGGAGCAGGGCGAGCAGGACGAGCAGCGGCTGGCCAACCTGTTCAAGCTGGATCACCTGGCCACCCGCATGCGCCGCAACTCCGAGAACCTGCTGGTCCTCGCCGGTCAGGACCCGCCCCGCCGGTGGAGCCAGCCGGTCAAGATGGTCGATGTGGCCCGCGCCTCGCTGTCGGAGGTGGAGGGATACGAGCGGGTGGTGCTCCAGGTCCCCGACGGGGTGTCGATCGCCGGACAGGCCGTCAACGACGTGATCCACCTGCTGGCCGAGCTGGTGGAGAACGCGCTGTCCTTCTCCCCGCGCGAGACCCGCGTGACCCTCTCGGGCAGCCGGATCGACGGCGGCGGCGTGATGCTGTCGATCACCGACTCCGGCATCGGCATGACCCAGGAAGAGCTCGCCCAGGCCAACGAACGGCTGACGGACACGCCCGGCATGGACGTCGCGGTCTCGCGCCGCATGGGCCTGTACGTGGTGGCCAGGCTGGCGCACCGGCACGGCGTCCGGGTGCAGTTGCGCCCGCACGCCTCGGGCGGGCTGACCGCGATGGTGCTCATCCCCGAGTCGCTGCTCGCCCAGTCGGCCGCCCTCGCGGGCGCGTCCGGCGGCCAGGGCGACGCGTACACCGGGCCCCAGCCCGCGCCGATGCCGCTCAACGTCTTCCCGATGGGCCCCGGACACCCCTCCTTCCCAGGCCCCGACGTCGGAGCGGACGGCGTCGGCTCCGTCTGGCCGGCCCCGCCGTGGCCGCCGGACGGAAGCTGGCCGGAGCCCAGCCGGGGCGGCGGCGGGTCGTACGAGACCAACGACTGGGTGCCCCCGCGCACCCCCGGATGGAACGGCGGCAACCCGCCGATGCCCCGCCGTGGCATGCCCGACCAGCGGCAGCCCATGGGCTACGCGTACGGCGAGCGCATCGACCCGCCGGAGCGGCCGAAGTACGAGTTCCCCGGCAGCGAGCCGTCCACCGGCCCGCTCCCGGCCGTCGGCCCCGGCTCCTCCGGCAGCGGGGACGACTACCTGCCGATCTACGCCGCGGTGGAGTCGGCCTGGTTCGAGCGCGGCGGTTCGAGCTGGAGCTCGTCGAAGGCGGACGAGGGCTGGTCGGCGGCGCAGGCGGCCGTGGAGCCGGTACGCGACGGCTCGACCGCGGCCGGGCTGCCCAAGCGGGTGCCCAGGGCGAACCTGGTGCCCGGCTCGGCCGAGACCGCGTCGGCGCCCAAGGGCGTCATGCCGGTGCCCGCCGTCTCGCCGGATCGGACCCGCTCCCGGCTGTCGAGCTTCCAGCAGGGCTTCCGCGCGGCGCGCGACGACATCAACGGCGGCCGGACACCGGCGAACACGCCCCCGCCCGGCCCGGCCTTCGGCGGGAACGCGTCCGGAGGGAACACCTTCGGCGGCATCAACGGCAGGAACGACGACACAGGCGAGGACCTATGAACGAGCTGAGCCATGCCGCACGTGGCGTGGACTGGTTGATCACCGATTTCGTCAGCACGGTGCCGGGCGTGGCGCACGCCGTGGTGGTCTCCTCCGACGGGCTGCCGCTGGCGGCCTCGTCGGGGTTCCCCGCGGACAGGGCTGATCAGCTCGCGGCCATCGCGTCCGGCCTGGTGTCGCTGACCGCGGGAGCGGCCCGGGTGTTCGAAGGCGGCGGGGTGGCGCAGACCATCGTCGAGATGCAGCGGGGGCTGATGCTCATCATGTCGGTCTCGGACGGCTCCTGCCTGGCGGTGCTGGCCGCCCCCGACTGCGACATGGGCCTGGTGGCGTACCAGATGACCTTGATGGTGGACCGGGCGGGGCAAGTGCTCACGCCCGCGGTGCGTGCGGAACTGCGCGCGGCCCAGACCAGGTGATGCGGGTGACGGATTCGCGGTGGAACAGCGGCGGCTGGGAGCAGGGCCTCCCGCCCCGATCGCAGGCCGACCCGGCGTCGCCGGTGCGGCCTTACGCGGTGACCGGCGGGCGGACGGCGCCGCGGGTCAAGCTGGCGATGGAGGCGCTGGTGTCGTCGGCCACCGCCGAACACCGGGAGTTCTCCCATATAACCCCTGAATATCAAGCGATTTCCCGATTGTGTCGTCAGGTGCGGTCGGTCGCCGAGGTGTCGGCTCTGCTGCACATCCCGTTGGGGGTGGCGCGGGTGCTGATCGCCGACATGGCGGCTGAAGGGCTCGTACGCGTGCACCAGCCGCAGCTGGATGCCGGCCGTCCGGACGTCAACTTGCTGGAAAGGGTGCTCAGTGGACTTCGCAGGCTCTAGCGGGGAATTGACCTCGACCAAAATAGTGGTGGCCGGCGGCTTCGGGGTGGGCAAGACGACGTTCGTCGGCGCCGTGTCGGAGATCATGCCGTTGACGACCGAGGCCGTGATGACCGACGCGTCGGCGGGGATCGACGACCTTGGCATGACGCCGCTGAAGTCGACCACGACCGTGGCCATGGACTTCGGGCGGGTGTCCCTGGACCGTGACCTGATCCTCTACCTGTTCGGCACGCCGGGTCAGCACCGGTTCTGGTTCATGTGGGACGACCTGGTGCGCGGCGCGATCGGGGCCGTGGTGCTGGTCGACACGCGGCGGCTGGCCGACAGCTTCCCGGCGATCGACTACTTCGAGGAGGCCCAGCTGCCGTTCATCGTGGGCGTCAACGGCTGGGACGGGCAGTATCCGCACCCCGACAGCGAGGTCCGCGACGCGCTCTCGCTGGTCCCGCACATCCCGCTCATCCGCCTGGACGCGCGCTCCAAGGAATCGGTGAAGGGCGCGCTCATCCACCTGGTCGAGCACGCCCTGACCGTGCGCACCGCCGTCCCCGGCTGGAACGGCTAGGCGGGAACCGCCTCGATCACGCTGGCGGCGGCCTCCAGGCCGACGACCCTGGTCAGGGTGAGGTCCGCGCGGGCGAGCAGCGCACCGTACTCCGCCCTGCTGCGCTCGGCGCCGCCGTCGAAGACGGCGAGCATCCGCATGTCGAGGTCCTTGCCCAGGTGGGGAGCGTCGTCGTCGGGCAGCACGATCTCCAGGATCAGCACCCGGCCGGTCGGGCTCATCGCCTGACGCACCGTGCGCAGGATCGCCACCGCGTCCTCGTCGTCCCAGTTGTGCAGCACGCTGCCGAGCAGGTAGGCGTCCCGGCCCTCCGGGACCGACCGGAAGAAGTCGCCCGGCACCAGCTCGCAGCGGCCGGCCAGACCGTCGTCCGCGAGCGCCTGCCTGGCCTGCTCGACGACGTGCTCCCGGTCGAGCAGCACTCCGCGCATCTCGGGGTTGGCCCGCAGGATCGCCGACAGGATGTGTCCCCGCCCGCCGCCCACGTCCACCAGGCTGTGCACGCCGGTGAAGTCGTAGCCTTTCACCAGGCCCTCGATGAACGGGATCGCCCTGGTCGACATGTATTCGCCGAAGATCCTGCTCGCCTCGGGGTCGGTGGCCAGGCTCTCGTAGAGAGGGCCGTAGCGGGCCGTGAGCGCCGACGATCCCGAGCGGACGGTGGCGGGCAGGTTGCCCATCGCATACCAGAGCCTCTCGTCGCCCAGCATCCGGATCGACGAGCGCAGCGAGCCGGGGACGTCCGAGCGCAGCGCGGTGCCCCGTTCGGAGAGGTCGTAACGGTCGTCTCCGGCACGCCGCACCAGGCCCATGGCCGCCAGCTCGCGCAGCACCCTGCGGAGCGCGCGCGGATCCGCCTCGCACCGCCTGGCCAGCTCGGCCGGCTCGAGCGGGCCGTGGGCCAGCTCGTCGGCCACGCCCAGCTCGGCCATGGTCAGCAGGGCCGCGAAGCGGGAAAGATCCGCCATCGCGTCCCAGATGAGGTCGTCGGAGTGACGCATGGATTCCTTTCTCGATCTCGTATCGTCATGGTCTGCGGGTGGCCTGGCGGTGCCAGACCAGGACCCGCCGTTCGGCCAGCACGAACAGCGCGTTCACCAGATAGCCGAGCACGCCGAGCAGCGCGATCGCCGACCAGACGCCGGCCGCGTCGAAGCTCCGCTGCGCCTGCAGCATCTGGTAGCCGATGCCGTCGGTGCCGCCGAAGATCTCCGAGAGCACCATGAGGATCAGCGCCAGCGACAGGCTCAGCCGCAGCCCGGCGAAGATCTTCGGTGACGCCGCGGGGATGACGACCACCCGCAGATGCTGGGCCTTCGACAGCCCGAACACGGTGGCGGTCTCGGTGTAGGTGCGGTCCACCGACCGGGCGCCGTCGATGCTGTTGAGCAGCACCGGCCAGATGACGCCGAACACGATCGTGGCCAGCTGCGTCGCCAGGCCCGACTGGAACAGCACGAGGAACAGCGGCAGCAGCATCGGCGGCGGCACCGCCCGGCCGAACTCGATCAGCCCGTCCACGTACCCGGAGATGGTGCGCGAGCGCCCCAGGACCACCCCCACCACCACGCCGATCAGCGAGGCGAGGACCCAGCCGCCGAACATGCGGCCGAGGCTGGGCATGATGTTGGCGAACGCGTCATCGGTGAGGAACAGCCGGGAGGCCGGTCCCGAGAACCACAGCTCGTACATCCGCACGACGATCTCGCTGGGAGGCGGGAAGTCGTCGTCCACGTAGACGAAACGGGTGACCAGCTCCCAGGCGACTATCACCAGGGGTACGAACCAGAGCCGGTTGAGCACTTTCACGTCCGCGCCCCTCCCGTCCGCAGCCAGTGCCAGCGGAACAGGCGCCGCTCGGCCGTCTGCAACGCCAGGTTCGCCACCACTCCGAAGATCCCGGCCCACAGCGTGGCCGCCATGATCAGGTCCATCCGGTTGCCCGAGCCGGCCGCGACCGCGAACACGCCGATGCCGTTGACGCCGCCGGCCAGCAGCTCCGCGCTCACGGCCAGCACCAGCGCGATCCCGGCGGCGATCCGCACGCCGGTCGCCATGAACGGCGCGGCGCTGGGCAGGCTGACCCGGGCCAGCACCGCCAGCGGGCCGAACCCGAAGGTCCGCATCGACTCCTTGGCCAGCGGGTCGACGTCGTGCATGCCGTACAGGGTGTTGATGAGGATCGGCCACAGCGACGCGTAGACGATGACCGAGACCTTCATCAGCGAGTCTTCGGGGATGAGCAGGATCGCCAGCGGGATGATCGCCACCGACGGGATCGGCCGCATGAACTCCAGCAGCGGCCGGACCGCCTGCTCCGCCCGGGGCAGCGCGCCGAGCAGCACGCCCAGCGGCACCCCGACGCCGATCGCGACCAGCAGGCCGAGCGCCCAGTTGCCGATCGTGACCAGCATTCCTTCGAGGAACTCGGGGTCCGCCAGGAGGAGCGCGGCTTCGTACAGGATCACCGACGGAGCCGGGAAGTCGAACGTCCGGGACACCCAGAGTCTGACGACCAGCTCGCCGAGAATGAGGAAGCCCGCGACGCCGATGGCGCCGCGGGTCAGTTGGGCACTTCTCATCCTGCTGCTGGGGGAGCCACGATGATCGACTTCACGTCGATCGGCTTCTCGAGGTACTTGTACTCGAGCATCAGGTCGGCGACCTTCTGCAGCCGGTCGGCGTTCAGCTCGCTCGGGTAGGTGCCGAGCGTGATCACCGACGCGACCTCCGGCGTGATCTTCGTGTACGTCGGGATCATCGCCTCGATCTCCTTGCGGTCGCTGGAGGCGAGGGTCTGGGCCTTGGAGATCGCGCGCTGGAAGGCGGCCAGCGTCTTCGGGTGCTTCTGCGCCCACTCCTCGGTGGCCATCCAGCCGGCGATGGGCAGGTTCTCGGTCTCACCGGTCATCGTGTCGGCGAGCTTGCGGAAGCCGAGCTGGCTCTGCGTCGCGGTGATGAACGGCTCGGTGATCCAGCCGGCGTCGGCCTGGCCGCTCGCGATGGCGTTGCCCATCTCGGGGAACGGCTTCTCCGCGAATTTGACGTCGTTTTCAGTAAGACCGGCGACCTTCAGCTGCGTCGTCACGGCAAGCGTGGCGACGTTGCGCAGGTTGTTGACCAGGATGGTCTTGCCCTTGAGGTCCGCCACCGCGTTAATCGGCGAGTCCTTCGGGACCATGATGTTGAAGTTGTTTTCAGCGGCCTGGTACATGTCCGCGACGAGCTTGAGCTTCTTGCCGGCCTCGACCGCGGAGAAGGTCGAGACGTAGTTCGTCATGGAGATGTCGAGTGAGCCGTTCTCCACTTGCGGGATCGCGGCCGCGCCACCGGTAATGATGACCGGCTCGACCGTGAGGCCCTCCTCCTTGAAGTAGCCCTTGGCGTTCGCGATATAGAGCGACACGGGGTCGGGAATGGGGAGGGCCCCCACCTTGATGGTGGTCTTTTCCAGACCGTCGGCGTTGGCCGTCGTGTCGGGGGACTCGCCGCCGCTGCCACAGGCGGTAAGGGCGAGTGCGACTGCGGCGCCGACGGCAATGGCGCGACAGCGCAGGTTGCGTGTCATGGGGAAGGTCTCCTACCAGGGGGGAAGCTATTGGAGCGCGGCATTCGATCGCCGGGCGTGAAGCGTACCGGAGGGGAGATCAGAGCTGAAGCCGATCCGTCTCGAATCCCCTACTTTTCTGCTTAACACGACTTCTCGCTTTATAGTCGCATATATTACTTTCTGTCATCTAAAGGGTCATATGTCCGAATTGGAAGATCGTAGCTCTCCGTAAACGGAAGCTAGCGGCTCGAACAAAGCGGCCCTCTGGACGATGGAAAACTCGTGAGGCGTTGGCTCAACTATGAGGTTTGTGCTCAAATTGGGCACCGAACTTGCCTGCGATCACGCGTCGGCGTGCCAAATGCGCGTGATCCCCACTAAGCAGCAGGCTATGGCGAGAGGTTGCCACAGTGAGGACACCAGCGACCGATTCCGGTCGTAGCAGGGCGCAAGACCTGCCGGGACCGCCCGTTTCCACGCTGGCGCCGGCGGACCGGCCGCTGCCCAAGCCGGGCAGCTCGTTCGCTCTGCGTAACTGGCGAGTACGGACCCGCCTCATCGCCCTCATCGCCATCCCGACGATCGTCGGCGTCCTCCTCGGCGCGCTGCGCGTCGGCACCTCCATCGGCAGCGCCCAGCAGTACGCGCAGGTCGGTGAGGTCAACACGCTGATGAGCAGTGTCGGGGAGCTCGCGCACAACCTGGCGGTCGAGCGCGACCGGGCCGCCCGCTACGTCGCCTCCAATCGCAGACAGGGCGAACTGCAGCCGCTGACCACGCAGCAGGACATCGTCGACGCCAGCGCCAAGCGCTTACTCGGGATTTCGGGCTCCGCCCAGGGCCTGCTGTCGGATCTGGGCCAGAGGCGTCTGGAACTCACCCGCTTCCGGCTCGGGCAGCTGCCCACGATGCGCAAGACGATCCAGGGAAGCCAGCTCCCGCCGCTGCCGACCATCGAGAAGTACAGCGAGGTCATCAGCGATCTGCTGCAGCTCTTCGACGAGGTCGGCCAGGGGGCGGCCGACGAGCAGATCACCTCGACCAGCACGGCCATGCGCGCCGTGGCGCGGGCCGAGGAGGAGACCTCCAAGCAGCGCGCGCTGCTGTCCGCCGCGCTGCTGAAGAACGAGTTCACCGGACCCGAGTTCAACGCCTTCGTCGATGCCCGCGCCCGCCGCGAGAGCGAGCGGGCGACCTTCCGCAGCGCCGCCACGCCGGCCCAGCGCCAGCACTTCGACAACACGGTCACCAGCGTCGAGGTCGGCCGGGCCGAGTTCTACGCCAACCGCGCGATCTTCCTGCACAACGCGGGGACGGCGCTGCAGCGCCTGGACACCACGACCACCAAGGACGTCGACAAGTGGTACGACTCCATCACGCGGACGGTCGACAAGCAGAACGAGGTGCAGAAGGCCCTCTCGCAGCAGATCGCCACCCGCAGCGCCGACCTGCAGGGCGCCGACCGGCAGGCGGCCGCCTTCAGCATCGGCCTGGTCATCCTGCTGCTGGCGCTGGTCCTCGTGGTCACCGCCGTCATGGCGCGCTCGCTCGTACGGCCGCTGAGGCGACTGCGCGGGGACGCGCTCAAGGTCGCCGGCAAGACGCTGCCCGGCCTGGTGCGTCAGCTGCGCGAGGGCGAGGCGGATCCGGAGTCGCTGCACGTGCCGCCCATCCAGATCTCCTCCAAGGACGAGATCGGTGAAGTCGCGCGGGCGTTCGACGAGGTGCACCGGGAAGCGGTGCGGCTGGCGGGCGAGGAGTCCCGCCTGCGGGCCAACGTCAACGCGATGTTCGTGAACCTGTCGCGGCGCAGCCAGACGCTGGTCGAGCGGCAGATCACCCTGATCGACGGCCTGGAGCAGGGCGAGCAGGACGAGCAGCGGCTGGCCAACCTGTTCAAGCTGGATCACCTGGCCACCCGCATGCGCCGCAACTCCGAGAACCTGCTGGTCCTCGCCGGCCAGGAGCCGCCCCGCCGGTGGAGCCAGCCCGTCAAGATGGTCGACGTGGCCCGCGCCTCGCTCTCCGAGGTCGAGAACTACGAGCGGGTCGTGCTCCAGGTCCCCGACGGCGTCTCCGTCGCCGGCCAGGCCGTCAACGACGTCATCCACCTGATCGCCGAGCTGGTGGAGAACGCGCTGTCGTTCTCCCCGCGCGAGACCCGGGTGACGGTGTCCGGCAGCCGGATCGACGGCGGCGGCGTGATGCTGTCCATCAGCGACTCCGGCATCGGCATGACCCAGGAAGAACTCGTCCAGGCCAACGAACGGCTCGCCCAGACCGTGGCCGTGGACGTCTCGGTCTCGCGCCGCATGGGCCTGTTCGTGGTCTCCCGGCTGGCACAGCGGCACGGCATCCGCGTACAGCTCAGGACGCAGAGCGGCGGCGGGCTCACCGCGATGGTGCTGGTGCCCGAGAGCCTGCTGGGCGCGCAGACGCAGGGCTTCGACGGCGCGGCCGGCGCCGCCGGGGCGCTGGCCGGCATGCAGCGCGCCCGGGCCGAGGCCTTCACCTCGCCGCCGCCCGTGCCCCAGTGGGGCGACAACGGCTTCCAGATGAGCCCGGCGCACCCCTCGTACCCGGGGAGCGCGGAACCCAGCGGCTCCTGGCCCGCCACCAACGTGCAGTGGCCGTCCAACGGCGGCGGCTCGGGCGCGTGGCCGTCCGATCCGCGCGGCGGCGGCGGGTTCGACACCGACGACGTGTGGATCCCCTCGCGCGTCCCCGGCAGCTGGACGAACGAGCAGGCGCCGCCGATCGAGCGGCCCGCCGACCCGCTGCCGACCAGGAACCCGGCCAACCGCGGCAAGCAGTCGTACGACTTCCCGGAGACGGCCGAGTCGGGGGCCACCGGCCCCATGCCCGCGGTCAACGCCTCCTCGGGAGGGGACGACTACCTGCCGATCTTCGCCTCGGTGGAGTCGGCCTGGTTCGAGCGCGGTGGCAGCAGCGGCGCGTGGGGGTCGGCCAAGGCGGACGCGGGATGGACCGCGGCGCAGGCGGCGGCCGAACCCGTACGGGACGGCGCGACGGCCTCAGGGTTGCCCAAGCGGGTGCCGAAGGCGAACCTGGTGCCGGGCTCGGCCGACACGGCCGCGGCGCCCAAGGGGGTCGCCCCGATGCCCGCGATCTCACCGGACCGGGTGCGCAGCCGGCTGGCGAGCTTCCAGAAGGGCTTCCGTGCGGCACGCGACGACATCAGCGAGGGCAGGGCGAACGTCTCTGACCCGAGGGAGAACAGGGAGGAGGGCGCGTGAACGACCTGAGCCAGGCGGCGCGGGGAGTGGACTGGTTGGTCACGGACTTCGTCAACAGTGTTCCCGGTGTCGCGCATGCGGTGGTGGTGTCGTCTGACGGACTGCCCCTGGCCACGTCGGCCGGGTTTCCGGTGGACCGGGCCGACCAGCTGGCGGCGATCGCCTCCGGGCTGGTGAGCCTGACCCAGGGCGCGGCCCGGGTGTTCGAGGGCGGCGCCGTGAACCAGACGATCGTGGAGATGCAACGGGGGCTCATGCTGATCATGTCCATTAGCGACGGTTCCTGTCTGGGAGTGCTCGCCGCTCCGGACTGTGACATGGGGCTGGTCGCGTACCAGATGACGTTGATGGTGGATCGCGCCGGCAAGGTGCTGACCCCGGCGGTGCGTGCCGAGCTGCGCGCCAGCCAGACCAGGTGATGTAGGTGACGGACCCCAGATGGAACAGCGGCGGCTGGACTCCCCAGCCGCCTCCGCCGTCGAGCAACGACCCGGCCTCGCCGGTCCGTCCCTACGCGGTGACCGGCGGGCGGACCGCGCCCAGGGTCAAGCTCGCGATGGAGGCCCTGGTGTCGTCGGCGACGGCCGAGCACCGGGAGTTCTCCCACATCACTCCCGAATACCAGGCGATCAGCCATCTCTGCCGTCAGGTGCGGTCGGTCGCGGAGGTGTCGGCGCTGTTACGGATGCCCTTGGGCGTGGCGCGGGTGCTGATCGCCGACATGGCCGCTGAGGGCCTGGTCCGGGTGCACCAGCCGCAGCTGGACGAGGGCAGGCCGGATGTCAACCTGCTGGAAAGGGTGCTCAGTGGACTTCGCAGGCTCTAGCCCCGGGCTCACCTCGGCGAAGATCGTGGTGGCCGGCGGCTTCGGGGTGGGCAAGACGACGTTCGTCGGCGCCGTGTCCGAGATCATGCCGCTGACGACCGAGGCCGTGATGACCGACGCGTCGGCGGGGATCGACGACCTCGGCATGACCCCGCTCAAGACGACCACCACGGTGGCCATGGACTTCGGGCGGGTGTCCCTGGACCGCGACCTGATCCTCTACCTGTTCGGCACGCCCGGGCAGCACCGGTTCTGGTTCATGTGGGACGACCTGGTGAAGGGGGCGATCGGCGCGGTCGTCCTGGTCGACACGCGCCGGCTCGCCGACAGCTTCCCGGCCATCGACTACTTCGAAGAGGCCAAGCTGCCCTTCATCGTGGGCATCAACGGCTGGGACGGACGGTACCCGCACGGCGACAACGAGGTCCGTGAGGCGCTCACGCTCGCGCCGCACATCCCGCTCCTCCGTCTCGACGCGCGTACGAAGGACTCGGTCAAGGGCGCTCTGATCAACCTCGTGGAGCACGCGTTGTCGGTCCGGATGGCCGTGCCAGGCTGGAACGGCTAGCGAAGCGGATAGGCTGAGAGCAGACCCACATTCGCTTCGAGGACTGGCCAACCACGTGTTCGAGACGCTTTCCGACCGGCTGACATCGGTCTTCTCCTCCCTCCGATCCAAGGGTCGGCTGTCCGACGCCGACATCGACGCGACCACCCGCGAGATCCGCATCGCGCTGCTCGAGGCCGATGTCGCGCTCCCGGTGGTCAAGGCGTTCGTCGCCCGGGTCAAGGAGCGCGCCCGCGGTGCGGAGGTCTCGCAGGCGCTCAACCCGGCGCAGCAGGTCGTCAAGATCGTCAACGACGAGCTGATCGAGATCCTGGGCGGCGAGACGCGCAGGCTGCGTTACGCCAAGACGCCGCCGACCGTGATCATGCTCGCCGGTCTCCAGGGCTCCGGCAAGACCACGCTGGCGGGCAAGCTCGCCAAGTGGCTGCGCGAGCAGGGCCACGTGCCGCTGATGGTCGCCGCCGACCTCCAGCGCCCCAACGCGGTGCAGCAGCTCCAGGTGATGGGTGAGCGCGCGCAGGTCGCGGTCTACGCTCCGGAGCCCGGCAACGGGGTCGGCGACCCGGTCGACGTCGCCCGCCGCTCGATCGACGAGGCCAGGCGCCAGCAGCACGACATCGTCATCATCGACACCGCCGGCCGCCTCGGCATCGACCAGGAGCTCATGCGGCAGGCCGCCGACATCCGCGACGCGGTCCAGCCCGACGAGATCATGTTCGTGGTCGACGCCATGATCGGCCAGGACGCCGTCACCACGGCCCAGGCGTTCATGGACGGCGTCGGCTTCGACGGCGTGGTGCTCACCAAGCTCGACGGCGACGCCCGCGGCGGCGCGGCCCTGTCGGTGCGCCACATCACCGGCCGCCCGATCATGTTCGCCTCCACCGGCGAGAAGCTGGAAGACTTCGACGCCTTCCACCCCGACCGGATGGCCTCCAGGATCCTCGACATGGGTGACATCCTCACCCTGATCGAGCAGGCCCAGAAGACGTTCGACGAGGAGCAGGCCGCCAAGATGGCGGGCAAGCTCACCTCGGGCGAGAACTTCACGCTGGAGGACTTCCTCGAGCAGATGATGATGGTCCAGAAGATGGGCCCCATCAAGAACCTGCTCGGCATGATGCCCGGCATGGGGCAGATGCGCGACCAGATCAACTCGATCGACGACCGCGACCTCGACCGCATCGCCGCCATCATCCGTTCGATGACCCCGGCCGAGCGGCAGGACCCGAAGATCATCAACGGCTCCCGGCGGGCCCGCATCGCGAACGGCTCCGGCACCACGGTCAGCGCCGTCAACAACCTGGTCACCCGCTTCTTCGAGGCCCAGAAGATGATGAAGCGGATGGCCGGCGGCATGGGCATCCCCGGCATGCCGGGCGGCAAGGGCAAGGCGGCCAAGTCCTCCAAGAAGGCCAAGAAGGGGCGGCGCGTGAGCGGCGACCCGCGCAAGGCCGCGCTCGGCAAGGCGGCCGCGGCCGACGAGGCCCCCGCCGCGCCCAAGAAGGGCGGCGCGCTGGGCAACCTCGGCGGCAAGCTGCCTCCGGGCGTCGAGCTGCCCCCCGGCTTCGACCCGTCGAAGCTGCGGCTGCCCGGCCAGAAGTAATCTTCGTGGCGGCGGGCGTGTGGGTCCCGGGCAGTGTCCGGCGTCTGGCACAATGACATGTTGGAACACCGTGACCAGGCGGGTGCCCTCTCACCTCCCGCAGGTCACGTTTGTCCCTTGAGCGGGCTCGCATCGTGCCCCACTCGATGAGAAGCCGCTCACTCGTGTCTGTGAACGCAGGAGAGACCACACCCGTGGCAGTCAAGATCAAGCTCAAGCGGCTCGGCATGATCCGCAACGCTCAGTACCGCATCATCGTCGCCGACAGCCGCACCAAGCGTGACGGCCGTGCGATCGAGGAGATCGGTCTGTACCACCCGAAGGAACACCCTTCGCGCATCGAGATCAATGGTGAGCGTGCCGCTTACTGGCTGGGTGTCGGCGCGCAGCCGACCGAGCCGGTGCTCAAGCTGCTCAAGCTCACCGGCGACTGGCAGAAGTTCAAGGGCGAGCCCGCCCCGGCGCCTCTCAAGGTGGCCGAGCCGGCGCCCGACAGGCACGCCGTCTACGAGGCCGCCGCCAAGGAGGCCCTGGCCGGTGGCGAGACCGCCACCACCGCCACGACGCCGAAGAGGTCCAAGAAGAAGGACGAGGCCGAGGCCCCCGCCGAGACCCCGTCCGAGGGCGAGGGCTGACGTGCTCGAGGAGGCACTCGAGCACCTCGTGAAGGGCATCGTCGAACATCCCGACGATGTCCGGGTCCGCGCACGCCGCATCCGCAGCGGGCGCGTCCTGGAGGTCCGAGTGCACCCTGACGACCTGGGCAAGGTCATCGGCCGCGGCGGGCGCACCGCCAAGGCTCTGCGCACGGTCGTGAACGCCCTGGCCGACGGCAAGTACGTCCGGGTCGACCTGCTCGACCTGCACGAAGCGGTCCGTTGACGTCAGGTTTCGCGCGCCCTCATCGGTAAGCCCGGTGGGGGCGCTCGTGGTTGTGGAGAGGGAAGGTTCACGTGCAGCTGGTCGTCGGCCGGATAAGCCGTGCCCATGGAGTGCGCGGTGACGTCACCGTGGAGGTGCGCACCGACGATCCGGGGCTGCGCTTCGCCGTCGGCAACGCGCTCACGACCGACCCGCCCGAGCGCGGGCCGCTGGTGATCGAGAGCAGCCGCTGGCACAAGGGCGCACTGCTGCTTTCGCTCGCCGGCGTCACCGACCGCGACAGCGCCGAGGAGCTCCGCGGCACCCTGCTCGTCATCGACTCCTCGGACGTCGAGCCGTCCGACGACCCCGACGAGTTCCACGACCACCAGCTCATCGGGCTCACGGTCGAGACCACCGGCGGCGAGACCGTCGGCGAGGTGGCCGACGTCCTCCACCACGGCCAGGACCTGCTCGTGGTGCGGCGCGGCGGCGGCCGCGAGGAGGCGCTCGTCCCGTTCGTGAAGGCGCTGGTCCCCGTCGTGGATCTGGAGGGCGGCAAGCTCGTCGTCGATCCGCCGGAAGGCCTGCTGTGAGGCTCGACATCATCTCGATCTTCCCTGAATACTTCGCGCCGCTCGGCGTCTCGCTGATCGGCAAGGCCCGCGAGCGCGGCACCCTCGACGTCCGCGTCCACCAGCTCCGCGACTGGGCGCACGACGTCCACAAGACCGTCGACGACACCCCTTACGGCGGCGGCCCCGGCATGGTGATGAAGCCGGAGGTGTGGGGCGAGGCCATCGACGACGTCATCGGCGACGGCGGGCCCCGGATGATCGTGCCGACGCCGAGCGGGCGGCCGTTCACCCAGGAGCTGGCCCAGGAGCTGGCGGGGGAGGAGTGGCTGCTGTTCGCGTGCGGCCGCTACGAGGGCATCGACTCCCGGGTGATGGCCGAGTACGGCTCGCGGCTGCGCGTCGACGAGGTGAGCATCGGCGACTACGTGCTGGCGGGCGGCGAGGTGGCGGTGCTGGTGATGGTGGAGGCCATCGGCCGGCTGCTGCCCGGCGTGCTCGGCAACGTCCGCTCCGCCGTCGACGACTCCTTCGCGCCCGGGGCCATGCGCAACCTGCTCGAAGGCCCGGTCTACACCAAGCCGCCCGTCTGGCGGGGTCACGAGGTGCCGGACGTGCTGCTGTCCGGGCATCACGGCAAGGTCGCCAGATGGCGCCGTGACCAGGCGCTCCGCCGTACGGTCGCGACCCGGCCCGAGCTGCTGGCGGAGATCGACGCCGAGACGCTCGACAAGCACGACCGGCGGCTCCTCGACGAGCTGGCGTTTCGCGTCCCTCCGGAAGATGTGGCAAACTGAAGCGTCGCCAACTGCCATGTGGTTGGTCAGCATGCCCGGGAAGCTTCCCGGGTTCACCGAATCAGCAGGCGCGTCCGCCATGAGCCCAGGCCGGGTGGACCTCCGCGTGCTCGCGAGACTTGAGGAAGCATCTCTCATGCACACGAAGATCCAGGAGCTTGAGAAGGCCAACCTGCGCAGCGACGTCCCGGACTTCCGTCCCGGTGACACGCTCGAGGTTCACGTACGCGTCGTCGAGGGCAACCGCTCCCGCGTCCAGGTCTTCAAGGGGTTCGTGCTCCGCCGTCAGGGCGGCGGCGCCCGCGAGACCTTCACCGTCCGCAAGGTCAGCTACGGCGTCGGCGTCGAGCGCACCTTCCCGGTGCACAGCCCGGTGATCGAGAAGATCGTCGTGGCCAGCCGGGGCGACGTGCGCCGCGCCAAGCTCTACTACATGCGCGACCTGCGCGGCAAGGCGGCCCGCATCCGCGAGAAGCGTGAGACGCCCGTCAAGTGAGCCCGGCGTCCGAACGGCCCGCCCCGTGGGGCGGGCCGTTCCGCCTTTGCGGGGGCCTTCCCTTTATGTGGAGCGACTCGTGCCCGGTGTAACGTCGGTCGAGGCTTGTCGAGCCGACACATCATCTAGGCTCATCACCGATGACTAGCGAGAGCCAGGAGTACGGCGCGTCGCGCCGCCCTGTCGAGGACGAGGTGGACGTGGTCGCCGAAGAGACTCACCAACCGGCAAAAGGCGGGAAGCCCGACGAAGACCAGAAGAAGGAAAAGAAGGGCTCCTTCTGGAAGGAGCTCCCCGTCCTGGTCGTCGTGGCACTGGCCCTCGCGCTGATCATCAAGACCTTCGTGATCCAGGCGTTCTACATCCCGTCCGAGTCGATGGAGAACACCCTCCTCACCAACGACCGGGTCCTCGTCAACAAGCTCGTCTACCACACCCGCGACATCGAGCGCGGCGACGTCGTGGTCTTCTCCGGCGTCAACTCCTGGGACGGCGAGTTCCAGATGGAGGAGCCGAGCAACCCGGTCGAGGGCTTCTTCCGGTGGGTCGGCACCGCGTTCGGCATCGTGCCCGGCGAGAAGGACTACATCAAGCGGGTCATCGGCGTCGGCGGCGACCACGTCGAGTGCTGCGACAAGCAGCAGCGCATCACCGTCAACGGCGTGCCGCTCGACGAGAGCTCATACCTCTACCCGGGCAACCTGCCCTCGCGCGAGGAGTTCGAGACCGACGTGCCGCCCGGCCACCTGTGGGTGATGGGCGACCACCGGCAGGTCTCCATGGACTCGCGCTCCCACACCGGCGATCCCGGCGGCGGATCCATCCCCGAGAGCCAGGTCATCGGGCGGGCCTTCGTCATCGTCTGGCCGTTCTCCCGGGCCACCACGATCCCCATCCCCGAAACGTTCGCACAGCCCGCGCTCCAGGCGCTCAGCGGCGCGACACCGCTGGTCGCCGGGTTCGCGCTGGCCGTCCCCCTGGTTCTGGTCCGTAGGCGCTGGCTGCGGAGTAAGCGCTGATGGCCGCCACCGAGAAGGCGGAGTCCTTGGAGAAGAAGAAAAAGGGCGGCTTCCGGGAGACCGTCCTCCTGCTGATCACGGGGATCGGCATCGCCCTGTTGCTGCAGGCCTTCGTGGTCGGATCGTTCTACATCCCCTCGGAGTCGATGGAGAACACCCTCAAGATCAACGACCGGGTGTTCGTCAACAAGCTCGCCGGGCCGCCCGGGCGCGGCGACATCGTGGTGTTCAAGGGCTGGAACGGCGAAGACACCATCAAGCGGGTGATCGGCGTCGGCGGCGACCAGGTCAAGTGCTGCGACTCCAAGCGGCGCATCACCATCAACGGCAAGCCGCTCGACGAGTCGTCCTACCTCTACCCCGACGACTACCCCTCGGGCGACGAGTTCGACGTCAAGGTGCCCGAGGGCAAGCTCTGGCTGATGGGCGACCACCGCAGCGCCTCCGCCGACGCGCGCAGCCACATGGAGGAGCCCGGGGGCGGCTTCATCTCGGTCGACGACGTCATCGGCACGGCGGTCGTCCGCTACTGGCCGCTCGGCCGCGGCACGATCTTCACGAAGCCTGACAGCTTCGCACGGGTCGAGTAGTCGCGGTTTGCGCCGGATGGGGCGTACGCTTCCAGTGTCATGACAGTAGCGTTCCGCCCTCGACCGAGCGTGGTCCGGCGTGATTCCGGGCTCTACGCCTACGAGCGGGCGCTGGCCCGCCGCGGCCTCACTCCCATCGCCGGAGTCGATGAGGCCGGACGTGGCGCGTGCGCCGGCCCGCTGGTCGTCGCCGCCGTCATCCTGCGCAAGCCGATCGAGGGGCTGGGCGACTCCAAGCTGCTCACACCCGCCGTGCGGGAGCGGCTGCACGACCTCATCCTCGCCACCGCGCACGTCGGCGTCGTCGTCATCCCTCCGGAGGTCATCGACGCCAGGGGGCTCCACAAGTGCAACGTGGCGGGAATGCGGCGGGCGGTCGCGCGGTTGACCTGCGATCCGGGATACATCCTCACCGATGGCTTCCCGGTTCCGGGTCTGCCGGCGCCTTCGCTGGCGGTCTGGAAGGGGGACCAGGTGGCCGCCTGCGTGGCGGCCGCGTCGATAGTGGCGAAGGTGACGAGGGACCGGCTGATGGCCGCGCTCGACGAGGAGTTCCCGCTTTACGGCTTCGCCGAGCACAAGGGGTACGTCACGCCACAGCATCGCCTCGCACTCGAAACGCACGGCCCGTGCCCGCACCACCGTTACTCCTTCGTCACGGTGGCTAGGGGGATGGGCGAGAATGAAATGGGGGCCGGGGTTGCCTGATCAGGCACGCCGGGGGACCGGTACGACAGGAGGACCGCGATGAGCGCAGAGGATCTCGAAAAGTACGAGACCGAGATGGAGCTGCAGCTTTACCGCGAATACCGCGATGTCGTCGGATTGTTTACCTACGTGGTGGAAACGGAGCGGCGGTTCTACCTGACGAACTCGGTCGACCTGGACGTACGCACGGCGGAGAACGGTGATGTGTTCTTCGACGTGAAGATGCAGGACGCGTGGGTGTGGGACATGTACCGGCCCGCGCGGTTCGTGAAGAACGTCCGTGTGGTCACGTTCAAGGATGTCAACGTCGAAGAGCTGGCCAAGGCCGACCTGGAGATGCCCAAGGAGGGCTTCTCCGGTTAGCGGCGTGACAGGTTGACGAAGGGGCGCGAGCTGTTCGCGCCCCTTCGTCGTATGTGCGGGTCTTCTGGGTTGTCCACAGGGTGCCCGCGCTCGCCCCCGCTGTCCCCAGAGCCACGTTCGGGGCCGGACGCGGCGGCCCCCGTGCGCGAAGGTCAGTGCCCGGAGGTGGCACACATGGCCGCGAAGAACGAACTCGGCAGGCACGGCGAGCAACTCGCCGCCGACTACCTGCGTGCCGAGGGCATGACCATCATCGAGCGCAACTGGCGCTGCCGCCACGGCGAGATCGACATCATCGCCGAGGACGGCCCCACCCTCGTGGTGGTCGAGGTCAAGACCCGATCGAGCATGTCGCACGGCACGGCGCTGGAGTCCGTGCGCCCCGCCAAGCTGGCCCGCCTGCGCGCACTCGCCGCCAAGTGGCTGGCCGCGGAGTCGCGCACGTACGCCACGGTCAGGATCGACGTGATCGCCCTGGACCGCTTCGCGGGCGACTACTCCCTGCGCCACGTGCGGGGGGCGTCGTAGATGGCGGTCGCACGCACCCGCAGCGTCGCCCTGGTCGGCGTCACGGGCAGCTCGGTGGAGGTGGAGGCCGACGTCGGCAACGGCCTGGCGGGCATCCACCTCATCGGGCTGCCCGACGCGGCGCTGAGCGAGGCCAGAGAGCGGGTCCGCTCGGCCATGGTCAACAGTCATTTCCCGTGGCCCGACGCCCGCATCACGGTCAGCCTGTTCCCCGCCAGCGTCCCCAAGCGCGGCAGCCAGTTCGACCTGTCCATAGCGGTGGCCATCCTCGGCGCCGCCGGGGTGGTCCCGGCGAGCCGCATCGCGGGCCCGTTCTTCCTCGGCGAGCTCGGCCTCGACGGACGCCTCCGCCCGGTGCGCGGCGTGCTCCCGTCCGTGCTGAGCGCGGCCAAGGAGGGCGACGACATCACCGTCGTGGTCCCGGCGGCCAACGCCGCGGAGGCCGCCCTGGTCCCGGGCGTGCGGGTGATCCCGGTGCCCGACCTGCGCCGCCTCGTGGAGTGGCTCCGCGCGGACGACTTCCCGTCGTCGATCGAGACGCCCGCCCACCCTCCGACGCCGGGCGGGACGCCCGATCGCTTCGGGGCGCCCGCCCACCCTCCGACGTCGGCCGCAACGTCCGACCGCTTCGGGGCGCACGGCCACCCCCTGACGCCGGCCGGGACGCCCGACCGCTTCGGGGCGTCCGGGCACTCGCGGCCGTCCCCGCCCGTCCAGCCGCACGTCGACCTGTCCGACGTGGTCGGCCAGCCCATGGCCAGGCGCGCCCTGGAGGTCTGCGCCGCGGGCAACCACAACCTGTGGATGCTCGGCCCGCCCGGCACCGGCAAGACCCTCCTGGCCGAGCGCCTGCCCACGCTGCTCCCCGACCTGGAGCTCGATCACGCCCTGGAGGTCACGGCCATCCACTCCGTCGCCGGCGCGCTCCCGCCCAACAGCCCCATGGTCTTCCGTCCGCCGTACATCAGCCCGCACCACACCGCCACGGCGGCGGCGATCGTCGGCGGCGGCAGCTCGGTCGTCCGTCCCGGCGCGGTCTCCCTGGCGCACCGGGGCATCCTGTTCATGGACGAAGCGCCCGAGTTTCCCTCCCACGTGCTCGACTCGTTGCGGCAGCCGCTGGAGTCCGGGCAGGTGACCGTGTCCAGGTCGATCGGCTCCGTCACCTTTCCCGCGCGTTTCATCCTCGTGCTGGCGGCCAACCCCTGCCCGTGCGCCCAACCGCAGGACAAGGGCGGAGAGTGCCAGTGCTCGCCCACCACCCGGCGCCGCTACCTGAGCAGGCTCTCCGGCCCGCTCCTCGACCGCGTCGACATGAAGGTCACCGTGGCGCGCTCGTCCAGACGCGAGCTGATGGCCGACCGGCAGTTCGTCGAGACCAGCGAGACCGTGGCAGGGCGCGTTCTCGCGGCCCGCGCCCGCGCCGCCGAACGCCTCACCGGCACGCCATGGCGGACCAACGCCGAAGTCCCCTCCGCGGCCCTGCACTCCCGGTTCCGGCCGTCAGATGCCGCCATGAAGCCCATGACGAGCTGCCTCGACTCCGGCTCCCTGAGCGCCCGCGGCCTCGACCGTGTCGTCCGCGTCGCCTGGACGCTCGCTGACCTGGCGGGCAAGCCCCGCCCCGACGAGGACGAGACCTCGGCCGCGCTGGCCCTCTGGCTCGGCCTCAATCCATGACAGCCATCCGCCACCGGAGGATCACCATGAGCACCCCCGATCACGAGGCGAGAGCCGCCCTCATGCGCGCCGCCGACGCCGGCGACACCGTCATGGGCGCCCTCGTGTCCCACCTGGGCGCCGTCCAAGCGCTCCAAGCCGTACGGGAGAGAGCCGCGCCACCCGGGTTCGCCCTCGCCGAAGAGCTGGCCGGCCGCTTCCAGAGCTGGCACGCCCGCCTGGCGGCCTGCGACCCCGCGGCCGACCTGGAGGCGGGCGAGCGGGCAGGCGCCAGGCTCGTCATCCCCGGCGACGCCGAATGGCCCACCCAGCTGGACGCGCTCGGCTCCGGCCGCCCGCTCGGCCTCTGGCTCCATGGCACGGCCGACCTGCGCTTCTCCTGCCTGCGTTCGGTCGCGGTGGTCGGCGCGCGAGCCGCCACCTCCTACGGCGTCCACGTCGCCGCCCAGTTCGGCATCGGGCTGAGCGAGGCTGGATGGACTGTGGTGTCCGGCGGCGCCTTCGGCGTCGACGGCGCCGCCCACAGGGGAGCGCTGGCCGCCGGAGGCCCCACGGTGGTGGTCCTGGCCTGCGGCGTCGACTACTGCTACCCGGCGGAACACCGCTCCCTGTTCGCCGGAGCCCGCGACCGGGGCGTGCTGGTCAGCGAATGCCCGCCGGGCGTCCGGCCGACCCGGTCCCGCTTCCTGATCAGAAACCGCGTGATCGCCGCCCTGTCCAGGGGCACCCTGGTCGTGGAGGCAGCCCTGCGCAGCGGCGCGCTCAACACGGCCGGCCACGCCCTCACGCTCGACCGGCATCTCGGCGCTGTCCCCGGCCCCATCACCTCCGCCCTGTCCGACGGCTGCCACCGTCTCCTGCGCGAACGCAAGGCCGTCTGCGTGACGACCCCGGAGGAGATGATCGAACTCGTCGGCGTCATGGGCGACGACCTCGCCCCCGCGTTGCGGGCCCCCGCCCTTCCCCGGGACTCTCTGCCGGAGCAGACCAAGCGCGTCCTGGACGCCGTCCCGGCCAGGATCAGCGCGGGCCCCGCCACCATCGCCGTGACCGCCGGCGTGGACCTCAACACGGCCCTCAGCGCTCTGGGCTCCCTGGCGGCCACCGGCTACATCGAACGCACCGCCGGCGGCTGGCGCGCCCGCCGCCCGGTCTCACCGATCTACCCGAAGGCCGAGCCTGCCCTTCCGCGGTCCACCCCGGCGCCCGCCGCCGACGACCTCGCCGTCGTACCGAATCCGCCCAGGGAAGCGTCCTCGGCGAGCAACTCCGGCGTACCCGAAGAGCTCCCGGAGGTGGTGCCGTCCATGCCTGATCCCTGCGGCGTGCCGACGGAACCGGCGGGATCGGAGCCGTCGTCCCGCTCGGCCGCGGCAGGCGCTCCGGCTCCATCGGCTCCCACGGAGGGACCTTCCTTTCACGGTCCGGGATCACCCGTCAGTACGGGGAAATCCGCGGCTGGGACATCGGTTCACGCGAAGGAGTCTCTTGTGCAGGGTTCCGCGACGCCGGTCAGTTCGGCGGAGCCTGGGACTGGGGCGTCTGCCCGTGCGGGGGAGTGTCCTGTGCGGGCTTCGGCTTCGCCGGTCAGCTCGGCGGAGCCTGGGACTGGGGCGTCTGCCCGTGCGGAGGAGTGTCTTGTGCATGCCTCCGCGACGCCGGTCAGCTCGGGGGCGTTTCCGGCTGGGGCCTCGTCGTCAGCGCATATGGGTAGGGCTCCCTCCCGTGCTTCGGCATTGCCGGTCGGTTCGGCGGAGTTTGGGGCTGGGGCGTCGGTCCGTGTGGGGGAGTGTCCTGTGCAGGCTCCGGCGTCGCCGGACTGGGCGGGACAGCCCTCGGCCGGGGGGTGCGCGTCCTCGGTTGGTCTGGGGGCGGCTGTGGGCGGGGCGTCGGAATCCTCCGATTGGGTGGGTGGGCTTCTGGATCGGGGTTCGCGGTCGGAGTCCTCGGTATGCCCGGAAGAGATCGCAGGCGCTGTTCCGGAGACGCTTGCCTGTCCGAGTGCGTTGGCCGGACCTTCCGCTTCGTCGGAGGAGTGCGCTGATCCCGGAGGCCTGATCCCGCGACCACGACCGGCTCGCGAATGAGCGCACGCGGTCACGCGGGGATCAGGATCGCTGCTCATGTTCGCCTTCGGTGTCGCCTCCTGCGACGGCCACAGCATCGACTCCTGCGACGGCCGGCACCGCCTGAGGCGACTCGATGACCACTGCGCCGCCGAGCAGGCGGTCGCTGGGGTTTTCCCTATCGACGAAGGACTGGGAGATCGCTGGAATGCGGGAGCCGGCGGCGTGCCGACGATGCGTGGGATCGAACTGTCGTTGAACGGCGCAGGGCGGTGAGCCCGGCTGGGCCAGTCGGCCAGGGGTCAACACCAGGTCTCAGGGTTTGCGTTCGCGACATCACGGGAGCGATCGAGCGAGAAGCGCTCTCTTCGGAAGGAGGGGAGTAATCGCCATGGGGAAAGATTGAGGGGTGGCTGACGGTGGAGGCGCTGTGGACGTCAACGACGTGATCGGTGAGTTCGAGTCGTACCTGCGGTTCGAGCGGGACCTCTCGCCGCATACGGTCCGGGCCTATGCCGGTGACGTGACCTCGCTGCTCGAACACCTCGGCGGCACGATCGACGGCCTGGACGTGAGCGCGCTGCGGGGATGGCTGGCGACGCAACATGACGAGGGCAAGGCCCGCGCCACGCTCGCCCGGCGGACGGCGTGCCTGCGGACGTTCACCGCCTTCTGCCATCGGCGCGGGTGGCTCCCCGACGATCCCGGACTGCTACTGGGCACGGCCAAGGCTCCACGCGCGCTGCCCGCCGTACTCGATCAGGAACAGGCGCGCCAGGCGCTCGACACGTCACCCACCGGGGAGCCGAAGGATCTGCGCGATCAGGCCATGCTGGAGTTGCTGTACGCGACGGGGATCCGGGTGAGTGAGCTGTGCGGGCTGGACGTCGACGACGTGGACCGGGATCGCCGGGTCGTGCGGGTGCTGGGCAAGGGGCGCAAGGAGCGGGCGGTGCCGTTCGGCGCTCCGGCGCTGCAGGCGCTGGACAGGTGGTGCGTGCACGGCAGGCCCTTGCTGATGTGTGAGGGGAGCGGTCCGGCGCTTTTCCTGGGGGTGCGCGGCGGGCGCATCGACGCGGGCACGGTCAGGCGGGTGGTCCACGCCCGGGTGCGGCAGGTGGAAGGCGCTCCTGAGATGGGGCCGCACGGGCTGCGGCACAGCGCCGCGACCCACCTGCTCGAGGGCGGGGCCGACCTGCGCAGCGTCCAGGAACTCCTCGGTCACGCCTCGCTCAGCAGCACCCAGGTCTACACGCACGTCTCGATCGACCGCCTCCGCCGCGCCTACAACCAGGCCCACCCCCGAGCCTGACTACCGGGCACCGCACCGCCACGCGGTCTCCGCTCTGGTTCCTGCCCCCGAGCGTTCGCGTCGCCGCTTGTGTCACAGGTGCCGGCTCTGGTTTTGAGTACTGGTGTTTGCCGATGGGAAGTCCTCGGCAGGTGGTTCGTCTTGACCGACCGCCTACCGGAGATCTTCATCAGTTCTCTTTGAAAACGCCGTCTTCATGTGAGGGAGGAAGCGGACCTCTGCGCGGCAGGTGCCGCAAGCGCCTGGATGACCGGAGGGTCCTGTCGGGCATCTTGTTCGTGCTCTACAGGTATCCCTGGGAGTTCCTGCCTCAAGAGCTGGGCTTCGGTTCGGGGATGACCTGCTGGCGGAGACCGCGGGACTGGCATCAGGCCGGGGTGTGGCAGAAGCTGCACGAACTCCTGCTGGCTGAACTGCATACCGTGGGCAAGCTGGACTGGTCCAAGGCGGTGATCGACAGCTCCCACATCCGGGCGCTGAAGGGTGGCCCGAAACGGGTCCGAGCCCGGTCGACCGTGCCAAGCCGGGCTCCAAGCACCACGTCATCGCCGACGGCAACGGCATCCCGCTCGCCCTCAGCCTGACCGGCGGCAACCGCAACGACGTCACCCAGGTCATGCCGCTGCTCCGGTCGATCCCGCCGATACGTGGCCGGCGCGGCCGGTCACGTCAACGCCCGAAGGCGTTGTACGCCGACCGGGGCTACGACCATGACAAGTACCGCCGGATGTGGTGGGCCACAGGCGTCAAGCCGGTCATCGCCCGCCGGGGTACCGGGCACGGCTCCGGCCTGGGTGCACATCGTTGGGTAATCGAGCAGACGATCGCCCTGCTGCACTGGTTCCGCCGCCTGCGCATCCGCTGGGCGATCCGCGACGACATCCACGAAGCCTTCATGACCCTCGCCGCTGCGATCATCTGCTGGCGACGGCTCACGAGCAGTTGATAACAAGTCAGCGATCGGATCCAACCGCCGATAGGTCCCCCACGGCGTCGCCGTAGTACGCCGAGCCTGCCAGGTGGAACGCTATCTGTCGGAATGTCCAGCCCGCGCCGGGCGATCGGTCGAGCTGGTCTAGGGTGAGCGCGCTCAATCGGTTGGTCCAGATCTGGCTGAGCCGGGTGAGCCGGCTCTTGGCCTCGTCCAGGTCCTGGTCAGTGAAGGGCGCCAGATCGCCAGGAGTTGTGCTCGCTGACGCATGCCAGCGATCAGGAATCGTGGGGTTGCCAGCCAGCCGTGCGTCCACCTCGGCGAGATGATCGATGAGGTGATCGGCGACTCGGCGGATTGCCTTGTGCGGGGTGTAGATCCGATCACCGGCGCGCACCGGGTGACCGTCCCACGTTGTCCACGTCGCTGCCAGGTCGAGTACGTGGTCGATCATCAACGACACGACCAGCGCCGGTTCACGATCATCAGTGGTCGGAATCTCATCGGACATCTACGGCCTCCAGCTCAACGCGTCTCACGGCCGGACGGGACACACTCACTGACCCCGACCCGGCGCAAACCGACAACGGCTTAGGAACGGAACCTAGGCTCCAGACATCTCGATCGGCATCGAAGTATGGATGCACAGCCGGTCAAGACTCATTCCGTTAGGACCTCTAAGCGGGCCGCCGTTGAAACGCGGCACGACAACGCACGGTTCGGTGGTGTGCTGGTTCGGTGGCGACAACCAAGACACTGAACCAGCGATCAGAACCAACCCTGGCCAACTGCGACCATCCCAACCACACCGTGCGGACCCGCGCACTGCACGCCTACCTGCGCTGGCGCAACGCTCACGCTCGTCATCCCGACGTGCTGGCCGCGCAACCACGCGAACGCGCCCGTATCCGCGGCGAGAAAGGCATCCGCGGGGGTGGCCGAACGCTGGCATCCGCCGCGTGACCACCCGCCCGGTACTCTCGCCACGCTGAAGGAAAGGACAGTTCGCACCTCATGCAGATCCTGCAGACGAATCACGCGCTGCTGAGCCGACTACTGCCGGCGGTCAAACCGGAGGATCTCACCGTCCGCCAAGGACAATTCCACCAGGTAGTGATCGGCGCAGACCGTGTCGTGTGCCTGCCTCGCACCGAGGCTGCGGCCACCCGGCTGCCGCGCAGGGCCGCTGTCTTGCGCCTGCTTGCCGGATTCGATCTCGGCTTCCGCACGCCTCGGCCACTGCCGGAGAGCAACACTCAGGGCACAGACCAGCCGCAGTTCCTGGTCCTCAGCCGCGTTCCCGGAGCCCCGCTGGAGGTCGAAGCACTCAAAGACCCCCCGGTAGCCGAGGCCGCGGCGGCGCAGTACGTCACGCTGCTTACCGAGTTGGCCAGGATCGGCACTGAGGAGAACGTGCGAGCGGCCCTGCCGGCACCACAGGATCGATGGCGGCAGTTCGCAGCCGACGTCCGCGCCGAACTGTTCGGGCTCATGTCCGATGGCGGGCGTCGACGAGCCGAGCGAGAGCTCGCGGCGCTCGACGGCCTTCACCACATCACCGATGCGGTGGTCCACGGTGATCTCGGTGCCGAGAACGTCCTATGGGAGTGCCATGACGGATTGCCCGTGCTCAGCGGGGTGATCGATTGGGATGAGGTCACGATCGGTGATCCCGCGGAGGACCTTGCGGCCGTTGAGGCCGGCTACGGCACGCATTTCTTGAATCGGGTACTGACGCTGGGCGGCTGGACGGACAGCACGATGGCCACCCGCATCGCCATCATTCGCACAACCTTCGCCCTGCAGCAGGCTCTATCCGCGCACCGGGACGGCGACGAAGAACAACTGGCGGACGGCCTGATCGGCTACCGCTGAATCCGTCCCCCGGCGCCACCGTGATCGTCGTCTACTCCCCTCACTGGTGTTGACGGACAGCACCCGATCCCCGAAGACGCGGACGAGCCTCTGCAAAGGAGCTCATGCCTGCAATAACCCGGTGATCGTTTCCGGTCACAGCACTAGCTGTGAAGGAGGAATCTTCACGGGCGACCGGTTGTGAAGGGGGAGCCTTCACGGGCGACCGGTTGTGAAGGGGGAGCCTTCACGGGCGACCGGTTGTGAAGGGGGAGCCTTCACGGGCGACCGGTTGTGAAAGGGGAGCCCTCGCGGGCGTCCGTGGGATCCCGGTCCTTCCGGGACGGGAGGATGTCTGCGATCGGCCCGAGGGCCTGGGGCCGATCGCACACCTCGTGGCGGGCTTGGACGTGGGGTCCTAGGACGGCTCGTCCGGGAACCAGGTGCCGTGGAAGCCAGTCGGCACGCCGCGTGGCAGGTGGACGGTCGCCACCGGTCCTGCGGCGACGTCGGAGGCGTCGAGCACGAGGAGTCGGGACGCGCTCCCGTCGAGGGTGGTGGTGATGGTGATCAGCCAGCCGTCGTCCTCACGGCGGGGCCCGGAGGTCGCGGGCACGAAGACCGCCTCGCCGGTGCTCGTCCACTCGGGCAGGGCGTGGGCGGTGACCTCGCCGCCCGACAGGTCGTACTTGACGATCTCGGGGCCGGCGACGGCGTAGAGATAGCGCGCGCCCCGGCCGACCCGTTCGTCGTCGAGTGTCGGGAACTCCACCGAGCGGTCGTCGAGCGTCTCCTCCTTGGCCACGCCGGTCACCGGGTCGAGCGTCCAGCGGTGCAGCAGGGCCGAGGCGGAGGAGGCGGCGGCAGCGGCGGCGGGCCCCGCCGGGTCGTCCGTGATGTCGGGGGTGCTCCAAAGGGCGGTGAAGTCGGCGCGGGCGTAGCGGACGGCGTTGAGGACGATACGGCCCGACGCGTCCTCGTGAGCGTCGCCGACGTGGAAGACGTAGCAGGGATCGACGTCGAACCAGCGCACCGGGGCGTCGGGCCGGTCGTGGCGCATGACGCCGAGGCGGGCGCCGTATCCGTCGTCCCACTGGTAGGGCATGGTCTTGCCGACCAGTTCCGGCCGGAAGGTGAGCGGAAGGTCGAGCCAGACCACATGGTGCTCGGTGATGGCGAAGTCGTGCATCATCGTGCCCCCGGGGACGGTGATCTCACGACTGTGCACGAGCTCGCCTGACGCGTCGAGCCGGTGGTAGGTCAGGTAGGGCGGGACCATGCCGTACCCGAAGAAGTGCAGTTCGCCCGTCGCGGGGTCCTGCTTCGGGTGCGCGGTCATGGCGGTGGTGAGCCGCCCGCCGAAGTCGTGCGCGCCGACCGTGTCGAGCTCCGGCGTGACCTCGTACGGCAGGCCGCCCTCCTCCAGCGCGAGGATGCGGCCCGCGTGGCCGATGACGTGCGTGTTCGCGGCCGAGATGGACAGGTCGGGGGTGCCGTCCGGCCTGAGCTCCGGTCGGCCGGCGAGATACGCCGTGCGGACCCACCGGTTGCGGTACCACTCGGCGCGGCCGTCGCGCAGCCGTACGCCGTGCAGCATGCCGTGTCCGAGGAACCAATGGTCGGACGGCTCTCCCGGCAGCGGGTTGGGGCCGTTGCGGATGTAGCGGCCGTTGAGCTCGGGCGGCAGCGTGCCGGTCACGGGCAGGTCCGCGGCGTCGATCTCATCCGGGACCGGGGCCAGGTGGCCGGTCATGTGGGCGGGTGTCTGTGGCATGTGGGTTCCTCTCGATGCTGCTCACCAGTCTTCACGTATCCAATTGGACATGTCAATGCTGACATGTCCAATTGGAGTGATAAGGTCGGCGGCATGGCGCTGCGATACGCACTGCTCGGCCTGCTGGCGGAGCAGCCGGCGAGCGGGTACGAACTGGCGAAGGCGTTCGAGGGCGACCTCGGCCGGTACGCCTGGCAGGCCGGTCACAACCGGATCTATCCAGAGCTGGCCCGTCTCGTCGACGAAGGCCTGGTCGAACGTGCCGAGGAAGGCGCGCGGGGCCGCCGCGTCCACACCCTCACCGCCGCTGGACTCGAGGAGCTGCGTGCGTGGCTGCGCCAACCGTGGGAGGGCAGCACGGTGCGCAACGAGGGGGTGCTCAGGCTCTTCCTGCTGTCCGCGCTCGATCCCGGCGACGCCCGGAAGATCCTTCATGAGGTGGCCGCGCGGTGTGAGGAGGAGCTCGCCCCGCTCAGGGAGATCGTGTCCGGCGAGACGCCGATCTCCCCGGAGGGGCGTCTGGAGCTCGGCTGGCTTGCCGCCGGCTATGGCCTGCGCCAGTACGAGGCCTCCCGGGACTGGGCCGTCTGGGCTCTCGGCGAGCTCGACAAGGTTGACTGCGGGGGATGAAAGCCTCGGGGTGACTCTCGCCGGCGATCATTTGGTCGGTGATGAAGATGGCCAGGGCCTGTTGGTGGCCTGCGGGGTCTGTCTGTCTGCGATCACGTGCGGGTCCCGGGTGATGGTGGCTGTTGGGTGAGGGTTGCCATGGTCATCGCCTGTTCGCTCAGTTGTCGCCCTTCGCTGCCGGGGCTGGGCGATCCGGCTCTTTTCTGTGCTGGCCTCTGGTGGCCGGAGGGCGGACTGCGTGCTTCCCCCGTGATCGGCGCCTGCGGGCTCTTGTACGGAGCAGGCGGAGGACGAGGCCGAGCAGGAGGAGGGCGGCGAGGGCCGTCAGGGCGAGGGGGCCTGGTGGCGGGGTGGCGGCGGATCGGGGGAGGAAGGCCGGGAGCCGGTTCGGGGACCCGGTGGGCAGAGCTGACGAGGTGGCGGCCGGTGTCGGCACCTGGGCTGAGATCGCGGTGACCTGTGGCGGGAGTTGGGCCGAGGTCGCGGTGGCGGGTGGTGGCAGTCGGGCCGAGGTCGCGGTGGCGGGCTCGGACTCCCAATAGGGCAGGAGGCGGATGCGGGTACCGGTCAGCAGGAGGAGGGGATCGAGGTACGTCAGGCCGTCGCGGAGCCCCCAGTGGAGGCAGGACTCCGGGCAGTGCGGCGGGGCCGGGGCGAGGGTGCCCAGGAGATCGCCTGCTGACACCGGGTCGCCCGGGCGGACTGCCGGGGTCACAGGGAGGTACGTAGTGCGCAAGCCGCCCGCGTGGTTGACGGTGACGACGCCTCGGCCTGCTACTGAGCCCGCGAAGCCGACCGAGCCTGCACCCGCGGCGAGGACCGGGGCGGCAGGTGGTGCAGCGAGGTCGACGCCTCTGTGACCGGCCAGCCAACGGGCCGGCGGCGGGGAGAAACGGCGCAGGATCTCGGGAGTGCCGTCCAGGGGCCATCGCCAGGCGTTGCCAGCAGGTGCGGCGAACAGCGACCCGGTGCCACGGGCCGCGGATGGTGTGCGGAACGGGATCCCGCTGCGGTGGGTTGCGGATGGTTCGGTGAGGGGACGCGCGGTACGGGTCGCCGCGGGCGGTGGTGCGAGGAGGGTCTCGGCGCGGATGGGTGCGGGGAGGGGAGGGCGGGCGCCGCGGGGCATGGACGCTGCGGCGGGTACGTGTGGGTCGGCGTTCGCCGAGACAAGGGGTGCGGCGGCGGAAAGGGCGACAACCAGGAGGGGGATGGCCAGGGCGATGCGGGGAGGCATGCACGTGAGTGTGCGGCTCAGCGGGGCGGCGGTCCTGGGGCGAACGCGGTTCTGTGGATAAGGGCGGGCGGACGGTGGCAGGGCTGTGGACGAGGAGGGGCGCCGTACGTGGAAGGGAGTTCTGTCTTGCCTCAGAACGGTCCGTCCTTGATGAACCTCCTGTCTTGCCTAAGACGGTCCTTCCTTGACCTCCTGTACGCCTAGGACGGTCGTCTTTGACGTCCTCTCTCGCCCATGACGGTCCGTCCTTGATATGTCTCGCCCGGCACGGCCCGTCCTCTGACGAACCTCATGGACGGACGGCAGGCCTCTAGACCAGGGGCTGGCGCTTGGTGACCTGGCGTTCCTGGTGCGTTGAAGAGTTCAACGGCACGGAGTCGGGCTGCCGGTAGGACGGGGGGCGCGAGGACGGGGAGCGGAGGGGAGAGGCCCAGATCCAGAGGATGGCGGTCGCGATCCCGACCGCGCACACCAGGATCACCGGACGCAGGCCGAGCACCTCGGCCAGGGCCCCGCCCGCGAGCCCGCCCAGCGCCATCACGCCCTGGACGGCGAAGGTCATGGTCGCGTTGACCCTGCCGCGCAGTTCCTCGGCCGTGTCGCGCAGGATGATCCCGCTCATGCACGAGGCGAACGCCACCACGATGCCGCCCGTCGCCGTCCCGGTCAGGGCGAGCACGGTGACCTTCCACCACAGCGGCCCGTCCAGCAGGCCGACGGCCAGGATCTCCAGAGGGAAGAACAGCACCGAACCCAGCAGCACCTTGTTCTCGCCGTACCGTTCGGCCAGGCGGGTGACCGCCCAGGCGCCCAGGAGACCCCCGACGCCGCCGAGCGCGGTGAGCAGGCCGATCAGGCCCTTCGGGATTCCGAGGGTGTGCAGCATGTACAGCATCGACACGGCCACGTACGCCATCGCGAAGAAGTTGATCGTCACCCCGGCCCCCAGCAGGGCGCGGAGCACAGGCTGGGTCACGCTCACCCGCAGGCCCGCGACCACGTCACGCCACAGGCCGCGCGAGGGGGCGGGCTGCCGGTTCTCGGGCGTCCTGATCGTCCGCAGGAGCAGCGCCGACACCAGGAAGGAGATGCCTTCGACCAGCACGGCCAGCGGCGCGGTCAGCACCTGCACCAGCACGCCCGCCAGCCCGGGCCCGGCCACGGACGCCACCGAGTAGGAGGCGTTGAACCCGGCCATCGCGGCGGTCCTCTGGTCAGGAGGGACGAGCGCGGCCACGTACGGGAAGTTGGCGGACCTGAAGAGCACCGCCGCCGTGCCGATCACGAGGGCGACGGCGATCAGCCACGGGATCGTGAGCACCCCGAGGAACCACGCCAGCGGCACGGTGAGGGCGGCGGCGCAGGACACCAGCTCACAACCGATCATGAGCGGCCGGTGGCGGCGCAGGCGGTCGGCGATCGCGCCCGAGTGCAGGCCGAACAGCAGGGCGGGCACCGATGCGGCGGCCGTCAGCACGCCCATCTGGAAGGGCGAGGCGGCCAGCAGGGTGATCGCGGTCAGCGGCACGGCGAGCTTGGAGACCTCCGAGCCGGTGATCGAGATGGTGCGCGCCGACCAGAGCAGCCGGTAGTCGCGCTGCCGGCGCAGCGGTACGGACGGGTTCATGCGTCGAACTCCAAGATGTGAAAGAAACCCTTTAGGACTATGAAAGTAATCCTTCAGAGTTCTGAAGGCAATCTTTCAGATCTGATCGCGGTACCTTGGGCGCATGGACACGGAAGGGCTCAGCGACCCGAAGGCGATGCGGGCCCTGGCTCATCCGGCCAGGCTGGCGATCCTGAGCCGGCTCCGCACAGAGGGCAGCGCCACCGCGACCGAGGTGGCCGAGAGCGCCGGCATCACGCCCAGCGCCGCCAGCTACCACCTGCGGATGCTGGCCAAGTACGGCTTCGTCGAGGACGCGCCGCCGCGCGGCGACGGCCGGGAGCGCCTGTGGCGGTCGATCGGCACGGCCCTGCAGGTCGGCGTAGTGCCCGAAGACCGGCCGGACGTCCGCGAGGCCAAGAACGTCCTGATCCGCGCGCTCCGCCGTGACGCCCACGACGAGGTGGAGCGGGCGCTGAGCGCCGTCGAGCAGGAGCCCGAGGAGTGGCGCGACGCCACCCTCTTCTCCCGTACGACGCTCAGGCTCGACGCCGCCGAGATGGCGCGCCTGGCCGGGGAGATCGGCAAACTGCTGGAGCCGTACGTGGCGAGCATCCGGAGCCAGGAGGACGCGCCGGAAGGCGCGCGGATCGCCGAGGCCCAGATCAACCTGTTCGTACGCTCCAGCAGGCCGGTCCCTGGCCTGCCCACCGAAGACCACGACAGGGCGGCGCCGGGTCCGGACGGGCCGCGTTGACCTGATCGGTCAGGCGGGTGCGGCGCGGGAGGTAGACTTTTCGGTGGCCTGGGACCCAGGCCGACTTCGCATGCCTCGCCAAGGATCGCGCCATCGGTCCGGGTTCTGCCCGGCTGGAGCGGTTCGGGGCATCAGGGCGGTGCCGACCGGTCACCGCGACACAACCGAGAACGCGCCCGGCCCCGGCAGGGCGCCCAACCTGGAGGACCAGCTCATGGCCCCCGTCGTCACCATGCGACAGCTGCTTGAGAGCGGCGTTCACTTCGGACACCAGACCCGCCGCTGGAACCCGAAGATGAAGCGCTTCATCTTCACCGAGCGCAACGGCATCTACATCATCGACCTGCAGAAGTCGCTGTCCTACATCGACCGCGCCTTCGACTTCGTCAAGGAGACCGTCGCCCACGGCGGCACGATCCTGTTCATCGGCACGAAGAAGCAGGCCCAGGAGGCCATCGCCGAGCAGGCCGCCCGGGTCGGCATGCCGTATGTCAACCAGCGCTGGCTCGGTGGCATGCTCACCAACTTCTCCACCGTGCACAAGAGGCTTCAGCGCCTGAAGGAGCTCGAGGAGCTCGACTTCGACAACGTCGCCGCCTCGGGGCTCACCAAGAAGGAGCTCCTCATGCGCCGGCGTGAGAAGGACAAGCTGGAGCGCACGCTCGGCGGCATCCGCGACATGGGCCGCGTGCCCAGCGCGGTGTGGGTCGTCGACACCAAGAAGGAGCACATCGCGATCAGCGAGGCCAAGAAGCTCGGCATCCCCGTGGTCGCGATCCTCGACACCAACTGCGACCCCGACGAGGTCGACTACCCGATCCCGGGCAACGACGACGCCATCCGCGCCGTCGGCCTGCTGACCCGCGTGGTCGCCGACGGCGTGGCCGCCGGGCTCATGGCCCGCTCGGGCGCCTCCCGCGGCGACGAGAAGCCGGCCGCCGCCGAGCCGCTGGCCGAGTGGGAGCGCGAGCTCATCGAGCAGGGTGGTGGCGAGCAGGGCGAGGCCCAGCCGCAGGAGACCGCCGAGGCGGCCGCTCCGGCCGCTCCCGCTGAGGAGGCTCCCGCCGCCGAGGCCGAGGCCGAGGCGCCGGCCGTCGAGGCCGAGGCCAAGCCCGAGGGCGAGCAGCAGGCCTGACCTGCCCGCGCCGCACCCGGATCCACCCGCCGCCGCCCGTGCCCGTTTCCCGGGCACGGGCGGTGAGCGGCGGACGGTCCCTCTCGGGCTGATCGGCCCGGGGGGTTCGCGGACGGACCGGTGCCGGGGCTGGTCAGGGGGCAGGCGAGCAGGACGTTCCGGGTCCGAAATGACGGGCACGGGACGCGTACCGGCTTCTGCGCGGCACGCGGTGCCGTGACGACAGCCGAGCGGCGGCGCCCGCTCGACGCACGACGACATCCACCGACATCTCACAAGGAAAAGCAATGGCTTCCGTGAACATGGCCGACGTCAAGCGGCTTCGCGAGATCACCGCCGCCGGCATGATGGACTGCAAGAAGGCTCTGGAGGAGGCCGAGGGCGACTTCGACCGCGCCATCGAGCTGCTCCGCCTCAAGGGCGCCAAGGACGTCGGCAAGCGCGAGGCGCGCACCGCCTCCAACGGCCTGGTCGCGCTCAAGCAGGACGGCGACTCCGTCGCGGCGCTGCTGGAGCTCAACTGCGAGACCGACTTCGTGGCCAAGGGCGACCGCTTCCAGGAGCTCGCGGCCCAGGTGGTGGCGCACGTCCTGGCCACCCGGCCGGCCGACGTGGCGTCGCTGCTGGAGTCCTCCTTCGACGGCCAGACCGTCAAGGAGCACCTCGACGCCGCCAACGCCACGCTCGGCGAGAAGATCGAGGTCCGCCGCTTCGCCGTGATCGAGGGCGGCTACGTCGGCGCCTACATGCACAAGACCGACCCGGCGCTGCCGCCGGCCGTCGGCGTGCTCGTCCAGCTCGACAAGCCGAACGCCGAGGTGGCCAAGGACATCGCGCAGCACGCCGCCGCCATGGCCCCGCAGTACCTCAAGCCCGACTCCGTCCCCGCCGACGTCGTCGACAAGGAGCGCAAGCTCTTCGAGGAGATGACCCGCGAGGAGGGCAAGCCCGAGGCCGCCATCGGCAAGATCGTCGACGGTCGCGTCAAGGGCTGGTACAAGGACTTCACGCTGCTGGAGCAGGCCTTCGTCAAGGACAACAAGAAGTCCGTGGGCAAGTACGCCGAGGAGAACGGCGTTCAGGTCCAGGCCTTCGTCCGCTTCAAGGTCGGCCAGGCATAGGCTGGAGCGAGTCGTCCAGTCCGAAGAACCGCCGAGAGAGGGAGGCCGCCGCCGTGCAGGACAATCAGGAGCCAGCCACGACGGCGGCTGCTCCGCCCCGAAGCCAGCTCCGCTGGAAGCGGGTGATGCTGAAGCTGTCCGGTGAGGCGTTCGCCGGCGGCGAGCCCCTGGGGATCGACCCCGTGGTCGTCGACCACCTGGCCGACTCGATCACCGAGGCGGTGCGCGAGGGCGTCCAGGTGGCGATCGTGGTCGGCGGGGGCAACATGTTCCGCGGCGCCACCCTGTCCGAGGGCGGCATCGACCGCGCCAGGGCCGACTACATGGGCATGCTGGGCACCGTCATCAACTGCCTGGCCCTGCAGGACTTCCTGGAGAGGCGCGGCGTCGAGACGCGGGTGCAGACCGCGATCACCATGCAGCAGGTCGCCGAGCCGTTCCTGCCGCGCCGCGCCATCCGCCACCTGGAGAAGGGGCGTGTGGTCATCTTCGGCGCGGGGCTCGGCTCGCCCTACTTCTCCACCGACACCGCCGCCTCCCAGCGGGCTCTGGAGATCGGCGCGGAGGCGTTGCTCAAGGGCACCCAGGTCGACGGCATCTACGACTCCGATCCACGGAAGAATCCCGACGCGGTGCGGTTCGACCAACTGGACTACGGAGAGGTGCTTCTCCGTGACCTCGCGGTCATGGACGCCACCGCGATCAGCCTGTGCAAGGACAACGACCTGCCGATCGTGGTCTTCGACCTGATGGGCGAGGGCAACATCCTGCGAGCGGTCCGCGGTGAGAAGATCGGCACGCTGGTGAGTCCCGCAGGCAAATAGGTGTGAGCCCGACACCGCCAGCTAGAAGACAGGGAGCCGCTGTGATCGACGAAACCCTCCTCGAAGCCGAGGACAAGATGGACAAGGCCGTCTCGGTCGCGAAGGAGGACTTCGCGACCATCCGGACGGGCCGGATCACCCCCTCGATGTTCAACAAGATCACCGCCGAGTACTACGGCACGCCGACGCCGATCCAGCAGCTGGCGTCGTTCCATGTGCCCGAGGCTCGCATGGTGCTCATCCAGCCGTACGACAAGAGCTCGATGCCCGCGATCGAGAGGGCCATCCGCGACTCCGACCTCGGCGTCAACCCGACCGACGACGGCCAGGTGATCCGCGTGACCTTCCCCGAGCTGTCGGAGGAGCGTCGCAAGGAATACATCAAGGTCGCCAGGAACAAGGGCGAGCACGCCAAGGTGTCCATCCGCAACATCCGGCGCTCCGCCAAGGAGACGCTCGACAAGATGATCAAGGATGGCGACGCGGGCGAGGACGAGGTCAGGCGGGCCGAGAAGGAGCTCGACGACCTCACCCAGAAGCACGTCGCCAAGGTTGACGAGCTGCTGAAGCACAAGGAAGCCGAGCTGCTCGAAGTCTGAGCGGCCCGCTGCCGGCGGACCGCGGTCAGCGGACCGCCGCAGGTAGCGCATCTACGGCCCTCGCCTGACGGCGAGGGCCGTGGCCTATGGAGAAGTCTTGGAAGAACGCACGGCCGGCCCCAGCCCGAGCGGCGGCAGCCGCACCGGCCGCAATCTCCCCGCCGCGATCGGTGTCGGCCTCGGACTCGCCGCCCTGGTCCTGATCTCCCTCTACACCGTCAAAGAGCTCTTCCTGGTAGTGGTCACCGCGGCGGTCGGCGTCGGCGTGGTGGAGCTGGTGCGGGCGTTCGCCACCCGCGGCATCCGGGTGCCGGCCGCGCCGGTCCTGGCCGGGCTGGCCGCGATGCAGGCCGCCGCCTACTGGGGCGGCGGGGTCTGGCTGCTCGGCACGTTCGTGGTGTTCGCGCTGGCGCTGCTGGTGTGGCGGATGTTCGCCGACGGCACCGACGGCTACGTGCGCGACGCGACGGCGTCGGTGTTCATCCTGTTCTACCCGGCGTTGCTGGCGGGGTTCGTGGCACTGCTCCTGGCGCCTGACGACGGCAGCCACCGGGTGGTGGTCTTCATCGCGGTCACGGTGGCCAGCGACACCGGCGGTTACGCCGCGGGGGTGCTGTTCGGCAGGCATCCGATGTCGGTGATCAGCCCGAAGAAGACCTGGGAGGGCTTCGCCGGTTCGGTCCTGGCCTGCACGGTCGTGGGCGCGTGGCTGGTGACGTGGTTGCTCGGCGGCGAGTGGTGGCAGGGCGCGCTGCTCGGCGCGCTGGCCGCGGCGCTGGCCACCATGGGCGACCTGATCGAGTCGATGATCAAGCGGGATCTCGGCATCAAGGACCTGGGCTCGATCCTGCCCGGCCACGGCGGGCTGATGGACCGGCTCGACTCGCTGGTGGCCACGCTGGTGCCGGTCTGGCTGCTGCTCTCGCTCTTCGTCTAGCCGGTCAGGGCCTCGGCGGTGATCGGGGTGAGCCAGAGCCACCGTACGGCCTCCCCGCCAAATGCAAACCCCGACATATCCGGCATGTCAGGGGGGTCGGCCTGCATGAGCACCCCGGAGTACTGCGGCCCCAGCGGGAACGTCTCCGGCTCGTGATACCACTTGGCGGTGTGGCCGTGGCCGAGCCAGGTAACCGAGTGCCACGGATACTGCGCCAGCCACACCAGCAGCAGCGCCGCGTCGCGCGGGTTCGCCCGGGTGGCCACCGCCAGCTCGATCCTGGCGTACGCGCCGGGCTGGTCGATCCACTGCTCCACCGTCGGCATCCGCTGGCAGCTCATCCCCACCGTCGACAGCACGCTGAACACCCGGTCGCCGTGAGCCGGGCGCTCGGTGATGCCGACGGTCGGCAACCGGTCACCGGCGGCGTCCCAGTAGCGGCCCGACGGGCCCAGCACCCGGTCCAGATGGCCCATCACGAACTGCTGGAACGACGGCCACGACCCCTCGGAGTAACGCCAGCGCCAGTAGGACCCGGCGTTGGCGATGCGCGGGCTCAGCCCTTCGAGCGCCTCCGACAGCGCCCACGCGAACGGCGACTCGCCCACCGCGTCCCGGGCGTAACCCGGCATGCCCCGATGCATGTCGGCCCAGCCCGGGATGACCGCCAGCAGATCGTCCTCCTCGTACAGCGCCACCCCGTCACCCTCCTCGAACCAGAGCGGGGTGAGCTGGCCCAGCGGCCGGCGCCCCCCGGGGTGGAGGGTGTTGGCCCGCGGCATCAGCGGAGGCAGGCCCGCGTTGATCCGCGCCAGGTCGACCACGTCGGGGGCGGCCCGATGGTTGGCCAGCCAGCAGGCGCCGTGCACGGTGCCGTCAGGAGAGCACAGGTAGGCGACCGAGGCGTCCTCGTCGCGCTCGACCACGAGCGTCCGGCTCCCGTACGGGTTGCCGGCGGTGAGGACGACCTCGGTGTGCCCCTCGCCCGACGCAGACCGGAAAATCGCCATACGGGGAAACTGTAGATCCGCGAGTCGCTCTCGTGCGAGCCTTACCCCGATCGGGAGCGCCGGGTGACGGCCATGGAATTCGCCCCGCCGGGCAAGCGTTCACTACCCTGGTCGGCAATCCCCGTGACAAGCAGAGGCAGGATCGTGTCCCAGCAGCCAGGCCAGCTCACCTTCGTCGCCCCGCGCAGGGCCAAGCCGGCTCGCCACCTCGCGGACCTGTCCATGGCCGACCGCCGCGCGGCCGTCACCGAGCTGGGGGAGAAGGCGTTCCGCGCCGACCAGCTCTCCCGCCACTACTTCGAGCGGCTGACCACCGACGTGCAGGCGATGACCGACCTGCCCGCGGCCTCCCGCGACAAGCTGTCGGCGCTGCTGCCGCCGCTGCTCACCTCGGTACGCGAGCAGACCACCGACCGCGGCACGACCCGCAAGACGCTGTGGCGGCTGTTCGACGGCGCGCTGGTCGAGTCGGTGCTGATGCGCTACCCCGACCGCGTGACGATGTGCGTGTCGTCGCAGGCCGGCTGCGGCATGAACTGCCCGTTCTGCGCCACCGGCCAGGCCGGGCTGACCCGCAACATGTCCACCGCCGAGATCGTCGAGCAGGTGGTCGCGGGCGCCCGCGCGCTCGCGGCGGGCGAGGTGCCGGGCGGCCCCGGCCGGGTGAACAACGTGGTGTTCATGGGCATGGGCGAGCCGCTGGCCAACTACAAGCAGGTGATCCAGGCGGTCCGCCGCCTGGTCGAGCCCGCCCCCCACGGGCTGGGCATCTCCGCCCGCGGCGTCACCGTCTCCACGGTCGGGCTGGTGCCCGCGATCGGCAAGCTCGCCGACGAGGGCCTGCCGGTCACGCTCGCGCTGTCGCTGCACGCCCCCGACGACGAGCTGCGCGACACGCTGGTGCCGATCAACACCCGGTGGAAGGTGGCCGAGGTGCTCGACGCCGCCTGGGCGTACGCGGCGAAGACGAAGCGGCGGGTGTCCATCGAGTACGCGCTGATCAAGGACATCAACGACCAGGAGTGGCGGGCCGACCTGCTCGGCAAGCTGGTCAAGAACAAACTCGTGCACGTCAACCTGATCCCGCTCAACCCGACCCCCGGCTCGAAGTGGACGGCGTCCCGGCCGGAGGACGAGCGCGCGTTCGTCAGGCGGCTGGAGCTCCACGGCGTGCCGGTGACGGTCCGCGACACCCGCGGGCGCGAGATCGACGGCGCCTGCGGCCAGCTCGCCGCCGCCGAGTGATCTACGGCCTGGTACGGCGGAGCCACGCGTACGCCGCCAGGCCGAGCAGACACCAGACCAGCGAGACGGCGGCCAGCTCGGGGAGCTGGGCGACCAGCCGTTCGGCGCTCGCGGCGCGCATCCACACCGTGAGCGGGACCGTGAGCCAGTGCAGCGGCGACGCGCTGATGAGCAGCATCGCGACGAACCCGGACACCAGCGCCATGATCGACAACGCCGGTGACGGCAGCAGGGCGCGGCTGGTGAGCGCCCCGAGCGTGAGGCCCGCCAGCGCGCTCAGCGCGTGCAGCACGATCCCGGCGGCCAGCACCGGCCCCGGGGGCGTGGCGCTCATCCCGAGCAGCACTCCCCAGACCAGGGCCAGGGCGGCGAACGCGGCGCACGCGGTCAGCGCGGCCAGCAGCCCGGCCGCCAGCTCCCTGCCGCGGCCGCCCGCCAGGGCCGCGGACATCTCCCGCTGCCGGTCCGGCTCGGTGTCGAGCAGGCTCCGGGCGGCCCAGGCCAGGAGCGGGAGGATCAGCACGGCCGAGTCCGCCAGGACGGCCGCCTCGTGGCCCGCCGGCGCCCGGGTGGCGTAGACGACGGCCAGCGCGGCCAGCAACGCCAGCAGCGCCTGATGGACCCGGTGCGACCGGACGTAGGCGGCCAGCCGGAACGCGCTCAGAGCGATCACCGGGACTCTTCCCCCCTCACCGGGCGGGCAGGGTATCCCTCACCGCGCATCCGCTCCAGAAAGGCCCCCAGATCCCCGACCGGCACGGTCACCTCCACAGCGACCCCACCTCCGTGCACACCCACTCCGACATCAGCAGAACCTCCTACGGCCCTTCCGCCGGCCTCACCGGCGGGACTACCGACAGTCGTCGCGGTCGTGTCGGGCGTGACCGCGGGTTCTCCGGCGATGCCCCCGACGGCGTCTTCGGCGGGTCCTTGAGGGGTGGTTCCGGCGAGCTTTCCCGCGAGTACGGGGGTGCGTGCCGGGGTCGTCTCCACGAGGCGTCCGTCCGTGATCGTCCAGTGGCGCAGAGACGGGAGGTCGCGCAGGCCGCCCTGGTGGTCGGCGGTCACCACGATGGCGCCGCGCGCCGACAGTTCGGCCACGATGGGCGGGAGTTCGTCGCGGGTGCCGGAGTCCAGCCCGGCGAACGGTTCGTCGAGGAGCAGCAGCCCCGGCTCCGCCATCAGCGCCTGTGCCAGACCGACCTTGTGCGCGCTGCCCTTGGACAGCTCGCGCAGCCGCACGCCCAGCAACTGCTCCATGTTCAGCCGCTCCGCCCACGGACGCCACCGCCCGCCGCACACGCGCGCCATGTGGTCGAGGTAGCCGGACACGGTGAACGGCTGCTCGCCGGGGAACCGGTCGGGGGCCAGCCCGACGGCGGCCGGGCGGCCGGTGATGGCGCCGCCGGTGGGCCTGAGCAGCCCGGCGAGCAGGCGCAGCAGCGTGGACTTGCCCGCGCCGTTGGCCCCGGTGAGCTCGACCACGTCGCCGGGGGCCAGCTCGGCGTCGGCCTCACGGATGACGGATGGATCACGTCTTCGATAGCGGAAAGACACGTCGGTCAGGCGCATGGTGGTCTTTACCATAGACACCGGCCCGCAGGGCCGGGATAAAAGGACCCCAGAGGGCGACCCCCCGTCAGGACCCAGAAGGAGTGGGCTTGAACCGCTTTCCGCGCGTCATGGGTATGCGTTCAGGCTATGACCCCGCCGAGGTCGACGCTCTGATCGAGCGGATCGAGGCCACGCTGGGCAGAGGCTCACTCGACGCCGAGCCCGTGACCGCCGACGAGGTGCGCGCGGCCACCTTCCGCTCCCGGCGCCGCGGCTACCAGGAGACGGCGGTCGACTTCGCGCTGGAGGCGTTCGTGGTGGCGCTGGAGACCATGACCCAGCGGCCGGTGCGGCTGGCCCTCGCCGAACCCACGGGCGAGCTGCTGCGCGAGGAGTGGTTCGAGAGCCAGGCGGCCCGCGTGGAGAAGGTGATGTTCCGGTCGGCCCGCATGGCCACCGGCTATCACGAGGACGAGGTCGACGCCTTCCTCGACCGGATCGTGGCCACGCTGCGCGGCACCACCCAGTATCCGGTGACGGCGAAGGAGGTGCGCGAGGTGAAGTTCGGCACCGTCGTGCTGCGGCCCGGCTACCTGATCGCCGACGTCGACGCGTTCCTGGCGGGCATCGCCGACGTGCTGGAGCAGCGCGCCTGACCGTACGCGTCAGGCGTTCACAGACGCAGCCCCGACTCCAGGTGGGCCAGCGCCCTGTCGATCTCTTCGGGACCGTCCATGGCGGGGGTGTGCGCCCACTGCGTCCACACCATCGCCACCACCCCGAAGACGGCGCCGACGGCGTTGCGGACCCCGGGGTCGTCGGCGGCGCGGCCGGCCCGGTCGGCCACGGCCGCGCAGACCTCGCGGATCAGCCCCGGGCTCCTGCGCAGGTTGGCCACCACCAGTTCGGGCACGGTGGCCGCGAACACCTCCCGGGCGTGACCGGCGGCGATCTCCTCTTCGGACAGGGCGGCGAACGCCGCGCGTAACGCGCCGCGCAGCACAGGGACCGGCTGGCCGGGCGGCTGGACCGCCAGCGCCTCGACGAGCGGCGGGAACCGGTCGAGCGTGACCAGGTCCTCCTTCGACGGGAAGTAGCGGAAGAAGGTGGCGGGGGAGATCTCGGCCGCCTCGGCGATCTGCTCGACGGTGGTGGCGTGGTAGCCGCGCTCGCGGAAGAGCCGGAACGCCTCTCGCAGGATCGCCTCCCGGGTCTTCGCCTTCTTGCGCTCGCGCAGCCCGCCGTCAGCCATGCGAAAAATCTTACCGTACGTGCAAATGATGGTTTACTCTCAACTGAGAGGCTACTTTCATGTTCGTCCGGGAGACGCCATGGGTGATGACATCAACGGCCTGCACCACGTCGGCCACATCGTGCGGGACCTGGGCGAGGCGACGGAGAGATACCGGCAGCTCGGTTTCGCCGTGGGGACGCCCGCCTACCCCGTCCTCCAGGGTCTGTCCGGCGGTGCGGCCGAGCCGGTCGGCGTGGCCAACGCGCACGTGTACTTCCCCGGTGACTTCATCGAGCTCGTGGCCCTCGTCGACGCCGGCCGGATGCCGGGAGCGGCCCGGCCGATCCCGCTGCGGGTGCCCGACGACAAACTGGCGGGACTGGCGGCCGCCGTCCGCGCCACCGCCGCTAACGTCGTGACCTTCCTCGACCGGTTCCAGGGCGTCCACATCGTGATCGCGGACACCTCCGACATCGACGGCCTCGCGGCGCGGTTGACCGCCGCCGGCGTCGGTCACGGCGGAGTCCACGCCGTCCAGCGTCCCGTCGAGACCCCCGCGGGGATCACGATGGAGCCCGCGCGCTACGTCGAGATCTCCGCCCCCGGCCTGCCGGGCCGCGTGCCGGAGGGGCGCATCGGCTTCGCCCAGAACGCGCCGGTCGCCGTTCCCGACCGGCATCCCGCCCACCCCAACGGCGCGACCGGGCTGATCGGATGCGTCCTGTGCGTCGACGACCAGGCCCTCCCCGACCTGACACACCGCTACAGCACCTACTTCGGCCGGCCCTGGGGTGACTTCAGGCAAACGGCGGGTGCCCACGGCGGGACGCGCGGCGACCTCGGGCCAGTGGTGGGTGACCTCGGCGGGGCGCGTGATGACCTCGGCCGAGCGGTGGGTGGCCTGGTGGTGCGGTTCCGTCGGGCGGGTGTGACGGTTGTGGGGGCGTCGGCGCTGGATGGGCTGCTGCCGGGCGAGCGGCCGGCCGGGCTGCCCGGGTTCGTCGCCTACGCGGTGTCCGTGCGCGACCTCGACGCCACCGAAAGGCTTCTGCGTGGCAACGGCGTTCCCGTGGTCAGGCGCGGGCACGGGGAGGTGTTCGTGCCCGCCGACGCCGCGCTGGGCGTCGCGGTCGTCTTCCGTCAAGAAGACTGAGAACGGTCAGACCCGGGCTCGGCCCTCGCTGAAGTCCTCACGGTTCAGGAGGGCCACGATCACCGAGACCACCGGTGAGGCCAGGAAGGCGCCGGCGATGCCGAAGAGCAGGCTGCCGACCGCGATCGCGATGAGGATCACCGCCCCCGGCAGGTCCAGCGCCTTGCCGTAGATCTGCGGCGCCAGCACGTGCCCCTCGATCTGCTGCACCAGCACCGTGACCCCGACCACGATGAGCGCGATCAGCCAGCCCTTGGCCACGAACGCCACCACCGCCGCCAGCAGACCGGCCGTGAACGCCCCGACGATCGGCAGGAACGCGCCCACCCAGGTCAGCACCGCCAGCGGCACCGCGATCGGCACCCCGAGTATCCACAGCGCGGTCCCGATGAAGAGCGCGTCCACCGCCCCCACGATGGCGACCCCGCGGATGTAACGGCCGATGACGCCGAACGCCACCGGCCCGGCCTCGCGCAGCCGCTGCCTGGCCCCGGCCGGGAACAGGCCGGTCAGCCAGTGGAAGAGCCGGTCGCCGCCGTGCACGAAGTAGATGCCCAGGATGACCGCCAGCACGGCCCCCACGATGATCTCGGTCGCGGTGCGCACCCCGGCCACCGCGCCGGTGGTGATCTGCTGCTGGCGCTGCTCCACCCACCGCCTGCCCTGGGCGACGAGGTCCCCGAAGTCCAGGCCGAAGTTGGCGGCCAGCGCGTGCAACTGCTCCAGGACCGTGCCCACGCTGGCGCGCAGCTCGGCCAGGCCGCTGACGGTGGTCGGCACCAGCAGCGCGAACAGCCCTCCCGCCAGCAGCAGGCCGCCCACGAACGTGATCACGGTGGCGAGCGACCTGCCCAGGCCGCGCCGCATCAGCCAGCGCGCGGGCGGCGCCAGCAGCGCGGCGACGAACAGTCCCACGATGATCGACAGGACCACCGTGCCCACATGGGTCAGGCAGTAGAGCACCACGGCGGCGATGCCCACCCAGCCCAGTGCGCGCCAAGGGTCCATCGTCGCCTCCCCCGAGATCAGGCCCGGACAGTGGCCTTCCCTCGGGGCGGCTGCGGCAACCCTGCTGGTCAGCCCGCTGGCGGGGTCAGCCGGCGGTGCTGGTCGCGCTTCGCGGTCTCGTACGCGGTCCTGGCCTCGCGGCCCGTGCCGGTGCTGGAGACCTCCGCGACCGGGACGTCCCACCAGGCCTCGGACGACGGGCTGTCGATCGCCGGGTCGGCGCGCACGTACACGACGGTCACGCCACGGGACGCGCGGGCCGTGTCGAGCGCCTTGCGCAGCTCGGCCAGGGAGCCGGGGCGCAGCACGGTCGCGCCCAGGCTGGCCGCGTTCGCCGCGAGGTCGACCGGGAGCGGCCCGCCGTCGTAGCGGCCCTCGCCCCGGTAGCGGTACGCGGTGCCGAGCCGTTCGGCGCCGACGCTCTCCGAGAGGCGGCCGATGGAGGCGAAGCCGGAGTTGTCGACCAGCACCACGGTCAGCTTGACGCCCTCCGCGACGGCCGTGACCAGCTCCTGGGCCATCATCAGGTACGAGCCGTCGCCGACCATGACGAAGACCTCGCGCTCCGGGGCGGCCAGCTTGACCCCGAGCCCGCCGGCGATCTCGTAGCCCATGCACGAGTAGCCGTACTCGACGTGGTAGCTTCCCGGCCCGCTGGGCCGCCAGAGCTTGTGCAGGTCGCCGGGCATGGACCCGGCCGCGCAGATGACCACGCCGTCGTCGCCCGCCGCCGCGTTCACCGCGCCGATGACGGCGGGCTGCGGCAGCGGGTCGCCGTCGAGCGCGTACGCCGCGTCGACGGCGGAGTCCCAGGCCCGCGACAGGCCGGTGGCGCGGGACCGGTAGTCCTCGCCGGTGGCCCAGCCCGAGCACGCCGCCGCCAGGTCCGCGAGCCCTTCGCGGGCGTCGGCGACGAGCTGAAGCCCGGACATCTTGGCGGCGTCGAAGCCGGTGACGTTCAGATTGACGAACCGGGCCTCCGGCGCGAACAGCGAGTGGGAGGCCGTGGTGAAGTCGCTGTAGCGGGTGCCGACGCCGATGATCAGGTCGGCCTCGCGGGCCAGCGCGTTGGCGGCCGTGGTGCCGGTCGCGCCGATCGCGCCCATCGCCATCGGGTGGCCGTGCGGCAGCGCGCCCTTGCCCGCCTGGGTCTCGGCGACCGGGACGCCGAACGTCTCGGCGAAGGCCCGCAGCTCACCGGTGGCCTCGCTGTAGATCACGCCGCCGCCGGCCACGATCAGCGGCCGGGACGCGGCCTTGACCAGCTCGGCGGCCCCGGCCAGCGCGGACCGTTCGGGGCGCGGCCTGGGGATGTGCCAGACGCGCCGGGCGAACAGCTCCTCCGGCCAGTCGGCGGCCTCGGCCTGCACGTCCTGCGGCAGCGACAGCGTCACCGCGCCCGTCTCGGCCGGGTCGGCGAGCACCCTCATGGCCGCCAGCAGCGCCGCCGGGAGCTGCTCGGGCCGGTTGACCCGGTCCCAGAAGCGGGAGACCGGCTTGAAGCAGTCGTTGACGGAGACGTCGTAGGAGCGCGGGTCCTCCAGCTCCTGCAGCACCGGGCTCGCCACCCGGGTGGCGAAGATGTCGCCGGGCAGCAGCAGCACGGGCAGCCGGTTGATGGTCGCGGCGGCCGCGCCGGTGACCATGTTGGTCGCGCCGGGGCCGATCGAGGTGGTGCAGGCCAGCGTCGACAGCCGGTTGGCGGCCCGCGCGTACGCGGCGGCGGTGTGCACCATGGCCTGCTCGTTGCGGCTCAGATAGTAGGGCAGGCCGGGGCCGGAGGTGGCCAGCGCCTGGCCGATGCCGGCCACGTTGCCGTGGCCGAAGATGCCGAAGACGCCGCCGAACATCCGGTGCTCGACGCCGTCGCGCTCGGTGTGCTGGGCGGCGAGAAAACGCACCACCGCCTGGGCCACGGTCAGCTTCACGAGGTCCTCCCGAAGGGCAGCCGGGGGTCGATGTCCTGGCCGTCCCAGGTGGCGCGGATCCAGGCGTGGCGGGGGTCGTCGCAGAACGCCATGGACCGCTCACCGGCGGGGCCGGCCAGCACGTTCAGGTAGTAGAGGTCGTAGCCGGGCGCGGCCATGGACGGGCCGTGGTAGCCGTACGGCACCAGCACCACGTCGCCGGAGCCCACCTCGGCCAGGGTGTCGATCTGCCCCCGCTCGGAGGAGTAGACGCGCTGGTAGCCGAGCCCCTGATCGGCCACCTCGAAGTAGTAGATCTCCTCCAGCACGGCCTCGCCGGGGTTCGCCGTGTCGTGCTTGTGCGGCGGGTAGGACGACCAGTTGCCGCCGGGGGTGAGCACCTCGACGGCGACCAGCTTGTCGCAGGCGAGGACGCCGGGCGCGGCGAAGTTGTTCACCTGACGGCTGGCCTGGCCGGCGCCGCGCAGCTCCACCGGCACCGCCGAGGCGGGCACGTGGCGCGGCTCCAGGCGGCGGGCGGCACGCGCGGACGGCAGCGCGATCCGGCCCGTACCGGTCAGCGTCACATGCTCAGAAATCGGGATATAGGCGAAATCTGAGGGCCCGGCGAACACCGACGGCCGCCCGGCCAGCTCGAAGACCCGCGAGCCGTCCGCCCCGACCGTCACCGTGCAGGAGCCCGACAGCGGCAGGACGATCATCTCCTCCTCGCCGGTGTCGAACGACACGGGAGCCCCGGCCAGGTCCACCACCCGCAGGCCCGAATAGTCCCAACCGGCCAGCGACGGCGTGATCTCCACGGCCCACGGCCCGTTCGCGGCCTTGCCGTACGGGAAGAATGTCATGATCCAGCCTCTCGAACCAGTGCGGCGGCGCCGTCCACGGCGGTGGCGACGTCATCGTCCGGAGGGTAGAGCAGGGCGCGGCCGACGACGAGCCCTCGCACGCCCGGCAGGCGCAGCGCGCGCCCCCAGTCGGCGAAGGCGGCGGCAGCGTCCGGCGGGTCGCCGCCGAGCAGCAGCGCCGGCAGCGTGGTGGCGGCCATGACCCGCTCCATCTCGGCCACCGCCGGGATCTTCAGCCAGGTGTAGGCGGAGGTGACGCCGAGCGCCTGGGCCACGCTGATGGCGCGGATCACCGCGTCGGGGGACAGGTCGTTGCGGACCGCCCCGGTCTCGGTGCGCGTCGTCCAGAACGGCTCCACCATCGCCACGAGCCGCCTCCTGGCCAGATCGGTGACGGCGCGGGCGCACGACTCCAGGGTGGTGACGCTGGCGGGGTCGGACGGGTCGATGCGGCACAGCATCTTGCCGCCGTCGAGCCGCATCTCGTCGATGGCGGCGGCGTCGTAGCCGGTGAACCGGTCGTCCAGCTCGAACACCGAGCCCTGCAGGCCGCCCCTGTTCATCGAGCCGAAGGCCAGCTTGCCCTCCAGCGCGCCGAGCAGCAGCAGGTCCTCCAGCACGTCGGGGGAGGCCAGGATGCCGTCGACGCCGGGCCGGGCCAGCGCGACCCGCAGCCGGTCGAGCAGGTCGGTCCGGCTGGCCATGGCCAGCGGCCGGTCGCGCACGGCCAGCGCGCCGCGCGCCGGGTGGTCGGCCGCGACGATCAGCAGCCGCCCGCCCTCGCCCGGCAGCTCACGCCGCTGACGGCGGGCCGCGGCCTGCGCGATCGCCCCGGGCCTGGTGGCGCGGATGTGGGTGAGCTCCTCGTACCGCGTGGTCCTGGGCAGCGTGACGTCGCTCAAGGACGCACCTCGCTCCGCGGGTCGGTAGCGGCCTCTCCGGCGGTGGTCGCGGGCCGGTCCTCCAGCAGGGCCAGCACCTCGCCGGTGGTCGGCATGGCCTCCGCGCAGGCCAGCCGCGCCGCCACGTGGGCGCCCGCCGCGTTGGCGAAGCGCACCGTACGCTCCAGCGACCAGCCGCGCACCAGCCCGAGGCAGACCGCGCCGCCGAAGGCGTCGCCCGCGCCCAGCCCGTTGACCACCTCGACCCGGACCGGCTCGGCCACCACGTGCTCTTTCCCGCTGCGGGCCAGCACCCCGTCGGGGCCCATCTTCACGATCGCCACCTCCATCCCGGCGTCGAGCAGCGCCTGCGCCGCAGCCTCCGGGTCGCGGGTGCCGACGGCGATCTCGACCTCGTCGAGGTTGCCCACGGCCACGTTCGCGTGCGGCAGCGCGCGCCGGTATTCGCGCTCGGCCGCCTCGCGCGACTCCCACAGCATCGGGCGGTAGTCCAGGTCGAACACGGTCCACCCGGACGGCGCGGTCCGGGCCGCCAGCGCGGCGGCGTGCGCCGAGCGGCTGGGCTCCTGGCTCAGCCCGGTCCCGGTGAACCAGAAGACCGGCGTCCGGCGGATCGCGTCCAGGTCGAGCGACTCGGGGGTGATCCGCAGGTCAGGCGGATGCTCGCCCCGGTAGAAGTAGATCGGGAAGTGGTCGGGCGGGAAGATCTCGCAGAACGTGACCGGCGTGGGCGGCCCCTCGACCGTCCCCACGAAGACGTCGTCGACACCGAATCCGCGGATCGCCTGCCGTACCCACTCCCCGAAGGGGTCGGCGCCCACGGCGGTCACCACGGCGGGGCGCAGGCCGTGACGCGCCGCGGCGACCGCGACGTTCGTCGGGCTGCCGCCGAGGAACTTGCCGAAGGACTCGACGTGAACCAAGCTCACGCCGGTCTGCAGCGGATAGATGTCGACGCCGCAGCGTCCCATCGTGATCAGGTCGAACAACGCACCTCCAGAGCTGGAGCTTCCGGCAGACACTATGGCATATTGTCATGACATACGGATGTCCGCTATGTTTCTCAACTGTGCCCCGTGCCGTATTCCGAAGGGCCCCGTGGGCACGCTCCCCGGAATCAGCCAGGACTTTTACGTCATATACATGTCATGACATATTGGCCCTGACTTCCTCCCTTATGGACGTGTCGGAGGGTTTGCAGAATGGTGCGGAACAGGTCGATGGGTGTGGTCGCGGTGCTCGCCGCGTCCGCGCTGGGACTGGCCGCGTGCGGCCAGTCGTCCGGTGATGGCGGCGAAGGCGGCGCCATCGAGTTGACGATCGCCCAGAACGCCATCGCCGGAGGCAAGAACGCGGCGGCGGCCGACCACATCGCCAACTGGGTGATCCCCAAGTTCGAGGAGGCCCAGAAGGCCAAGGGCAAGGACGTCACGGTCAAGTTCGTTCCCAGCGGCGTCGACGACGAGCAGTACAAGACCAAGCTCTCCCTCGACCTGAAGTCAGGCAAGGGCGCCGACGTGATCGACATCGACGGCATCTGGGCCGGGGAGTTCGCCGAGGCGGGCTACATCAAGCCGCTGGCGGAGGTCGCCGGGCCGGAGGCCGAGAGCTGGGAGGGCTGGCAGCAGATCCCGGAGGCCGTCCAGGGCCTGGCCACCTACAACGGCAAGAAGTACGCCCTGCCCGTCGGCACCGACGGCCGCGTGCTCTACTTCAACAAGACGCTCTTCCAGAAGGCCGGGCTGCCCGCCGACTGGCAGCCGGTGAGCTGGCAGGAGGTCCTCGACGCGGGCGAGAAGCTCAAGTCGTCCGGCGTCCCGGTGCCGATCCAGATCAACGCCGGTACCGCCATGGGCGAGGCCACCACGATGCAGGGCGTGCTCCCGCTGCTGGCAGGCGCCGGCGGCGAGGTGCAGGTGGACGGCAAGTGGACCGGCGCGGCGCAGCCGCTGAAGGACGTGCTCGGCCTCTACCAGAAGGTCTACGGCGGCAGCGGCCTCGGCGACCCGAAGCTCCAGCAGGAGGCCAAGGGCCGCGACAAGTCGTTCCAGCAGTTCGCCGAGGGCAAGGTCGGCATCCTCCTGGAGGGCGACTACTTCTGGCGCGGCGTGGTCAACCCCAAGACCGGCGTCGCCCCGATGGCCGACCGCGACGAGGTCGTCGGCTACGCCAAGATCCCCGCGATCGAGCCCGGCAAGGGCATCCGCGGCCAGGACTTCGTGAGCATGTCCGGCGGCGCGCTGCGGACCCTCAACCCGAACAGCAAGCACCCGAAGGAAGCCTTCGAGCTGCTGGCCTTCACGCTGTCGGCGGACGCGCTGAAGGAAGAGACCAAGGACGGCAACGTGCGCATCACCCCGCGCACCGACGTCAACAAGGAGATCCTGGCCGGCGAGCCGCTCCTGACCTACATCTCCGACGAGGTGCTCCCGCTGACGGCCTACCGGCCGCCGGTTGCTGTCTACCCGCAGGTGTCGGTCGCGCTCCAGGAGGCCACGGCCGCGGTCGCCGGCGGCACGGCCGCCGACCAGGCGGCCGCCGACTACCAGAAGAAGCTCGAAGGAATCGTCGGTGGCGCAGCAAACGTCGCCTCCTGACACGAAGGCCCTCGACGAGTCGCCCGCCCGCGGCTACAGCTCCGACGCCGCGGGCCTGGGCAGGCTGCGGGCGGGGGCCTTCGTGGCGCCCGCCCTGGCGCTCATCGCGGTCTTCCTGGTCTTCCCTGCTCTCTGGGTCATGTACCTGGGGCTGATGAACTACCGGCTGACCGGGATCGCCGCGGCCGAGCCGCAGTTCGTCGGCCTGGACAACTATCTCAAGGCGCTGTCGGACCCGGGGTTCTGGAACTCCACCGTGCTGACCTTCCAGTTCGTGCTGGGGTCGGCCGTCATCGGGCAGGTGGTGCTCGGCTTCACCCTCGCCTGGCTGATGCGCAACCGCCGCGGCACGCTGAAGAGCGTCGTCGAGGGCGTGGTCATCCTGGCCTGGATCCTGCCGAGCGCGGTCGTGGCGTTCCTGTGGGTGGCGCTGCTCGACCGCGACAGCGGCACGCTCAACGCGCTGCTCGGCATCCCGGGCTTCGCCTGGCTGCTCGACTATCCGATGCTGTCGATCATCCTCTTCAACACCTGGCGCGGCACCGCGTTCTCGATGATGCTCTACGGCGCCGCGCTCGGGAACGTGCCGCCCTCCCACCTGGAGAGCGCCAGGCTGGCCGGGGCGTCCGGCTGGCAGCAGCTGCGTGACGTGGTCTTCCCGCACATCCGCGGGCACATCCTGACCAACCTGCTGCTGATCAGCCTGTGGACGTTCAACGACTTCGGGCCCTTCCTGCTCACCGCGGGCGGCCCGGAGAACAAGACGGAGATCCTGGCCGTGTACGTCTACAAGACCGCGCTCCAGGCCGGTGACCTGGGCTACGGCGCCGCGATCTCCACGATCATCCTGCTCATCAACCTGGTCGTGGCGATCTTCTACCTGCGGCTGCTCAGGAGGAAGGGATGACGCGGTTCGTCGCCGGCCGGATCGGCTTCTACACGCTGGTCGCGTTACTGCTGGCCTTCTTCACGATCCCCCTCCTGTGGCTCGCCTCGGCGCCGTTCACCTCGAACCCCACGTACGAGGTCCGGGTGCCGGACTTCACCTGGGAGAACTTCCAGATCATCCTGGATCACCCGTACGCGCTCGGCTCGCTGGTCAACTCGCTGATCCTGGCCATCGGCACGGCGGTCCTGGTGGTGGTGATGTCGGCGCTGGCCGCCTACGCGCTCAGCCGGGTGCGGCTGCCGGGCCGCGACGCGCTGCTCTACGCGCTGCTGCTCCTCTCGTCGATCATCACCGGCACGGCCGCGATGGTGCCGCTGTTCCAGCTCGCCATCGAGCTGGGCCTGATCGACTCGCACACGGGCCTGATCCTGATCATGACCGGGGGCCTGCTGCCCGCCGCGATCTTCATGATCAAGGACTTCATGGACACCACGCCGAAGTCGTACGAGGAGTCCGCGCGGGTCTTCGGCGCCTCGCCGCTGCAGATCGTCCGCCACGTGGTCGTCCCCGTCGTCCGGCCCGGCCTGGCCACGATCGCCGTGTGGACGATCGCGAACGTGTGGGGCAACTTCCTCATGCCGTACCTGCTGCTCAGCGACGTCGAGAAGCAGCCCGCCGCGGTGATCATGTACACCCTCTACACCGAGGGCGGCCAGGCCAACCTCAAGGTGCTGTCCACGTTCGGCCTGCTCTACTCGGTCCCCGTGGTGCTCATGTACCTGTTCGTCAGCAAGAAGTACGGCTTCCGCTTCCACGGAGGGATCAAGCGCTGAAATGGCCGCAATCGAACTTCGGGGCCTGACCAAGGTCTATCCCGGTGGAGTGAAGGCGCTCGACTCGCTGGACCTGACCATCCCCGACGGCGAGTTCTTCGCCCTGCTCGGCCCCTCGGGCTGCGGGAAGACGACGCTGCTGCGTACCATCGCCGGTCTGGAGACCGCGACCGGCGGCGCGGTCGTCATCGGCGGCCGCGACGTGACCAGGGTGCAGCCGGGCGGCCGCGACGTCGCCATGGTCTTCCAGGACTACGCGCTGTTCCCGCACATGGACGTCACCGACAACATCGCCTACCCGCTGCGGATCAAGAAGGTCGCCAAGGCCGAGCGCCGGGCCAAGGCGGAGGAGGTGGCCGCCCGGCTGGGCCTGGAGAAGCTGATGGACCGGCGGCCCGGCCAGCTCTCCGGCGGCCAGCAGCAGCGCGTCGCGCTGGCGCGGGTGATGGCCACGCAGGCGCAGGCGTTCCTGTTCGACGAGCCGCTGTCCAACCTGGACGCCAGGCTCCGCCTGGAGGCGCGCACGTTCCTCAAGAAGCTCCAGCGCGAGCTGGGCGTCACCACCGTGTTCGTCACCCACGACCAGGCCGAGGCGCTGGCCATGGCCGACCGGATGGCGATCATGGAGGCGGGGCTCATCCGCCAGATCGGCACTCCTTCCGAGGTGTTCCAGCGGCCCGCCAACACCTTCGTCGCCGGATTCATCGGCTCGACTCCGATGAACCTGCTGGACGCCGTCGCCCGGGGTGACACCCTTGAGGTGGCCGGGTGCAAGGTGCCCGTCCCCGCCTCGGCGGAAGGACTCGTGGTCGACGGGGAGAAGCTCGTGTACGGCGTGCGCCCTGAATACATGACCTACCAGGCCGGAACCGTCGAGGGCGGCCTGAGCGGCAGCGTGGTCATCCTGGAGAACCTCGGCGCGTCCCACCTGGTGACCCTGGACGTCGGCGGCGTCACGGTGCAGGGCGTGGTGGCCGAGGGTGAGGAGCCCGCGCTGGGCGAGCAGGGCGCCGTGGTGCCCAGGAGCGACCGCGCGCTGGTCTACCGCGACGGTGAGCTGGTGGCCGCATGACCGTCATCAGGGGCCGCTGGAGCCTGGACGACCGGCTGGAGCGCATCCTGCGCGAGGTGCCGTTCGAGGTGCCGGCGGGCACCGCCGCCGTCACCGTCCGGCTGTCGTACGACCGTTCCCAGGGCGTGCTCGACCTGGGCTGCGCCGGGCCGGGCGGCTTCCGCGGCTGGTCCGGCGGGGCCCGCGACGAGTACACGATCACGCCCGGCTGGGCCACGCCCGGCTACCTGCCCGGCGAGCCCGAGACCGGCGAGTGGCAGGTGTGGCTGCGCCTGCACCGGATCCCGCCGCAGGGTCTCGACTACACGCTGGAGATCCGTACCGAGACCACGCCCCCGCCGCCGGAGGAGGAGGCCGAGCCGGCGCACGGCGAGCGGCCGCCGCGGCGCGACGTCCCCGACCTCGACGGCCTGCGCTGGTTCGCCGGCGACTTCCACGCCCACACCGTCCACAGCGACGGCCAGCTCACCATCGCCGAGCTGGCCGAGCTGGCCCACGGGCGCGGCCTGGACTTCCTGGCCGTCACCGACCACAACACGGTCAGCCACCACCCCGGGCTGGCCAAGACCGACCGGGGCATCGCGCTGCTGCCCGGCCAGGAGGTCACCACCGACCGCGGGCACGCCAACGTGTTCGGCGACGTCGGCTGGGTCGACTTCCGCGATCCGGCCGACTCCTGGGTTGCGCACGCCGAGCGCGCGGGCGGGCTCATCTCCATCAACCACCCGCTCGGCGGCGACTGCGCCTGGCTGCAGCCGCTCACCCGGCGGCCCAGGATCGCCGAGGTCTGGCACTCCGGCTGGTGGGACCGGCGCTGGGGCGCCCCCCTGGCCTGGGCCGACGCCTGGCATCCCGACCTGGTGGCGATCGGCGCCAGCGACTTCCACCGGCCCGGGGCCGACGGCCTGCCCGGCTCGCCCACCACCTGGGTGCTCGCCGAGGACACCGGCGCGGTGTTCGCCGCCGTCGCCGAGGGCCGCACCGCCATATCCGCGGGGCCCGACGCCCCCCTGCTGCTGCGCCTGGGCGACGAGCTGCTCGCCCTGGACGCCGACGGCCTCATCCTGGTACGCCCCGGCGGCGAGCGCCTGGTCATCCGCGGCGACAGGGTGCTGCTGCCCGCCGCGGAAGGACGGCACCGCCTGGAAACCTACGAGAACGAGGTGATGGCGCTATGCGCCTGATCAGTGTCGCCAACGCCCCCGTGAGCTTCGGCGTGTTCGAGCTGAGCGACGCGCCGCCGCCCCTGACCTCCGCCGAGATGGTCTCGGCCATCGCCGGCGCCGGCTACGAGGGCATCGACCTCGGCCCCATCGGCTATCTCGGCACCAAGGACGACCTGGCCGAGCGGCTGGACGGGCTGCTGCTCGCCGGCGGCTGGGCCGACCTGCGCTACGGCGACGCCGGCGAGTTCGGCAAGGGGCTGGACGCCCTGGACGCCACCCTGGAGGTGTTCGCCGCAGCCCCGCCCGCCCCGGACCATCTCAAACCCCGGCCGACGCTCGGCTGCTCCGGCTCGCCCGCGCGCTTCGCCCGCCCCGGCGGGAACGCTCCAGGGTTGGAGCCGGGGGAGTGGGCCGGATACGCCTCGCGCGTCCAGGAGGCGGTCCGGCGCTGCCGCGACGCCGGCTTCGAGCCCGCCTTCCACCACCACCTCGGCACCTACGTCGAGACCCCCGAGGACGTGGAGCGGCTGCTGGAGCTGACCGACGTGCAGCTCTGCCTCGACACCGGCCACCTGCTGCTGGCCGGGGGAGACCCGGTGACCGCGCTGCGCGACTGGTCGGGCCGGATCGGCCACGTGCACGTCAAGGACGGTGACCGGGCGATCCTGGCCCGCGCCCTGGACGACGGCGTGGACCTGCGCGAGCTGATGGGCCGGGGCGGCTTCGCCCCGCTCGGTGAGGGCGAGCTGGACCTGCCCGGCGTGGTGCGGGCGCTGGAGGAGACCGGTTACACCGGCTGGGTGATCATCGAGCAGGACACCCTGCCCGGCAGGCGGTCAGTTGCCCAGAACATCACCGATCAAGCCGCCAACCGCGAGAAGCTACGGGAACTCGGACTTTGACGTCACGCTGGAGGATCCAGTCTTGAAGATCGCCCTTGTCGGGTGCGGCGCCGTCACGCAGGCGGTGTACGCGCCGCTGCTGTCGCGCCGTCGCGACCTGTTCGAGGTGACGGCCGTCTGCGACCTGTCGCGGACGCTCGCCGACGCCGCCGGTGACCGGCTGGGCGCGCCCGGCCGGTACACCTCTCTCGACGCGATGCTGGAGGCGGGCGGCTTCGAGGCCGTGCTCGTGCTCGCCTCCGGCTCCCACGGCGACACCGTGCGCCGGGCGCTCGCGGCGGGTCACGCGGTGCTCTGCGAGAAGCCGCTGGCGCTGACCCGCGCCGAGGTGGCCGAGCTGCCGGAAGGCCGGCTCATGGTCGGCTACATGAAGCAGTACGACCCGGCCGTGCGCCGGGCCGGGAAGCTGCTGGCCGAGCTGGGCGGGCCGGACGCCATCAGGTCCGTCGAGGTGACCGTGCTGCACCCCAGCGGGGAGTCGCAGCTCGCCTTCGCCAACCTCACCCAGGCCCGCGACGTGCCCGCCGACCTGCTCACCACGCTGCGCGCCCGCGAGGAGGAGCTCGTGTCGCGGGCGCTCGGCGAGGAGGCGCCCGCGCCGGTCCGCGACCTGTACGCGATCGCGCTCGGGTCCGTCTGCCACGACCTGTCGCTGCTGCGCGGCTTCACCGGCTCGCCCGCGGAGATCGGGCACGTCGAGACGTGGGGGGAGGCGCCCGGATCCGTGGAGATCTCCGGGCGGCTCCCGGCCGCCGGGCGGTTCTCCATCCGGTGGCACTACCTGGAGGACTATCCCGCGTACCGGGAGACCGTGGTCATCCACCACGACGCCGGCTCGCTGGAGCTGGTCTTCCCCTCGCCCTACCTGATGAACGCGCCCACCGTTCTCACCGTGGTGTCCGGCGGCGAGAGCCGCGCCGAGTGGCGCGAGGTGACCGAGGCGTTCGAGGTCCAGCTGGCCGCCTTCCACGCCTTCGTCACCGACGGCACGCCGCCGCTCACCGACCGGGCCGGCGCGCTGGAGGACATCGTCACCGCCCAGCGCATCGCGGCCCGCTACGCCGTACAGCATGACCTGCCGATCGGAGGGGAAGCAGCGTGACCGCAGAGTTCGCCGGGGAGATCGTCGTCGTCCCGCACACCCACTGGGACCGGGAGTGGTACGAGCCGTTCCAGCGTTTCCGGCTGCGGCTGGTCGCGCTGATGGACGAGGTGCTCGACACCATGGAGCGCGAGCCCGGCTACCACTTCACCCTCGACGGGCAGCTCGCCTGCGTGGACGACTACCTGGAGGTGCGGCCGGAGAACCGCGACCGGGTGGCCGCCCTGGTCGAGTCCGGCCGGCTCGCGGTCGGGCCGTGGCAGATCCTGCTCGACGAGTTCCTCTGCTCGGGCGAGAACATCGTGCGCAACCTGGAGCTGGGCATGGCCAGGGCCGACAAGCTCGGCGGCGCCATGCCGGTCGGCTACCTGCCCGACATGTTCGGCCACACCGCGCAGATGCCGCAGATCCTGAGGCGGGCCGGGCTTCCCTACGCCTGCGTGTACCGAGGCGTGCCGTCGTCGGTGACCACCGACGCGTTCGCCTGGGTCGCCCCCGACGGCACCGCGATCCGCACCCAGTACCTGCCCGCGGGCGGCTACGGCAACGGCGCCCACCTGTTCGAGGACCCCGATCGGCTGGTCGAGCGCGGCGCCGCCTTCGTCGAGACCATGCGCCGCTGGCACGGGCCCGACGGGCCGCTGCTGGCCATGTACGGCACCGACCATTCAGCCCCGGTGCGCGGCCTGCCCGAGATGGTGAACGGGCTCGGCGCCCGCATGGACACCCTGTCCGGCTACGTCACCGCGCACCCGGCCGACGTGGAAGGGCTGCCCCGGGTGGCGGGTGAGCTGCGCTCGCACGCGCGGGCCAACATCCTGCCCGGCGTCATCTCCGTACGCGCGCACGTGAAGCAGGCCATGGGCCGCGCCGAGCGGATGGTCGAACGGTACGCCGAGCCGCTGGCCGCGCTCTGGGGCGCGGAGTGGCCCGGCCGGTTCCTCGACATGGCCTGGTGGCGGCTGGTCGACGCCAGCGGCCACGACTCGGTGACCGGCTGCGGCGTCGACGAGACCGCCCAGCAGGTGGCCGCCCGCATCGCCGAGGCCGAGCACCTCGGCCAGGCCGTGCGCGACATGGTCACCGCCCGGCTGTCCGCGTCCGTGCCGTCCGGCGGCATGCTCGTCGTCAACCCCACGCCCGCCGCCCGGCGCGGCGTGGTGCTGCTCGACCTGGCGGGCGAGGACCCGGTCGTCGACCCGGCCGGCGCCAGGGTGCCGATCCAGCCGCTGGAGTACGCGCCGACGCTGCTGCTCGACGAGGAGATGGACCCCGTCACGGCGCTCACCTTCGTCCACGGCACCGAGCTGTACGGGCAGCAGATCACCGGCTGGTCCGCCGAGGACGGCGTGCTGACGTTCACCGTCGCCCGCGAGTCGCGGCTGCCGTTCGACGTCGGCCAGGTGCGCGGCGCGCTCGCCGGGATCACCCGGGTACGCATCCTCGCCGAGCCGCGCCGCACCGTGGCCGCGCTCGTCGAGGCGCCGCCCCTCGGCCACACGAGCGTGCGGCCGGAGCGCGGCGGCGGCCACGCCAGCGACCTGCCCGCGTCGACCCTGCCGGTCGGGGCCGACGAGCGGGTGCTCGACAACGGGCTGCTCCGCGTCGAGGTGGACCGCGACGGCACCCTGACCCTGACCGGCGCCGGCGGCGTCACGCTCAGCGGCGCCGGGCGCATCGTCGACGGCGGCGACGTGGGCGACAGCTACAACTACGCGCCTCCGGCCGAGGACCGGTTCGTCTTCGAGCCGGAGTCGGTGCACGTGGAGATGGTGTGCGCCGGTCCGCTGGTGGCCGCGTACGACGTGTGGCGCACCTACCGGTGGCCCGCCGCAGGCGACGGGATCGAGGGCACGCCGGAGATCCCCGCGCGGTCCCGCACCGAGGCGACCGAGGAGATCGCCGTCCGCACCCGCGTCGAGCTGCGCGCGGGCGAGCCGTTCGTCCGGCTCAGCGTCGACTTCGACAACCGGTGCGCCGACCACCGGGTACGGCTGCACGTGCCGCTGCCCGAGCGGGCCGCCGAGTCGCACGCGGAAGGCCAGTTCGCGGTCGTCACCCGCGGCCTCAGAGCCGAGGCCGGCTGCGGCGAGGAGCCGCTGCCCACCTACCCGGCCTCCTCGTGGGTGGCCGCCGGGGGAGTGGCGGCGCTGCTGGAGCACGTCACCGAGTACGAACTGGTGGAGGACGGCGGGGAGCTGGCGCTCACGCTGCTGCGCTCCGTCGGCTACCTGTCACGCAACCGGCACGCGCTCCGGCCCGAGCCCGCGGGCCCCCAGCTGCCGACCCCGGCGGCGCAGTCGCGGGGGCTGCGGTCGGTGAGCCTCGCGCTCATGCCCTACAGCGGGACGTGGTCGGCGGTGCCCGGCGCGGCCGAGGTGTTCAGGCACGACCTGCTGACCGTGGCCGGATCGGGCGACCCGTCCCTGCCGCTGCCCGCCCCCGCCGCGGGGCTGTCGGTCACGGGCGACGGCGTGGTCATGACCTCGCTGCGGGCCCGTGAGGAGTGGAAGGAGCTCCGCGTGGTGGCCCTGTCGGACGACCCCGCGGAGGCTCTGGTCACGGGTGACTTCACCCGCGCCCGCCGCGCCGACCTGCGCGGCCGCCCGGGTGACGAGCTGGAGGTCACGGACGGCACGCTCCGCCTTCCGCTGGGCGCCTGGGAGATCGCCACCGTGCAACTGTCCTAGGACCGGTCGTCCCGGTCGGTCAGGCCGAGCTGGCCGGCGGCCTGGAGGGCCAGCCAGACCTCGGTGAAGGCGGTCGTCGAGGTGAGGTCGCGCCCCGTCAGCGACGCGAAGCGGCGCAGCCGGTACGCCAGCGTGTTGGGGTGGATGTGCAGGAGCGCCGCCGTGTCCTCGGCCCGGCGGTCGTGCTCCATCCAGGTGCGGACCGTGGCCAGGAGCTGTGAGCCGTGCGCGGCGTCGTACGCGATCACCTCGCCCAGGACGTGGTCCACCAGGGCGGCCAGGGTGTCGGCGTCGTCCGGCAGCCAGCGCCCGGTCGGGTCCCTGCCGTAGACGACCAGCGGCTGCCCGGACTCGGCCGCCCGGGTGGCCGCCCACTCGGCCTCGCGCCGAGCCACCCTGGTGGAGGCGCCGGGCGGGAACGGCCGGCTCATGCCCGCCCTGACGGCCGGCAGGCCGGTGACCGGCCCGGCCAGTGAGGGCGGGCCGAGCACGTACAGGTCGTCGCCCCGCCGCAGCATGAGGTGCGGGTGGTCGGCCAGCGCCCGCCGCAGGCCGACGTCATCGGCGCCGCGCACCACGACGAGCACCGCGTCGGTGTCGGTGGGCAGCCCCAGCCGGGCCAGGCGGCGGCGAGCGGTGGCCGGGTCGAGCAGGTCCTGCAGCAGCTCCGACAGCGTCTCGGCGCCCTCGCGGCGCAGCGTCTCCCGCTCGTGCCTGGCCATGGCCACCTGGAGCGCGGCCACGGTGGCGATGTGCTGGACCACGGCCAGCCCGGCCGGCCGGGCGCCCTCGCGCTCGAACGCCACCAGGAACCCCGCGGGCCCGCCGGGAGCCGGCACCGGCAGCACGAAACCGCCGGGGACGGTCGGCGGCGCCTCCGGCTCCGAAGGCAGCACGTCCAGCGACGGCGGCACCGGCACGCCGGGCAGCAGCGGACGCCCCTGCGGCGTGCACAGGAACACCTGGTAGCCGGAGAGCCGCTCCAGCCGCTTGAACAGCGTCGCCGTGTCGAGATCCTCGGACGCCAGCCAGCGCAGCGCCCCGAACACCTGGAGCTGCGCGCCCAGCCGGTGGCGGGCGTCCTCCTGCACCGCCGCGGCCACCTCCTGGGCGACGGCGATGAACGGCACCGCCAGCGGCACCTCCAGCACCGGCATGCCGCGCCGCTCCGCAGCCTCGAAGAACGCCCGGTGCAGCGGCGGCACGTGCAGCTGCGCCGACAGGGCCAGCGCCGACACGCCCGCGTCGTCCAGCCGCTCCAGGTATGCCCGCTGATCGGCGGCGGAACGGGGCACGCCGATGCCGGTCGTCATGATCACCTCGGCGCCGAGCAGCCACGGCGTCGGGTCGGCCAACTCGCTCACGTGCGCCCACGACACCGACCGGCCGAGCCCCGCCTCGCCCGCGAGCAGCCGCAGCTGCAGGGCGGGGGAGCGCAACAGGTCGAGCACCGTCACCTTGTGGTCCGCCACAACACCTACTGTAGGACTTCGTGACGCGGCCAATTGCCGCAGGTCAGAAGCGTGACATTGACTGTGCCCATGAATAAAGGCCCCGTCGACTCAGCCAGGGTCCCGCGTTTCGCCGGGCCCGCCACCTTCGCCCGGCTGCCTCGCCTCGACGAGGTCGGACGCGCGGACGTGGCGGTCGTGGGCGTGCCGTTCGACAGCGGCGTCTCGTACCGGCCTGGAGCGAGGTTCGGCCCCGCCGCGGTCCGCGAGGCGTCGCGGCTGCTGCGGCCCTACCACCCCGCGCTGGACGTCTCCCCGTTCGAACGCGCCCAGGTGGTGGACGCGGGAGACATCGTCGCCAACCCGTACCACATCGAGGAGGCGATCGAGAGCGTCGAGGCGGGGGCCGCCGCGCTGGACGCCCGGCTGGTGACGATCGGCGGCGACCACACGATCGCGCTGCCGCTGCTCCGCGACGCCGCCCGGCGCCACGGGCCGGTCGCTCTGCTGCACTTCGACGCCCACCTGGACACCTGGGACACCTACTTCGGCGCCGAGTACACGCACGGCACCCCGTTCCGGCGGGCCGTGGAGGAGGGGCTGCTCGACACCGAGGCGCTCAGCCACGTCGGCATCCGCGGCCCCCTGTACGGCAAGAAGGACCTCGACGAGGACCGGCGCCTCGGCTTCGGCATCGTCACCGCGGCCGACGTGCTGCGGCGCGGCGTCGACGAGGTGGTCGACGCGCTGCGCCAGCGCATCGGCGACCGCCCCCTGTACGTGTCGGTCGACATCGACGTGCTCGACCCGGCACACGCCCCCGGCACCGGCACCCCGGAGGCGGGCGGGCTCACCAGCCGCGAACTGCTGGAGATCCTGCGCGGCCTGGCCGGAGGGAACCTCATCGGCGCCGACGTGGTCGAGGTGGCGCCGGCCTACGACCACGCCGAGATCACCTCGGTGGCCGCCTCCCACGTCGCCTACGACCTCGTCAGCCTGCTGGCCCTCCAGGAGTACAAGTGAGCACCCCCATCACCGAGATCGAGACCCGCGGTGTCGACCGCATCCCCGACGCCGAACGCACCGCCCGCCCGCTGGACCTGTTCAGGGTCTCCTTCGGCGGCGCGAACACGTTCGCCACCTGCGTGCTCGGCGCCTTCCCCATCCTGTTCGGCCTGTCGTTCTGGCAGGGCTTCGCCGCGACCGTGCTCGGCCTGCTCGTCGGCGCGCTCATCCTGGCGCCGCTGTCGCTGTTCGGGCCGCTCAACGGCACCAACAACGCCGTCTCCTCCTCCGCCCACCTGGGCGTGCACGGCCGGATCGTCGGCTCGTTCCTGTCACTGCTGACGGCGATCGCGTTCTTCTCGATCTCCGTGTGGTCCTCGGGCGACGCGCTCGTGGGCGGCGCGCACCGGCTCGTCGGCCTGCCGCAGAACGACTTCATGTACGGGATCGCGTACGCGATCTTCGCGGGCCTGGTGCTCGTGGTGTGCGTGTACGGGTTCCGGTTCATGCTGTTCGTCAACAAGATCGCGGTCGTGGCGGCGTCGGCGCTGTTCGTGCTCGGCGTGTTCGCGTTCGCCGGCGACTTCGACCCGTCGTACGCGGGCATGCTGGCGCCCGGGGACCCGCTGTTCTGGCCGTCGTTCATCGGCGCGGCGCTGATCGTGCTGTCGAACCCGGTCTCGTTCGGCGCCTTCCTCGGCGACTGGTCGCGCTACATCCCGGCGGACACGCCGCGGCGGCGGGTGATGGCGGCCGCCTTCCTGGCGCAGGCGTCCACCATCCTGCCGTTCTTCTTCGGCCTGGCCACCGCGTCGATCATCGCCGGCAAGGCCGCCGAGTACATGGACCCGGCCGCGCCCAACTACGTCGGCGGCCTGCTGGCCATCGCGCCGACGTGGTACTTCGTGCCCGTCTGCCTGATCGCGCTGATCGGCGGCATGTCCACCGGCACCACCTCGATGTACGGCACGGGGCTGGACTTCGCCAGCGTGTTCGCCCGCTTCTCCCGGGTGCGGGCGACGCTGTTCATCGGCTCGCTGTCGATCGTGTTCGTCTTCGTCGGCCGCTTCGCGGCCAACCTCACGCAGAGCATCTCCACGTTCGCCACGCTGATCATCACGTGCACGGCGCCGTGGATGGTGATCATGATGCTCGGGTACGTGACACGCCGCGGCTGGTACGACCCCGAGGCGCTGCAGGTGTTCACCCGGCGGCAGCGGGGCGGGCGCTACTGGTTCAACCACGGCTGGAACTGGCGCGGCATCACCGCCTGGCTCGCCTCGGCGCTGCTTGCGCTGGCCTTCGTCAACCTGCCCGGCCAGTTCGTCGGGCCGCTCGGCGACCTGGCCGGCGGGGTGGACGTGTCGCTGCCGCTGGGCCTGGGCACGGCCGCGGTGCTCTACCTGGCGCTGCTGTGGGCCTTCCCCGAGCCGCGCGAGGTGTACGGCCCGCTCGGCCCGCGCTGGGTGCGGGCGGCCGACACGCCCGTGCCGCCGATCGTGCCCATCGCCGCCCCGGCGCCCGAGCCCCAGAGGCTCACCGGCGTGTGAGGATGGCCGTCATGGAGCTGGTCGACCTGTCGGTGCCGATCGTCACCGGGATGCCCGTCTACCCGGGTGATCCCGAGGTGACGATCGAGCCGGCACTCACCGCAGGCCGCGACGGGGTCAACGTCCTGGCCGTGCACCTGGGCTCGCAGTCCGGGACCCACGTGGACGCGCCGTTCCACCTGGACGACACCCTGCCCGACCTGGACGAGCTGCCGCTGGAGAGGTTCGTGGGGCCCGCCGTGACGGTCGACGCCCGGGGGCTCGCCCCAGGCGCGGCGATCGGGCCCGGCCTCTTCAGGGGCGAGCTGGGCCGGATCGTGCTCGTCGCCACCGGGTGGTCGGCCCACTGGGGGACTCCCGCGTACCTCGATCATCCGCACCTCACCGAGGAGGCGGCGCGGCTGCTCGTGGAGCGGGGCGTGCGGACCGTGGGGATCGACGCGCTGAGCGTCGATCCCACCCCGGCGGAGGACTTTCCCGCGCACCGGGTGCTGTGCGGGGCGCACGCGGTGATCGCCGAGAACCTCACCGGGCTCGGCCGGCTGCTGGACGCGCAGGCGGCCGGACGGGCCGTCGAGGTGTCGATGCTGCCGATCCGGCTCGCGGGCGCCGACGGGGCGCCGGTCAGGGCCGTGGCCCGGCTATCGGGTGCCCCATGAGTAGGTCTGCTTGCGCAGCTTCAGATAGACGAACGACTCCGTGGCCCGCACCGCCGGTATGGCACGGATCTTGCTGAGGATCTCCAGCAGGTGACGGTCGCCCTCGCACACCACCTCGACGATGACGTCGAAGGAGCCGGCGGTGAGCACCACGTAGTCGATCTCCTCTATCGCCGCCAGCTCGTCTGCCACGGACTCCAGGTCGCCCTCGCACGTGACGCCGATCATGGCCTGGCGCGGGAAGCCGAGCGTCAGCGGGTCGGTCACCGCGACGATCTGCATGACGCCGGCGTCCTGCAGGCGCTGGACGCGCTGGCGGACCGCCGCCTCCGACAGGCCGACGGCCTTGCCGATCGCGGCGTACGGTTTGCGCCCGTCGGACTGGAGCTGCTCGATGATCTGTTTGGACAGCTCGTCCAGCACGACCGGTCCGGATGCCGCGTCCTTGCTGCGGCGTACGCGCGGCGGCGTCGTCATGTCGAGGGATCCTCCAAGCGGTCCGGCATGTTACGGGGGCGTTCCCGCCGGGTTGCCGTCCTGGTGCGACATGCTTTCAGTTCTCGGCGGTCTGTCAAGCGAATTCGTAGCAATTTGATATCTTCACCACGAAATCCCTTGTTCAGATGCGGTTACTCTGTAAGAGTCGCGGCATCTCGCCCACCTGCGACATCAGTAAGCCATCTCACCAGGAGGTCATCCCTTGACCGTCCGTCTCCAGAACTTCGTCAACGGTGAGTTCGTGGACGCCAAGAGCGGCCGATTCTCCGACGTCATCGATCCTTGCACCGGCGAGGCCTACCTCCAGGCCCCGATCTCCGGCCCCGAGGACGTGGACGCCGCCTACGCGGCGGCCGCCGCCGCGTTCGAGTCGTGGGGCGCCACCACGCCGGGAGAGCGGTCGAACCTGCTGCTCAAGGTCGCCGACGCCATCGAGGCGCGGGCCGACGAGATCAACGAGGCGGAGTGCCGCAACACCGGCAAGCCGCGCGCCCGCATGGCCGAGGACGAGACGCCGGTGGCGGCCGACCACTTCCGCTTCTTCGCCGGTGCCGCCCGCACGCTTGAGGGCCCGACGGCCGGGGAGTTCCTCGCCGACCACACCAGCGTCATCAGGCACGAGCCGATCGGCGTGATCGGCCAGGTCACGCCGTGGAACTACCCGGTGATGATGGCGGTGTGGAAGATCGCCCCCGCGCTCGCGGCCGGCAACACCGTGGTGCTCAAGCCGTCCGACACCACCCCGGTCGCCACGCTCAAGCTCGCCGAGATCGTCGGCAGCGTGCTCCCGCCCGGCGTCTTCAACGTCATCACCGGCGACCGCGAGACCGGCGCCACGGTGGTGAGCCACCCGACCGCCGCGATGGTGGCGATCACCGGGTCGGTCGGCGCGGGCATGTCGGTGGCCAGGAGCGCGGCCGACGACCTGAAGCGGGTCCACCTGGAGCTCGGCGGCAAGGCCCCTGTCGTGATCTTCGAGGACGTGAAGGACCTGCGCAAGGCGGCCGAGGACATCGCCGTGGCCGGCTTCTACAACGCGGGCCAGGACTGCACCGCCGCCTGCCGGGTGCTCGTCCACGAGAGCGTGCACGACGAGTTCGTGGCCGCGCTGGCCGAGGCCGCCGCCGCCACGGTGACCGGCGACCTGTCCAACGAGGACGCGCTGTACGGCCCGCTCAACAACGAGACCCAGCTCGCCCGGGTGCAGGGCTTCATCGACCGCGTCCCCGCGCACGCCAAGGTGCTCACCGGCGGGCAGCGGGTCGGCGACCGGGGCTACTTCTTCGCCCCCACCGTCGTCGACGGCCTCAAGCAGGACGACGAGATGGTGCAGAACGAGGTGTTCGGCCCGGTCATCACCGTCCAGACGTTCACCGACGAGGCCGATGCGCTGGCCAAGGCCAACGACGTCAGGTACGGGCTCAGCAGCTCCGTGTGGACCTCCGACCACGGCCGCGCGATGCGGATGTCGAACAAGCTCGACTTCGGCGTGGTCTGGGTCAACACCCACATCCCGTTCGTCTCGGAGATGCCGCACGGCGGCTTCAAGCACTCCGGGTACGGCAAGGACCTGTCGGTGTTCGGCCTGCATGACTACACCAGGGTCAAGCACGTCATGCACTTCATCGGCGAATAGCCCGAAAAATCACGGTAAAGCACGCACAAAGGGAATCCCCCCGACATGGCCGATCAGAGTCCGATCGACACTCCAACTGACCGTGCGATCGAGCTGGAGGACGTCCTCAAGGAGTACGTCTCGCATGGCGAGGTCGTCCAGGCGGTCAAAGGCGTGACGCTGGACATCGCCGAGGGGGAGTTCTTCTCCCTCCTCGGCCCGTCCGGTTGCGGCAAGACCACCACCATGCGCATGATCGCCGGGTTCGAGGAGCCGTCGAAGGGCGTGATCCGGCTGCACGGCCGGGACGTCACCGACGTCCCGCCGAACAAGCGCGACGTGAACATGGTCTTCCAGTCCTATGCCCTGTTCCCGCACATGAGCGTGTGGGACAACGTGGCCTTCGGGCTGAAGCAGAAGAAGACGTCGCGCGAGGAGATCAAGCGGCGGGTCGGCGAGATGCTGGAGATCGTCGACCTGACCGGCCGCGAGAAGCGCCGCCCGCGCGAGATGTCCGGCGGCCAGCAGCAGCGCGTCGCGCTGGCCCGCGCGCTGGTCAACCGGCCGCGCGCGCTCCTGCTCGACGAGCCGCTCGGCGCGCTCGACCTCAAGCTCAGGCAGGCCATGCAGCTGGAGCTCAAGCGCATCCAGCGCGAGGTCGGCATCACGTTCGTGTACGTGACGCACGACCAGAACGAGGCGCTGACCATGAGCGACAGGATCGCCGTCATGAAGGACGGGCTAATCGAGCAGCTCGCCGGGCCGCGCGAGATCTACGAGCGGCCGGCGACCACCTTCGTGGCCGGCTTCATCGGCACCTCCAACCTGCTGACGGGCACCGCCACCGGCGGCGTGCTGAAGGTCGGCGAGGGCCGGGTGCTGGTGCCCGGCAAGGAGGGCGAGGTGTCGGTGACCGTACGGCCCGAGAAGATCACCCTCGCCAAGCAGGAGCCCTCGGGTGACGTGAGCGCCCTGCCCGGAACCGTCTCCGAGGTCGTCTACCTCGGGACCTACAACAGCTACGCCGTGCGGATCGCCGACGGGGACGAGATCACGGTGTTCGAGCAGAACGCGCACGACGCGACGGTCACGGCGGAGCGGGGCGACTCCGTCTGGCTGTCGTGGCAGGCGCAGCACTCATATGTGATGGGAAGTTGATAGCACGTCATGAACCGCCTGCATTCCCCCGCCCTGTACCGGGGCATGACCCAGCCCCGCACCCGCCGTGACGTCTTCCGGCTGGCCGGCCTGTCCGCCGCCGGGCTGGCCCTGGCCGCCTGTGGCGTCCAGGGGCAGAAGGCCGCTCCGCCGAAGGCCGACGCCGTCGCCGACTACTGGGCGAGCCAGAAGAAGAACGGCAAGGTCGTCTTCGCCAACTGGCCCGAGTACATGCCCGAGGACCACGGCCCGCTGAAGAAGTTCCAGCAGGAAACCGGGATCTCCTACGAGTACAAGGAGGTCATCAACGAGAACACGGAGTTCTTCGGCAAGGCCGACCCCGTGCTCCGCGCCGGCCAGCCGCTCGGCTACGACATCGTCGTCATGACCAACGGCATCCAGCTCCAGCACATGTTCGAGCTGGGCTACGCGGTCACGCTGGACCAGTCGAAGATGACGAACTTCCAGGCCAACGCCGCCGAGGCGTACAAGAACCGCGCCTACGACCCGGGCAACAAGTACACGATGCCGTTCGCCTCCGGGTTCACCGGGATCGCGTACAACACCAAGTACGTCAAGGACGACATCACGAGCATCCAGGCGATGTTCGACGCCAAGTACGAGGGCCGGGTCGGCATGATGGCCGACGCCCAGGAGATCGCCAACTTCGGCATGATCGCCCTCGGCGTCGACCCGGAGAAGTCGACCGAGGACGACTGGAAGAAGGCCGGGGAGAAGCTCCAGGCGCAGCGTGACGCCGGGATCGTGCGCAAGTACTACAACCAGGACTACATCGACGCCCTGTCACGCGGTGACATCTGGGTGTCGATGGCCTGGTCCGGCGACGTCTTCCAGCGGCAGCTCGCGGGCGAGCCGGTCAAGTTCGTGATCCCCGAAGAGGGCGGCACGATCTGGACCGACAACATGCTCATCCCGAAGGGCGCGGCCAACCCGGTCGACGCCATGATGCTGATGGACTTCCTCTACAAGCCGGAGATCGCCGCCGAGCTGGACGAGTTCATCCAGTTCGTCACCCCGGTGCCGGCCGTCCAGGAGCTGCTGCGCGAGAAGGCCGCGAGCGCGTCGGGCGACGACAAGAAGGCCCTGCTCGACATGGCCGAGAGCCCGCTGATGTTCCCGACCGAGGCCGACTACGCCAAGCTCCACAGCTACACGCCGCTCACCACGGCCCAGGAGCAGGTGTTCAACCCGATCTTCCAGTCCGTCACCCAGGCGTAGGCCATGAGGCGTCTCACCCCCTACCTGCTCGCGCTGCCGAGCTGGATGTGGCTGGCGATCTTCCTGGTGGTGCCGCTGGCGGCGATGGCGTCGGTGTCGCTGCAGACCGGGAACGTGATCGACGGCTTCGTCATGACGTTCAGCTTCGGCAACTACGGCGACGCCCTCGGCACCTACAGCACCCAGCTGGTCCGCTCGCTGGGCTACGGCGCGACGGCGACGGCGGCCATGCTGGTGATCGGCTATCCGGTCGCCTACTGGATCGCCTTCAAGGGCGGCAGCCGCAAGTCGGTCTACCTGTTCCTGCTGCTGCTGCCGTTCTTCGTGTCGTTCGTGCTGCGGACGATCTCGTGGGGCTTCCTGCTGGCCGACGACGGCATCGTGCTCGGCACGCTGAAGAGCTGGGGGGTGCTGTCCGCCGACTTCCACGTGCTGGCCACCTCGTTCGCGGTGATCGCGGGCCTGACGTACAACTGGCTGCCGTTCATGATCCTGCCGATCTACGTGTCGCTGGAGCGGGTGGACCCGCGCCTGGTGGAGGCCGCGCAGGACCTGTACGCGACACGCGGCACCGCCTTTCGCAAGGTGGTGCTGCCGCTGTCGCTGCCGGGCGTGTTCGCCGGGGTGCTGATGACGTTCGTGCCGGCCACGGCCGACCCGGTCAACGCCCAGGTGCTCGGCGGCACGGGCACCACCATGATCGGCAACATCATCCAGACCGAGTATCTGGTCAACAACGACTACCCGACGGCCTCGGCGCTGTCGTTCACGCTGATGGCGGTGCTGCTCGTGGGCATCTTCGTGTACGCCAGGGTGCTCGGCACCGAGAACGTCCTAGAGGCGGCGGCCCGATGAGGGGGGTGCGCGGGAGGTTCGGCGACCGGCTGCTGCACGCCTACACCTGGCTGATCATCCTGTGGCTGGTCGCGCCGATCGCCGTCATGATCGCGTTCGGCTTCAACGACAAGCAGAGCAAGTCGAACGCGACCTGGCAGGGCTTCACGCTCAAGTGGTACGGGGAGCTCTTCGCGATCCCCGACCTGAGCGACGCGCTGGTCAACTCGCTGCTCATCGCGGTGGCCAGCACGATCGTCACCGTGGTCATCGGCACCATGCTCGGGCTGGCCCTGGGCCGCCACCGGTTCCGCGGCCAGGGCACGACGAACTTCCTGGTGTTCGCCGCGATCTCCACGCCCGAGCTGGTCATGGGCGCCTCGCTGCTGTCGCTGTTCGTCTCGGCGAACGTGCCGAGGAACCAGATAACGATCACCATCGCGCACGTGCTGTTCTCGCTGGCGTTCGTGACCGTGACCGTGCGGGCCCGGGTGGTGAGCCTCGACCCGTCGCTCGAAGAGGCGGCCAAGGACCTCGGGGCGGGGCCGTGGGCCACGTTCCGGCAGGTCACGCTGCCGTCCATCATGCCCGGCGTGCTGGCCGGGGCGATGCTGGCCTTCGCACTGTCCATCGACGACTATGTGGTGACGAGCTTCGTCAACGGCTCCGAGCTCACCTTCCCGCTGTGGATCATCGCCTCGGTGAAGACGGGCATCCCGCCGCAGGTGAACGTCATGGGTACGCTGATCTTCGGCGTGGGCGTACTGATCGCGATCGTCAACGCGGTCGCGGCCCGGCGCCGTACCTGAAAGACCTCAGCCCCCCGCGGACCGCGCGGGGGGTTTCGACGCTGCCGGCAAAGAACAGGGAGGCGAGATCGGATTCCGGCGGGGGGAACCCGCGCGTGATCACCGTTTTGGTCCCGCAATTTTCGACTTTTGACATACACCGTAGGGAAGTGGGATTTGTGGATCCGCTGAAGGCGCTGGCTGACGCGGAGCGCAAGCCGTACTGGCTGGACAGCCCGGCCAGACCCGAGCCGCGACCGCGGCTCTCCGGACACACCACCGCCGACCTGGTCGTCGTCGGCGGCGGTTTCTCGGGCCTGTGGACGGCCCTGATGGCCAAGGAACGCGACCCCTCGCTGGACGTGGTGCTGCTTGAGGGGCGCAGGATCGGCTGGGCGGCCTCCGGCCGCAACGGCGGGTTCTGCCTGGCGACCCTCACGCACGGACTGCCCAACGGGCTGGAGCGCTGGCCGGACGAGATCGAGCGGCTGGAACGCATGGGCGTGGAGAACCTCGACGAGATCGAGGCGACGCTGCGGCGCCACGACATCGACTGCTCCTTCGAGCGCACCGGCGAGCTGAACGTCGCCACCGAGCAGTGGCAGCTCGACGCCCTGTACGAGCACCTCGACCTGATCGAGGAGCTCCGGCTGGACTACGTGCCGCTGGACCGGGAGCAGATCCGCGCCGAGATCGACTCGCCCACCTACCTGGGCGGGCTCTGGGACCGCAGCGGCTGCGCCATGCTCGACCCCGCCCGGCTGGCGTGGGGGCTGCGCGAGGCGTGCGTGCGGCTCGGGGTGCGGGTGCACGAACGCAGCCCGGTGCGCTCACTGGACGACGACGGCGCCTCGATCACCCTGCGCACCCCGCACGGCTCGGTCACCGCCGGCAGGGTCGCGCTCGGCACCGGGGTGTTCTCGCCGCTGCTGCGCCGGCTCAAGCACTTCGTGGTGCCGGTGTACGACTACGCGCTGATGACCGAGCCGCTCAGCGACGCCCAGCTCGGCGAGATCGGGTGGCGCAACCGGCAGGGCGTGGGCGACGGCGCCAACCAGTTCCACTACTACCGGCTCACCGACGACAACCGCATCCTGTGGGGCGGCTACGACGCCGTCTACTACAACGGCGGCCTGGTCAAGCCGGAGTACGAGCAGCGCGACGAGACCTTCGTCAAGCTGGCAGGCCACTTCTACGACACCTTCCCGCAGCTGTCCGACGTGCGCTTCACCCACCGGTGGGGCGGCGTGATCGACACCTGCAGCAGGTTCAGCGCGTTCTACGGGCAGGCGCACGGCGGGCGCCTGGCCTACGCGGTCGGCTACACCGGCATGGGCGTCGGCGCCACCCGGTTCGGCGCGAACGTCATGCTGGACCTGCTGTCGGGGCAGCGCACCGAGCGCACCGAGCTGCGCATGGTACGGGAGAAGCCGATGCCGTTCCCGCCCGAGCCGGTCCGCTCGGGCGTCATCCAGTTCACCCGCTGGTCGATCGCCAAGGCCGACGAGCACCAGGGCAAGCGCAACCTGTGGCTGCGCACGCTGGACCGGATGGGGCTGGGCTTCGACTCCTAGCGGCACGGGCCCGCGGCCGGCCCGGCCGCGGGCCCTTCCCGCCACACTGGAGAGATGAGAATCGAATTCGCCGCCGACGGCGTGCCGCTGGTGGGAGAGCTGCGGGTGCCCGACAGTACGGAGCCGTGCCCGGCCCTGGTCCTGACCGGCCCGTTCACCGGCGTGCGTGACCAGGTGACCGGGCTGTACGCGGAGCGGCTGGCCGCCCGAGGGTTCGTCACCCTGGCCTTCGACCACCGCAACTGGGGTGAGTCGGGCGGCGAGCCGCGCTGCCACGAGGACCCGCAGGGCAAGCTGCACGACCTGCGCGCGGCGGTGTCGTTCCTGCGCTCGCGGCCGGAGGCCGACGGGGAGCGGATCGGCGCCGTCGGCATCTGCCTGGGCGGCGGCTACGCGCTCAAGTTCGCCGCGTTCGACCCCCGGGTGAAGGCGTTCGCCGGGATCGCGGGCGCGTACAACAACCCGTACACGATGCGCGCGGGCATGGACTACCAGGCGGCCCTGGCCTCCTTCACCGCCGTGCTGGAGCGGCAGGACCAGGGCGGGCCGGTGGCGTACATCCCGGCGGTGGCCGAGGAGGGGGAGGCCGCCATGCCCGGCGCGGAGCCGTACGCCTACTACGGCACCGCCCGCTCGGCCTCCGCCCACTGGGCCAACCGGGTGACCAGCGCGAGCGTGCGCGAACTGATCACGATGGACAACATGATGGGCGCCGACTTCCTGTCGCCCAAACCGGCGCTCCTCGTGCACGGCGTGGCCGACCGGTTCTGCTCGCCCGAAGGCGCCGAGGAGGCGTTCAAGCGGCTGGACGAGCCGAAGAAGCTGGTCTGGCTGGACGCCAGGGAGCACATCGACCTGTACGACCGCGAGCCGTACGTGACGCAGGCCGTCGAGGCGACGGCGGAGTTCCTGCACGCGCATCTCTAGCCGGGCCGGCGTCCGAGGGCTCAGTGCGCGCGTACGAGATCCTCCTCCGGGATGACCTTGGGCACGCCGCGGAGCCCCACCAGCGCGAGCGCCGCCACGACCACCAGCATCGCCGACGTGGCGAGCGCGGTGACGTTCACCGCCTGCACGAACGCCTCCCGCGCCGCCAGCACGAGCTGACCCGCCTGCGCGGCGGGCAGCGACTCGGCCGTGGCCAGCGCCCCGGCGATCGACTCGCGCGCCGCCTCGCCCGGCACCCCGGCGGGCACCTCCAGGCGGCCGGCATAGGTGCTGTTCAGCACCGTGCCCAGGATCGCGATGCCGAGCGCGCCGCCCAGCTCGAACGAGGTCTCCGAGACCGCCGCCGCGGCGCCCGCCCGCTCCCTCGGCGCGGTGGCCAGCACGTTGTCGTTGTTGACGGTGAACGCCAGCCCGATGCCCATGCCGCCCACCACCATGGCGCACGCCATGACCGGGTAGCTGACCTCCAGGCCGATCGTGGAGTAGTAGAAGAACGCCACCGCGTTCAACAGCAGGCCGAGCGCCACCACCCCGTTCCTGCCGATGCGGTTCACCAGCGGGGCGGCCACCACGCCGCCGATCGCGCCGCTCAGCCCACCCGGCAGGCCCGCGAGCCCCGCCTGCAGCGGCGACCAGCCCAGCACGAGCTGGAAGTACCAGGCGAAGAACAGCGACATGGCCATCATCGTGAAGATCGCCAGCAGGTTGGTGCCGATCGACGCGGAGAACGCGCGCCGCCTGAACAGCCGCACGTCGATCAGCGGCTCGGCCAGCTTCGTCTGCCGCCAGACGAACACCAGCAGCCCGGCCACCCCGAGCACCCCGGTGACCTGCACGTCCACGTGCGCCAGGCCCTTGTCGGCCGCTTCCTTGACCGCGTAGACGACGGCCACGATGCCGGCGAACGACAGCGCCACGCTGATCAGGTCGATGCGCCCCGGCTCCGGGTTGCGCGACTCGGGCAGCACCCGTACGCCGACGACGACGATCAACGCCATGATCGGCAGGTTGATCAGGAACACCGAACCCCACCAGAAGTGGTCCAGCAGCAGCCCGCCGATCACCGGGCCGAGCGCGAACCCGGCCGCGCTCATCCCGCTCCAGACGCCGATGGCGGTGGTGCGCTCGGCCGGGTCGGTGAACACGTTCCTGATGATCGAGAGCGTGGACGGCATGATCGTCGCGCCCGCCACGCCCAGCAGGGCCCGCGCCACGATGAGCAGCTCGGGGTTCGGCGCGTACGCGGTCACGGCGGAGGCCGCGGCGAACGCGACCGCGCCGATCAGCAGCAGACGCTTGCGGCCGATCCGGTCGCCCACGTTGCCCATCGTGATGAGCAGGCCCGCCAGCGCGAACCCGTAGATGTCGCCGATCCACAGCAGCTGCGTGGAGGAGGCGCCGAGGTCGGCGACCAGCCGTGGCAGGGCGAGGTGCAGGACCGTGAGGTCCACGGACAGGAGGAGGGTGGCCAGGCAGCAGATCGCGAGTCCGGCCCATTTCTTCGTCATGCGGACCACGGTCGCGCCCGGCGCTGACCGCGTGCCTACCGACCGCTGACCGCCGCCAGCGCGGCGGCGATCCGCTCCCTCAGGTCGTTCACGCTGTACCAGCCCGCCGGGCACTCCTCGCGGGCCCGCTCCAGCCACGTGCGAGCGGCGGCCAGGTCGCCCACCGCCAGCGCCACCTCGCCCAGCCCGCAGTGCGCCCTGGCCAGGATGTCGGTCGAACCGACGCGGCGGGACAGCTCCGCCGCCCTCTCGTAGTCGGTACGCGCCCGCTCCGGATCGCCGGTACGGGCCAGCGCGTCGGCGCACCGGCACAGGCTCTCCGCGACGTCGGCCAGCGCGCCCAGTTGCCGCGCGACCTCCATGGCTTCCTTCGCCCTGGCCAGCGTGGTCACGTGGTCCTCCTGCTCGGCGGCCAGGTCGGCGAGGCCGGACAGCGCCAGCATGGTGCCCCAGCGCTCACCCATGGCGCGGAAGGCGGCCAGCGACCGCTCGAACTCCGCTCCGGCCCTTTCCGGCTCGCCCGACTCCTGCAGCATGAACCCGTACCCGCACCCGGTGAGCGCGGTCGACCACGGCGACATCGGCACCGCCGCGGTCAGCGCGCGCAGTTGCGAAGGCGTGGCCACCCCTTCCGGCGGGCCGGTGAACATGGCCAGCAGCAAGGTCAGGAACTCCAGCTTCGCCGGCATGTAGTCCGTCGGCAGGGAAGGACGCAGCCCTTCGAGCCGCTCGGCCAGCCAGTCATCGCCCACGCCGGTCCAGGCCGCGACGAGCACGCACATGGCGTACTCCTCCTTCAGGCCCTCCGGCGCGGCGTCGCCGACGCGTTCCAGCAGCTCCGCGGCGAGGGTCGTGCTGACCGTCCGGTGGCCGCGCATCCACCAGTAGCAGGCGCAGTAGGCCAGCAGCCGCAGCGCCGTCTCCAGCCGGCCCGACTCGGTCGCCCAGCGCACGGCGGCGTTGAGGTCGTCGCTCTCCGCGTCCAGGCGGGCGAGCCACTCCAACTGCTCGGCGCGGCGCAGGTGGTCGTCGGCGGTGATCGCGAGATCCAGGTAGTAGGCGGCGTGCGCCTCCCGCATCGTCTCGGCCTCGCCCGCCTCCGCCAGCCGCTCGGCGCAGAACGCGCGGATGGTCTCCAGCATCCGGTAGCGGCCGTCGACGGCCTCCACCAGCGACTTCTCCGCCAGCGAGAACAGCACCTCCTCGGGCAGCCCGCACACCCGCTCGGCCGCCTCCGCCGTCGCGCCGCCCGCGAACACCGTCAGCCGTCCGGCCATCCGCTGCTCGTCCTCGTCCAGCAGGTCCCAGCTCCACGCCACCACCGCGCGCAGGGTCTGGTGGCGCGGCAGCGCCGTCCTGCTGCCGCGCGCCAGCAGCCGGAACCGGTCGTCCAGCCGCGCCGCCACCTCCGCCACCGACAGCGTGCGCAGCCGGGCCGCCGCCAGCTCGATCGCCAGCGGCAGGCCGTCCAGGGCGTGGCAGATGCGGACCACCTGCTCGACGTTCTCGGGGGTGACCGCGAACGCGGGCCGCACCGCCGCCGCCCGGTCGGCGAACAGCCGTACCGCCGGGTAGTCGAGCGGGTCCCGCGCGTCGGGCGGCGGCAGCCGCAGCGGCGACACCGGCACCAGCGACTCGCCGGTGATGCCCAGCGCCTCCCTGCTCGTGGCCAGCACCCGCAGCCCCGGGCAGGACCCGAGCAGCGTGTCGGCCAGCCTCGCGGCCGCCTCCACCACGTGCTCGCTGTTGTCCAGGATGACCAGCAGCTCCCGGCCGGCGAGCGCGGTCACCAGCCGCTCCAGTGGCTCTGGCAGCTCCGGCCCGTGCCGGTCCCGGATCCCCAGCGCGGCCAGCACCGCCGGAGCCACCTCGGCATCCGCGGTCACCGGGGCGAGCTGCACCAGGCACACATCCCCGTCGGCCCGCTCCGCCACCTCCAGCGCCAGCCTCGTCTTCCCCGCCCCTCCGGCCCCCACCAACGTCACCAACCTGGACGCCGCCAGCTCCCTGCTGACCTGCCGCAGCTCCTCCCCCCTCCCCACAAAACTGCTCAGCTGCGCCCGCACCCCCACCTTGACCCCAGCCCCACCCGACCAGACCCCCCGCGAGGCGCCCCCACCCACGTCAGCGGCCCCACCACCCGGACCGCCCCAGACCTGGCCACCATCGGAGCCCTCCAGGCTCTCCCACGGGCCGCCCCCACCGCGCCCGGCTCCGCCCCCACCACGCTCGGCTCCGCGCCCGTCCAGCTGGTTGAAGCGGACGTCGTCTCCCCAGTCGGCTGCGGGACGCGCCGTATCGGGCCGGTGCTCGCGGTGAGTGCCACCGCTTCGGTCGTGCTGGGCGTCGGTGTGGGAGGTCTCCCACGGGCCGCTTCCGGCGTTCTCGGCTCCGCGCGCGTCCGCACTATCGTGCTCGCGGTGCCCGCCGCCGCTCGGAGCGTGATGGGTGCTGGTGTGGGGGGTTTCCCATGGGCCGCTCGCGGTGTGCTGGGCTCCGCGTGTGTCCGGTGGGGCGTTGTCTTGCTGGTAGGTGGTGGGATACGTCGTATCGCGGGGGCCGCTGCTCGGGTCGTGTTGGGTGCTGGCGTGGGAGGTCTCCCATGGGCCGCTTCCGGCGTGCTGGGATTCTCGCGCGTCCGCCGTATCGTGCTCGCCGCCGCTCTGGGGTCCGCGTGTGTCCGGTTGGGTGTCGTGTGAACGGGGGGTGATGGTCTGCGGACTTGTGGGGGTGAGGGGCGGTAGGGGGAGGGTGGCGAGGCCGAGGGCGGGGTCGGCGCGGAGGACCGCCAGGTGGGCTGCCGCGAGCTCGGGCCCCGGTTGGATGCCCAGCTGGTCGTCCAGGATGCGCCGGCCCTCGGCGTACGCGGTCAGGGCCTCCGCCTGACGGCCGCTCCCGTACAGGGCACGCATGAGCTGGGCGCGCAGCCGCTCGCGGAGTGGATGGTCGGCGACGAGCCGGCGCAGCTCGGCGGCCAGCTCGCGATGCCGGCCCAGCTCCAGATCCGCCTGCGCCCGATCCTCGATCGCCGTGAGGCGCAGCTCGGACAGCCGGGCCGCCGACGCGCCGGCGTGCGGCGCGTCGGCCAGGGGCGCGCCCCGCCACAGCTCCAGCCCTTCGCGCAGCAGCGCCGACGCCCGCCCCGCGTCGCCGGACCCCAGCGCCCGCCGCCCCTCGGCGGCCAGCCACTCGAACCGGCTCGCGTCCACGTCCATCGGATCGGCCACCAGCCGGTAGCCCGCCGGATGGAACTCGACCCGGTCCCGCCCCAGCGCCCTGCGCAGCCGTGACACCTGCGACTGCAGCGCGTTCGCCACCCCCTCGGGCGGCTCCTCCCCGTACAGCCCGTCGACGAGCTGGTCGGCCCCCACCACCCGCCCGGGCTCCAGCGCGAGCAGTGCGAGCAGCGCACGCACCCGGGGACCGCCGACCGGGATCCCGGTCCCGTCGTCACCCAGCACCTCGGTGGGGCCGAGGATCTCGAAGCGCATGCCTCTGATTATCGCGGTCCCGGCAGCATGGCGGTGATGTCCCCATAGCTGGGCATAACGGTCTCCTCCCGCGAACCTGACGGACGCACGGCGGCGAGCGCGGACAGGGCGCCCCACAGGCTCGCCCGGTACAGCAGAGACCCCGTGCTGACCCGCGCCACCCCGGCCCGCGCCAGCTCGTCCAGGCCCGGCCCGCCCGGCTGGTACAGGATGTTGACCGGCAGAGGAGTCAGCTCCACCAGCTCGGCGACGGCGCCCAGGTCGCTCAGCCCCGGCACGAAGATCCCGTCAGCGTGTCCGTACGCCCGCACCCGCTCCGACGGGCCGCCCGTCTTGAGCCAGCACGTGTCGGTACGGGCGTTCACGAACACCCCGTGGCCCTTCGCCGCCTCGATGATCTCCTGGTGCAGGCGGACCGGCCGCAGCGTGCCGTCGGCCCGGCCGTCCTCCAGGTTGACCCCCACGACCCCGGCCGCGGCGAGTCCGGCGACCAGTTCCGCCACCTCGGCGGGGTCGTCGCTAAACCCGCCTTCCACGTCCACGCTGACCATCACCCCGAGGCCGGTGATCGCCCCGGCCAGCGCCACGGTCTCCGCCTTAGTTGCCCCGGCGGCGTCGGGCCTGCCGTGCACGGCGGACACGCCGAGGCTCGTGGTGCCGATCGCGGCGAACCCCTCCCGGGCCAGCAGCGCCGCGGACCCGTAGTCCCACGCGTTGGGCAGCAGCAGCGGCTCGCCGCGCCGGTGCAGCGCCCGGAACTCCTCGGTCATCGTCCCAGCACCCCCGCCACGACTCCTGCGGCCAGCGCCATCGCGTGCCGCCGGGCGGGACACGGGCGCACCCCCGCGCCGAACGTGAGGTGGGCTCCGGCGTCCCGGTTGACCTGGACCAGATCGATCCGCACCTCTGCCCCGGTCTCCCGGTCCATCCGCCGCGTCACCTTGAGCGGCGGGTCGAGCCTGAGCGTGCGCTCCAGCACCCGCGCCACGGCATCGCCGGGTCCGGCCTGACGCAACGCGTTCCGTACCAGCCCTTCGGTCGCGTCGTGCGCCTGCAGCAGCAACGTGATCAGCGCCACCGACGATCGGACGAGGCCGGCGTCGGCGGCGAGGGTGAGCAGGTCGCGGACGGCCGCGTCGGCCTCCGGGGTCTCCTCGCCGGACAGATAGCCGGGGGCGGCGGCGCGCACGGCTTCCACCAGCCGGCCGGTGTCCAGGACGCCGAGGGCGTGGCCGAGCACCGTCACGGGGACGCCCTCCCAGCGGCCGTCCCGCTCCAGCGTCAGCTTCCTGGCGGCGTCCCGGAGCGCGTCCGGGTCGAGGGCGTCGAGCGACTCCTCGAGCAGCCGCCGGCGCCGCGCGTGCACCTCCCCGGTGCTGAACCGGGAGGCGTGGGAGCGCAGCCAGGCGAGCGTGCCCTCCGGCGCGTCCTGCCTGACGGGAGGCGGGATGTAGCGGGTGTCGGCGAGCACCGCGAGGGCCTCGGCACGGTGGGTGATGACCATGAGTCCACGCTAGATCGGGAACGTTTCGGCCCCGGTCGAAGTGTCGTCAGGCGGCCAGGCGCTCCTGGGGTTCCCCGACGGTCTCGCGGGCGGGGACGGCCACCGCCGCGGGGCGCGCGCCGGCGGCCGCCATGACCACCAGGAGCGCCATGTCCGCGACCACCAGGGCGCGCTCCAGCAGCCCGTAGTAGCCCTCACCGCCGATCCAGACGGAGGTGAACGAGGCCGGATGCGCCGCCAGGTACACGGCCAGCACCAGCCCGGCGGTCACCGCCAGCGCCCGGACCGCGCTCCACCGGGCGGCCCGTGCCCGCCCGCGCGCGAGCGTCCAGCCCGCCACCGGCAGGGTGGTGAAGACCAGGGCCGCTGCCCACCGGTGGATCTCCCCGGTCAGAGACTTGATCTCGCCCGGGTCGGTCGGGAAGACCGCGCTGAGCATCAGCCCGGCGGCCGCGGCCAGCAGCAGCACGCGGGTCGCCGCCGTACGGCGAGGGTCGGACGTGGCGAGCCCGTACGCCAGGCTCAGGCACGCCGCCGCCAGCGCGAGCATCCCCAGTAACGTCGGCGCCATCCCGCCAGGCACCAGGGCGTAGTCGCTGAGCAGCGGCTGGGCGGGCAGCGTCAGCTCGGCGTAGCCGAGGGCGCCGGCGGACGCCAGCGCCGCCGTGACGGTGGCGGCGGTCGCGGCACGTGAGGTCATCGCGTCACCTCGTCATAGATCTGCTCGAACCGGGCGAGAGAGGTCTGGTGGTCGTGGGTGAGCGCGAGCTCGCGGCTGGCCAGGCCGAGCCGGTCGCGCAGGTCGCCGTCGGTCAGGACGGAGGTCAGGTGGCGGGCCAGCGCCAGCACGTCCCCGGGCGGGAACAGGTAGCCGTTGTCGCCGTTCACCAGGTGCGGCAGCGCCATCGCGTCGGCGACCACCACGGGCAGGCCGGTCGCCATCGCCTCCAGGGTGGCGATGCTCTGCAGCTCGGCCACGCTCGGCATGGCGAACACGTCGGCGGCCGCGTACGCCTGCGGCATGTTCTCGTCGGCCACGAACCCGAGGAACGACACGCGCTCCGCCACCCCGATCCGGGCGGCGAGCGTCTCCAGCGTCTCGCGCTGGTTGCCGCTCCCGACGAGCGCGAGCTGGGCGTCGGTCTCGTTGAGCACGTACGGCATCGCCCGGATGAGGTCGGAGAGCCGCTTCTCCTCGTCCAGCCGGCCGACGAACAGCACGGTCGGCCGGTCCGGCAGGCCGAACAGCTTGCGCGCCCACTCCTTCGGCTCGGCGTGCGGGTGGAAGCGGGTCAGGTCGATGCCGCAGGAGACGGCCTCGACGTCGCGGTCGAAGCCCTGCTCGGCCAGGAGCGCGGCGGCCAGCGGGGTGGGCGTGGTGACGTGGTCGGCCTTGCCGAACACCCGGCCGAAGTCGCGCCAGGCCAGCCGGCTCGCGCCCGCCCGCAGCCGGGCGGGGACGTGGCCGAACTGGAAGAGGTTGTCGGGCATGAAGTGGTTGGTGGCCACGACGGGGACGCCGCGGCGGCGGGCGGCGGCCAGGGCGGCCCTGCCGACCACGAAGTGGCCCTGAGTGTGCAGCACGTCGGGGTCGACGGCGGCCATCAGCCGGTCCAGCCGCGCGGGGACCGCGACCCGCATCGTCGGGTGGACGAGCAGCGGCGCCGAGCGCTGCCGGTGCACGATCACGCCGTCGATCACGTCGGCGCCGGCCGGGCCGAGGTCCGACTGGCACACCACGTGCACCTCGTTGCCACGCGCGGCCAGGCCGGTGGCCAGCCGGTGGGCGAAGTAGGCCGTGCCGTTCACGTCAGGCGGGTACGTGTCGGTCGAGATCATGATCCGCCGGGGGCGTTCGGGGGCGGGGGAGAGGCCGGCGTCCCGGTGGGTCCGGTGCAGGGGCATCGCCATGGTGGGTGACTCCTCAGGGTTTCTTCTAGGTGGGGGTTCCGGCCCGGGGAGGCCGGCTTTCCAGCGGGGTCGTACGGGCGAGGGCGACGGTTCCGGCGGCGGCCAGCGCCGCGGCCGCCACGGGCGCGAGGCCGGTGGGGAGCGGCTCGCCGAGCAGCAGCGCGCCGAACGCCACCGCGGTGAGCGGGTCGGCGATCTGCAGGGCGGCGAAGGAGACGCCGAAGTGGCCGACGGAGTAGGCGCGCTGCAGCATCACCAGGGCCAGCAGCGCCGGGACCGGCAGGGCCAGCAGGTAGGCCCAGTCCCAGCCGCCGTCCACCAGCACCCGCACGAGCGTGGCCGTGGCGCCGTACAGCACCCCGGACGCGGTGGCCAGCAGCGCGGCCCGCCACGCGGGGGCGGCCGCCCGCGCGCCCGCCCACAGCAGCACCGCCGCCGCGCCGGAGACGCCGAGCAGGGTGAACAGCTCCCGCGGCTCCAACCGCACCGGCACGTCGGACTCGGGCACCAGCAGGACGAGGCCGACCAGCCCCGCCGCGACCACGGCCGCCGCGCCCAGCTCGGACGTGGACGGCCTGCGGCCGTGCAGGGTCGCCGCGATCGGCAACGCGAACAACAGGCTGGCCACCCCCATCGGCTGGACCACGGTGAGGGGGCCGAGGCCGAGCGCCACGATGTGCAGCCCGCCGCCGGCCAGGATGGCGGCTCCGCCCAGCAGCCAGCGTGGCCGCCGCAGCAGGGTCAGCATCCCGGGCTTGTCGGTGCCCACCGCCTCGAACTGCTGCAAAGCCGCTCCGAGTGCGAAGAACAGTGAGCCGATCAGGGCGATCACCGCGGCCGGCACCGTCATGCCCCACTCCTTTCAGCTGGATGGTCACCCGGCAGGGTCAAACCGACGTGTCCGAGGGAAGTCGCACGGGGGAAGCGTTGGTGGCGCGCCGCTTCCGCAGCCAGCGGACGGTCTCCACCACGGCCGTGACGGACACGGCGATGCCCAGCCCGAGCAGCAGCCCCTTGATCGGGTCGCGCTCGAACGCCATCCCGCCGAAGAACCCGATCAGCCCCGAGTACAGGCCCCACGAGGCCGCCGCGATCGCGTCGAAGATCGTGAACAGGCGAAGCGGATAGCGGACGGCGCCCATGGTGAGCGTGGTCGCGGTCCGCCCGCCGGGGATGTAACGGGCCACGACCAGCACCAGGCCGCCGCGCTCGGCGAGGGCGTCGCGCGCCCACACCATCGCCTTGCGCTTGCGCAGCCGTCCCCCGCCCTTGAGACCGAGCAGGTAGGAGATGTGGTCGCCGGCGAACGCGCCGAGCGCCGCCACCAGGATCACCAGCGCGAGGTTCGGCTCGCCCGTGGCCGCGAACACCCCGGCGGTGATCACGGAGGTCTCCGCGGGCACGATCGGGAAGAACCCGTCGAGCAGGGAGAGCGTGAACAGCGCGAGGTAGAGCCAGGGCGAGGACATCACCTGCTGGAGGAACTCCAGGACGGCGTGCGACATCAGCGTGAACTCCGATCGATTGGCGCGCACTCTCACCCTGGCGGCGAGAGGTGCCGGCGGACATCGGGGATCTCCCGGGGACGAACGCGGGCTCTTCCCCTACCGGGGTCAGGGCCCGTACGCTCCGAACCTAGGAATCCCGCAGGCCACCGCGCATCGGACGATCGGTACGCGGTACCCCCGACTTTCGTCAGGGGCGGCGCTACGACCTCCGGTTGACACCCTTCGATCAAAGCGGCCGGACGGACCCGGCACATCAGTGCGGGCATCCGAGTTGATGGTGGTGCTAGCCCCACCGCCGGCGGGGGAGCGCGAGCCACCCGACTTTCGTCAGGGGCCGGCGCAGACCTTCGGGGGGAGCGGGTCCCGCCTGGTCGCGGATACCGTCGTGGGCGTGAACGGACTACGCCGCGACGACCGTCGCCAGGTGCTCAGAGACGTGGTCCTGTGGGTGCTGCTGGCGATCGTGATCAGCGCCATGGGGCCCGATCCGCTGAGAGACCTCGGCGCGTTCTGCGCGATCACGGTGCCGCGCCTGGCTCTTGGAGCGCTCGCCGTCCTCGTCGGCAGGCCGTGGCCGCTGGCGGCGGTGGTGCTGCTGCTGCCGCTCGGGCCGTGGGACTTCGCCGACAGCCTGGCCACCTCCGACATCACCTGGCTCATCCCCGGCGCCATCCAGGTCAAGATCTTCCCGTTCGCGCCGGTCTCGCCGTTCTCCATCTGGTACGCCTACCTCGCCGGACGCCGCCTGCCCCGGGCCCTGCCCTGGTCCATCCCGGCACTGGTCGCCGTCCTGATCACCGCCATCGGCGTCGTCCTCGTCGTCCACGGGGGCGGCGCGGCCGGTCTGTGGATCACCATGATCACCGGCCTGATCGGCACCTACCTGGTCCCCTACCTCCTGGGCCTGCTCCGCAGGCGGCTCCTGCAGCAGCGGGACCAGGCGCGGCAGGCGGCCGAGGCGCAGGCACGGCTGCGCGAGCGGGCGCGCATCGCCCGCGACATGCACGACTCGCTCGGCCACGACCTGGCGCTCATCGCCGTCCGCGCCGCCGGCCTCGAACTGTCCCCCACCCTCGAACCCGCCCACGCCAGAGCGGCGAGCGAACTGCGCGCGGCGGCCGCGGACGCCACCGAGCGGCTCCGCCAGATCATCGGCGTACTCCGCGAAGACACCGACGCCGCCCCCCTCGCCCCCACCACCGAAGCGGCGCGAGTCGCCATCACACCGCACTCCCCGGCACGCGAAACCGGCCCCGTCACTCCGTCCGTTCCGGCAGGTGAGGAGGATGTTGTCGCGGGGGCCGCTCGCGCGGGCGACGATGTCGCGTCGCCTCCTACGGCGGGCGATGACGCCGAGGTGCGGGAGGACGTGGTGGCGCTGGTGGAACGGGCCCGTGATTCCGGGATGGCGATCACGCTGCGGCTGGAGAGACCGATTCCCGGCCTGGCGCACAGGGTGGTGCAGGAAGGGCTGACGAACGTCGCCAAGCACGCGCCGGGCGCCGTGATCGAGGTCGCGGTCACCCCGCACCTGGTCGCCGTCCGCAACGGCCCGCCCGCCCGCGCCCCCCAGGTCACCGCCACCGGCGGCTTCGGCCTGCCGGGGCTGAGGGAGCGGGTGCGCCTGGCGGGCGGCACCCTCCGGGCCGGCCCAGCGGACGGCGGCTACGAACTGGCCGCGGAACTGCCGTGAGTCCCCCGTACGGAAGCTCAGACGTACGGAGCTGCTCTCCCCCGTACGGGGGAGCGGGATCCCCTGCCCGCGTGAGGCCCACGAGCGGCCGGAAGAGCAGCCTGGGAGGCATGAACGAGACACCGAGAGCCGGCGTGGGCCGGGTCACCGCGGCGATCGTGGCCATCGCCGCCATGCTTCCCTACCTCACGCTCAAGGTCCTCTGGCTGACGGGCAGCCCGGTCGGCGTCACCGACCCGGCGCTCATGGACGACTCGACGATGTACGGCATGAACGTGCTGACGTTCGGCATGGACGCCGTCGCGCTGGTCCTGGCGCTCGGGTTCACCATGCGGTGGGGGATGCGGCTGCCCGCCTGGCTGGTGCTGCTGCCGCTGTGGGTCGGCACCGGCCTGCTCGGCGTGATCGTGGTCACGACGCCGCTGGGGCTGCTGCTCGAAGGGGCGGCTCTGTTCGACGTCGGCGGCCCGATCGAGCCCTGGGTCTACGTCATGGTCTACGGCGGGTTCATCGGGCAGGGCATCGGACTCATGGCCGCTTTCGTGCTCTACGCCCGGGACCGCTGGCCCGCCGTCTTCACCACCACCGCCGAGGCCCCGTACCAGTCGCTGACGAGACCGTTCCAGCGGGTGGTGGCGTGGGGCTCGCTGCTGGTGGCGGCCGTCATCGGGGGTGTCCGCTTCTCGTGGGCGTTCGGCGGCGACGCGGGGCTGCCGCCGGAGGCCGCCGCGGCGATGACCTCGGCGGGCGCGTTCCAGCAGGGGATCAAGGGCCTGCTGGCCGTGGCGGCGGGCGTGGCGCTGGTTGCCCTGGTCAGGGCGAACGCCCGCCGGCCGTTCTGGCAGCCGCTGGTCGTGGCCTGGCTGGGGTCGGGGTCGCTGTTCGGCTGGGGCCTCTACGCGATGATCATCACGGCCACGGCCGCGCCGCTCAGCGGCGGAGCCACCGGGCTGACCGACCTGCTGGAGCTGTTCGGCATGCTGACCGGGATGGCCATGGGGATGTGTGGAGCGTTCCTGCTGGCCGAACGGTCAGCCGTGCGCCACGTGCAGCCGGCGCAGCAGCCGCTTGAAGCCGAAGACGGAGACGGTGATCGCCAGCCCGCTTATCACGGCCACCGCTGACGTGCGCAGCACGATGTACCCGCTGAGCGAGCCCGAGAGCGACTCGTATATCGCCAGCGCGATGCTCAGGCCCGAGTTCATCAGCAGGACGAACGCCCACAGCAGCGTGATCCTGGCGAAGAACCTGCGGACCCGCTCGTGCTTGAGCACCGCGTTCGGCAGGTGGATGTAGTCGAGGGTGAGCTTCTCCACGAGCGGCCTGTTCAGCCGCACGGACGCGAGGAAGGCGATGCCGATGCAGATGGTGCCGAGCTCGGGCTGGATGAAGTACCACATCCAGGTGCCGGTCCACAGCCCGATCACCGTGCGCAGCGTGATCGCCGCGGCGGCCAGATACATCGTGGCCGGCACCCGGATCCCCCTGATCAGCCGCCATGCCACGCCCACGTAGACCCACGAGCAGGTCAGGATGAGCGCCCACTGGAGGCCGAGCAGCATCATCGCGGCATAGAACACCACCAGGGGAGCGACCACAGCTTCCAGCAGCTGCGGGGCGGCCTGACGGGCCAGGGCGGTCAGACGAGGCAGGGTGACGGGAGGGTGGTTCAACGCTTGCTCCGCAGATTGGGCCGACGGGCTTGGACTACCCCGGCTTCGGGCCGGCAGGCTTGCCGGACGGACCGCTCGATGTCACCCAGCGGCCACCCTGGCATACTCCGACCTTCGCATCCGGGGGTTGCCGGGCGCTTTCCGGTGGCTTACCGTACCCGACCCCCTAAGGGGCGACTGCCTCTTTTGACACGTTGAGAATGGCCGCCCGGCGGCGATCAGCTCAGCGACGAGGCCGCGAGCGACGCCCCGAAAGCGACGAACACCGCACCGACACCCGAGGTCAGGCCCGCACTGAGCCGCCGCCGGGACCGGAACTGGGCGGCCAGGAAAGAGCCGCAGAAAATCAGCGCTGTGAGATAGAGCGCGCTGAACACCTGGATGATCGAGCCCAGGATGAGGAACGAGAGCGCGGGCGTGGCGTAACCCGGGTCGACGAACTGGACGAAGAACGACACGAAGAACAGGATCGCCTTGGGGTTGAGCAGGCTGATCGCCAGCGCCTTGCCGAACGGGCGCGGGGCACGCGACACCCGCTCGGGGCCGCTCGTCACGGCCGCGGCGACATCCTTGTTGCGCCACGCGCGCCAGGCTCCCCGGATCATCTGGAGCCCCAACCAGGCCAGATAGACCGCGCCCGCGTACTTCACGATGGTGAACACCAACGGCGTGGAGCGCAGCAGCGAGGCGGCGCCCGCGGCGGACAGCAGCATCAGCACGGTGTCGCCGACGAACACCCCGCCCGCCGCCCGGTATCCCTGCCGCACGCCGTGCTGCGCGGCCTGGGCGAGCACGAACAGCGAATTCGGTCCCGGCAACAGGATGATCAGAAAAGCGCCGATGACATATGTCCAGATATCTGTGATGCCGAAGAACATCCCGCCTCGCTCCAGGCCTGACATGGGGGTGACAATGCAGATTACCCCTACCGGGGAGGCGTAGATTGGGCCTTCCCCCGCACAGGGCGCCTCTTCACTCTCAGTTCAGGCGCGCGTCAACACCCGAGCCCGCGCGCTCTAGGAGGACGAGGTGCACCGCCGTTTGGTCATCCTGCTCGCCGCTCTGTCCCTGGTCTGCCTGACCGGCGCGACCGGGGCGGGGGCATCCGCCGAGCCACCCCCCAACAAGCAGTACCGCGTCCAGGGCCCGTCGAACGCGCAGGAACGCAGCGCGGTCGCGGCCACCGGCGCGGCCATCGACGAGGTGACGAAGGAGTCGGTCCTCATCACCGCCACGGAAGCCGAGGTCACCGCCATCAGGAACCTCGGTTACCGGGTCGCGGAGGTCCCGCGCCCGAGATCCACGTCCGATGCCGCGGCCGCTGACTTCCCGCCATCGGACTCCGCCTACCACAACTACGCCGAGATGATCGCGTACATCGACGACCTGGTCGCCGACCATCCGGGCATCGCGAGCAAGTTCTCGTACGGGACCTCGTACGAAGGCAGGCAGCTCGTCGGCGTCAAGATCAGCGACAACGTCGCGACGGACGAGGCGGAGACGGAGGTGCTGTTCACCGCCCACCAGCACGCCCGCGAGCACCTCACCGTCGAGATGGCGCTCTACATCATGGACCTGCTCACCGACGGGTACGGCAGCGACTCCAGGGTCACCTCCCTGGTGAACTCCCGCGAGATCTGGATCATGCCGGACCTCAACCCGGACGGCGGCGAGTACGACATCGCCACGGGCAGCTACCGGTCCTGGCGCAAGAACAGGCAGCCGAACAGCGGCACCTCCGCCGTCGGCACCGACCTCAACCGCAACTGGGGCTACCAGTGGGGCTGCTGCGGCGGCTCCTCCGGCTCGCCTTCCAGCGACACCTACCGGGGCCCGTCGGCCGAGTCGGCGCCCGAGGTCCGCGCCGTCGCGAACTGGGTACGCGGCCGCGTCGTCGGCGGTGTGCAGCAGATCAAGGCGCACATCGACTGGCACACCTACAGCGAGCTGATCCTGTGGCCCTACGGCTACACCTTCAACGACACCGCGCCAGGTCTGACGCTGGACGACAGGAACGCGCACGCCACCCTCGGCCAGAGCATGGCCTCGACGAACAGCTACACCCCCGAGCAGGCCAGCGACCTCTACATCACCGACGGCACCATCAACGACTGGCTGTGGGGCGTCTACAAGATCTTCAGCTACACGTTCGAGATGTACCCGACCGGCTCCAGCCCCGGCTTCTACCCTCCCGACGAGCAGATCGTGCCGCAGACCACCCGCAACAGGGAGGCCACGCTGCGGTTCCTGGAGTATTCCGACTGCGTCTACCGGATCATCGGCAAGGAGTCCCAGTACTGCGGCACCGGCACCCCGCCGACGACCGTCTACTCGGACACCTTCGAGACCGCTACCGGCTGGACGGTCAACCCGAACGGCACCGACACGGCCACCCTCGGCCAGTGGGAGCGCGGTGACCCCGCCGACACCTCCTCCTCGGGCCCCAAGCAGCTCGGCACCACGGTCAGCGGCAGCAACGACCTGGTGACCGGCCGCCTGGCCGGCAGCTCGGCGGGCGCGTACGACATCGACGGCGGCGTCACCTCGATCCAGTCGCCGCCGATCACGCTGCCCGCCGGCGGGACCACCAGCCTGTCGCTGTCCTGGTACCTGGCGCACGGGTCGAACGCGACCAGCGCCGACTACTTCCGGGTCAGGGTCGTGGGCAACACCACGGCGACCGTCTTCCAGCAGGCGGGCGCCGCGTCCGACCGGGACGCCGCGTGGAGCGTGGCCACCGCGGACATCAGCTCGTTCGCCGGGCAGACGGTGCGCATCCTCATCGACGCCGCCGACCTGTCCACCGCCTCGCTCGTCGAGGCGGCGGTCGACGACGTCCGGATCACGCGGCAGAACTGAACCGTCCGTGCCCCCGCCACCCGGCGTGGCGGGGCATCGGAGGCGGTGACGCATTGGGTCTTGTAAGCCCGGGGTGTCAAGGCTACGATCACGTCAACTCTTAGGAAACTTTCCTAACAGATCGGACCTCTTGACGGCTCGCGTCTGCCTCCGCGGGCCGTGCCGTGCGGCTTGCGCTCTCACCCCCCGGCGCAAGCCGCGCGGTACGCCACCGACAAGGACGACAATGTGAAAGCACGCGTGATCCTGGTCGTGCTCGCGACCCTCGCACTCGGACTCACCGCATCCCCCGCCCAAGCCGCCTCGGCGACCGCCGCCTTCACCAAGATGTCCGACTGGGGCACCGGTTTCGAAGGCAAGGTCACCGTCACCAACGGCACCTCCAGCCCGATGAACGGCTGGAACGTCCAGTTCGACCTCCCGTCAGGCTTCTCGATCGCGTCCGCCTGGGACGCCACGCAGTCCAGGAACGGGCAGCACTACACCTTCACCAACCCCTCCTGGGCGCCCGCGCTCGCCCCCGGCGCGAGCGCGAGCTTCGGCTTCACCGGCAGCCCCGGCAACTTCCCCGGCATCACCGGCTGCACGCTCAACGGCGCGTCCTGCGACGGCGGCACCGTCCCGGGCGTCCCCGGCAGGCCCGGCGGTCTCACCGCGACGGGCGGCGCCGGCGCCATCACCCTGACCTGGACCCCCGCGAGCGGCGCCGTCGACGGCTACCGCGTCTACGAAGGCTCCGCTGTCAAGGCCGCTGTCAGCTCGGCCACCGCGACCATCACCGGCCTCGGCGCCTGCGAGACCCGCACCTACACCGTCCGGGCGCACAACGGCGCGGGCGAGTCGGCGCCCAGCGACCCCGCCACCGCCACCACCGCCGGCTGCGACCCCGGCGAGCCGGGGGAGGGGCTGCCCAAGCACTTCCTCACCGGCTACTGGCACAACTTCGTCAACCCCGCCACCGAACTGCGCCTGTCGGCCGTGCCCGACGAGTACGACCTGATCGCCATCGCGTTCGGCGAGGCCACCGCCACTCCCGGCGAGGTCGTCTTCGGCGTCGACCCGGGCCTGGCGAGCGCGCTCGGCGGCTACACCGACGCCCAGTTCAGGGCCGACGTCCGGACGCTCAAGCAGCGCGGCAAGAAGGTCATCCTCTCCGTCGGCGGCGAGGCCGGGCGGGTGCAGGTCGCCAGTGCCGCCGCCGCGACCAGGTTCGCCGACTCCGTGTACGGGATCATGACGTCGTACGGGTTCGACGGCGTGGACATCGACCTGGAGAACGGGCTCAACGCCACCTACATGGCCCAGGCGCTCCGGGCGCTGCACGCCAAGGCCGGCTCCGGACTGATCATCACGATGGCGCCGCAGACCATCGACATGCAGTCGACCGGGATGGAGTACTTCAAGCTCGCCCTGTCGATCAAGGACATCCTCACGGTCGTCCACATGCAGTACTACAACTCCGGCTCCATGCTCGGCTGCGACCAGGCGTGGGCGTACTCCCAGGGCTCGGTCGACTTCCTGACCGCGCTCGCCTGCATCCAGCTGGAGAACGGGCTGCGCCCCGACCAGGTGGCGCTGGGCCTGCCCGCCGGGCCGGGCGCCGCGGGCGGCGGCGTGGTCGCGCCCGCCGTCGTCAACCAGGCGCTCGACTGCCTGGCCACCCGCACCCGCTGCGGATCGTTCGTACCCCCGCGCGCCTACCCCGGGATCAGGGGCGCGATGACCTGGTCCATCAACTGGGACGCCACCCACAACTGGAACTTCTCGAAGACCGTCAAGCCGCACCTCCGAGGAATGTCATGAAATTTCGACGTATGTTCCTTGCGTTACTCGCCTCCCTCGCCATGACCCTCTCCGGCCTCGCCACCGTCGCCGCCCCCGCCGCGTACGGCGCGACGGCCGCCGCCTACGCGGCCTGGACGGCCTGGACCCCCTACACCGCCGGCACCCGCGTCACCCACAACGGCGTCGACTACGAGTGCCTCCAGAGCCACACCTCCCAGCCGGGCTGGGAGCCCAACGTCGTGCCCGCCCTGTGGAAGCAGGTCGGCGGCGGCAGCGGCGGGGACACCCAGGCGCCGTCCGTGCCGGGCAACCTGCGCTCGACCGGCGTCACCTCCAGCAGCGTCTCGCTCGCCTGGAACGCCGCCACCGACAACGTCGGCGTCACCGGCTACGACGTCTACCGGGGCGGCAGCCTGGTGACGACCGTCGGCGGCACCTCGTACACCGACACCGGCCGCGCGGCGAACACCGGCTACACCTACACCGTCAGGGCCCGCGACGCCGCCGGCAACCAGTCCGGCCACAGCAACTCCGTCACCGCACGGACCTCCTCGGGCGGCGACGACCCCGGCCCGAACCCGAGCCGGATGCCCGGCGCCCCCTACCTCTGGATGGGCTGGGGCAACCCGCCCAACCCGGGCACCGTCATGGACGCGACCGGCGTCAAGTCGTTCACCATGGCGTTCATCCTGTCCAGCGGCGGCTGCAACCCGGCCTGGGACGGTCAGCGCCCCCTCACCGGCGGCGCCGACCAGCAGGCGATCAACACGATCAAGTCCAAGGGCGGCAGCGTCCAGATCTCCTTCGGCGGCTGGCAGGGCAACAAGCTCGGCCCGAACTGCGCCACCCCGCAGGCCTTCGCCGGCGCCGTGCAGCAGGTCATCAACGCGGTCGGCCCGGCCGTGGTCGACTTCGACATCGAGAACTACGACGAGTTCGAGAACTACACCGTGCAGGACCGCATCCTGAACGGCCTCAAGATCGTCAAGCAGAACAACCCGAACGTCAAGGTCGTCGTCACCTTCGGCACCAGCAGGACCGGCCCGAACGCCCACGGCGTCCGCCTGATCAACCAGGCCAGAGCGCTGAACGTGCCGATCGACAACTTCACGATCATGCCGTTCGACTTCGGCAGCTCCAACATCTACCAGGACACCGTCAACGCCTCGGAGGGCCTGAAGAACGCGCTCAAGAACGCCTACGGCTACACCGACGCGCAGGCGTATGCCCGCATGGGCATCTCCGGCATGAACGGCCTGTCCGACCAGCAGGAGCTGACCACCCCGCAGACGTGGACGCAGATCCGCGACTGGGCCAGGTCCAAGGGCCTGAACCGGCTCGCGTACTGGGGCGTCAACCGTGACCGCCCCTGCCCCGGCGGCGGCGTCGTCTCCAACTGCAGCGGCATCTCCCAGGCCGAGTGGGAGTTCACCCGCATCACGGCGGGCTTCTGACAAGACCCGAGCCCGGGGCGGCGCCCCCGCCCCGGCTCACGGCAACCGCACGAGCTGGGTGGGCTTGAGCGGCACCCCCACCCCCGGCGGACGGTAGACCGGCAGCGCCTCCCCGTACTCGTACATCCAGGCGTGGTCCACCACCGTCCGCATCCCGGGCTCACCCGGCTCCGGCTCCTCCCGGGCCGGCTCCACCTGCCCGTCCGACAGCTTCGCCACCATGTCGGCGACCAGTCTGGAGTCCGGAGTGGCCAGATCGCACCGTTCGTCCGGCCCGATCAGCAGGTCCACCTGCGGCGGCAGCGGGTAGATCCACCGCGGCAGCGCCAGCACCCGCGGCGGCGGCGCCATCGGCAGCCCGCCGCGCACCGCGTCCAGCAGCACCGTCCGCGACGTCCGCCGGTCGAACATCCCGTCGGCCAGCGCCCAGCTCAACGCCCCCAGGTCCGCCCGGTCCTCGCCGCACGCGTGCAGCACCAGGTACGGCACGAGCGGCACGCCCGCCCCGCCCGACGCCTGCGCCCACCCCCGGCGGCAGCCGGTGAGCACGAGCAGCGCCAGCATCGCCCGGTAGGCGGTGTCGGCGTGCGGCGTGTCGAGCCAGCCGGGCACCACGATGCACCGCCCGCCCGTCTTCTCGGCCGTGACGCCCAGCTCCCTGGCCAGCTTCAGCGCCCGCGAGGCCGCCACCCCGGTGTGCGCCTCCTGCCAGCCGGGCGTGTACGGGGAGGTCTTGTCGTCGTAGCCGTCCGGCCAGCTCCCCGGCAGACCCGGCCGGGCCAGCCCGTACACCGCCAGCAGCAGGTCGAACACGGTCGTCACCAGGCCCTCGCCGTCGCGCACCGCCGGCACCCCGCGGCGCAGCACGCCCGGCCCCACGTCGAACCGCGGCAGCAGCACCTCCGTCGCCGCCGCCCCGTCGCCCCCGTACAGGCTGAGCCGCCCGGCGTCGCGGCCGAGCAGCCCGCCGGGCACCAGCCCGTCCTCCAGCTCGCGCAGCCGCACCAGGGCCGGCAGGTCGGTGCGCGCCATCGCGTGCGCGGCGAACGCCGGCCGGTCCAGGAAGAACTCCTTGAGCAGCACGTGCCCGACCGCCATGGCCAGCGCCCCGTCCGTGCCCGGCCGCACCACGAGCGTCTCGTCCGACAGCCGCGTCGGGTGCGGGCCGATGGCCACCACCTTCTGCCCCTTGTACCGGCCGGCGATCACCCACGGCGATCCGGGCGCGCGCACGTTCCTGTTGTTCTCACCCCAGAGCAGTACGTACGCGGCATTCGCCCAGTCCTCCGCCCGCGGCCCTTCGAAACGCGGGCCGAGCAGTTGCTCGGGCGCGCTCGACTGCTCGGTGAGCACCGCGCCGCCCATCCCGCGTACGAGCCCGGCCAGCGGCGAGGTCGCCAGCGCCGCCACCTGGTCGGCGCCGTGCTCGGACGCGGTGTGCACGATGGCCGCCGCGGCCAGCTCGGCGGCCGTCGCGTCGTCCAGGGGGACCCGGCGGCCACCCCGCGCCTGCCGGTAAACCTCAGAGTTCGCTGTGAGTTTCGCCCAGGCGGCGACCGGGTCATGCAGCCCTTCGCGCACCTCGAAATAGAGCCTGACCAGTGTCTGGTTGACTTCGGATCCCCCCATGCGAAAAGTTCAGCACAGACGGTCATGTTCTGACGCGTTACGACCCCGCATGTCGGAGATCCGGAAACAAAGCCGTGTGGCAGCGCGGAGGGGCGTAGGGCAGTCTAGGTCCCGCCATGGAAACTGCACTCCCTATCGCGATCATCCTCGTCACCGGCCTCGCGCTCGCCCTCGTCGCCCAGTGGCGCGACTGGCGACCGCCGCTCTGGGCCGCCTTGGCCGTCGGTGTGGTGGTCCGCGTCGTGCTGATGTTCTTCGCGGCGGGCGACGCCCACCAGCCGGTCGACTTCGTCAACAGCTTCAAACCGGCGGGCGAGGCCGTGCTCAACGGCCAGGACCCGGTCCTGGCCAGCAAGGGCGGCTGGCACTTCCTGCCGACGATCCCGTACGTGTACGGCATCCTGCTGTGGCTCGGCATCCCGTGGGAGTGGTCCGGCCGGATCGTCACCGTGGTGGCCGACATCGTGCTCATCCCGCTGGTGGCCAAGCTCGCCGGTGGGCCGAAGGCCTCGCTGCGCGCCTTCCAGTACGCGCTCAACCCGCTCGCGCTGATGGTCGCCTGCCTCCATGGCCAGGTCGAGCCGGTGGCGCTGGTGTTCGGGGTGGCCGCGTTCGTGGTCGCCCGCGGCCCCGGCGCCCCCACCCCCCGGATGGACGTCATCGCCGTGACCAGGCGGGCGCCGGCCGACCACGGCTGGTCCGGTCTCCCCGGATGGGCGCTGCGCACGCTCGGGCAGGCGCTGAGGCCGGGCCCCGGCGACCGGGCGGGCCTCAAACGGGGCGCCTACGCCGGTCTGCTCATGGGCCTGGCGCTGTGCGCCAAGAGCTGGCCGATCTGGCTGGTCCCCGGCATGGTGCTGTTGCTGCCGCAGCTCCGGTCCCGGATCGTGGCGCTGTTCTGCACGGGCGCGGTGCCGCTCTTCTTCCTGGTGACGCTGCCCGTCTTCGCCGGCACCTCGATCAGCCAGATCCCCCAGGTCATCGACACCATCCGGGCCATCCGCCCGATCGTCGGCGAGTGGGGCTGGACCCCCCACTTCACCGGCGGCGACTGGGCGCTGCGCGCGGACCTGGCGACCTTCGGCACCTACCTGATCTACGCGTGCGTCGTGGCCGCGATCATCATCTGGTGGCGGGCCGACCCGATCGACATGACGCTGGCCATCCTGCTGATCTTCATGGTGGTCACGCCCAGGCTGGGCGCGCAGTACCTGCTCTGGTTCATGCCGTTCCTGGTCGCCCGGCCCACCCGGTTCGCCTGGCCGGCGATCATCGGGGTGTCGCTCTGGGCGGGCTACGGCTACCTCTACATGACCCAGTACGAGGACACCGCCTGGTGGCTCCTGCACCAGGACTGGTCGCGGGCGTCGATCGTGCTGCTGCCGGTCCTGCTGGCCGCGATGCCGTGGGGCCGGCGCAACCCGCCCGAGCACGAGACGGCCGGGCCCGCCGCTCCGACGGGCCCGGCACGCCTCACCTCACAGGTCTAGCCGGTCGTACACCGTGAGCCACTGGTCCGGGTGCACGTGGCCGACGACGGCGTCGCGGGCCACCCCGGCGGCGGCGAGGGCGGCGTCCACCCCGTCGTAGCGGGTCCTGAGCGAGGCGCGCAGCGAACCGCCCACCCCGCTGAACCCCAGCTCCACCAGCCGCTGCCAGTCCCGCCCCGAGCCGACCAGCGGCGCCGGCCTGCGCTCGATCCGCAGGATCGCCGAGTCGACCGAAGGGATCGGCCGGAAGCTCTCCCGGCCGATCCGGTCGCCCATCCGCCAGGAGAACCACGGCCACGACTCCACCGTGACCAGGCTCCACCGGCCGTAGCCGCCCGCCCGCTTGCGGGCGTACTCCAGCTGGGTGACCATCGTCGCCGAGGTCAGCGACCGGGCCCGCAGGCACCAGCCGACGATCCGCGACGTGGCCGAGTACGGGATGTTGCCCACCACCGCGAACGGCTCGCCCGGCGGGCGGGCCGCGGTGAAGTCGCCGCGCACCACCTCGACGCGCGGATCGTCGCGGGTGCGCGACCTGAGCCGGCCCGCCAGCCGCGGGTCGATCTCGTAGGCGACCACCCGCGCCCCCGCCGCGGCCAGCGCCAGGGTCAGCGCGCCTTCGCCCGCCCCCGGCTCCAGCACCAGACCCTCGGGAGCGGCGGCCTTGACCACCAGCTCCAGGGCATGCCTGTCGGCCAGGAAGTTCTGGGAGAGCACGCGTCTCGCCCTGTCCCTGGGCGTGCGGCCGCCCGAGCTCCTGGCCTTCTTCTGCGTGTGTGAATGATTTCCGTGCGCGTAATCCTGCGCCACAGCTGCCCTTCCGGGTCCTCGAGTCGATGAATGGCTCGAAGGGCCCCGGGCGCGCCGCGGAACGCGCTCGACCGGTCGCGTCCGCTAGCGGGCCAGAGGCCGGCTGCGGCGAATGCGAACCGCGTAGAAGCAACCTGCGTAGAAGCAACACATGCGGCCGACCGTACGCAGGAGCGCTCGCCGACGGCAACCGAATAAGCCCGCGCGCCGCGTCCGATTCGTACAAGCGTCAGGCGGAACGGGGCGACTAGCGTGAACCGCATGGACGTTCTCCACCGTGCACACGGCTACCTGCTGACCCATGCCAGGCTCCTGGACCGGCTCCGCTTCGAGGCCCTGTTCGCGGGCGGCCCAAGGGATCGCGTCCTCGACACCCTGCGCTGCTACCAGAACCCCGACGGCGGCTTCGGCCACGCGCTCGAACCCGACCTGCGCGGCGCCGCCAGCCAGCCGGAGCCGGTCGAGGTCGCGTTCTGGATCCTCGACGAGCTGGACGCCTTCGCCGACCCGATGGTCCGCTCCGCCTGCGACTACCTGGTGTCCGTCACCACCCCCGACGGCGGCGTGCCCTTCTGCCTCCCGACCGTCCGCGAGGCCCCGCGCGCGCCCTGGTGGGAGACCCCCGACGACCCGCCCGGCAACCTGATCCCCACCGCCTCGATCGCCGGCCTCCTGCACAAGCACGGCATCGACCACCCGTGGCGCGGACCGGCCACCGACTTCTGCTGGAGGAGCATCTCCGCCGTCGACAAGACCACCCCGTACGAGGCCCGCGCCATCGTCACCTTCCTCGACCTGGTGGACGACGAGGAGCGGGCACGGTCGGAGTTCCAGCGGCTCAAGGACGCAATCCTGGCCACGGTCACCTTCGACCCCGAAGCTTCCGGCGACGCCCACTTCCCCCTGGACTTCGCCCCCGGCCCTCTGCGGTTCCCCCTGTTCACGGAGGACGTGCTGGCCCGCCACCTGGACGCCCTGCTGGCGGCCCAGTCGGAGGAAGGCGGCTGGAACGGTAACTGGCCCATGTGGACCCCCGTGGTGGAGCACGAGTGGGGCGGCTACCTCACCATGGGACGCCTCAGGACTCTCCAGGCCTACGGCCGCCTCCCCACGTAGGGACAACCCCGCCCACGCGGGAATGTCGGTGAGCGGGCGTAGCGTGGAAGCATGTACGCCGAGTGGCCGCCGGAGCCCGCGCTCGCCGGGCGGGTCGTCTGCCTGTGGCGGCAGGTGAGCGAGGACGACCGCACCCAGCTCGTCGTGCCCGACGCCTGCGTCGACCTCATCTGGGGCCCTTCCGGCCCGTTCGTGGCAGGCCCCGACACGGGCCCCGTGCCCACGTCGATGCGTGTGGGCGACATCTTCACCGGCATCCGCTTCAAGCCCGGCGCGACGGGAGAGGTGTTCGGCGTCCCGCTGTCCGAGCTGCGCGACCAGCGCGTGCCGCTCGACGCGCTCGGCGCCCTCCCGCCCCTGGACGACGCCCCCGACCCCATGCCCGTCCTGCGCGCCGCGATCGCCGACCGCCTGCGCCGCACCCCGCCCCCCGATCCGGCCGCCCCCGCCGCCGCGGCCGCCCTCCGCCGGGGCGACAGCGTCCGTGAGGTCGCGTGGGAGCTGGGGCTGAGCGAGCGCCAGCTCCACCGCAGAAGCGTCGCCAGCTTCGGGTACGCGCCCAAGACCCTGCAGCGCATCGTCCGCTTCCAGCACGCCCTGCGTCTGGCCAGGTCCGGTGTCCCACTCGCCGAGGTGGCCGCGGTCGCCGGCTACGCCGACCAGGCCCACCTGTCCCGCGACGTCAGGCGCCTGAGCGGCGTGACTTTGAGCCGGTTGGCCGGGTGACCGTCGGCGGCCTGTTGGAGATGAGCGCCCCCGCCCACGCCGCGGCCGGATCGCTGTCGATGAGCAGCGCCTTGGCCAGCAGGCTCAGCGGGATGGCGAGGATCGCGCCCAGCGGCCCGAGCACGAACGCCCAGATGATGAGCGAGAGAAACGTCATCGTCGTCGACAGCCCCACCGCGTCGCCGAGAAACTTCGGCAGGAGGAGCGACTGCGTCACCACGTTGAAGACCACGTACGCCGCGACGACCAGCAACATCTCACGCACCCCGGCGTCGAGCAGGGCCAGCGTGGCCGGCGGGACCAGCGCGATGACGAAACCGATGTTGGGGATGTAGTTCGCGATCAGCGCGAGCACCCCCCACAGGAGCGGCAGCGGCACCCCGATGAGATAGAGCGCGATCACGTCCAGGATGGCGTTGATCAGCCCGAACACGGTCGAGACGATCAGGTAGCGCCTGGTCTTGCGGGCGAACCGGCCGAGCGCCTCCACCAGCGCGACCTTCCTGCCCTCCCCGGAGTCGAGCACCCTGGCCGTGATGGGCGCGTCCAGGCACATCGCCAGCATCAGGACGACGATGAGGAACAGGGCGGAGAAGACACCGATCACCCCGCCGAGGAGACTCTGCGCGATGCCGATCACCCGCGCCGGGTCGAAGCTGTCGATCGCCCGGTCGAGCTGCTCGCCGCTGATGCCCCTGGCGATGGCGAAGGCCCGCGCGTCGGTGAGGAGCTCCTCGAACCGCCTGGTGTACGCGGGCGCCAGCTCGCCGAGCTGCACCGCAGCCATCGTCAGCACCCCGGCCATGCCCAGCAGGACGAGCAGCATGATCAGGAACGGCACCGCGACCTGCAGCCACACGGACGCGCCGCGCCGGGCCAGCCACGAGCGCACCGGCGCCACGGCGATCACCAGCACCAGCGCCAGCACGAGCGGCCCGACGACGGACGACACCTCCCGCAGGCCGAACAGCACGATCAGCGCCCCGGCGATCCCCACCAGGATGATGAGCGCCCTCGGCGCGGACTGCTGGTTCACGCACGGTACGTACCCGTGTCGTCACGGTGACACCGAGGTGAACGCCGATTTGACGCCCAGGGGAGGCGTCCATACAGTTCTCCGTGTTCTGAACGGGCGAACCGGTCTCGTGCCGGCTCCCCGCCTCTGCTCTCCATCCTTTGATCAAGTGTCCGGTTGGACAAGGGTCGAAGTTCGGAGTAAGGTAGAGGGGTTGCCTCGGAGACGGGGCGGTTGCTGATTCCTGCAGCTCGATGGGGTTCGCGTCAATTTGACACGAACTTGGGGGGCTGCGAAGATTGGTAACACAAAGACGAAATGAACGCCTCTTCGGCAGGGGCCGCTGGTCGGGTCTTGCCGGGGTGTACGCGTCCGTTTCTTGAGAACTCAACAGTGTGTTAAAAGCCAGTGCATGATGCACAACCCCGTCATGATTTTTCATGTGACGGATTCCTTTTTGGTTGGGATTCAAATTCATTTTATGGAGAGTTTGATCCTGGCTCAGGACGAACGCTGGCGGCGTGCTTAACACATGC
>NZ_JBITHT010000004.1:7121-1049641 GCF_044458265.1 Nonomuraea sp. NPDC050478 | reverse complement strand
AAGTTAAGCTTCTCTGCGCCGATGGTACTGCACTCGGGAGGGTGTGGGAGAGTAGGTCACCGCCGGACAATTTTCATATGGGAAAGGCCCCGACAGGTTCTGTCGGGGCCTTTCCTTGTTTTAGGAGGGTTTCGAGGCTTCGGTCTTGGGGGCTTTTCTTGTGGGTGAGTCCCGAGGCTACGGCCACGAGGCTCGCCCTGTTTCATTGAGGCTTGGGCTATCACGCCGGGGCCCGTGCAAAGACCGGCAACGCCTCTGTCAGCTGTTGTCGACGTACTCGTCGCGCAGCTTGCGGCGCTGAAGCTTGCCCGCCTCCGTCCGCGGGAAGTCCTCGCGGAACTCGAACCTGCGCGGGCGCTTGTACGAGGCGAGCCCTTCGGCACAGTAGGCCCGGAGTTTCTCGGCCAGTCCCTCTCCGGCCTCCACGCCCGGTGACGGCTGGACGATGGCGAGCACGCTCTGCCCCCAGTCGGGGTCGGGCACGCCGATCACGGCGATGTCCTGGACGGACGGGTGGGTGATCAGGAACTGCTCGATCTCGGCCGGGTAGATGTTCACACCGCCGGAGATGATCAGGTCGGTCCTGCGGTCCAGGAGGAACAGGTAGCCGTCCTCGTCCAGGTAGCCGAAGTCGCCGACCGTGGACATGCCGTCGAGCCGGGCGGCCGCGGTCTTCCCCGGGTCGTTGTAGTACTCGAATGCCTGGCCGGCGTTGCTGAAATAGATCGTTCCAGGCTCGCCGTCCGGCACCTCTTCGCCGTTCTCGCCGACGATGCGGAGCGTGGTGCCCGGCTGCGGCCGGCCGACCGTGCCGGGCTTGGCCAGCCACTCCTCCGGGGTGACCTGGGACATGCCGCCTTCGGTGGCCGCCAGATACTCGTAGAGTTTGGGTCCGACCCACTCCATCATCTGCTTCTTGACCTCGACGGGGCAGGGCGCCGCGGCGTGGATCAGGCTGTCCAGGCTGGAGACGTCGTAGCGGAGGCGGACCTCCTCGGGCAGGCGGAGCATCCGGTGGAAGTGGGTGGGCACCATGTGGCTGGTGGTCACCTTGTAGCGCTCGATGGCGCGCAGCACCGCCTCGGCGTCGAACTTGAGGTGGCAGACCACGGTGTGGCCCAGGTGCAGCGCGTTGATGGCGAACGCGCCGGGGGCGGCGTGGTACAGCGGCGAGCAGACGAGGTGGACGCCCTGCTTCCGGAAGCCGAGCGTGTAGAAGTGCTTCGAGGCGAGCGGGGCTTCCTGTTCGGGGCTGAGGCCCGACAGCGGCCGGCGCACGCCCTTGGGGCGGCCGGTGGTGCCCGAGGTGTAGTTCATGATGGCGCCCATGACCCGGTCGCCGGGTTGTTCCTCGGGCCGGCCGCTCCACAGCTCGGGGTAGGGCTGCCAGCCCTCGACCTCGTCGCCGATGGCGTAGCGGTGCGCCGGCAGCCCGCCGACCTCGCTGTGCAGGTGTCCGGCCAGGTCGGAGTGGGCGACGAGCACCTTGGCGGTGCTGTCCTTGACGATGTAGGCGACCTCGGGCGGGGCGAGATGGGTGTTGATCGGCACGATGTAGGCGCCGAGTTGGATGGTGGCGAGTGCCAGCTCTATGTACTCCCGGCCGTTGTGCACCAGGATGGCGACCATGTCTTCCTTGCCCACGCCGAGCGCTCGGAGGCCGTGGGAGATGCGGTTGACCTGGGCTCCCAGCTCACTGAAGGTGGTCTCTTCGCCCTGCGGGCCGATGAAGGCCACTCGCTGGGGGTCCTGGAGCGCCAGCGCGTAGAAACCGGGATTCTCGGACGTCGTGTCAGGGTTGGTAGCCGGCATTCGTTCCTCCAGACCTTCCGCCTTGCGGCGATCGCCCAAGGACGCACGACCCTGATTTCAGACACCAAGTGTCCGAAATTGACCAGGGGATTGGTGTGCGACTTCGTACCGTGAAATTCAGACGAAATGCGTCCGCAACACAGAAGCTAAGACCGGGCCCCGTCAGTGTCAAGGGCGGCTTCGGCGGGGCGGTAGCCGATGGAGGAGAGCACGAAATCGACGACCCGCTCGGCGTACTGGGGGGCGTCCTCCAGGAGCGCGGGCATCCTGTCGATCGGCGTGGAGAGCACGTGGTTGACGATGATGCCGTTCACCGCGTCCAGCACCAGGGCCGGCGAGGTGCCCTGGGGGATCTCGCCCCGGTCGATGGCGAGCAGCACGAGCCGCCGGGACAGGGTCCGCCACTGCTTCCCGAGGTCCTCCATGGCCTGGCCGAACAGCTCGGGATAGAACTTGGCCTCGATCTGCGCCCGCAGCCCGACCAGGCCGTCGCGGCTCTGCTGCGCCTTCAGCGTGCGGACGCACATGGCCAGGAGGTCCTCGCGCAGCGAGCCGGTGGTCTCGGCCATGACGGGCATGGTGATCGAGGCCAGGGCCTCGACGATCAGCTTCTCCTTGCTCTCCCAGCGGCGGTAGAGGGCGGCCTTGCCCACGCGTGCCCGGCGCGCGACGGCGTCCATGGTGAACCCGGCCCAGCCGACCTCCGCGTAGATCTGCAGCGTCGCGTCGAGGACTCGGGGCTCGATGCCGGGGTCGGGCGGTCGTCCGGGGCGGGAGGTGGTCGAAGCGGTTTTCATATTTTCTCAGTCTGCCAGGTCTCGGGAGGTTCGCCACCGGTTCCGCGGTATTTACAGACGAACTTTGTCCGGATTATGGTGCTGGCAGGACCCTTACGGAAGGAGCGCTCCCTTGGCGCTGAATCTGGACCTGGTGGGCAAGGAGTGGGAGGGCGGGGGCCGGCGATGGACCTCGGCCGACGCCATCCTCTACGCGCTCGGCGTCGGGGCGGGGGCCGAGGATCCGCTGACGGAGCTGCCGTTCACGACGGAGAACTCGCACGACGTCGCCCAGCAGATGCTGCCCACCTTCGCGGTCATGATCGGCGGCACCGGAGGGTCGATGCCCCCGCTGGGTGACTTCCACCTCGCCCAGGTGCTGCACGCCGAGCAGTCGATCACGCTGCACGGCGCGCTGCCTCCCGAGGGCTCCACCGTGACCAGGAGCCGCGTGGCCGCCTTCTACGACAAGGGGCCGAACGCCATCGCCGTCCTGGAATCCACGGTCATGGACGCGGACTCGGGCAAGGTGCTCGCGGAGTCCAGCACCGGCACCTTCATCAGGGGCGAGGGCGGTTTCGGCGGCGAGCGAGGCTCCGCCGCGCCGTGGGAACGACCGGAGCGCGCGCCCGACCACGTGGTGACCTACCGGACGCGGCCCGACCAGGCCCTGCTCTACCGGCTGAGCGGCGACCGCAACCCGCTGCACTCCGACCCGTGGCTCGCCGGGAAGGCCGGGTTCGACCGCCCGATCCTGCACGGCCTGTGCACCTTCGGGTTCACCGGAAGGGCGCTGCTGCACACCGCGTGCGGCTCGGACCCGGAGCTGTTCGGCACCATGTCGGCGCGCTTCGCCTCCCCGGTCTTCCCGGGCCAGGAACTGGCGGTGGCCCTCTGGGACGACGGCGAGACCTGGCGCTTCCAGACCACGGTGGCCGGTCGGGTCGTGCTGGATCGCGGCACGTTCAGCCGGAGGAACGGGTGATCGAGGACTTCATGCCCAAGCCGACGCCCGAGACCGCACCGTACTGGGACGCCGCGAAGGCGGGTGAGCTGCGCGTCCAGCAGTGCGGCGCGTGCGGCCGGCACTACTTCTACCCGCGGCCGTTCTGCCGCTACTGCGCCTCGCCTGACGTCGCCTGGGTGACGGTGTCCGGCCGCGCGCGGCTCGTCTCGTACGTGATCAACAGACGGCCGATGCCCGGCTTCGAGTCCGTCTCGCCGGTGATCGCGCTGGTGGAGCTCGACGAGGGCCCGCGGCTCATGACGAACGTGGTCGGCGTCGAGCCGACGCCCGAGAACCTGCCCCTGGACCTGCGGCTCCGGGTGACGTTCGAGGAGCGCGGCGGGACCGTGCTGCCGGTCTTCCAGCCTGAAGAGGAGAGCGCGTGACCAGCATGCACGGCGGCCGGATCGCGATCGTCGGCGCGGCCGAGACCGACGAGATCGGGGTCCTGCCGGGCACCTCGATGCTGCAGTTGCACGCCGAGGCCGGGCTGAACGCCCTGCGGGACGCCGGGCTCACCCCCGCCGACGTGGACGGCGTGGCGACCGCCGGGCCGCTGGCCCTGGACGTGGCGCACCACCTGGGCATCAACCCGCGCTGGGCCGACGGCACCATGGTCGGCGGCTGCAGCTTCCTGCTGCACGTCCGGCACGCGGCGGCGGCCATCGCGGCCGGCGCGGCCGACGTCGTCCTCATCACCCACGGCGAGTCCGGGCGGTCGCGGGTGGGCGCGCCGCGGTGGGGCGGGGCCAACGCGACCCCCGCCGGACAGTTCGAGGCGCCGTACGGTGCCATCACCCCGTACGCCACGTTCACCGTCCCCGCCCTGCGCTTCCTTCACGAGCGCGGCATGGACCGGGAGGACCTGGCCCGGGTGGTCGTCGCCCAGCGGGAGTGGGCGAGCAAGAACCCGCGGGCCCTGCGGCGTGACATCGTCACGGTGGACGAGGTGCTCCAGGCTCCGGAGATCGCCTACCCGTTCACCAGGGACATGTGCTGCGTGGTCACCGACGGCGGCGGCGCCCTGGTGCTGACCAGCGCGGAACGCGCCGCCGACCTGCCCGGGGGGAGCCGGGCCGTCTACCTGCTGGGCTCGGGCGAGGCCACCGAGAGCGCGATGGTGTCCCAGATGGAGGATCCGGGGTCGTTCCAGGCGTTCCGCCGTTCCAGCGCCGAGGCGTTCCGCACGGCCGGGCTCGGGCACGGCGACGTCGGCCATCTGATGATCTACGACGCGTTCGCGCACCTGCCGCTCTACGGGCTGGAGGACCTCGGGTTCGTCGGCAGGGGAGAGTCGGGGGCGTTCATCGCGGACGGTCACACGATTCCGGGCGGCAGCCTCCCGGTGAACACCAACGGCGGCGGGCTCGCGTACACGCACACCGGCATGTACGGGATGTTCGCGATCCTGGAGTCCGTCCGGCAGTTGCGGGGCGAGGCCGCCGCGCAGGTGCCCGACGTGGAGGTCAGCTTCGTGCAGGGGGTGGGCATCTTCTTCGCGGCGTCTGGCAGCCTTGTCCTGTCCAACCGCGGATCTTGATCGAACGGAGCTCGGTGGCGATGCCTCGCACCCCCGGAAAGTCGAGCGGCGTCGTCATCGCCGCCCTGGCCTTCAGCGGCATGGTCGTGTCGATGATGTTCACCCTGGTGGTGCCCATCATCCCCGACCTGCCGAGGCTGGTGTCGGCCTCGGCGGAGGACGCGTCCTGGGTGATCACCTCCACGCTGCTGTCGTCGGCGGTGTTCACGCCCGTGAGCGGGCGGCTCGGAGACATGTACGGCAAGCGCCGGATGATCGTGATCAGCCTCTCGCTGATGATCCTCGGATCGGCGATCTGTGTCTTCACCAGCGCGCTGCCCCTCGTGGTGATCGGCCGTACGCTGCAGGGCTGCGCGGTCGGCGTGATCCCGCTCGGCATCAGCATCATGCGCGACCTGCTGCCGCCCGGCCGGCTGGGCTCGGCCATGGCGCTGATGAGCGCCACGCTGGGTGCGGGCGGCGCCATCGGGCTGCCGCTGGGCGCGGTCGTCGCCCAGTACGCCAACTGGCACGTGCTCTTCCTGGTCGCCGCCGCGATGGGGGCGGCGGGCCTGGTCCTGACCATCACGCTCGTGCCGGTCTCGCCGCTGCGGACGGGCGGGCGCTTCGACTTCCTCGGCGTGGCCGGGCTGTCGGCCGGGCTGGTCTGCTTCCTGCTGCCCATCAGCAAGGGCGGCAGCTGGGGCTGGACGAGCCCGCTGACCCTGGGCCTGTTCGCCGCGGCGGTGGTGATCTTCGCGCTCTGGGGATGGGCGGAGCTGCGGATGCGCAATCCGCTGGTCGACCTGCGGACCACCACCCGGCGCGAGGTGCTGCTCACCAACCTGGCGTCCATCGCCTTCGGGTTCGCCATGTTCGGCACCCAGCTGGTCTTCCCCCAGGTGCTGCAGGCGCCGGCCGCCTCGGGTTACGGGCTGGGGCTCACGTTGTTCGAGGCCGGGCTGTGCATGGCGGTGGGCGGCGGCATGATGATCGTGCTCTCGCCCGTCTCGGCCCGTGTCACCGGAGCCTACGGCCCCAAGGTGACGCTCATGCTCGGCGCTCTGCTCTCCATCGCCGGCTACGTCACCGCGCTGTTCCTGATGACGGAGGTCTGGCACGTCGCGCTGGCCGCGACGATCGTCTCGGCCGGGGCCGGTCTCGGGTACGCCGCCATGCCCGCCTCGATCATGGGAGCGGTGCCCACCTCGGAGACCGGCGCGGCCAACGGCTTCAACTCGCTGATGCGCTCCATCGGCACGTCGACGGCCAGCGCGGTGATCGGGGCGGTGCTGGCCGCGCAGACCGTCCAGCTGGGAGCCGTGACTCTGCCCTCGCGCGACGGCCTCCAGATCGCGCTGGTCATCTCGGCGGTCGCGGCGGCCGCCGGGATGGTCATCTCGGCTTTCCTGCCCCGGCGCGGGTCGGCCCGCAGGGGCGCCCGCCCCGAGCCGCCTCAGGGACGTCCCGGCACGCGGCTCCCCGGGAAGGCCGGGGAGCCGCTCGTCGACGACGTCGCGGGCGACGCGCGGTCGCGGAGCGCCGACTAGCCGCCGGATCTAGCGGGGGAGGACGAGCAGGGCGTCGCCGACGGCGCGCTCCCCGCCGTCGGACGGCTGGTTGACGACCTTGCCCTTCACGACCATCGCCGTCGACCCGCCGCCGTCCAGGTTGATCGCCTGGGTGGCGCCGAGCCAGCGCATGAACTGGGCCGCCTCGACGAAGTTGGCGCCCACGGTGATGCCCGGCTTGCGGCCGTCGATCGTGGCCACGATCAGGCTGCCGTTACGGGTGGTGCCGACCAGGGTGCGCGGGTGGCGGCGGAGGATCATGTTGACCGAGTCGTGGCCGTCGCGCCTGGCGGTGATAGCGGTGCGCCCGTTGCGGACCAGGCCCACGCCGCCCGACACGACGTGCAGGTCGGGGGTGAGCTGGAGGTTCCTCTTCTTGCGCAGGTCGCGCACCTTGGTGTCGACCTTGACGGTCCAGCCTTCCCAGAGGTGCTCGTTGAGCCACATGGCCGCCTCGCCGCCGCCGTGGAGCACCCGCTTGCCCTTCGGCACCGCGGCGCCGGGGGTGCGGACCGCCTCCACCCGGCCGTCGGCGTCGATGACCACGTCGGTGCCGTCGACGGCGGGGGTCTTGGCGCCGTACTCCTCGGTGTAGAGGACGAGCTCGTCGGCGGCCGCCGCGCGGTTGACGCCGGCGATGGGGTGCTTGGCGCCGTCCTGGGAGACGGCCGTGATGGTGGTCGTCAGCTCGGTGATGCGGGCGGTACGGCCGCGCAGCACGATCGCGGAGCGGCCCGGGACCGCCTCGCTGAGCAGCCTGCCCGCGACCACGGAGGCGCCCACCGGCTCGCCGCGCAGCTGCTTGGCGGTGTGGATGTTGAAGAAGCCGCCGTTGACGGCCGCGACCGCGCCGCCCCGCTTGGCCATCGACGAGACCGTCTCGCGCTTGGCCACGCTGGTGCCGAGCGAGGCCGCGTACGAGCCGCGGAAGGTGCGGGCGTCGACCGTGAGCACCTTGACGTGCCACGGGCCGGTGGTCTTGAGTCCGTCGTCGCCCAGGTAGTCGACCTTGACCTTCAGGCCGGCCTTCTTGAGCTTGGCGGCCGCCTTGTCGGCCTTGGCGCGCTGCTTGAACGACCACAGGCCCACGCGCACCATGAAGAGCTCCTGCGCGGGGGCGTCGGCGACCTGCGGGCGCTCCAGTCGCTGGATGCCGGCGACCTCGCCGGCCGCCTCGACCGCGGCCAGCGTGGTCTCCGCGGCCTCGCGGGTGCCGGCGTCGCGGCCGTTCGGCAGGAGCACGGTCACCGTGTAGCCGTCGGTGGACGAGCCCGCCTTCACGTCGTACAGGTCGATGCCCGAGGTCACGCTGGTCATGGTCTTGGTCGGGGCGGACCGCGCACCGAGCGGGAAGTTGGATGACGGGAACTTCACCGTCGCCTGCTCGGCTGCGGCGCCGGGCACGGTGAGGCCCGTGATCGTCGTGGCCATGGCCAGGCCGACGACGAGAGTGCGTCGAGACATGCGAACTCCAGGAGGGTGGAACGGGACCGCCCCATCCTGACGTGATCAAGCTGATCGGGTCTGGAGAACACGCCAAACGGTTGAAAGAGGTTACGCGATCGACATACGCCCGGACTGGTGAGTTCGACCTTCGCCTAGAATGGGTGCGTGAAGCGCATCGGCATGTGGTGGTGGCCGCGAGACGGCCTCTGACCTTCGCATGCGCAAGGGCCGTCCTCAGGGCGGCCCCGGGCGCAGGGCATCCCTCCGGACGGCGTCGACCGATCGAGGAGGGACCATGCGACACACCGTGCTCACCGGAGACCGCCCCACCGGGCCGCTCCATCTCGGCCACTACTTCGGCTCCCTGGCCAACCGCGTCCGCCTGCAGGACCGGTTCCCGATGTACGTGCTGGTGGCCGACTACCAGGTGATCACCGACCGGGATCTGCCGGGGGAGATCCAGCGCAACATCACCGAGTTGCTGCTCGACTATCTTGCGGTGGGGCTCGACCCGGCCAAGGTGACGATCTTCCAGCACAGCGCCGTGCCCGAGCTCAACCAGCTCATGCTGCCGTTCCTGAGCCTGGTGACGGTGTCGGAGCTGAGCCGCAACCCCACCGTCAAGGACGAGATCGCGCACAGCAGCCAGAAGGCGGTCAGCGGGCTCATGTTCACCTATCCGGTGCACCAGGCGGCCGACATCCTGTTCTGCAAGGGCACGCTGGTGCCGGTGGGCAAGGACCAGCTGCCGCATCTCGAGGTGACCCGGACGATCGCGCGGCGCTTCAACGAGCGCTACGGCCGCGTCTTCCCCGTGCCCGAGGCCATGCTCGGCGAGCGGCCGCTGCTCCAGGGGCTCGACGGCGGCAAGATGAGCAAGAGCAGGGGCAACGCGATCGCGCTGTCGGCCACCGAGGACGAGACGGCCGCGCTCATCCGCAAGGCACGCACCGACTCCGAGCGGCTGATCACCTTCGACGAGGAGAACCGCCCCCAGGTGGCCAACCTCCTCATGATCGCGTCGCTCTGCCTCGGCCGGCCGCCCGCGGAGCTCGCCGCCGAGATCGGGTACGGGGGAGCGGCCGCGCTGAAGCGGTTGACCACGGACGCGGTCAACGACTTCCTGCGGCCGATCAGGAAGCGCAGGAACGAGCACGGCGAGGCCGAGGTGCGGGAGATCCTGGCCGAGGGCAACCGGCGGGCCCGCGAACGGGCCGTGGTCACCCTCGACGAGGTGCGTGCGGCGATGGGTTTCTAGCGCGGGTGGTAGCTGAGCGTTCTGAAGGGCCAGTGCGCGGACAGCCAGGCCGTTACTGCTTCGTACAGGGGCACGTCCAGGTCGGCCCGGTCGGCCCGGACCCAGGAGGACACGTCGGCGTCGTGGGCGTCGCCCGTGGAAGGGTAGATGTAGACGCATCCGATCACGTCGCCGTCCGTGTCCAGGACGGTGTAGGTGAAGCCGCGGCGCCTGGCGAAGTCGTCCGCGTGGCGCCGCAGGTCGGCGAGGTTGGCCTCCAGGGACATGCCGTCCAAGGGAGGCCACTTCCCGTCCGGGAAGCCCGGGGTCGCGCGGATGTGTTCGATGCTGCTGGTCCAGGCGGCGTGGTCGGCGGCGTTGTGCTGAGGGCCCAGGGGTTCCAGACGGAACCGCGGGGTGACCGGAGGCGCGGGGACGACGAAGTCGTCGGGGACGAAGGCGCGGTCGTTCATGGGGCCGAGGCTACGAGGCCGGGCTCCTGGGGCGCATCCGGATTGATCGCGGGCTAGCGCTGGCGGTCGCGGCGGAACGACTCCAGCGCCAGCAGCGCGACGTGCAGCGACAGGCAGGACTCGACGTCGTCGAGATCGGTGTCGAGGATGCGCTCCAGGCGGCGCAGCCGGTCGTAGAAGGCGGGCCTCGACAGGTGGGCCTTCTGTGCGGCGACCGCCTTGTTGCGGCCCGCGTCGAGGTAGATGCGCAGGATGCGGGCCAGGTCGCCGCCCCGCTGGGCGTCGTGCGCGAGCAGCGCGCCCAGCTCGCGCTCGGCGAACGTCTGCAGCCTGGCGTCGTCGCGCAGCAGGTGGAGCAGCCCGCGCAGGCGCAGGTCGGGCAGCCGGTAGAAGGGCCGGGCGTCGGGCTGCCGGACCGCCACGTCGGCCACCTGCTCGGCCTCCAGGAAGCTGCGCCGTACGTCGCGGATGGACTCGACCACCGAGCCGGCGGCGAGCACGAACGCGGATCCGTGCTTCCACAGCTCGCGCAGGCGCTCGGAGAGCGTCGTCAGCGCGGGCTCGGCCTGCGTGCGCGGCGGGAGCGGCAGCAGGACGCCCACCCGGTCCTGGTCGAGCGCGCCCACCAGGGCGGGCAGACGGGCGTCGCGGCAGGCGGCGGCCGTCGCCTCGGCCAGCTCGCCCAGCTCGGCCTGCCCGTCGAGCGCCTGGTCGGCCGGGTCTGTCGGGCGGATGACCACGCTGACCAGTCTGCGGCCGGTGAGCGGCACGCCGACCGCGCGGGCGCGGGCTGCGGCCTCGTCGGGGTCGGAGTAGGCGTGGGTGAGGATGCCGGTGATGATCGTGCCGTGGGCCTGGCGCTCCAGCGACTCCTGGTGGCGCTCCAGCAGGCGGCCCAGGGCGAGCGTGGTGGCGGCGCGCTCGGCCAGCACCAGGTCGCGCGGCGACGGCTTGCGGTCGCACAGCAGGATCAGCCGTCCCCAGTCCTGCCCGCGCGCGCCGACGGTGGTGACGAGCCAGCCCGACGCGGAGTCGTACGCGGTGCGGTCGGCGGGGGCGACGGCCCTGGACCTGCTCTCCCAGCCGGCCAGCAGCGCGCCGGTGTCGCGACCGGCCGACTCGCAGGCCAGCACCTGGTGGGCGAGGTTCTCCAGCAGGACCGGGCGGCCCGACAGCCTGGCCACCTGGGCCAGCACCTCCGCGGGGGACGCGCCCTCGACCGACAGCTCGGTGAACACCTCGTGCAGCTGCTCGGAGGCGCGCAGCTCCTCCAGCTGGTTGTCGATGATGCGGGCGTGGACGGCCTCGGTGATCTGCACGAACGGGGTCTCGCGGGCGAGCACGATGACCGGCAGGCCGTGCTCCTCGGCGGACTTGATCACGGCAGGGGGCAGCTCGCGGACGAACCGGCGGCCCAGCTCGACGACCAGACCGGAGGCGCCGACGGAGGACAGCCCGGCGATGTAGCCGGTGAGCTCGGCGGAGTCGTCGGGCAGCGCCACGCCCGTGGTGAGCACCAGCTCGCCGCCGCGCAGCAGCTGGGCGATGTCGGCGATCTCGCCGACGTGCACCCAGCGCACCTTGGTGTCGAGCCGGTCGGCGCCCGCCACGACCTGTGGGCTGCCGCGGCGGACCGTCTCCAGCTCCAGGATGTCGGCGATGGTGGGCAGCACGACGCCGAGCCTATCCGATCAGCCTGTAATCCTGGGCGGGCCATGGTTGACAGACTGCCAGGAAGATCAGCGGATCAGGTCCTCCTCGCGGAACTCCCGCGCCGGGCTCTGCTCGCGCAGCTCCACCCGGCGGATCTTGCCCGAGATCGTCTTGGGCAGCTCGGCGAACTCCAGCCTGCGCACCCGCTTGAACGGGGCCAGCTCGCGCCGGCAGTGCTCGAAGATCGACCGGGCCGTGTCCTCGTCGGGCTCGGCCCCGGGCGCGAGCGTCACGTACGCCTTGGGGACGGCCAGGCGCACCGGGTCGGGGGCGGGCACCACGGCCGCCTCCGCGACGGCGGGATGCTCCAGCAGCACGCTCTCCAGCTCGAACGGCGAGATGCGGTAGTCGGAGGCCTTGAACACGTCGTCGGTCCTGCCCACGTAGGTGATGTAGCCGTCGGCGTCCCGGGAGGCCATGTCACCCGTGTGATAGTGCCCATCGCGCATCGCTTCACTGGATCCGGCGACATATCCGGACATGAGGCCGAGGGGGCGGTTCTCCAGCGGGATGCAGATCTCCCCGTCGTCCCCCGGTTCCCCGGTCTCCGGATCGAGCAGCACGATCTCGTACCCCGGCAGCGGCCGCCCCATCGAGCCCGGTCTGACCGGCTCGCCCGGGACGTTGCCGATCTGCGCGGTCGTCTCCGTCTGTCCGTAGCCGTCCCTGATCGTGAGGCCCCACGCCTTGGCCACCTGGTCGATGATCTCCGGGTTGAGCGGCTCGCCGGCGGCCACGGCGGTGCGCAGCGGCAGCCGCCACGCCGCCAGGTCCTCCTGGATCAGCATCCGCCACACGGTCGGCGGCGCGCAGAAGGTGTCGACGCCCTCGTCGCGCAGCACCCGCAGCAGCTCGGCCGCCGAGAAGCGCTGGTAGTCGTGGACGAGCACGGTCGCGCCCGCGTTCCACGGCGCGAACACGTTGCTCCAGGCGTGCTTGGCCCAGCCGGGCGAGGACACGTTGAGATGCACGTCGCCGGGCCGGATGCCGATCCAGTACATGGTCGACAGGTGGCCGGCCGGATAGGAGGCGTGGGTGTGCTCGACCAGCTTGGGCTGCGAGGTCGTGCCGGAGGTGAAGTAGAGCAGCAGGGTGTCGCCCGCGTGCGTCGGCCCGTCGGGCGTGAACCGCTCGGCCGCCTGGGAGGACTCGTGGTAGGGCAGCCAGCCGTACGCGTCGCCGACCGCGATCCTGGTGTAGGGGCCGCCGCCGAACTTGCCCGCGTCCTCGGCGTTGGCGATCACGTGGGACACCCCGCCGCGCTCGATCCGCTCGGTCACGTCCTTGCGGGTCAGCAGCGTGGTGGCCGGGATGACGACCGCGCCCAGCTTCATCGCGGCCAGCAGCGACTCCCACAGCTCGGGCTGGTTGCCGAGCATGAGCAGGATCCGGTCGCCGCGCCGCACGCCCTGCTCGTGCAGCCAGTTGGCCACCCGGCTGGAGCGCACGGACAGCTCGGCGAAGGTGTACGAGACCCTGCCGGTGATCTTGAGGGCGATCCGGTCGGGGGTCTCGGCGGCCAGCACGCCGTCGAACCAGTCGAGCGCCCAGTTGAACTCGCCCAGCTCCGGCCACCGGAACTCCCGGCGGGCGGTGGGGTAGTCGGCCTGGAGCAGGAAGTCGCGCGCGGCTCGGAAATCGCTCATGCTCCGGATCCTGCTACGCCGTCAGCCTCGCCTCAAGGCCATCGAGCACCGCCGCGAGTCCGAAGGTGAACATCATCTCGCGCGACTCCCTCAGGTCGGCCGGCTTGCTCTCGCGCATCCGCTCCAGCAGGTCGGGGTGGGCGGCGGCGGCCCGCTCGACGGCCTCGCGCATGCTGTCCTCGTCGAGGGGCTCCCTGGCCATCGCCTCGTTGTAGGCCACTTCGGGGATCGTGGTGCCGAACACGAAGGCGGTCAGGGTGGACGCGGCGTAGTCGATCTCCAGACCCCGGAACCCGGCGCCCTTGAAGGCCCGGGTGAGCCGGCTGGTGACCTCCAGCGCGTTGGGCCCGAGCGCGGGCGTGCGCCCGATGAGCCCGGCGGACCAGGGATGGCGCAGCATCACCCGGCGCATGCTGTGGGCGAAGGCGCCGGCCGTCTGGCGCCACCACTTCGTCTCCTCCGGCGGCGGCACCGTCATCTCGCCCCAGATCTCGTCGTAGACCAGCTCCAGCAGCTCGCGCTTGTTGGCCACGTACCAGTAGAGGCTGGTCGCGCCCGCGTCGAGCTTCGCGCCGAGCTTGCGCATGCTCAGCCCGTCGAGCCCTTCGGCGTCGAGCAGCTCCACCGCGGCGCGCACGATCTCCTCGCGGCTGCGGCCCGGGCTCTTGGCGGGCTGGGGGTCGCGCGTCCACACCGAGGAGAACTGCTTGCCGGTCATGCTTCCAGATTAAATCCTCTCGCACACTGTACGGGTTTCCTCGTACAGTGTGCGAGTGGAATCGAACGCTGTGCGAGACCCCCGTCGCTGGTGGGTGCTCGCCGTCCTCTGTCTCTCGCTGATGGTGCTGTCGGTCGACGGCACGATCCTCAACCTGGCCATCCCCTCGCTGATCGAGGAGCTCGGGGCCACTCCCTCCGACATCCAGTGGATCCTGGACGTCTACGTGCTGGCGTTCGCGGGGCTGCTGCTGACGGCGGGCAGCCTGTCGGACCGGTTCGGCCGCCGGCGGTTCCTGATCATCGGGCTCGCCCTGTTCGGCGGGGCGTCGCTGGCGGCCGTCTTCGCGGCCGAGCCGTGGCAGCTCGTCGCCGCCCGCGCGCTCATGGGCGTCGGCGGGGCCATCCTGATGCCGTCGACGCTGTCCATCCTGATGACCGTCTTCGACGCCGAGGAGCGCCGCACCGCCATGGCCGTCTGGGGAGGGGTGGCCATGGTCAGCGTGATCATCGGCCCCACGCTCGGCGGCTTCCTGCTGCAGAGCTACTGGTGGGGCTCGGTCTTCCTGATGAACATCCCGATCGCCGCGCTGGCCATCGTGGCCGCGCTGGTCCTGATGCGGGAGACGCGGGGGCCGGCGCGCAAGCTCGACCCGGTCGGCGTGGTGCTGTCCAGCGTCGGGCTGACGGCCGCCGTGTACGTCATCATCGAGCGCGAGCTCAACTGGGGGATCATCGCGGTGGCGGTCGCCTCTCAGGTCGCCTTCGTGGTGTGGGAGCGGCGGCGCGAGGAGCCGATGCTGCCGCTGTTCCTGTTCGGCAACCGCAACTTCAGCGGCGCGTCGATGTCCATCCTGCTGATGTCCTTCGGGGCGGGCGCCGTGATGTTCATGCTCACCCAGTACCTGCAGTTCGTGCTCGGGTACGAGGAGGTGGTCGCGGGGCTGGCCATGCTGCCGTACGCGGTGGCGGCGGCCGTCTTCAACGGGATCGGCGCCGGGCTCGGGAAGAAGGTGAGCAACCGGGCGCTGGTGAGCGGCGGGCTCCTGATCATGGCAGGGGGGTTCGCCGTCATGGCGACCACCACCGGCTACCTGCCCCTGCTCGTCGCGCTGCTGGTCATGGGCGTGGGCGGCGGGCTGGCGGGCCCGTCCGCGTACACCTCGCTGATGAACGCGATCCCGCTGGAGCGGGCCGGGGTCGGCTCGGCCATGAACGACACCGTCCAGCAGGTCGGGCTGGCGCTGAGCATCGCCGTGCTGGGCAGCGTGCTGGCCGAGGTCTACACCGGTCAGATGCCCGTCTCCGCGCCCGAGGCGGCCAGGGAGTCCATCGGGGTGGCGATCCAGGCGCCCGCCCTGGTGGACCAGGCCGGTGCGGCCTTCACCACCGCCATGCACGTCGGGTCGTGGGTGGGCGCCGCGTTCTGCGTCGCCGCGGCGGTGGTCGCCGCCGTCCTGCTGCGCCCGCTCGCGCCCACCGAGAGCCCTGAGCCGGTGACCGTCTAGATCGCATCCCCCACAGGGCGGAACCCCGTGCCGGGCCGGCCGGCGCGGGGCTCCGTGAGTGCGCCTGACCTTACGGGCGCTGCGGGCGGTTGGTCATGTGCTCGGCGGTGCCGACATGCTGCTTCTGCTTGCGCATGCCGGCCAGGCCCAGCAGCCCCAGCAGGCCGAGCAGGCCCCACAGGCCGGCGTTGCCGCCGCCCTGGTCCTGCTGCTGAGGTGCGGGCGACGGGTTGACCTGGCTCTGCGCGACGGGAGCGGCGGGAGCCTCCGCCGTCGCGGCCGCGGCCGGGGCGAGCGTCAGAAAGAAGGCCAGCCCCAGGCCCGTGAGAGTCTTGCGCATTGGGTTCCCCCGATCCGGCGGTCCCTCGACCTTCGAAGACCGCCTGTCGCGTCTCCCGGCCTTGTTCCCGGAAGGCTTCCCCCTGATGGGGCGGATCTTCGTATTCCCTGCTAGACGTAGCCATACCATCTCGCTCCATGATGAAACCTCTGCTCCCGGCGGCCGACACCTTGTAAGAGGATTCCGGCGTACGGCGACACCTTGCATTTGGGGACCTGTGGGGATTGCGGCGATACTCAAGACATGTCCGAGCTTCTCGCGCGCCACAGGGCCGTCATCCCCAACTGGGTCGGCCTCTACTACAACGACCCCATCGAGATCGTCAGCGGCAAGGGCAACCGCGTCGTCGACGCCGACGGCAAGAGTTATCTCGACTTCTTCGCCGGAATCCTGACCAACATGATCGGGTACGACGTCCCCGAGGTGCGCGAAGCCGTCGAACGCCAGCTCGCCACCGGCGTCGTCCACACCAGCACCGTCTACCTGCTGCGCGGGCAGATCGAGCTGGCCGAGAAGATCGCCCGCCTGTCCGGCATCCCGGACGCCAAGGTCTTCTTCACCAACTCGGGCACCGAGGCCAACGAGACCGCCCTGCTGCTCGCCACGTACGCGCGCAAGAGCGACCAGGTGCTGGCCATGCGGCAGAGCTACCACGGCCGCAGCTTCGGCGCCGTCAGCGTCACCTCCAACAGGTCCTGGAAGAACAACTCCCTGTCGCCGCTCAACGTGCACTTCCTGCACGGCGCCGACCAGCATCTCGCCCAGTTCAGGGGCATGTCCGACGCCGACTACATCGCGGCGTGCGTGGACGACCTGCGGCACGTGCTGTCGACCGCCGTCTCGAACGACGTGGCCGCCCTCATCGCCGAGCCCATCCAGGGCGTGGGCGGCTTCACCATGCCCCCGGACGGGCTGTTCGCCGCCTACAAGGAGGTGCTGGACGAGCAGGGCATCCTGTTCATCTCCGACGAGGTGCAGACCGGCTGGGGCCGCACCGGCAGCGCGTTCTTCGGCATCCAGAACCACGGCGTGACCCCCGACATGATGACCTTCGCCAAGGGCCTGGGCAACGGCTTCGCCGTCGGCGGCGTCGTCGCCCGGGGCGACCTGCTGGACGCGCTGCACGCCGCCGGCGTGGCCACGTTCGGCGGCAACCCCGTCTCCATGGCGGCCGCCAACGCGACCCTCGACTACGTGCTCGACCACGACCTGCAGGCCAACGCCGCGAGGACCGGCAAGATCATCATTGACGGCCTGCGCGCCGCCGCCCAGCGGCTCCCCGTCGTCAAGGACGTGCGCGGCAAGGGCCTGATGTTCGCCGTCGAGCTCGACACCCCGGCCCAGGCCGCGAGGTTCATGGAGGAGACCAAGAAGGCCGGCCTGCTCGCCGGCAAGGGCGGCCTGCGCGGCACCGCCATCCGCATGGCCCCGCCGCTCACGATCTCGGTCGACGAGGCCACCGAGGGGCTCGGCATCATCGTCAACGCACTCGAAGTCATCAACGCGGAGGCAGCGCAGCAGTGAAGGCAGTCAAGCACTGGATCGACGGAGCTCTCACCGACGGCGACCCCCGCACGTCGGAGATCTTCAACCCCGCCACCGGCGAGGTCAGCGGCACCGTCGCGCTGGCGTCCGTGGCGGACGTGGACGCGGCCGTCGCCGCCGCCGCGGCGGCCTTCCCCGGCTGGCGCGACACTTCCCTGGTCAAGCGGGCGCAGGTGCTGTTCAAGTTCCGCGAGCTGATGTACGCGCACCGCGACGAGATGGCGGCGCTGATCTCCGCCGAGCACGGCAAGGTGCACGGCGACGCGCTCGGCGAGGTGGCCCGCGGCCTGGAGGTCGTGGAGTTCGCCTGCGGCATCCCGCACCTGCTCAAGGGCGGCTTCTCCGAGGGCGTCTCGACCCGGGTCGACTCCTACTCGATCCGCCAGCCGCTCGGCGTCGTGGCCGGCATCACGCCGTTCAACTTCCCGGCCATGGTGCCGATGTGGATGTACCCGATCGCGATCGCCTGCGGCAACGCGTTCATCCTCAAGCCGTCGGAGAAGGACCCCTCGGCGTCGCTGCTCATGGCGCGGCTCTGGAAGGAGGCCGGGCTGCCCGACGGCGTGTTCAACGTCGTGCAGGGCGACAAGGTCGCCGTGGACAGGCTGCTGGAGCACCCCGACGTGCGCGGCGTCTCCTTCGTCGGCTCCACCCCGATCGCCAGGTACGTCTACGAGACCGGGACCGCCCACGGCAAGCGGGTGCAGGCGCTCGGCGGCGCCAAGAACCACATGCTCGTGCTCCCCGACGCCGACCTCGACCTGGTGGCCGACTCGGCCGTCTCGGCGGGCTTCGGCTCGGCCGGCGAGCGCTGCATGGCCATCTCGGTCGTGCTGGCCGTCGACCCGGTCGGCGACGAGCTGGTGCAGAAGATCGTCGAGCGGGTCGAGCGGCTCACCGTGGGCCCCGGCGACGACCCCGCCTCGGAGATGGGCCCGCTGGTGACCGGGCCGCACCGCGACAAGGTCGCCTCCTACCTCGACCTGGCCGTCGAGGAGGGCGCCAAGGTGGTCGTGGACGGCCGCGAGACCGCGGTCAAGGGCGGCGGCAAGGCGTCCGAGACGCCCGGCTTCTGGCTCGGCCCGACCGTGCTCGACCAGGTGAAGCCCGGGACGCGGGTGCACACCGAGGAGATCTTCGGCCCCGTCCTGTCGATCGTCCGCGTCTCCTCGTACGAGGAAGGCCTGGAGATCATCAACGGCGGCGAGTTCGGCAACGGCACGGCCGTCTTCACCAACGACGGCGGCGCCGCCCGGCGCTTCCAGAACGAGGTGGAGGTCGGCATGATCGGCGTGAACGTGCCGATCCCCGTGCCGATGGCGTTCTACAGCTTCGGCGGCTGGAAGGCCTCGCTCTTCGGCGACACGCACGTGCACGGCACCGAGGGCGTCCACTTCTACACCCGCGGCAAGGTCATCACCTCCCGCTGGCTGGACCCGTCGCACGGCGGGGTGAACCTCGGATTCCCCACCAACAAGTAAGGCGCCGGGGCGGGCGGCGACGATCACCGCCCGCCCCCGGTAGGCTCCAGGGCGTGATCCGCAGCCGTCTGCCCGCGCTGGCCCTCGCCCTGACGGCGCTGGGCTGCACGGGCGCGGCCCAGCCCGCCCAGCTCACCCCCAGCCCGACGGCGAGCCCTACCACGAGCCCCACGGCGAGCCCCACGCCCGAGGCGAGCCCCACGCAGAGCGACGGCACGCTGCAGATCCTCGCCTACCGCGGCTACGCCGAATACGGCGGCATCAGCCCGCAGGCCAACTGGACCGGCACGTTCGAGAAGGCCACCGGCTGCCGGCTGGCCCGCATCGACACCGTGCAGACTCCCGAGGAGATGTCCGCCAGGCTCCGCACGCGCGCCTACGACCTGGTCGCCGCCGGGCCCGTGGTGGCGGCCGAGATGATCGAGGCGGGGCAGGTCCAGGCCATCGACACCGACCGGGTCGAGGGCTACGACGACATCCCCGAGCGGCTGCGCGACCTGCTCACCGTCGGCGACACGGTCTACGGGGTGCCGTTCCTGTGGGGCTACCACGAGTTCCTGTACGACACGCGCCGGACCACGGGCGGCGATCTGGCCGACGTGTTCGGCTCCGACCGGGTCATGCTGCGCGACAGCCCGCTCACGCTCGCCGACGCGGCGCTCGCGGGCGGCGCCGCAGATCCGTTCGAGCTCGACGCCGAGCAGTTGGAAGAGGCGGCCGGGCGCCTGGCGGCCCCGGAGGAGCGCACGCTCTGGGCCAACCAGCTCGACCTGGTCAAGGGCTTCGCCACCGGCTCCGTCGACTACGGCCAGGCCACCCCTCACCTGCGCGAGCTGCTGGTGAAGGCGCGCCTGCCGGTCAAGGCCGTGTCCGCGCGCAAGGTCACCGGCTGGGCCGACTCGTGGCTGCTCGGCGCCGGGGTCACCGCCACCGACTGCGCTTACCGCTGGCTCGGCCGGATGATCGAGCCCGGCACCCAGCGCGACGCCGCCGCGTGGAACGGACTGGCGCCCGCCAATACCAAGGCGTGCAAAGGCCGTGCCAGAAGCGTCTGCGAGGCGTACGGTGCCACCAGGTCCCATCGGCTGGACCGCGTGGTGTTCGCCACGCGCCCTCCGGGGGACTGCCTGCCGCCGAAGGGGGAGTGCACCGACTACGCCGCCTGGTCGCAGCGGTGGCGCGAGCTCATCGAGTAGCGGGGCCGGCTTCCGCCGCCCCGCGTGACCATGCCGCGGGCGCGCCCAACCCCCGCTGGGCGCGACCTGCTGAGACGCCCCGGGCCTTCCCCCCGTCCCGGGGCGTCTCGCCGTCCGCGGGCCTTCAGCGGGTGGGGAAGGCCACCACCGTGGCCAGAGGGGCGGGGACCAGCGCCTCGGCGCAGTCGGCGCACGCCATCGCCGTCGTGTCGTCGGGGAACCGGCCCACGCGCACTCTCGGGCGCGGCCACCTCTTGTAGCAGACCACGCAGGCCTCGCCGTCGCGCTGGGCGCTCGTCATGCCCTCAGGGTCGAACGTCAGCATGTCCGGTGCCGTTCTGGTGGGACCCCAGTTCATCGCGCTCCCCGCAGAGGTCGCCCGTCCTCGTGTCGGATCCGTTATAACCCCGGCCGGATCCGTGATCGTCTAGTTCCGTGTCAAGTAAGGGTGAATTCTCTACCCAAGACGCCTGCTTTACACCACAAAATCGGGCATCCAGCTACAAGCCGGATGCCCGATTCATGGGTATATCAGAGGGCGGCGACCGCCTTTTCGAGGATCCCCAGGCCCTCCTCCAGCAGGTGCTCGGGGATGACCAGGGGCGGCAGGAAGCGCAGCACGTTGCCGTGCGTGCCCGCGGTCAGCACCAGCAGGCCCTCGGCGTGGCAGCGCTTGACGATCTCCTGGACCGCCGCCGGGTTCGGCTCCTTGGTGCCCGGCACCACCAGTTCGATCGCGATCATGGCGCCGCGCCCCCGCACGTCGCCGATCACGTCGAACCGCTCCTTCATGGCGTGCAGCCGGGGCAGCATGATCTCGCCGATCCTGCGGGCCCTGGCGACCAGGTCCTCCTCGGCGATCGTCTCCAGCACCGCCAGCGCGGCCTCGCACGCCAGCGGGTTGCCGCCGTACGTGCCGCCGAGGCCGCCCACGTGCACCTTGTCCATCAGCTCCGCCCGGCCCGTCACCGCGGCCAGCGGCAGGCCGCCCGCGATGCCCTTGGCGGTGGTGATGATGTCGGGCACGATGCCCTCGTCCTCGCAGGCGAACAGGGTGCCGGTGCGGGCGAAGCCGGTCTGCACCTCGTCGGCCACGAACACGATGCCGTTCTCCCGGCAGAACTCCGCGATCCGCGGCAGGAACCCCTTGGCCGGCTCGATGAAGCCGCCCTCGCCGGCGATCGGCTCGATCACCACGGCCGCCACGTTCTCCGCGCCGACCTGCTTGTTGATCATGTCGATCGCCTCGGCCGCGGCCTCCTCGGCGCAGTTCTCGGGGCCCGTCGGCCAGCGGAACGGGTAGGCCAGCGGCACCCGGTACACCTCAGGGGCGAACGGGCCGAACCGGTGCTTGTACGGCATGTTCTTGGCCGTGAGCGTCATCGTGAGCAGCGTGCGGCCGTGGTAGCCGTGGTCGAACACGACGACCGCCTGGCGGCCGGTCGCGTGCCTGGCGATCTTGACCGCGTTCTCCACCGCCTCGGCGCCGCTGTTCACGAGGAACGTGCGCTTGTCGTGGTCACCCGGGGTGAGCTCGTTCAGCTTCTCGCAGACGGTCACGTACGACTCGTACGGGGTGACCATGAAACAGGTGTGGGTGAAGTCGGCGACCTGCTTGCTGACCCGCTCCACCACCTTCGGCGCGGCGTTGCCGACGTTCGTCACGGCGATGCCGGCGCCGAAGTCGATCAGCGAGTTCCCGTCGGCGTCCTGCAGCACGCCGCCGCCGGCGCGGGTGACGAAGACCGGCAGGGTGGTGCCGATGCCGGGCGGGACGGCGGCCTGCTTGCGGGCCAGCAGCTCCTGCGATTTCGGGCCGGGGATCGCGGTGACGACGCGCCGCTCCTGGGGAATGCTCATGCCTCCGACGGTACGGTGACCGCCGACCACTCCCGATACGTCGATATGTCACACTGAAGGTGCTTGTCTCGCCTGAATGGATAAAAATTCGGATGGCACCATCGTTGCAGGTCGTGGCCCGTCGGACCGGGCTCCGCCTGCTCGCCGGACCGCCCGACCGCGACGTGCGCTGGGTCGCCGTCAGCGAGTTGGAGGATCCCACGCCGTTCCTGGAGGGCGGCGAGCTGGTGCTCACCACCGGGATGCGGCTGACCCACGACTTCGCCGGATATGTCGGGCGGCTGATGGCGCGTGGGGTGGCCGGGCTGGGCGTCGCGGTCGGGCTCACCCACGACGAGGTGCCGCCGGCTCTGGTCGAGGCGGCCGGCGCGGCGGGGCTGCCGCTGCTGGAGGTGCCCAGGGAGACGCCGTTCATCGCGGTCACCAAGGTGGTCAGCGAACTGCTGGCGGCCGAGCAGTACGAGGAGGTCACCCGCGCCTTCGCCGCCCAGGGCCGGCTGACCCGCGCCGCGCTCCACCCCGACGGCACCCACGCGGTCATCGACCGGCTGGCCAAGGAGCTGGGCGGGTGGGCGGCGCTGTTCGACGACGCCGGCGAGCCGCTGCACGCCACGCGGGGCGCCAAGGTCCGGACGGTGGCGGCCGAGATCAGGCGGCTGCGCGGCGGCCGGGGGCCCGCGGCGGCCCGCAAGGACGGCGAGGCGGAGCGGGCGCCCGCCACGCTGGCGCTGGCGTGGCCCGGCGAGAACGTCGTGGTGCAGCCGGTGGGCGGCGGGCCGCGGCCCCGCGGGTTCTTCGCCGTCGGGACCGCGCGGGCCTTCACCCCCGTCTCCCACACCGTCGTCAACGCCGCCGGGTCGCTGCTCACGCTGGCCCTGGAGCAGGGGCGGGCCCACCTCGAAGGCGAGCGCCGGGTCCGGGACGCGGTGCTGCGGCTGCTGCTGTCCGAGCGGCCGTCGGCCTTGCCGGAAGCCCGTACGGTCCTCGGGCCCCTCGGTCCGGCTCTTCCCGGCGAGCCCTTCGTGGTCCTGGCCGTCGGCGAGGAATCCTTGGAACCCCTGGAACCCCTCGCCTTCACCGCCCGCCTCCCCACCCCGGACGATCGGCGCGGCACCTCAAAAGGCGACGGGCCGGGCCGTGCTCCGGCGGGGGGCCTGCGGGTTTCGGATGAGGGGCAGGATGCTGCTTCCGGGCCGGATGATCGGCGCGACACCTCACGGGGTGAGCGGCCGGTTGTGGGGGAGAGCGGTGGACGGGACGTGGCCGCGTCCGGGCGGCGTGATGTGCCCGGGGTGCGGGCGTCCGTGGGGCAAAGGGCCGCAGGGGCCGGTCGGCACCCCGGCTCGGGTGAGGGGCGGCGTGATGGATCAGGGGCGCGTTCCCTCCCGTCCGAAGAGAGGCGCGACGCCTCCGTGCGGGGTGGCGGTGAAAGGGCGGCGGTCTCCGGGCGGGGGAGTGGGGGAGGTGTCGTGGTGGTGCTTGTGGAAGAAGGGTCGGAGGGGGAGGTCGTCCGGGCGGCCGGTGGGGGTGTCGGGATCGGGGGGCCGTGTTCGTACCGGGAGTTGCGGGCGGGGGTGGAGCAGGCGCGGCAGGCCTACGAGCACGCCGGGGGGCAGGTGCTCAGGTTCGGCGAGCTGGCCGGGCAGGGGCTGATGGCGCTGGTCGAGCCGGAGGCGGCGGGGGCGTTCGCCGCCGCGCTGCTGGCGCCGCTCGCCGCGTACGGGTCGCGGGCCGATCTGGTGGAGTCGCTGCGCGCGTACCTGGAGAGCAACGGTCACTGGGACGCGGCCGCGCAGCGGCTGGGCGTGCACCGGCACACGCTGCGCTATCGGATGCGGCGCGTCGCCGAGCTGCTCGGGCGCGACCTGGACGACCCGGGGGTGCGGGCCGAGCTCTGGTTCGCGCTGCAGGCGGCCGGCGGCAGGTCCTCGAACGGCGCGGCGCACCCCTGAGTGGCTGTCAGTCCTTGTCGGCCGCGTAGTAGGCGATCGTCGCCTGGGTGACGGCTTCGTAGCTGGTCGCGTCGCGGAGGTGACCCGAGCGCTCCAGGCTGATCGCGCCCTGGGCGGCCGCCCACAGGGCGTCGGCGATCTTGCGTGGCTGGGTGGGGCCGAGGTAGCCGGCGGAGATGCAGTCGGAGATCACCCGGTCGAGGATGTTGAGCGCCGCCCTGGCGAGGGTCCTGGCGCGCTCGCTGGGCTCGAAGCCGGGGATCGCCCGTTCGAACATGAGGCTGTAGTAGCCGGGCTCGGCCAGGCACGCCTGGCGGTAGGCGGGGACGAGCGCGTTCAGGTACTCGAAGGGGTCGCGGCGCTGCGGCACCCGCTCCAGCAGGCGGCGGAAGCGCTCGAAGCCTTCGAGGTAGAGCGCCTCGGCCAGGCCTTCACGGTTGCCGAACATCGTGTAGACGACGGTGGTCGTGCAGGCGGCCTCGGTGGCGATCCGGCGGATCGTCAGGCTGTCGGGCCCGTCGGCCACCAGGACGTTGACCGCGACGTCGAGCAGCCTGGAACGGAGCTCGTCATGGTTGGCCCGCTCGCCCTGCAAGTAGGCGCCCTGAAGCCCAAGCGGCGCCGAGGAGGTCATGGGCCCACGCCTTTCTGCCGAGGGCCCGCCGCTCTGGGAGACCCGCATCGATGACTTAGCCATGGCGGAGATCGTTCAAACCGCTTCGCATGCTAAACATCCCGAATTAGGCCTACTTCTGTTACAAGCCGGGTATACCACCAGGTTGTACATGACGGCAGAAGCCGCCCGGCGGTCTTGTGCACCCTGGTGCAATTCCCCCGCGCGGGGCTTGGCATAACGTCGGAGGCATGGACGTGCGTACCTTCTGGCTCGCAGGCCGCCCCGCCACAGGCGACGCCGAGCTCACCGTGACCAATCCCGACGACGGTCGCGAGGTCGGCCGGGTCTCCGTGCCGACAGATGCCCAGGTGGAGGAGGCCGTCGCCGCCGCCAAGGCGGTCGCGCGCGAAGCCGCCGCGCTGCCGATCCACGTGCGCGCGGAGGCGCTCGCCCACGTCTCCCGGCGACTGGCCGAAAGGTCCGACGAGATCGCCCACCTGATCACGGCCGAGAACGGCAAGCCGATTTTCTGGGCGCGCGGCGAGGTGAGCCGCGCCGTCTCCACCTTCCGCTTCGCCGCCGAGGAGACCCGGCGCTGGTCGGGCGAGGTGCAGCGGCTCGACACCGAGCCCGCCGCCGCCGGCCGGATGGCCTACGTGTCCCGCGTCCCGTACGGTCCGGTGCTGGCGATCACGCCGTTCAACTTCCCGCTCAACCTGGTCGCGCACAAGGTCGCCCCGGCCATCGCCGTCGGCGCCCCCGTGGTGGTCAAGCCCGCCCCGGCCACGCCGCTGTCGTCGCTGGTGCTGGGCGAGATCCTGGCCGAGACCGAGCTGCCCGCGGGCATGTTCTCGGTGCTGCCGGTCGCCAACGAGCGGGCCTCCGGCCTGGTGCTGGACCCGAGGCTGCCGGTGGTGTCGTTCACCGGCTCCGCCCCCGTCGGCTACGCCATCGCCGACCAGGTGCCGCGCAAGCACGTCACGCTGGAGCTGGGCGGCAACGCCGCCGCCGTGGTGCTGGCCGACGCCGACCTCGACTGGGCGGCCCGGCGCGTCGCGCTGTTCTCCAACTACCAGGCAGGCCAGAGCTGCATCGCCGTGCAGCGGGTGATCGTCGAGCGGCCGGTGTACGACGACTTCGTGGCGCGGCTGCTCCCCGCTGTCGCCGGGCTCGTCGTCGGCGACCCGGCCGATGAGAAGACCCAGGTGGGGCCGCTGGTCTCCGAGGCCGCCGCGGAGCGGGTCGAGGAGTGGGTGCGCGAGGCCGTCGAGGGCGGCGCCCGCGTGCTGGCGGGCGGCACCCGCGTGGGCGCCACGTTCGCGCCCACGGTGCTCGCCGACGTCCCCGCCGACGCCAAGGTCTGCCGCGAGGAGGTGTTCGGCCCCGTCATGGTGCTGCAGCCGGTCGACTCGGTGGACGAGGCCTTCGCCGCGGTCAACGACTCCGCGTACGGGCTGCAGGCCGGGGTGTTCACCAGGTCGCTGGACACGGCGTTCCGGGCCAACCGCGAGCTCGAGGTCGGCGGCGTGATCATCGGCGACGTGCCGTCCTACCGAGCCGACCAGATGCCGTACGGCGGGGTGAAGGACTCCGGCGTCGGGCGCGAGGGCCTGCGCGCGGCCATGGAGGATCTCACGTACGAGAAGGTCATGGTGCTGACGGGGCTCAGCCTCTGACAGACGGGCGCGGGCCCGGCCTTCAGGCGCGCTCCGCGGTATGGAAGAGCTTCCTGGCGGGCTCGCCCAGGATGGGGCCGTACATGGTGCGGCGGTCGTCGCTGTACTTGAAGCTGCTCACGGACGTGATCGTGCCCCTGCCGGTGGACGTGTCGAAGCGCGTCAGCCACGGGCCGCCGCTGGAGCCCGCCGTCATGTCGCAGCCGAGCCCCTGGTCGTGGGTGTCTCCGTAGGGGTCGTCACGCAGGCGGCCGGCGCAGTAGACCAGGTGCCGGCCGTCGTAGGGCGGGTCGGCAGGGTAGCCGAAGCCGATCGCGTGGCCGCCGCGCGGGGCGTTGAAGGCGATGTCCTGGACGCCCACCACGTCGGCGACGTGCCGGCCGCGTGAGGGGGCCAGCGCCACCATGCCCACGTCGTAGCTGTCGTCGGAGCCCCGCGACCAGGGCCCGGCCACGAACATGCGGCGCGCGGTCCACTGCCCGTACGGCTTGGCGCCGTTCGTGCCGTAACCGGGGACGAACGTCCAGTTCTTGGCCCAGGCGCCGGAGCCGTCCTTGACGCAGTGGCCGGCGGTGACCACGACGTCGCGGTTGCGGCTGCGCACGGTGCTGGCCGAGCAGACGAAGTCGACGCCGTTCATGGTGAGGAAGACGCGGCCGGTGGTCCTGGCCACCGCGCCCCCGACCGCCCAGCGGGAACCGGAGGTCTGGGCCAGCGGGCGGGCCGACTGGTGGCGGGCCTCGGCCCGCGTGCCATGCCGGGGCGGGACCAGGCGGACGTCGCCGCCGGTGACCCCGGGGGCGACGCCGAGGCCGGTGCCGCCGGTGAGGCCGCTCAGCAGGCCGCCCTCGGTGACCAGACCGGGCAGGTCGATGGGCAGGGCGTTGTCCATGCGGTCGGGGGTCCAGTAGGAGAGCACGCGCAGGTGGTCGGCCGCGCCGCGGGCCGCGATGTGCTCGACGACGTCGGCGGGCGCCTGGGCCTCGGGCAGGCGGGTGGCCGCCGCGGGCGGCGGCGGGACGACGCTCGAGTGTCGCTCGGGAGTTGCCCCGACGAGGGCGGGGCCCAGCAGGCCCGCGACGAGGGGCGCCGCCGCGAGCAAGGGGGTGCTCAGGGTCATGCCCACCGAGTGTGCACCACGAGATGTGTCCTTGCGGCTACTTTCCGTGAAATTCCTCATGGCGGGTCGCGGGTTCTGTGCGCGGGCACGTGCGGTGTCGGGGGACAATGGACGGGTGCGCGCACCGACCCTCCGCTCCGTCACCGTCCTCGGATCCACCGGCTCCGTCGGCACCCAGGCCCTCGACGTGATCGCCGCCAACCCCGACCGGTTCAGGGTCGCCGGCCTCGCCGCCGGGGGCGGCAGGGCCGACCTGCTCGCCCGCCAGGCGGCCGAGTCCGGGGCCGAGGTCGTCGCCGTCGCCGATCCCGCCGCGGTGCCCGCGCTGCGCGAGGCGCTGGCCGCGCTCGGGGCGAGCCCCGAGGTGCTCGCCGGCGCCGACGGGGTCGCCGAGGTGGCCGGCCGGCCGTGCGACACCGTGCTCAACGCCATCACCGGCGCGCTCGGCCTGACCTCCACGCTGGTGGCCCTGGAGGCCGGGCGGATGCTCGCGCTGGCCAACAAGGAGTCCCTGATCGTCGGCGGGCCGCTGGTCAAGCGCCTGGCCAGGCCAGGTCAGCTCGTGCCGGTCGACTCCGAGCACTCGGCGCTGCAGCAGTGCCTGTGGGCGTCGGGTCCGCGGGGCCACGATCCTGGCGCGGTCAAGCGGCTGGTCGTCACCGCCAGCGGCGGCCCGTTCCGCGGCCGCACCCGCGCCGAGATGACCGGCGTGACGCCGGAGATGGCGCTGGCCCACCCCACCTGGTCCATGGGCCCGGTGATCACCATCAACTCGGCCACCCTGGTCAACAAGGGCCTGGAGGTGATCGAGGCCCACCTGCTGTTCGACCTCGGCTTCGACCGGATCGAGGTCGTGGTCCACCCGCAGTCGATCATCCACTCGATGGTGGAGTACGTCGACGGCTCGACCATCGCCCAGGCGAGCCCGCCCGACATGCGGCTGCCCATCGCCCTGGCGCTCGGCCACCCCGAGCGCGTCCCCGCGGCCACCCCGCCGGTCGACTGGACCAGGGCCCACACCTGGACCTTCGAGCCGCTCGACGACGCCGCCTTCCCGGCGGTCGCGCTGGCCCGCCACGTCGGCTCGGCGGGCGGCACCGCCCCGGCCGTCTACAACGCGGCCAACGAGGTGTGCGTGGAGGCGTTCGTCAAGGGCGGGCTGCCGTTCCTCGGCATCGTCGACACGGTCGCCAAGGTCGTCGAAGAACATCAGGTCACCCCGGCCGGCTCCGTCGAGGAGGTGCTCGCCGCCGACGCGTGGGCCCGCGCCCGTGCGGCGGAGCTCACAGCCGGGCAGTCCCGCTAGCTCCCTAGACTGGGAAGCGTCGTCGACACACAAGGGTTGAAATGTCTCCTGTAGCACTCGGCATCCCCACGGTCCGTCCCAAGCCGCTCGCCGAACGCCGACACTCCCGCCAGATCATGGTCGGCGGCGTGCCCGTGGGCGGTGACGCGCCCGTCTCCGTGCAGTCGATGACCACCACCGTCACCGCCGACGTCAACGCCACCCTGCAGCAGATCGCCGAGCTCACCGCGTCCGGCTGCCAGATCGTCCGGGTGGCCGTGCCGTCCCAGGACGACGCGGAGGCGCTGCCGATCATCGCGAAGAAGTCGCAGATCCCGGTCATCGCCGACATCCACTTCCAGCCGAAGTACGTCTTCGCCGCCATCGAGGCGGGCTGCGCGGCGGTGCGGGTCAACCCGGGCAACATCAAGAAGTTCGACGACAAGGTGGGCGAGATCGCCAAGGCCGCCGCCGAGCACGGCGTGCCGATCCGCATCGGGGTCAACGCCGGGTCGCTCGATCCGCGGCTGCTGCAGAAGTACGGCAAGGCCACGCCCGAGGCGCTGGTCGAGTCGGCGCTGTGGGAGTGCTCGCTCTTCGAGGAGCACGGCTTCCGCGACATCAAGATCTCGGTCAAGCACAACGACCCGGTCGTCATGATCAACGCCTACCGGCTGCTCGCGGCCCAGTGCGACTACCCGCTCCACCTCGGCGTCACCGAGGCCGGCCCGGCCTTCCAGGGCACCGTCAAGTCGGCGGTGGCGTTCGGCGCGCTGCTGGCCGAGGGGATCGGCGACACCATCCGGGTGTCACTGTCGGCGCCTCCGGTGGAGGAGGTCAAGGTCGGCACCGCCATCCTGGAGTCGCTCGGGCTGCGCGAGCGAGGGCTGGAGATCGTGTCCTGCCCGTCGTGCGGGCGCGCCCAGGTCGACGTCTACACGCTGGCCGACCAGGTCCAGGCCGGGCTCGAAGGGCTCAAGGTGCCGCTGCGGGTGGCCGTGATGGGCTGCGTCGTCAACGGCCCAGGCGAGGCGCGTGAGGCCGACCTGGGGGTGGCCTCGGGCAACGGCAAGGGCCAGATCTTCGTCAAGGGCGAGGTCATCAAGACCGTGCCGGAGTCGCAGATCGTCGAGACCCTCATCGAGGAGGCCCTCCGCCTGGCCGAGGAGATGGGCGTGGCGGTCGACCTCGACGACGACGCCTCCGGGCCCGAGGTCGTCGTGCGCTGACCCCGTGCCTCCCGCGACTCTCAGGGGTCCGGGAGGAGCTTGGTGAGGAGGACACGGAGCTCGTGCTCGGCCTCGGGGCCCAGGAGAGACAGGATCTCCGCCTGCAGGTGTTCGGCGGCTTCGCGGACGGTGGTGAGGCGCTGCCTGCCGAGGGGGGTCAGTTCCAGCGCGTAGCGGCGGCGGTCGGCGGGGTCCTGACCGCGGGCGACCAGCCCGAGGCGCACCAACTCGTCGACGATCTGCGCGGCGGCCGGCTCGGTGATGTCCAGGCGGCGGGCGAGCTGCTGCTGGGCGCACGGGGTCAGGGTCTCCAGGGCGGCCAGGCTGCCGAAGTGGCGGGTGCGCAGGCCCGAGCCGGCCAGGAGCGCGTCGCCCATGCGGCGCAGCCGGTAGTGCGCCTGCGCCACCAGGTAGGCGGTGGTCCGGAGCGGCTCCGGCTCGGGCAGCAGCAGGCTGAGCAGCTCGTTGAGCCGCTCGCGTTCGCCGGGGGTCAGTGACGCGGTGACGCGGGCGTCCCGCTCGGCGACCGCCTCGCGCATGGCGTCGCGTGCCTTGCGGCCCTCCTCGGTGATCGACAGCACGTAGGAGCGCCGGTTGGCGGGGTTGCGGGTACGGGTGACGTACCCGGCCTGCTGGAGCCTGTCGACCAGCCGTACCATGATCGTCCGGTTGATGCCGAGCCGCTCGGCCAGTTCGAGCTGGGAGTCGGCGTCCTGGTCGGCGAGGGTGTCGAGGACCACGAAGTCGCGCGAGCGCGGGTCGTCGCTCAGCGCCTCCGCGGTGAAGCGGGCGTAGACCCGGCGCAGCAGCCTCCCTGGAGACCTGCTCAGGGTTTCCGCGAGCGTCCTGTCCTGCATGCGGCACACCTCCGGCAAGGCAGCTTACCCATGGAGCTGATGGTTAAGCGCACAAATAGTTGGCATGTTGACGATTGGCCATAGTGACGGTTAGCGTGGTTGACACCTGAACGAGGAGGCAGCCATGACCTACCGGCTGGACATGTCGATGATGCTCGCGATGCACGACGCGCTCCGGCGCGAGCTGGAGCGCGTCGCCCGCGTCGCCGCCAAGACCGGCGACGACCCGCGGCGGATCCTGCGGGCCGCCGTCGGATGGGAGCTGTTCAAGAAGTTCCTGCGGGTGCACCACACGTCCGAGGACGTCGCGCTCTGGCCCGCGATGCGCGACGCCGTGAGCGCCGACGGTCTGGCGCTGCTCGACGCGATGGAGGACGAGCACGCCGCCATCGACCCGCTGCTGGACGGCGTGGACGCCGCTCTCGCCGACCGCGAGAGCGGCGCCGAGCGGCTCGGCGGCCTGGTCGACGCCCTGGTCACCGGTCTGGGCGGGCATCTGCGGCACGAGGAGTCCGAAGGGCTCGCGCTCATCGATGCCACACTCGGCGAGGAGCAGTGGAGCCGGTTCGGCCAGACCCACCGCGAGCGCATCGGGGGCGACGCCCCGACCTATCTGCCCTGGCTGCTCGACGACAAGGACCCCCGGGTGGTGGCGGCCATCCTCGACGGCATGCCCGCCGCCCTCCGGGAGGCGTACCGCGACGAGTGGCGCCCCGCCTACGACCGTCTGAACCTCTACTGACGAGGACCCCGCGCCGGAGACCAGGGCGGCATCACGGAATGGCAAGCAATTCTCCATACCGTCCGTCACCGAGTCGCTACGTACGGCAGTATTCCTCGCCTATGGAATGGGGGAGGAGCCGGATGAAGCGGTTCGTGACACTGGTGGGCGGCATGGTGGGCGGCATGGCCATGCTGGGCGTGTGCGTGGCGCCGGCGAGCGTGGGCGCCGAGGCGAAGCCGGAGACCCCGCCGGCGCGGGTCACGTGGGGCGCCTGCCCGAAGAAGGGCGAGAAGAAGCTCACCACGTTGGCGGAGAGCCTCGGCACCCAGTGCGGCACCGTACGGGTGCCGCTCGACTACCGGGAGCCGTTGGGGCACGCCATCAGGCTGTCCGTCAACCGGATCAAGGCCAAGGAGCCCCGTGACGGCAACCATCTCGGCACCCTGGTGGTCAACCCGGGCGGCCCCGGCGCGTCCGGCCGCGACCTGGCCGTGTACGTGGCCGCGGCGCTGCCGCGCGAGCTGCGCGACCGCTACGACGTCGTCGGCTTCGACCCCCGCGGGGTGGGCGCCAGCCAGCCGGCGATGCGGTGCGTCGACCCCGAGGTCTACCACCGGCCGCCCCGTCCCGACTCGGTGCCGGTCGATCGCGCCGACGAGAACACCTTGCTCAGCCGGGCCGCCGACTACGCCAACCGGTGCGGCAGCGCCTGGTCGTGGCTGCTGCCGCACATGAACACGGAGAACGTCGCCAGGGACCTCGACCGGATCCGCGCCGCGCTCGGCGAGCAGCGCATCAGCTACCTCGGCTACTCCTACGGCACCTACATCGGCGCCGTCTACGCCACCCTGTTCCCGCAGCGGGTCAAGCGGCTGGTGCTGGACAGCGTGGTGGAGCCCGACGGCGAGTGGTACCGGAGCAACCTGACGCAGAACCGCGCCTTCGAGAAGCGTCACCGCGCGCTCATGGCGTGGACGGCCCGCCACAACCGGACCTACCAGCTCGGCCGCACCGCCAGGCAGACCAGGTTCGCCTGGTACGCGATGCGCTCCCGGCTGGCGGAGCAGCCTGCGGGCGGCGTGGTCGGCCCGAGCGAGCTGGACGACACCTTCACGATCGCCGGCTACAGCGAGAGGGTCTGGCCCGAGCTGATCGCCGCCTGGTCCGCGTACGTCCGCGAGGGCGACCCGAAGCCGCTGGTCGCCGCCTGGGAGAAGCACGGCAAGAACGACGCGGACGACGAGAACGGCTACGCCGTCTACCTCGCCGTCCAGTGCCGCGACTCGCGTTGGCCGCGCGACTGGAACACCTGGCGCCGCGACATGACCAGGCTGCACCAGGAGGCGCCGTTCCTCACCTGGCCGAACGCCTGGTTCAACGCGCCGTGCGCGTTCTGGCCGGTGCGCGGCGGGGAGCCGGTCAAGGTGCGCGGCTCGTGGCGGCTCCCGCCGATCCTCATGCTCCAGTCGCGCGACGACGCCGCCACCCCGTACGCGGGAGCGGTCACGATGCGCGGCAGGTTCCCGACCGCGCGCATGGTGGTCGAGACGGGCGGCGACCACGGCATCTCGTTCGCCGGCAACCGGTGCGTGGATCGCCACCTGGTGGCCTACCTGCAGGACGGCACCGTACCCGCCCAGGGGGCGCGGTGCGCGGCCAAGCCGGAGCCGCGACCGAAGGCCCGCATGAAGTCCCGCTCCTCTCTAGGTCACGAAAGGCTCACCGACGTGCTAGCCAGATGAGCTATTCCGTGGTCGTTCGCGTAGTCTGACCATGTGATGCTGCGTACATCGGCGTCGCGCGTCCTCGACGACAGCGACCGGGACGAGGTGCTCGCTCTGCTCGACACCGACCCGGTCGCGAACGTTTTCGTCGCGTCCCGGGTGCGGAGCGTGGGGCTCAACCCGGCCCGGCTCGGCGGGCAGATGTGGGGCTTCGGGCCGCGCGGCGCGCTCGTGTCCCTCTGTTACGCGGGCGCCAACCTGGTGCCGATCAACGCGGGCCCCGAAGCGGTGCACGCCTTCGCCGACCGCGCGCGCAAGCAGGGCCGCCGCTGCTCCTCGATCGTGGGTCCCGCCGACGCGGTGGGGCAGCTGTGGGAGCGGCTGGAGCCGCACTGGGGCCGGGCCCGCGCGATCCGCTGGGCGCAGCCGGTCATGGCGACCTCCCGCAGGCCGCCGGTGCCCGCCGACCCGCTGGTGCGGCGGGTGCGGCCGGAGGAGTTCGAGATCCTGCTGCCGGCCTGCGTGGCGATGTTCACCGAGGAGGTGGGCGTCTCGCCCAACCTCGGCGACGGCGGCGCGCTCTACCGCACGCGGGTGTCCGAGCTGATCCGCATCGGCCGGTCGTACGCGCGGATCGAGGGCGGCCGGGTGGTGTTCAAGGCCGAGATCGGCGCGGTGACCCCGCACGCCTGCCAGATCCAGGGCGTGTGGGTCCATCCCGACCTGCGCGGGCGGGGCTACGCGGTGTCGGGCATGGCCGCGATCGTGGAGGCCGCGCTCGACTGCTTCGCGCCCGTGGTGACGCTGTACGTGAACGACTTCAACCACTCGGCCAGGGCGGTCTATCGCCGGGTGGGCTTCCACGAGGTCGACACGTTCATGTCCGTGCTCTTCTGACCCGGTCGGCGGTCTCCTCGGCGAGCTGGGCGAGGATCGACAGCTCGCCCGGCCGCTCGTCGAGCAGCTCGTCCAGGCTGATCCGCCACGTGATGATCTCCAGGGGCGTCGCTCCCGGCTCCTCCGCCAGCCGCAGGCGGGTCTCGGCCAGCTTGAGCTCGTACATGACGCCGAGGTAGTGGCCGACCGCCTCGCCGAGCCACCAGTAGACTTCCGTGGCGGCCGCGGGCACGAAGATCCGGGCAGCCTCCCAGGCGACCCGCCGGGGTTGCCGCACCGCCATGACCGGATTTTACGTCATTTACGTACGTTCGTCCCCTGCGGGAAGGGCCGGGCGGGGGTCAGATCCGGACGAGCTTGTCGAACAGGCGCGTCAGCTCGGCTTCCGGGTCGGCGGTGAGCCCGGCGTGGACCGGGCCGGTCTGCACGATCGTGCTGCGGGGCGCGGTCAGCCAGCGGAACCTGCCGCCCAGCGACTCGGCCGACAGCGGGCCCGCCTCGTCGCCGCAGGCCAGCGCGTAAGCGCTCAACGCCTCCTCGACCCGCGCCACGTCGGCCTCGGGGTCGAGGGCGCGCAGGCGGGACGCGTCCAGCTCGACCCGCGCGCACAGGTAGGCGCGCGGCTGGCAGTAGAGCAGCACGCCCGCGTTGATCAGCTCGCCGCGCTCCACCCGCGGCACCACCCTGATCGCGGCGTACTCGTAGACGTCCCTGCTCACCCGCGCCCACCTCGCCAGAACTCGCCGACCGACCCCGGGCCCGGCCGCTGCGCCTTCGGCGCCGCGCTGGTCAGCCACCGGCCGGGACCGTGCGCGCGCCGCAGCAGGTGATCGACGTACGCCTCGCGCACGGCTCCTGGTGAGGCGAAGCCCGGCTCGCCGTCGAGCCACTCGTCGGGCACCAGCGCCGTCACCTCCTGGAGCAGCTCGCGGGTGATCGGCGCGGACAGGGCGGCGGCCGCCTCCTCGACGCTCTCGGCGCCCTCGACGAACGGGGCCAGCACGTGGTCGCCGGCGTCGAACGGGCGCTGCGGGTCGGCCGTCTTCCAGTTGTGGTGGAACCAGAGTGCCGCGCCGTGGTCGATCAGCCAGCTGTCGCCGTGCCAGAGCAGCAGGTTGGGGTTGCGCCAGGTGCGGTCGAGGTTGTGGATCAGGCCGTCGAACCAGACCAGCCGGGCCGCGAAGGCAGGGTCGGGGGCCCAGGCGAGCGGCTCGAAGCCGAGCGCGCCCGGCAAAAAGTCGACCGCCAGGTTGCGGCCCGCGCTCGCCTTGAGCAGGTCTTGCACCTCCTCGTCGGGCTCGCGGGCGCCGAGCTGCGGGTCGACGTCGATGATCTTCAGCTCGGGGGTGCGGAAACCGAGGCGGCGGGCCAGCTCGCCGGCGATGATCTCGGCGACCAGGACTCTGCGGCCCTGGCCGGCCTCCCGGAACTTGACCACGTAGGTGCCGAGGTCGTCGCCCTCGACCACCCCGGGCAACGACCCGCCCTCGCGCAGCGGCGTCACGTAACGCGTCGCCACAACCTGTTCCAGCACCCGCAAAACCTATCGCGCCGAGCAGCGCGGGCTAAATAGCTGTTGCGACAGTAACTGTTCGAACAGCTATCATCGGCGCATGACCGAAGCCTCGATCGCTCTCGTGCTGGGTGGCGGCTCCCTGCTGGCCCTCGTCGGGCGGGAGCTCAACACCGAGACCGAACGCCTGCTCGCGCCGTACGGCCTGACCGTGCAGCAGGCCGCCCTGCTGGGGAACGCCGCCGCCGGCAACGCCACCCCCAGTGAGCTCAAGCACCACCTGGGCACCGACACCGCGGGCATGACCAGGCTGCTGGACCGGCTGCAGGCCAAAGGGCTGGTGCGGCGGGCCCCGCACCCCGGCGACCGCAGGTCCGTCGTCATCGAGCTCACCCCCGAGGGCCAGGCGCTGGTGCCGGAGCTGACGCCGATATTCGGCACGATCAGCCGGCGGGTGTTCGCCGGGTTCTCGGGGGAGGAGATGGCTCAGATGGCCGGCCTGCTCCGGCGAATGCTGGACAACCTCAAGACCGCAGAGCCCGGGAGCGCACCGCCGAGAGGATGAGGCGGCGGATGAGCCCGCTGCCCGGCCGGATGACGATCCAGTACGGGCGGAAGGCGCGCAGCGCGTCGGGGCTGGTGGCGACCACCCGCGTCTCCGTCGTCAGCCGGATGCGGCCGCCTTCATCCGCCAAGGAGAAGGCGAACGTGCCCTTGGCGAACCCGGGCCGGTCGAACGCCTCGAATGTCTCAAGCGAGCCGACCGGGACGTCCTGCGATCTGCCCAGCCGCCACCACTGGCCGATCAGGCCGAGCACCACCTCCCGGCCCGGGTCCACGACCAGCGGGGTGAAGCCGGGGCCGGGCTGCGGCGTGCGGCCGTGGACCAGGCGGGAGACCAGCGACCGGGCGGCGAAGAGGGGCTTGGCCAGGGGGACGTCGTCCGCGCTCATGCCGGTGAGCGCCTCCCACACGCGCTCCCGGGAGGCGTCGATCAGGATCGTGTGCCGTTCGGACATGTCGGGCCGGGGGATGAGCCGGGCGGCGCTGGTGACCACTGGAGCCTCCGTACGGTTGCGTATGGTCCGGACTATACGCCACCGTATGGAAGGCTGGCCGGGTGGGACGACTGAGTGCGGACGACTGGGCGGAGGCGGCCCTGGCCGCGCTGGCGGAAGGCGGCGTCGCCGCCGTCGCCGTGGAGCCGGTGGCCGCCCGGCTGGGCGTGTCCAAGGGCAGCTTCTACTGGCACTTCGCCAACCGGCGGGCGCTGCTGGAGGCCGCGCTTCGGCGCTGGGAGGCGCAGACCGAGCGGGTCATCGCCCGGCTGGAGGACGTCGCCGGCCCGCTGGAGCGCATGCGCGTGCTGCTGGAGCGGGCGTTCGGCGAGGGACGGGACGCCGCGATCGCGTTCCGGCTGATCAGCGAGGCCGACGACCCGCTGGTCGGTGAGGTGGCGCGCCGGGTGAGCGAGCGGCGCCTCGCCTACATGGAGGGCGTACTGCGCGAGCTCGGGCTGCCCCGGCAGGAGGCGCGCCGGCGGGTGCTCGCCGCCTACGGTGGTTACCTCGGCGTCGCCGCCCTCGTGCGCATCGGGACGATCCGGGAGATGCCCGACGACCTGGCCGGTCTCGCCATGGCGGAGCTCGGGCTGACCGGGAACGACCCGTCCGGGCCTCCATGATCCTGCAATAATGACGCCTTATGTCCGAGCTCCGAGCCGATGACCCGCGCCTGCTGGGCGCGTACCGGCTCTCGGCGCGGCTCGGCCAGGGCGGGCAGGGCGTCGTCTACCTCGGCCACACCGGCCAGGGCGCGCAGGTCGCGGTCAAGCTGCTGCACGCCAGCCTGTCGGCCGACCCGGCGGTGCGGCGGCGGTTCCTGGCCGAGGTCGAGGCGGTGCGCAGGGTGGCGCCCTTCTGCACCGCCCAGCTCCTCGACGCCGACCTCGAAGGCGACCGGCCCTACCTGGTGAGCGAGTACGTCGACGGCGTCTCGCTCCGCGAGCACATCGCCGAGCAGGGGCCGCGCACCGGCGGCTCGCTCCACCGGCTGGCCATCGGCACCGCCACCGCCCTGGGCGCCATCCACCGGGCCGGGGTCGTCCACCGCGACTTCAAGCCCGGCAACGTGCTGCTCAGCCTCGACGGGCCGCGGGTGATCGACTTCGGCGTCTCCCGGCTGATGGACGGCACCGCGACCACCGGCAAGATCCCCGTCGGCACGCCCTCGTACCTCGCCCCCGAGCGCATCAAGGGCGAGCCCGCGGGGCCGCCCGCCGACCTCTACGCGTGGGCGCTGACCGTCGCCTTCACCGCCACGGGCCGCCACGCGTTCACGGCGGCGACGGTCCAGGAGGTCATGGCGCGCATCCTGTACGGGAAGCCGGCCCTGGGCACGCTGTCCGGGCCGCTCAGGGCGATCGTCGACGCCTGCCTGGCGCCCGAGCCCGGCGACCGGCCGGACGCGGAGGAGGTGCTGCGGCGCCTGCTCGGCCAGGACGCCACCGGCGACGTGCTGACCTCGGGCGCCATGGCCGCGCTCGGGTCCGCCTCCGGTCCCGTGCCGCCCGGTGGCACGCGGCCCGTTCCATCAGATGACGCGGGCACCGACGGGCCGGCCACCGTGGCGTGGCGGGTGCCTCTGACCGGCCGGCCCGAGCTCACCGGGAGCCGGGCGCTCGCGCGGCTCGTCGACACCGCCGCGCCCGTTCGGCAGGCTCGGCCGGTCAAGCGGCGATTAGCGAAGTGGCCCGTCGTCGCCGGGGCGCTGGTGGCGGCGTGCGCGGTGACCGCGTTCGTGCTCTGGCCGCAGGGTGAGGGCCGGGCGGGGCGCTGGACCGGTTCGGCGACGCATCCCAGCGCCGGGCGGGTGTTCCCCGTCGACATCCGGCTCGATGAGGGCGGGGAGTCCAGCATGCGGTGGGGCGCCGATCTGCACTGCTCCGGCATCCTGCGGCCCGTCGGCGACCTCGTGTACGAGCTGCTGCACGTCGCCGGCACCGCGTGCCATCCGGGAACGCTCCGGATGCGGCCGATCGGCGACAGTGGCCAGATGGTCATCACGGTCACCCGCCAGGGTGAGGAAGAAGTGACGTATTCGGGCAAGGTCGCCCGGTCGTCCTGACCTCGAACGGTCACGGTCAGGTGGCGATGGCCCGGCCGCCGTTGACTCTCCGCCACCGGCTGCTTCAGTGGGAAGGGTAGGTGGGGTGGCGGCGAGGGGAGGCGCCCCGTGCCAACGGCGCAGCCGCTCAGGACGGGGGATCCACGGACACTCGGGCCCTACGAGCTGTCCGGGCGTCTGGGCGAGGGCGGCCAGGGTGTGGTGTTCCTCGGCACCCTCGCCGGAGAGAGCTACGCGGTCAAGCTGCTCCACGGGCCGGTGGGCGACGGGCGCGGGGCGTTCCTGCGGGAGGTGGAGCTGGCCAAGCACGTGGCCAGGTTCTGCACCGCGCAGGTGGTGGACGCCGGGTTCGACGAGGGCAGGCCGTACATCGTCAGCGAGTACGTCGACGGGCCCTCGCTGGCCCGCGAGGTCATGCTCACCGGGCCGCGGCGCGGCGGCGGGCTGGAGCGGCTCGCCGTCGGCACCGTCACGGCCATCGCGGCGATCCACCGCGCGGGCATCGTGCACCGCGACTTCAAGCCGCAGAACGTGCTCCTCGGGCCCGACGGGCCGCGGGTCATCGACTTCGGCCTGGCCAGGGCGCTCGACGCGGCCGCCACGCTGTCCAACAGGAGCGTCGGCACTCCCGCGTACATGGCTCCCGAGCAGATCACCGCGAGCGCGGTCACCGGGGCGGTGGACGTGTTCTCGTGGGGCGCCACCATCTGCTTCGCCGCCAACGGGACGGCGCCGTTCGGGCAGGACTCGGTGGCGCCGGTGCTGCACCGCATCCTCACCGCGCCGCCCGACCTGGGGAGCCTGGAAGGGCCGCTCAGGGCACTGGTGGAGGCGTGCCTCGACAAGGACGCCAGAAACCGGCCGACCAGCCGGGACTTGTTGCTGGAACTGCTGGGTACGTCGGAAGGCGTGCCGGCGGAGGTGCTGCGCTCGCCTCCGCCGCACATCCTCCGTGCCGTCCCCCCGCCCCGCCCGCCGGTCGCCGACTCCCGCCCGGTCCCTCTCGCGGAACCGGAGACCACGGGCACCCCGGACGACTACCACCTGCCGGAACCACCCGCTCCCTCGTCCAGCCGACCAGGTGACGGCGGGTCGGGTGCCCCGGCTTCGGCAGGAGGGAGCCGAGACGACGCATCGCCTCCGGCGGCGGACGGCGCCGGGGCAGGTGGTTCTGGGCGGGAGGCGAGGCCGAGGCTGGGCGGGGCCGCCTATCGCGGGTCACCCGCCGGGTATCCCGTCGAACGAGTGCCACGCGAGCCCGCCCCGCCCGAGCGGGTGGGAACGGCTCCGCCTGGCCTCCCGTACTCGGCCGACTCGGCGGGGCGCGAGGCTGGTCCGCGGGTGGGGACGGCCGGGCCGTCGGGGCGCGAGGGTGGTCTGCGGGCGGGGACGTCCGGGCCGTACACGGCCGAGTCGTCGGGGCGTGAGGCTGCGCCGCGCGTGGGGACGGGCGGGCCGTACTCCGCCGAGCCGCCGGGGCGCGAGGGTGGTCTGCGGGCGGGGAAGGCTCCGCCCGAGCCGTACTCGGCCGAGTCGTCGGGGCGTGAGGCTGGTTCGCGGGTGGGGACGGGCGGGTCCGGGTCGCCGCGGCGGGCGCTGGGGAAGGCGGGGCTGGCTGTGGTCGGGGCGTTGCTGGTGACCGCCGCTGTGCTGGTGAGCCTGTTCGTGCCGCTGTTCAGGGAGGACGGCATGCGGGTACGGGCCGGTACGCCGACCTCCGGACCCACCGCCGAGCCGTCCGGTCAGGCGGCCGACGACCAGCCCGCCAAGGAGCGGCCGCCGACGGAGGAACGTTCGCAGGACGACCGGACCCCGGCGTCGAAGGAGCCGCCCGTCCGGAAACCGGTGGAGATCGCCGTGCCCGCCCTGGCCGGGCTCTCCCGGGCCGCCGCCGTCAGGGCGCTCGAACGCGCCGGGCTCGCCGCCGGCGACATCACCAAGGCCGACTCCCCGCGGAAGATCGGCCAGGTGCTCGCCTCCCGACCGGCCGCCGGCACGCACGTCGCCAAGGGCTCGGCCGTCGCGCTGGAGGTGTCGGCGGGGGTGAAGGTGCCCGCGGTCACCGGCGAGCGGCGCGAGGCGGCCGAGGCGGCGGTCACCGGCGCGGGCCTGAAGGTGGGCAAGGTCTCCGCCTCCTGCGCCGCGAAACCGGACGGTCAGGTCCTGTCCACGGCCCCGGAGGCGGGCGCCAGGGTCTCGGGCGGCACCCCGGTCGCGCTGGTCGTGGCCCGCCGCGGCGCCCCCGTGCCCCCGGTGGCCGGTCAGTCGCGCGACGGCGCGCTCGCGGCCCTCCGCGCCGCCGGCCTCGTCCCGGTGGTACGCACGCAGGTGGTCGAGGACGAGTCCCAGTGGAACGTCGCCATCGCCCAGGACCCCGCCCCTGGCACCTGCGCCGAACCCGGCGCCCGCGTCTCGATCACGGTCGGCGCCCGGCCTCCCGACGGCCCCGACCCCACCGAGCCCACTCCCACCCCCACCCCTCCCACCCCCACCCCGGAACCTTCGACCGAGCCCTGACAGGGCCTCTCCTCACCGGGGGCCGGGTTAGCGGGGGTCGGCGAGCATGGCGTCGACCATGGCCAGCAGTTTGTCGCGGTTGCCGTCGCCGAGACTGCCTCCCACCATCGCCACCGCCTCCGCCAGCGGGTCCCGCCGGGGAAGCGCCGCCATGGCCTCGCCGAGTTCGGCGACCGTCCAGGGCGCGCCGTCCTTGGTCACGCTCTCGCCGGCGCTCCACCCGTTCAGGACTGTCACCGACGTCCCCCGTACCGCCAGCACCTGCCCGTTGACCGGGCACCCCGGCGTGGCCAGGTAGGCCGCGACGTGAGCCGTCAGCGCGGGGTCGAGCGGGTCGAACGCGCCGTCCGGCGGGCCGGACATCCCGGGTACGTCCGGCGGGCCGGACATCCCGGGGACGCCCTCGGTGAGCCGGGTACGGGCCATGGACGGGGACACGGCGTTGACCCGCACCCCGTACCGGGCGAGCTCCACGGCGTGGGCGGTGGTCAGGGCCGCGATGCCGGCCTTGGCCGCGGCGTAGTTGCCCTGCGTGATCCCGGGCAGCAGCAGCCCCGACGCGGACACGGTGTTGACCACCGCGCGGTCGCGGGTGTCCCCCTGGTCGCGCCAGTGGCGGGCGGCCCACCTGGTGACCGCGAACGTCCCCTTGAGGTGCACCGCCAGCACGGCGTCGAACTCGTCCTCCGTCATGTTCACGAGTGCCCGCCTGCGGTGGATGGCGGCGTTGTTGACCACCACGTCCAGATCGCCGAACGTCTCCACCGCGGTCTGGACCATCCGCCTGGCCCCGTCCCAGTCGGTGACGTCGTCGGTGCTGGCCACGGCCTGGCCTCCGGCGTCCCTGATCTCGTCGGCCACGGCCCCGGCCACGCCCGCGTCGCCGCCGGTGCCCTCCGGCGTGACGCCCGGGTCGTTGACCACGACCTTCGCTCCCTCGGAGGCGAAGAAGAGCGCCTCCTGCCTGCCGATCCCGCGTCCCGCGCCGGTGATGAGCGCGACCCGTCCGTCCAGGGTGCCCATGACAGCTCCTTTCGCTGCACTCGTGCATTAATACACTCAATGTAGCAATACATGCGATGTAGTAAAGTCGCGGTCATGGGGTTGCGTGAGGCGAAGAAGGAACGAACCCGGGAGGCGCTGGTCGAGGCCGCCGTCCGGTTGTTCGAGGAGAAGGGGTACGAGCGGACGACGGTCGCGCAGATCGCCGCCGCGGCCCAGCTCTCGACGCGCACGTTCTTCCTGCACTTCGCGGCCAAGGAGGACGTGCTGCTGGCCAACAGCGTCCCCAGGGTGGAGCTGGGCGTCGCGGCGCTCGGCGACCGGCGGCCCGGCGAGACTCCGGGTGACGCGCTGGTCCGGGCGATCGGCGCGATGGTCGCCGACGCCTCCGCGAAGGACCTCCCGACCGGCCTGGCCGCCGCCCGCGCCCGGCTCGTGGCGACCGAGCCGGCGGTCCAGGCGCGGTTGCTGCAGCGCATGGCCACCGCCCAGACCGCCCTGGCCGACGCGCTCCACCGCGCGTACCCGGACGAGCTGGACCCCGTGGCGGCGGCGGCCGTCGCCGGCGCGGCGATCGGCGCGGTCAGCGCCGCCGCGGTCGTCGCCCTGCGCCACGGCCTCCCCCCGGCGCAGGTCCGCGAAGCCATGCTGAAAGCCCCGGCCACCGCTGCCACCCACCTGCCGAAGTGACGTCGGCTCGCGTGACTCCCGGGGGTGCCGCCTCGTTCAACCCACAGTAATCAACTGGTAACGTAGAGCGCATGCCATCGGCGCCGCACGAGGCCCTCCACCGCATCTTCCAGGAGGAACCCTCGCTCTTCTCCCGCACCCTCAAGGCGCTGGACATCCCGTTCCCCGAAGTCAGCTCGTTGTCGGTGGTCAACACCGACCTCACGGAGATCCTGCCGATCGAGCGACGCGTCGACACGTTGCTCCAGGTGAAGTCCGAGCTCGGCGAACACCTGGTCATCATCGAGTCACAGGGGAAGCGGGACCACGAGAAGCCTCCCGCCTGGGCCTACTACATCAGCTACCTGCATGCGAAGTTCCGGCGCGAGGTCGTGCTGATCGTCATCTGTCAGCACGCGTCCACCGCGCGTTGGGTCCGGGGCCCGAAGTCGATCGGCCTTCCCGGCATGCCGACCATGACCATGTGGCCGATCGCCCTGGGCCCCGACAACGTCCCCGCCGTCGTCGATCCCGCCGTGGCGGCGGAGGACGTGGTCCTCGCCGTGTTCTCCGCGCTCGCGCACGCCCTCTCACGTAGCGTGAATGCCATACTGGAGGCGCTGGCACCAGCGCTGGACACCCTCGACGTCGATGATGCGGGTTTCCTCGCCGAGTTCATCGAAGTCGGCCTCGGCGACACCACAGCCCGGCAGCTCTGGAGGAAGATGATGTCCACCGGGACGTACCGTTACCAGTCCGAGTTCGCCCAGCAGTTGCGGGAGGAAGGGCGGGAGGAAGGGCAGGTCCGGGGGGAGACGAGGTCGATTCTGCTGTTGCTGGAGCGCAGGGGGGTGGCCGTGGACGAGGCGGCGCGGGCGCGGATCGAGGGGTGCGCCGAGGTGGCGCGGCTCGACACGTGGCTCGTCCGCGCGATGAGCGTCGCCACCGTCGACGAGCTCTTCGACTGACTAGAGGTTCTCGATGGCGAGGGCGGCCCGCAGGAGGGTGGCGTGGACCTCGTCCTGGGGGAGGTCCATGGTGTGCACGACGGCCGACTGCAGGGCGCCGAGCACGGCCCAGCCGCGCACCGTCGCGGCCTCGTCCGGGCGGGGGCCGACGAGCTTGAGGTAGATCTCGTCGCGGAAGGTCCTGACCGCCTCGCCCGTCGAGCCCGGAGGGGCGGCGTCGGCGGTGCCGAGGTCCTCCATGAAGAGCCGCATCACCGCCCGGTGCCGCACCATGAAGCCGGCCAGCGCCGTCACGAAAGCGCGGCGGTCGCCCGCGAAGTCGGCGCCCAGCAGGGCGATCATGTCCTCCGCCGCCGGGGCGATGAGCTCGGCGGCGAGCCTGTCCTTGGGGTGGAAGTGGTACGCGATCGCGGTCTTGGTCAGGCCCACGGCGGCGGCGATGTCGGCCAGGGAAGTGTTGGCGTAGCCGCGCTCGGCGAAGAGCTCGCGGGCGGCGGCCAGGATGCGGCTGCGGGTGTCGTCGGCTGTGGTCATCATCTCATTTCCGGGTTCGCGCAACCTTCCCCCTTTTATCGCCCTTTATCGTAGTGCTGTACGACCGTACAGGACGGGCGTTCGAGGCTGGGGGTCGCGATGGCGCGCTTTCTGGGCTGGCTCGGTGGCTGGTGCGCCCGGCACGGGAGGGCCGTTCTGGCCTTATGGGTGACGCTGGCCGTGGCCGCGATGGGCGGCAGCCTGGTGCTGGGCAGTCCCGTCAGCACCGAGGTGAGCATCCCCGGCACGGACGCCCAGCGCGCTCATGACCTGATGCGTGACGGTTTCGGGCCGGGGTTCCAGGCCGGCGGCACCGTACAGCTCATCGTCTACTCCCCGGACGGGCCGCTCATCGAGGAGCCGCGCAAGGGGGCCGTCGAGGACGCGGTCGCGAACATCCGCGAGCAGGAGCACGTCAAGGAGGCCGACTCGCCGTTCCGGCAGGGCGGCATCGCCTCGAACCTGCAGATCGGCGTCATCACCGTGCGGCTGGAGGGCCACGACAGCAGCAAGGTGGCCGAGAACACGCAGCGGATCTCCGCGGCCGCCGAGCCGGCCCGCGACGCGGGGCTGGAGGTCGTCGCGAACGACAGCTCGACGCCCGCCGACAAGGAGATCAAGACCGGGCCGAGTGAGATCATCGGCGTGATCTGCGCCCTGCTGGTGCTGATCTTCGCGTTCGGCACGCTCACGGCCGCGCTCGTGCCGATCTTCACCGCGCTGGTCAGCGTGGCCACAGGGTTGGGCGTGATCGGGCTGCTCGGGCATGTCATGGACGTGCCGAAGCAGGCCGGGATCATGGCCACGATGATCGGCCTCGGCGTGGGCATCGACTATGCGCTGTTCCTGCTGTCGCGCTACCGGCGGCTGCTCGCCTCGGGCCTGCCCGTCCAGCAGGCGGTGCGCGGGGCGGTGTCCAGTTCGGGCGGGGCGGTGGTGTTCGCGGGGGGCACGGTCGTCATCGCGCTCACCGCGCTCATGTTCGCCGGGTTCCCGCTGCTGGCCACGCTCGGCTGGATCACCGGCATCTCCGTCGTGATGGCCGTGCTCACCGCGATCACGCTCGTGCCGGCCCAGCTCGGCCTGCTGGGCCACGGGGTGAACGCGCTGAAGGTGCCGTTCCTCGGCCGCCGGCCGGAGTCGTTGGGGTGGACCGCGCTCGGCATGTGGGTGGCGCGGCGGCCGTGGTGGGTGCTCGTCGGCAGCGTGCTCGTGCTGGCCGCGCTCGCCGCGCCCGCTCTCTCGCTCAAGCTCGGGACGCTCGACGACGGGTACGGCGCGCACGGGTCGGAGCCGCGGCGGGCGTACGAGCTGATGTCGGTCGGGTTCGGGCCCGGCAGCACCGGGCCGTTGACCGTGGTGGCGAGCGGGCGGGGCGAGGTCACGGAGGCCGCCGCCGAGCGGCTCGCCGACCGGATCGGGGACCTCGGCGGCGTCGCCCATGTGGCCGAGCCCAAGCTGAACGACGCCGGGCGGGCGGCCATGATCCAGGTCATCCCCGACTATCCGCCCAGCGACCCGCGCGCCGCCGACCTCGTACGCGAGATCAGGACGTTCGACGGCGACGGGCTGGAGGTGCACGTGGGAGGCGAGGTCGCCGCGCTCACCGACGCCGCCGACCGGCTGACCGAGCGCACCCCGCTCGTCATCGGCGTCGTCGTGCTGCTCAGCGCCCTGCTGTTGCTGCTGGCGTTCCGGGCGCCGGTGGTGGCGATCAAGGCGGCGCTGATGAACCTCATCTCGCTCGGGGCCGCGTTCGGCGCGCTGGCTGCGGTGTTCTCCTTCGGCGTGGGCAGCGGGCTGGTGGGCATGGACCCGCCCGTGAACGCCTCGTACGTGCAGGCGCTGTTCTTCTCGGTGCCGATCGAGAGTTACGTGCCGCTGATGCTGTTCGCGGTGCTGTTCGGGTTGTCGATGGACTACGAGGTCTTCCTGCTGACGGCGGTCCGCCAGGCGTACCTGAAGCACGGCGACAACGCCAGGGCGGTGGCCGAGGGGCTGGGGTCGACCGGGCGGGTCATCACGTCGGCGGCGCTGATCATGGTGGCGGTGTTCACCGCGTTCATCGCCTACCCCGACTCGATGGTGAAGACGTTCGGCGTCGGCCTCGCGGTGGCGATCGCCGTGGACGCCACGCTGATCAGAGGATTCCTGGTGCCGGCGACCATGGTGCTGCTGGGGCGGGCCAACTGGTGGTGCCCGCGCTGGCTGGACCGGCTGCTGCCCAACCTTTCGGTGGAGGGGCACGAGGAGGAGCCCGCGCCGCCGGTGCGGGCCGACCGGCCCAGGGTAGGCGCGGGGGCCTGACCTGGATTCTTACCGGTCGTGCCGGGTAGTCGCAGGTCACTGCGGGGGGCGCGTACGACTCACAGGAGGCTTCCTCGTAAGGTGAGGACGCGTATCGCACATAAGCTGGGAGAGTCCGTGTTGCACGAGAAACTGTCGTCGATCTATGACAACGTCCTGCGCCGTAACCCGGGGGAGATCGAGTTCCACCAGGCGGTGCGGGAGGTGCTGGAGAGCGTCGGCCCGGTTCTCGGCAAGCACCCCGAGTACGCCGAGTCGAAGATCATCGAGCGCATCTGCGAGCCCGAGCGGCAGATCATCTTCCGTGTGCCATGGGAGGACGACCGCGGCGAGGTCCACATCAACCGCGGCTTCCGGGTCGAGTTCAACAGCGCGCTCGGCCCGTACAAGGGTGGTCTGCGTTTCCACCCGTCGGTCTACCTCGGCATCGTGAAGTTCCTCGGGTTCGAGCAGATCTTCAAGAACAGCCTCACCGGTCTGCCCATCGGCGGCGGCAAGGGCGGCTCCGACTTCGACCCGAAGGGGCGCTCGGACCGTGAGGTGATGCGGTTCTGCCAGAGCTTCATGACCGAGCTCTACCGGCACATCGGCGAGTACACCGACGTGCCCGCGGGCGACATCGGCGTCGGCGGACGCGAGATCGGCTTCCTGTTCGGCCAGTACAAGCGCATCACCAACCGCTACGAGTCCGGCGTGATCACGGGCAAGGGCCTGGTGTACGGGGGAGCACAGGTACGCACCGAGGCCACCGGCTACGGGTGCGCGTTCTTCGTGGAGGAGATGCTCAAGTCGCGCGGCACGTCCTTCGACGGCAAGCGGGTCGTGGTGTCCGGCGCCGGCAACGTCGCCGTCTACACGATCGAGAAGGTCGAGCAGCTCGGCGGCGTGGTGGTGGCCTGCTCCGACTCCTCCGGTTACGTCGTGGACGAGAAGGGCATCGACCTCGACCTGCTCAAGCAGGTCAAGCAGGTGGAGCGCGGCCGGCTGGAGGCGTACGCGGCGCGCCGCGGCGACCACGTGACGTTCGTGCCGGGCGGCAGCGTGTGGGACGTGCCGTGCGAGGTGGCGATGCCGTCCGCCACCCAGAACGAGATCACCGGCCGCGACGCCGCCGTCATGGTCGAGAACGGTTGCGTCGCGGTGGGCGAGGGCGCCAACATGCCGACCACGCCCGAGGGCATCAAGGTGTTCCTGGAGGCGGGCGTCGCCTTCGGGCCGGGCAAGGCCGCCAACGCCGGCGGCGTCGCCACCAGCGCCCTGGAGATGCAGCAGAACGCCAGCCGCGACTCGTGGAGCTTCGAGTCCACCGAGCACCGGCTGCAGGAGATCATGAGCGACATCCACGACCGCTGCCTCGAGACCGCCGACGAGTACGGGATGCCCGGCAACTACGTGGCCGGCGCCAACATCGACGGGTTCCGCCGGGTGGCGGACGCGATGCTCGCGCTGGGGCTGATCTGAGGGTCTAGGTCGCGGGCAGGGCGGTGGCCAGCAGGATCACGCCGACGGACCCGACCAGCGACGTCACCGCCATGGCGCGGGCGAAACCGCGCCGTCCGGCGCCGGTGGCCCAGCCGTGCAGGGCCGCCGCCGCCATGACCGCGGCGAACAACGCCAGCTTGGCGGCCAGGATCCGGCCGTAGCCGGGCTCGGCGAGCGACTCCCAGGTGACGCCCTTGTGCCACGCGATGGCCACGCCGGTGCCGATCTGCAGGGGCAGGAACACCGCGCCGGTGAACATGCCGAACCGCCGCCCGACCGCGTTCATCACCTGGCCGCGCCGCTCCTCGTCCAGGATGCGGCGGGCCAGCGGCAGCACCACCAGCGAGACCGTGAGCTGCCCGCCGACCCACAGCGCGGCCGACAGCACGTGCAGGAAGCGCACCACCGCCCACCAGGTCACTCCGCCACCACCTCCGCCGCCTCACGGTACTGTCCCCGGCGGGAAAGGGGACGGGCCCAAAGGCCGTGGCGGGCAGGACTAAAGTCCCCGCACGGCCCGTCCCGACCGCCGCCACGCGGTGAGCCCGCCCTCCAGCGGCCGGGCCCGGAAGCCGTGCCCGCGCAGCAGCTCGACCGCGCGCGGGGACACCACGCAGTAGGGGCCGCCGCAGTAGGCGATGATCTCCTTGCCGCCGGGCAGCTCGCCCAGGCGCTCCTCCAGCTCGCGCAGCGGCACCGACACCGCGCCCGGCACGTGTCCGGCGGCGAAGGCGCCGGGCGAGCGCACGTCGAGCACGAGAGTCGCCGGGTCCGCCAGCCTGGCGGCCAGCTCGTCCGCCGTCACCGTCTCGTACGAGCCCAGCAGGCCGGCCACCGCGTCCCGCAGGTCGGCCAGCCGGTCCTGGGCGAACCCCTGGAACGCGCCCAGGAACCGCGACACCCGCTCGTCGGCCAGCCGGTAGTAGACCCGGGTGCCTTCCTTCCTGGCGGTCACCAGCTGGGCGGCGCGCAACTGCTGGAGCTGGGCCGAGGTGTTCTTCAGCGGGACGCCCGCCTCCCGCGCCAGCTCCTCGACGGTGCGCTCCTGCTGGTCCAGCACGTCGAGCAGGCGCAGCCGCACCGGGCTGGCCAGCGCCTTGCCGATGCGGGCGAGCTGCTGGTAGACGGGCTCCTCGGGGAACATCAGACCATGTACTGGTCGTGGCGGCGGTACAGCTCGGTCCACTCCTCGGGGCTGAGCTGCCGCTCCTCGGCGGCGATGGCGGCCAGCTCCTCGAAGTACGCCTCGCGCGGGGCGCCGGGGGTGAAGAGGATCAGCATCGACGCGGGCTCGCCCGACTCGTTCCTGAAGGCGTGGATGCCGCCCTCGGGGACGAACAGGAAGTCGCCGGCGTTTCCGTCGGCCCACTCCTTGCCGTTGTAGAGCCGCACCGATCCGGACAGGACGTAGAACGACTCGGTCATGGTGCGGTGGAAGTGCGGCTGCGGGCCGCCGGGGCGCGGGCCCATCTCCCACCGGTACAGGCCGAACGCGCCGTTGGTGGACTCGCCGGTGCCCAGGTAGTGCACCTGCGTTCCGGGGTCCTTGCCGATCACCAGGTCCGGGCCCTGGGTGGTGCGTCGCAGCCGTCCGCTGGCCTCGCCGTTCTCGTCGAGGTAGCGCGCGTCTGGGTAGGACATGGGGGGCTCCTCTCGTTTTCTAACGTTCTTTAGATTAACGGCTGACAGGCCGGTGCGGAAGGGGGAAAGATGATCGACGGCCGGGCGGCCGTGGCCCGCGGAAGGCGCGGCCGGGCGAGGGCGCCGGGGGGTCAGGCGCGGTGGCGGCCTCGGCGGGGGCCTCTGCGACCCTCGGCGTTGCCGCGGATGTCCCGGGCGGCGGGCGCGCGGTCGGCTGAGCGTGGGGTGCCGGTCAGGGCGGGCTCGTACGTCCGTGTGGAGATCGGGCCTGCGGGCTCGTACGGGGCATTCTGGGACGCTGCGTGGGTGCGGGCGTGCTGGGTGCCGTGAGCCGGGTCGTGCGGGCGGTGGCGGCGGCCGCGGAGCGGGGCGTCCGGGACGAACGGCTCCAGGCGCTGGATGTCGACGGACTGCCGGTGGCGGCGGCCGCGCAGGGGCGTGTCCGCCGTGGGACGCTCCTCCGGGCGGACGCGGGACGGTGCGGCCGGGCGGTCCCGCCGGCGACGGCCGGGGTGGGTGTCGGCGGAGGCGAGCGGGAGTAGTGGCTCCCCGCGGTCGGGGGCAGCGAGGGGGAGGACCGGCTCCCTGCGGTCGGCGGAGGCGAGAGGGAGGACCGGCTCCTCGCGGATCGGGAACGGTCCGGACGCGCCGCCCAGGAGGTGGAAGGCGCTGTAGGGGTCGGGCAGCTCGTACAGCCCCGGCTCGCGCGGGATCTCGATCGGCCCCGTGTCGGTGATGAGCCGGCGGGTCGAGCCGTCGTCCTCCCAGACGAGCGTGATCGGCCGCTCGGGCGCGGGGGCGGGCCGGCGCGGGCGGGAGAAGGCGTCGAACTCGCTGGTCGCCTCCGGGATGACGATCGGTTCGTGGGGGAACAGCGCCCGCAGGGACCTGAGCGCGGTGACCGGCTCCGCGACGTCGACCAGCGGCCGTGGCGCCTCCAGCTCCATCGGCTCCTGCAGCGGGCGAGAGGACGCGGTACGGGCCTGCTTGCGTGACTTGCGGCGGCGGTGGGAGCGGGACGCGGAGTCCTGCGCGACCGCCGCTCCGGCCGTGGCGGGCCGCAGCCGCAACGTCTTGGCCTTGGCCACCGCCAGCACGGCGAGGGCGGCCACCAGCGCGGAGGTGAGCAGCGCGGGGGAGTCGACCGTGACGGACGGGGAGGTGGCGGAGGCGTCCGTGATGACGGGCAGCGGGCCGGTCGTGACGGCGCTGGTGTCGGCCGTGGTGGGCTTGGCGTGCTTGCCGGACTTCGGCGCGGGAGAGTCGGCGGCGCCGGGGACGGCCTCGGGGGCGGGCTCGGCCTTCCCGGTGTCGGACTTCCCGGCCTTCGGCGGGGTCGCGTCCTTCTTCTTCTGTTCCTTCTCGGGGCGGGTGGCCGACGGGACCTTCTGCTGTCCGTCCAGTTCGACGTGCGGGACCACGATGGCGAGCCCGCTGCCGTCCTGCGTGCCGACCCCGGCCTTGGCCTCCATGGCCGCGGCCTCGTCCGCCGCCTTCTGGGCCGCCTCGGCGTCCAGCCGCTCCTTGATCTTCCACGGGTACCCGTAGCCGACGACCTTGCCGGTGTCACGCACCTTGCGCTTGGCGACCCCGCCGTCGATGTTGCCCTCGATGGTGTGGATGCGGCCGCCCGCGACCTTGGTCACCACACCGACGTGGTCGATCCGGGCGATGCTGTCGGAGCCGCCCCAGTCGAAGAAGACGAACGCGCCCGGCTCCGGCTTGGTGCCCCAGGCGTCCTGCTTCCTGAACCACTTGGCGTGCGCCACGGTCCAGGCGAACTGGCCCATCCACTCCTCGTACCCGAGCTTGGTCGCAGCCCAGCCCAGGAACATGTCGCACCACGGGGCGGAGCTGTAGTCGGCGTCGAACTCGATGTTCTCGCCGTACCAGTTGCCGAACTTGGTGTACGCACCGGACTTCTCCGAGTAGCCGAGCTGGCTCTCGAGAAGCTCGATGAACTTCCGCATCTCTGGGGTCATGGAAGTGCGGGGGCCAATCCTTCCAGGAGACCAGTTACGTACGAGCGACCAGGGGTACAGCGGGGAACCCCGGGACACTTGTGTCGAAACCGGATACCAGTAGTCATCCGTGATGAAGGAGGCTACCGTCACGGATGGCCAGGTCAAGCCTGCGTCAAGAAATCGTCACGAGATCCTCTGCTTCAACCGGCAGGTCAGCAGTCTTCCGGATGGAACGCCCCAAAGAGGATTTAATCCCAAAAGATCTATGTGACTACTTCGTTACGCCGTCGTGACCGTGCGGAGCGTGACGGATCTCATGGACCGTTCCCCGGCTCTAGAATGAAATTCGGTAGAATTCGTTCTAAGATGATGTCCCATGTCGATCGACGTGACGTCCGAAGCCACCCACGCGGCGCTCCTCGCCCTGGCCGCGCAGACCCGTGAGTTGATGGACGCGGTGCTCGCGACCGGCGCCGACGACGACGAACTGGCCGCCGTCACCGAGGAACTGCGCGCCATCACCGCCCGCCTCGACGCCGCCCGGCGGCCCCCGGTGGAGTTCGGCGAGCCCCGGTGGCTCCTGGGCAACGCCGCCGTCGGAGCCGCGAACCCGTTCGCGCCCCCGGTCGAGGTCGAGTACCCGCCCGGCGGCGGGGTCCGCGCCGAGCAGGTCTTCCGGCCGCTGCACGAGGGCCCGCCGGGGCTGGTGCACGGCGGGGTCAGCGCGATGGTCCTCGACCACCTGCTGGGCACGGCGGTCGGCGTGGCCGGGCGCGTCGGGCTGACCGCCTCGCTCACCATGAGCTATCGCGCTCCCGTCCCGCTGGGGGTCCTCGTCGTGGCGACGGCGGAGTACACCCGGTCGGAGGGCCGCAAGTCCTGGGCGGAAGGCCGCATCGCCCTCCCCGACGGAACCGTCCTGGTGGAGGCCACCGGTCTCTTCATCACCCCGGGCTGGCTCCCGCAGGAGGCCTGACGGGGCGCAGTGCCGCCTGGCCGTCCGGTGTGGGAGTGGGCTGGGAGGGCGAGGCGCAGGCGGGGCCGTCCACGGCCACCTCGCTGATCTGCGGCCCGTTCGCCGCCGCGGGTTCCGTCATCGCCACCAGGGTCAGGTGGGCGCGGTGGCCGCACGCCACCTGGCCGAGGTCGCGGCGGGCCCGGCTGGTGTAGTCGGTGCCGCCGGACAGGGTGCGGCTCTCGCCGGCCACCTCGCGCGACACGCCGCCGTCGTCGCGCCGCAGGTACGACAGCCGCAGCCGGACGCTGCCGGGGCCGTCGGCGGTGACCCGGACCGAGCCCGTGGAACCGTCCCAGGACAGGATGCCGATCCCTGTCACGGCGGTGTTCCCGCGGGGCGGCGGGGAGGCGGGGGCTCTGGAGGTCGTGGGGGCGACGCTGGGCCGCGTGGTCGGATCGGGGCGCGGCCGGCCCGGGCTGTCCGAGGGAGGAGGGCCGGTGGGGCGCCGGCCGGAGGGGGACGACTCAGGGGACGCCGTGCCGGAAGGGTCCGCAGACGGCGGGCCGGGGGAGGCTGTGCCGGAGGGGTCCGGCGGCGGGTCCGTGGCGGGCGGGGGGACGTCCGCGGTGGTCTCCGGGGGCATCAGCGCCGTGGCCGGCCCCGGGGGTAACGTCCCGCCGGACGCCAGCAGCGAGATCGCCACCGCCACCACGGTCGCCACCGCCAGCCACAGATAGGGCGGCAGCGCGGGCAGCGGACGCGGGGCGGCGGCCCTGGGGGCGGGCTCGCGCTCGGTCCTGGCCAGCGGGAAGCGCAGCGCGAGCGCGGTCGCCGGCTCGGCCAGATGGCGGCGGCCCCGCTGCTCCCACTCCCTCCCGTAGCCGGCGACCGCGTCGCGCTCCAGCTCGGCGAGGAACTCCACGGCGGACGCGTACCGGAGAGCGGGGGCCTTGGCCAGCCCGTGCCGCAGCAGCCCGCGCAGCGCATCCGGCACCACCTCCAGCGGCGGCGGCTCCACCAGGTGCTTGTCGCGCAGGGCCGCCAGGTCCTCGCCGCGGTACGGCGCGCGCCCCCTGACGGCCTCGAACAGCACGCACGCCGCCGCGTACAGGTCGGCGAGCGGGCCCGCCTCGCCCCGCGTCCACAGCTCGGGAGCCATGTACGGCGGGCTGCCGGCGGGCACGCCGGGCTCCTCGGCGTGCGTCACGATGCCGAAGCCGGAGAGCTTCGCCGTCCCGTCGGCCTGCACGAGCAGGTTCTCCGGCCGCACGTCGCGGTGGGCCACGCCGTGCCCGTGCGCGGCCGCCAGCGCCTCCAGCGTGCTCTTGACCACGACGAGCGCCGCCTCCGGGCTGACCCGGACGTTCTCCCTGAGGATCTCCCGCAGCGACACCCCGTCGACGAGCTCCATCACGACCGCGGCCCGCCTGGGCGTCTCGACGTACTCGTACACCCTGACCACGTGCGGGTGGTCGATCTCCACCAGTTCGGCCGCGTCCTGCCGGTAGCGGGTCATGAAGTCGTCGTCCCTGCGCAGGGTCGCGTTGAGGTACTTGATCGCGACGTACGCGCCGGTCTCCTGGTACGTGGCCAGGAAGACCCGGCCGGTGCGCCCGCTGTCAAGCTGACGTACATCGCGGTAACCAGGGACCACGTCCAACCCCTCCGGAACGGCAGCCGATCTGTTTCCGACCGTCTCACCGGAGGTCGCGATTGTCACGTGCGTGGACAGGTGGGGGGCCATCCCTCAATATCACAATATGTGCTGATAGAGTCACAGATTGTGACTAGACGAGTAGAAATCGGCTGGCCCACGCTGGGCACCGCCGTGATCGCCGAACTGGACGAACGGAACGCCGTCCTGGCCCAGAGCGTGTGGGACGCGTTGCCGTACCGGAGCCTGCAGGGGCATGCCCTGGTGGCAGGCCATCACCTCTACCACGTCGCCCCGGTCCACGGCCTGCTGCACGTGCAGGGCACGCACAAGGTGGACCGTCGCGAGGCGCCCGACGGCACGCTGTTCGCCTCCCGGCTGCAGCACCTCGGCATCAAGTACGGCGAGCTGACCGAGCCGATGCCCGCCGTACCCATCGGCCAGGTGCTCCCGGAGCACCTCGACACGCTGGTCGAGTCGGGGCACGAGATCTGGGAGTCGGTCTACCGGACCAAGAAGGTCGTCATCGCCGAGGTCCGGCGGGCCGGCGAGCCGGGCGGCCACCGCCTGACCCGGCTGAGCGTCACCGACCCGCAGATCGACGCCCTCATCGGCGACGTGCACGCCGAGACCGAGCGCATCTGGCTGAGCCCGCCCGACGACCTGGCCGACATGCACGAGGGCCGCATCCCGTCGTGCGCGGGCAGCTTCGAGACGGTGCTCACCACGCTGGTGTTCGTCAACGGCGAGACCCGGCCGCTCGGCTACTCCTGCTTCACCGGGCTGGTCCGGGCCGCGTACGAGGAGATGCCTCTGGAGTCGCTGCGCCACATGGCGCAGCTGCTGGCCGCCACCCCCGCCGAGTTCCTCGGCTACTGCGGGCTCGGCAAGCTCCACGACTTCACCACGAGGGCGCTCGCCGGGCTGGACCGGATCGACAACCGCGACGACTTCGCCGCGCTCATGGCGCACCTGGCCCTGTACGTCAACTGCCTGGGCAGCTGGAACCTGCAGCTGTTCCCGTGGCAGCTCGGCGACCACCTGCGCCGCAAGGGGTCGCTCGAATGAGCGGCCGGGTCGTGGTCGTCGGCGGCGGCGTGATCGGCCTGTCCGTCGCCTACCACCTGGCCGAGGCCGGCGTCGGCACCGTGCTGCTGGAGCGCGGCACGCTCGGCTCCGGCGCGTCACGCGCCACGGCCGACGTGCTGCGCGCCTACTTCGCCGGCGACCCGGTCAGCTCCGCGCTGGCCGTGCGGAGCCTGGACGCCTACCGCGACTTCGCCACGCGGCCCGGCGCCCGGCTGCCGATGCGCCAGGTCGGCTACCTCGTGCTGTTCACCGACGCGGACCAGGTGGCGGCGTTCGAGGCCGACCTGCCCGCGCAGCGGGCCGTCGGGGTGGACGTCGAGCTGATCGACGCCCGCAGGGCCAGGCGGCTCAACCCGCTGATCGGCGGCGACCTGCCGCTGCTGGCCGCCGCCTGGTCGCCGCAGGCGTACGTGTCCGACACCGCGGCCATCGTCGACGGCTACGCGCAGGGCGCCAGGATGGCCGGGGTGCGCATCCGCACCGGCTGCCCGGCGCTCGCGGTCCACGACGGCCGGGTCGAGACGCCCGGCGGCACGATCACGGCCGACGCCGTGGTGTGCGCCGCCGGCGCCTGGTCGGCGCCGCTGGCCAGGTCGGCCGGGGTCGATCTGCCGCTGCCAGAGCCGGTCACCCAGGAGCTGCTGGTCACCGACCCGCTGGAAGCGCTGCCCGAGCTCCCGATCACCCTGGACGCCGCCAGCCGGCTGCTGGTGCGGCTGCGCGGCGACCGGCTGCTGATCGGCATGGGCTACCCGGACAACGACAGGGCCGCCTGGCGCGCCGGGGTCGCCGCCCAGCTCGCGGTCACGTACCCGAGCCTGAGCGGGGTCCGGCTGCACACGGCGGTCACCGGCGCGCGCGACGCCAGCCCGGACAGGACCGCGTTCATCGGCCACCGGCCGGGGCCGCCCGCGTTCCTGTACGCGGCCGGGTTCTCCGGGCACGGGCTGTGCAACGCGCCCGCCGCCGGCGAGCTGGTCCGCGACCTCTACCTGGGGCGCGAGCCGTGGCTCGACACGGCCACGCTCGCCGTCACGCGGGAAGGGGTGGGCTGAGCCGTGGACGCCACGACGGACGCCGATACGGGCGCCGAGAGGGGCGCGGGGGTTGAGTTCGTGCTCGACCCGGCCACCCTCGACGTGCACGCGGACTGTGAGCGGCTGCGGGAGCTGGGGCCGCTGGTCCGGGTGGAGATGGAGGGCGTGCACGCCTGGGCCGCCACCCGGCACGCGACCCTGGCCGCGGTCCTCGCCCACCCGGACCTGTCCAGGGACATCGCCTACTGGGACCCGGCAGGCCGGGCCGCCGTCCGCGACGGCACCGCGGTGCGCCGGATCACCTTCGACACGTCCATGCTGAACGCCGAGGGGGAGGAGCACCGGCGGCTGCGCGGCCCGATGGCCCGCGTCTTCAACGCCCGCCGGGTCGAGGAGCTGCGGCCGTGGGTGGCCAGGCTGGCCGCGGAGCGGGTGGACCACCTGGCCACGCTGCCGCCGGGGCCGGTGGACCTGCGCGAGCAGTTCGCCTACCCGATACCCAGGGACGTCATCACCGAGCTGATGGGCATCCCGCCGGCCATGCGGGCCCGGGTGCACGAGCTGACCGACGTGGCCGCCGGCGTCGGCGACACGCCGGTGGACGTCACCGAGGCGAGGAAGGTCCTGTACGGGATGGTCGCCGAGATCATCGAGGGCCTGCGCCGCACGCCGGGGCCCGGCCTGATCAGCGCACTCGTCCAGGAGGGCGAGCTGACCGGGAAGGAGCTGCTGGACACGGTCGAGCTGGTGTTCATCGCCGGGCACGTGACGACCGTCAACCTGCTCACCAACGGCGCCCGCGCCCTGCTGCGCGAGCCCGCCCAGCTCGCCCTCGCGCTCGCAGGCGAGCTGGCGTGGAGCGCCGTGGTGGAGGAGACCATGCGGTGGGACTCGCCGATCGCGCACTTCCCGATGCGGTACGCGGTCCGCGACCTGGAGATCGAGGGGGTACGGGTGCGCAAGGGGGAGGCGGTGGTCGCCTGCTTCGCCTCGGCCGGCCGCGACCCGGAGCGGTACGGGGCGCGGGCCTGCCGGTTCGACGCGGTGGCGGAGCAGCCCGGTCACCTGTCGTTCGGGCACGGCCGGCACTTCTGCCTGGGGGCGCCGCTGGCCAGGCTGGAGGGCGAGGTGGCGCTGGCCGCCCTGTTCGAGGCCTTCCCGGACATGCGGCTCGCCGGGCCCGACGCGGGCACCCGCCCGCTCGGATCCGTGCTCGGCAACAGCACGCGCAGCCTGCCGGTCCTGCTCGGCGAGCGCCGCACCTGAGAAGCGCGGCCCGCTCAGCCCGCAACCGAGGACCGCCACCGGAAGAAGGGCGCCCGCTCCGCCACGGCGGAGCGGGCCGCCTCAGGCCAGGGCGGTGAGGAGGCCGATCGTCAGGGCGGTGCGTTCCGGGATGTGGCCGACGAGGACGTGCTCGTGCCGGGCGTGCGCGCCGTCGCCGACCGCGCCGATGCCGTCGAGCACCGGCCGGCCCAGCCCGGAGACGAAGTTGCCGTCGCTGGCGCCGCCCACCGCGGCCTCCTCCAGCGTCCAGCCCTGCCCGGCGGCCACCGCCTGGGCCTCCTTGAACAGGCGCTGCGACGGCGGGTTCGGCGTCATCGGCGGCCGGTTCCAGCCGCCGGTCACCGACACCGTCACCCGCGGGTCCGCGGCGTCGAGGCCGGCGAACAGCTCGTCGACCCTGGCCATCTCCGCGAAGTCGCTCACCCGTACGTCCACCCCGCACGTCGCCAGGCCGGCGGCCACGTTGCGGCCGGAGCCGCCGCTGATCAGGCCGACGTTCACGGTCGTGCCACGCTCAGGCGCGGCCCCGGCGGCGATGCGGCTGACCAGCTCGGCCAGCGCGTGGATGGCGCTCGCGCCCGCCGCCGGGTCGAGCCCCGCGTGCGCCTCCACACCGGTCACCGTCACGTCGAACAGGCCCACCCCCTTGCGCGACGTCTTCAGCGCGCCCCGCAGCGACGCCTCGAACACGAGGGTGGCCAGCATCCCCTCGCTCGCGGCCTCGATGCGCGGCCGTGACGCCAGGCTGCCGATCTCCTCGTCACCGTTGAACAGGAACCGCACGCCCGGATGCGGCAACCCCAGCGCACGCAGCCCGCGCACCGCCCAGATCGCCTGCACCAGCCCCGTCTTCATGTCGAACACGCCGGGCCCGGTCATCCGCCCGTCCTCGATCGAGAACGGCCAGGCCGCCAGCGTGCCCCCGGGCCATACCGTGTCGTAGTGGCCGAGCAGCAGCACCTCACCCGGCGCGGTGCCCGCGTACCGCAGCTCCAGCACGTCCCCGTACTGTCCGCCGTCGTGCAGGGTCTCGCCCGCGGGCGGGCCGAGCCGCTCGGCGGTCAGCTCGCGGACGGCGCGCAGCCCGCGGACGAGCGCGGGCTTGTCGTGGCTGGGGGTCTCCAGCTCGACCAGCGCCCTGATGTCGTCCAGCATCGCGGGCAGCGCCTGCCGGGACCACTCCTCGATCGACATGGGGTTCCTTCCTTCAGAGGTGAGACCATCCAAGCGTGAAAGTCACCATGCCCGGCATCACGGTCGCCGACCACGTGTTCACCGTCCCCCTCGACCACGCCGACCCCGGCGGCCGGACCATCCAGGTGTTCGCCCGGGAGATCCGCGACCCGGCCGTCACCGGCGACCTGCCGTGGGCGCTGTTCCTCCAGGGCGGCCCCGGCGGCAGCTCGCCCAGGCCCACCGGCCCCGGCCACTGGCGGCCGCTGCTGCGCACCCACCGCGTGCTCCTGCTCGACCAGCGCGGCACCGGCCGCAGCACCCCGGTCTCGCCCGTCGGCACGGACGAGGAACTGGCGGCTTACCTGCGGCACTTCCGCGCCGACGCGATCGTGGACGACTGCGAGCACATCAGGAAGGCGCTCGGCGTCGAGAAGTGGGAGACGTGGGGGCAGAGCTACGGCGGCTTCATCACCCTCACCTACCTGTCCAGGGCGCCGGAAGGGCTCAGGGCGTGCCACGTCACCGGCGGGCTGCCCGGCCTCGACGCCACCGCCGACGACGTCTACGCCCGCACCTACGAGCGGGTCCGCGCCAAGGTCCGCCGCCACCACCTCCGCTATCCCGGGGACGAGGCCGCGGCCCGGCGCGTCGCCGAGCACCTGGCCGGGGAGGAGGTGCTGCTGCCCGACGGCGACCGGCTGACCGTGGAGCGCTTCCGTACCCTCGGCATGAAGCTCGGCATGGGCGACGGCTCGGAGCGCCTCCACTGGCAGCTCGCGGAGGCCTGGGACGGCGACCGGCTCGCCGACCCGTTCCTGTACGAGGTCATGACGGAGACCGGGTTCGTCGGCAACCCGCTCTACGCCGTGCTGCAGGAGATCATCTACGCCCAGGGCGCCGCCACCCGCTGGGCGGCCGAGCGGTTGTTCCCCGCCGACTTCGGCACGTTCGGCATGTTCACCGGCGAGATGGTCTATCCCTGGATGTTCGACGCGATCCGGTCCCTGCGGCCGTTCAAGGGCGCCGCCGAGCTGCTCGCCGCCGCCGGCGACTGGCCGCCGCTCTACGACCTGGACCGGCTGGCCGCCAACGAGGTGCCGGTCGCCGCCGTCGTCTACCACGACGACATGTTCGTGGACGCCGGGCTGTCGCTGGAGACCGCCGGGAGGGTCGGCAACCTGCGCGTGTGGGTGACCAACGAGTTCGAGCACGACGGGTTCCGCGTCGCCGCGGATCAGATCGTGCCCCGGCTCATGCGGATGGTGATCGACCCCCGTTAGCCTCACGCAGCGGCAGCCGCACCTCGAACCAGGTCTCGCCCGGCACCGAACGCACCTTGATCTCGCCGCCGTGCCGCCCCGCCACGATCCGGTACGAGATGTCGAGCCCCAGCCCGGTGCCCTGGCCGACGGACTTGGTGGTGAAGAACGGCTCGAAGATCCGATCCTTGATCTCCTCCGGCACGCCGTGGCCGGTGTCGCCGATCTCCACGATCGCCTCGTCCTCGTCGTACGCGGTGCGGATGGTCAGCGTGCCCTCGTCGTCCATGGCGTCGAGGGCGTTGTGGATCAGGTTGGTCCACACCTGGTTGAGCTCGCCGCCGTAGCAGGGCACCGGCGGCAGCGTCCGGTCGTAGTCGGTGACCACGGTGATGCCCGGCGGCAGCTTGCCGCGGAAGATCGCGATCGTGCTGTCGAGCAGGTCGTGCAGGTCGAGCACCTGGAACGGGGCCCGGTCCATCTGGGAGTACTCCTTGGCCGAGCGGATCAGCGTGGTGATCCGCTCGGTGGCCTCGGTGACCTCGTTGAGCATCTGCGAGATCTCCACCGCCTCCGACAGCCAGCGCAGCGCCGCCGGCGCGTGCTCCGCGCCGGCCTCGCGCCGCACCTTGTCGAGGTGTTCGGTGCCGAACCCGGCGCTGACCAGGGCGGGAGCCAGGTCCCACGCGTCCTCGACGCCGAGTTCGTCCAGCGCGTCGCCCAGCTCGTCCTCGGCGTCGGAGATCTCCAGCGGGCTGCGGGAGGGCAGCTTGCCGACCGCCTCCATGCACGCCTCCTGCATCTCGATGAGCGCGCGCAGCCGCTCGGGCGGGATGCCGTTCTCGGCGAGCTGGGCCAGCTCCACCCGCGACGACCTGACGAGTGAGCGCAGCTCGCTCACCGCGCGGACCGCGGCCGCCGCCGGGTTGTTCAGCTCGTGGGTGAGCCCGGCCGTGATGGTGCCGAGCGCGGTGAGCCGCTGCCGCCTGTCGATCATCTCGCGCTGCATGCGCCCGCCGGACTGCAGCCCGTCGAGCAGGTGCATCGCCATCGGGAACCACTCGGTCACGATGTAGGCGAACTTCTTGGCCGGGAGCACGAACAGCCGCGACGGCGCGGTGGCCCGCAGCGTGTGCTGGTAGGTCTGCGGCGCCCGGTCGCCCAGGTAGGCGGAGGTGGCGCCGCCGTAGACGCCGGGCTGCGAGGTGCGGGGCATGGCGACGGTGCCGGCGCTGACGGTCTCGGAGATCATCTGCACCTCGCCCTCCATCAGCACCACGAAGCAGTCGGCCGGCTCGCCCTGGCACACGACGTCCTCGTCCTGCTCGGCGGTCGTCATCCGGCCGCTGGTGGCGAGCTTGGTGAGCTGCTCGTCGGTCAGCCGCTCGAACAGGAAGAGCTTGCGCAGTTCGTCGATGTCGACTGTGTCTGTCACTGCTTCTCCAAATAGCGGTGTACGAGCGCGACGGCCATCGCGCCCTCCCCGACGGCGGAGGCCACCCTCTTGATCGACTCGGCGCGCACGTCACCGGCCGCGAGCACCCCCGGCACGTTCGTCTCCAGGAAGTAGGGCTGGCGGCGCAGCGTCCAGTTGCGCGGCCGCTGCCCGCCCTGCACCAGGTCGGGCCCGGTGAGCACGAACCCCTTCTCGTCACGCTCGACCGTGTCGTCCAGCCACGAGGTGTACGGCTGCGCGCCGATGAACACGAACAGCCACTGCGCGTCGACGACGCGCTCCTGGCCCCCGCTCGACAGGGTCAGGTGCTGCAGGTGCCCGTCGCCCTTGCCGCCGGTCACCCGCGTCTCCAGGTGGACCTCGATGTTGGGGACCGCCTGGATCTGCTCGATGAGGTAGTGGGACATGGACTTCTCCAGACCGTCACCTCTCACCAACAGATGCACGGTCCTGGCGAATCCCGACAGGTAGACGGCCGCCTGGCCGGCCGAGTTGGCGGCGCCCACGATGTAGACGTCCTGACCGCGGCACGACGGCGCCTCCGTCAGCGCCGCCCCGTAGAAGACGCCCCGGCCGACGAAGTCGTCCAGGCCGGGCGCGTCGAGGCGGCGGTAGGCGACGCCGGTGGCCAGGATGACCGCGTGCGCGGCGATCTCGCCGCCGTCCTCGAAGCCGACCACCCGCGCCTGCCCGCGCGGCTCCAGGCGGGTCACCCTGCGCGTGGTCAGCAGCTCGGCGCCGAACCGCAGCGCCTGCCTGCGGGCCCGGTCGGCGAGCTGCTGCCCGGACACCCCGTCGGGGAAGCCCAGGTAGTTCTCGATGCGCGAGCTCTGGCCCGCCTGCCCGCCCGAGGCGTGCGCCTCCACCAGCACCGTGCGCAGCCCTTCGGAGGCGCCGTAGACGGCCGCGCCCAGCCCGGCCGGGCCGCCGCCTACCACGATCAGGTCGTAGAAGTCGGTGGCCGGCGTGGTCGACAGGCCGACCGTCGAGGCCAGTGTGGACTGGTCGGGCGCCTGCAGCATCGACCCGTCGGCGGTGACCACCAGCGGCAGGTGGCAGTCGTCGCCGGCCGCCGCGACGAGCTGCGCGCCCTCCGGGTCCTCGGCCAGCATCCACTGGTAGGGCACGTGGTTGCGGGCGAGGAACTCACGCACCTTGTAGGACGGCCGGGACCAGCGGTCGCCCACCACCCGCAGCTCCGCCACCTCCACCCGGTCGGTGCGCTGCCAGGCGTCGAGCTGGCCGTCGATCACCGGGTAGAACTTCTCCTCGGGCGGGTCCCACGGCTTGAGCAGGTAGTGATCGAGGTCGACCACGTTGATGGCCTGGATCGCCGCGTCGGTGTCGGCGTAGGCCGTCAGCAGCACCCGCCGGGCGTACGGGTACATGTCCATCGCCGCTTCGAGGAACTCCACCCCGTTCATCTGCGGCATGCGGTAGTCGGCGAGGATGGCGCAGACCTCGTCACCCCGCAGCCGCATCTCACGGACCGCTTCCAGCCCCTGCACGGCCGTCTCGGCGCGGACGATCCTGTAGTGCTGCCCGTAACGGCGCCGGAGGTCGCGAGCGACGGCCCTCGACACCCCCGGGTCGTCGTCGACCGTCACGATGACCGGCTTGTCCATGCCCCTGCCTTCCATTTGTCCCCTATGTGCAGGATGCCTTCTTTCCCGCCCGTCGGGTCAAGCGATGACGCGGCTTTCGCCGCCGTCCACCAGCAGCGAGATCCCGTTGACGAACGAGGCGCGCTCGCTGGCGAGGAACGCCACCACGTCGCCGACCTCCTCGGCCCGGCCGACGCGCCCCAGCGGCACGTTCGCCCCCCGCTCCGCCAGCCCTTCCACGCCGCCGGACAGGTCACGCAGCCGGTCGGTGTCGATGGGCCCCGGCATCACGTTGTTGACCAGCACGCCGTCGCCGCCCACCTCGCGGGCGAGGGTGCGCACCATGCCGGCCACGGCCGAGCGGGTGGCGTTCGACAGGGCCAGCCCGTCGATGGCCTCCCTGGCCGACCTGCTGGTCACGGTGACGATCCGGCCCCAGCCGCGGGCGCGCATCTCCGGCAGCGCGGCCCGCATCAGCCGTACGGTGCCGAGCAGGTTGCGCTGCACCGCCACGTCCCATTCGGCCGCGGTCACGTCCACGAACCGGCCCGGGGGCGGCCCGCCCGCGTTGGCGACCAGGATGTCGATCGGCCCGAGGACGTCGCGCGTCTCGCGTACCAGCCGCTCGGCCGACTGCGGGTCCTCCACGTCGGCGAGCACGGCGTGCACCACCTTGCCGTACTCCTGCAGCTCCACCACCGCGTCGGCGAGGCGTTCCGGGTTGCGCGCGGCGACGCACACGTCACAGCCCTCCCGCGCGAGGCTCTTGGCGGCGGCGAGCCCGATGCCCGCGCTGCCGCCCGTGACGAGTGCGACCTTGCCTGAGATACCGAGATCCATGACTGGACTATAGAGCCGGACGGACTCTCACATCGGCGGGCGCACGCGGGTGAGTTTGTCCGGATTGAGCACTCCGTACATCGTGCGGACCCGGCCGTCGCGCACGTCCACCGCGAGCAGCTGCATGTGGTCGCCCAGCAGGCTCCAGAGCACGGGCTGGCCGTTGGCCGAGCCGATCGCGGCCCTGCCGTACGGGTAGCGCGTCCACAGCCCGGCCAGGAAGCGCACCACCTTGTCGCGGCCGACCACCGGGCGCAGCGCGGAGCGGACCTTGCCGCCGCCGTCGCCGTAGAACACCACGTCGTCGTGGAGCAGCTCCGCGAGCGCTTCCAGCTCGCCTTCCGCGGCCGCCGCGATGAACCGGTTGAACAGCTCGGCGTGCTCCTCCGGCGACGGCCGGAACCGGTCGCGCCCCTCGGCCAGCCGGCGGGTGGCGCGGTGGTGCAGCTGGCGCGCGTTCGCGACGGACACGCCGATGATCTCGCGGATCTGGTCGTACGGCAGCTCGAACGCCTCCCGCAGCACGAACACCGCGCGCTCGGGCGGCGACAGGCGCTCCATCATGTGCAGGGTCGCGAATGACACCGTGTCGCGTAGCTCGGCCGTGTCCATCGGCCCGGCGTCGCCGTCCGCGACCGGCTCGGGGAGCCACGGGCCGGTGTAGGCCTCCCGCTTCACCCGGGCCGAGCGCAACTGGTCGAGCGCCAGCCGTGACACCACGGTGATCAGGAACGCCCGCGGCTCACGCACGTCCTCCCGGTCCGTCGCCGACCAGCGCAACCACGCGTCCTGGACCACGTCCTCGGCGTCCCACATGCTGCCCAGCAGGCGGTAGGCCAGCCCGATCAGCATGGGACGGTAGGCCTCGAAGTCGTCCACCGTCATGCCGCGCAGCGTACCCGTCATGGACCGCCGCTCCTCCGCCGGGCGCATCCGCTTCGCCGGCGAGCGGAGCCGGATGTGGCGGGGCACCGGGTGGAAAACCCGGGGCGGGCGTGATGAGCTTGGCGGGTGGCACGCAATCTGATCCTGTCAGGAGGCCCGTTCCACGACTTCGACGCGACCTCGGCGGCGCTCGCCGAGGTGCTCGCGGAGGTGGGGGTCGAGTCGGAGGTCACCGAAGACATCGCCGGCGCGCTGAGCGAGCCGCCGGAGGTCCAGCTCATCACCGTCAACGCGCTGCGCTGGCAGATGGACCTCGACCGGTTCGCCGATCTGCGCGACCGGTGGCGCTTCACGCTCCCCGCCCAGGCCCGCACCACCCTGCTCGACCACCTGGAGCAGGGCGGCGGCCTGCTGTGCATGCACGCCGCGGCCATCTGCTTCGACGACTGGCAGGGCTGGCCGCGCGTCCTGGGAGGCTGCTGGGCCTGGCCCAAGTCCCACCACCCGCCGCTCGGCTGGACCGGCGTGCGCGTCCACGGCGGCCACCCGGTCGTGGAGGGCCTGCGCGACTTCGACGTCGTGGACGAGGTCTACAGCGACCTCGACCTGCTGCCCGACGTGCGGCCGCTGGCCTCGTCCAACGGCCAGCCGCTCATGTGGGCCCGCCCGGTCCGGCGCGGCCGGGTCTTCTACGACGCGCTCGGCCACGACACCCGCGCCTACGACAACGAGGTCCACCGGACACTGCTGCAACGTGCCGCGCTCTGGCTGCTGAAACGGCCGGTCACGGTCCGAGACTAAAAACGTCACACCCGCCTGCGATCGTGGGCGGGTGAACCAACTCGTGGAACGCGTCGACGAACAGGACGATGTGCTCGGCGTGGCCGACCGCGCGGAGGCCGCCAGGCGGGGCTGGCTGCACCGCGTCGCCACCTCGATCTGCCGTGACGAGGAGGGCCGGATCCTCGTCTTCCGCCGCTCCGACCGCGCCGACCGCTTCCCCGGCTACTACGACGTGACGGTGGGCGGGGCCGTCACCCCAGGGGAGTCCTACGAGCAGGCGGCGGCGCGCGGGCTGGCCGAGCAGCTGGGCGCGCGGGTGCCGGTGCGGCCCGTGGTCAGGTTCCTGTGCCGGGGCGTGTCCGGCTCCTACTGGCTGGGGGTGCACGAGGCCGTCCTGGCGGGGGAGCCGCGGCCCGACCCCGAGCGGGTGCCGTGGCACGGGTGGATGAGCGAGGGCGAGCTGCGGCTGGCCGTCTGGCGCTGGCCGTTCACCCCCGACGGCCAGGACGCCTTCACCCGCTATCTCGCCCTAGCCCGCCGCTGACTCCTTCAGGAAGCCCGCGAGGGCCGCCGCCAGCTCGGCGGGCGCGTCCTCGGCCAGGTGGTGCCCGCCCTCCACGGCGTGGCCCCGCACGTCGTCCGCCCACGAGCGCCACACCCCGACCGGGTCGCCGTACAACTCCTCCATGTCGTCGCGGGTCGCCCAGAGCACCAGCACCGGGCAGCCGATCCTGCGGCCCGCCGCCCGGTCGGCGTCGTCGGCGGCGCGGTCCGGGCCGAGCCCGGCCCGGTAGTCCTCACACATCGCGTGCACGGTCGCGGGGTCGTGGATGGCGCGGCGATAGTCCTCGTACGCCTCCGCGCCCATCTGCTCGGGACCGGAGCCGTACCACGCGTCCGGGTCGGCGTTGATCACCCGCTCGGCGGGCTTGGCCGTCTGACCGAGGAAGAACCAGTGCCACCAGCGCGCCGCGAACTCCGCGTCGCAGCGGGCCAGCGCCTCGCCGATGGGGACTGCGTCCATGATCACCAGGTGCGTCACCGCGTCCGGGTGGTCGGCGGCCAGCCGGTGCGCCACGTAGGCGCCCCGGTCGTGGCCGGCCACGGCGAACCGGTCGTGGCCCAGCGCGCGCATGAGGGCGACCAGGTCCCGTGCCATGGCGCGCTTGGAGTAGGGCTCGTGGCCCGGAGTGGTCTGCGGCTTGGACGAGCGCCCGTACCCCCGCAGATCAGGACAGACCACCGTGTGGCGGGCGGCGAGCAGGGGAGCCGTCCGGTGCCAGGTGGCGTGCGTCCTGGGGTGGCCGTGCAGGAGCAGCAGCGGCGGCCCGTCGCCGCCGTGCCTGACGTACAGCTCCGCCTCGCCGGTGTCCACGCGGCTCTCCGCGAATCCGTCGAACATCCGGCCCGCTCTACCCGGCGGCGGGCCCGGGATGCGTCAGGGACAGCCCTGCCCACCCGGCACGTGGCCGGACAGGTCCTCCAACCGGGTCAGCACGATGCGCTGGAGCGCGTCGACGAACCGCTCACGCTCGCCGGGTTCGAGGTCGGAGAGCAGGTCGTCCTCGACCGCCCTGATCTCGGCGGAGGCGGCCTCGCAGGCCTCGCGGCCGGCGTCGGTCGGGTCGACCAGCCGAGCCCGCCGGTCGCGCGGGTCGGGGCGGCGGCGCACCAGGCCCGACGACTCCAGCTCGTCCAGGATGGCCACCAGCTTCGTCTTGTCCACCGGCACGGCGGCGGCCAGCGCGAGCTGGGTGCGGGCCGGGCCGCTCACGACCTCGACCAGGACCGTGTAGCCCCACAGGCTCATGCCGTGGCGGGCGGCGATCCGCTCCTCGATGCCGTGCAGGCCGATCTTGAGCCGGGCGGCCAGCCAGTGCAGGTCTCGCCGGAGCGGGCTGCCCATCTGACCACACATACCGCAAAGCGTATCAGCGGCAAATAATTTGCCTTTGAGACGATTTATGATTGCATCTATCTCGTACGCCAACGAATCGGTCCGAACGAGAGGAGCAGGCATGGACACCGGCCTGCGAGAGCGCGTCGTCCTGGTGACCGGAGGGTCGTCCGGCATCGGCGCCGCCACCGCCGTGGCCTTCGCCCGTGAAGGCGCGAAGGTCGCGATCACGTACCGGAAGGGGGAAGAGGCGGCCCGCGCGGTCGCGGCGGCGATCACGGAGGCGGGCGGCGAGCCGTTCGTCACCCCGATGGACCTGGAGGACCTGCCGTCGGCGCGGCGCGCCGTGGACGCCGTGCTGGCGCGCTGGGGGCGGGTGGACGTGCTCGTGGCCAACGCCGTCCGCTGGGGCGGCGACGCGCCCGACCCGACGGTCCGGTTCGAGGACGTGCCGGTCGAGGAGTGGCTGGCCATGGTCGGCGCCAACCTGGTGGGCGCCGCGGCCGCCGTGCGGGGCGTGCTGCCCGGCATGCGCGCCCGCGGCTGGGGGCGGATTGTGCTGATCTCCTCGGGTGTCGCGGAGGAGGGCCTGCCCGGTCCCGGTCCGTACGGGACCGCCAAGGCGGGGCTGCACGGGATGGCCCGCGCGCTGGCGTGGGAGGGCGGGCGCGACGGCATCCTGGTCAACGTGGTCGCGCCCGGCTTCACGCTGACCGAGAAGGCTTCCGGATTCCCCCGGAAGATCATCGACGAGCTGGCGGCCGGCGTGCCGACGCGGCGGCTGTCGGATCCGGAGGACGTGGCCAGGCTCGTGGTCTTCCTCGGCTCGGCGGCCAACGGCAACCTGACGGGCGAGCTGGTCCGCGAGGGGTCGTCGGCCGCCCGCGCGCCTCACGTGGGCTGATCGGGCCCCTCGGGCGTGAAGCGGCGGGCCGACTCCGACTCCTGTGCGAGGCGGCGCAGCGCCTCCAGTGCCCGCCCGTACAGGACCGTGCCGAGCACCAGCGCCTCGACGGCGGTGTCACGGTCGTCGCTCGCCGGGATGGCGTCGAGCTCCACCTCCCGCACCAGCCGCTCCGCCATCTCGGCGTACCTGCGGATGTCGTCGCCCATGCCGAGCCGGCGCATCCTGGCCATGGTCTGGGTCAGTTCGTTCCTGCCCGGCGCCTCGGCGTTCACCTGCCAGCCGAGGTCGGTGATGAGCGCGTCCACCTCGGCCTTCGCGGCCTCCCACTCGGGCGTCGGCTCCGGCTCGACCTGAGGGCTCAGCGCGTAGTGGGCGGTGCCCAGCATGTGGTGGAAGGGCAGCGACTCGTCCTCGATCGCGGCCACCACCTTCTTGACGGCCGCGATCGGCAGCCTGCCGACCTCCACCATGGCCCTGATCAGGCGGAGCCTGCGCAGGTGGGACTCGTCGTATTCGGCGCGGGTGGCGGCCACCTGCTCGCCCTGGTGGAGCAGCCCCTCGCGCAGGTAGTACTTGATCGTGGGTATGGCGACGCCGGACCTGGCGCTCAGCTCGGACATCCGCATCTGTTGGATAGTAGCACTATCCATGCCGTGCTAGATGCCGGGCCGCTCCCAGTAGATCGTGCACCTCCGCCTGCCGGTTCCACAACAGCACGATCTCGATCGGCGGCACATCCTCCGCGATCGGCACGAACGCCAGCGACTCCGGCACCGGCGTCCCTTCCCGCACACACAACGTGTATCCGGCGCCGTCGGCCACCATGGCGATCACCAGCTCGTGCGTCGAACCCGAAGCTCCCAGCCGGGGATGCAGCCGGTGCCGCACGAACGCCTCCAGGAACCGCCGCGCCCCCGCCACCGCCTCCGACTCCGGCATCACCAGCGGCTCCGCCGCCAGCGCGGCCAGCGGCAGCCGCCCACGCGACGCGAGCCGATGGTCGCGGGGAAGCAGGGCGCGCACGGGGGAGCGATGCACGAGCATGCGCGCCACCCCACGCGGCAGCGAGCCCGGCGCGTACCCGAGCCCCGCCTGAAGCGTTCCATCCATCAGCGAGACGAGCTGCTCCGCCGTGCCCATCGGCGCGACCCGCAGCGGCGCGTCCGGCAGCGGCGACAGCAGCCGCGCCACCACGTCGCCCAGCCCGTCCGCCACCCCCAGCCGGGTGCACTGATCCGTGCGCCGCGCGGCCGCCACCGCCCGCTCGAACGCCGCCACCGCCACCGTCGCCTGCGCCAGGAACGCCTCCCCGGCCACGGTGAGCCGGACCCCGCTGGAGGACCGGGTGAACAGCTCCACCCCGATCTCCTTCTCCAGCGTCCTGAGCTGCTCCGACAGCGTGGGCTGGGCGATGTGCAGGACGGCCGCGGCCCGGCGCAGGCTCCCGGCGCGGGCGATCGTGATCGCGTACCTGATGTGCCGCAGATCCATCAGATCTTCCCGAGGGGACCGGCGCCTTCAGGCGACGGGGGAATCGGGAGCGGGAGGGCCGCCAGGGCCCGAGCGTGCCCTGACCTGCCAGGCCCGTGCATCACCGTTCTCCTTCCCGGGCTTTGTCGGCGCCAGCCGCTATCGTGGTGCTGTCGTTACCGAACGTGACGAGGGGTGGGGTGTGCGCAGGTCGTTCGAATTCCTGCTCCGCCCCACCACCAAGCAGACGGCAGCGCTGGCGGCGTGCCTGGAAGACCACCGGCAGCTCTACAACGCCGCGCTGGAGCACCGCCGCACCGCCTACGCCAAAGCAGGAGTGAGCGTCCGCTACGGCGACCAGTCCGCCGAGCTGAAGCACATCCGGGGTGACGACATCGGCGGGCAGGGCCGCTGGTCGTTCTCCTCCCAGCAGGCCACGCTGCGACGCCTCGACAAGGCGTTCCGCGCGTTCTTCGACCGCGTCAAGACGGGACGGACGCCGGGCTTCCCCCGGTTCAAGGGGCGCGGACGGTTCGACACGGCGCAGTGGCCGAAGGACGGCGACGGCTGCCGCTGGGACTCCCAGCCCGGGCACCCCACCGCGACCTACGTCCGGCTGCAGGGCATCGGACACGTCCGGGTGCATCAGCACCGCCCGGTCAAGGGCCGGGTGAAGACGATCGCGGTGAAGCGGGAAGGCAACCGCTGGTACGTGGTGCTGTCGTGTGACGACGTGCCCGCCGGACCGCTGCCCGCCACGGGCGCGGCGGCCGGGATCGACATGGGCGTGACCTCGCTCGTGACCACATCCGACGGGGAGCACGTCGCCAACCCGCGTCACCTGGCCGTCACCGCCGGACGCCTCGCGACGGCGCAGCGGGACCTCGCCCGCAAGAAGCGGGGCTCCCGGCGGCGGCATAAGGCCGTGGCCCGCGTCGCGGCGCTGCACGGCAAGGTCCGCCGTCAGCGCCTCGATCACGCGCACAAGGCCGCGCTCGTCCTGGTCCGCGCCTACGACGTGATCGTGCACGAGGACCTGCGGATCGCGAACATGACCCGGTCGGCGTCCGGCACGATCGAGGCTCCCGGCCGGAACGTCGCTCAGAAGGCCGGTCTCAACCGTTCGATTCTGGATGCGGGTTGGGGGGTGTTCCTGACGATCCTGTCGCACAAGGCTGAAAGCGCCGGTCGAGAGCTGATCGCGGTGAACCCCGCCGGCACCTCCCGCACGTGCTCGCGTTGCGGGCACGTGGCGAAGGAGAACCGCGTCACCCAGGCCGCGTTCGCTTGTACGGCGTGCGGGCATGCCGCGCACGCCGACGTGAACGCGGCGGTCAACATCGTGAGGGCAGGGCTTGCCCTTCGCCAGGCTGCGGAAGCGGCTTAGCGAGAAGCCGCTCCCTTCAGGGAACGGAGGAGTCACCGGACACCTCGCCAGTCAGATGATCGCACCTCTGTCTTACAGAACCCGGCAGCGGGTGTGAAGACCCGGAGTCGATTGCGGAAGGGTGAAATGGTGCCTCGCTCGCCGACATGTAGGGGATGTCCTGACAATTCCTGGAGATGAGGGGGCCGACCATGGGGACCGCCCGTGGATGACGACCGGAGGCGCCGGTTCGAGGCCGTGTACCAGCAGACCTACGAGCAGATACTCGGCTACGCCGTACGGCGCTGCGCCACTCCCGAGGACGCCGCCGACGTGGTGGCCGAGACGTTCGCCACCGCCTGGCGGCGCGTCGACTCCCTGCCGCGCGGCGACGAGGCCAGGTTGTGGCTGTACGGGGTCGCCAGGAACGTGCTCGCCAACCACCGCCGGGGCCAGGCGCACCGGCAGTCGAGACTGGCGACGCTGACCGCCGACATCGCCGACGTCTACACCCGCTCACCGGAGGGCGCCGCCGAACGGGACGTGATCGCGCGGGCGTTCGCCGGCCTGCCCGACGCCGACCGTGAACTGCTGGCGCTGGTCGCCTGGGAAGGGCTGGACCACGGCCAGATCGCCACCGTCCTGGACATCTCCCGCAACGCCGTCCGGATCCGCCTGCACCGGGCACGCAAGCGCCTTTCCCAAGCGCTGGAAGACGACGGAATCACCGCCAACCGATTCGCCGTGGAGCCGACATGAACGAACTGCAAGGGCTCGCCCGCGTCCGTGACGAGGACCTGGCGGGCCGATCCACCGGGCCGGCGGCCCGAGCCCTCTTCGACGCGATCCTCACCGCCGAGCCTCCGTCCCCGGCGAGGACGCGCCGGCCGAGGCGCCGCCTGCTCCTCGGGCTCGCGGTCGCCGCCGCGTTCACGTCGGCCCTCGTCGTCGGCCCCACCCTGGTGGCCGGCCAGCACGGCGCGACCTCGTACGCCAACGCGGCGATGCACATCGAACTGCGGGACGGCCTCTGGGTCGCCAGGGTGAAGGACCCGCACGCCGACTGGGCTCTGTACGAGGAGGCGTTCCGCGCGGTGGGGGTCGACGTGACGCTGGAGATCGTGCCGGCCGCACCCGACCACGTGGGCCATCACCTCGGTGGGGGAAGGTCCGTAATGACGTCGGGAGGTCCCAACACCCTGGTCACCGGCATCGAGCCGGACGGCTGCCTGATCGGGGAGGAAGGCTGCCATCTGGTCATCAAGGTGGACGAGAACCTGAGCGGCCGCGCCTACATCAGGCTCGGCCGGGCGGCCAAGCCCGGTGAGGTGTACAAGTCGCACGGCACCGCCACCAAGGCGGGCGGGATGCTGAGCGGCTTCCGGGTGGACGAGCGGCCCGTGAGCGTGGTGCGGAAGGAAGCGGAGCGGCGCGGTCTCCAGGTGGTCTACCAGATCATCGAGCCGAACCGGGGCGGCCAGGGATTCGGCCTCGATCCTGACGACCAGTCGCTTCCCGTCGGCGACGACTGGATCGTCTGGGACGCCGAACCGCACGCCGACGGCGTGGTCCGGCTCATCGTGTCGGAGGAACGCGTGCCCCTCAACCCCCTCTACGGCGGCCCCAAGCCCCGCGAACTGACGAGCGGCCGGTAACGCGCACAGCTATGCCCCTGGCTCTCAAGGCACTCGGAGTCGGGGGCTTTCCGCTGCGGCCGTAAGCATCTATTGTCCCGGCTCAGGACGGTGGCCGGACGGGACGAACTGCTCGGCCTGATGGAAATCCCCGTCATCCGCACCGCCTACCTTTCTTGGAAGGTGCCGGAAATCCAGGAACGGCCGTTCAGGAGCGTGATGTTCACAAGATGGAGCCGGCCGGTACTGGCCGGATTATGCTGCGCGACCCTGATGTCGTGCGGCTTCCTCGACCAGGACCGAGGTGAACCTCGGCACCGCTACTCCGACATCACGGAGTTCGGCCACGTCGTCGCCAACGCCTTCCGGATCACCCACCCCGAATATTCGCTGACGCGCGCCGACTGGGCATGGGAACGCGAGGAGGGCGAGATGGCCGTCGAACTGGGCATCGAGCCGCTCCTCGGCCCCGAAACCGGCGCCTCCGCGAATTTCCTCATCCGCCAGGACAGCGACTCAGGACGCCTCTACTACACGGAACCCTATGGCCGCGCGCATCTGCAGGTCGAGAACGTTCTTCATGAACTCGACACGCTGCCTGACACCACCGCGTTGACCATGACGCTTCGCCGCCTCGGAAGGTCCGGAGCCGAGACCGTACCGGCGAAGAAGGAAGTCGACGAGGTGCTGAAAGAGATCGGCCGGACAAAGGATGTGACCGCGGTCGTCGAATGGAAGAAACCTATGACCGCTGAGGACGTCCGGAGCAGGAAACATCTGCATTTCGACAACGCGATTCTCGCGCCTCCCACTCGGCGCGACCCGATCGTCTACTGGGACTACAGCCCGAGGCCGTACTGCCAGAGCTGTCAGGGTAGCTCCGACAGGATGACGCAGAGCTTCGAGGCCTGGGTGAACCGCCTGGAGCCATCTGACGAGCCGGCGCTGCGTCACTTCGGCTTGAGCCTCGACCGGCTCAGAAAGGCGGCCAGTGGAAAGTCGTACGGCTACATCGAGCAGGACGCGAACCCGGTTCTTCTGCGTAAGCTGCTGAAGCTGAACCATGTCAAGACCATGTACATCGTGCGGACCCGGGATCACTGCGAAGACGATGAACACGGCGAATGCGTTCCCGCCGCCTGGCCCAAGGACGACGACCAGCTTTACGGCTGAAGAAGGACTCGGGTGGCCTGTGAAACTTTCACCGTAATGTCGCAAATTTCGACCGGAAGCCCTGCCTCTCTTCCCAGGTGACCATGAACAGCGTTCCCAAGGACGCCCTTGAAGTGGCATTTAGCGGCTGACCGGATCGGCCGCATCGACGCGCCGTGCTGGACCGGCCTGCGACGCCCTCCTAATCTCCGGGCACCTGGCACTTCCGAAACGGAGAGGTGTGAATTGACCGTACGCTCGAAAGGACGTCGTCTGGCGGCGTCGATCGCCGCCGCCCTCGCGGCCCTGGCCGTCGCACTCCTGCCGATCAGCCCCGCACACGCGGCATACGGCCCGGACCAGCCAGTCTACGTGCAGCTCAACGCGACCGGCGGCTACGGGGCGCTGGCCCTGCTGGACGGCACGGTGGCGTTCGACGACGGGAACACGAAGTACCGCTACGCGCTGCGCCTGTGCTGGCAGAGCGCCTACCCCGCGCCCTACTTCCAGATCATCGTCAACGGCGCGAACTCGACATGGCCCGTGGAGTCCGGCACCACGACCGCTCCCGGGTGCCAGCGGGTCTTCCTGTACAACGCCGAGGTGCAGTTCGGCGGCACCGTGAGCAACGTCCGCTTCGACGTGACCGGAGGCTGGTTCAGCAGCAGCGGATACATGATGCGCACCAGGAGCAGCATCACGTACGACAACCCCTTCAACTGACCACCGCGTCCCCAGGCGCGCTATGACGCCGACAAGGGCGTCCCTGCTCATCGCCGGGACGCCCTTGATCTTGACGGACGCCTTTTCCAGGGTCTATTCATGAACGGCCTGATCCGGAAACCACTTTTGGTCCGGAGGTCGGAGCTTATGGCAAGGACCAGCTACAAGTCGTACGGCTGACAGGGATTGACGTGGAGATTGGAATTTCGCTGATTCTTCTGGCGATCGTGTTCGTGGTCATGCCTTTGGCAGTGCTGCTATGGCTCCTGTATCGGGCAGTTCGTCCCTCCGGCGGTCCTGGTGGGTGCCGTTCCGGAACGAGCCATGATCTCCCCACTCAGAGCAAGGAGAGATGACACTATGTGACTATGCGCCCATCCCGAGCGAGATCCTTCAACACCGCGGGCCCATGCGACCCCCAGCTCCACTACATGCTGCCGCCCACTCCGCGGCTTCCCGAGGCGCGAGCGCTGATCGAGATGGACCGGTACTTCGTGGTCCACGCGCCCCGGCAGACCGGTAAGACGACCGCGCTGGAAGCCCTGGCGTCCGAACTGACCGCCGAGGGCGACATCGCCGCCCTGATGTTCTCCTGCGAGCGTGCCAAGTCGGCCGGTGACGACTACGCGGCTGCGGAGGAGATCCTGCTGAAGTCCCTTCGCCAGGCCGCCGAGTGGTCGGGATGGCCGGAGGAGCTGCTGCCGCCGGATTCTTGCCCGCAGGCTCCGGCGGGCACCAGGTTCGATTCGGCGCTGACCGAGTGGTGCCGCCGCAGCCCGCGCCGGGTGGTGCTGCTCATGGACGAGATCGACGGCCTGCAGGGCAACAGCATGGTCAGCATTCTCAGTCAGCTCCGTGACGGCCACAACTCGCGGCCGAAAGGGCGTCCGTTCCCCGCGTCCGTGGTGCTGTGCGGGCTGCGCGACGTGCGTGACTACAAGGTCGCCTGCGGCGGCGACGCCGACCGGTCGAACCCGATCAGCCCGTTCAACATCGTCACCAAGTCCCTGCGCCTGGGCGACTTCACCGCCGGCCAGATCGGCGAGCTGTACGGTCAGCACACGGAGGCGACCGGGCAGGAGTTCACCGAGGACGCCGTGGGCAGGGTCTTCGAGCTGACGCAAGGACAGCCATGGCTGGTCAACGCCCTCGCCCACGAGATCATCATCGAGATGGGGGTGACCGGCGCCGTCACCGCCGGGCAGGTGGACGAGGCCAAGGAGCGGTTGATAAGGGCGCGCGCCACCCATCTCGACGCGCTAGTGGCCCGGCTGCACGAGCCCCGGGTCAAGCGGGTGATGGAGCCCGTGGTGGCCGGATCGTTCCCCGAGGTCGACCCCACCTTCTCCGACGCGCTGTCGTACGTCCGCGACCTGGGCCTGGTCAAGCAGAAGCCCCCGCTGGAGGTGGCGAACCCGATCTACCGGGAGGTCGTCCTGCGGGTGCTGGGCGACCCGGCGGAACAGTACGTGATGGCCGATCCGCGCAGTTTCGTCATGCGAGACGGCCGTTTCGACCTGGAGCGCCTCCTGCGAGAGTTCGTCGTGTTCTGGCGCGAGCACGGCGAGGTGCTCATCCAGCAGGAGAACTACCACGAAGCCGCCTGTCAGATCATCCTCATGGCGTATCTGCACCGGCTGGTCAACGGCGGCGGCCAGCTCGACCGGGAGTACGCCGCAGGCACCAAACGTCTGGACGTGCTGGTCCGCTGGCCTTACGCCGGGCCGGATGGGGAGCGGCTGGTTCAGCGGGAGGCCCTGGAGCTGAAGGTCTGGAGGGCCGGCAAGGAAGACCCGCTGGCCGAGGGGCTCGCCCAGCTCGACGGCTACCTGGACCGCCTCAGCCTCACCACCGGCGTACTGGTGATCTTCGACCGGCGGCCCGAGGCCCCGCCGTGGAACCAACGAGGCGCGTTCGACCTCGCGACCACGCCATCCGGCCGCCAGGTCACGGTTCTCCGCGCATAGCGAAGTACGTGGCTCAGGCGGGCCCGGCTCTCTCCACAGACAACCGATGCGGTGTCTGGGTGGATTTATTCACCACTGATCGCGGCTGTATGACTACACGCTGAGGGCAATCTGGATAAGGAAATCCGAATTACCGATTACTCAGAAAATCTTGCCCGTTGGGGTTTCGTTCGAGACCCCAAGAGGGTTACAGGTTTTATATCAATATTATTTGTGATCCATGTCATATTGATCATGGTGTTGTTCCGTCTGATGATCAAGGTCGACAAGCCAAACTCACTCCCGATTGAGGTTGTTTGTGAACGAGTTAGGCAACAGACCCCGCATCATCAGCAAACCCAAACGAAGGCTCGCGGCCGCAACGGTGCTCACGGTGGCAGCATCGTTGCTGGTCGCAGGCCCGATCAGACAGGCCGTGGCCGACCCCGAGCCACAGAGCGCGAAGGCAACAGGCCCCGCGGTCACCACGTTCCCGCGCCCCGAGGACCCGGACGCGGCCCTCCGCGCCGCGGTGGAGCAGGCGCGCAAGGACAACAAGCCCGTCGCCGTCGAGGATGCCTTCACCGAGACCTCCCGGACGTGGGCGTACCCGGACGGTCACCTGACCACCGAGTCCTACTCCGGCCCCACCCAGCTCAGGCAGGGCGACGGCTCGTGGGCCTGGATCGACCCGTCCCTGGTCGAGCAGAACGGCGTGCTCAGGCCCAAGCTGGCCAAGGCCAGAGTGCGCCTGTCCACGGGCGGGTCCGGCCCGTTCGCGACCATGATCCTCAGCAGGGACCGCTCGTTCGGTCTCTCCTGGCCCACGTCACTGCCCAAGCCGACCATCAAGGGCAACGTGGCAACCTACCCAGGCGTCGCCGGCCCGTCGGGGGACCTGGTCGTGACGGCGCTCCCGACCGGATTCCGGCACGACATCGTGCTCCGTGAGCGCCCCGCCGACGCGGTGGAGTTCCGCATCCCGGTGCAGGCCAAGGGACTCGAGCTCTCGGTGACCAAGGCCGGCGGGCTCAAGCTGAAAGGCGACAACGGCAAGAAGGTCGCCTCCGCCCCGGCACCGCTGATGTGGGACGCCGCCGCCGATGAGCCCACCGCGGCCAAGCCGGGCCGGCAGAAGAAGATCGAGACCAGCGTGGAGTCCAAGGACGGCACCACCACGCTGGTGCTGAAGCCGGACGCGGCCTGGCTGGCCGACCCCGCGACGCAGTATCCGGTCACCGTCGATCCCACCACCACACTGGGGATCACCCAAGAGACCGGCATCGTGTCCCCGAACGGGCAGCGGTCGCCGGGCTCGGTGGGCAGGATGCAGTATTCCACCACCGAGCAGGCCACTCGCACCCTGATGGCCTTCGACACCGCCCCGATCGCCGGGAAGCAGGTGACCAACGCCACCATGCAGTTGCAGCTGCGCGAGGACGTGTACAACTGCAGCGAGTTCCAAGGCATCGCGGCCCAGCGGATCACCGAGTCCTGGGTGGCCGACGACACCTACTGGAGCAACCAGCCCACCAGCACCGAAGAAGGCCGCGCCTCGATCGACCCCTGCGCGCTGCCCGGCACCAGCGGCGCGATCTGGAGCTGGAACCTCACCGCGATGACGCGGCTGTGGGCCACCGGCACACCCAATCACGGCCTGCTGCTCAAACTGACCCAGGAGACCTCGACCCCGCCCAACTACAGCGAGGACTTCCTGTTCTGGCCGCAGTTCTTCAATCAGGGCGTGCTGCCGAAGCTGAGCGTGGACTGGGTGCTGCCGCCGGCGATCCCCACCGTGACCGCCGAGTCGATCGACTCGATGGACGGCAACGACGCGATCGCCCGCAGCACCAACGTCAAGGTGACCTACAAGTCCAGCGTGCCCGAGGCGACGCCGCTGAACTACACGGTGACGGTCAACGACTCCACCATGGCCCCGCCGGCCGCCGAACTGCCCGCGGGTGAGGCCGCGTACTGGAAACTCGACGAGGCTTCCGGCACGGCCTTGACCGACTCCTCCGGCAACAACCGCAACGCCGCCCTGACCGGCGCGCACACCCGCACGCCGGGGCAGCTCGGACAGGCGGTGACGTTCACCGGAGGCCACGCCGCGACCAGCGGCCCGGTCATCAACACCAACCAGAGCTTCACGGCGAGCGCCTGGGTGCGCCTGGACAACAGCACGCAAGAGCAGAACGTGCTGTCCCAGATGGGCACTCATTTGCCCGGGTTCACGCTTTCCTACCAGACGTCCACGGCTCCGGAGTACGATCAGCGCTGGGTGCTGTCCATGATCAACCAGGACATCCCGGACAGCATCCACGAGACCGTCATCCAGTCGGAGCACCTTGCCAAGATCGGCGAGTGGACGCACGTGGCCGCCCAGTATGACAAGGACGCAGGCAAGATCCGCCTGTACGTGGACGGTGTGCTGGCCGGCGAGCGGGACCACACCGTCGGCTGGAACGCCCGAGGCGCCTTCGAGATCGGCCGCTCACGTCTTCTCGGCGGAAGCCTCAAGGGGTCGCTGGACGACATCCACGTCTACCAGCGGGCGCTCAGCGCGAACGAGCTCCGCGCACTGGTCGGCGTGCCCGGCACCACCTCGCACAACAACATCCCGTCCGGGCAGGCGCTGGACAAGGTCTTCACGCTGGACAACCCGGCCAGCTTCAAGTTCGTGGTCAAGGCCTGCCGGGCCGGCATCAACCCGCCGTCGTGCAACGAGAGCCCTGCGTACCGCATCACCAGTGACGCTCCCGTGCTCCCGTCGGACACCGAGACCGGCATGGCCGACCCGACCCAGCCGATCCTGTCGGGCATGGTCAACAGGCCAGGGGGAGGCCCGGTCACGGCCAAGTACTACCTGTACGACAGCACCGGCGCTCCCGTCGGCTCCGCGCCATTGGGCAGCCGTACCGTAAGCGGCGGCGAACGCGCCTCCTTCCAGATCCCAGCCAACACAGTGCAGCCCGGCAGCACCTACAAGTGGCAGATGACCGCCTGCGTAACCGCCCCGCAAAGCGAGGAACCGCCGCCCGATCCTGACCCCGACCCGACACCTACTCCCGATCCCACGCCTACTCCCGACCCGACGCCCACTCCCGATCCCACGCCGACACCGACTCCGACGCCCACACCGTCAGGTCTGGTCGCCGCCTACGGAATGAACGAAGGCAGCGGCACCACCGTCAACGACGTGACGGGCACCAACCACGGCACTGCCACTGACACCTCGTGGGTCACCGGCAAGTACGGCAAGGGTCTGTCCTTCGATGGTCTCTTCGGCCTCGTCACCGTCGACCACAACGCCTCGCTCCGACTCGGCTCCAACATGACGCTCTCGGCCTGGGTCAAGCCGTCCAGCGTTGACGACTGGTACGCCGTCATGGGCAAGGATTACGAGACACTCGACGACCTCTCCTACGCCCTGTACGCCTCCGACGGCTTCACTCCTCTCGGCTGGTTGACAACCCAGGGCCAGTCCAAGGAGGTGGCCGGCACCAGCCCGCTCCAGGTGAACACCTGGAGCCACCTCGCCGTCACCTACAACGGCACCAGGGCACGCCTCTACCTCAACGGCAATCAAATCGGTGACGAGCCCGTCTCCGGAGCCATTCAGGACGACGGCGGCGACTTCCACATCGGCGGGAACACCATCTACGGCGAGTTCTTCGACGGCGTCATCGACGAAGTCCGCGTCTACAACCGCGCCCAGACGGCCGCCGAAATCACGGCCGATATGAACACCCCGCTTGCCGGAACAGCTAGCGCGGGCAGTACACAAAAGGCGACGGCCGGCGCGCCAACAGTCAACGAGTCTGGATCAGGCAGCGAGGTCTGTACGTCCAAGACCGCTCTGGTCACCTTCACCACGCCTGGTACCCCGCCACCACCTCCAGTTGAGGACGTCCGCAGCCTGACGTTGAGTAAGGACAACTTCGTCATCAAGAGCGCTAAAACCGATCCTGCTGCATGTGGTGGGTCACCTTGCATGGTGGCGGACTCGACCATCATGCGGATTGGTGGCACAGGAGTAGAGAAGACCGCAGCATTAATTGGGTTTAAGTTAGATGAGCTCCCCAATGGTGCAGGCGTGTCGGATGGCGTCCTTCGCCTTGGTGCACCAACTTGCCCATCTGGTACTTGCCCGTCGGATGGCGTAATCACTGCGACGCCCCTGAAGACTCCGGTGACTAGCGAGAGCAAGGGATCTGAGTTAGTGGCCGACGTTGACACTAGCGTTGTGCCGTACATGCTGCCCGTGAGTGACCCGCAATCTGATATCGCTGGTAGCGAGTATCAATGGCTTATGCTCACCTCTAACAAGGATGAGTTCATCACGTTTGCAGATGAGGCGGCTAGTAGCCAGCCGGAGCTGGCCCTCACGTATATCCCGGCGAGGCCGCCTGGGAAGGTGCTCAACCTGACCGTCCAGGCAGGTGATGCAAGCGTCATCGCGAGCTGGGGACTTCCCGAGAACAATGGGAGTCTCGCGCTATCGGATGGCTATGATATCGAGGTCAGCGATAGTAGCGGCCAACTCGTGAAGAATATCCAAGCAAAGGATCCCTTTGTCTCTGTCGATGGCTTGTCCAACGGGGAAGCATATACAGTCAGAGTGCGCGCAAAGTCAGTATTCGGAGCGAGCGACTGGGAGACTATTTCGGTCACTCCCGAGGCGGTTCCCCGCCCACCAGCGGTAAGGTGTACCCTCGAAGATTTTTCGTCAATTCAGAAAGATTCCGCAACGGCGGAATCGGGTGCACAGGACTACGTTGAACGGGTCAAACGGTATTATCAGGCGCAGGACGTTGTCCTAGAGAATCGGGCAGAAACGATTTGGGACGCGCCGGGGGTAACCTTCGATGCCCCGAGTACAGCCAAGCTCTCGCTCTTGAATGAGCAACTCATCAATGAACGTAAGAGTCTGGCGCAAACCCATCATGTCAGAACGAATTCAAATGTCACGCTGAAGAACGTGTCCGTCCATATCGACGACGCGACAGGTGCAGTGCGCGTTCTCGCTGAGGTGGAACGGGCGTGGACACCTCAAGCTACCTCAACCGAGGACGCTGCCGCTTTGGCTGCGGCTAACGCAGATACTCCGGGCCAAGTCGAACCCGACCCATCCACTATTTCAATTCATGTCTTCGACCGCTGCGGAAACATGTCAGAAATTCAGGCACCAAACCCCGCATATGAGGACGCGTCCGACGCGAGCGACAGTTGCTCGCCGGAAGATCCTTGCGCTGCTGGTGGTGCGGCTGTACCGAAGTCAACTGCATGCATCTCCTATGTATTCATGGAGTACTGCGAGAAGACGGACAGACTCGTTAAGGGGTGGGAGCTTCACACCGTGATGAGGTCGTACTGGGACGAGAAACCGGTAGCAGGGGGCGGCCTTCCCTACAACCAGAGATGGAACATCACCGCCTATCAGGACTATGTGCGAATCTATCCGATACGTCCTACGAGTAAGACGGACGGCAAGGATAGTCCGTTCGGGCGAGCTCTCTACAAGCATGCGAGAATCTCTAAACTCGGTTCCGCATGTTTCGTTAACCGCGAGACCACGAATGAAGCAAATATCGGTGCGAGTATGTCCATTCAGCCTCTTCAAGCAGGCGTTAGTGTAGGACTTAAGCTCGACCAAGCCGTCGGCGAGAAATGCTCCAAATTCAGCGCAAAGCATGATAAGCGACCCGCCGAGGCGAAAATCGATGATCGCTTCACTGATATAGAAGTTGAATGTCAGGCCGGCTGGCTTGATAGATGTGATATCACCCGCTACAGGCACACGCTGCAGTCGGAGGCGTATCTGAACTTCAAGTATAAAGTGAGGGAAGACCCGAAAACCAAAGAGCCTATATATGAGGAGTATTATGAGAAGATTCGACACACGTTGCGTTGTAAGATAGGTAGAGGGCAGGAGGCGCCACTTAAACCGCCGAGGCATATTCCTTATGCCTGTACAAGGAGTAGCACCAAGGGGCTGTGAGTTTCCGATTGATGCGAATCGGGCTCGTAGTTGCGAGGGTGAAGTGAAGGGGTCTTTGTGACCCGAAGCTTGCACTTGGGGTCACCATTAAAGTGGCCTCAAGTGCTGGTTTTTCTCATGCAAAGCTTTCCTCTATGAGTTAAAGTGAAAAGTGGTGCCGGCCGCTTCATATTGGCTTGCGGTCTGGGTCGCGTTCATGTCGTCTTGCCGAGGGACAGTGACGTGCTCGGGCGGTCTGGACAGGCGACTGCTGCGGTTGGGTCAGGTGGGAGGTGTGGCCTTTATGCTCCAGGCGCTACTGATACATCGGTAAGCCGACGGTCTCAGCAGGGCTGATGCTGTCCTTCGGTCGAGTGTCTTGCCTCGCTCATCTGGGGATGGAGGCACTCTTTCGCCTCCTGTTGATACTGTGAGATGATCTAGCTGTGAAAATTCCAACTGAAGATCAAAATGCTTCCGGAGAGAAGGCCCGAGAGGCTGTTGGGATGCTTCGTATGGTCGGCACAGCCTTACTGCTCACGAACGGTGGTTTGGCCATAGCCGCACTCGTCTTCGCTGATTGGGAGCCGCCGTTCCAAGTCTTGCTTCTTTTCATCTGCGCAGCGGCTATCGGGATCGGTCTACGGATCGAAGCCGCCATGCGTGATCGTCGCTGACTACAAATGAGGAGGCCATCGCCGCCTGGCGGCAGGAAGGTGTGGCCGGCTGTAAAGCCAGCGGCGGACCTGGGCGCCCACATCTGCGTCGAGGACGAAGCGGGCCAGAGACTAAGGCCGCCGAAAGGACGCACCTGGGCACAGCGCGGCGCCCCGGCGGACGGTCATGATGCGGCAGGGGCAGCGGCCGGATCAACATCGGCGGCGTGGACTGCTACTGGCCTGGGCACCACCCGCACCTGATGTACAAGCCGCTCATCTATCACGGGCGCAAGGACTAGCCCAAGAGCTCAGCCTGGAGCAACTGCCGCGACCTGATCACGGTGGGTCCACCAGCAGTTCCGCACGCCGCTGGTGCGGTGCTGGGACAACCTGAATGCGCACCCGTTCGCCGGCTGGTCGGCTGCGCCGAGGCCAACGCTGACTGGTTGCGCGTCTACCGGCTCCGGGCCTACGCCTCCGAGCTGAAGACTGCGGAAGGCGGGTGGTCGCTGATGCACTGCGCCATGGCCGACTTCGTGTCACCGGCCTGACCACACTCGTCCGGATCATCAAGCGAAAGCTCAAGAAGATCCAAAACCGGCCCCATCTGATTGATGGCTGCCTCGCTCAGGCCGGACTCATCATCGAGGAGACCACCGTGACCACATGGCCGTCTCCATAAATTCAACCTGTGTAGCCTGAGTGTGCGGTGGCCACCGCCGCGCACTCCCATAGAGGGAGACGTCATGACCGGTGCCGGCATTCTGCGGAGAAGCGCGGCCCGTCGCGCTGACGCTCTTGTTCCTGACCGGCTGCGAGTCCGACGGGCGCGACGTCCAGGTGGGCGATGGGCGCGAGCACTTCTATGTCGTCGCCAGGAACGGGATCTCCGTCGCGAATCCCGAGTTCCGCTTCGCCACGGTGTCATGGCCGGGGCGACCTGCCGACGAGCATTCCGTCCGGGTGGCGGCGGAGCCGCAGTGGGCCCGCCCCGGGGAGGAGCCTTATTCCGTCCAATCATTCGACATCTACCGCAACGTCCGTGGCAGCACCCTGATCTCTCCCGCCGGGACGTCCGATATCCACAAGCCGGTGTTCCCCGATACCCGCATGTGCCGGGTACTGCGCCGCCTCGGCGCGGAGAAGCAGCCGGACGACAGCGCCGGCCTGCTCGACCAGTTGGGCAACGGTGTCGCCGTGACGGCCGTCGTCGAACTGCGCACCCCGATGACCTCCGAACAGTACGAGAGCGCTTACGGACTCCGTGGGGACAACATTCTCATCTCTTCCGGGCCGACTGGCGACGTCCCTCTGTACTGGGACAGGACCCCGGCATGCGAGCAGCGGCGGGTGGCGCGCAACTGTGAGGACCTGGCCCTTTTCGAGGAGTTCCGCGCGTGGGTCGCCCTGCTCCGCTCGGCCGACCAGAGCGTCCTGTCCGCTGTGGGGCTTCAACTGCCGAACCTGCAGGAGGCCGCCGCACGTGGCCGCATCGTCGGGTACGTCGACGACAACACCGCTCCGAGCGAGCTGCGCCTGCTCCTCGACGACAAGCGGGTCCGCGCCGTCCACATCATCGACGCCCGGCTCAACTGCGAGTCCTCCGCCAGCATGGTGTGCGAGCCGACTGTGTGGTGACCGGGGTCCCTGGACGTATGCCATCTCGCCCGGTCCGGAGCCGGACCGGGCGTCATGTCAGTTGCGGGACAAACAGGCGGTGAGCGGGTGCTCCGGCCGGTCCAGCCAGATCCGCTGCCCGTCCGGCCCGACCGTCATGCCGAACCGGTCGTAGCCGGGCTCACCCCAGCTCACCCACCGGAAGTAGGCGTCGGTGACCTCCTCCCAGACGGGCCGGTCGCCGACCTGGAACACCTGGTACTCCTCCGAGTCCGGACGCCAGATCGCCACCGCCCAGGACTCGGGGTCGCGCGGGTCGCTGACCCAGATGCGGTGGCACTCGCCATCCTCGTCAGGATTGTCGCTGTCGTGGGCGGTGAGCCCGGTCATGGCGCCGATGGCGAGGTCGGCGCCGGCGGGGGCGCAGACGATCGTGCGGGGGTCGACGCGGGTGGTGAGATGGTGCTTGTTCTCGGTCTCGTGGAGTTGCCGGGCGGGCACGGATCGCTGGGAGCGCATCATCATGTACGAGGCGAAGTCGGGGAAGCGGCCGTGTGCCACGCCGGATGGGGTGACGACGAGGCGGAGCTGGAAGTCGGTCTGGAAACGCGGCGAGTATGGAGCGACCAGCACGGCTCCCGGCCGGGCCTGCGTGATCCAGGTGTACGGGACCGTACGGATGCCGCAGGTGACGTGGACGCGGTCGAACGGTCCCCGTGCGGCGCAGCCTTCAGCGCCGTCGCCGACGATCAGGTGGGGCTGGAACGCGGCCGCGCTCAGGTTCTTGGCGGCCTGTTCGGCGACGACGGGGTCCACCTCGATGGAGGTCACATTGGTCTCGCCGACCATGTGGCAGAGGAGGGCGGCGGTCCAGCCGGTGCCCGTCCCGATCTCCAGCACCCGGGTTCCCGGTTCGGGGTCGAGCAGTTCCAGGAACATGGCGACGATGCCGGGAGCGGAGCACGACGACGTGTAGTCGCCGGAGCCGGTTCTGATGTCTGTCGCGCCGTCGTCCAGCTGCGTGACGATGGAGTTGTCGGAATAGACCGCGTCCCACCAGTCTTCGGGATCGGCTTCACGGTCGATGATCCGTACGGGCTCGTCAGGCGGGCACGTCAGAGCAACGGACGGGATGAACAGATGCCGCGGCACCGCCCGCATCGCGTCAGCGATCCGCTTGTCAAGCGGGCCGATCTCTTGGAGCAGCGCCTCGGCCGGGTCGACTGCACTGATCACTTTTTCTTCCCGTCCTGCTCGTCGCGCCTGGCGTGTCTGCCGGTGGCGGCTTTGTGGGAATCCGGGTTGGGCTTCTCCGAGTTGTTTGAGTCGTCCTTCTTTGGCTTGCCTGCGTGCTTCCCGCCCATGGCGTGATCTCCTCCCGTGGTCTTGGTGACTCCAGGTGATCGCAAGGTTACGACAGGGTGCAGAAACGTGCATTGGTCAAGAATTATTATTTGCACCGCTTGACTGGGGGCATCGGTGGGCATAATTATCACCGCATGGAGCTCCTTGGCCGGATCAGGACCGAGCGGCATGAGATGCCCGACGCGCTGCGCAAGGTGGCCGACGCCATCCTGGAGAACCCCGCCGCGGCCGCCCGCCTGACCATCGTCGATCTCGCCGAGCGCAGCGGCACCTCGACCGCCACCATCACCCGGTTCTGCCGGGCCCTCGGCTTCGGCGGGTACGCGGAGCTGCGGGTCGCCGTGGCCACCGAGACGGGACGGGTCAACCAGCAGACCTGGCAGACCGACATCGGCCAGGAGATCCTGCCCGGCGACACCCTGGAGAAGGTGCTGGGCGTGGTGTCGGGCAACGACATCCGGCTCATCCAGGAGACGGGCGACCAGCTCGACCTGGCCGTGGTGGAGAAGGTGGCGCAGGCCATCGCGCGGGCCGGGCGGGTGCTGCTGTTCGGCGTGTCGAGCAGCGCGGCCGTGGCCAGCGAGATGGAGTACCGGCTGCAGCGCATCCGCATCCCCACCTGGAGCAGGTCCGACGCGCACAGCGCGCTCACCGACGCGGCGCTGCTCGGGCAGGGCGACGTGGCGATCGGCATCTCCCACAGCGGCCGGACGCGCGAGGCGATCGAGGTGCTGGCCGAGGCCGGCAGCCACGGCGCGATCACCGTGGCCGTGACGTCGAACCCGCGCTCGCCGCTGGCCGAGGTGGCCGAGCTGGTGCTGACCACCGCCAGCAGGGAGACGACGTTCCGGTCCGACGGGTTCGCCGCGATCCACTCACAGCTGCTCGTGCTGGACGTGGTCTACGTGTCGGTCGCGCAGCGTACGTACGAGCGGACCAAGCAGGCCTTCGACGTGACGGTCAGGGCCGTGGCGGGGCACCGCCTCTCGGAAGGTGATTCATGACGATAAATCCGGAAAAATTCGCCGACCATATCGCCGACCTCGTCGAACAGATCCCCGACGACCCCGCCATCCAGAAAGCCGCCGATCTCTTCGTCAAGGCGTTGACCAGCGGCGGCGTCATCCACGCCTTCGGCTCAGGCCACTCCGAGGCCGTCGCCATGGAGATCGCCGGCCGGGCCGGCGGCCTCGTCCCCACCAACCGCCTCGCGCTCAGGGACATCGTCCTGTACGGGAACGCCCCCCGGGAGACGCTCGACCGCTACGACCTCGAACGCGACCCGGCCGTCGCCCGCACCATCCTCGACCTGGCCCCGGTCGAACGAGAGGACCTCTTCGTCGTCATCTCCAACTCCGGCGTCAACGGCGTCGTGGTCGAGCTGGCGACGCTGGTCAAGGAGCGCGGCCACGACCTGGTCGCCATCACCTCGCAGGCCCACAGCGGCGCGGTCGCCTCCCGTCACCCCTCGGGCCGCAAGCTCACCGACCTCGCCGACGTCGTGCTCGACAACCGGGCGCCGTACGGGGACGCGGTGCTGCCGCTGCCCGGCGGTGGCGCCACCGGCGCGGTCTCCACCATCACCTCCGCGCTCATCGCCCAGCTCGTCGTGGCGCGGACCGTACGCGACCTGCTGGAGGCGGGGCAGGCGCCGCCCGTCTACCTGTCCGCCAACGTGCCCGGGGGCGACGAGCACAACCTCAAGCTCGAAGCGCTGTACGAGGGCCGCCTGCGCCGCGGCACCTGACCACGATCTCGGGGGACCGTTCGACATCGGGGGACCGCACACCAAGGAGAACCCCACCCATGTCACGAAATGTCGGAAAAATCCTGCTGTCCTTAACCCTCCCCCTCGCCCTCCTCATCACCACCCTCGTGGCCTCCCCGGCGGGCGCCGCCCAGTCGGTACGCCTCCAGTACCGCACCAGCGCCCCCGGCGCGACCACCGCCCAGGCCGAGCCCTGGCTCCAGCTGATCAACGACGGCACCACCACGATCCCGCTGAACCAGGTCAAGATCCGCTACTACCTCACCGGCACCGAGACCTACCGCTTCGCCTGCTCCTGGGCCGTGGTCGGATGCTCGACCGTGACGGGACACTTCGTCGACCAGGAGGGCCCGGCCCAGTACCTGGAGGTGGGCTTCACCTCGGGCACCCTGGCCCCCGGCGCGAGCACCCGCGACCTGCAGCTCCGCTTCTACCGCGCCGACTGGCAGACGTTCACCCAGAGCGACGACTACTCCTACGGCCCCCAGACCTCCTACAGCGACTGGGACAAGGTCACCGTCTACGTCGGCGGCACGCTGGCCTGGGGCACCCCCTCGGGCAGCGACCCCGGCCCGACGCCCACGCCGACGGACCCGCCGCCCGGCCCCGGCGGCGTGCTGTTCGACGACTTCTCGTACACGAACTCGTCCGACCCGCGCCTGGCCCAGCGCGGCTGGACCGTGCGCTCCAGCTCCGGCGGGCCGGGCGTGCCCGGGGCCACCTGGTCGCCGTCGGCGATCACGTTCCCCGGCGGGCTGCTGACGCTCGACTCGCGCACCGACGGCACCGCCGGCGGGACCGTGCACACCGAGCTGTCGACGGCCGGCCGGAAGTTCTTCGAGGGCACGTACGCGGCCAGGGTGCGCTTCAGCGACGCCCCGACCAGCGGCCCGGACGGCGAGCACGTCGTGCAGACGTTCTTCACCATCACCCCGCTCCGCTTCAACCTCGACCCCGACTACGGCGAGCTGGACTTCGAGTATCTGCCGAACGGCGGCTGGGGCGAGCCCTCGAACATCCTCTACGCCACGAGCTGGGAGACCTACCAGGGTGAGCCGTGGCAGGCGGTGAACACCCACACCGAGGAGCGCGCGAGCTTCGCCGGCTGGCACGACCTGGTGATCCAGGTGTCGGGCGGGCGGATCAAGTACTACGTGGACGGCCGCCTGTTCGCCGACCACGGCGGGATCCACTACCCCGAGACACCCATGTGGATCATGTTCAACCAGTGGTTCATCGACCTCCAGGCCGCCACCGGCACCCGCACCTACCGCCAGCAGGTCGACTGGGTCTACCACGCCAGGAACGAGGTCGTCTCGCCCGCCGGCGTGCTGAGCCGGGTCGGCGACCTGCGCGCCGAGGGCACCTCGTTCCGCGACACCGTCCCCAACTCCTGAGAGAGCGCGATGAAGCACCGACTCACCGCCGCGGTGGCGGCCCTGGCCCTGGCCGCGGCGGCGTGCGGCTCGGACGCCGGGACCGGCGCGGCGCCCGAGAGCAGCGGCCCCGCCGGGCTGACCGTCTGGATCATGGACGGCAGCGTCACGCAGGACCTGCTCAAGACGTTCGAGACCGGCTACGAGGCCGCCCATCCTGAGGTGGACCTGGACATCCAGATCCAGGCCTGGGACGGCATCGGCGAGCGGGTGACGGCCGCGCTGGCCAGCACCGACGCGCCGGACGTGATCGAGGTCGGCAACACCCAGGTCGCCCAGTACGCGGCCAGCGGCGGCGTCACCGACCTCACCGCCAAGGTCGCCGACCTCAGGGGCGAGGACTGGCTGCCCGGCCTGGCCCAGCCGGGGAACATCGACGGCAAGCAGTACGGGATCCCCTGGTACGCGGCGAACCGGGTGGTGGTCTACCACAAGGACCTGTTCGCGAAGGCCGACGTCCAGCCACCGAAAACCCGTGATGAATGGCTGGAAATCACGAAAAAGCTGAATCAAGGGGGTAACCAGGGCATCTACCTGACCGGGCAGACCTGGTACGCGCTGGCCGGCTTCATCTGGGACGAGGGCGGCGACCTCGCCGTCCAGGAGGGCGGCCGGTGGAAGGGCGCGCTCGACACCCCGCAGGCCCTCGCCGGCATGGAGTTCTACCAGCGCCTCCAGGCTCTCGGCAAGGGCCCCAAGGACGCCGACGAGGCCAACCCGCCGCAGCACGAGGTGTTCGCCCAGGGCAAGGTCGCGCAGATCATCGCGGTGCCCGGCATCGCCGCCCGCGTCCTGGAGGTCGAGCCAGAGCTCAAGGACAAGATCGGATATTTCCCGATCCCGGGGAAGACGCCCGACAAGCCCGGCTCGGTGTTCACCGGCGGCTCCGACCTGATCGTCCCGGTCGCCTCCCAGCACCAGGAGGAGGCGTACGAGGTCGTCAAGGCGCTGGCCGGGGAGGAGTTCCAGACCGACCTGGCCAAGGCCATGAGCTTCGTGCCGAACCGCACCTCGCTCGCCGGCGTGCTCTCCGGCGACGAGGGCACCGCCGCCATGGCCACCGGCGCCGCCAACGGCCGGGCCACCCCCAACACCCCCAACTGGGCCGCCGTCGAGGCCACCTCGGTCATCAAGCAGTACATGACCGCGGTGCTCACCGGCGGCGACCCCGCGACGGAGGCGAGGAAGACGTCGGAGTCCATCACGGCCACCCTCAACAGCGGGTCCTGAGTGCGCGGCCGTCCCTTCTGGCCCTACCTGCTCATCGCGCCCACGGTGGCCGGTGGGGCCTTCCTCCTGCTCTACCCGGTCGCCAAGGCGGCGGTGATCTCCCTCCAGCACTTCCGCATGGGCGAGCTGATCAAGGGCGGGGCCGCCTTCATCGGCTTCGGCAACTACGCGGAGCTGCTGTCCGGGGACGAGTTCTGGGCGGTGCTGCTGCGCACCGTCTGGTGGACCGCGGTGAACGTGGTGCTCATCGTGGTCCTGTCCACCGCCGTCGCGCTGCTGCTCGTACGGCTGCGGCGCGGCATGCGGCTGGCCCTGATGAGCGCGCTGGCGCTGGCCTGGGCCACCCCGATCATCGCGGCCACCACCGTCTTCCAGTGGCTGTTCCAGTCGGAGCTGGGCGTGGTCAACTGGCTGCTGGTCACGCTCGGCCTCGACTCCTTCCGCGGCTACACCTGGTTCGCCGACGGCGACGCCACCTTCGCGGTGCTCGTCGTGCTGGTGGTCTGGCAGTCGGTGCCGTTCGCGGCGCTCACCCTCTACGCCGGGCTGACCACCATTCCCGCCGAGCTGTACGAGTCGGCGCGGATCGACGGCGGCACCGGGTGGCAGATCTTCTGGCAGGTCACGCTGCCGATGCTGCGCACCCTCTTCGCCCTGATCGTCTCGCTGGAGGTGATCTGGGTGGCCAAGTGCTTCCCGCAGATCTGGGTGCTCAGCCAGGGCGGGCCGGGCGACGCCACGACCACCCTGCCGGTGTACGCGTTCAAGATCGCCAGGGTGCTGCACCGGTACGACCTCGGCTCGGCGGTCGCCATGCTCACCGTGCTGATCCTGGTCGTGGCCCTGATCAGCAACCTGCGACGGATGGTCGGATCATGAGAAGGCTCGCCCTGAACGCCGTCGCGCTGGCCGTGCTGGTGGTGACGATCTTCCCGGTCTACTGGATGTATCTGACGGCGTTCAAGCCGACCCGGGACATCCAGGCGGCCACCCCCACCTTCTGGCCCTCCTCGCCGACGCTCGACCACTTCGTCACGGCCGTGAACGCGCCGGGGTTCTGGACCTTCTGGCGCAACAGCCTGCTGGTGACGGTGGCGGCCGTGCTGCTGGCGCTGGTGGTGGCGATGGCGGCGGCGTTCGCGGCGACGCGGATGCGGTGGCGGGGCCGCGGCGCGTTCGTGGTCATGGTGTTCGCCGCCCAGATGGCGCCGTGGGAGGCGCTGCTGGTGCCGGTGTTCATCATCGCCAGGGACACCGACCTGCTGGACTCGCTGGCCATGCTGACCGGGGTGTACTTCATGATCACCCTGCCCTTCACCATCGTCACGCTCCGCGGCTTCCTCGCCGCGATCCCGCCGGAGCTGGAGGAGGCGGCGCAGGTGGACGGGTGCTCGCGGCTGGTGGCGTTCCGGCGGGTGACGTTCCCGCTGCTGGCGCCGGGGCTGATGGCGACGTCGCTGTTCGGGTTCATCACGGCGTGGAACGAGTTCGCGTTCGTGAACGTGCTCATCATCAAGGACCAGGACAAACGCACGCTGCCGGTCTGGCTGTCGTCCTTCCGCGACGTCTTCGGCACGGACTGGGGAGCGACGATGGCGGCGGCGGGCCTCTTCGCCCTGCCGGTCCTGCTGCTCTTCCTCTTCCTGCAACGCCGCGTCGGCACGGGCATGACCGCGGGCGCCGTCAAAGGCTGACGCGCCGCGGGCTCAGGCGGGGGAGGTGAACGCGGCGTGGGCCTCCTTCGCGCGGTCCTCCGGCAGGTGGTCGCGGGCCGCCAGCCAGGCCGCCGCGCCCGCCGCGTCGCCCGCCGTGCGGACCTGCTCGCCGGCCAGCAGGTCGAGGACGTGCTCGCGTACGGGGCCGTCGTTGGTGAGGACGCTCCCGGCGAGCACCACGGGGCCCGAGACGTGGATTCTCCGTACGGTGGAGGCCAGGTGTTCGGCGGCCCGCCGGGTGATCGCCAGCGCGGCCGGGTCCCCGTCGGCGGCGGCGCGGCTCACGAGCGGGGCGAGCTCGGCCAGGCGCATGTGGTCGCCCTGGATCAGGCGGACGAACCGGTCGTCGGTCTCGCGCGCCGTGGCGCCTCGCCAGTCGCCGAGGAAGTGGGTCACCACCAGATCGGCCAGCCCGCCAGAGGCGGGGGTGGAGGGAACGTCGAAGGCGGCGGCGGTGTGCTGGGCGGCGGCGCGACCGATCCAGAAGCCGGAGCCCTTGTCGCCCAGCAGCCAGCCGAGCCCGTCGGCGATCCGGTGCAGCCGGTAGGACCTGATGGCCGACGCCACCGCTCCGGTGCCCGAGAGCAGGAGCGAGCCGTCGGGGGCGGGGGTGCCCGCGGTGTAGGCGATCTCGACGTCGCCCGTCAGCCGGGGCGCGGACGGGATGCCCAGGTCGGCCCAGGCCTTGGCCAGGTCGGGCGCCATCTGCTCGACGTGCCCGGCGACCCCGGCGAGCGAGGCCACCACCCGGGAGCCGTCGTGGCCGGAGAGGGCCTCGCGCAGCGCGCCGGTGATGGCGGCCACCGCCTTGTTCAGCCCGTGCGCGGTCGGGTTGCCCGCGCCCGCTCGCGCGTACCCGACCCGGGCGCCGTCGAGGGTGTGGACCGCCACCCGGGTGGCGGTGGCACCGGCGTCGATCCCGACCACGAGCGAAATAGTCACGATCAGATTGTGGGTCTTGACGTGACCGGTAAGCAAGAATAATTTTCGCCGAAAGGCCGGATGTTCGGAAGGAATGTTCGTGACTCCAGGTGCCCTGGGCCGCATCGAGACCGAGCTCCCCGCTCTGCCCGAGGCGTTGCGCAGGGTCGGCGAGGCGATTCTCGAGGACCCGGCCGAGGCCGCGCGCTCGACCATCATCGCGCTGGCCGAGCGGGCCGGCAGCTCGCCCGCGACCGTGACGCGCTTCTGCCGGGCGTTCGGCTTCTCCGGCTACGCCGAGCTGCGGGTGGCGCTGGCCACCGAGACCGGCAGGGCCGCGCAGGCCGGCTGGGGCGCGGGCGTGGGCCACGAGATCGGCCCCGACGACCCGATCGACGCCGCCATCGAGGTGATGGCCGCCGCCGACACCCGGCTCATCCAGGACACCGCCGCCCAGCTCGATCCCGAGGTGGTCTCGAAGGTCGCCGACGCCGTGGTGGCCGCCCGCCGGGTGCTCCTGGTCGGGGTCTCCACCAGCGGCAACGTGGCGACCATGCTGGAGGGCCGGCTGCGCCGCATCGGCATCCCGTGCTGGAGCGCGTACGACGCGCACGTGGCCCTGTCCGAGGCGGCGCTGCTGCGCGGCGGCGACGTGGCCATCGGCATCAGCCACAGAGGCCGCACCCGCGAGGTGATGGAGTCGCTGGCCGAGGCCGGGAGCCACGGCGCGCTGACCGTGGCCGTCACCTCGTTCGCCCGCTCACCGCTCGCGGAGCTGGCCGACCTGGTGCTGACCACCGCCAGCAGGGAGACGACGTTCCGGCTCGGCGGGCTGGCCGCCGTGCACTCCCAGCTGTTCGTGCTGGACGCGGTGTACGTGGCGGTCGCGCAGCGGACGTACGAGCGCACCAACGAGGCGTTCGAGCTGACGATCACTGCTGTCGAGAGTCACCGGGTGGAGAGAGGCTGAATGACGTACGCAACCGTGGCACTGGAGCTGGCCCGTCAGGTCGCGGAGAGCCAAGCGGAGCCGGTCGGGCGGGCCGCCGAGGCGCTGGTCGCCGGGCTCCGCGCGGGCGGTGTGGTAAACGCTTTCGGTTCCGGCCACTCCGAGGCCATCGCCATGGAGATCGCCGGACGCGCGGGCGGGCTGGTGCCGAGCAACCGGCTCTCGCCCAGGGACCTCGTCCTGTACGGGGGAGAGCCGCCCGGCGTGCTCACCTCCGAACTGGAGCGCGACCCGGCGATCGCGCACCGGATCTACGAGCTGGCGCCCGTGGACCCGCGCGACGTGTTCGTGCTGATCTCCAGCTCCGGCGTGAACGGCGCGGTGGTCGAGCTCGCCACGATCGTCAAGGAGCGCGGACACCCGCTCATCGCGATCACCTCGGTCAGGCACAGCGTCCAGATGACCTCACGCCACCCGTCGGGCGGCAAGCTGCTCGACCTGGCCGACGTGGTCCTCGACAACGGCGCCCCGTACGGCGACGCGGTGCTGGAGCTGCCGGGCGGGGGAACCTACGGCGCGGTCTCCACGATCACCTCGGCGCTGCTCGCGCAGCTGATGGTCACCCAGACGGTCGAGCGGCTGGTGGCGCTCGGCGAGACGCCGCCCGTCTACCTGTCGGCCAACGTGGCCGGCGGCGACGAGCACAACAGAGCCCTGGAGAGCCGGTACGCAGGGCGCATCCGACGTTGAGCCAGACAAGTCAGGAGTAGTACCTATGGCCCCCCACATCACCCGGCGCGGCCTTCTCCGCGCCGCGGCGCTGGTCCCCGTGGCCGGCGCGCTCGCCGCCTGCGCCACCCCGCAGACCCAGGCGCCGGCCTCGTCGGCGGCCCCGGCGGCCACCAGCGCGGCCAACCCGCTCGGCGTCGACGCCAAGAAGCCGCTGGAGGTGTGGATCTTCGACGGCGGCTTCGGCAACGCCTACGCCACCGACATCCACCAGCCGCTGTTCAAGACCAAGTACCCCGACGCCGAGATCAAGCACAACGTCACCAAGGAGATCACCAAGGTCCTGCAGCCGCGGTTCGCCGGCGGCAACCCGCCCGACGTGATCGACAACTCCGGCGCGAACGCCATGGACATGGGCGCGCTCGCCCAGGACGGCCAGCTCCAGGACCTCGCCCCGCTGCTGGACGCGCCGAGCTGGGACGACCCGAACGTCAAGGTCAAGGACACCTTGGACCCGGCCGTCGTCGAGTTCGGCACCTACGACGGCAAGTTCCACGTGCTCGGCTACGTCAACTACATCCACGGCATCTGGTATTCGCAGAAGACCTTCAGGGACAACGGCTGGACCGTGCCGAAGACCTGGGACGAGTTCCTCGCCCTCTGCGAGACGATCAAGAAGGCCGGCAAGATGGCGCCGTTCACATACGCGGGCAAGCACCCGCAGTACCTGTACGAGCCGCTTCTCACCATGGCCGCCAAGATCGGCGGCAACGAGGTGCTGGTCAACATCGACAACCTGGAGGACGGCGCCTGGTCCGCCGAGCCGGTGCGGCAGGCGGCCGAAGCCTGGGCCGAGGTCGGCGCCAAGTACCTGATGCAGGGCACGGCCGGCCTCGACCACGTGCAGACCCAGACGGCGCAGAACAAGAACGAGGTCGCCATGCTGCCGTGCGGCTCGTGGCTGGAGAACGAGCAGAAGACCACCACGCCCGAGGGCTTCGAGTACGGCATGTTCCCCATCCCCGACTTCACCGGCTCCGACAAGATGCCGTACGGCACCCTGCACACCCAGCCGGGAGAGTCGTTCATCGTGCCGTCGCGGGGCGCCAACCCGCAGGGCGGCATGGAGTACCTGCGGGCGATGCTGTCGAAGAAGGCGGCCGGCGACTTCAGCGAGCTCGTCAGCACCGTCTCCGTGGTGAAGGGCGCGGGCGAGGGCCGCGACCTGTCGCCGGGCGCCAAGAGCGCCACCGAGGCGCTCGCCGCCGCCGGCGCCAACACCGTCTACTACCGCTGGCGCAGCTGGTACGGCCAGCTGCACGACGAGGCCGTGGCCGCCACCGGCCAGCTCATGACCGGCGGCGTCACGCCCGAGAAGTACGTGGAGCGGCTGCAGAAGAAGGCGGACGAGCTGAAGGCCGACTCCGCGATCAAGAAGTACAAGCGCTGATGTTCAACACGTACCGCCGGGGCCTGTTCATCCTGTCCTTCCTGGCGGCGCCCGTCACGCTCTACCTGGTCTACGTGATCTCGCCGTACATGCAGGCGTTCTACATCGCGATGACCGACTGGCGGGGGGTGACCGCCACACCCAACTTCATCGGGTTCGACAACTTCATCCGGTTGTTCTCCGACGGCATCTTCTGGAAGGCGGTCACCCACAACGCGGCGCTGCTCGTGCTGCTGCCGCTGCTGACGATCGTCATCGCCCTGTTCTTCGCGTTCCTGCTCAACGTGGGACGCGAGGGGCGGGGCGTGGCGGGCGTGGCCGGGTCCAGGTTCTACCGGGTGGTGTTCTTCTTCCCGCAGGTGCTCGCCGTGACCGTGGTCGCGGTGCTGTTCCAGCAGGTGTTCAGGCCCGACGACAGCGGCATGCTGAACGCGCCGCTGATGGCCATCGGGATGGACCCCGTCGGCTTCCTGTCGGATCCGGACATCGCGTTCTGGTCCGTCCTGGGCGTCATGGTGTGGCAGGCGGTCGGCTTCTACGTGGTGCTGTTCTCGGCCGGGCTGGCGTCGATCCCGCGCGACATGTTCGAGGCGGCCCAGATCGACGGGGCCGGCCGGTTCAGCCTGTTCTTCCGCGTCACGCTGCCGCTGCTCTGGGACACCGTGCAGGTCGCCTGGGTCTACCTGGGCATCCTGGCGCTGGACGTGTTCGCGATCGTGTGGGTGATGACCGACCAGCACGGCGGGCCCGACTTCTCCACCACCGTGATGGCCACCGAGATCTACCGCAACGCGTTCCAGTACTTCCGCTTCGGCTACGCCTCGGCGCTGGGCGTCGTGATGTTCTTCTTCACCATCGGCTTCGCGATCCTGTCGCTGCGCCTGTCCCGCCGCGAACGAATCGAGTACTGACGACAATGACCACGACATCATGGACGGTCGCGAACTCGCGCAGTCTCGCCCGCCGCGAACGCCGCAGGCGGCTCGGGCCGCTGTCGATCCTCACCCACATCGCCCTGCTGGTGTGGACGGTGCTGACCGTGGTGCCGATCCTGTGGACGTTCCTCGCCTCGGTGAAGAGCGAGGAGGAGATCTTCGGCGACGCCTGGTCCCTCCCCGCCGCCCTGCAGTGGGACAACTTCGCCCGCGCCTGGGAACAGGCACAGATCGGGCAGTACATGCTCAACAGCGTCGTCGTCGTGTCGTTCAGCACGTTCGGCACCATGCTGGTCGGGTCGATGGCCGCCTACGTGCTGGCCCGCTACCCGTTCCGCGGCAACCGGGCCGTCTACCTGCTGTTCGTGTCGGGGCTGGCCTTCCCGGTCTACCTGGCGCTGACGCCGCTGTTCTTCGTGGTGCAGAACATGGGGAACGTCCCGCTGGTCGGCCCGTTCATCGGGCTGAACACGCACGCCGGGCTGGTGCTGGTGTACATCGCGTACTCGATGCCCTTCACCGTGTTCTTCCTGTCGGCGTTCTTCCGTACGCTGCCCACCGCGGTCGCGGAGGCGGCCAGGGTCGACGGGGCCTCGCACACCCGAGTGTTCTTCCAGATCATGCTGCCGATGGCCAAGCCGGGGCTGGTGAGCATCACCATCTTCAACGTGCTCGGCCAGTGGAACCAGTACCAGCTCCCGCTGGTGCTGCTGCAGGAGCGCGACAAGTGGGTGCTCACCCAGGGCATCGCCGACATCTCGACCGCGGCGGGCTACGACCAGGACTGGGCGGCCCTGTTCGCCGCGCTGACTCTGGCCATCCTGCCGATGCTGGTGGTCTACACGGTCTTCCAGCGCCAGATCCAGGCCGGGCTCACGGCGGGAGCGCTCAAATAACCAATCATGAATATGGCTCGCGTGCACGGGGTGGTGGCCCTACGCTTCAGGATGTGATCGGCGACATCCGCGCGTTGCTGGCCCGCCACCTCCCCGGCTACGAGGTGCACACCGCCGTGCCCAGCGGTGACGGCCTGGACAACACCGTGCATCTGGTCAACGGCGAGCTCATCGTCCGCGCCCGCGTCTCGGACCCGGGCTCCGTCCGGCGCGAGGTCGCCCTGCTGGCCGTGGTCAAGGACCTGGTCGCGGTGCGGGTGCCGGAGGTGCTGTTCGCCGACGAGCGGGCGGGCGTCATCGCCTACCACGCGCTGCCGGGGCTGCCCCTCGACCAGCACCCCGTGCCCGACCCGAAGCGGCTGGCCGAGCCGCTCGGCGGCCTGCTCAGCGCGCTGCACGCCGCCCCGGTCGAGCGGATGCGCGAGCTGGCGCCGCCCGACCTCTATCCCGCGCCGACCCTGCTGCACGACGCCCAGCTCGACTACCGCGACGTCGAGCGGCACGTCCCGGCCGGGCAGCGGCCCCTGGTGGAGCGGTTCCTCGCAGCCGAGCCGCCGCCGGAGCCGAGCACCCTCCGCTTCTGCCACAACGACCTCGGCGCCGAGCACCTCCTGGCCGACGCCGCGACCAGCACGCTGACCGGCGTCATCGACTGGACCGACGCCGCCGTCACCGACCCGGCCCACGACTTCGCCAAGATCTTGCGTGACCTCGGGCCGGAGGTGCTCGACCTGGTCCTGGCCTCGTACGACGGGCCCTTCGACGGCGAGGACCGGCGGCGGGCGCTGTTCTACGCCCGCTGCGCCCTCATCGAGGACCTCGCCTACGGCCTCAGCACCGGCCCGGCCCGCTACGCCGAGGCCGCCCTGGCCCACCTGGAGTGGACCTTCACCGGCTGAGCTCGGCGCGCAGCCCCGCCGCCGCCGCGACCACGTTCGCCAGCGACGCCTCCACCTCCTCGTAGGTGCGGGTCTTCAGCCCGCAGTCCGGGTTCACCCAGACCCGCCCGGCCGGCAGCACCGCCAGCGTCCGCCGTAGCAGGCCCTCGACCTCGGCCGCGTCGGGCACCCGCGGCGAGTGGATGTCGTACACGCCCGGCCCCAGCCCGCGCCCGAACGACCCGACCGCGTCCAGGATCCGCGCCCCCGACCGGGCCGACTCGATCGTGGTCACGTCCGCGTCCAGCCCGTCGATCGCGGCCAGGATCTGGTCGGCGTTCGAGTAGCACAGGTGGGTGTGGATCTGCGTGCGGTCGCCCGCGCCGGAGGTCGCCCTGCGGTACGCGGCCACCGCCCACTCCAGGTAGCCGGCCTGCGCCGACCGGCGCAGCGGCAGCAGCTCGCGCAGCGCCGGCTCGTCCACCTGGATGATCGGCACGCCGGCCGCCTCCAGGTCGCGCACCTCCTCCCGCACCGCGTCCGCCACCTGGCGCACCACCTCACGCAGCGGCAGGTCGTCCCGGACGAACGACCAGGCCACGATCGTCACCGGGCCGGTGAGCATCCCCTTGACCGGCCGGTCCGTGAGCGACCCCGCGTACGCGGCCCACCGCACGGTGATCGGCTCCGGCCGCGACACGTCGCCGTGCAGGATGGGCGGCCTGGTGCAGCGCGACCCGTACGACTGGACCCAGCCGTTCGCGGTGACCGCGAAGCCTTCGAGGTGCTCGGCGAAGTACTGCACCATGTCGTTGCGCTCGGGCTCGCCGTGCACCAGCACGTCCAGGCCGAGGCGCTCCTGCAGCCGGATCACCCGCTCGACCTCGGCCCGCACCCGGCTCTCGTACTCCTCCGCGTCGAGCGTCCCCGCCGCCACGCCCGCCCGCGCCGCCCGCAGCTCACCCGTCTGCGGGAACGACCCGATGGTGGTCACCGGCAGCAGCGGCAGCTTGAGCCGCTCCGCCTGCGCCCGCGCCCGCACCTCGTACGCACTCCGCCCCGCGCCCACGCTCACATCCGCAGTCCCCGCCCGGTGTGCCCGCGCGTCCTCACCGCCGTCCTGCACCGGCGGGGCCGTACGGGAGAGGGCCACGACCTCGGAGACCTTCTGCTCGGCGAAGGCGAGGCGGCCCCGGAGCGCCGGGTCGAGGCCGGGCTCGGCGGTGACGTCGTACGGGACATGCAGCAGCGAGCACGACGTGCTGACCGTCACCTGGTCCGCGTGCTCGCGCACCGCCGCCAGGGCGCGCGCCGCCCGCGACGGCGACGTCCGCCACACGTCCCGCCCCGACACCACGCCGGCCACCACCGTCTTGCCCGCCAGCGCGGCCAGCCCGTCGGCGCCGCCGCGCACCAGGTCCACCCCGACGGCCTCCACCGGGGTCGCCGCCAGCACCGGCAGCGCCTCCCCGAGATGCCCGAAGTACGAGGCCACGAACAGCCCCGGCCGGGCCGCCACGTTCCCCAGCCGCTCGTAGGCGGTCCGCACCGCCGCCAGCTCGTCCGGCGTCCGGTCCGCCACCAGCGCCGGCTCGTCGAGCTGCACCCATGCCACGCCCTCGGCCGCCAGAGCCCCGAGCAGCTCCTCGTAGCAGGCGAGCACGTCGTCCAGCCGCGCCAGCGCCGCCTCGGGATCCGCCGACAGCAGCAGGAACGTCACCGGCCCGACCACCACCGGCCGCGTCTCGTACCCCAGCGCCCGCGCCTCCCGCACCTCGCCCAGCGGCTTGGCCGCGTCCAGCTTGAAGGCCGTCTCCGGGCCGATCTCCGGCACGATGTAGTGGTAGTTCGTGTCGAACCACTTCGTCATCCGCAGCGGCGCCAGCCCGTCGGCGCCGCGCGCCATCGCGAAGTACGGGTCCGCCGCCTCCCGGTAGCGCTCCGGCACCGCGCCCAGCAGCACGGCCGTGTCGAGCACCTGGTCGTAGAGGGAGAACGTGTTCGACGGCAGCCCTTCCAGGCCCAGCTCGGCCAGCCTGCGCCAGGTCGACGCCCGGATCGCGGCGCCGGCCGCCTCCAGCTCGTCACGGGTGGCGCGGCCGTCCCAGTACGACTCCAGGGCGCGCTTCAACTCCCTGCGGGGGCCGATCCGCGGGTATCCGAGCACGGTGGACTGAGGGAAAGCGGGCATCGAGGCTCCTCAAGACGATCGTGGACGTCCGGGCATCGTGCACGGCTCCGGCCGCCTCGTGCATCATCTATTCGTGACGCTTATGGCCAGGGAGATCCAGTGCTTCGCCCGGGTGGCGGCGCGGCTGAGCTTCTCCCGTGCCGCCGCCGACCTGGGCATGTCCCAGCCGGCCGTCAGCCAGGCCGTGGCCCGGCTCGAACGCGCCACCGGCGTCCGCCTCTTCGAGCGCAGCGCCCGTACGGTGCGGCTCACGGCGGCCGGGGCGGCGCTGCTGCCGTACGCCGAGCAGGTCCTGGAGTCGGCGGCGGCCTTCACGGCGGAGGCGTCCCGGCTGGCCCGGCCGGTCATTCACCTGGCTTATCCACCGCTCGCCGGCCCGCTGGCCGCCCGCATCGCCCGGCGCATGGCCGGCCGCACTCCACCGGTGGCGGTCGAACTGCACGCGGCGGGCCGCGCCGCCGCCGCGGCCGCCCTGGACGCGGGCGAGGTGTCGGCCGCCATCCTGGCCACTCCGGCCCCGGCCCGCTTCACCACCGCCGCACGCTTCCACGTGACCGTCGACCACCTCGCCGTCCCGCCCACTCACCCCCTGGCGGCCCGCGCCCCCGAGCCCCACCTCGCAAGACCGTCCCGCACACCCCGTACGACAGCGCTGGACACCCCCCGTCCAGCGGAGCCCCGCCCGGCGGAGTCCGGACGGGGGGAGGTGCGGCCGGCGGAGCTTGCCGGGCTGGTGGTGCTGACGCCCGGTGGACGGCGGTGGGCGGGGTTGCCGGGGCATCCGCGCATGGTGCGCGACGACGACTTCGGGGCCGCGCTCGACCTGGTGGCCGCCGGGGCGGGGGTGCTGCCGATCCCGCACCTGCTGGTGCGGAGCGTGCGGCGCGACGACGTCGTGTTCGTGCCGCTGGAGGGCGCCGACCTCCAGATCACGTACGCGCTGGCCTGGTCCAGGGAGCGGGTCACGAACGAGCTGCTGGCGCTCGTCCAGGCGATGCAGGACGCGCTGTGGACCAGATGAGCTACGTGATGTTCTTCAGCGCCTCTCGGCGGCTCAGCCCCGAGATGCCCTTGGCCCGTACGTAACGCACCACCTCGTCCGGGTTCGTCTTGGCGTACTCGCGCAGCGCCCACCCGATCGCCTTGCGTGCGAAGAAGTCGTTGTCGGACAGGCTCGGCTCGATGCACGCGTACAGCAGGGCGGTGTCCGTGCGGGCCTTGAACCGGTTCTGGCACAGGATCGCCGTGCGCCGCTTCCACAGGTCGCCGGCGTGCGCCCACTCCAGCATGAGCGGCCGCATCGTCTCGGGGAAGGCGGCCAGCAATCCGCCGACGCGGTGTGTGGCCAGCTCGTCCACCAGATCCCACCAGGCGCCGGTGACGATCATCTCCTCGTACATCGGGACCGTGTAGAGGGTCTGGAAGTCGCGGTAGAGGCGGAAGCCGGTCAGCTCGATCGCGGCGTAGCGCTCCTCGCGGAACTCGGCCTCGCGCCACAGCCGCAGCACCGCCCGCCGCCACTCGGGCGCCGTCTCCAGGGGATGGTCGGCGAACACCTGCCGGAGCGCGGCCCGCCGCGGCCCGGCCTGGACGCCGAGGAACGGCATCGCCGACTTCATGTAGGCCCGCATGGCGGCCGCCTTGCCGGGCTCCGCCGCCTTGCGCAACGCCAGCCGCACCTCGTCGGTCAGGCTCATACCCGCTGCGAGGTCCGCTCGCCGGTGGCCAGGCCGTCGAACAGGACGGTGACGAAGTGTTCGGCCAGCGCGGCCGTGTCGAGCCTGCCGTCGGGGCGGAACCAGCGCACCGCCACCCAGATCGTGTCGCGGATCATCCGGTAGGTCAGCTTCGGGTCGACGTCGTCGCGGAGCTGCCCGGCCGCCTGGCCGGCCCTGATCTGCGTCACCCAGATCTGCTCGACCTCCTCCTCGGCCTTGACCAGGTAGTTGAAGCGCTCGAACTGACGCAGGTAGTTCCAGTCGTTCTGCATCACGGTGATCGCGGCGCGGTGCGGCTCCAGCGTGCCGAACCCGATGCGGACCATCTCCGTCAGCACCGCGAGCGGGTCGTCGCCGCCCGCGACGGCGGCGCGGTAGCGGGCGGTGACGTCGTCGAGGAAGGTGGACAGCACCTCGTCGACGATCGCCTCTTTCGAGTCGAAGTGGTGGTAGAGGCTGCCCGAGAGGATGCCCGCCTCCTGGGCGATCTGCCGGACGGTCGTGGCCTGGAATCCCTTGGCGGCGAAGAGCTCCGCGGCGAGTCTGACGAGATGTTCGCGGCGCTCGGACGCCGCCCCGGAGGAGGCGGCGCCGGCACGCTTCGCCTGGGTGGCGGTGTCGCCGGAGTTCTTTCGCGTTGTCACGGACACCATTATGCGCCCTCGACCAAGCGCTTGGTGAACAGTTGATTCCACCGCTCCCAGCCATTATCCAGCGCTTCCGGGCCACCATGAACACACGGCAAACCCGTTCACTATCGGCGTCGCGTCGGGGTTCGCTGCCCGACGGCGTGATCCTCCGGACCGGACCACCCCACCAGCGCGGCCCCTCCGGCGGCGGGCGCGGTTCGTTTCCGGCCCTGGCGGCGACCAAGAGATGCGGGGCGGCGGCGGGACTTCTAGGTGGAAGGGCGCTCGCGGGGTGACGGTGGCCAACTTCGTCATCACGGGGGACGGGGTGACGTTCGGGAACGCCTCTAGCAAATAAGAAACTTTCCTATTAGATTGCGGTTCATGCCTCCGAGCCGCGATCTCCTCCGCATGACCGACGCCGTCCTCCTGCCGGGTTTCGCGGGGCACACGCCGCCCGAGTGGCTGCGCCGCAGACTCTCCGACGGACTGGCCGGGGTGGTGCTGTTCTCCCGCAACATCGCCGATCCCGAGCAGGTGGCCCGCCTCACGGCGGCCCTGCGCGCCGAGAACCCGCACGTGCTGGTCGGCACCGACGAGGAGACCGGCGAGGTGACCAGGCTGGAGGTCGCCACGGGCAGCAGCCGCCCCGGCGGCTACGCGCTCGGCGTCGTGGACGACCCCGCCCTGACCGAGGAGCTCGCCCGCGACCTGGGGCTGGATCTCGCGGCCGTCGGGATCGGCATCGACTTCGCGCCCTCCGCCGACGTGAACTCCAACCCCCGCAACCCCGTCATCGGGCTGCGTGCCTTCGGCGCCGACCCCGAGCTGGTCGCCCGGCACACCCGGGCGTTCATCCGCGGCCTGCAGTCCGCGGGCGTCGCGGCCTGCGCCAAGCACTTCCCCGGGCACGGGGACGCCTCGGTCGACTCCCACCACGGCGTGCCGGTCGTCGCGGACGGCGGCATCGAGCAGGCCCTGCGGCCGTTCCGCGCGGCCATCGCCGAGGGCGTGCGGGCCGTCATGACCGGGCACCTGCTCGTGCCCTCGTACGACCCGCACCTGCCCGCCACGCTCAGCCCCAAGGTCCTCACCGGCCTGCTGCGCGAGGAGCTCGGCTTCGACGGCGTGATCGTCACCGACGGGATCGAGATGACCTCCGTCTCCGGTCCGTACGGCATCGGCGGTGCCGCCGCCCGCGCCATCGCCGCGGGTGCGGACGCCATCTGCGTCGGCGGCGAAAGCTACGACGAGGCCACCATCGACGCGATGCGCGACGCCATCCTCGCCGCGGTGACCGAAGGGCTGCTGCCCGAGGAGAGACTGGCCGACGCCGCCCGCAGGGTCCGCGAGCTGGCACTCTGGACCACTTCCCCGGGCAGCACAGACGGTGCGGGCGGTACCGCGGGTGCCACGCGGGCCGGTGGTGGGATCGGGCTGGTGGCGGCGCGGCGGGCGCTGCGCGTCACGCGCCGGGCCAGCCCGCCGGTGCTGCCGCTGACCGATGCCCCGCACGTCGTGGAGCTCGCCCCCGAGACGCACATGGCCATCGACAAGGCCACTCCATGGGGCGTGGCCGCGCCCCTCGCCGAGCTGCTGCCGGGCACCACCGCGACCCGGTTCGCCGCCGGCCAGGCCACCGGGGCCGCGATCGAGGACCTGCTCGCCCGAATCACCGGCCGCGGGCTCGTGCTCGTGGTCCGCGACGCCCACCGGCACCCGTGGCAGGCCGAGGCGCTGCGTCACCTGCTCAGCGCCCGCCCGGACGCGGTGGTGGTGGAGATGGGCCTGCCGCACCGCGCGGACCTCGGCGCCGTCCACATCGCCACTTACGGCGCCGCCCGTGTCTGCGGCCAGGCCGCCGCAGAAGTAATCGCCGGCACGCCCATCACCTGAGGACCGCGCGGGCCGGTGGGGAGAGGTGGAGGCTGCGCGCCGGTCGCGTGGGAGCCAAGCGGAGAGGCGAGGAAGGGGCGCCCGTCAGCTGAGGGCCGGGCGGGCGGAGGGGAAGAGGAGGCGGCACGCCCATCACCTGAGGGCTGAGCGGGCGGCGGGGGTGAGGCGGAGGCGGTGTGGGGGTGCTGTCAGGTAAGCGTCGAGGGTGGGGAGGGGGAGTTCGTCGGCCGCTCGCTCGAAACGGGTCAGCCAGACGAACACGTTCTCTCCCTCCCGTACGGGAAGAGCCGGGAAGGTGTTGGCCGCGGGCTCGGTCTCGAAGCAGGCGAGAGGCGGCGCCCCGGCTGACACCAGGGCGGGCGCCACCTGGGAGGCGAAGTACGCCGCGAACCCGTCCTCGACGTGGCAGATCGTGGCCACGTACAGGGAAGAGGGGAGAGCGGTGGCGCCCACCGGCGGGCGCGGGCCGGTGGGGGCGAGGGGGCGCGGCCAGGACCAGGCGGGGGTGTGGGGCGCGGAGACGGGGCGGAGCAGGAGGACGTCGTCGGAGTCGAGCATGGTGGCGTTGGCCGCGTCGCGGTTCGCCTTCCAGGCGGGCCCCGAGTAGAAGGCGGTCAGCGCCGCCTTGCGTGCCTCCATGTCAGGAAATGAGCGGATCCAGGGGTACTGGTCGGGGTCGTCGGGATTGCGGAAGTGGCCGACGATCCGCATCCCCGCCTCTTCCTGCGTCTCGACGAACTCCCGCTCGAACAGGTCGATGAGCACGTCACGGGCGCCGGGCACCATGGTGTAGCGGCGAAGCTCGTAGATCATGCGGTGACGCTAGGCCCGGGACACTGACGTCTTCCGTCAGGGATGGCGCAGAACAATCTTCTGATCACCATATGCTGTTGATTGGCTACCCAGGGTTATACGATCGCTTTGGCTTTGACCCCCCCGGGTCAAGGCAGGTCAATGAGGGCGTTCGCCTGCCCTCACACGACGAAGGAGCTGAAGTGATCAAGAAGCTGTGCGCCACGGGCTTCGTGGTGGCGACAGCGGTCGGCGTCACGGTGCTGGCCGCACCGGCGCACGCCGACAGCTGGACCGACAACTGGAGCACCAACACCTCGTCGTCACAGTCGGGCAACACGTTCTCCCGCGTCGGCTCGGCCAACCACGGCTGGGGCCGGTCGGTCAACGTCAACAACCTCAACGGCTACGCCATCACGGCGGCCAACGGCAGCACCGCCATCACCTACATCTTCTTCTGATCCGAAGGGACCACCAAGAAATGATCAAGAAGCTCGCGCTCATCGGGTTCACCGCCGCCGGCCTCGCCCTCATGGCCGTCCCCGCTCACGCCGACACCCGGATCGACAACGACAGCCGCAACAGCGAGTCGTCGCAGACGGGCAACAACTTCAGCAACATCGGCACGAGCAACCGCGGCGGCTCGGCCGCGACCAACGTGACCAACATCAACGGCAACGCGGTCGTGGCGACCAACCGCAGCTGGGCCCGCGTGGCCGTCGACGTCGACTAGCAGGTGGATGCGCCCGCGCTGCCCGGGGGCGCGGGCGCTACCATCTCCGGATGGTTCTGTGTGCTTACGTCACCTTCGACGACCCGGATGGCCACGATGACGAGCGCGACCTCGTCCTGGCCGCCTGGCGCGAGGCCGGCCTCGAAGGCCGGACCGAGCGCTGGGACGACCCGGAGGCCGACTGGAGCGCCTACGACGCCGTCGTCGTCCGATCCGTCTGGGACTACTGCGACCGCAGGGCCGAGTTCCTGGCCTGGACCCGGCGCGTGGAGCGCGTCGCCCGGCTGCTCAACCCGGCCGCCGTCCTGGAGTCCAACACCGACAAGACCTACCTGCGCGACCTCGGCCTGCCGATCGTGCCCACCCACTGGTCCTCCCGCGACCTGCCGGACCACCGGGAGTACGTCGTCAAGCCCACGATCTCGGCGAGCGCCCGCGACACGATCAGGACCTCCGACCGCGCCGAGGCCACGGCCTTCGCCGCCGCGCTCGAGGCCGCCGGCCGCACCCCCATGGTCCAGCCCTACCTGGACATGGTCGAGGCGGAGGGCGAGACCTCGCTGCTCTACTTCAACCGTCGCTTCAGCCATGCCGTCCGCCGCTCGCCCATGCTGGCCCCCGGCATGACGGGCGTCGACAACATCTGGGCGCAGCCGCGCACACCGGCCCCGGACCAGGTCGAACTCGCCGAGAAGGTGCTCGCCGCCATCCCACAGCCCCTTCTGTACGCCAGGATCGACCTGGTCCGGCTACCCGGCGGCGCCCCTGCCCTGATCGAGCTGGAGCTGACCGAGCCGTACCTCTACCTGCGCCAGGTCCCCGGCTCCGCCGCCGCGTTCGCCGCGGCGCTGCGCGAGCTGCTCTAGGCCGTGATTCCGCCGTCCACCGGGATGACGGTCCCGGTCAGGTAGGCGCCGGCGCGCGAGGCCAGGAAGATCGCCGCCCCGGCCATGTCGTCGGGCCGTCCGATGCGGCCGAGCGGCACGTTCGAGGCGATGGAGGCCCGGGTCGACGGGTCGTCCAGCGCGAAGGCCATCATCTTGGAGTCGAACGGGCCGGGGGCGATCGCGTTCACGGTGATGTGCTCCGGGGCCAGTTGCCTGGCCAGGTGCCGGGTCAGCATGTGCACGGCCGCCTTGGTGGAGGAGTAGGCGTACGTCTCCATCACCGGCACTCTGATGCCGTCGACCGAGCCGACGTTGATCACCCGTGCCGGGTCGTCCTCGCCCGCCGCCTCGCGCAACCGCGGCAGCAGGCGCTGGACGAGCGTGAAGGCGCCCTTGACGTTGATGTTCCAGAGCTTGTCGAAGGCGTGCCCGGGATACTCCTCCAGCGGCGCGCCCCAGGTCGCGCCCGCGTTGTTGATGAGCACGTGCAGCGGCCCCGAGACCGCCGACACCAGCGCGTCCACCCCCTCGGGCGTGGACAGGTCGGCGACCACGGCCGTGCAGCCGAGGTCGGCGGCGGTCCGCTCCACCTCGGCGGCCTTGCGCGCGGAGATGACGACCTTCGCGCCGGCCGCCGTGAACCCGGCCGCGATCATGCGGCCGATGCCCCGGGAGCCGCCGGTGACGACGACTGTCTTGCCTTCCACCGAGAACAGAGTCATGTTCCGGAAGCATGCCATACCGACCGGTTGGTCGCCATCCCCCGTCAGACGCCCGGGAGGCGGCCGTTCCTGAACAGGTCCACGAACCGCTGGTGATCCTCCCTGGCCTGGGCCCCGTACCGGTGCGCGAACTCCACCAGCATCCCGATGAACCCGGCGCGATCGTCCCCCGCCACGCCCACGATCGCCTCCTCCGTGGAGAAGGTGACCAGGTCGTGGGCGGACTCGTCGTCGGCCACCGCGTGCATACGCGCCACCGCCCGGCCCAGGTCGAGCATGATCGCGTGCAGCTCTTCCGGCTCGTTCACGTCGTCCCAGTCCAGATCGGCCGAGTACGGTGACACCTCGGCGACGAGCTGTCCGGCGCCGCCCAGGGTGGTGTAGCCGAGCCACGGGTCCGCGTACGCCTGCAGCGCACGCTGCGACTCCGCCGTCCGGTGCCCCTGGTGGCGGAAGTAGCGGGTCACCTTCTCGTCGGTGATGTGCCGAGCCACCGCCGGCACCTGGGCCTGCTTCATGTAGAGGATCACGTCGTTCTCCAGCGCCTGCGAGCGCCCTTCCAGCAGCAGGTTGTACGAGGGCAGCCCGGCCGAGCCGATGCCCACGCCGGTGCGCAGCGCGATGTCCTTGATCACGTGCTCCACCGGGTTCGACGGGGTGGGCAGCGTGGTCAGGTAGTCCTCGAACGCCGACCGGACCGCCTGCCGGGTCGTGTCCGTGACCGGCGTGCGGCCTTCCATGAACGCGAAGCGCCGCTCGTAGTCGTCGATGACCGTCTCGATCTCCAGCATCGCCACCCGGGTGCGCAGCCGGGCCGTCTGCAGCACCCGGTGCAGCACTCCCGAGGTGGTGTCCAGGGTGAGCGAGCCGACGGCGTCGTCGCCGCCCCGCGCGATCGCGGCCAGCTCGGTGAGGTAGGCGCCGCCGAAGTCGCCGACGAGCCGCCCGATGGCCTCGTCCGACAGCGCCTTGGCGTACCCCAGGAGCGCCACGCTGGCCGCGAACCGCTTGAGGTCCCAGGTGTACGGGCCGACGTACGCCTCGTCGAAGTCGTTGACGTTGAACACCAGGACGCCAGAGGCGTTCATGTACGTGCCGAAGTTCTCCGCGTGCAGATCGCCGTGGATCCACACGCGGCTGGTCGCCGGGTCGAGGTGCGCCTCGTCCGCGTACCCGGAGGTGAGGTCCGCGTAGAACAGGCAGGCGCTGCCCCGGTAGAACGCGAACGGGGAGGCCGCCATCTTCCGGAACTTGCGCCGGAACGCGGCCGGGTCGCGCTTGATCGATGCGCCGAACTCCGCCATCAGGACATCGAGCAGGAAGGTGGAGCGTGAACTCATACCCCGGACGGTAGATCGCCCGACCCTTCCCGCCTAGACAGGCTCGGGTAGCGCGCGCCTTCCCGTGATGGTGAGACCGGTCGCGAGGACGGCCAGGAGCACCACCTGGACGCTGCCCGTGACCAGAAGATCGCCGTACATATCCGCCATGTCCAGGAGCCGCACTGCCATCAGCAGCGCCGCGACCATGCCCAGGGCGAGCCGCCAGGGCGCCGCCGGCCGGCGGATCGCGCCGGCCGCCACGCCCGCCACCAGGGCGAGCACGCCCAGCCCGATCGGATCCGTCCAGGGGTACGACCACGACCACGTGGGATCCCGGGGCAGCAGGGCGAGGGAGGCCGCGAACACCGCCACGGTGAGCGGCAGCACCGCCTGCCACCACGGCCGCGTCACCGGAAGGACGTCGCGGTGGTAGGCGAGCAGCAGCGCGATCACCGGGACCACGGTGAGGACGAGCCACGAGGCTGTCTGCGACGCGGGCTGCGCGGAGTCCGAGGCCTGGAAGGCGACGGTTCCGGTGACCGGCAGCAGGGCGAGGACCGCGGCGCCCTTGGCCGTCGGCAGGTGCCCGCGTACGAGCGCGAGGAACGCCACGACCCAGCAGCAGGCCTCCGCCGCGGCCAGGAAGAAGAGAGGCTCCGCCACCCCGCCGGCCGTGGTGACGACGGACAGCGCGGCCTGGAACCCCAGGCCGAGCAGTGCCACCAGCCGTACGGCCTCGCCCCGGGCGAACGCCCGCGGGGCGGAGTCCTGGCCTCCGAGCCGCAGCCGCAGGGCGAGCGCGAGCACGCTGCCCACTTCGCCCCACCCGGGGCGCGGGTTGTCCGCGCTGGAGACGTCGCCGGCCGCCTCCAGAAACGCGGCCACCATCTCGCTCTCACGCTCGCGCCGGTAGTCCTCCGGCAGCAGGCGCAGCACGGATCGGTAGCGCCGCTCCAGCAGCTCGCTCACCCGGCACCTCCCAGGTGAGGCGTGCCGGCGATCCGGATGGCGAGGCCGCCGGCCGGGCGGGCTCGCAGGCGGGAGTTCGCGGCCTCGGCGTTGGCGGCCAGGCGGGCGGCCTCCTCACGGAGGACGGTGGCGCCCTCGTCGGTCAGCCGGTAGTAGCGCCGCAGCCGGCCCTGCCGGACCTCCTCGCGGTCGAGCGCGATCAGGCCCTGCGCCGCGAGCCGGTCGAGCACCCCGTACAGGCTCCCGATCTTGAGCTGGACGCGGCCGCCGGAGATGCGCTCGACCTCCTGAACGATGCCGTAGCCGTGCAGCGGCCCGTCCACCAGCGCCGTGAGCGCGAGGAACATGGGCTCCGTGACGTTCATGCCCCCAACATATATTGCCCGTCAAGATATGGGGTCGAAGCCGCCATAGGAGCGGTTGTAGAACACCAGCGGGCCGCCGTCGGCGTGGGTGTCGAGCTGCAGCACACGGGCCACCACGATGACGTGGTCCCCTGCGGGATGCTCGGCGTCTATCCGGCAGTCGATCCAGGCCAGCGCGCCATCGAGCACCGGGTTCCCGCCGGGCGACTCCCTCCAGGTCAGGCCCGCGAACTTGTCTCCGCCGCGGGTGGCCATCTGGGCACAGACGGCCCGCTGGTGTTCGGCCAGGATGTTCAGGGTGATCACCTTGGCCGCCCGTAACCGGGGCCAGCTCGTGCTGCTGTACGCCACGCAGAACGCCACGAGCGGCGGGTCGAGCGACACCGAGGTGAACGAGTTGGCCGCGAGGCCGTGGGGCCGACCCTCGCGGTCGAGCGCCGTGATGGCGACCACGCCGGTGGCGAACCGGCCGAGGACCCCGCGGAACGTCTCGGGGTCCACGGGGTCGCTCGCGGCCGGGCGCGGCCTGCACAGCAGGGAGGCGAGCCGCCGCTCCTGGGTGAGTAGCTCACGGGTCTGCGCCATGGCCGCCTCCCTGACTCTTACCAAGCGCTTGCTTGGTAAGCTAGGCGTCCAGCTCCCGCTCGTCAAGGGGGTGTCGAGGTCCTTATTACGGTCAGCGCCGAATCCCCCGGACGGTCAGTCCTCGGATAGGGAAACCTGGCCGCGTGGGCAGGCGAGAAAAGCATCACCCGCCCCGCGCCGAACCGTCACCGTGCCGCGGGGACACAAAGCCGGGACGCGGCGCCTGCGGGCTGGACGGCGGGAAGGGGAAGGCCTCCGAAGGAGGAACGCGCGCCCTGGCGGGCGTGGGGGACCCGCCAGGACGCGCTTCCTGCCCCGTGAGCGGCGGTGCCAGGACTCCGGCGAGGGATGGAGTCCTGAACCGCGTGGTCGCACACGGAGTTGGTGGGGGAGTGACCCTCTCGCGAGGACTCCGGGTGTTGGTCTAGCTGCGGCGATGCCACTTTCCCTGTCGGGCCGCACTGCTCCGGGACGCAGGCGGGGGCGCTTCCCTCGCGTGGGCGAGGGGCCCGTCTTCGCACCGGACGTTCGGCTCGGCTGACAGGGAAGGCGCGGAACTGCCGGGCTGGACGCACTGGCTGATGTGGAGGAACCCGTGGCGAGGCAACTCGTAACGCAGTAAACGTGTTGCTTCGCAAGGGTCCCGCCAGGGCACGTACGGCATACCCGCGCGGTCCGGCATCACCGGCCCTCACCCCCTCACCGGCCTTTCGATGGATTTGTACCAACGAATGGATGATGCGGCTGCGGATGCCGTCCGGTCAAGGGGGAGATGGTCTGCTAGAACCAGATCGTCTAAATTGTTGGAACAAAAGGGGTGAAAGTGGCAAGGTCGGTGCTGTATCAGCAGGTGGCTTCGGAGCTGAGAAGGGCCATCTACTCCGGCGTACTCGGCCCCGGAGCACAGCTGCCGACAGAGGCGCAACTCATGGAAGACCATGGGGTGAGCCGCAACACCGTCCGATTGGCCCTCGGGGAACTCGTGAATGAAGGGCTCGTAACGCGTACGCCACGGCGCGGCACGGTGGTCAGGGATCGCAGGCCGCTGCTCATCTACCCGCAGCGCGAGTTGGAGCCGCAGCCTTCTGGAGAGCTGCGCGAGGCCTTCGCCTTCGCCGTCACGCAGGAAGGCCGCGAGCCCAGCCAGTACATAGAGGTTCTGACCGTATCTCCGGTGGAGGAGATCGCCAGCAGGCTGGAACTGTCCGACGGGGAGCTCGCCGTGGTACGGCGGCGCCTGCGGTTCGTGGACGGCCAGCCCTACAACACCAACGACTCCTACTTCCCGCGGAAGCTGGTGGCCGACTCGGCGATCGCCCGGCCGGGCGACATCGAGCGAGGCGCCAACCGCGTGCTGGAGGAACTGGGGCACGAGCAGGTGCGCGTGGTGGACGACATCTGGGCGCGGATGCCCAATCAGGAGGAGGCTGAGCGGCTCCAACTGGAGCTCGGCACGCCGGTCATGGTCTATGTGCGCGTGGGCTACGACCGTTACGAACTGCCGGTGCGCGTCGCGGTGTCGGTGCTGCCTGCCGACAAACATCTGATCAGATACGAGCTCGACCGCCGCTGACAGAGCTCGGTTGGGGGTGATCCCGCCGGCCGCGGTACCAGCGAGCCTGCCGTCTCGCTGGACGCGGGGAGCCGTAATGCTCCCCTTGTAGCGATTTATCCGTATATATCGGGCTACCGGATATATCGGGCCATAGGCCACCATTTGGGATTCGTATCCCATCCATCGATCACTTTGCGTATTCGTACGCGCGCGTATCGCAATGAAAGGTGAATCATGCGCACGAACACCCTCCTGCACCCGCTCACCCTCCGGCGGGCGGAGCCCGTCGACCTCCGGGGGGTTCTCGACCTCCTCGCCGACACGGCCGGCTGGCTGCACTCGCGGGGCGTCCGCCAGTGGCCCCGCGAAGGATTCGGCCCGGACCGTATCCTGCCGCTGATCGAGGAGCGCGTGCTGTTCCTGCTCGACGACGAGCTGCGCGCGCTCGACCCCGACGGGCCGGCGCCGCTCGTCGCCACCATCGCCCTCGACGGGCACGCCGATCCGGAGTTCTGGACCGAGGCCGACGACCCCGGCGCCGCCCTGTACGTGCACAAGCTCGCCGTGGCGCGGCCCTGGTCGGGGAGCGGCCTGGGAGACGCCCTGCTGGACTGGGCGGGCGCCACCGCGTACGGGTCGGGACTGCCGTGGCTGCGGCTGGACTGCGCCAAGCGCAACGAAGGGCTCCAGAGCTACTACCGGCGCCGCGGCTTCCGTCACGTGCGCACGGTGGACCTGCCGCATCGCGCGTCGGGCGCGCTGTTCCAGCGCAGGGCCGCCGACCCGGCGATCACGGCCTTCCGCGACCTCACGGCACCGGAACTGATCGTCGCCTGACTCCGGATCCGTTCCGCGTGGCCGGCGATGTTCACGTTCACAGCATGGCCGGTCCGGCCGGTGGCTGACAGGGAGTGCGGGCCGTCGCCCGCGCTCCCCGGGTGTCCGGCGTATGCCGGCCCGCCAGGAGGATTTCCCCACCTCGGCGGGCAAATCAGGGCAGAGCTGCCTATACCCTCTCCAGCATGACGGGATCCCTGCTGGAGGTCATCGCGCTCGGCGTGCGTGACGCCGTGGCGGCTGAACAAGGTGGCGCCGACCGCCTGGAGGTCGTCACCGGGATGGCGGAGGGCGGGCTCACTCCGGCGCCCGAGACGGTCGCGGCCATCGCAGCCGAGTGCCCGCTGCCGCAGATGGTGATGCTCCGCTGCGACGGCGGGTTCGCCGCGGACGGCGACGTGCTGGAAAGGCTGCGCGCCGACGCCCGCGAGCTGGCGCAGGCGGGCGCGGCCGGGTTCGTCTTCGGGTTCCTGGACGAGGCGGGAGCCGTGGACCTGGCGGCCACCGAGGCGCTCATCCACGCGGTGTCCCCGCTGCCCTGGACGTTCCACCGGGCGGTCGACCACGCGGCCGACACACAGGCCTCCTGGCGGGCCGTCCGCCTGCTGCCCAACCTCGCCACGGTGCTGACGGCGGGCTCGCCGCACGGCGTGGGGGACGGGCTGCCCGTGCTCAAGGGCCGCGCCGACGCCGGCGACGGCTCCATCATCATGGCCGGCGGCGGTCTCAGGCCCCGGCACGTGGCGGACCTGCTGGACTACGGCGTACGCGCCTTCCACGTCGGCTCGGCGGTCCGGCGGAGCTGGACGGACCCGGTGGACGCGCAGCTGGTCCGCCGCTGGCGCTCGCTCGTCGAACGCGACTAGCCGGTCAGGGCAGGGCCGCGTCGGCCCGGCGCAGGGCCGCCACCAGCGTCTTGACGGTCGCCGGCTCGTCCATCACGCCGCCCCCGGCCGCGCGCCGCTCCTCCCAGGCGCGCACCCGCTCCCGGTAGGCGTCGTAACGCGCCAGATGGAAGGCGTAGACGGTGGCGAACCGGCTCACCAGATGCGACGGATGCATGTCCCACCCCTGGTGGAACCCGTGCGCCAGGGAGTGACGCACCAGCGCCGCATGCCGCCGCCACAGCGCCCGCACGTCGGCGGACGAGCCGGAGGCGGGGGAGGCGGCCAGCGAACCGTCCGACAGCTCCACCCCGGTGCCCGCGAACGCCGTCTGCGTCACGTGCCGCGCGTGGTCGCAGGCCGGATGGTCGAGCCGCTGCTCGTGCGGCGGCAGCCCGAGCGCCGCGGTGTAGTCGAACACCCCGAAGTGCGCCGCCGACAGCCGCCCGCCCAGCTCGCCGGCCAGCTCGGCGCGCAGGAACCGCACGGTCTGCGGCGCCTCCACCTGGATCTCGAACCGCAGCGGGGAGAGCCCCAGCGCCCGCTCCAGCCGCTCCAGGAACGCGACGAACTGCCCGAGGTACGCCTCCATCAGCACCTTGGGGAAGGTCACCACGAAACCGTCCGGCAGCTCGCCGAGCCGCTCGACGATCCCGGTGACGAACCCGTCGAGCGTCCGCACGGACCGCTCCGGGTCCCCGTCGGCGAACGACTTCACCCGAGGCCCCCACCGGCGCGGCAGCGTGCCCGCCGCGCGCATCGCGGCCAGCGCCTCGACCGCCTGCTCGACGTGGCCGTCCTCCTCGTCCGGGCGCACGCCGTACCCGTCCTCGAAGTCCACCCGCAGGTCCTCGACCGGCTCGCCGGCGAGCTTGCGCAGCACCCGCTCGTGCACGGCGGCCGACAGCTCCGCCGGCACGTCGAACACCTCGGCCAGCTCGGCGGGCGTGGCCAGGTGCGCCTTAGCCAGTGCCAGCGCCTCGTCGCCCCACGCGGCCACGGTGCCGGCGCCGAACCGGTCGGCGGGCACGTACACGGTGTGCACGGGCTGCCAGCCGGGCTCGGCCGCGGGGTAGCGCTCCTGCTGCAGCCGGTAGACCTCGGGGAAGCCGGGCACGCCTGACGGGACGGTGGTACGCATGCGTTCCTCTCAGGGACGGCAGGCCCGCAGCATCGCCTCCAGGCCGGTCAGCTTGACCCGCTCGCCGCGGCCCAGCGACTTGGCCAGCTCGGCCTCGGCCGACTCGATCGCCAGCCATTCCTCGTACGTCACCGGGTGCACCCCGCGCTCGGACAGCAGCGCGTCGAGCGGCCTGAGGTCGCGCGGCGCCTGCCCGGACAGGTCGGACAGCAGCGTGCGGACGGTCTCGGCGGCGTCGGACTTGTTCGTGCCGATCACGCCGGTCGGGCCGCGCTTGAGCCAGCCGGCGACGTACTCGCGCTCGCGAACCCGCCCCGCCGCGTTCGGCACGGTCATCGTCTTCTCCGAGAACGGCACCCCGGGCAGCGGGACGCTCTGGTAGCCGACCGAGCGGAGCACCATGCCGACCGGCAGCGTCTCGTACTCGCCGGTGCCGACCACGCGGCCCTCCGGCGAGAGGATCGTGCGCTCCAGCTTGAGCCCCTCGACCCGCTCGGTGCCCAGGATCTCCACCGGACGCAGCCAGAACCGCACGTCCAGGCGGCGCGGCCGGCCGGCCGGGCTGCGCTCCGACCACGAGCGCAGCACCTCGATGTTGCCCCGGATCTGGCGGGGGAAGTCGGCGCCGAGCACGACGGCCTCATCGGGGCGCACGCACACGTCGGCGTTGGCGAGCTCGCCCAGCTCGCGCAGCTCCTTCAGGGTGAACTTGGCGTGCTCGGGCCCACGGCGGCCGATCATGTGGATGGCCTTGACCTGGCTGCTCTCCAGCCGCTCCAGCACCTCGTGGGGCACGTCGGTGGCGCTCAGCTCCTCGGAGGTCTTGGCCAGGATCCGCACCACGTCGACGGCCACGTTGCCGACGCCGATCACCGCCACCTCGGGGCTGTCGAGCGTGAACCGCGACGGGTCCACGTCGGGGTGGCCGCAGTACCAGTTCACGAAGTCGGTGGCGGCGACACTGCCCGGCAGGTCCTCGCCGGGGATGCCCAGCCGCCGGTCCACCATCGCGCCGGTGCAGTAGACGACCGCGTCGTAGCAGGCCAGCAGGTCCTCGACGGTCACGTGCTCGCCCAGCGTGACGCCGCCGAGGAAGCGCACCTCCGGCTGCTCCAGCACCTTGCGCAGGTAGTTGGCGATCGACTTGATCGACGTGTGGTCGGGCGCGACGCCGTACCTGACCAGCCCGTACGGGGTTGGCAGCCGTTCGAGGACGTCCACCTCCACGGCTCCGCCGGACTGCTTGATCAAGGCCTCCGCCGTGTAGATCCCAGCAGGACCGGATCCGATGACCGCCACGCGCAACGTCACGCTGCCTCCCTCGTTCCGGAGATTGTGTACCAGTGGGCACACGCCCCACCAGGTGCAACCTGCCGGTGTGATCGATTTATCCCCGATCGTCCGTACGGATGAACCCCCGCCCTTCGTGCATACCGCCCGAACGTGACGTCTGTCGATATCCGCCTATCTCGGCCTATGTCCGCAGCCGCCGGGCCCCGCACTTCTGACCCACCCGCCCCTTGCGGAAACGCGTCCACGCCGATCACAGTGTTGCCCGTGAGGCGAAAGCACGCGCTGCGACGGACGAAGGACGGCACGCCGCCCGCCGCGGCCGACCTGCCGGCCGGCGGCGCGGTGCATTACGAGGCGTTCGGCCGGGTCATGGCCGCGCTCGCGACCGAGGCCGACTTCATCGAATCCTGCCGCGACCTGACCTGGTGGCGCGGCGCCGACCCGAGCTGGCACGTCGAGTGGCGCGACGGCCCGTTCGCCGCCGAGGTGGCGGCCCTGCTCTCCGACCGTATGCCTGGCCTGGTCACGACGGGCACGAGCGGCGACTCCTGCGCCGTGCTCGACGTCATGGGCGTCCGCTTCGAGCTGCGCGCCATCGACCCGATGGGCCGGGCACGAGTGCGCGCCCGCCCCGGCCTCTGGCGCCTGGCCGAGGCGCTCGACACCACCCGCCGCACCAACACCCGCCATCCGTGGGAAGAACTCCTGGGCGGCTGACGTTACTTCCGGTTAACCGAAATTTGCCTTTCTTGTACGGTCACATAATGTGGAACTGGTCGTCCGCGGCGTCTGCCTGAGGAGGGATGACCTGAGTATTGAGATGAAGACAAGCACGATCGACCACGACTACTTTCTCGAATTCGACCGTCGTCAGCGACGCATCGAGATCCACTTGGTGGTGGCCTTCTTCGCCGGACTGGCCGTCGGCCTCGTCGGCATGCTCGGCGCCGGCCGGATCCCCGGCTGGGCTGGCCAGGTCTACGACCCGTACGCCTATCTGGCCCTGACGGTCGCCGTCGGCGCCACCGCCACCGGCTTCGGTTGGGCGCTGCTGACCACGTTCCTGGCAGCGGTGTCGACCGTGGTGGCCACCATGGGCGGCGGCGCCCTGCGCGGCGATCTCGACGTCACCCTTCTCGGTGGCACGCCGGCCGGGCTCCACTGGACGTTCGCCCTGCTCGTCGGGCTCGGGCTGCTCGCCTACGCGACCCGCAGGGACGACCGGTGGGGCGATCTCGCGGCCGGGGTGATCGGCGCCGCCGTGGTGACCGACGTCGTGGACCGGGCGACGCCCGGGTTCATCGCCGCCGAGCCGTACTTCTGGCCGCTGCCAGCCCTGCCCGTGGGGGCCCTTGCGGCCGCCGCCGTGCTCCTGCTGCGCCGCACGGGGCCGGCCAGGGCGCGCGCTCTCGCGCTGGCCGCCGTCATCGCCGGGCTGTTCGCCATGGGGCTGGCCGTCCTGCCCGGGGGATAAGCGCGCGCGTACGCCTCCTCGGAATCGATAGCCTGTAATCCTTCAAGCCGGTTTCGAGCAAGGAGTAGCCGTGTTGCTGCGCATGTCGTCGTTGTTTCTTCGCACCCTGCGGGACGACCCGGCAGACGCGGAAGTGCCGAGCCACAAGCTCCTCGTTCGCGCCGGATACGTCCGCCGGGTAGCGCCCGGAATCTACTCGTGGCTGCCCCTCGGCAAGATGGTGCTGGAGAACATCGCCCGCGTCGTCCGCGAGGAGATGAACCGGATGGGCGCCCAGGAGGTGCTCTTCCCCGCGCTGCTGCCCCGCGAATACTACGAGGCCACCGGCCGCTGGACCGAGTACGGCGACACGCTCTTCCGGCTGCACGACCGCAAGGGCGCCGACTACCTGCTCGGGCCCACCCACGAGGAGCTCTTCACCGACATGGTCAAGGGCGAATACTCCTCCTACAAGGACTACCCGGTCACGCTCTACCAGATCCAGACCAAATACCGCGACGAGGCCAGGCCCCGGGCGGGCATCCTGCGCGGCCGCGAGTTCCTCATGAAGGACTCCTACTCCTTCGACCTCGACGACGACGGCCTCAAGCACTCCTACGAGCAGCACCGCGAGACCTACATCCGCACCTTCGACCGGCTCGGCATCCGCTACAAGATCGTGTTCGCCACGTCGGGCGCGATGGGCGGGTCGGCCTCGGAGGAGTTCCTGGCGCCCACGCCCACCGGCGAGGACACGTTCGTGGCCTGCCACTCGTGCGGCTACGCGGCCAACGCCGAGGCCGTCACCACTCCCGCGCCGCCCGCCCGCGCCCTCGACGGGCTGCCCGCCCTGCGCGTCATGGACACCCCCGACACCCCGACCATCGAGTCGCTGGTCTCGCACGTCAACGAGCACCACGGTCTGTCGATCACCGCCGCCGAGACGCTCAAGAACGTCGTCGTCAAGGTGTCCACGCCCGGCTCCGACAAGGTCGAGACCCTGGTCATCGGCGTGCCCGGCGACCGCGAGGTCGACTTCAAGCGGCTGGAGGCCGCGCTCGCCCCCGGCGAGCCCGCCATCTTCGAGGCCGACGACTTCGCCAGGCATCCCGGCCTGGTCCGCGGCTACATCGGCCCGCAGGTGCTGCGCGAGCTCGGCATCCGCTACCTCGTCGACCCCCGGGTCGTCACCGGCACCGCCTGGGTGACCGGCGCCAACGAGCCGGGCAAGCACGCCGCCGACGTCGTCGCGGGCCGCGACTTCGAGCCCGACGGCACCGTCGAGGCGGCCGAGGTGCGCGCCGGCGACCCCTGCCCCCGCTGCGGCTCGGCGCTCTCCATCGACCGGGGCATCGAGATCGGCCACATCTTCCAGCTCGGCCGCAAGTACGCCGACGCCGCCGGGCTCGACGCGCTCGGCCCCGACGGCAAGCCGGTCCGCGTCACCATGGGCTCCTACGGCATCGGCGTCTCCCGCGCGGTGGCGGTCATCGCCGAGCAGGCCCACGACGAGCTCGGCCTGGTCTGGCCGCGCGAGGTCGCCCCCGCCGACGTGCACATCGTCGGCACCGGCAAGGACCGCCAGGTCGAGGCCGCCCTGGAGCTGGCCGCCGAGCTGGAGTCGCGCGGCCTGCGGGTGCTCGTCGACGACCGGCCCCAGGTGTCGCCCGGCGTCAAGTTCAAGGACGCCGAGCTGCTGGGCGTCCCGACGATCGTGGTGATCGGCCGCGGCCTGGCCCAGGGGGTGGCCGAGCTGCGCGACCGGGTGACCGGCGAGAAGCAGGAGATCCCGCTCGCGGAGGCCGCCGACCGGGTCGTCGCCGCCTGCTCATCCTGACAATTCCGGCGAAACACCGCCCCGGTTTGACGGGGCGGTGGGGGGCTGTAAGTCTCGACCCGGTGAAGCCACACGTCGAACTGAAAGACTTCTGGGAGCGACGCCTGCAGTCCGACTGGACCGAGAGCGGCGTCGGCTACAAGGCCCTCGGCAGGGCGTTCAACATCTGGATGTACCGAGTCCGCGCCGAGGGCTTCCGCCGCGAGGTCACCGCCCTGGGTCTCGACCTGCCCAAGTCCCGGGTCCTCGACATCGGGTCGGGCACCGGCTTCTACGTCCGCCAGTGGCGGGCGCTGGGCGCCGAGTCCATCACGGGCAGCGACCTCACCGAGGCGGCCGTCGACCGCCTGCGCGGCCGCTTCCCCCGCGACGCGTTCCTGCGGCTCGACATCGCCGACCCCGGCGACGCACTCGAAGACGCCTCCTACGACGTCGTGTCGGCGATGGACATGCTCTTCCACATCACCGACGACACGCGCTACCGCGCCGCCCTGACCAACATCGGCAGGGCGGTCAAGCCCGGCGGCGTCTTCGTGCTGTCGGAGAACTTCCTGCACCGGCCCGAGCAGCGCTCCGACTACCAGGTCAACCACACGCTGCCGTGGATCACCGCGGCCCTCGACGAGGCCGGGTTCGAGGTGCTGCGCCGCGTCCCCATGCTCGTCCTGATGAACGCCCAGGTGGACGCCAACCCCGTCTGGCGCAAGCTGTGGGGCGGCTTCCTGCGCGCGGTCACGCTGACCGAGATCACAGGCTGGCTGGCCGGCGCCCTGCTGCATCCGCTCGAACGCCGCCTGGTCCGGGTGCTCCGCGAGAGCCCGACCACCGAGCTCATGATCTGCCGCCGCCGCTGACCTCTTCGGGAGGGTCGCCGCCTCGCCCGGAAGCGAGGCGGCGACGCGTCAGCGCTCGCGGGCGGTCCTCATACCCGCCTCCTGAAGGCAAGCACGCCCATGGCCGCGAACCAGGCGTGCACCTCGACGATCCCCAGCCGCTGCACCAGCCCGGCCACCCCCTGCTCGGCCCCGTCGGCCGTGGGCTGGAAGGTCAGGAAGAACAGCACGAGCAGCACCAGCGTCAGCGGGCTGCCCACGAGCAGCCACGTGCCGAACCGGCGCAGGCCGGGCATCCGGCGGAAGTACCTCCCCGCCACCAGGAAGCCGATCACCGGCGTGCCGATCGCCAGCAGGTAGCCGAGCGTGTGCGGCATCATCTCCTCAAGGGTGAAGATCCCGCAGAGGATCTGGCCCACGCCGCTCAGCCCGAGCAGCACCACGCAGGCCAGGCGGCCGGGCCCCGCGAACGTGCGGAAGACGCCGGCCACACCGGCGATCAGCATCAGCCCGGTGACGACGAACGCGGCGTTCATGAAGGGCCCGGTGACGCCCATGCCGAGCCCGCTGACGGGCTGGCTGATGGGCGAGTATCCGGTGAACCGGTGGCCGAAGAGCGTGTAGCCCGGGCTGACCAGGCCGAGCACGACCCAGGACAGCGCGAACAGCGCGGGCCCGGCGACCGCCCCCAGGGCCATCCATGGAGCGGTTAACGGGTAAGCGGGACGGAACATGACAGAACTCCTCCAGTGATCGACGTGCCCCACGGGGAGGAATCCCGGTTACCCTTGCGGTTGCCGACCTCGTGCACCGGGTTCCGTTCCCGCGGGATCTGCATACGAGGCCGACCCCGGTCGCGGTGTTCCCGCACCGCACCGGGGTCCTGCCCCTCGGGCCTGCCGTGGCGGCAGTCCGTTGAGCGGGGTCAGCCCGGCGGACCACCCCCGTCGGCGCTCCAGGCGGCGTGCGCCCGCGCCCACTGGGGGCCCCAGCCGGTCTCCGGGTCCGTGATCCGCCGGACGAACCGTTCGACGAACGCCGTCTCGGCCTCCAGGAGCGCGAGCCGATACTCCTCCTCGACGACGAACAGCTCCGGCATGCCGGAGCCCACCGTGTCCTCGATCAGGGCGGCGATCTCCGCGCGCTGCGCGGCGAGCCGTTCCAGCCGCCTGCGCAGCAGCTCCACGACCTGGTCCGGCGGCAGCGCGCCGATCAGCGACAGCGCGGCCACGAACCCCGGATACTCGTGCTTCGGCTGCTCCACCAGCTCGCTGAGCCAGTCACGCAGCTCCCGCCGCCCTTCGTCGGTGAGCCCGTACACGGTCCGCTCCGGCAACTGTCCCTGCCGGCTCGTGCCGACCTCGACGATGAGCCCGGCGCGGGCCAGCTGACCGACGACCATGTAGAGCGAGCCGTGGTTGTACTTGATGCTGCGGGCGTCCCCGTGCTCGCGCAGGGTCCGGCCGAGCTCGTACGGGTGCATGGGACGCCGGCTCAGATAGGACAGGACGGCCAGCGCCAGCAGGTTTCCCACTTTGCGCTTCCCCGCCATCACGCCTCCTGTAGTCAGGATCAACTATCCGGCGTCGGCTAGTCGATGTCAACTACTTCGCCGAGCCCTCCAAGGGAGCGGACCACGCTGCCGAAGGTCAGCCGCCGGGAGTCGGGGTGACGGACGGGGCGGGAGCGGCGGGCGCCGGCATGCCCGGGAAGGCCGTGGTGACGCCCCGGTGGAAGGAGTGGGCCCGGACCACCGCCTCCTGCACGGCCACCGCCGCGTAGCGCCGCAGCGCGGTGTCCCCGGCCGCCACCAGCTCCAGATAGGACGCGGTGAGCCCGGTCTCGACGTGGGCCGCGAGCCGGGAGGCCGCCGCAGCGCTCGACGGGACGGACGGCAGCGCGTAGGAGGCCTGGGCCTCGCTGGGCTGCCCGCCGCGGGCGGTGATGAGGCGGCGCAACTGGTCGCGGCGGTCGCGGTGCGCGTCGAAGGCGCGGGTGAGGCGGGTGCGCAGGGAGCCGGTGGTGCGGGCGCCCATCAGGCCGTACGCGAAGACCGCGGCGTGCTCGGCCGAGAGCGCCTTGCGGAGCTTCTCGACGTCTCCAGGATCGCCGTGGGCGCCGGCGGCAGGCGGCCGGGGCGGCTTGACGACGGAGGCGGCGTGCAGGGCCTCGCAGGCGCCGATGCTCGCCACCAGCTGGGCCAGGGCGGGCGCCACACCCGCGAGCTGGGCGGGCCGCCGCGCCGCCGCCTCGCGCTCTAGCGCCCGCAGCCGCGACAGCGTCATCTTGGGCGCGGCCGTGGCGGTGGGGGAGACCGACGCCGTGGCCGATGCTGTAGCCGACGGGCTGGCGGCCGGGCTGGGGGACTGCGCGGGAGGCCGGGCGGTCAGCCCGGGGAAGCGCCGCCGCAGCTCGGCCAGGTGGGCGAGGTGGCGGTCGCGATAGGCGGTGAGCTTGCCGCCGTCGGCGATCAGCGCCGCGTAGAGCGCGATCGTCCGCTCCTTGTCGGCGATGAGGACGCGGGCCAGCGCCTGCTCGGGGGTGTCGCGTACCGGCTGGGGGTCGGGCGGCGCGCTGCAGCCCGCGAGCAACGCCACGACGGCCCCGCCCGCCAGCAGGGCTCGCCTGGAGAGGTGAGGCTGGCGCACGAGCAGGACCTTTCACTGTTGCGGACCGCAGAGAGCATCGTACGGGCTGGCACCCCCGCACGCGGTCAGGCGCGGCGTGTGCGGGGATCACGGTGAGCGGGGTGAGTGACGCTCTGCGCAGGCCGCCGAACAGATAGGGTGTCAACTGTCGTCGCTGGCCGAGCGGGCCGGCGACGCTGAGCCAGTGGCGAGGTCCGCCCGGCTGTGACTCGACAATAGGGGAGGTCGATATGGGCAGCGCGTCACCCCGCGACCACCTGATGAAGCTCCTGGAGCCCGTGGTCGCCGCTGAGGGCCTCGACCTGGAGGACGTGACGGTCACCAAGGCCGGCAAGCGGCGGCTGCTCCGTGTGGTCGTCGACCGTGACGGCGGCGTGAGCCTCGACGACGTGGCCGACGTGAGCCAGGCCGTCTCGGCGGCCCTCGACGAGGACGACGCGATGGGCGCCGCTCCCTACACGCTCGAGGTGTCCTCGCCCGGGGTCGACCGTCCGCTGACCGAGCCGCGCCACTGGAGGCGCGCCGCCAAGCGGCTGGTCAAGGCGGAGATGCGAGACGGCGGCCTCATCGAGGGCAGGGTGTTGTCAGCCGACGACGCCGGAGTCGACCTCGAGGTCGACGGCGCCGCTCGCAGGCTCGACTATCAAGACCTGGCCCGCGGGCGGGTGCAGGTGGAGTTTCGCCGCATCGACGACGTCGACGGCGACGAGGGCTAGGGGGAGCCTCGTGGACATCGACATGAGCGTCCTGCGCAGCCTGGAGCGGGAGAAGGACATCTCCTTCGACCTGGTCGTCAAGGCCATCGAAGACGCGCTGCTGATCGCCTACTTCCGCACCGAGGGAGCCGGCGCCAAGGCGCGCGCCGAGCTCGACAAGGCGACCGGCCACGTCACGATCTGGGCGGCCGAGCTCGACGAGGACGGCGAGATCGCGCGCGAGTACGACGACACTCCGGGCAACTTCAGCCGGATCGCGGCCACCACCGCCAAGCAGGTCATCCTGCAGCAGCTGCGCGACGCCGAGGACGAGATCAACTTCGGCGAGTTCGCCAGCCGCGAGGGCGAGCTGGTCTCCGGCGTGATCCAGCAGGGCAAGGATCCGCGGGTGGTGCTGGTCGACCTCGGCAAGATCGAGGCCGTGCTGCCCGCCCACGAGCAGGTGCCGGGCGAGGAATACACCCACGGCGAGCGCATCCGCGCCTACGTGGTGCAGGTGAAGAAGGGCCACAAGGGCCCGTCGGTCACGCTCTCGCGCACCCACCCGGGCCTGGTGAAGAAGCTGTTCGCGCTGGAGGTGCCGGAGATCGCCGACGGCACCGTCGAGATCGCCGCGGTGGCGCGCGAGGCCGGCCACCGCACCAAGATCGCCGTACGGTCGCGCAAGCCCGGCGTCAACGCCAAGGGCGCCTGCATCGGCCCGATGGGCTCGCGGGTGCGCAACGTGATGACCGAGCTGCACGGCGAGAAGATCGACATCATCGACTGGTCCGAGGACCCTGCTGAGTTCGTCGGGAATGCCCTGTCGCCCGCCCGTGTTTCCCATGTCGAGGTTCTCGATCTCGACGGACGGGTGGCCCGGGTCATCGTGCCCGACTACCAGCTCTCGCTGGCCATCGGCAAGGAAGGGCAGAATGCCCGGCTTGCCGCGCGGCTGACAGGCTGGCGGATCGACATCCGTCCCGACACCCAGGCAGAGGATGCCGCCGGTTCCGTAGATGCGTCGACACGGTAATCTGGAATATGGTTGCCACGCGGCCCCACAGCGCACCTGTGTGGGCTGCAGGGTTCGCACGGACAAGTCCGAGCTGCTCCGACTGGTGCTGGTCGAGGACCAGGTGGTCCCCGACCAGCGAGGACAGCTTCCTGGCAGGGGTGCATCGCTGCACCCGTCCATGAACTGTCTGGAGCTCGCCGAGCGTCGCCGGGCGTTCCCGCGCGCGTTTCGCGTGCCGGGGCCGCTCGACGTCTCGCGCGTGCGGGCACACCTGAAGGAGAACCACGAAATGTCATGTAGGACGCCGAGTTGATGGGGCGGAGTCAGATTGCTATGAGCGCCTGATGAGCACGCGGCGATGAAGACGTCAAGGTAGCGACGGTCCGGACGGCACAGCCAGCCTCCCGGGCCGAGTTAGGGAGTGCAGTGGCGAAGGTCCGGGTATACGAGCTCGCTAAGGAGTTCGGCGTAGAGAGCAAGGTCGTCATGGCCAAGCTCCAGGAGATGGGGGAGTTCGTCCGTTCGGCGTCCTCCACCATCGAAGCGCCGGTGGTCCGCAGGCTCACCGAAGCTCTGGGTGCGTCGAAGGGCGCGCCCTCGAGGGGCGGCGGTTCGCCGTCCCGCAAACCGCAGCCGCCGAAGGCTGCCCCCCGGCCGGCGGACAGCCAGGCCGGAAACGGCGCCCCTCAGGCGTCGGTCCCCTCATCACCTCCGCGTCCCGGGCCCAAGCCCGGTCCGCGTCCCGGCCCGGCAGGCGGCACGCCTCGCCCGCCGGTGCCGATGCCTCAGCAGCAGCAGCCACCGCAGCCGCAGCAGCAGCCGCGACAGGAGCCCGAGGCCGCCCGCGGCGAGGCGCCCAGCGCCCCGCAGGCCCGGTTCGACACCGGCCAGCAGCGGCCGACGCCCGGCCCGCGTCCCGGTCCCGCGGCCCGTCCCGGCCCCAAGCCGGGTCCGGCCCCGCGTCCCGGCGCCGGCCGTGAGGGTGGCGGCGCCGCGCAGGCTCCGCGCCCCGGCGGCGCGCCGTCGGACCGCGGCCCGCGTCCCGGCCCCAAGCCGGGCCCGCGCGGCCCGCGTCCCGGCAACAACCCGTTCTCGTCCAACGCGAGCGGCATGGGCCAGGCGCGCCCGCGTCCCGGTGGCAACCGTGACGGTGCGGGCGCGGGCCCGCGCGACCGTCGCGACGGTCCGCCGCGTGACGGCGCCGCTCCGCGCCCGCCGCAGGGTCGCGGCGGCGACAGGCCCACGCCCGGTCCGCGTCCCGGCCCGCCCGGTGCGGCCGGTCCGCGTCCGGGTCCCGGCGCCGGTGGCCCGCGTCCCGGTCCTGGTGCGGGTGGCCCGCGTCCCGGTGGCCCGCGTCCCAACCCGATGATGATGCCGCAGGGCCGTCCGTCCGGCCCCGGTGGCGGCGGTGGCCGTCCCGGTGGTCCCGGCGGCGGCGGTGGCGGCCGTCCGGGTGGCGGTGGCCGTCCGGGTGGCGGTGGCGGTCGTCCCGGTGGCGGCGGCGGTTTCGCCGGTCGCCCGGGTGGCGGCGGTCAGCGCACGGGCACCGGTGGTCCCGGTGGCGGCGGCGGTTTCGCCGGCCGTCCCGGCGGTGGTGGCCGTGGTCGCGGTGGCGGCACGGCGGGCGCCTTCGGGCGTCCCGGTGGCCGTCCGGCCCGTGGCCGCAAGTCCAAGCGCCAGAGGCGCCAGGAGTTCGACAACATGTCGGCGCCGGCGATCGGCGGCGTGCAGGTCGCTCGCGGCAACGGCGCGACGATCCGGCTGCCGCGCGGCGCCTCGCTGTCCGACTTCGCCGACCGCATCGGGGCCAACCCCGCCTCGCTGGTGCAGATCATGCTGCACCTCGGCGAGATGGTGACGGCCACGCAGTCGGTCAACGAGGAGACGCTGCAGCTGCTCGGCGCCGAGCTGGACTACAACATCCAGGTCGTCAGCCCCGAGGAGGAGGACCGCGAGCTTCTCGAGGCCTTCGACATCGAGTTCGGCGAGAACGAGGGCGACGAGGCCGACCTGGCCGCGCGGCCGCCGGTCGTGACCGTCATGGGTCACGTCGACCACGGTAAGACCAAGCTGCTCGACGCCATCCGCAAGACCAACACGGCGGCGCGCGAGGCGGGTGGCATCACCCAGCACATCGGCGCCTACCAGGTCACCACCGAGCACGAAGGCCAGGAGCGCAAGGTCACCTTCATCGACACCCCGGGTCACGAGGCGTTCACCGCCATGCGTGCCCGAGGCGCGAAGTCCACGGACATCGCGGTGCTGGTGGTCGCGGCCGACGACGGTGTCAAGCCGCAGACGATCGAGGCGCTCAACCACGCCCAGGCGGCCGACGTGCCGATCGTGGTCGCGGTCAACAAGGTCGACAAGGAGGGCGCCGACCCGAGCAAGGTCAGGGCCCAGCTCACCGAGTACGGCCTGGTGGCCGAGGAGTACGGCGGCTCGACGCTGTTCGTCGACATCTCCGCGCTCAAGGGTCAGGGCATCGAGAACCTCCTCGAGGCCATCCTGCTGACCGCGGACGCCGAGCTCGACCTGCGCGCCAACCCGACGATGGACGCTCAGGGCATCGCGATCGAGGCCTACCTCGACAAGGGCCGCGGCCCGGTGGCGACGGTCCTGGTCCAGCGCGGCACGCTCCGCGTCGGCGACTCGATCGTCTGTGGCGAGGCCTACGGCCGCGTCCGGGCGATGCTCGACGACACCGGCGAGCCGGTGGAGGAGGCCACCCCGTCGCGTCCCGTCCTGGTGATGGGTCTGACGGCGGTGCCGAGCGCGGGTGACAACTTCATCGTGGTCACCGACGACCGGATGGCCCGGCAGATCGCCCAGCAGCGCGCGGCGCGCAAGCGCAGCGCCGACATGGCGAAGTCGAGCCGCCGCCTCACCCTCGAGGAGCTGTTCAGCGACCTCGAGAAGGGCCGCGTCGACGAGCTCAAGCTCATCATCAAGGGTGACGTGTCCGGTTCGGTGGAGGCGCTGGAAGACGCGCTGCTCAAGATCGACGTCGGCGACGAGGTCAGGCTCCGTGTCCTGCACCGCGCCGTCGGTGCGATCACCGAGTACGACGTCAACCTCGCCGTCGCCGACGACAACGCGGTCATCATCGGCTTCAACGTGCGCCCCGAGCCTCGGGCGCGCGACCTGGCCGAGCGCGAGGGCGTCGACATCCGCTACTACTCGATCATCTACCAGGCGATCGAGGAGATCGAGGCGGCGCTCAAGGGCATGCTCAAGCCCGAGTTCGAAGAGGTCCAGATGGGCACGGCGGAGGTCCGCGAGGTCTTCAAGGTGCCGAAGATCGGCAACGTCGCCGGTTCGCTGGTCCGTTCGGGCGTGATCACCCGCAACAGCAAGGCCAGGCTGATCCGCGACGGCGTCGTCATCGCGGACAACCTGACCGTCTCGTCGCTGCGCCGGTTCAAGGATGACGCGACCGAGGTCCGTGAGGGCTTCGAGTGCGGCATCGGCGTCGGCTACAACGACATCAGGATCGACGACGTCATCGAGACGTTCGAGATGCGGGAGAAGCCGCGGGCCTGATCCGTGGCCGGGCGCCCGGCGGGCCATCCGCCGGGCGCCTTCCGCGCGTCCGGGCCGGTCTCCGCCGCACCGGCCCGGCGTGCGCTCGACACCAGTGCAAGCGGCGGTTGCCAACGATGTATGTGGGTGCCCTGACCCTGGACATCCTGCTCGGCGACGTGCACTCGCTGAAGCAGAAGCGATCCGTCGTGCGTCCCCTGGTCGCCGAGCTGCACCGGCGCTTTCCCGCCGTGGCCGTGGCCGAGGTCGGCCATCTCGACCTGCACAGGCGGGCCGAGGTCGGCGTCGCGGTGATCTCCGCCTCCGCGGGTAACTGCAAAGAGGTGATGGACGCCTGCGAGCGGCTGGTGGCCTTCCGCCCCGAGATCGAGCTCCTGTCCGCCAGGCAGCGGCTCTACAACGACGATGACTGAACGAAAGCACGACCGCTCGTCGTGCGTGAGGGGGAGCGAACATGGTGGATGCAGCACGAGCACGCAAGCTCGCCGACCGCATCCAGCAGATCGTCGCCGAGATGCTGGAGCGCCGGATCAAGGACCCGCGTCTGGGCTTCGTCACCGTGACGGACACGCGGATCACCGCCGACCTGCGCGAGGCGACGGTCTTCTACACAGTGTTCGGCTCCGACGCCGAGCGCGCCGACAGCGCGGCCGCCCTGGAGAGCGCCAAGGGCGTCATCAGGTCCGAGGTGGGCCGTCAGACAGGTGTGCGCTTCACCCCGACGCTGACGTTCAAGCACGACCCGCTGCCCGACAGCGCCCGCCAGCTCGACGACCTGATCTCGGCGGCGCGCGCGCGTGACGCCGAGGTGGCGAAGCGGGCGCAGAGCGCCTCCTACGCCGGCGAGTCCGACCCCTACCGCAAGCCGGAAGAGGACGAGCAGGACGGGCCTTCGGCGCTGTGACCCCCGACGTGCGCGACAGACCGGGCCGTCCGGCCAGGAGCGGTTCCGTCACGGTGTCCGAGGACGCCTGGGAACGGGCGGTCGGTCTCATCTCCGAGGCCGACGAGGTCGCGCTGGCCTGCCACATCTCGCCGGACGGCGACGCGCTCGGCTCGATGCTCGCCGTCGGGTTCGTGCTGCGCTCGATGGGCAAGCGGGTGGCCGCCTCCTTCGGTGACCACGACTTCACCGTGCCGCGCCTGCTCCGCTTCCTGCCGGGGCAGGACATGCTGGTGCCCCCCGACCGCTACCCGGCCGAGCCCGACCTCATGATCACCTTCGACTCGCCGTCGATCGCCCGGCTGGGGCTGCTGGAGGGCAGCGTCCGCCGGGCCCGCACGCTCATCGTGGTCGACCACCACCCGTCCAACGAGGGTTTCGGCACCGTCGACCTCATCGACGCCCGGGCGGCGGCCACCGCGATGCTCGCCGAGCAGCTCATCTACCGGCTCGGCGGCTCGCTCGACCGCGACATCGCCACCTGCCTGTACGCGGGGCTGGTCACCGACACCGGCTCGTTCCGCCACTCCTCGACCAGCCCGGCCGCACACCAGATGGCAGCCCGGCTGGTGGCCACCGGCCTGCACACCGACGAGATCGCCAGGGAGCTGTGGGACCGCGCCCCGTTCGGCTATCTCAAGGTGCTGGCCGCGGCGCTCGGCCGGGTGACGCTCGACGACGGCCTGGTGTGGACCTACGTGACGCGGGTCGACCGGGCCGCGTACGGGCTCCCGTACACCGAGCTCGAAGGCATCATCGACGTGGTGCGGCGCACCGACGAGGCCGACGTGGCGGCGGTGCTCAAGGAGGACGACCAGGGCGCCTGGCAGGTGTCGACCCGTTCCAAGGGCCGCATCGACGTGGCGCACGTGTGCGCCGCGCTGGGCGGCGGCGGCCACCACAACGCGGCCGGTTTCACCTCGTACGACAGCCCCGAGGCCACGATGGCGAAGTTCAGGGCCCTGCTGAGAGAGGCGTGATGGCCGAAAGCGGCTTGATCATCGTCGACAAACCCGCCGGTTGGACGTCCCACGACGTGGTGGCCAGGCTGCGCCGCCTGGCGGGCACCCGCCGGGTCGGGCACGCCGGCACGCTCGACCCGATGGCGACCGGCGTGCTCGTGGTCGGCGTGGAGAAGGCGACCAGGCTGCTCGGTCACCTGGCGCTGACCGAGAAGGTGTACGAGGCCACGATCCGGCTGGGTGTGGGCACGAACACCGACGACGCCGAGGGCGAGGTCACCGCGACCGCTTCGGCCGCGGACGTGGCCGAGGAGGCGATCCGGGCGGGCGTGGCCGCGCTCACCGGTGAGATCATGCAGGTCCCGCCCCAGGTCAGCGCCATCAAGGTCGACGGCAAGCGGGCCTACAAGCTGGCCCGCGCCGGCGAGGGGGTCGAGCTGGCCGCCCGGCCGGTGACCGTGCACGAGTTCGCGGTCACCGAGGTCCGCCGGCAGCCGGACGTGGTCGACGTCGACGCCACCGTGCGCTGCTCGTCCGGCACCTACATCAGGGCGCTGGCCCGCGACCTCGGCGGCGCGCTCGGCGTCGGCGGGCACCTGACGGCGCTGCGCCGCACCCGCGTCGGCCCGTACGGGCTCGACCAGGCCAGGACTCTCGACCAGCTCGCCGAGAAGTGCGAGATCCTGCCGATCGGCGAGGCGGTGGCGGCGGCGTTCCCGCGCAGGGACGTGAGCCTGGAGGAGGCCAGGGTGGTCATGCACGGCGGGCGGCTGCCCGCGGCCGGTCTGGGCAAGGGCCCGATCGGCATGTTCGGCCCCGACGGCGAGCTGCTGGCGCTGGTGGAGGAGCAGGGCCGGATGGCCAAGCCGCTGGCGGTCTTCGTCTCCGCCTAGACGGGCTTGCGCGCCACCATGATGTCGCGCACGATCGCCTGGTCGACCCAGTGTTCGAAGTCGGGGTAGGCGACCACGTCGAGGCCGGCACCGGTGAGGATGGCGGCCAGCTCGTCCCGGCCGCCCCCGTAGGTGTTCCAGGAGACGCCCAGAGCGCCGCCGGGCCTCAGCAGCTCGGCCCAGACCGGCGTGGCCTGCTCCAGCAGCTCCAGCGGGCTGCGCGACAGCCCGCCGCCGCCCTTGCTGCCGTGCTGCACCCCGTAGGGGGCGTCGGTGACGACGGCGTGGAACGAGCCGGGCTTGAAGAACTCCCGGGCGCGCAGGGTGTCGGCGTTGACCACGGTGACCTTCTGGGTGTCGCCCGCCTTGTAGGCCTCCTTGGTGGTGCCGAACACCACGTCCAGCCGCCGCCCGGCCAGCGCCCGCTGCCGGCGCACCGGCACGGTCTCAGCGGTGTGCTTGAGCCGCTTGTTCTTCAGCCAGGTGCGCAGGAAGCCGGAGTAGGCCTCGAAGTCCTTGCCGTCGTGGTCGAGCCCGTAGGCGTCGTAGCCGTACATGAGCGCCTGGTTGAGGGTGGTGCCGCGGCCGCACAGCGGGTCGAAGACGGAGAGCGCGCCGCCGAGCGGGAAGTCGGAGGCCAGCACGGTGACGTTGAGCAGCAGCTTGGTGAAGTGCTCGTTGGTCTTGCCGGCGTACTTCTGGATCGTGATCAGGTCGCTGCTCAGCCGGTCGAGCGGGTCGAGCTCCACCGGACGCAGCAGCTCGCCCTCCACCCCGAACAATGCGTAGACCGACGACAGGTTGGACAGCAGCGCCACGTCCGGGCCGGAGAGCGGCTCCGCCGTCTCGAACGTGACGTAGGGCAGCCCGCCGATGCGGGTCTCCTCGATGGCCCGCACGCCGGCCGCCAGCCCGCGCTCGGCGAAGACGTCCAGCTCGGCGCGGGTGAGGCGGGGCGCGCTGTCGGCGTAGACCCGGTTGAAGGCAGGCAGGATCAGCAGCGCGTATCGAGGCATGCAGCGGATCGTACCGCCCTCGGTTGCGAGGTACGGGCCCGCGCATGGCAGGCTTGGAGGGTTGATCCTGGGATGAGCGAATGGGGCCGGGTGTGCGTGAATCGGAGAGGTCAGTCGTCACGATCGGCGTGTTCGACGGCGTGCATCGCGGTCATCGGCAGGTGGTCCGGCGGGCCGTCGAGGTCGCCCGCGAGCGTGGCCTGCGCACGGTCGCGCTGACCTTCGAGCCGCCGCCCGAGGAGGTCGTGCGGCCCGGCTACCGGCCGCTGCGCCTGGTCAGCGCCAAGCGCAGGTCCGAGCTGCTGCGCGAACTGGGCGTGGACGAGGTGGTCGTGCTGCCTTTCACACTGGAGACGGCCGAGCTGAGCCCGGCGGAGTTCGCGCAGGGCGTGCTCGCCGACCGGCTGCGGGCGGGGGCGGTCGTGGTGGGGGCGGACTTCACGTTCGGCCACCAGGCCGCGGGTGACGTCGAGACGCTGCGCGCGCTGGGCGAGAAGTACGACTTCACGGCCGAGGGGGTGCCGCTGGTCCAGGGCGTCTCCTCGACGCTGATCCGCGAGCGGCTGGTGGCGGGCGACGTCGCCGGCGCCGCCGCCGACCTGGGCAGGCCGCACCGGGTCGAGGGCGTGGTGGTGCGCGGCTACCAGCGCGGGCGCCAGCTCGGCTTCCCGACCGCCAACGTCGAGTCGCCGCCGCAGACCGCGATCCCCGCCGACGGGGTCTACGCGGGCTGGCTGGAATGCGTGCCGGTGGCCAACCTGCCCGCGCTCTACGAGGGGGAGCGCTGGCCGGCCGCGATCTCGGTCGGCACCAACCCGACGTTCGAGGGGGTGCCGCGCACGGTCGAGGCGTACGCGCTCGACCGCGACGACCTGGAGCTGTACGGGGTGCACGTGGCGGTCGACTTCGCCGCCAGGCTGCGGGGCAACACCCGGTTCGACTCGATCGAGGAGCTCGTCGACCAGATCCACGCCGACGTCGACCAGGCCCGCCGCCTCACGTCCTGATCCGCAGCCCCTCCAGCAGCCCCGACAGCGCGGCCAGCGTGTCGTCCAGGTCGCCGGGGCCGGCCTCCGACTGGGCCAGCCACAGCACCGCCTCGTTCATCGCCCCCGACAGCAGGCGGGTGAGCGGGGCGACCGGCCGGGCCGTGATCGTGCCCGACCCGGCGAGCGCCGTCAGCGCCTCGGCCAGGTGGCGGGCGGAGGCGGCCTCGTCCATCGCCCGCCACTCGTTCCAGCCGAGCACGGCGGGGCCGTCGATGAGCATGATCCGCTGCACGTCCGGGTGGGCGGCGGCCCGCACGAACGCGGCGCACCCCGCCTTGAGCTGCTCCCACGGGTCGGGTTCGGCGTCGGCCTCGGCCGCCACCCTGGCCCCCACCTCCTGCTGCACCTCCTCCAGCACGGCGCGGAACAGCGCCGCCTTGCCGTCGAAGTGGTGGTAGAGCGCGCCCTTGGTCACTCCCGCCTCGCGCACGATCTCGGCCAGTCCCACCGCGGCGTAGCCCCTGCCCGCGAAGAGCCGCCTGCCCACCGCCACGAGCGTGCGCCTGGTCTCCTCGCGTTGTTCGGCTCGGGTCCTCGTCATCGCGCGCCTCCAGTTGACATACCGACGGTATGCGAAATAGCGTACCTTGACATACCGTTGGTATGTGAAATGGAGGCATTCATGGAGCTCACCAGCTTCTATCCGGTGATCTGCACCGACAAGGTGGCCGAATCGCGTGACTTCTACGTGGGGCTGTTCGGGTTCGAGGTCACCTTCGAAGCCGACTGGTACGTCAGCCTCAGGCGCGGCGCGTACGAGCTGGCCCTGCTCGACCACGCGCACCCCACGCTGCCCGAGGCGTACCGGAACAGGGCGGCGGGGCTGCTGCTCAACTTCGAGGTCGGCGACGCGGACGCCGAGTGGGAGCGGCTCGTCACGGGCGCGGGGCTGAGGGCCGAGCTGCCGCTGCGCAGCGAGGACTTCGGCCAGCGGCACTTCATCGTGGCCGACCCCAACGGGGTGCTCATCGACGTCATCCAGCCCATCGAGCCCACTGGAGAGTACGCGGCCCAGTACGTCTAGAGAGCTTGAGCGCGGCATCCGCTCCGTGGTGGTAACCTTACATGTCGGCTCTGTGACGGCGGCGCCGCGCGCTGCCCTAAGGCCTTCCTGCGGCGACTGTAGGCACGCACGGTCGTTCGCACATTCGCATCCGCGCGTGCCCGTAGCTCAAAGGAGAGCCGTGTCTCTCGACACCGCTGCCAAGAAGTCCATCATCGCCGAGTACGCGACGACCGATGGTGACACCGGGTCGCCCGAGGTGCAGATCGCGCTGCTGAGCAAGCGCATTAGCGAGCTGACCGAGCACCTCAAGACCCACAAGCACGACCACCACAGCCGTCGGGGTCTGCTGCTCCTCGTGGGCCGCCGTCGCCGTCTGCTGAAGTACCTGCAGAAGGTCGACATCGCGCGTTACCGTGCGCTGATCGAGCGGCTCGGCCTGCGCCGATAGCATGGAAAGGGAGCGGCGGACTCGCCGCTCCCTTCTCATATGGGTCCGGCGAGTCCTGCGGCCGAGAGCCGCCCGCCTGACGTACAACTGAATATCCGAGACACTGAGAGCCCCCGCGTCCGCTCAGCACCACGCGACCCGCGACGCCTGCGGGCCGGTCCTCGGTAGTGGCTTCCGGTAACCAGACCGGGCGCTTCGATCGAAGACCGGCGCTGCACCTACTGACGGGAAGTCCGCCACAGCCTTTCACCGGACACGACGGTGGGGAGGCGCATTCCCGTCAAGCACGAGGGTGCCGGTGAAAAGGGCGCGGGAGACCGACTGACCAAGGAGGTCCCCCGTGGAGGGTGTCCACACCGCTGAAGCCGTCATCGACAACGGCTCGTTCGGCACACGCACGATCCGGTTCGAGACCGGACGCCTCGCGCGGCAGGCGGCCGGCAGTGCCGTCGCCTATCTCGACAACGACACGATGGTGCTGTCCGCGACCACCGCGTCCAAGCAGCCGAGGGAGAACCTCGACTTCTTCCCGCTCACCGTGGACGTCGAGGAGCGCATGTACGCCGCGGGCCGCATCCCCGGCTCGTTCTTCCGCCGTGAGGGCCGTCCGTCCGAGGACGCCATCCTCACCTGCCGGCTGATCGACCGGCCGCTGCGCCCGTCGTTCGTCAAGGGCCTGCGCAACGAGATCCAGGTGGTCGCCACCATCCTGGCGCTCAACCCCGAGCACCTCTACGACGTGGTGGCGATCAACGCCGCCTCGCTGTCGACCCAGCTCGCCGGCCTGCCGTTCTCCGGCCCGATCGGCGGCGTCCGCGTCGCCCTCATCGAGGGTCAGTGGGTGGCCTTCCCGACCCACCTCGAGCTGGAGCGGGCCACGTTCGACATGGTCGTGGCCGGGCGGGTGCTCGCCGACGGCGACGTCGCCATCATGATGGTGGAGGCCGAGTCCACCCGCGACACGCTCAAGCTGGTCGCCGAGGGCGCGGTCGCGCCCACCGAGGAGACCGTGGCCGAGGGCCTGGAGGCCGCCAAGCCGTTCATCAAGGTGCTGTGCGAGGCGCAGGGCCGGATCGCGCAGGTCGCCGCCAAGGAGACCGCCGAGTATCCGCTGTTCCTCGACTACCAGGACGACGTCCTGGCCGCCGTGGAGTCCGCGGTGAAGAACGAGCTCGCCGCCGCGCTCACCATCGCCGCCAAGCAGGAGCGCGAGAACGAGCTCGACAGGGTCAAGGCGCTGGCCGCGGAGAAGCTGCTGCCCGAGTTCGAGGGTCGCGAGAAGGAGATCTCCGCCGCCTTCCGCTCGTTGATGAAGAAGCTCATGCGCGAGCGCGTCATCAAGGAGGGCACGCGCATCGACGGCCGCGGCACCAAGGACATCCGCGCCCTGTCGGCCGAGGTCCACGTGGTGCCCCGGGTGCACGGCTCGGCCCTGTTCGAGCGCGGCGAGACCCAGATCATGGGCATCACCACGCTCAACATGCTGCGCATGGAGCAGGTCATCGACACGCTCAATCCCGAGCGGACCAAGCGCTACATGCACAACTACAACTTCCCGCCCTACTCCACCGGTGAGACCGGCCGGGTGGGCTCGCCCAAGCGCCGCGAGATCGGCCACGGCGCGCTCGCCGAGCGGGCGCTGATCCCGGTCCTGCCGTCGCGCGAGGAGTTCCCCTACGCGATCCGCCAGGTCTCCGAGGCGCTCGGCTCCAACGGCTCGACCTCGATGGGCTCGGTCTGCGCCTCCACGATGGCGCTGCTCGACGCCGGTGTGCCGCTCAAGGAGATGGTCGCGGGCATCGCGATGGGCCTCATCGGCGAGGGCGACACCTACGTCACCCTGACCGACATCCTCGGCGCCGAGGACGCCATGGGCGACATGGACTTCAAGGTCGCCGGCACCAGGGACGTCATCACCGCCCTGCAGCTCGACACGAAGCTCGACGGCATCCCCGCCTCGGTCCTGGCCGGCGCGCTCAAGCAGGCCAAGGGCGCCAGGCTGGCGATCCTGGAGGTGATGCAGGAGGCCATCGACTCCCCGGCGGAGATGAACCCGACGGCGCCGCGCATCATCACCATCAAGGTCCCGGTCGACAAGATCGGCGAGGTCATCGGCCCGAAGGGCAAGATGATCAACCAGATCCAGGACGACACCGGCGCCGAGATCACCATCGAGGACGACGGCACGATCTACATCGGCGCCACCGACGGCCCGTCGGCCGAGGCCGCGCGGTCGGCGATCAACGCGATCGCCAACCCGCACATGCCGGAGGTCGGCGAGCGCTACCTGGGCACGGTCGTGAAGATCGCCGCCTTCGGCGCGTTCGTCTCGCTCATGCCCGGCAAGGACGGCCTGCTGCACGTCTCCCAGATCCGCAAGCTGCACGGCGGCAAGCGCATCGAGAACGTCGAGGACGTCATGAGCGTCGGCGAGAAGGTCCAGGTGGAGATCGCCGAGATCGACCAGCGGGGCAAGCTGTCGCTGGTGCCCGTCGAGGTCATCGAGAAGGAGGCCGCCGAGAAGGAGGCCAGGGGCGACTCCGGCCAGCCCGAGGACGCGGCGTCCGACGGCGGCGACAAGGCCGACCGCCCGCGCCGCACCCGCACCCGGGTCCGCGCCCGCGGCGCCGGCTCCGAGGGCGACGACCGCAACTCGTGACGGTGACAATCAGCACCGGCGCCAAGGTGACGGGGCCGGCCAGGGAGGTCGCGTGACCACCACCACGCTGCACGCCGGCCGCGACGGGGCCGGGGTGGTCAAGCGCACCACCCTCCCCGGCGGGCTGCGCGTGGTGACCGAGACCATGCCGACCGTGCGCAGTGTCGCGGTCGGCATGTGGGTCGGCATCGGCTCGCGTGACGAGGCCCCCGAGCACATGGGGGCCACCCACTTCCTCGAACACCTGCTGTTCAAGGGCACGCCCACGAGGGACGCCATGGAGATCTCGGCGTCCATCGAGGGCATCGGCGGCGAGATCAACGCGTTCACCGCCAAGGAGTACACCTGCTACTACGCGCGGGTGCTCGACGAGGACCTGCCGATCGCGGTGGACGTCCTCGCCGACGTGGTGACCAGCTCGCTCGTGGACCCCGAGGACGTCGAGTCCGAGCGTGGCGTGATCCTGGAGGAGATCGCCATGCATGACGACGACCCGTCCGACGTGGTGCACGAGCAGTTCGCCGCGGCGCTCTACGGCGACTCGCCGATAGGCCGGCCGATCCTCGGCACGGTCGAGTCCATCAACACCCTCGGACGCGACCGGATCGCCGAGTACTACCGCCGCTACTACCAGCCGCCGCGCACCGTCGTCTCCGTGGCGGGGAACATCCGCCACGAGGAGGTCGTGGAGCTGGTGGCGCGGGCGTACGAGCGGGCGGGCGTCCTCGCGGGCCCCGCCGCCTCGGCCCCGCCGCGCACCAGCGGCCCCGGCGCGGAGTCCCGCTCCGGCGTGCGCCTGCTCGACCGGCCGACCGAACAGGCCAACCTGGTGCTCGGCACGACCGGCATCGCCCGCACCGACGAGCGGCGGTTCGCGCTCGGCGTGCTCAACGCCGCGCTCGGCGGCGGCATGTCGTCGCGGCTCTTCCAGGAGATCAGGGAGAAGCGCGGCCTGGCCTACTCCGTCTACAGCTACACCTCCGCCTACGCCGACACGGGCCAGTTCGGCATCTACGTCGGCTGCCTGCCCTCCAAGATCGACGACGTGCTCAAGATCTGCCGGGACGAGGTGTCCAGGGTCGTGGCCGACGGCCTGACCGAGGAGGAGATCGTCCGGGGCAAGGGCCAGATGCGCGGCGGTCTCGTGCTCGGCCTGGAAGACACCGGCTCGCGCATGTCCCGCATCGGCAAGAACGAGCTGGTGTACGACGAGCTGCTGTCGGTCGACGAGGTGCTGGCCCGCATCGAGGCGGTGACCGCCAGGGAGCTCTCCGAGATCGCCGCGGACGTGCTCAACCGGCCGCTCACGCTCGCTGTGATCGGCCCGTACGGTGACAAGGACTTCTCTCACGCCATCACCTGACCCTCCGGGTATAGGGTTGACCCTGTGATCAAGGTAGGTGTGCTCGGCGCCCGCGGCCGCGTGGGCGTCGAGGTGTGCAAGGCGGTCGAGGCGGCGTCCGATCTGGAGCTGGTGGCCGCCGTCGACAAGGACGACCCGATCGAGGGCCTCGAAGGCGCCGAGGTGGTCGTCGACTTCACCCATCCCGGCGTGGTGATGGACAACCTGGAGTGGGCGATCGCGCACGGCATCCACCCCGTGGTCGGCACCACCGGGTTCGACGCCGAGCGGCTCGACACCGTGCGGGGCTGGCTGGCGAGCTCACCGGGCACCAACTGCCTGATCGCCCCCAACTTCGGCATCGCGGCCGTGCTCATGATGCACTTCGCCCAGCGGGCCGCCCGCCACTTCGAGTCCGTCGAGATCGTCGAGCTCCACCACCCCAACAAGGCCGACGCCCCTTCGGGCACCGCCCGGCGCACCGCCGAGCTGGTGGCCCAGGCCCGCGCCGAGGCCGGGGTGGGGCCGATGCCCGACGCCACCAGCTCCGAGCTCGACGGGGCGCGCGGCGCCGACGTCGACGGCGTCCGCGTCCACGCCGTCCGGCTGTCGGGGCTCATCGCCCACCAGGAAGTGCTGCTCGGCGGCGGCGGCGAGACCCTCACCATCCGTCACGACACGATGAACCGCGCCGCCTTCACCCCCGGCGTGCTGCTCGGGGTGCGGCGGGTCGGTGAGCTTCCCGGGCTGACCGTGGGCCTGGAGCGCCTGCTCGACCTCTGAGAAACGGGCCGTGCCCACCACCTCGGGCGAGGTCGGCGGGCACGGTCGAGGAGAGGGTCCCGGCGCCGCACAGCCGAGCCTACGATCATCAACCCTAATATCCGGAGGCGCCGGCCCCGGCACACGTGAGACCGTGTCGGCATGGTGCGATGGGCTGACGCCGGCGATCTTCCCGGCCTGGTCGCGGTGGAGGTCGCCGCCGACGGGCTGTTCGAGCAGGTGGGCATCACGTTCCCGCCCGGCACGACGATGATCGAGGAAGTGCGCGACCCGTCCTCGGTGCTGGTCGAGGGCGACCCGCCGGCCGGCTTCGCGCTCCTCGCCCGGGTCGACGGCAACCTCCACCTGGAGCAGCTCGCCGTCCATCCCGACCGGATGCGACAGGGCATCGGCGGGCGGCTGGTCGAGGCGATGCTGGATCACGCCCGCGCCTCCGGTGCGCCGGCGGTGACGCTGACGACGTTCAGGGACGTGCCGTGGAACGCGCCGTGGTACGAGCGCCACGGATTCAAGGTCTGGCCCGAGCCGTCGTGGGGGCCGGAGCTGCGCGAGCTGGTGCGGCGGGAGCGCGAGCTGGGCATCGAGGTCGCCCCACGGGTGGTCATGGGGCTTTTCCTCAGCTGAGGGGCGCTGTCACGCCGCCGCCGGGTCAATCAGCGGGAGACGGGCGGCTGCCGGGGTTCCGGGTGGCGGGCGGGTCGCCGAAGTGGGGTGGCAGCGGAGGCTGGCCGGTGACCGCCTCCACGATGTCCGCGGCCACCTGGTGCACCTTCACGTTGCGCCGCTGGGAGCTGCGGCGCAGGATGTCGAAGGCGGCGGGGGCGGTGCACTGCCGGCGGGCCATGACGATGCCGAGCGCCTGGTCGATGATCGCCCGTGTGGTGAGGGCCTCGCGGAGCTGGGTGATGACCTCGTTCAGCCGGGCCGCCCGCAGCACGGCCTGGAACAGCACCTCGGCCTGCCCTGCCGTCACGGTGACGGCCGTCCGGGTCTCGGCGGGGAAGCCGCCGGCCCGCTCCGAGTAGAGGTTGATCGTGCCCTGGACGTGGCCGTCGAAGGCCAGCGGCTGCGCGTACGCGCTTCGCACGCTGTGGGCGGCGAGCTCGCCGCCGGGCCGGTCCAGCGCGGTTCGGACACCAGGTCGTCGGACCAGACGGCCTCGCCGCTCTTGATCGCGTCCAGGCACGGGCCCGCGCCGATGCTGAACTGCAGGGTGTCCAGGGCCACCGCGCCGGGCTCGGAGAACGCCACGGTGTAGGGGCCGCCGTCCCCGAGCAGGGCGACGCTGGTCAGCGTTTCGCCGGGTATGGCACGGGTCGTGACCGTGAGGATCTCGCGTAGCGGCTGCTCGAACTCTGCGGTCATGGTGAGGGTGCTCAGCGGGTCCAACGCCTTTTCCTCGGGTCTGCGAAGCCTCCGGACCAGTCATGAGGAACCTAGCCCCCGGCAGCCCGGCAGAGTAGTCAATCCCACAAATTGCGGTATTTACTCGTGCTTGTCATGGGCTGCCCCTGATGGAGAAAGCGTAACGTCCGAAGGTCAGAGAGAGACGGCCAGACCGATCGTCAGGAGCGCCCCGTACGCCATCTGCAGCTTGCCGGTCTGCTGCAGGGCTCCGATCAGCGCGGGGCCCACCGCGCCGGCGAGGACCGTACGGACCGGTGAGATCGCCAGCGGCGCCGCGAGCACCGCGAGCGCCGCCGCGGGCGCGAGCGGGACCATCGCCAGCGCGACCGCGAACGGCACGACCAGACAGGCCGCGTAGAGCGTACGGGTGCGCGGCGCGCCCAGCACGACCGCCAGCGTCCGCTTGCCCGACTCCCCGTCGGTGCCGACGTCGCGCAGGTTGTTGACCACCAGCATCGAGCACGACAGGAGCCCGACCGGGACCGACGCCGCCAGCGCCGCCCACGACAGCTGCTCGGTCTGCACGAACGCGGTGCCGACCACCGGCACCACGCCGAAGAACACGAACACGGCCGCCTCGCCCAGCGCGCGGTAGCCGTACGGGCGACTGCCGCCGGTGTAGAACCAGGCGGCGGCGATCGCGGCGGCGCCCACCAGCAGCACCCACCACGCCCGCGTGACCACGACCAGGACCAGCCCGAGCACCGCCGCGGCGGCGAAACAGCCCAGCGCCGCCGTCAGCACCTGGCGCGGGGTGGCCGCCCGCGAGCCCACCAGCCGCATCGGCCCGACCCGCTGGTCGTCGGTGCCGCGGATGCCGTCGCTGTAGTCGTTGGCGTAGTTGACGCCGATCTGCAGCAGCAGCGCCACGAGCAGCGCCAGCACCGCGCGCCACCAGCTGAAGCCGCCCTCGCCGATCGCCACGCCGGTGCCGGCCATGACCGGCACGATCGCGTTGGGCAGCGTGCGAGGACGGGCTCCCGCGAGCCATTGAGCAGGAGATGCCATTCGGGAGAGACCTCTAGCTGATGTCGGTGGTGAGCCTGACCATGCGGATCGGGCGCCCCATGTCGAGCACCCGCTCGGCCATGTCTTCGCCCCAGCCCGCCGACTCCAGGAAACCGAGCACCGGGTAGTTGTCGGCGAACACCCAGGTGGCGATCTGCCGGTAGCCGTCCTCACGAAGATAGTCGACGGTGGCGTTGAGCAGGCGGCTGCCGTGGCCGCGCCGCACGAAGTCGGGGTCGACCAGCAGCGTCAGCATCTCGGCCACCTCGGTGGGGTCGAGGTCCGGGTCCTCGGCGGGGGAGTGGGAGGCCAGGCCCACCACCCGTTCGCCGCCGCGCGGTGTCATCGGCATGTTGGCGCCCCCCACACCCAGCGCGGGGAAGCCCTCCGTGTCGAGGATGGTCTCCACCGCCACCAGCACGCGGTGCCGGGACGTGGGCGGGGCGGCGATCGCCTCGTCCCACTGGCGCAACCACATCTTCTCGGCCGCCGGGCCTGTCATCTGCTCGAGTGGACCCTCGGGCAGGAACTCCCGGTAGCCGTAGCGCCAGGCGCGCACCTGCACATTCGCCACCTGGAGCACATCCTCGCGCCGGGCCGCCCGGACGCCTACGTCTGCCATCTCGGCCCGCTCCTTCGCCTGCTGTTCATGCCACAAGGCACGAGTTACACCGTATCGGTGTTTGACCCTGGGCGAGGACGCGAACCCTGCTTCCTCGCCCGGTATGCCCGCGTTTTAGTGCGGTTACCGCAGACCCGCATGGAACACCATGATCGGGAACGGTTCCGGGAGGAGTCGATGAACGCCCACTGACACGTCTCCTCGGCGCACACCTTCAGCCGGTCCCAGGAACCGCCGATCACCCCCGCCGCGATCACGGCCAGCCCGGCCGTCACCCCGCCGCCGATCGGCGCCAGCTCCGGCCGCCGGCCCACGGTCACCCGTAACGGCAGCAGCGGCAGCTCCACCGGCTCAGGGCCGCGCCGCAGCGCCTCCCTGAGTCCTTCCCGCAGCGCCACCGCCAGCGCGAGATCGTCGTCGCCGGCCCGGTCACCCGGACCGGCGAGCGCCCGCTCCCGCAGCCACAGGGCGAGCTCGGAGGGGGTGCCCAGGTCGTCGGCGTCGGCCTCGACGTCGTAGGTGTTCACGAAATCGCGCACCAACTCGGCCGACGCCACCATGAGAACACTCTACTCGCTTCGTGATCTTCTATGTCCTCGACGGCATCCCGCCGATTCCGCCCGGCCGTCAGGCGGGCGGCAGCGCGCCGGCGAGCCGCCGGACGCCCTCGGCCAGCTCCGCCACGTTGGCCGCCGCGATGTGCGTCACCCGGAGGTGCGGGCCGGGCGGCTCCGCCGGGAAGTACATCCGGCCCGCGCTCACCAGCACCCCGTCCCGCTTGGCCGCCTCCACCAGCGCCCGCTCGTCGGTCTGCGCGGGCAGCCGCAGCCACAGGTGCATCCCCCCGATCGGCAGCACGTACGGCTCCGCCCACGGCATCCAGGCGGCCAGCGCCGCGGCGAGCGCGTCGCGGCGGGTGGCGATCTCGGCGTGCACCGAGGCCAGGTGCCGCCGCCAGGCCGGTGACCCGACGAACTCCAGCGCCGCCTCCTGCAACGGCCGCGCGGGGAAGAACGACTCCACGAGCTGGCCGGCCCGCAGCCGGTGGGCCGCCGGGCCGCGCGCGACCATCGCCGCCAGCCGCATGCTCGGCGAGAGGATCTTGGTGAGCGAGTGGATGTGCACCACGGTCCCGTGCGTGTCCATGGAGACCAGGGACGGCGGCGCCTGCCGGGTCAGCCACCGGGCGTAGTCGTCCTCGATCACGAACGCGCCGGCCGCCCTGGCCACCTCCAGCACCTGGCGGCGGCGTTCGAGGGTGAGGGTGGCGCCGGTGGGGTTCTGCAGCGTCGGCTGGCACAGGAACACCCGCGCCCCCGTCACCGCGAACGCCTCCGCCAGCAGGTCGGGCCGCACGCCGTCACGGTCCACCGGCACCGCCGTGGCGCGCAGCCCGGCCGCCTTGGCCGCGGCCAGCGCACCCGGGTAGGTCGGGGTCTCCACCAGCACCTGGGTCCCCGGCGCGGCCAGGGCGCGGAAGGCGTGGCTGAGCGCCGCCTGCCCGCCGCTGACGATCAGAGCGTCCGCGGCCGTCACGTCACCCCCCGCCTGGGACGCGAACCACCGGCGCAGCTCGTCCACCCCGTTCAGCGGCGGCATCCCCCAGACGCCCGGCCTGCGCATCGCCCGGGTGGCCGCCGCCGCGAGCTGCTTGTCGGGCCGCAGCCCCGGGGGCAGATAGCCGCCGGTCAGCGGCACCACCCCCTCGGGGGCGCGGGCGAGCAGCGCCGTCATGGGGTCGTCGTCCACCACCCGGTCGCCGAGCGCCACCGTCTGCCACGAGAGGTCGGCGGCGTCCCGTACCGGCTCCCGCCGCGGTGCCACGAACGCCCCGCTGCCCGGTTTCGTGATCACTTTTCCCTCGGCGGCGAGCTGCCCCAGCGCCCGCGACACCGTCACGGGGCTCACCGCGTGCCGCCGCATGATCTCCCGGCTGGACGGCAGCCGATCGCCCGGCCGGAGCCGGGTGATCTCGTCCCGCAGCATCGCGGCGATCTGCGCGATACTGCTATCGTTCTCCATGAGAGGTAAGAATAGCGCTACTGTCCCCGAGGGAATAGCGATCCCGGGCCGCGCGGCCCGGGGCGGGGGCACCTGGCTCGCCTTTCTGGGCGTGCTCGCCTTCTCCGGGTCCTTCCCCGCCACCGTCTACGCCATGGAGGGCTTCGACCCCTGGCTCGTCGCGATCGGCCGTGCCGCCATCGCCGGGATCGTGGCGCTCGTGTGCCTCAAAGCCGCCCGGTTGCCCCTGCTGCCGCCGCGCCCGCACTGGCGCGCGTACGGGCTCATCTCCCTCGGCGTGGTCTTCGGCTTCCCCGTCTTCAGCGGCCTGGCCCTGGACCTCGGCGCGAGCACCGCGCACGCCGCCGTCGTCATCGGGCTGCTCCCCGCCGCGACCGCCGTCTGCGCCGTCCTGCGGGCCGGCGAACGGCCCCGGCCGGTGTTCTGGGCGGCCTGCGTGGCGGGGGCGCTCGCCATCACCGCCTTCACCCTGACCCGCGGCGAGACCACGGCCGCCTGGGCAGACCTCCTCCTGGTCGGCGCCCTGCTGTCGGCGGCCGTCGGCTACACCGAAGGCGGGCGGCTCGCCAGGCACACGCCCGGCTGGCAGGTCATCTCGTACGCGCTGGTCCTGTCACTCCCGATCACCGTTCCCGTCAGCGCCGTCCTGGCCGCCGTCACGCCGGTCGCGCCCACGCCCGCCGCCCTCGCGGGCTTCGCGTACGTGGGGCTGATCTCCATGTTCCTCGGCTTCTTCCCTTGGTACGCGGGCCTGGCCAGGGGCGGCATCGCCCGCGCCGGTCAGACGCAGCTGACCCAGCCGCTGCTGACGCTGGTGTGGGCGTGGTTCCTGATGGGCGAGAGGTACGGGGTGGCCACCGTGGCGGCGGCACTGGCGGTGCTCGTGTGCGTGGCCATCACCCAGCGCGCCCGTACTTGAAAGCCGTGACACCGCGCCGCAGGATGGGGGAGGAGGTGTCACACATGGCGGACCTCACGATCCCCGAAGGCGGCTTCTGGCCGGCGCCGGAGATCCCGCAACCCAACATCTACCCGATGGAATGGCGGGTCGAGACCGAGAAGCTCGCGGCGATATACGAGAAGTCCAAGCGCCTGGTCTGGAACCCTGCCGACCTTCCGTGGGACGACCTCGACCCGGCCGACTTCACCCGTGCGCAGCGGCTCGGCATCATGTACTGGTTCGCCGTGCTCGCCAACTTCGACGCCTCGGGCCCGGCCGTGTTCGCCCGGGCCACCATCCAGGCGTTCGAGAAGCACGAGGAGGACCCGGTCAGGAAGTGCTTCTTCTCGATCACCCGTGACGAGATGAACCACGAGGAGTGCTGCCAGCGCACCATCGCCCGCCTCTGGCCCGGCGGCCCGCTCGACTGGGAACCGGCCGACGACCTGGAGAGAGCCGCCCACAACAACATCGGCTGGCTCTACCACAACGGCGGGCGCTACTGGACCGGCTACAGCTCGGCCGTCGGCCGATACTCGCTCCCGGTGCTCTTCACCAGCTTCATGATGGGCGAGATGGCCGCCTCCACGTTGTTCCGCGGCATGGCGTCGGGCACGCGGCATCCCGTGTTCGACGAGATGTTCAAGCGCATCGGGCGCGACGAGTCGCGTCACCTCCAGATCTGCATGACGATCCTGGAGAACGAGTGGCCCGGGCTCGACGACCAGACCCGCGGCCTCATCACCCGCCAGTTGCGCGCCGGGTTCGTGTTCCTGTCGATGATCCTCTGGGAGCCGCCGGAGGGCTTCTGGGAGCTGCCGCCCTACTTCCTGGCCAACCACCGCGTGCTCATGGACCACGCCCGCGACGCCGGCCTGGGCCTGCTCACGTACGAAGAACAGGCGGAGAACTGGCGGGTGGCCATGGCGAGGATCCGCGCCATCGTCGAACGCTGGGGCATCGCCTTCCCCGCGATCCCCGAGCTCGACCTGGAAGGTGTGGCGGTGGACATCATCGACCCGCAGGACATCATCCCGGTATTCTGACCGGTCCGTTGTGGCTTGTTCACGCGGCTGGGTTCACGCGGCGGGGGGCGGGGTCATGTGGGGACGGAAGAACGGCCTGCGCGTCGTCGAGCTCGGCCTGCCCGGCGAGATGCGCACCACGCTGACCGACCTGGTGCTGGCCGGCGCCAAACGCGCGACGGCCGGGCTGCTGGAGCTCGACTACGAGCGTGAGGGCGAGGAACTGGAGCACGTGGGGGAGCGGCTCGCGCTCGTCGGCGGCTCCGGGGACCAGGTGGCCACCCTGGAGGTGACCGAGGTGCGGCTGATGCCGTTCGCCGAGGTGCCCTGGGAGTTCGCCCAGGCGGAGGGTGAGGGCTTCCGGGACATCGGCCACTGGCGCGAGGCGCATCGTGGCTACTGGCGCGAGGAAGGCTACGAGGTGGACGACTCGACCACGGTGGTCTGCCTGTCATTCCGCGTGGTGGGCCAGCGCTCCTCGGGCGAGACGTAGCTGCCGCGCTGCGGCACTGTGTAGATCCATCCTTCCTCGCGCAGCGCGGCCATGGCTCGCCGTACGGTTTCGCGCGCGACGTCGTAACGCTGGACCAGGGCCGTCTCGCCGGGGATCGGGCGTGTCGGACGGTAGGCGCCCTCGGTGATCTGCTGTGTCAGCTCATCGGCTATCTGGCGATAGAGCGGCATTTTCCGAGGCTTGATCGAAATCCCGGGGCCAGCGCCCACGAAGGTCCCCTGGCCCTGGACGGTGTGGACCAGCCCTTCGTCACGGAGCATTCTGATCGCGCGGCGGGCTGTGGTGCGGGCTACGCCGAACTCGCGCTGGATGTCGCCCTCGCTGGGCACCGGATCCCCTGCGGAGGCCTCGGCGACGCGGGACCGGAGGATCTCACTGATCTGCAGATAGAGATGGGTGTCGCCCTCGGGGTCGAACATGCGTACGAGGATATCGCGTATCCGAGTGAGCTACTCGCTCGTCGGCCATTTATCCTTGACGTTCACATAAGTGCCTCTGTATGGGACTGTGAATACCCAGCCTTGCTCTCTCAAGTGGGCCACCGCCTGGCGTGCGGTGACTTTGGCGACACCGAACTGCTGCATCATCTGCTTCTCGCCGGGGATCTTACGGTTGGGCAGTATTTCGCCCCGCTTGATCCGTTCCGATATTTCCCGGGATATCTGCAGATAAATCGGGACCTTTCTGGCGGTGCGCGGGGCGGTCGGCGGGCCGACGAACGTCCCCTCGCCCTGGATCGTGTACGCCACGCCCTGATCTCGCAGCTCGCGGGCCACGCGCCTGGCGGTCGTCCTGGCGATCTCGTAGTCCTGTTCGAGCCTGGCCTCGCTGGGGACGGGGTCGCCCGCCTGGAGCTCTCCACGCTCGATCTGCCGGCAGATGAGCTCGGCCACCTGCTTGTAGATGGGGACGGGTCCTTCACGGTCCAGCACGCCAGAGATTGTAGACCAATCTAGACATGCGTGCACAAAGCAGACACGCTCACATGGGTCTATAGATACGTTTGGTAGACCTGTAGATGTTGATAGGTCTAAGGTGAGGCTATGGACTGCGGGTTGTATGAGCTGCATGGTCAGCACCCGGCGTCGGCGGACGGTGCCGTGGTGATGATCGACTGGTGCCCCGCGGTGCCGCGCACGGAGCGGGTGAGGGTGCGCGACTACACGTGCGACTGCCGGCCCATCGTCTACGAGCTGTGTCAGGCGGGAGGGCTGCGGTTCATCAGGCGGATCAGCAGGCCGAACGGGCGGCTGGTGGTGGAGGAGTCGCGGTGGTCCACCTCGGCGGTCATCGACACCCTCTGGGGAGAGCTGCTGCGCGGCGAAGCCCGCTGACCTCGAACTCCCGGCAGGTGTCATCCCAGCTCCTTGCACCTGCCGGGTCCAACTCATGGGCCACGGCGAAGAACAGATCGATCTGCTCGTTGAGCGGTGAGGGGAACTCCGTCGGCGCGAGGCGTGTACGCCGAGCTCTCCTCGTTGAGCGCGCGGGCGCGCTGCTCCTTCATCGGGCGCGCTGCCTCCTACTTGTGGCGGTTCTCGGCGCCGGGCTGCCACCCGGCGCCGAGAACCAGAGGAGGGGACCGGAGCCCCGCGCGACACCGGACAGAAACCGCGCGGGTTGAGCCCTGCCGGCCGGTCACCTGGTGATCGGCCGACAGATTGGCTCGCTGCCGGGTGACATGCCCGTCCGGCACTCTCGTCCACGATACGGATTGCCTTCGACCGCAGTGAGAATGCCCGGCAGCGGTGAACATGGCCCCGCGCCCTCCGGGGGACACGGAACCACGCACGGGTGAAGGCCGATGACGTCCAAACGGCCGTCCCGCGAGAATGAGGATGCCATGCCTTTCCCTGGCCCGGCTGGGCTTCCGCGCTTTCATAGGGATCATGCGGTTTAGGGTCGCGAGCGACTGGTCTCCGTTGTGCGCGGAATTTCCCGTGGTAAATGTGTGGGGACGCAACCGAATGTCGCCTCATACGTGGACGCGCCGCCAAGCGGAGTCCGTGACGATGAGGTGATCGAGGAACCGCAGGCCCACCGTCTCGGCGGCTTCCGCGAGGCGGCGCGTCGCCACCACGTCGGCTTCGCTGGGATCCAGCGACCCGCTCGGGTGGTTGTGCGCCAACCCGAACAGCGCACCGCCGGACCTGAGCACCGCTGCGACGATCTCGCGGACCGGCACCGTCGTATGGTCCGTGCCGCCCTCGGTCATCACCGTCCGGCGCAGCACCGCGCCGCGGACGTCGCACACGACCACCACCAGCCGCTCGTGCGCGTGCCCGCGCAGCAGGGGCGCGGCCACCGCCGCCAGATCCGCCGTGCAGGTGACCCTGGCCCGCTCCGGCTCCGCGTCCGCACGCCGGATCAGATGGAACGCCGCCGCCACGCGCGCCGCCTTGGCCGGCCCCACCCCCGGCACGGCGAGCAGCCGATGCGGCTCCGACCGGACCAGAGCGTCCAGGTCTCCGCAGTGCGCGATCACCCGCGCGGCCAGATCCATCGCGCTCGCCCCCCGGAACCCGGACCCGAGCAGCACCGCCAGCAACTCCCGATCGGCCAGCGCCGCCGCCCCGCTCTCCATCAGCCGCTCCCGTGGCCGTTCGCGCCTCGGCAGATCTTTGACCCGCATGCCCCACCTCCGGGAATGGTTGTATCAACGCCTACCGACAACCTTTGACCTGCGCTTACACGGCTCATCCCGATGCCCGAAAGGCCCCCATCGCGCCTGCAGAAGGCGAGATGGACGGGTTGTTCTGCCGCTTGGCAGGCCGGTGTCAGGGGGCTGCCGACGACGGCCGAGGTCACGTCGTCGGGGAGGGTTCTTGGGCCGGCTCCTTCTCGCGCGTCTCCGCGAGGACGCCGGTCACGGTTCGTCAGTCACGTCGTCGGGGACGGTCCTGGGGCCGGCTCCTTCTCACGCGTCTCTTCGAGGACGCCGGCCATGGGTCGTACGGCGAAGTCACCAGGTCCCGGGGGCGAAGGGACGATGACTGAGGAGGCCCCCCGGAGCTTGTGGCGGCTCCGGGTCCGGCGTCAGACGGGCATGCTGTAGACCATGCGGAACCGGTCGCCCGGCAGGATGATGTCGCTGGTCTCCACCGGACGGTCGCCGGCCCAGTGGGTGCGTTCGACGTGGAGGACGTGCACGCCGACGGGCAGGTCGAGGGCCTCGCTCTCGCTGGGACGAGGCGCCCGGGTGTGGATGCTCTCCACGACTTCGGTGATCTTCACGCCGTGCGCGTACATCCTCGCGACCAGGCTGCGCCGCTCCTCCTCCGAGTGGGGCGCGAACTCCAGTGGCTCGTACGCCGTCGCCAGTTGCAGCGGCCGGCCGTCGCCGCGGAAGACGTAGTGGGTGCGCGTCACGGTCGTCGATTCGTCGACCCGCAGCCGTCTGGCGAGGTCGGGGCCTGCTTCTGCGGGCTCGCTGTGCCAGTCCCAGGTCACCCGCCAGCCCTGCGACTGCAGATCCGCCGCGAAAGGGGTGGGGCGATCGAGGAACCGCCACCGGTGCAGTGGAGTGAGCTCGGATCGTTCTCTCACATAGTGGCCGGAACCGATGCGGCCGATGATGAGCCCTTCGCTGGCCAGAACACGGAGAGCGTGGCGGGCGGCGGTCTCGCCGACCTGGTACTTGCGGGTCAGCTGGGCCCGTGACGGGATGAGCGCGCCAGGAGGAAGGGTGCCGTCATGGATCTGTCGCCGGATGTCTTCGACGACACGCAAGTAGACCGGATCTGAGGTGGCCACTAGTCCATCCCTGGAGGTTCGTGTGAGGCGTTGCCCCATGTTGCCGTATTCGGCAGGTAACCGACCGTCATCGATGACTGCTGGAGCCCCAACTTTGCGATAGCGGAAAATTATCGGAGAAACCCTGTAACGCCGGTGTAAGGGGTGCCGATTCTCCGGTAGAGGTCGTCGATGTGTGTACCCCCGAGCACATATCGGCGGCCTCTTCCTATGTGGCCCTCCGGGCCACCTCTTGTCCGGGTGAGTTTGCCAGCCGGTGGGCCGTGCGAAGCCGCCTGCCGGGCCCGGGGTGAATGGCGCTGGCGCGGACGATCTCTCGCTGGATGTCCTGGCCGACTGCCGATTGGGTCAACCAGCACGGTCCGATCGTGACCTCGCCTGTGACCGCGACCGATCCCCGGCTCCCGGGTGGCTGGAGACGCCGCGCCGCGGGTAGGTAGGCGTTGACGGTGAGGCCGCGGAGGCCGGGCGTGCACGGGAATGCCGGAGGACGGGGTGACAAAAGGCGGCTCCAGGCAGGCAAAACGGGGTGGCGGCGTCCAATGGATTTCGGAATCCGGGTAGCGTTCGCACTATGGCATCGCCAACAGGAACCTCCGACGCGCCCTTCGGCCGCATGCTGACCGCCATGGTCACGCCGTTCACGTCTGATGGCGCGGTCGACTACCAGGCGGCGCGGCGGCTCGCCACCTATCTGGTGGACGAGCAGCACAACGACGGCCTGATCGTCAGCGGGACGACCGGCGAATCCCCCACCACCTCCGACGAGGAGAAGGCCCGCCTGCTCAGCACGGTCCTCGAGGCCGTCGGCGACCGGGCGACCGTGGTGGCCGGGGCCGGCACCAATGACACCCGCCACAGCGTCGAGCTCGCGCGGCAGGCCGCGCGCGAAGGCGCTCACGGCCTCCTCGTGGTGACCCCTTACTACAGCAAGCCTCCCCAGGAGGGTTTGTACCGGCACTTCACCGCCGTGGCCGACGCCACGGAACTCCCGGTCATGCTCTATGACATCCCGGGGCGCAGTGGGGTGCCGATCAAGACGACGACGCTGATCAGGCTGGCTCAGCACGACCGCATCGTCGCAGTCAAGGACGCCAAGGGCGACCTCTTCGGCGGCAGCCAGGTGATGATCGCCACCGATCTCGTCTTCTACTCCGGCGACGACCTGCTCAACCTGGCCTGGCTCTCGCTCGGCGCGGCAGGCTTCGTCAGCGTGATCGGGCACGTGGTGGGCGCCCAGCTCGCCCGCATGATCCAGCTCCATCGCAACGGCGATGTCGAGCAGGCACGCGCGATCCACCGCCAGGTGGCGCCCGTGGTCGAAGGGATCATGATGAGCGCGGGCGGCGCGATCATGACGAAGGCCGCACTGGACATGGTCGGCATGCCGGTCGGGCCCGTGCGCCTGCCGCTCGTGCCCGCGACGGAAAAGCAAATCGCCGAGCTGCGTGCTTGCCTGGTGGCCGGCGGGGTGAAGTTGGCAGATATCTAGAAACGGGGAGGAATTGCGAGTTTTGAGAACGCGATTTGACCATGGGGGCCGGGCATGAGCCATCCGCATCCTGATCTCGGCCCTCCTCCGGCGCTGCCTGAAGGCGGCCTGCGCATCGTCGCGCTGGGCGGGCTGGGTGAGATCGGCAGAAACATGGCGGTCTTCGAGTACGACGGCCGGCTGCTGATCGTCGACTGCGGGGTGCTCTTCCCCGAGCCCGAACAGCCGGGTGTCGACCTGATCCTGCCCGACTTCGACTACATCAGGGACCGGCTCGACCAGATCGAGGCCATCGTCCTGACACACGCCCACGAGGATCACATCGGGGCGGTGCCCTACCTGCTGCGCGAGCGGCGGGACATTCCCCTCGTCGGCTCCAAGCTCACCTTGGCGCTGATCGAGGCGAAGCTCACCGAACACCGGATCCAGCCGGTGAAGAACCAGGTGGTGGAGGGTGAGCGGCGCACGCTGGGGCCGTTCGACTGCGAGTTCCTGGCGGTCAACCACTCCATCCCGGATGCTCTGGCGGTGGCGATCAGGACGCCCGCCGGCATCGTGCTCCACACCGGTGACTTCCGGATGGACCAGTTGCCGAGCGACGGCAGGCTCACCGACCTGGGCGGGTTCGCCCGGCTCGGCAGCGAGGGCGTCGACCTGCTGATGTCCGACTCGACGAACGCCGAAGTGCCGGGGTTCGTCACCAGTGAGCGGGAGATCGGCCCGGTCATCGACGAGGTCATCCGTACCTCCGAACAGCGTGTGATCGTGGCGAGCTTCGCCTCGCACGTCCACCGCATCCAGCAGGTCATCGACGCCGCGGCCAAGCACGGCCGCAAGGTCGCGCTCGTCGGCCGCTCGATGGTGCGCAACATGGGGGTCGCCCGCGACCTGGGCTACCTCAATGTGCCGCCGGACCTCGTCGTCGACTCCCGCGACATCGAGCAGTGGCCGCCGCAGGACGTCGTGCTGATCTGCACCGGCTCTCAGGGCGAGCCGATGGCGGCTCTGTCGAGGATGGCGAACCGCGACCATCCCATCCGCATCACCGAGGGCGACACGGTCCTGCTCGCGTCGTCGCTGGTGCCGGGTAACGAGACCGCGGTCAACAAGGTGATCAACGGGCTCTCCCGGTGGGGCGCCCGCGTCGTGCACAAGGGCAACGCCAAGGTGCACGTCTCCGGTCACGCGGCAGCCGGCGAGCTGCTCTACGTGCTGAACCTGACCCGGCCCTCCAACTTCATGCCGGTTCACGGAGAGTGGCGGCACCTGCGGGCACACGCCAAGCTGGCCTCGCTCACCGGCGTGCCCGAGGACCACATCGTGATCGCCGAGGACGGCGTCGTCGTCGACCTCGTCGACGGCCGCGCCAAGATCGTCGGCGCGGTGCACGCCGGTTACGTGTACGTGGACGGCTCGTCGGTCGGCGAGATCACGGACGTGTCGTTGAAGGACCGCAGGATCCTGGGCGACGAGGGCTTTATCTCCGTCGTCGTCGTGGTCGACTCGAGCACCGGCAAGCTCACCGCCGGGCCTGAGATCCACGCGCGCGGCTCGGGCATCGACCCGGCGCAGTTCGAGGAGTTCATCCCGCAGATCGAGAGGGCTCTCCAGGACAAGGCCGCCGACGGGGTGGTCGACATGCAGGAGATCCGTCGTGTGGTGCGCCGCACGGTGGGGCGCTGGGTGAGCGACACCTACCGCCGACGCCCGATGATCATCCCTGTGGTGGTCGAGGTCTGAGCAACGCACCGGTACGGCAGGCACACCCGCCTGCCGTACCGGCGGGACGAAGGATGTGTTGATCTTCGTGCTGAGAAGGCGTTCCCAGCCCTGACCGAAGTACATAAGGATCTTCGCGTCCTGTCTCGCCACGTTAGGTGAGCTTGAGGGATGGGCCTGTGGCCGGGCAAGCTCCCCTACAGGGTTGCCGCCAGCGCGTTCAGCGCCGCGGGTGGTACGGGTTCGCAAGTGGACAATCATCAGGTCCGCTCCGGCCTCGGCGAACGCGCGTGCGGCTGCGGCCGAGTCCCCGTCGTGGTGCACCTGGCTGTCGGACGGGTCCCGCGCTGAGTCCGCGCGGCGTCTATGGGTCCCCGTTACGCATCGGCACGGTGTTGATGGGGCCCGTCCTGCGTCGGCATGGTGTTGATGGGTTCTGTCCGAGATCCGCGCGGCGTCGATGCATCCCGTTCGGCGTCGGCACGGTGGTGATGGGTCCTGTCCGGCGTCCGCGCGGCGTTGATAGGTCCCGTCCCGCGTCGGTGCGGAGCCGACGGAGCATGTCATGTGCGCGGCGGAACTGCTCGATGGTGCCAATGTTGAAGTCCAGGGCTGGGCATGGCGTGGTGATCCGCAGTGTGCGCTTCTCGCCGCTGCTTCCGATGCCGATAGGCGGATGAGGCCGTTGCGTCCGCGCGCTCGCTGCGGGCGCCGATGAGCCGGAATCGCTCGCCGTGCATTGTGGCGGGCTCCTGCCGCAGCAGTCTGATCATCACCTGGCAGGCCTCCTTCAGACGATCGCTACGCTGCCGGCGAGCGGACCGGGCTGAGGCCTGCCCACGGCTGGCATATGGCGATGCTGTGTTGTCAAGCGTCTCTCCGTTGCAGCAGCCACAGGCCCGCGAGCACGGGGAGCACCGCGTAACAGGCCAGGAGAACGGCTGCCATCGGCGGCGGCAGCGAGGTGCCGTAGAGGCCCGGGGTGGTCAGGTCACCACTGATCTGGCGGGCAAGGGCGCTGATCATCGCCGAGCCGAGCCACTCGTTCCACGGTCCGGGGAGGTTGCCCACGATCATGGGGATGACGTAGACGAGCCCTACCAGCAGCGTGATCCCGCCTGCGGTGGAGCGCAGGATCGCTCCCAGGCCGAGCCCCAGTAGCGCGAACACCGGCACGGTCAGACTGAGGGCGACCAGCAGCGGCAGCTTGCCGGAGAACGGCGCCTGGTAGAGGCCGGAGAAGCGATCGCCGATGACCCAGCGGCACACGAGGTGCGTGCCGAAGACCACCACCGGCCCTGTCACCAGCCCGATCACGCCGACGACCGCAGCCTTGGCCGTCAGCACCGGCCAGCGCCGGGGGACCACGGTCAAGCTGGTCCTGATCAGCCCGGTCGCGTACTCCGAGGTCATGGCCAGCACGCCGAGGATGCCGAGGCTGAGCTGGGGAACGATCAGCACGACCTCCTCCAGCTCCGCGATGCGGGCCCTGGCCTGCTGAGCCGGAGACGCGCTGTCGTACATGCCGACCGCCATCTGCGCTATGCCGAAACCGAGCAGGACCCCGCCGAGGGCCAGCAGGATGGCGAGCCGGCTCGAACGTACGGAGTGGAGCTTGAGCCACTCGGCCGGCAGGACGTGTCTCATGGTCTGCCCGCCCGGTGTCCGGCGCTGCTCGCGGTGAGCGCGAGATAGGCGTCCTCCAGGGAGGGATAGCGAGCGGTGAGCTCCTCGACCGTGGCCTCCGCGATCAGCTTGCCCCTGCTCACGATGACGATGCGGTCGGCGGTCAGCGCCATCTCGCTCATCAGATGGCTGGAGAGCAGGATCGTCCTGCCTTGGGTGGCCAGCGAGCGCATCAGGTCGCGGATCCAGCGGACGCCGTCGGGATCGAGCCCGTTGACCGGCTCGTCGAAGATCAGCACACCGGGGTCGCCGAGCAGTGCCGCGGCGATGCCGAGGCGCTGCTTCATGCCGAGCGAGAAGCCGCCCACATGCTTGCGGGCGACGCCGTCGAGGCCGACGCGCTCCAGCAGCTCGGTCACACGCCGAGGGCCGATGCCGTTGGTGCGGGCCAGGCAGAGGAGATGGTCGCGGGCGCTCCGGCCTCCGTGGACGGCGCCGGCGTCGAGCAGGGCGCCGACCTCGCGCATGGGTGTGAGGAAAGTGGTGTAGCGCCTGCCGTTGACCAGTGCGTTGCCCGAGGTGGGGGCATCGAGGCCGAGGATCAGCCGCATGGTCGTCGACTTGCCCGCGCCGTTGGGGCCGAGGAAGCCGGTGACGTGCCCTGGGCGCGCGGTGAACGACAGGTCGTCGACGGCGAGCGTCGAGCCGTAGCGTTTCGTGAGGTGCTTGAGTTCGATCACGCCGTAAAGGGTGTGGCACGGAGGGGCTTCGTCACATCGGACCACGGTTCGAACCTCAAAGTCAGACCCTGGTCTGACGTGCGGAATCGAGGTCTAGGGCTACCGTCGTTCGCGTGAACGAGTCGCACCGCCTCTTCGTCGGGCCGCTGGGGCGCTCCCAGCTGATGGCGCTGGATCTGGTCGCCGCGCTGGCCTTCGTGTTGGTCGCCCTGACGGCGACGGTCAACGCCGCGGGGATCCCGCCGTGGGCCAGGCTGGCCATCCCGCTGGGTCTGGGGCTGCCGCTGGCACTGAGGAGAGTGTGGCCGCTGCCGGTCTTCCTCTTCACGGTTGCGCTGGCCGTCACGGCGGTGGTGAGCGGGGCGTTCAGCTTCGCGTACGTGTCGCCGGCTTACGCGCTCTACCTGGTGGCGGTGGCGGAAGACCGCGGCAGCTGGCTGCCCACCTCGACGATCGGGGTGCTCGCCCTGCTGACCGGGGTCGGGCTGGTGATGGTGGGCGGTGTGCCTCACCCCGAGGGGCCCGCATGGCTGCTGGGCGTCGACGAGGCGTTGTTCGGCATCGCCGCCCTCGGCGGCGCCTGGACGGTCGGCCGAGCCGTGCGCGAACGGCGGATGTACGCGACGCGCCATGCCGAGCGCCTGGCCGAGCAGGCCGTGGCCGAGGAGCGGCTGCGCATCGCCCGGGAGTTGCACGACGTGGTGACGCACAACGTGGGGCTGATCGCGGTCAAGGCGGGAGTGGCCAACCACGTCCTCGCCACGAAGCCGGAGGAGGCTCACGACGCGTTGCGGGTGATCGAGACCGCCAGCAGGAACGCGCTGGTCGAGATGCGCCACCTGCTGGGGGTGCTGCGTTCTTCGGAGAGCCCGGCCCGCGGTCCTGCGCCGGGGCTCCGCGGGTTGACTGGTCTGGCCGAGCAGGCCCGACAGGCTGGAGTGGACGTGGAGCTCGACGTCAGCATGGCGGGAGGTCAAGGTGGTCTGGAGATGCGGGAGAGCGCAATGGGCGGCATGTTCCCCGAGGCGCGGCAGATGAGGGCTGGCGAGACGTCGGGTCTAGCGGCGGGTCAGGCGGAGGGCGGGACAGGCCTCAGCACGCAGAGTGGATCAAGCTCCACGAGGAAAAGTGGATCAAGCTTCGGTACGCAGGATGATTCGAGCTTCGCTACGCAGGGTGTTTCGAGCTTCGGTACGCGGGATGGTTCGAGTTTCGCTACTCAGGATGGAGCAAGTTTCACGAAAGAGAGCGGATCAAGATTCACCACGCAGGGTGGATCACGTTTCACTACGGAGGGCGGATCACGCATCACTGCGCAGGGCCAATCGGGTCCTGCGGCGGCAAGTGGATCAGGTGCCAGAACGGAAAGTGGAGCGGGTCTCGCGACGGAGGAAGGAGATGACGGAGCGTCCACGCGGGACATGTCTTCTGGGGAGGAGGCGTCCGTGTACGGGAGGAGGTCCATGACGGGCAGGCAGTCCGCCGAGAAGGTGGGGGTTGCGGAGGGGGGAGCACCTGCTCAGCCTGTGCGGGGAAGGCTGCCTGAAGGGGTGGAGCTTTCCGTGTACCGGATCGTTCAGGAGGCGCTCACCAACGTGGTCAAGCATGCCGCGCCTGCGCGGTGCCGGGTGTCCGTGGTCGACGACGGGCGGGCGGTGCGGATCGAGGTCAGCGACGACGGGCCCGGTCATCGCACGATGACCGGCAGAGGGCCTGGTCACGGGCTGATCGGGATGCGGGAGCGGGTCATGATGTACGGCGGGACGTTCGAGGCGGGCGGAATGATCGGTCAAGGCTTCCGGGTCTCGGCCAGCCTCCCCTACGGGAGTGATTCATGATCCGGGTGCTGATTGCTGATGATCAGGCGCTGCTCCGGGGCAGCTTCAAGGTGCTGGTGGACTCCGAGCCCGATCTGGAGGTGGTGGGGGAGGCGTCGACGGGGGTGGAGGCCGTGGCCATGACCGAGCGGGAGCGGCCCGACGTCGTGCTCATGGACGTGCGTATGCCGGACATGGACGGCATCGAGGCGACAAGACTGATCGGGAAGGGCTCGCGGGTTCTCATCGTGACCATGTTCGACCTGGACGCGTACGTGTACGACGCGCTGCGGGCCGGGGCGAGCGGGTTCCTGCTCAAGGACACGCCACCGGCTGACCTGCTCGCCGCGATCAGGGTGGTGGCCAGAGGAGAGGCGCTGCTGGCTCCGACGGTCACGCGGCGGCTGATCGAGGAGTTCGCGCGGACGCCCGCGACGCCTCAGGTGCGTGGGCTGGAGGGGGTGACCGAGCGGGAACGGGAGGTGCTGACTCTGATCGCCCGCGGGCTGTCCAATGTGGAGATCACTCGGCATCTGCAGCTCAGTCTGGCGACGGTCAAAACCCATATCACTCGGTTACTGGCCAAACTCGATGCTCGTGACCGGGCGCAGCTGGTGATCGTGGCATACGAAAGCGGGCTGGTCTCGGTACCTCGGTGACGGCCGTGGCCTCCGCGTGACGGCCGGGCCTTATGTCGGCCTTGGTGTGGCTTGCCGCGGCGATGTCGTCCGTTCCTGACGGTCGGCTATGGAGCTTGACGAGGGGGATGAGGTGGAGGCGTGTTGGGATGCGTTGGGAACTCAGCGGCCTGCCATCGTGTGTGGGCTCCGCCGAAAGGGCCGCAGTGATGGCCTACTGCTTGGAGGAGCCAATGGGCGGTGTCCTCGGCCTGGCGGATGATCTCGCTCGGGTAGCCGAGTGTCAGCTGGTGTTCGGCGAACTCGTCCTCGTCGTCGAGGAAGAGGCGGCCGTCGCGCATCCTGACGACATCCAGGTCCAGGTCGAGCATGGTGACCTGGCCGTCACGCCATTCGGGGACGGTGGTGACGTCGACGTAGACCTCGATGCGGTGGGGCGGTGAGTTGAACGTGGCGGTCCACCAGGATGAGCGTGGGAAGAGCATCAGGGAGTCGTGGGGCCAGGTGACCTTCGGGCCTTCGCCTTTGCGGGCGACGGTTCCGCTGGGCACCGCGACCCAGGAGCCGTGTTCGTCCTCGCCGAGGAGCGTGCCGGGGTGATGCCAGTGCAACGCGCCGCCGTACTTCCTGTAGACGATCTCGATGTCACCCAACGCCCGTGCCTTTCCGCCGGATTCGGCGTTTTTGAGGGGGTTCGTGGTGGTGTCGGCTTTCGTACCAGGGGAGATGGGCAGGGTGCGGCGGCCGGTGTCGGGACGCCTGCTGATGCTTACGTGCTCATGATGCCAAAGCAGTCTGTGGGCGGACGAGACCCGGGATGGTCTTTCGCGGGTCTCGTCAGGGGGATGCCGCGGCAGTGGGGCGTGGAGGTGCGACACCCAGCGGCGCCGTGCTCACTGGGTGTCGCGTTCCGTTGGGTGTCGTGTCTCGGCTGGCGTCGGCTCCGTTGGGTGTCGTGTCTCGGCTGGCGTCGGCTCCGTTGGGTGACGTGCTTCGGCTGGCGTCAGCTCCGTTGCGTGCCGTGACTCCACTTGGTGTCGCGCCTCCTCCAGGCGGGACCTCGCTCCGAGTGGGACCCTGCTCCGAATGGGGCCTTGCTTCGGGTGGGGCCGCGCTTCACATCCGACCGTGGTCCACATCCGACCGTGGTCCACATCCGACCCTGCTCCACGAGGACTCTGCTCCGGTGTGACGGGTGCGGGCGCTTCGCGTCGCGAGTCGTCGCTGCGGGGTGTGGTGGATGCTGGGCGTGTCGGGCTATAGGCGGGTCAGTTCGAGGGCTTGGGCCATGGCGGTCAGACGTTGTGGGCTTGCCAAGCCTGCGTGGTACAGGTGGAACTCCGACGCGCCTGCCTTGGCGTAGGCGGTGAGGAGTTCGGCCAGTGTCTCCGGGTGGGCGGGGCGCGGGGGGAGGGCCAGGACGTACGCGCCGACCCGTTGGCCGGGGGTGCGCAGTTCGGCGAGGCGGGAGAGGCGGGCGGCGTCCGTGGCAGGGTCGCCCCAGCAGTTGCCCACCAGGACGTCGGCGCCGGGGTCGCCGGTGGGGAGGGCGGCGAAGGGGCCCGTCGCCCAAGGGTCGGGGTTGGCGTGCAAGGTGATCGGGATGTAAGGGGCGATCTCGCGGGCGGCGGTGATCAGGTGGTGGCGGAGGGAGGCCGAGAGCTCCACGCGGACGGCCCGTACCTCGTCCGCGAGCGGGCCGAGGGCTGCTTCCACGAGGCTCTTCGGGGCGTCGTGGGGCGGCGGTTCGGTGGGGGTGCCGTCGGCGGTGCGGGCGTGGGTTCGGGTGTCGGTGGGCGTGTGGAGGGCGGTGCTGGCGTGCGCTTGGGTGTCGAGGGCGGTGGGTGTGTGGAGGGCGGTGCCGGCGTGCGTTTGGGTGTCGAGGGCGGCGGCGTGGGGTCGGGTGTCCGTGTCGAGGGAGGTGCGGACCTCGGTTGATGTGTCGGTGTCGATGGCGTTGCGGACTCGGGTCCTGGTGTCGGTGGGGTAGCGGGGGGCGCAGGAGGCGCAGAAGCAGAGGGACATCAGGTCCGGGTCGTAGCCGGCGCCCGAGGTCTTCTCGTGGACGCCCTGGTGGGCGAAGCCCATGGGGCCGCAGCCCTCCAGGATGAGGCCGTCGGGGCGGCCCGCCACCAGCACCTCGCGCACCAGTCGTTCGCAGTACTCGGCGACGTCGGGGGCCGACGGGCAGAGCGCGTACGGGTAAGGGTCGCCGAAGGCGTTGCGTACGACGAGGTGGGGGAAGGCGGTGCCGAGTTGGGCGTTGTGGGTGAGCACGGTCCAGGCGTGCACGCGCAGGCCGGCCGCGCGCAGGGCCGACTGGGCCAGGAGGTACGCGTCGGGGGTGGTCCAGGTCGGGGTGGCGGGGGTGAGCCGGCCCCAGGCTTCGGGACGTACGGGAAGGTAGAAGGCGGAGTGGGGGACGTCGAGGACGCGGTGCGCGGGGTGGAAGGGGGTGGCCGCGCGGGTGGAGTGGTAGGAGGCGGCGAGGGCGACGGTCGTCACGCCGAGTGCGGCGATGCGCTCGGCGGCGGCGGGGTCCCCGACGACGTCCCAGGGGTAGACGTAGGCGACGTTCACCACCGCGGCCTCCTCGCGGTGAAGCCGGGCTGGAAGCGCCGCATGTACGTGGTGTCGTCGCGGGCGGTGACGCCGCACTTCCGATACTGCTCGTGCATGACGGCCAGCGCGTCGCGGTCGAGTTCGACGCCCAGACCGGTGCCGGAGGGCACCGGGACGGCGCCGCCTTCGAAGCGCAGCGCGCCGGGCGCGACCACGTCCTGGCCGTCCTGCCAGGGGGTGTGCGTGTCGCAGGCGTGGGTGAGGTTGGGGGTGGCGGCGGCCAGGTGGGTCATGGCGGCGAGACTGATGCCGAGATGGGAGTTGGAGTGCATCGACAGTTCGAGCCCGAAGGTGCCGCAGAGTGCGGCGACCTGGGCCGAGCGCTGCAGGCCGCCCCAGTAATGGTGGTCGAGCAGGAGCACGCCGATGGCGCCGGCGGCGATGGCCTCGGGCAGGTGCTCCGGGGTGACGACGCACATGTTGGTGGCCAGCGGCATCGGCACCCTGGCCGCGACCTCCGCCATGCCGGGGATGTCCGGCGTGGGGTCCTCCAGATACTCCAGCGCGCCCTCCAGCTCCCGGCCCACCCGGACGGAGGTGTCGACGCTCCAGGCGGCGTTCGGGTCCAGGCGCAGCGGCACGCCGGGGAACGCCTCGTGCAGCGCCCTGATCGCCTCGATCTCCTCGTCGGGCGGGAAGACGCCGCCCTTGAGCTTGATCGAGGTGAAGCCGTGCTCCTTGATGAACAGCGCCGCCTGCTCGACGATCCCGGCCGGGTCGAGCGCCTCGCCGAACCTGTCCGGCTCCTGGCCGGGGTGACCCGCCCACTTGTAGAAGAGATAGGCGCTGTACGGGACGGCGTCGCGGACCCGGCCCCCGAGCAGGTCGACCACGGGGACCCCGGCGGCCTTGCCGCGGATGTCCAGGCAGGCGACCTCGAACGGGGAGAAGACCCGGTCGATGCTCTTCTCCTTGGTGGCCACGCCGGTCAGCCCGTGCAGGTCGCTGACGGCGTCGCCGACCGTGGCCGCGACGCGCGCGTACATCTGGTTGGTGTGGTGCACGTCCAGGCCGACCAGCGCCTGCGCGCACTCGCGTACCTTGGACAGGTGTGCCAGGTCGCCGTACGTCTCGCCGAGACCGGTCAGGCCCTCGTCGGTCACCAGCTCGACGATCGTGCGCAGCGCCCAGGGTTCGTGCACTCCGGCGGCGTTCAGGAGGGGCGGATCCTTGAAGGCGACGGGGGTGACGTGGATCTGCCTGATGATCATGTGATCGCCGTCCATGTATGTGAACAGGGGCCAGGTTTGTGGACAGAATGCGGCAACTGTAAGAATCGAGCTGAGAAGGTGTCAAGACTCCGAAGGGCCATTCGATGATCTACGGATACGACCCCAGGACCGGTGAGCCCGTGGGCGCCGGCGTGGCCGAGACCGACCGAGCCGGGGTCGACCTGGTGGTCTCCGCCGCCTTGGCAGCGGGCCAGGCGTGGCGGGCGACCCCGGCGGAAGACCGCGCGGTGGCGCTGGAGGCCGTCGCGGACGCGCTGGACGCGCACGCCGACGAGCTGTGGCGGCTCGCCGACGAGGAGACGGCGCTCGGCGAGGCACGGCTGCGCGGCGAGGTGGGCCGCACCACGGGCCAGTTCAGGTTCTTCGCCCGGGTGATCAGGGACGGCGGCTACCTCGACGCGATCATCGATCACGCCGAGCCGCCGCGGCCGGACGTGCGGCGCGTGAAGCGGCCGCTGCCCGGCGTGGTGGCGGTGTTCGCGGCCAGTAACTTCCCCTTCGCGTTCTCGGTGGCCGGCGGCGACACCGCCTCCGCGCTGGCGGCCGGCTGCCCGGTGGTGGTCAAGGCGCATCCCGGTCATCCCGGCACCTCCGAGCGGGTGGCCAAGCTGGTACGCGACGCGCTCCCGTACCCTGACCTGCTGGGTCTGGTGCACGGCCTCGACGCCGGCGCCGACCTGGTGCGGCACCCGGCGGTGGTCGCGGCGGGGTTCACCGGGTCCGTCGCGGGGGGCAAGGCGATCCAGCGGCTCATCGACGAGCGCGAGGTGCCGATCCCCTTCTTCGGCGAGCTGGGCAGCGTGAACCCCGTCGTGGTGCTGCCGTCGGCGTCCGCGCAGCAGGTCGCCACCGGCTTCGCCGCCTCGCTGACCCAGGGGGTGGGGCAGTTCTGCACCAACCCGGGGCTGATGTTCGTGCCCGAGGGCGACGAGTTGCGCAAGGCGCTGGCCGAGGCCGTCGAGGGCACCAGCGGCGGGCCGATGCTGGCCGAGCGGATCCGCGAGGGTTACCTGGGCGGTCTGGACCGGCTCGGGCAGCTGGAGCTGCTGGCCGAGGGCTCGCCGGGGGAGGGCGGCTGGTCGGTGACGCCCAAGGTGTTCACCACCGATCTCGACACCTTCGCCGAGAAGCTGCCCGGCATCGGTGAGGAGTGCTTCGGGCCCGCCTCGATCGTGGTCACCTACCGTGAGGTCGGCGACCTGCCGCCGGTGCTGGAACGGCTGGAGGGCTCGCTCACCGCCACCGTGCACGCCGCCGACGCCGGTGAGGCGGAGCCGCTGGTCGACGTGCTCGGCCGGAAGGCCGGGCGGCTGATCTGGAACGGCTGGCCCACCGGCGTGGCCGTCACCTGGGCCATGCATCACGGCGGCCCCTGGCCGGCCACGACCACGGCGACCACCTCGGTCGGCGCCACGGCCATCGACCGCTGGCTGGAGCCCACGGCCTACCAGGACTGGCCCGAGGCGCTGCTGCCTGACGAGCTGAAGGACGACAACCCCCTGGGAATCCCCCGCCGCGTGGACGGCGTACTCGGACGGTAGAACGGCGGCCCAGGTGGGCGCCGCGGTCGCAGGGAGGCTCGGTCCTCCCGGCGGCCCCGGGTGTGCGACGTGTCCGCCGGTCAGGAGCCGGCTACCCCCACCGCGGGAGGGCATGACCCTCCCGCGATGGGGGACGGGTCAGGCGCCAATGATCTCCATGCCGGCGGCGATGATCTTCTCCAGCTCCGCCACGTGCTCCGGTGCGGGGTCGACCAGGGGCGGCCGTACCCCGCCCACGTCCAGCCCGCGCAGTCGTACGCCGGCCTTGACCAGCGAGACCGCGTACCCCGGGACCTGGTCGCGCAGCTCCACCAGGGGCTTGTAGAAACCCGTCAGCAGGCGGCGGGTCAGCTCCTCGTCCCCGGAGGTGATCGCCCGGTAGAAGGCCAGCGCGACCTCCGGGGCGAACGCGAAGGCGGCGCTGGAGTAGAGGTTCACCCCCAGCCCTCGGTAGGCGGGCACGGTCAGCTCGGCCGTCGGCAGCCCGTTGAAGAACGTGAAGTCCGGCCCCGCCGACTCGCGCACGGTCAGGATGATGCGCTGGAGCAGGTCGAGGTCGCCCAGCCCGTCCTTGAACCCGATCACCTCCGGCATCCGCGCCAGCTCGGCGACGGCGGCGGGGGAGAAGCGGGCGTTGTTGCGCTGGTAGATGATGACGGGCAGCCCGCCCGCCAGGGCGACGTCGCGCACGTAGTCGACCAGGCCTTCCGGCGGCGCGCTGACCAGGTACGGGGGCATGATGAGCAGCCCGTCGGCGCCCTCCGCGGCGGCCGTGCGGGCCAGCGTCCTGGCTTCGGGGAGCGTGCCGCCCGCGCCCGCGAAGACGGGCACCCGCCCGCCCGCGGCGGCCACGGACGCCCGCACCGTGGTGGTGTAGTCGCCGGGGCCGAGGGCGTTGAACTCACCCGTCCCGCACGCGGTGAACACCCCTCCCGCTCCCGCCGTTACCCCGGCGTCGACGTGCCGGCCGAGCGTCTCCCCGGCCACCTCGCCGTCGGGACCGAACGGGGTCACCGGGAAGAACAGAACGCCTTCTAGCCGCATCAGCGCCTCCTTTTACCGGATGCCCTCTCGCCGGAGAGTGGCAGCCAGCTTGTGGGTGTGTGTGATCACCGCTTCGATGACCCGCTCGATCTGGGCGGGCGGCAGGTCTGCCGGCATCGAGCAGCTGATCGCGTCGGTGGCCGGGATCCGGTAGTCGACCGTGACGGCCACGCAGGCCACGCCCGACGTGCCCTGCTCGCGTTCGTACGCCCAGCCCCGGGTGCGGACCTGGTCGAGCTCGCCGGTCAGCTTGCCCAGGTCGGTGATCGTGTGGTCGGTGATGCCGGGCAGCGGGTCGGGGAGCAGGGCCTTGACCTCGTCGTCGGTGAGCTGGGCGAGCAGCACCTGGCCGAGCGCGGTCACGTGGGCGGGCAGCCGCCTGCCCACCCGGGGGATGATGTGGTGGGCGTCGCGGGATTCGCGGGTGGCCAGATAGAGGACGTGCGCCTCGTCCCTGCGGGCGAAGTGGGCGGTCTGCCCGGTCTCCTCCCTGAGGTCCTCCAGCGTCGCCTGGGCGAACGGCAGCGCCGGGTCCTTGTCCAGATAGGCGGTCCCGGTCAGCAGCGCGTGCGGGCCGATGCCGAAGGCCGACCGGGCGGCGTCGGTCTCCACCCAGTTGAGCTCCACCAGCGTGCGCATCAGCGCGTGCAGGCTGCTGCGCGGGAACCCGGTGAGCTGTTGCACCTCCGACAGCGTCAGCGTGCCCGGGGCGGCGGCGAGGGCCTCCAGGATGCGTACGGTCCGCTCGGCGGACTTGACCAGCTGCGGCTCCATGATCGTCCCATCTCGACTGCGACTTATGGGTGTCAGGATATGGGATGTCGTCCAGATACATGGACACAGGTCACCCCTTCACCGCCCCACTCGTCAGACCGCGCATGAACTGCCGCTGGAAGGCGAGGAACGCGATGATCGACGGCAGCAGCGCCAGCAGCGTGGCCGCCAGCAGCACGCCGATGCCCACCTCCTCGTCGGAGCGGAGCGAGCGCAGCGCGATGGGCAGCGTCCACATGCTCGACTCGGGCGCCACGATGAGCGGCAGCAGGTACTGGTCCCAGATCATGGTGAAGCCGAAGACGCCGATCACGCCGAGCGCGGGCCGGCACAGCGGCAGGATGACGGTGAAGAACGTGCGCAGCTCGCCCGCCCCGTCGATGCGCGCGGCCTCCTCCAGCTCGACCGGCACCTCCTTCATGAACTCGGTCATGACCAGGATCGAGAAGCCCCAGGCGCCGACCGGCAGGATCATGCCCGCGTACGTGCCGATCAGGTTGACGTTCAGCAGCGGCATGTCGGCCAGCACGAGGGAGAGCGGGATCGCGATGATCTCCTCGGGCATCATCATCGTGGCCAGCATGATCAGCATGACCACGCCCATGCCGCGGAACTTCTTGCGCGCGAGCGAGTAGGCGGCGAACACGCTCACGATCATCTGCAGCAGCAGCCCGAACCCGACCACCACGAAGGAGTTGAACAGATAGAGATAGACGTTGCGGTCGGCGGCGTGCACGAAGTTGTCGAACGTGAACTCGTCCGGCCACCAGGTGAAGGAGGTCGGGTCGAGCGTCTTGTTGAAGGCGCTGATCAGCAGCCCGAGCAGCGGCCCGGTGAACACCACCACCATGCCCGAGTAGAGCAGGATCTTGCCCGCGGTGGCGAACGGCCCGCGCCGCGACTCCAGCCCCAGCGCGCTGTCGAACCTCATCATGCCGCCTGCCTCCTGCGCATGAGCTGGACCAGTACGGTGAGCACGAGCGTGGCCGCGAACAGCACGATCCCGCCCGCCGAGGCGATGCCCAGCTCGCCGGTCTGGAAGCCGAGCTTGTAGATGAGCGTCATCAGCACCTCGGACGAGCCGTTCGGCCCGCCGTTGGTGAGCACGTACACCTCGACGAACACGCGCAGGCCGCGGATGGCGGCGAGCGTGAACAGGATCCAGAACACCGGCCGCAGCGCGGGCAGCGTGATGTGCCGCAGCCGCCTCCAGGTGGACGCGCCGTCCACCGCCGCGGCCTCGTACAGCGTGCGGTCGATGCCGACCAGCCCGGCCAGGAAGATCATCATGTCGTACGGGGTGCCGCGCCAGATGTTCATGACCATGATCGACAGCAGCGAGGAGTCCTCGTCGGCCAGGAAGGGCTGCGGGGCGATCCCCACCCAGCCGAGGATCATGTTGAGCGTGCCGGTGTCGCCCGGGTGGTACATGATCCGCCACACCTCGGCGACGGCCGCCATGGTGACCACGACCGGCAGGAAGGCCGCGGTCCTGACGAACCACAGATACCTGGCCGGCCCCTCGATCAGGAGCGCGAGGCCCAGCCCGAACACGATCGAGCCGGCCGTGGTGCCCAGCGCCAGCACCAGGCTGTGCCAGATCGCCGAGCGGAAGGCGTCGTCGGTGAGAATGGTCGCGTAGTTGTCCAGCCCGACCCAGGTGCTGTCGATGTAGCGGATCTCCTGGAGGCTCATCGTCAGCCCGGTGAACATCGGGATGAACTTGAAGTACAGGAACAGCAGCAGGGCGGGCGCCAGGAAGGCCCAGGCGACCAGCGGCCCCCGCCAGCGCGCCCGGCGGGGCGGCTGGCCGGGGGCGGCGGCCCGCGGTGGCGGCGCCGTGGTCAGCGTCGGGGTCATGATGCCTTTTGACTCTGCAGTTCCTGGGTCAGCTTGGTGTTGAGCGCGTCCATCTCCGCCTTGACGTCCTTGGCGCAGTCGGCCCACACCGTGTTGATCGAGTCGGCGGAGGTCTGCCGGATCGGCGCCCAGTTCGGCACCGGGTGGGCGTATACGGCGTCGGCGTAGGCGTCCTGGAACACCTGCCAGCGCGGGTCCTGGCGCTCGGCGGCCATGTCGACCTCGGAGCTGACCGGCAGGCGGACGATGGCGCCGTTGGCGTCCTTGTTCATGCCGATCCGCTGGCCTTCGGCGGAGATGGCGAACTCGGCGAACTTCTTCTGGCCCTCGGTGTTGCCCGATCCGGCCATCAGGTAGACGTTCTCGCCCTCGCCCAGTGTGCCGGGGCCGCCCGACGGGCCCTTGGGCACCGGGTAGACCTCGATCTTGTCGGTGCCGATGCTGTCCACGAACCGGGCGAGCACGTACGGGCCGGTCAGGTAGATGCCGCCCTGGCCCTTCTCGAACACCTCGTGGGTGACCGTGGTGTCGTTGCTGACCGCGCCCGGGTTGACGGTCTTGGTCTTGCAGAACTGGTCCTGGAGGAACTGCACCGCCTCGACGGCCTTGGGGTCGCTCATGGCGGAGGTGAACGTGCCGGAGCCTGACGGGGAGACGAAGTCGCCGCCGTTGCCGTAGATGAACGAGGAGGCGTACCAGGACGCGTAGCCGCGCTTGGTGCTCGCCGGGATGACGAAGCCGGCGGTGTCGTTCTCGCCGTTGCCGTCGGGGTCCTTCTCGGTGAAGGCGGTGGCCAGCGCGGCGAGGTCCTCCCAGGTCTGGGGGATCTCCATGCCGACCTTCTCGCGCCAGTCCTTGCGGGCGATGATGGCGAAGGCCTGCGCGGAGAACGGGGCCGCCCAGGTCTTGCCGTCGCTCGCGGTGGCGGCCTTCCAGGCGAGGTCGGAGACCTTGTCGCCGCCCGCCAGGGAAGCCCGGTCGACCTCGGTCAGCCAGCCCTGGGTCTGCATGTTGCCGATCTGGGCGGTGTCGTTGATGACGATGTCGGGCAGATCGCGCTGCGCCGCCTGCTGCTGCAGCTTGGTCTCGAAGTCGTCGAAGAGGGCGACCACCTTGGTCTGGATCCCGCTGGCCTTGGTGAACGCCTCGGCGAGGCGCTGCGCTGTCTTGGCCGACTCCGAATCGGGCGCCTGCCTGATCCAGATCTCCAGCGCGTCGTCCGTGCTTGAGCTTGTTCCCCCGGAGCCGCAGCCTGTCAGCGTAACGGCCAGGGTCGTGGCCAGCGCGACCCCGAGCAGACGACGTGACATAAGACCGCCTCCTGTTCACATATGTGACAAGTGTCGTGGATGTGGGCGAGTCTTGAAGAAAGTAACCAGTGACACACATCACGGTCAATATTCAAGAATGTGAATCTGGGCCAGTGTTGTGTACAACGGGGGAATGCGCATTCTCATGACCGGCGCCGCAGGGAAAGTCGGCACGCTGCTCCGTCCCCGTCTCGCCCGTGACGGCCGGACGCTGCGCCTGTCGGACCTGGCGCCGCTCGAAACCGGACCCGGCGAGGAGCTGGCCGTGGCCGACCTCACCGACGAGCTGGCCATGGCCGCCGCGATGCGGGACGTCGACGCGGTGCTCCACCTCGGCGGCCAGAGCCGCGAGCATCCGTGGGCCGACATCGTGCGGGCCAACATGGACGGCACCTACGTGCTCATGGAGGCCGCCCGCGCGGCGGGGGTCGGGCACGTGGTGCTGATGAGCAGCCACCACGCCGCCGGCTTCCACACCCGGCCGCCCTCCGGCGGGGAGCTGGCCGACTACGCCTTCCCTCGCCCTGACACGTACTACGGCGTGAGCAAGCTCGTGATGGAGGGGCTGGGCAGCCTCTACCACGACAGGTTCGGCATGCACGTGACCGCCATCAGGCTCGGCACCTGCAACGAGCGCTCCGCCGACACCCGCGGCCTGGCCACCTGGATCTCGCCGGACGACCTGGCCCGGCTGGTGGAGGCCGCGCTGACGGCGACCGGCTTCCACGTCGTGTGGGGCGTCTCCGACAACGCCCGCAGGTGGTGGTCGCTGAAGGAGGCGGAGGCCATCGGGTACGAGTCGCGCGACAGCTCCGAGTCGTACGCCGCGGAGATCATCGCCGAGCAGGGCGAGCCGGACCTGAGCGGCCCGTTGCACGACCGGGTCGGCGGGGTCTTCACCTTGAAGGAGCTCGGCGGCTCCTGGTGACCGTTTCTGCTCGATAGCCGCCCCGACCGATCAGGTCAGGGCGGCTGTCGGCATGCCCGGACTCTTTCGCCGCGAAGTGCAACCGGTTGTAGTGGAGGTGGGTCAGAGCGAAAATGTTAAGAACGCGTATCCACCCTCATATCCCCTCTGAGCAGGCACTATTCAGTTGGCGATATATCGGTAACGGCTTTGTAACACCTGCAAAGGGTTGACGAAACTTTTCGCCTCCTTATAGGAATGCGCTATCCGATCCCGCCGTGCCGGGCAGGGCCTGGAAGAGGGATGTATGTCCGAATCAATCTCTGTCACCCCGGAGCGACCCCCCGCCGCCCCGCGGGAGGCCGCTCGACCCCCGGGGCGTCGCCGCCGGACGACCTATGCGAACGTCCACAGGCGCCGGGAGGCCCGCACCGCGTACGTCTTCCTCGCGCCGTGGTTCGTCGGCCTGTTCCTGATCACCGTGGGGCCGATCCTGGCCTCGCTGTACCTGTCGTTCACCGACTACAGCCTGCTGGAAGAGGCCCAGTGGGTGGGCTGGGACAACTACTCGAAGCTGTTCTTCGAGGACACCCGGTTCATCCAGTCGCTCAAGGTCACCACCATCTACGTGGTCGTGTCGGTGCCCATGCAGCTCGCCTTCGCGCTGGCGCTGGCGCTCGCGCTCGACCGGGGCCTGCGCGGGCTGTCGTTCTACCGCTCCGTCTACTACCTGCCCTCGCTGCTGGGCGGGAGCGTGGCCATCGCCATCCTGTGGCGGAAGATCTTCGGCACCGACGGCCTGGTCAACGCCGTCCTCGCGATCTTCGACATCGAGGGGCCCGGCTGGGTGTCCGACCCGGACACCGCCCTCGGCACGCTGATCCTCCTGCACGTGTGGACGTTCGGCGCGCCCATGGTGATCTTCCTCGCCGGACTCCGGCAGATCCCGCAGAGCTACTACGAGGCGGCCGCGGTCGACGGGGCCACCAAGCTCCGCCAGTTCCGCTCGATCACGCTGCCGCTGCTCACGCCGATCATCTTCTTCAACCTCGTACTCGAAGTCATCAAGTCCTTCCAGTCGTTCACGCAGTCGTTCATCGTCAGCGGCGGCAGCGGAGGACCGGTCGACTCCACGCTCTTCTACACGCTCTACCTCTACCTGAAGGGCTTCAAGAGCTACGAGATGGGCTACGCGGCCGCCATGGCGTGGGTCCTCCTGCTCCTCATCGCCGGACTGACCGGCGTGAACTTCCTCGCGTCGAAGTATTGGGTCTTCTATGGCGACACGAAGTAACCGGGTGCCGTTCCTGTTCCGCCCGCTACCGCGGGGCAGCCGGCTGCTCAAGCACGCGTTGCTGATCGGCTTCGGCCTGATCATGCTCTATCCGCTGCTGTGGATGATCTCCAGCTCGCTGAAGCCGGAGGACCTCATCTTCCGCGAGCCCGGCCTGTGGCCCAGCGCGGTCACGCTGGACAACTACAGCGACGGCTGGACGGCGCTCAAGCACAGCTTCGGCTACTACCTGTGGAACTCGGCCGTCATCACGGGACTGTCCGTGGCGGCCAACCTGGTCGCCTGCTCCCTGGCCGCCTACGCCTTCGCCCGGCTGAACTTCCCCCTGAAGAAGGTGTGGTTCGCCATCATGCTGGGCTCGATCATGCTGCCCTACCACGTGACCGTCGTGCCGCAGTACATCGTGTTCGCCAACATGGACTGGATCAACACGATCTGGCCGCTGGTGGTGCCCAAGTTCCTGGCCACGGACGCGTTCTTCATCTTCCTGATGGTGCAGTTCATCCGGACGCTGCCACGGGAGCTGGACGAGGCCGCGGCCATCGACGGGGCGGGCTACTGGCGGATCTTCCTGCAGGTCATCCTGCCGCTGTGCATGCCGGCGCTGGCGACGACCGGCATCTTCACCTTCATCTGGACGTGGAACGACTTCTTCAGCCAGAACCTGTACCTCACCAACTCCGACAACCTCACGGTGGCCGTGGCGCTGCGGCAGTTCCTGGACTCCAGCGGAGAGTCGTCCTGGGGTCCGATGTTCGCGATGTCCATCGTGTCGCTCGGGCCGATCTTCGGATTCTTCCTGGCGGGACAGAAGTACCTGATCCGCGGGATGGCGACCACTGGCCTGAAGTAGTTCCTCTTCACCCCCTGTAACCCCCAAGAGGAGGTAGAGCTGTGAAACTCGGCTCTCGTAAGACGATGTGGGTCGCCGCGCTGTCGGCGGCCATGCTGACCGCGGCCGCCTGCGGCAGCGGCGACGGCGGCGAAGGAGGAGGCGGCGGTGGCGACGGCGGCAAGGTGTCGATCACCTTCGCCTACTGGGGCAGCGACGCCCGGCAGAAGCTGACCGACCAGGCCATCCAGAAGTTCGAGGAGAAGAACCCGACGATCGACGTCGAGGGCGACTTCTCCAACTGGGACAGCTACTACGAGAAGCTCGCCACCAAGGTCGCCGCCAACGACGCGCCTGACGTGCTGAGCATCGAGATCCGCGGCCTCAGCGAGTACGCCGGCCGCGGCGCGCTGATGGACCTGGCCGGCAAGCTGCCCACCGCGGACCTCGACCAGCAGGTCCTGTCGAGCGGCCAGATCGACGGCAAGCAGTACGCCATCCCGACCGGCGTCAACGCCTTCTCCATGCTGGCCAACCCGGCCGCGCTGGAGAAGGCCAAGAAGGAGCTGCCGGACGACACCACGTGGACCTGGGACCAGTGGGCCGCGCTGGCCCAGGAGATCTCGGCCACGGGCGCCGCCACCGGTGCCGAGTACAACTTCAACCCCGCCTGGCTGCAGATCTACGCGGCCCAGCGCGGCGAGAAGTTCTACGACGGCACCAAGATCGGCATGTCCGTCGACACGCTGAAGTCCTGGTGGGCCATCCACCAGAAGCTCATCGAGACCAAGGGCTCGCCCGACGCCGCCAAGAGCGAGGAGATCGGCGACACCGGTCCCGAGCAGTCGCTGCTCGGCACCAACGAGGGCGCCATGGGCATGTGGTGGAGCAACCAGCTCAACGCCCTGACGAAGTCGTCCGGCCAGGACATGACGCTGCTGCGGATGCCGAAGCTGGAGGGCGCCACGACCAGCGGCATGTTCCTGCAGCCCGCCATGTTCTACGCCGCCTCGGCCAAGACGGAGAAGGCGGACGCCGCGGGCAAGTTCATCGACTTCCTGGTCAACGACCCCGACGCGGCCGGCATCCTGCTGAGCGACCGCGGCCTGCCCACCAACTCCAAGGTGCTCGCCGCCGTCAAGGACAAGCTGCCGCCCGCCGACCAGAAGACCCTGGCCTTCATCGACGAGGTCAAGAGCGAGCTGAGCCCGATCGAGGCGCCGCCGAAGGGCGCGCTGGAGATGGAGGACATCCTGGAGCGCGCCAGCGAGGAGGTCGTGTTCGGCAGGGCCACTCCGGACGCCGCCGCGGCGAAGTTCCTGGAGGAGGCGAACGCCGCCATCGCCGGCTGACCAGCCGGCGACCGGCCGGGGGCGCACCGCCCCCGGCCGCCCACCGCGACTCGGGGAGAGAGCACTTGAGCACCAGGTACGCCTTCGTCGGCCTCGGGCACCGCGCGCAGATGTACGTCGACGCGCTGCTGGGCGACTGGCAGGACACCGGGACCATCGTCGGCCTGTGCGACGTCAACACCACGCGCATGGCCTACTACGCCGAACGGATCGGCCGCCCGGTGCCGTGCTTCGCGCCGCGGGAGTACGGCAAGATGCTGGAGCTGGCCGACGCCGTCGTGGTGTGCACGGTCGACGCCACCCACGCCGAGTACGTCGTCGCCGCGCTCGACGCCGGCCTCGACGTCATCGTGGAGAAGCCGCTCACGGTCGACGCCGAGGGCTGCGCGGCCATCGCCGAGGCGGCCGAGCGCAACCCGGGCCGGCTGGTCGTCACCTTCAACTACCGCTACTCGCCGCGCAACTCGGCGGTGCGGAAGCTGATCGGCGAGGGCGCCATCGGCGACGTCACCTCGGTGCACTTCGAGTGGGCGCTCGACACCATCCACGGCGCCGACTACTTCCGCCGCTGGCACCGCGAGCGCGCCCACTCCGGCGGGCTGCTCGTGCACAAGTCCACCCACCACTTCGACCTGGTCAACTGGTGGCTCGGCTCGGCGGCCGAGCTGGTCTTCGCGCAGACCGACCTGCGCTTCTACGGCCAGGCCCAGCCGCGCGGGCCGCGCCCGGCACGCGGGCAGGGCGCCCCGGGTCTGGGCAGCGACCCGTACATCCTGGACATCTCCCAGGACGAGCGCCTCAAGCGGCTCTACCTGGACGCCGAGCACGAGGACGGCTACATCCGCGACCAGGACGTGTTCGCGCCCGGCGTGACGATCGACGACACCATGTCGGTGCTCGTCCGCTACGCCAACCGGGCGATCCTCACCTACTCGCTGACCGCGCACGCGCCGTTCGAGGGGTACCGGGTGGCGTTCAACGGCACCGAGGGGCGGATCGAGCTGGAGGTGTGCGAACGGTCCTGGACACCGCCGCACGCCGCCGTCGACCCGAGCGCGGCGAGCAAGGAGCACGCGGCCGGCTCCTGGGAACGGCTCATCCTGCACCGGCACTGGCAGGAGCCCGAGGAGGTGCCGATCGAGCAGGGCGCCGGCGGCCACGGCGGCGGTGACCGGCTGCTGCTCGACGACGTCTTCCGCGGCCCCGGCGACGACCCGCTCGGCCGTCCGGCGGGCTACCGCGACGGCATCCGCAGCGTCCTGGTGGGCGTCGCGGCCAACCGTTCAGCCACCACCGGCCGCCCCGTCCACCTCACCGCCGACGGCACCCGCCTCGCCGGCGCCTGATCCGTACGAAGAGGAGATGCGTCTGACTCCTCACAGTGCTTTCTCGTACGAGTCATGAGAGGTGAGATGCGGCATCTAGGGGAGTTCGCCGGGCTTGTGGAGGTGGCGGGAAGGCAAGGGGAGCTGTTCCCGGACGCGCCCGCCGGGCCGGAGCTGCGGGCCGCCGCGCGCGAAGCCATCGGCACGCTCGACCTCACGGCGGGAGACGTACGGGTGGAGCGCGCCTGGACGGCGGACGGGCTGGACGGCGAGGAGCTGTCCTGGGACGTCGGCTACGGCCCGCGCACCCGGGCCTACCTGCTCAGGCCGCACGGCCACCGGGGCGCGCTGCCCGGCGTGGTGGCCCTGCACTGCCACGCGGGCATGAAGTGGGCGGGCAAGGAGAAGATCGCCGACGGCCCCGAGCCGCCCACCCCCGAGGTGCGGCGGCTGCGCGGCGAGCTGTACGGCGGCCGGGCGTTCGCCTCCGAGCTGGCCAGGCGCGGCTTCGCGGTGCTGGCGCACGACGTGACCGGGTGGGGGAGCCGCCGGTTCCCGCTCACGGACATGCCGGACCGGGTGACAGCCCTGGCCCCGGACGCCGGGCTGTCGGAGGCCGACCGCTACGACGTGGCGGCGGGCCACCACGAGCACGTGCTGGAGAAGTACTGCAGGCTGCTGGGCACCTCGTTCGCGGGCGTGGTGGCGGGCGAGGACCTGGCCGCCGCGGCGTACCTGCGCAGCAGGCCGGACATCGGGCCGGTCGGCTGCGCCGGCCTGTCGGGCGGCGGCCTGCGGGCCGCCCTGCTGGGCGCCTTCGACCCGGGCGTGCGCGCGGTCGTGGTCGCCGCGATGACCTCGTCCTACGCCGACCTGCTCGACGGGTACGTGGCCTCGCACACCTGGATGCTCTTCCCGCCCGGCCTGTCCCGGGTCTGCGACTGGCCCGCGCTGATCGCGTCCGGAGCGCCGCGACCGCTGCTGGCGCTGTACGCGGGCGACGACCAGCTGTTCCCCGAGCGGGGGATGCGCCGCGCCCACGAGGCCATCGCCCGCCGCTACCCCGGCGGCGGCTACGAGGGCAGGTTCTTCGACGCCCCGCACGCCTTCGACGTCCCGATGCAGGAGCACGCCTTCGCCTGGCTGGCCGCCGGACTGCGCCCCGGGTCCCGCTGAGGGCACGGCACGGCGCGGGCCCGGCGTGGCACCGCGCCGGGCCCGCGGGTCAGCGGCCCGTGGCCAGCTCGGCCGCCTCCTCGCGCGACAGGCGCCCGTCGACGACCACGACCGACACCTTCCTGTCGAGCCGGGCGTCGAACGTCAGCGGGGTGTCCCAGGCCAGCGCGGTGCCGACGCCCGGATACTCGGCCACCCGCACGAACCACGGGTCGGCGTCCTGCGCGAACAGCAGCGTCCACGTCTCCGACGACAGCGCCAGCCACGGCGCCCGCGAGCCGTGCACCCGCTCCTCGCCCTCGGCCGCCGCCGTGAACACCCGCAACCCGGGCGAGCCCGCCGGCGCGCGCCAGAAGAACCCGCCGTAGCCGGCGCCCGCCCGGCCCTTCGTGGCCGAGCTGCGCACCGTCAGCGGCGCCCCGGTCAGGTTGTGCAGGGTGAAGCCGAACTCCAGGACCCACCCACGCGCCGCTGGACGGGCCCGTACGGTGCGTTCCTCGCGAACCAGGGCGTCTTCCCCCGGCCGCAGCCACGAGAGCGTCTCGGTGAAACCGGCGGCGTCGCGCTCGGTGAAGGCCAGGTGCCGCTGGACGCCGTGGTCGTCGAGCCAGGTCGGCCCCTGGTCGCGGACGTAGGTGCGCCCGCCCCAGAAGTTGCGCCCGCCCAGGTCCGTCACCGCGAGCCCGGCCCCGAGGTGGTGCGGGTGGTCGGCCGGACGGATCTCGGTCACCACGGTGCCGCCGAGCGTGCGCACCGGGTGCAGGTAGGGGCGGGGCGCCGCGGTCAGCGGCAGGTCGGGGCTGGTCACGTACTCGGCGACGGGAGAGCCGCCCACCACGAGCGGCGTCGCCCAGCTCAGGCCCAGCTCGGAGAAGAGCGCCAGCTCCGAGGCGCACCTGTCGACGACGGACGCGATGCCCGGCAGCACCCGGCCCTCGCCGGACAGGTCCTGGTGGTCGTCGGCGATCGGCAGCGGGTCGGGCGCGACCCTGATCGCCTCCATCACCTCCATGAACCCGCCCGTGCGCTGGATCGGCACCAGCAGCGGGACGCCGGACCGCACGTGCTCGACGAGGTTGACCAGCAGGTCGGTGCGGTCGAAGCGCTGGACGAGCCCGTCGTCCAGTTGGACCTCGTCCATCGTGTAGACGAACCGGATCCGCCCCTTCTCGCCGTGGACGAGCACGTACGGCTCGTCCCGCTCGGCCGCGCAGAGCGTGACCGCGGCCACCAGCGGGGTGCCGCCGGCGAGCGTGACGCGGACGGCGGAGGTGTCGTCGGACTCGATCCCGTTGGCGTGGAAGAGCTCGGTCTCCACCGAGGCCACCGCGCCGCGCTCGTCGGCCCCGGCCACCGCCAGCGCGGTGGCCAGCGCGTGCGCGAACGGGTTCGTCAGCGCGCCGTCCACCACGTCCACGCCGTCGAGCACCCGCCTGCCCGCCCACGGGCTGCGGGTGAAGTACGCGGCGGGGCGCGGCCACGAGCCGCCCACGCCGATGCCGGTGACGCGGCCGATCGCGCCGCCCGCGATCAGCTCGCGCACCGCGGGCACCGCCGCGGAACCGAGGCTCTGGAACCCGACCTGGCAGGCCAGCCCCGCCTTGGCGGCGGCCCGCTCCATCCGGTCGAAGTCCGCCAGCGTGGCCGCCGTCGGCTTCTCCACCAGGACGTGCGCGCCCGCCTCCAGCGCGGCCAGCGCCAGCTCGGCGTGCGTCGGGATGGGCGTGGCCAGGATCGCGATCCGGGCGCCGGTCCGTTCGATCAGGCCGGGCAGGTCGGCGGAGATCTCGGGGGAGCCGAGCCCCGCCAGGCTCTCCGGCGGGACCGGCCGCACGTCGCAGACCCCGGCCAGCTCGACCAGCCCGGTCAGCCGGCGCAGCCGGTCGAGATAGTTGGAGCCGAAGCCCTGGGCTCCGGCGAGCACGACACGCATGTCACCTCCAGCGGAGGCCGAGGCCCCGGTGCTCGCCGGCGCGCAGCTCCGCGCCGTCCACCCGGACAGGGTACGGCTCGGCGAGCAGCCCCAGCGCGGCGAACGAGGCGTCCTCGACGTCCTCGGCCATGGACGGCAGCGGCAGCGAGAGCGCCAGCTGCCCCGACAGGTCCGGCAGCAGGTGCGGGTAGACCGGCACGTCGAAGGCGCGGGCCAGCTCGGCGATGCGCAGGAACGGGGTGATGCCGCCGACCCTCACCACGTTCGGCTGCACGACGTCGCAGGCCCCGGCGGCCAGCAGGTCGCGGAAGCCGTAGACCGTGTAGACGTTCTCGCCGACCGCGATCGGCACGTGCGCCGACCGGCGCAGCTCCACGTGCGCCGCCACGTCGTCGGCCGGCAGCGGCTCCTCCAGCCAGTGCAGGCCGTACGGGGCCAGCGCGTCGGCGGCGCGCCGGGCGGTGTGCAGGTCCCAGCGCTGGTTGGCGTCCACCATCAGCAGCGTGTCCGGGCCGATCACCTCGCGGACGGCGGCCACCCGCGCCACGTCCTCGCGCACGTCCGGCCGGCCCACCTTGATCTTGACGGCGGGGTAGCCGGCGGCCTTCCACCGGCCCGCCTGCGCCACCAGTTCGTCCAGCGGGTAGTGCAGGTTCACCCCGCTCCCGTACACCGGGACGGACTCCCTGCGCCGGCCCAGCACGTCCACCAGGCCGCGCTCGCCGCAGCGCAGGTCCCACAGCGCCAGGTCGACCCCGGCCAGCGCGATCGTGGTGATCCCGCCGGGCCCGGCCTCGCGCAGGTGCCGCCAGAGCCGGTCCCACACCACCTCGGGGTGCGGGTCCAGGCCGATCAGCGCGTCGCGGATGTCGTGCTCCAGCAGCGCCCGCACCGCGTGCGCGCCGATCTGCGGAGTCCAGGAGAACCCGGTGCCCACTCGCCCGTCGGCGAGCGTCACCTCGACGACCAGGACGTGGTTGGCGGGCACGTCGGGCCCCCATGGACGGCGCAGCGCGACCGTGCGCGGGGTGACCGTGAGGTCGCGGATCACGGCGTGCCGATCAGCGAGCGTCCGTGCTTGATCAGCGACTCCAGCTCCGCCACGTCCTCGGGCGCGGCGTCGACCAGCGGCGGCCGGACCGGCCCCACGTCCAGGCCGCCCAGCCGCACCCCGGCCTTGACCAGCGCGACCGCGTACCCGGGCACCTTCGAGCGCAGCCGGACGAGCGGCTCGTAGAACTCGGTCAGCAGCCGGTGCTCGCCGTTCAGGTACGCGGTCGCGATGTCGGGCGCGAAGGCGAAGACCGCCGAGGAGTACAGCTCGACGCCGAGGCCCCGGTAGGCGCCCATGGTCAGCTCGGCCGTCGGCAGGCCGTTGAAGAACGTGAAGCCGTCGCCCACCTCCTTGCGCACGGCCAGCATCGAGCGCTGGATGAGGTCGATGTCGCCCAGGCCGTCCTTCAGCCCGACCACGCCGGGCACCCGGGCCAGCTCGACCACCTGCTCGGGGGTGAGCACCACCGAGCCGCGCTGGTAGATGATCACCGGCAGGATCGCCGCGATCTCCCGCACGTACGCGACGAACCCGTCCGAGGTGCCCTTGGCCAGGTAGGGCGGCATCAGCAGCAGGCCGTCCGCGCCCGCCTCGCGCGCCGCCCCGGCCTGCGCGAGCGCGGCGCCGAGCGGCCCGCCCGCGCCGGCGAACACCGGCGCCCGGCCGGCCGCCGTCTCGACGGCGACCCGGACGACGGCGGCGTGCTCGGCCTCCGAGAGGGAGGAGAACTCGCCGGTGCCGCACGCCGCGAACACTCCGCCGGGCCCGTGGTCGAGCCCCCGTCCGATGTGCTCGGCCAGCACCTCCTCGGCGAGCTTGCCTGACAGGGTGAAGGGGGTGATGGGGAAGAAGAGGACTCCGCTGAGGTTCATCAGATCTCCAGTTCGGTGCGCCAGCTGCGCTTGGCGGTCCAGCCGAGCATGCGCTCGGCCTTGGCCGAGGTGAACGCGGGAAGAGTGTCGGTGAGCGCGGGCGCGTGCTCGCTCGTGCCGGGCATCACGGCGGGGAGCAGCTCCGCGAGGGGGCGGCGGGCCAGCGCGTCGGCCGCGCCTGCGAAGAACACCTCGCCGCTGGGCAGGCCGGGCAGCCGCTCGATGAGGGTGGCGATCATGTCGGAGGCGTCCCTGGCGTCGATGTAGTTGAACAGCGAGACACCGGCGATCTCCGGCAGGTCCAGGCGTTCCAGGATCGTGTGGCCCGACTGGGTGGGCGCGCCCGCCCACTCCTCGGGCGCCACCACGAAGCACGGCCGCACCGCCGCGAACCGCGTCCGCGAGCTGCGCGCGAACGACGCCATCGTCTGCTCGGCGACCACTTTGGACAGGTTGTAGGCGTTCCACGGCGACGTCGGGTGGTCCTCGTCGATCGGCAGATAGCTCGGCGCCCAGCCGGACGGCGACCCGTAACCGATCACCGTAGGGCTGCTGGCCACCACCACCCGGCCCACGCCCGCGTTGCTCGCCGCCTCGCACACGTTGAACGCAAGTTGCGTGTTGGTGCGGAAGATCACGCCCTCGGTCCGGCTGAACGGGGTCGCGATGGCCGCCAGGTGGACCACGACGTCGGGCCGGAACCGCGCCATCACGTCGTACGCCTCGCCCAGGTCGGTGAGGTCGGCCGGGAGGGTGGCCGCCGCGTCGTCCGGGGTGCCGGCGGTGACGTCGACGCCGATCACTTCGTGACCCGCCTGCGCCAGCGAGGTGACCAGGCTTCGCCCCAGCCTTCCGGCGCTGCCCGTCACCAGTGTTCGTGTCATCGCTCGTTCACCCTTCCGCAGGGGTCATTACCGCAACCGGTTGCAAAAAGTATTGAGGTGCCGTCGGCAGAACGTCAAGCCGACTCGTCTCAGCCTGCGGTGTCGCCGCTGGCCTCATGCGCGGTAGCATGAGTTTTCGGCGCTCGGCCCTCGCGAAAGAGGCCCGTTGACAGCGATACAAGCGCTTGCATTAATGTACTTGGCATGCTCGGAGGCCCAGCGTGGCGGTGACCATTCGTGACGTGGCGGAGGCATCAGGCGTACACGTCTCCACGGTGTCGCGCGCCTTCTCCGCCCCCCATCTGGTCAACCCGGTCACGCGCACCCGCGTGCTCGCCGTCGCCGAGGATCTCGGCTACCGGCCCAACCGGGCCGCCCGCGCGCTGACCACGGGGCGCACCCACAACATCGGCCTGATCGTGGCCGACATCGCCAACCCGTTCTTCCCGCCGCTCATCAAAGCGGCCCAGGCGCAGGCCAGGCTCCGCGACTACCACGTGTTCGTGGCCGACACCGACGAGGACCCGCAGGTCGAGGAGGAGCTGATCCAGACCCTCACCAAGCAGGTCGACGGCGTGCTGCTGTGCAGCCCCCGGCTGACCAACAAGACGATCGAGCGGCTGCGCGAAGAGGTGCCGTTCGTCGTGGTGAACCGCAGGGTCAAAGGCATGCCGACGGTGCTCATGGACGTCGGCCGCGGGGTCAGGCTCGCCGTCGAGCACCTCACCGGCCTCGGCCACCGCAGGCTCGCCCTGGTGACCGGGCCCAGCGGGTCGTGGACCAGCAAGGAGATGCAGGCGGCCGCCGCCGCCATGAGCGAGGCCGACGTCACCTTCCTCGGCCCCAACCCGCCCACCGAGCTCGGCGGCCTGGCCGCCGTCACCGACGTGATCGCCTCCGGCGCCACCGGGGTGCTCGCCTACAACGACCTGGTCGCCATAGGCTTGATCGAAGGGCTGGCCGAGCGGGGGGTCGACGTGCCCGGGGAGATCAGCGTGATCGGCGTCGACGACATCGTGCCCGGCCGCCTGAGCCGCCCCAAGCTGACCACCATCGCGATGCCCACCGCCGCCGCCGGCCGCATCGCCGTCGACCTGCTGCTCGGCTCGGTCGACTCCGAGGCCACCAGCGGCGTCACCGTGCTGGAGACGAGCCTGATCGTCCGCGAATCTACGGGAGAGGCCCACACATGAACTTCGGAACGCTGCCCTCGGGGGAGCGCGTCGAGCGCCACGAACTGACCTCGGGGCGCCTGCGCGCGGCGGTGCTCTCGTACGGGGCCATCCTGCAAACGCTTGAGGTCGACGGCGTCAACGTGGTGCTCGGCCTGCCGACCCTGGACGACTACCTGACCCGCAGCCGCTACTTCGGCGCCGTGGTCGGCCGCTACGGCAACCGCATCGCGGGCGGCCGCTTCACGCTCGACGGCGTCGAGTACCACCTGCCCGTCAACAACGGGCCCAACAGCCTCCACGGCGGCACCGAGGGCTTCGACAGCAAGGTCTGGACGATCCGCGACGTCACCGGCTCGGCCATCACGCTCGCGCTCGTCAGCCCCGACGGCGACCAGGGCTACCCCGGCACGCTCACCGCCTCGGTCACCTACACGCTCGACGGCGACGCGCTGCGCATCGACTACACCACCGAGACCGACGCGCCCACCGTGGTCAACCTGACCAACCACTCCTACTTCAACCTGGCCGGCGGCGGCGACGTGCTCGGCCACGTGGTCCGCATGGCGGCCGACCACTACCTGCCCGTCGACGGCGACAAGATCCCCACCGGCGAGGCGGCCCCGGTCAAGGGCACCGTGTTCGACTTCACCACCCCCCACGCGATCGGCGAGCGCTTCGACGGCGCCTACGACCACTGCTTCGTCCTGAACGGCGACATCACCGTGACCGAGCCGGGCAGCGGACGCACCATGGAGGTCACCACCACCGAGCCCGGCGTCCAGTTCTACGCGGGCGGCATGCTCGACGGCGACGCCACCCCGTACGGCCCGCACGCCGGGTTCTGCCTGGAGACGCAGCACTTCCCCGACTCGCCCAACCAGCCGGCGTTCCCCTCGACCGTGCTGCGCCCCGGCGAGGTCCGCGCCTCCACCACCACCTACCGCTTCCCGGGTTGATCAGGGGAGAGCCGGCGTAGCCCGCAGCACCAGCAGCGCCACGTCGTCCCTCGACGGGGCGCCGGCGAAGGAGTGGACCGCCTGCCGCACCCGCTCGGCGACGGCGTGGGCGCTCAGCCCGGTGCAGCCCGACAACAGCCTGGACAGCCCGTCGTCGTCGTCGAGCAGCCGCTTGCCGTCGCGCCGCTCGGTCACCCCGTCGGTGACGCACAGCAGCACCTCCTCGGGCGCGAGCTCGAACGACTCCACGAAGAACCGCACGCCGTGCTCGACGCCGAGCAGCAACTGCGGCGAGGCCACCTGCTCCACCTCGCCGTCGGTGTGCAGCAGCAGCGGCGGCACGTGCCCGGCCGAGGCGATCGTGCACCGCGCCCCGCCCCGCGGCAGCGGCGTCAGCTCCCCGCACAGCAGGCTGAGAAACCGGCCCTCCTCGTCCTCCTCCAGCAGCGTCCGGTTGAGCCGGTCCAGGATGTCGGCCACGGTGTAGTTCTCCTTCGCGAGCAGCCGCACGGCGTGCCTGGCGAGCCCGGTGACGGCGGCCGCCTCCGGCCCGCTGCCGCAGACGTCGCCGAGGGCGAAGCACCAGTGGTCGGCCACGGTGAACAGGTCGTAGAAGTCGCCGCCGACGTGCGCGCCCTCCTCGGCCGGCTCGTACACGACCGCGGACTCCAGGCCGGGCATCGGCGCCATCCGCACCGGCAGCAGGTTGCGCTGCAGCGCCTTGGAGGTGGTGGCCTGGCGGGTGTAGAGCATCGCGGTGTGCAGGTTGAGCGCGATCAGGCGGCACAGGTCGGCCAGCAGCTCGGCCAGCTCCAGCGGCAGCGTCGGCTCGCTCCGGCCGATCACCAGCGCGCCGTGGGCCCTGCCCTGGGTCAGCAGCGGGAACGACAGCACGTTCCCGCGGCCGACCGGCCAGGTGACCTCGCTCAGCGGCGTGCGCGGGAGGGCGGGCAGCGACGTGCGCAGCTCGGCGTTGTGCCGCTCCTCCCGGTGCCACACGTGCGCCAGCCGCGTCATGCCCGCCAGGTCGGTCAGGTAGACCGCCGCCCAGGTGGCGATCTTGGGCACCACGAGCTGCGCGGCCAGCGCCGCGAGCAGCTCCTCGTCGTGCACGCCCGCGAGCAGCTCGCCCGCCTCGGCGAGGAACGACAGCCGACCCCGGTGCGCCCGGTCCTGCTCGGCCAGCCGCTCCCGCTGCACGGTGCCGGCCACCTGGTCGGCGATGTGCCGCAGGCTCGCGGCCAGGTCCTGGTCGAACCGCCCCGGCTCGGCGGCGGTCACCGCCAGGTGGCCGATCACCTCGCCCGCCACCACCAGCGGCGCGCACGCCAGCGACCTGGCCCGCAGCCGCTGGGCCAGCTCGACGTCGGCGGCGAGCAGGTCGTCCACCACCGCCGGCGCGCGCCGGTCGGGGGCGAACACGCCCGCCGCGACCACGCCCACCAGCCCCGCCGCCTCACCCGCCCCCGCCGCCACCCCGAACCTGTTGCCGGAGTCGGCGCGCAGCAGCACGTACGCGGCGTCGCCGGCGCTGGAAAGCTGGACGATCCGCGCGATCGTGTCGAGCAGCTCGGCGAGCGGGCGGTCGCGGTCGAGCAGGTCCTTGATGCGCCGGCCGGCCTCCCGCCTGGCGGGTGAGGGCGGCGAGGCCAGCACGAACCCGTGGTCGCCGCCCACCACCATCCAGATCGCCCTCCGGTGCTCCGGCCTGCCCCCGGTGCGCAGGTGGGAGACGTAGACGGGGACCAGCCGCCCGTCGCGGTGACGCATCCGCGACTCCCCGCGCCAGCGGCCCAGCGCGAGCGCGTCGGACAGGGCCGGCGAGTCGGGGCCGTGACCGTCCCAGTCGACCAGGTCCTCCAGCGGCCGGCCCGCCGCCTGCCGCGCCGTCCAGCCGAGCAGGGCCTCGGCGTCGGCGTTCCACGAGATCACCCGCCCACCCGCGTCGGCGACCAGCACCGCCACCCGCAGCGCGTCCACGGGCTCGCGCGGCGCCGGGATCGAGGGCGGGCACGGCTCCTGGGCGTCGGCGAGCTCCATCCGCACCCAGACCCGCTTCGCGCTCCTGGTGTACGTGACGCCCCAGGCGTCGGCGAGCATGCCCGCCAGCGCCAGGCCACGCCCGGAGGTGGCCATCTCCTCGGCGGGAGGCGGCACGTCCAGGACGGTCCGGCCGGGCTGCTGGTCGTCGACCTCGATCTCGAGTTTGGGCGGCACCGCCTCGGCGTCCAACCGGCAGGTCAGCTCGACGCCGGTGCCGGCGTGCACCACCGCGTTGGTGACGAGTTCGCTGGTCAGCAGCACGGCGTCCTCCGCCAGATGGCTCAGGCTCCACTCGCCGAGCACCTGGCGGACGAACCGTCGCGCCGCCGCCGGGGCATGGGGAGTGCCGTCGAAGGAGGTGCTCGACACCCGGGTCGTCTCCACTGTGCGTCCTAGAACATCACTCGATGTGGCAGTTCGGTCACTCTCAGGGTGGCAGACCGGGAGCCCGCGCTCCCTCCACTTGGGAAGAAGGCCGAGGTTGGTCACCAGCCGGCTGGCGCCGGGGAAGTCTTTCGACACGATCCGGCGGTGGCCCGGCGCGTCCCGGTGCTTTCTCGGGGGTATCCGACGTACCTTTGGCAACATGGCCACCCGTACGCCGAAAAGCGCATCGAAGGGTCCGGCGAAGCGGTCGCCCTCGTCTCGTTCGACCCCCGCGAAACGGGGCGCCGCGTCCACGGGGCGGCCCAGGGCGAAGGGGGCGGGGCCGGCCCGTAAACCCCCGATGACCCATCAGGACCCGATCAGCTGGGTCTTCACCATGATCGGCAAGCTGGTCGTCGGCCTGTGGATGCTGCTCGCCAACGGCATCGGCAGCACCGCCCGCGCCCTGGGCAAGAACGCCAGGGAGCTCGACCCGGTCCACCGCCGCGACGGCGTGGGGCTGGCGGTCCTCGCCGGCGCCATCGTGCTGGCGGCGATGACCTGGCGCGACACCAGGAGCGGCGTCTCCGAGGTCGTCCACACCGTCGTGCACGCCGTGTTCGGCTCGCTGGCGTGGGCGCTGCCGCTGCTGTTCGGCCTGCTGGCCTGGCGTTACCTGCGCCACCCCGACCAGAACGCCGACACCGGCCGGATGGTGATCGGGTGGAGCGCGCTGCTCGTCGGCGTCCTCGGGGTGATCCACGTCGCCAACGGCACCCCTTATCCCGCGGGCGACGCGAACAACACGATGGAGAAGGTGTCGCAGGCGGGCGGCATGATCGGGTTCATCGTGTCGGCGCCGCCGATGAGCATCCTGCCGCCGTGGATCACGATCCCGCTGCTGCTGATCCTGTCGGGGTTCGGCGTGCTGGTGATCACGGCCACGCCCGTCCACCGCATCCCGGAGCGGCTGGCCGAGCTGCGCCACATGCTCTTCGAGCGCCAGACGCCGGAGGGCAGGCCCGCGCCGCAGCCGAAGAAGCGCGGGCGGCCGAAGAAGCCCGCCGCCGAGGGAGAGGAGTCGGTCAAACCGTACGACACGCCCGTCCTGTCGGAGAAGGAGAAGCGCGAGGACCACTCGCCGGAGATCGTCCCGGGGCTCATGGACGAGGAGGAGCCGCCGCCGGCGCCGGTCAAGCAGCCGGAGCCGCCGCAGCCCACCCCGGCGCCGCGCAAGGTCGAGCAGCTCGTGCTCTCTCCGCAGGCGGGCCCGTACCAACTGCCTGACCTGCAGCATCTCAAGCAGGGCACCGCGCCCAAGCCGCAGACCAAGGCCAACACGGTCGTGGTGAACGCGCTGACCAGCGTGCTGGAGCAGTTCACCATCGACGCCCAGGTGATCGGGTTCACCCGAGGGCCGACCGTGACCCGCTACGAGATCGAGCTGGGGCCCGCGGTGAAGGTGGAGAAGGTCACCGCGCTGACCAAGAACATCGCCTATGCCGTTAAGTCGGCCGATGTTCGGATCCTGTCCCCGATCCCCGGCAAGTCGGCGATCGGGGTGGAGATCCCGAACGCCGACAAGGACCTGGTCGCGCTCGGCGACGTACTCCGCGCCCAGGTGGCGCAGGCCGACCACCACCCGATGATCGTCGGGCTGGGCAAGGACGTCGAGGGCCGCACGATCGTGGCCAACCTGGCCAAGATGCCCCACCTGCTCATCGCCGGCGCCACCGGCGCGGGCAAGTCCGTCTGCGTCAACGGTCTGATCACCTCGATCCTCATGCGCGCCACCCCCGACGAGGTGCGCATGGTGCTCGTCGACCCCAAGCGGGTCGAGCTGAGCGTGTACGAGGGCATCCCCCACCTGATCACCCCGATCATCACCAACCCGAAGAAGGCCGCCGAGGCCCTCGAATGGGTGGTGGGCGAGATGGACCGCCGCTACGACGACCTGGCCGCCAGCGGGTTCCGCCACATCGACGAGTTCAACAAGGCGGTGCGGGCCGGCAAGCTCGTCCCGCAGCCCGGCAGCGAACGCGTCTACCAGCCCTATCCGTACCTGCTGGTGATCGTGGACGAGCTGGCCGACCTGATGATGGTGGCGCCGCGCGACGTGGAGGACTCCATCGTCCGCATCACCCAGCTCGCCCGGGCGGCGGGCATCCACCTGGTCATCGCCACCCAGCGGCCGAGCGTGGACGTCGTCACCGGCCTGATCAAGGCCAACGTGCCGTCCCGGCTGGCGTTCGCGGTGTCCTCGCTGACCGACTCGCGGGTCATCCTCGACCAGCCGGGCGCCGACAAGCTGGTCGGCCAGGGTGACGCGTTGTTCCTGCCGATGGGGGCCAGCAAGCCGATCCGGATCCAGAACGCGTTCGTCTCCGAGAAGGAGATCGCCGAGATCGTCAACCACTGCAAGCAGCAGATGCAGGTGGAGTACCGCAATGACGTGACCGTCGCGGCCGGCGCCAAGAAGGAGATCGACGAGGACATCGGCGACGACCTCGACCTGCTCATCCAGGCCGCCGAGCTGATCGTCACCACCCAGTTCGGCTCGACCTCGATGCTGCAGCGCAAGCTGCGCGTCGGCTTCGCCAAGGCCGGACGGCTGATGGACCTGCTGGAGAGCCGCGAAGTGGTCGGTCCCAGCGAGGGTTCCAAGGCTCGCGAGGTGCTGGTGAAACCAGATGATCTGCCCGGATTGCTAGCCGACCTGCGTGGCGAATGACCCCAATGGCCACTTCCCTGCCGCTTACTGCTTGAATAGGAGCAACTACGCTCCGTCGTGGGGAGGCGGTTGTCGTGCAGGAGCAGAGCATCGGAGCCATATTGGCGGCGGCTCGGCAGTCTTCGGGGTTGACTGTCGAGCAGCTGAGCAAGATCACGCGTATCCGAGAGGCGATCATCAACGCGCTCGAGCGTGACGAGTTCGCCGAGTCCGGAAGCGATTTCTACATCAGGGGGCACGTCAAGACCATCGCGGCTGCCGTGGGGCTCGATCCCGAGGCCGTGGTGCACCACTACGACCAGCTGAACGGCGGTGCGCCGCAGCCGGTGCGGGCGGCGGCGGTGTTCCAGGCCGACCGCATCATCAAGATGTCCGAGCGGCGGGGGCCGGGCTGGGCCCCGGCGCTGGCGGTCGCGCTGTCCGTGGTGGTCGTGTTCGGCGTGGTCAAGGTCCTGGGCGGCGCGTCCGACCAGGTCCGCACCGCCCGCGGGGAGCGGCCGGCGGCCACCGTGCCGCCGAACTCGCCGTTCACCGAGGGGCCGTCCGCCGTGGCCATGGCGGGCAAGAACACGGTCGAGGTCACAGTCGAGGCGAAGCGGCGGGCCCGCATGACGGTGCGCGACGCCAAGGGACGCCGGCTGTTCGACGGCAGCCTCAAGGCGGGCAGCAGCGCCACCTGGCGGGCGCAGAGCCGGATCGACTTCGAGGTGGGTGACGCCGGAGCCGTGTCGGTGCAGGTCAACGGCAAGAACCTGGGCGCTGTGGGGGAGCGGGGGGAGAAGGTGCGCCGGTCGTTCGGCCCGGGGAAACCACCAGCTCGGTAACCCCTGCATCGTGTGGTGGCCAACTGCCGATACCGTAGTGTCACCATGTCATCCCGCCGAACCGCATCGCTGATCACGCTGGGCTGCGCCCGCAACGAGGTCGACTCCGAGGAGCTGGCCGCGCGACTCGAGGCTGCCGGTTGGCAGCTCGACGACGACGACCCGGATGTCGTCGTGGTCAACACGTGCGGCTTCATCGAGTCGGCGAAGAAGGACTCGATCGACACCCTGCTGGCCGCCGCCGACTCGGGGGCCAAGGTGGTCGCCGCGGGCTGCATGGCCGAGCGCTACGGCAACGAGCTCGCCGACGCGCTGCCCGAGGCCAGCGCGGTCATCTCCTTCGACGACTACACCGACATCGGCGGGCGTCTCGACGACGTGCTCGCCGGGCGCGCGCTCACGCCGCACACGCCGCGTGACCGCCGCCTCCTGCTGCCCATCACGCCGGTCGACCGGGCCGCCGCCCCCCGCGGCCACATCCCCGGCCACGGCGACCTGCCCGACGGGCTGGCGCCCGCGAGCGGCCCGCGGGTGCTGCGCAAGCGGCTCGACGAGAGCCCGGTGGCCTCGCTCAAGCTCGCCTCGGGCTGCGACCGGCGCTGCACGTTCTGCGCCATCCCGGCCTTCCGCGGCGCCTATGTGTCCCGCCACCCCGACGAGCTGGTGGCCGAGGCCGACTGGCTGTCCCACCGCGGCGTGCGCGAGCTCGTGCTGGTGAGCGAGAACTCCACGTCCTACGGCAAGGATCTGGGCGACCTGCGGGCGCTGGAGAAGCTGCTGCCGAGGCTGGCGGCCGTCGAGGGCGTCTCCCGGGTGCGGGCGAGCTACCTCCAGCCGGCCGAGCTGCGGCCGGGGCTGATCGACGTGATCGCCGGCACCGACGGCGTGGCCGCCTACTTCGACCTGTCCTTCCAGCACGCCAGCGGCGGGGTGCTGCGGCGGATGCGCCGCTTCGGCGATCCCGAGCGCTTCCTCGGCCTGCTGGAGAGCATCCGCGAGCGGGCGCCGGAGGCGGGAGTGCGCTCCAACTTCATCGTCGGCTTCCCCGGCGAGACCGAGGAGGAGTTCGGCGAGCTCGTCTCCTTCCTGGAGGCGGCCAGGCTCGACGTCATCGGCGTGTTCGGCTATTCCGACGAAGACGGCACCGAAGCCGCGGGCTTCGACGGCAAGCTGGCCCAGGAGGTCGTCGACGAGCGCGTGCGGGTGCTCACCGAGCTGGCCGAGGAGCTGACGGCGCAGCGCGCCGAAGACCGGATCGGCACCGAGGTCGACGTGCTCATCGACGAGGACCTCGGCGACGGCGGCTACGAGGGCCGGGCCGCACACCAGGGTCCCGAGGTCGACGGATCGGTCACCGTCCAGGGCATCGGCCTGGTGCCGGGCGAGCTCGTCCGCGCCATGGTCGTCGACGCCGAGGGCGTCGACCTCATCGCTCGGATCAAGGCCGCCGGTCCATGACCAGAGACGAGCGCCGCGCGGTGAGTCCGTGGAACATCGCCAACGTCCTCACGGTCCTGCGGCTGGCGCTCGTCCCGTTCTTCGTCGTCTGCCTGTTCCTGCCGGGCATGGGCTGGCGGCTGGCCGCGCTGGCGGTCTTCGCGGTGGCGTCGTTCACCGATCATCTCGACGGTGAGCTGGCCAGGCGCTACGGCCTCATCACCGACTTCGGCAAGATCGCCGACCCGATCGCCGACAAGGCGCTGACCGGGGCCGCGCTGGTGTGCCTGTCGCTGCTGGGCGAGCTGCCGTGGTGGGTCACGATCGTGATCCTCGGCCGCGAGCTGGGCATCACGCTGCTCCGGCTGGTGCTGATCAGGCTGGCGGTCATCCCGGCGAGTTACGGCGGGAAGGTCAAGACCGTCCTGCAGATCGCCGCCATCGCGCTCTACCTGGTGCCGTGGGTGCCGGAGGCGCTGCGGGAGACGGTGATGGGGGCGGCGCTCGTGGTCACGGTGGCGACGGGGATCGATTACGTCATCCGCGCGATCAGGCTGCGCGGGATGGCGAGGCGTGCGCGCGGGGAGTGAGGATCATGGCCGAGGTCACGCAGGTGCTGGAGTCGCTGGCGAGCCAGGAGGCCACTGTCGCCGTGGCCGAGTCGCTCACCGGCGGGCTCATCGGGGCGACGTTCACGCTGGTGCCGGGGTCGTCCCGGGTCTTCAAGGGCGGGGTGATCTCCTATGCCACCGACCTGAAGCAACGGCTGCTGGGCGTGCCGGGGGATCTGCTGCGCCGCGAGGGGGCGGTGCATCCGGAGGTCGCCGCGGCGATGGCGGCCGGGGTGGCGCGCTTGTGCGAGGCCACGTACGGGGTGGCGGTCACGGGAGTGGCCGGGCCGGAGCCGCAGGACGGCCAGCCGGTCGGCACGGTCTTCGCGGCGGTGAGCGGACCGGGCGGACAGGTGTGGGGCCGACGGTTGAGCCTTAAGGGGTCGCGTGAACGTATCAGGGTAGAGACGATGGACGAGGCTATTGATCTACTAGCAAGTGTGCTTAAGGACAACAAAGGGGAACATTCCGGATGATTACCGTGTTACGTCCCCAGCGAACATGCGAAGCACGGTCTGACGCGGTGTCGGTCGATGCGGGTACGGTGGAGCTGTGAGTGAGGTCCGTGAGCCAACTGCAAGCAGCGAGCGCCCGGCAGGCGGGCCTGATGAGTCACGAGCGGCGGGCCAGGGGCGGAGACGCCCGGCAATGACGGCGAGGAGTATGTACGAAGCGAAGAAGAAAGACGGGCGGCACGACTCGATCGCGCGGAGCGTGGTGAAGCCATCCACTCCGGGGAGGGAGCGACAGATGATTTTGCTGCGTCAGCTGCTCGGAGACGTGCTGAGGCGGTTGCGCGTGCGGCAGGGACGCACACTCCGAGAGGTGTCCACGCTGGCGCGCGTCTCACTCGGCTACCTGTCCGAGGTGGAGCGGGGCCAGAAAGAGGCGTCCTCCGAGCTGCTCGCGTCGATCTGCGGCGCGCTCGGGGTTCCGCTCTCGCAGGTCCTGCGTGAGGTCTCCGATCAGTTCGCGCTGGCGGAGCTTCAGGCCGCTCCCGTGCTGGCCGACGCGCCCGAGCACGAGCGCATCGCGGTTCCCGACTCGGTCCCAGGATCGATTTCCGACACCGTCTTCCCCGAAGTCAAGGACATGGTGGCTGCCTAGCCCGGCTGACAGCCGCCGCACCACATGATGAGCCGCTCCTGCGGTCCTGTTCCCATCTCGCCACGGCTGATGCGGGTCCCGCAGCGGCGACAGGGTCTTCCCGCCCTGCCGTAGACCCAGGTCTGATGCGCCGGGCGGCGGTCTCCCGTGGTCACCGTGCCCGCGTGATGCCTGTTGGCCGCCAGCAGCCTCTGAGCCAGCGTGACGAGCTCTTCCAGGTCCCCGACGTCCCCGACCCTCCGCCACGGCCATACGCCGCGCAGGAAAAGCGTCTCCGCGCGGTAGATCGTGCCGATCCCGGCCAGGTTGCGCTGGTCGAGCAGCGCCTCGCCGATGGTCGTGTCCGGGTCCCGGCTCAGCCGCCGCACGGCCTCGGCCGGATCCCAGTCGTCGCCCAGCAGGTCGGGGCCCAGATGCCCGACGACCTTGCCCTCGTCGGCCGTCCTCAGCAGGTCCACCATCCCCAGCCGTACGCCGACCGCCTGCCACTGCCGGTTGGCCAGGATCAGCCGCACCCGGTCGCCCCCCGGGACGCTCCGGCCGGCCGGGGCGACCTGCCAGCTGCCGTCCATCCGCAGGTGGGTGTGCACGGTGAGCCCGCCCTCGACCCGGGTGAGCAGGTGCTTGCCCCGTGACACGGTCTCCAGCACGGTCCGGCCGGTGAGGTCGGCGGTGGCGTGGCGCGGCACCCGGAACTCCGACCGGGTCAGCACCTGACCGTCGAGCGCCCCCCGCAGCCGCGCGGCGGTGCGGTAGACGGCATCACCTTCGGGCATGCGTCCCAGTCTAGGAAGCCGGGAGCGGAGGCCGTCGGCGTGACCGAAGGGGACTTCGCGACCACCCGCGCGGACGGCCCCGTCAACCTCGTGTACCTGCTGCGCAACACGATCACGAACCTGACCACGCAGGACGAGCAGGTCGCGTGCTTCCGCGATGCGGCCGCCCACCTCGAACCCGGCGGCCGCTTCGTCGTCGAGGTCTACGTCCCCGAGTTGCGACGGCTCCCGCCCGGCCAGACCGTGCACCCGTTCACCGTGACCCCGGAGCACCTGGGTTTCGAGGAGTACGACCTCGCGTCCCGGATCGCGGTCTCCCACCACTACTGGGTGGTGGACGGGCGGCTCGAGACCTACTCCTCGCGCCATCGCCACGTCTGGCCGGGCGCGGCGTGACGGCCGCTCAGCGGGCGGCGGCCTCGACCCACTCGTCGACCAGGTCGGCGAGCTGGTGCAGGGCTTCGTCGACGCGCTCGCGTTCGCCGGTGGTGAGGACGTCGAGCTGCAGGCCCGTGTAGGCGGAGTTGACCAGGGTTGAGATGCGCAGCGCGTCGCGTTCGGGGACGCCGCGATCGCGGAGCAGCGACGCCACGAACGCTGACCGGTCCGCCAGCAGTTCCGGCACCAGACCCGTGAGCCGGCCGCCCGCCGCCAGCCCTTCGATCTCGTGGATCAGCCGGGCGATCGGCAGGTTGTCCTCCCTCAGCTGGAACTCCCAGGTGCGGCGGACGATCGTGCCGACGCTGTCGGAGCCGTCCCAGCCGGGCAGCGAGCGCAGCCAGGCCCGGTGGCGCTCGTCCAGGCGTCGCATGGTGGCCGACAGCAGCTCTTCCTTGTCCTCGAAGTGGTGGGTCAGCACGCGGGTGGACTTGCCCAGGTGCTCGGCCAGCGGCCGCATGGACAGCGTCGAGAGGCCGCGCTCCGCCAGGTAGTCGACGATGCGGTCGAGGAGTTCATCCCGGCGGGCGGGATCGGCGGTCCTGGCCATCGGATAATCCCTTTGACGTCATTGAGGTGACGACTGTTACCTTACCTCGGTAACAACTGTTGCCTTAATTTTGGGGTTCCCATGTCCAAACGAGTGCCCGCCTGGCTGGCGGCACTGACATTCACCATGTTCACCTTCGCCACCGACGACTACGTGATCGCCGGGGTGCTGCCCGCGCTCTCCCGCGACCTCGGGGTCAGCGAGGCGGTGGGCGGGCAACTGGTGACCGGCTTCTCGCTGGCGTTCGCGCTGACCGCGCCGGTGGCGTCCGTGGTGACCGCCTCATGGCCGCGGCGCGGGCTGATGACCGGGGCGCTGCTGCTGTTCGTGGTCGCCAACGGGGCGGCGGCGCTGGTCACGTCCTACCCGGTGCTGATGGGGCTGCGGGTGCTGGCGGCGGTGGCCGCGGCGGCCGTCGTGCCCGCCGCGTACGCCATCACCGCCTCCCAGGCCCCGGCCGGGAGGCAGGGGCGCTACCTGGCGCTGGCCATGGGCGGGCTGACCGGGTCGCTGATGCTGGGCGTGCCCATCGGCACCTGGGTGGGCGGCGCGTTCGGCTGGCGGGCCACGTTCGTGCTCGCCGCGCTGCTCGGCCTGGTGTCGCTCGTGGCCGTGCGCCGGACGCTGCCGAACGTGGCGCCGGAACCGGCCGAGGGCTCGCTGCGGGATCGGCTGGCGCCGCTGGCCCGGCCCCAGGTGGTCGCCGGACTGCTGGGGATCGTGGCGATCGTGCTCGGCAGCATGATGGTGATGACGTACCTGGCCCCGTTCCTGCGGGAGCTGGCGGGGGCCGGGCCCGTCGAGGTCGGCTGGGTGTTCGTGCTGGCGGGGGCGGCCGGGTTCGCGGGCGGGCAGCTCGGCGGGCGCGCCGGCGACCGGTGGGGGGCCGACCGGGCGCTCATCGCGGGGATCTGCGGGTTCGGCGCCGTCATGGCCGCGTTCACGGTCGTGTGGGGGCTGCGGCCGCTCGCCCTGCTCGCCCTCCTGCCGCTGCTCGTGCTCTGGGCGGGGGTGTCGTGGTGGATCCCGCCGCCCGCCCAGGTCCGCCTGCTGGCCCTGGCCGGTCCCGCCGGGCCGCAGGCGCTGGCGCTCAACAGCAGCGCGGTGTACGTGGGCGTGTCCGGCGGGGGCGCGCTGGGCGGTGTCGTGCTGGAGTGGCACGGGCCGGGCCTGCTCCCGGCGGCCGCGGCCGTGGTGGAGGTGGTCGCCCTGGTGCTCTTCTGGCAGGCGTCCCGGCTGGGCCGACCGGCGGTCACCAGCACGGTCAGCCGCACGGGGACCTGAGCGGGGTTTCCGTACGGGGGCCTCCGACGGCGGCGCCGCGGGCCGGTCAGTCCCAGGCGGCGGGGTCGGCGGCGAGCTGGCTGACGCGGTCGGGCAGGCGGCCGGAGGCGACGTGCTCCAGCGTGACCTCTTCGAGGATGCCGCGCTCGGTCGCCCGCAGCGCGATCCACACCTGCTGCAGCGACTCGGCCGGGCCCCGGTAGCCGACGTGTTCGGGCCGCTCGCCCCGCACGTTGGCCAGCGGGCCGTCGACGGCCCTGATGACGTCGGCGAGCGAGATGTCGGCCGGCGGGCGGGCCAGCACATAGCCGCCCTCGGGCCCGCGCTGGCCGCGGACCAGCCCGGCGCGGCGCATCTGCAGGAGGATGTTCTCCAAGTACTTGGGCGGCATGTCCTGCTCCTTGGCGAGCTCGCCCACGGTGGTGGGGCCGGCACCGGCCGCGGCGAGTTCGGCGGCGGCGCGGAGGGCGTAGTCGACGCGAGCAGAAAGGCGCATGTTATCGATTATCCCTGTTGGTCAACACTGGTTAGACGCAAGGTGGCCACCACGGGCAGATGATCAGAGAACGGCACCCGCGGCGCCTCGGCGGATACGGCGGTCAGCCCGTCGCTGATCAGCACGTGGTCGATCCGCTCCGTGGGGGCGTCGGCGGGCGAGGTGGGCGGGTCGCCGAGCGCGAGCAGCGGGTCCGACAGCCCGGCCCCCTCCAGCACCCGCATCTCCGGGTCACCGGGCCGGATGTTCAGGTCCCCGGCCAGGATCACCGGCCTCATCGGGCTGTTGCCCACCCGCGAGCGCGGGCCCGCCTCGGCGGCGTCCCTCCCGGCGGCCAGGGCCCTGACCATGGCGGCGACCTCGGGCGCCTGCCCGGCCGGGGCCTGCAGGTGGGTGTTCACGATGCCGAGCTCGTCGGGCCCGACGCCCAGCACGATGGCCTGGGCCTGGGCGCCGGTCGGGTAGTCGTGCCCGCCCAGCCGATGGGAGTGGATGCCGCGTACGACCAGGTTGGTGAGCAGGGCGTCGCCCCACACGTTGTCGGCGGCCGGGGCGAAGTAGTAGCGCATGCCCAGGCCGCGGGCGATCCTCGCCAGGTCGTCGTGGCCGCCGTTGAGCAGCCAGCCCCGGTCCACCTCGCTGAGCAGCACCACGTCCGGCTTCTGGGCGGCGGTCCAGGCGGCGATGTCGTCCAGAGACAGCCGTCCGTCCAGGCCGAACCCCATCCGGATGTTGTAGGCGACCAGCTTGATCGTGTCTCCGCCCAGGGGACGGTTCGCGGGCGGCGGCCGCCAGCTGGTGGCCGCCACGAGCACCATGAGCGCCGCCGCCACCGCCACGGCCGGCCACACCCGCCGCCGCACCCGCGGACCCAGCGGCCGGGGCCGCCCCGGCCGCACGGCCACGACCGCCGCCACCACCGCGACCGTGACCGGCCAGACCTGGTTGGGTATGCCCAGGTCCAGGTCGTACGAGGCGTAGTAGCCGAAGGTCGCCACCAGGAACACCAGCCCGCCGCCGAGCACCGCGACCCCCTGCCGCCCGCCCGCCGGCCGTTGCGCCGAGGCGGCGAGCACCGGGCCCGTCCACAGCAGCACCATGGCGCCGCTCAGCCCCAGCCCCGTGGACCCGGACGACGGGAGCAGCAGCAACACCGTGAAGCACACCAGCAGCACGGCCGCGGCGGCGTCGAAGGCGGGGGAGTGCGACACCCGCGACGCCAGCACCGTCGCCGCCACCAGCGCCGCCACCTGAAGGAGCGCGTCCCAGCCGATCACGCTCGGCCCGACGGCCGCCTTCGCGTAGCCGGTGGCCGCCATCCCGGCGAGCAGCAGCACCGGCCCGACCAGGAACCAGGTCCCGGCAGGCGCGAGCCCGCCGTCGCCACCCGCCCGGGCTGAGGCGTCACCAGCCGGGTCGGCGCCTCCCGCGCGGGCTGGGGTGTCAGCATCCGTGCGGGCCGGGTCGGCGCCCGCTGTACGGGTCAGCACCAGGAACGCGGCGCACAGCCCCAGCACCGCCGCCCACGCCAGGAGCCCGGGTCGCCACACCAGGTCCACCCCGTCGAGCAGCAGGTGGCCGAGCACCGAGCAGGCCACTCCGCCGATGATCCCCACGGGCGCCGCCGCCCGGGTCGTCGTCCGCGCGCATCCGTACAGGAAGACCAGGCCGGCGCTCACCCCGGCCGAGGCCACGTACAGCTGCGAGGCGCCGGCCTGCAGGAGCACGCGGGCCAGCACCAGCGCGACCGCTCCGCCCAGCACGGCCCAGCGCGGCTTCAGCCGCAGCGCCAGGAACGGGAGCACGAACCAGGCGGCCGCGTAGAGGCCCATCAGCTCCGGAGCCGTCGACCCGGCCCGCCCGAACAGCGTGATCAACGACGGGAGGAACACCCGCAGCACGTCGAGGAAGAGGACGACGCCGATCGCCAGGAGAGCGACCTGGTGGCGGAGGGAGAGCATGAGCAATCCTCGCGTTCACCTGCATCGATAAGCAAGGGTGGGAGCGCTAAACTTGCAACAACCTTTTCGATTGTGACGGTGGGATTCAGCGTGGAGCGACGGCCTGGTGTGCCCAGACTGCTCAGGGAGATCAACGACCGGGCCGCTCTGGAGCTGCTGCTGGCCTCCGGGCCGATGACCCGCGGCCAGATCGGCGAGCTGACCGGCCTGTCCAAGGTGACCGCCTCCCAGACGCTGGCCCGGCTGGAGGAGCGCGGGCTGGTCGAGGTGGTCGGCGCGCAGGCCGGGGGGCGCGGCCCCAACGCGGCGCTCTACTCCGTCATCCCCTCCAGCGCCTACGTGGCCGGGCTGGAGGTCGGTCCCGGGCTGATCTCCACGGCGGTCGCCGACATCCACGGCCGCACGATCTCCCAGGTCACCGTCGACCCCGACAGTCACCCCGACCCGGTCGCCGCCGTGCACGACGCGATCACCAAGGCCTGCCGGAGCGCCAAGGTCGGCCTGGGCAGGCTGCGCGGCGTCGTCATCGGCACTCCCGGCGTGGTCGACCCGCGCAGCGGCGACGTGCGCTTCTCCTTCGACCTGCCGGGCTGGCACGAAGGCATCCACGAGGCCCTGGCGGGCGACCTCAAGCGCGAGGTGACGATCGAGAACGACGTCAACCTCGCCGCCATCGCCGAGCGGGCCGACGGCGCCGCGCGGGGCATCGACGACTTCGTGCTGCTGTGGTCCAGCCGCGGCCTGGGCATGGCGGTGATGCTCGGCGGCCGGCTCCACCGCGGCCGCTCGGGCAGCGCGGGCGAGATCGGCTACCTGCCCGTGCCGGGCGTGCCACTGCCGGAGGACATCCGCACCGCGCCGGGACGGCTGCCGTCGCTGGCGGGCGGCCTGCAGTCGCTGGTCAGCGCGGAGGCGGTGGCGGAGCTGGCGCAGGGGTACGGGTTCGCGGCCGACAGCGCCGGCCAGTGCGTCCAGGTGGCGGTGGCGGCCGGGGCCGAGGGCGAGCCGCTGCTCGACGAGATAGCCCGCAGGCTCGCCCTGGGCGTGGCGGCCGTCTGCGTGATCCTCGATCCCGGCCTGGTGGTGCTGGCGGGGGAGGTCGGTCACGCCGGGGGAGAGGCGCTCACCTCGCGGGTGGAGGAGGCGGTGGCCCGCGTCTGCCCGGTCCGCCCGCAGGTGGTCACCACCGCCGTCACCGACCCGAACCCGGTGCTGCGCGGCGCCGTGCTCGCCGCGCTCGACCAGGCCCGCCAGGAGCTCCTCACGTCCTGACCGGCGGCCGGTGGCTCAGGTCCCGGCGAGCAGTTCCGCCGCGGCCTGCGCGTTCGCCCTGGCCGCACCGTACGTGGCGAGGTAGGCGGCCGTGTCCGGGCGCCAGACCGGCAGCCCCATCTCGACCACCGTCGCGTCCGGCCGGGCGGCCACCAGCGCGGAGACCAGCGCACGGCTGTCCGGGTGGCGGTGCGCGTCCCTGACCACCACGACCAGCGACCGGTCCGCGGCCTTGGCCAGCAGCGCAGTCACGTCGGCCGAGCCGGGGGCGAGCCGCAGGACCTCCGCCTCCGGCAGCCAGCGCCCGAGCCCCCACGGCACGTCGCCCACGGCGATGGTCGGCGGCGTGTCCACCTCCACCACCAGCGGCTGCGACAGCGGCGCCGGCTCGCCGGCCAGCCGCACGGCGCGGCGGGCGGCGCGCAGCCCGACCCCGTTCCGCTCGGGCAGGGTGCGCCCCGGCGCGCCGAACCAGGCACGCAGCGCCTCCACCCGGGCCGCCGCCTCCTCCAGCCTGGCCGGCGGCAGCGTTCCCTCGTCCACGGCGGCCACGATCGCGTCGATCACCTCGCGCACCTCGTCGTGGCCGGGTATCGGCCCGAGGCAGAGCAGGTCGGCGCCGGCGGCCAGCGAACGCACCGCGCCGCCTGCCAGTCCGACGCTCTTGGTGATCGCGTGCATGTCGAGCGCGTCGGAGATCACCACGCCGTCGTAGCCGAGCTCGCCCCGCAGCAGGCCGGTGAGCGCGGCGGGTGACAGCGTCGCGGGCGTGCCGCCGGTCAGCGCGGGCACGGCCACGTGCGCCGTCATGATCGACTTGGTGCCCGCTTCGATGGCCGCGCGGAACGGCGCCAGCTCCCGCTCGCGCAGCACCTCCGGGGTGACGTCCACGACCGGGATGGCCAGGTGCGAGTCGACGCGGGTGGCGCCGTGGCCGGGGAAGTGCTTGACGCAGGCCGCGACCCCCGCCTCCTGCAGGCCCTCGACGGCGGCCACCGTGTGCCGGGCGACCAGTCCGGGCTCGTCGCCGAACGCCCGGGTGCCGATGACCGGGTTGTCCGCCTCGGAGTTCACGTCGGCGTCCGGCGCCATGTCCAGGTTGATCCCGCAGGCGGCCAGTTCCGCGCCGATCGCCCGGTAGACCTGCCGGGTCAGCTCGGCGTCGTCCACCGCGCCGAGCGCCGCGTTCCCCGGGTACGGGCTGCCCTCGTGGTAGGCCAGCCTGGTGACGTCGCCGCCCTCCTCGTCCAGGGAGACGACCGGCTCGCCGCCCGCTTCCCGCAGCGCCGCGGTGAGCGCGGCGGGCGGCTCGTGGCCGTCGACGTTGAAGCCGAAGAGCGTGACGCCGCCCAGCCCTCGCTCCAGCTCGCGCAGCACCCAGCCCGGCGGCGTGGTGCCCTGGAAGGCGACGAGCAACGTACCGGCCGCGAGGCGGCGCAGCCCCCGATCACTACGACTCATGGCTCCTCATCAGATGGAAAACGGGCAGCCTCGGATACGGGGAGGCGCCCGTGGTGTCGATCAGCCCTTGACGGCGCCGGCCATGAGGCCGGTCACCATGCGGCGCTGCACGATCATGAAGAAGATGACGACCGGGATGGTCATCATCGTGGAGCTGGCCATGATGGCGCCCCAGTCCGTGCCCTTGTGGCCGAAGAAGTACTGCAGGGCCACGGGCATGGTGTAGCCGGTGGACTCGCTCATCAGCACCAGCGCGAAGATGAGCTCGTTCCACGCGGTGATGAAGGAGAAGATGCTGGTCGCCACCAGGCCCGGCGCGACCAGCGGGAAGAGCACCCGCCAGAACGTGACGAACCTGGACGCCCCGTCGATCCAGGCCGCCTCCTCCAGCGACTTCGGCACCGCGGCCACGAACGTGCGCAGCATCCAGATGCCGAAGGGCAGGGTCAGCCCCACGTTGACCAGGATCAGACCGGCGAGGTGGTCGTACAGGCCGAGGGTCTTGACCTGCAGGAACAGCGGGATGAGCAGCGCCTCGGCCGGGATCATCTGCGCGATCAGCAGCAGGAACAGGAAGCCGGTGCGGCCCTTGAACCGGAACCGGGCCACCGCCGTCGCCGCCAGCAGCGAGAAGACCGCCCCGATGAGCACGGTGCCGAGCGCCACGACCGCGCTGTTGCCCATGTAGACCCAGATCGAGTTGCCCGCCACACCCTCGGTCAGCACCCGGTGCAGGTGTTCGAAGGTGAAATGGGTGGGGAACGGGATGAACTCGGTGGTGAAGATCTGGTCGTTGGCCTTGAAGGCGGTCGACACCATCCAGTAGACGGGGAAGACCGCGAACAGGAACACCAGGAGGGCCGTGGCGTTCAGTGCCACCTTGCCCAGGCGCTTCCTGGCCAGCGGGCTCATCACAACTCCTCCTGCTTGACCAGTTGCCGGATGTACACGGCGGTGACGACCAGCAGGAGGACCGTCAGCACCAGCGCGATCGCCGAGCCCGTGCCCATCTTCTGCGGCGCCTTGAACGCCTCGGTGTAGGAGTACATGGACAGGTTGAACGCCTCACGGTTCGTCGGCCCGCTCATGAGCACGTACAACTGGCTGAAGACCTTGAAGTCCCAGATGATCGACAGTACGGTCAGCACCGCGAACACCGGCTTGAGCAGCGGGAACGTGATCTGCCAGAACGTGCGCCAGCCGGTCGCCCCGTCCACCCGCGCGGCCTCGTACAGGTCGGAGGGGATGCCCTTGAGCCCGGCCAGCACCGACACCGCGATGAACGGGAAGGACGCCCACACCACCGTGATGATCAGCACCATGTAGACGGACCAGGCGTCGTTGAGCCACGGCTCGCCGGTCCAGTCGGCGCGGCCGAAGACCAGCGTGGACAGCCAGTCGGGCAGCAGGTTCAGCGCCCAGTTGATCATTCCGGCCTCGGCGTCGAACAGCCACCGCCAGATGATGCCCTGCGCCACCGGCGGCACCGCCCACGCGCACATGATGCCGATCACCAGGAACGTGGACATCTTCTTGCCGAGCTTGCTCAGCAGCACCCCCACGGCGGTGCCCAGCACCAGCGTCATGGTGACCGCGATGACCGCGAACACGACCGTGTTGCGCAGCGAGTCCCAGAAGATCTGGCTCTCGAAGATGCGGGTGAAGTTGTCGGTGCCGACCCACTCGGCCGGCCGCCGCCCGCTGATCTGCGGCAGGCCCACCTTCTGGAAGGCGATGATCGCCACCTGGACCATCGGGTAGAGCAGCAGCGCCGCGATGACCAGCAGGCCGGGGATCAGCAGGACGTACGGGATGGACCAGACGGGCAGGCCCCTGCCCCTGCCCCTGCGGGACGGGCCCCGGCCCGGGGCGGAAGCGTGCCTGCCGCCCCGGGCGAGTGTCGGCGTGTTCGTCATGGCCTGTCAGGACTGGTTGAGGATGTCTTCGAGCTCGGTGTTGGCCGCCGCCAGCGCCTCGTCGGCGGTGGCCTTGCCCTCGATCACCTGGCGCGCGGCGTTCTGCAGCACGGCCTTGGTCTCGTTGGCCTCGGTCCAGTTCGGGTCCGCGGGGAAGGCCTTGGCCTTGGCGAACGCGGCCGCGAACGGCGCCTGCGCCGGGTCCTCGGCCAGCTTGGCGAGCGCCTCCGGGTAGACCGGCAGCAGGCCGCCCTCGGTGGCGTACCGGACGCCCCAGTCCTTGTTGGTCGCCATCTTCACGAACTCCTTGGCCGCCTCGGGCTCGTTGGCGGTGCCCCACACGGCGATGTCGTTGCCGCCCAGGAATGCCTGGGCCTCACCGCCGTCCTTGCTCGGCAGGGGGAAGAACGCGAGCTTGTCGCCCTTGAGCTTGCCCTTGCTCTCCTCCTCGATCGTGGCGAGGTCCCACGACGCGGTCAGGTACATGCCGACCTTGCCGTTGGAGAAGCGGGTGCGGATGTCCGAACTGTTCTGGGTGAGCCGCGACTTGCTGGACAGGCCGTCCGTCACCAGGGACGTGTACTGCTCGAAACCGGCCTTGAAGGCGGGGTCGGTCAGCTTGCCGACCCACTTGTCGCCCTCCTTGACCGCGTACTCGCCGCCCGAGGTCCAGGCCAGCGAGCCCAGCAGGTGGTTGGCGTCGGAGCCGCCGTTGAAGGCGAAGCCGTCGACGTCCGAGCCCTTCTCCGCCTGGACCTTCTTGGCCGCGGCCACGAGTTCGTCCCAGGACTTCGGGACCTCGATCTTGAGCTCCTCGAACCAGTCCTTGCGGTAGAGCACCGCGCGGGTGCCGCCGCCCCACGGCACGGCGTACGTCTCGCCGTCGATGGTCTCCATGCCCATCAGGTTCTTCGGGATCCCGGCCTGGTCGCCGGAGCCGACGATGTCGGTGACCGGGGCGAGCGCCTCCTGGCTCACCCAGAGCGGGACCTGGTCGTTGCCGATCTCGGTGACGTCGGGGCCGGCGCCTCCGGCCGCGGCGGCGGTGAACTTGTCGTTCACCTGGGGCCACGGGATCCACTCGACCTTCACGCTGGCGCCGGTCTCCTGCTGGAAGGCGGCCACCAGCTCATCGGTGTACTTCTGCGCGTCGGGGTTGCTGTCACCGAGGCGCCAGAGCGTGAGCTCCTTGCCCGCGAACGCGGGGCCGCTAGCTTCGGCGGTGCTCGCCGCGCTGGGCTCCGCGGGCGCCTCACCGCCGCCACAGGCGGCCACGCCCAGGGCCAGGGCGGCCGTGGTGACCGTAGTGGCTGTGATCTTCGCGATCCTCACAGGGTTCTCCCTTCCCGGGTGCTGGCCTACGGTCCGCACCAGGCTGATCGTCAATGCCGAACGACAGGTGTTAAACTAACAAGAAACTTTCTTAAAAAAAACCGTCTGTTAGCCGATCGTGACGAGAGGGGCATGAAGATGAGCCGGAACCCCGGGACGCCTCGGCTGCTGCGCAGGCTGAACGACCGCTCCGCGCTCGAACTCCTCCTCGCCGAGGGCCCCCTCACCAGGGCCGAACTCGGAGAACGTACCGGATTGTCCAAGGTCACCGCAGGTCAGCTGCTCGCCAGGCTGGAAGACAGGGGCCTGGTGGAGGTGTCAGGGGAACGCGCCGGCGGCAGGGGACCCAACGCCGCACTTTACGGCGTACGACCCTCCAGCGCCTACGTCGCCGGGCTGGAGGTGCTGCCCGAGAGCGTCACCGTCGGCGTGGCCGACATCACAGGCCGGACCGTGGTCGAGGTCACGGTCAACCCCTTCGACGGCGACCCGGTCCGTACGGTCCAGGCCGCGGTCGAGCGCGCCTGCGCCGTCGCCGACGTCAGCCTGTCGCGGCTGCGCGCCTTCGTCATCGGCACCAGAGGCATGGTCGACCCGCGCACCGGCGACGTCCGCTTCTCACTCGACCTGCCCACCTGGCACGTCGGCGTGCTGGCCGGCCTGCGCCGCAACCTCGGCGCCTCCGTCACCATCGAGAACGACGTCAACCTGGTCGCCCTCGCCGAGCACCGCTACGGTGCCGCTGCCGGCGTCGACGACTTCGTGGTCATGTGGGCCGGCGTCGGCCAGGGCCTCGGCGTCATGCTCGGCGGCCGGCTGCACCGCGGCATCACCGGCGGCGCGGGCGAGATCGGCTGGCTGCCCGTGCCCGGCGAACCGCTGCCCTCCGACGTCAAGCACCCCAACTCCGGGTCCTTCCAGCGCCTCGTCGGCACCGCCGCACTCCAGAACCTGGCCGGCACGTACCAGGTGCCCGGCGCGGGCGTCCCCGACCAGGTGCGCAACGGCGGCGACGACTACCTCGACGAGCTCGCCGACCGGCTCGCCGTCGGCGCGGCCGCCGTCTCCGTCGTCCTCGACCCCGGCCTGATCGTGCTCAGCGGCGACATCGGCCGCGCGGGCGGCGCCCGGCTGGCCGCCAAGGTCCAGGACGCCGTCGCCCGCATCTGCCCCGCGCCGCCCCGCGTCGCCGCCGGCGGGGTCCCCGGCAACCCGGTGCTCCGCGGCGCCCTCGTGGCCGCTCTCGAACAGGCCCGCGAACAGGTGTTCTCCGACACCGTCTGACACGTGTGTGAGAATCACTGCACATGTGGCAGCCACCGAGTGACATCGTGCTCATCTCCGATCCCCGCGTGGCGGCGATCCCGGTGCAGGACAACGGCGAGCCCCTGGCCGACGCGCGCGACCGGCTCCGGGTCGACACCCGGCTCGCCGACGCCGCCGGCGCCTACGCCCACCTGCGGGCCGGGGTGCTGGCCAGGCTCGAACGGGCCGAGCGGCTCCTGCCCGGCGGATACCACCTGATGATCGTCGAGGGCTACCGGCCCGTCGCCACCCAGCGCCGCTACTTCGAGGAATACCGCGACGAGCTGCGCGCCGCCTTCCCCGCCATGTCCGAGCAGGAGGCGCACGTCGCCGCCAGCCGCTACGTCTCCCCGGTCGAGGTCGCCCCGCACACCGCCGGCGCCGCCGTCGACCTCACCCTCTGCGACCCCGACGGCGCCGAGTACGACATGGGCACCCAGGTCAACGACAACCCCGAGGAGAGCGACGGCGCCTGCTACACCGCCGCCCCGCACATCTCCGCCGACGCCCGCGCCCACCGCAAGCTCCTGGCCGCGGCCCTGGAGCCCGCCGGGCTGGTCAACTACCCCACCGAGTGGTGGCACTGGTCCCACGGCGACCGCTACTGGGCCCTGACCACCGGCGCCCCCGCCGCTTGCTACGGGCCAGTAAGCATGTAGCGATTCCGGAAGGCGGCAGGCGGGCACAAATCGTGCGGAGGCTCCCCCGACTCCTGCGAGGTGTGGGCATGGTTCCGCTGATCGGGATCGAAGAGGAGTACCTCGTCGTCGATCCGTACACCCGCCACGTCACCCCACGTGCGGCCGACGTCCTCGCCGCCGCCACGGACGTGCTCGACGTGGCCCACGAGATCACCAGGTTCCAGGTGGAGGCCCGCAGCGCGCCCTCCGCCGACCTGGCCGAGCTCGGCGCCCAGTTGCGGGCCGCGCGCAAGGAGGTCGCCGGGGCCGCCCGCTCGTGCGGGCTCGCCGTCGTCGCCAGCGGCATCCCGGTGCTAGGCAACGTCATGACGCCGCCGCTCAGCGACGACGCCCGCTACGAGCAGGGGCGCAGCCTCTACAGGGCGCTGCAGGACGAGATCAGCATCTGCGCCCTGCACGTGCACGTCGACGTGCCGGACGAGGAGCACGCCGTCTACGTCGGCAACCACCTGCGGCCCTGGCTGCCCACGCTGATCGCGCTGGCCGCCAACTCGCCGTTCTTCGTCGGCCGAGACACCGGCTACGCCTCCTGGCGGGTGATCAGCTGGGGCCGGTGGCCCGTCTCCGGCGCGCCCCCGTACTTCCCCACCTTCGGCGACTACGAGCTGGCCGTGCGCGCGCTCGCCGAGTCGGGCGCCCTCATGGACCCGAAGACCGTCTTCTGGGACGCCCGGCCCTCACCCCGGCTGCCCACGGTCGAGGTGCGGGTGGCTGACGTGCCGCTCGACGTGAACGACAGCCTCACCATCATCGGGCTGGTGCGCGGCCTGGTCGTCAGGGCACTGGCCGACGTGGCCCGCGGCGACCGCGGCCTGCCGATCCCGTCGGAGGTGGTGCGCGCCGCCTACTGGCGTGCCGCCCGCGACGGGCTCACCGGCGACAGCCTCGACGTCCGCCACGGCACGCTCGTGCCCGCCCCGCTGATGGCCCGCCGCCTCCTGGCCCACGTGAGCGACGCCCTGTCGGAGGCCGGCGACCTGCCCTACGTCGAGGACGGGCTGGAACGCCTGCTCGACAAGGGCTCCGGCGCCGAACGGCAGCGCCGCGTGCACGCCCGCGAGCAGGACCTCACCGAGGTGGTCGACGACCTCATCGAGGCCACCGTCGCCTGACGCCCTACGCACGCAGCCGGAGACCGCGCGGGGTGGGGTGGAAACCGGCTTCTTCCAGGGCGGCTCCCAGCGGCGAGTCGACGATCGGCTCGCCGTCGGCCCGCTCCACCGTCAGCTTGCCCAGCACGCCGTCGCGTACGGCCAGCGCCAGCGCGTCGACGGCGGGCCGCAGCCGGTCGTCGTCGGCGAACGACAGCAGCGTCTTGCCGCCCCGCTCGACGTAGAGCACCAGCCGCCCGTCGACCAGCACCACCAGCGCCCCGGCCTTCCTGCCCGGCTTGTGGGCCACCTCGCCGGGATGCGCCGGCCAGGGCAGCGCCGCCCCGTAGGGGTTGGCCGGATCGGCCGCGGCCAGCACCACGGCCCGGCGCTCCTCCCCGGGCGGGCCGTCGGGGGAGGAGGGCGCCATCGCGCGCATCCGATCGACCGCCCCCGGCAGCGCGAACTGGGCCCCGCCGAGCCCTTCGACGAAGTAGCCGCGCCGGCACCGCCCGCTCTCCTCGTAGGCGCGCAGCACCTGGTAGACCGGCGAGAACCCGCCCGGCAGCCGCTCGGCGGTGACCGCCCCGCGCGTCACCACGCCGTGCCGCTCCAGCAGCACCTCCGCCTGCGCCTGAGCCCGCAGGGTCGCTTCGGCGGCCGGCTCCGGCAGCAGCCACCAGCGCCCCGCCACCGTGGGCGGCCCGCTGCGGCTCGGCAGCACCGCCCGCCGCCCGCGGGTCGCCGGCCGGTGGGCGGGCCGCCCCGAGCCGAGCGCGGCCCGCATCGGCGCCAGCGTGTCGCCCGACACCCGCCCCGCCCACACCAGGTCCCACAGCGCCGTCGCCACCGCCTGGTCGTCGAGCAGCCCCAGCCGGTCGGCGAGCTGACGGAAGAACAGCGCGCCGCCCCCGCTCAGCTCCTCGAGGATGCGCTCGTGCACCGGCGTCACCGTGATCTCGCCCGCCTCAGGGAGCAGCAGCGGCGCGGTGTCGGCGAAGTAGAGGGCCACCCAGCCGTCGCCGCCCGGCAGCGACCCCTGCCCGGCCCACACCACCTCGCCGGCCGCGGTCAGCTCGTCGAGCAGCCCCGGGTGGTAGCCCGGCACCCGCGACGGCAGCACCAGCGTCTCCAGCGCCGAGGCCGGCACCGCCGCGCCCTGCAGCAGCTCGATGGCGCGGACGAGGGAGTCCATGGCCCGCGCGCCGCCTTCCCGCCCGCCGCGCGGGCCGCCGGTGATGCCGTGCCAGGCCGGGGTGAACACCGCGAGCGTCTCCGGCGGGACAGGCTCCACCTCTTTGCGCAGCCGGGCCAGCGACCTGCGGCGCAGCATCCGCAGCACGCCCGCGTCGCACCACTCCTCGCCCCGCCCGCCCGGCCGGAACTCGCCGTTGACCACCCGCCCGGACACGGCCAGCCTGCGCAGCGCGTCGGCCACCACGGCCACGCCGAGCCCGAACCGGCCGGCCGCGGTCGAGGCGTGGAACGGGCCCCGGGTGCGGGCGTGGCGGGCCAGCAGGTCGGCCAGGGGGTCGGCCACCGGCTCCAGGAACGCGTGCGGCACCCCCACCGGCAGCGGCGTCCCCAGCGCGTCGCGCATCCTGGCGGCGTCCTCGACCGCCGCCCACTGCTCCTCGCCCGCGACGCGCACCCTGATCGCCCGCCGCGCCCGCTCCAGCTCCTCCAGCCAGGCCGGGTCGCCGCCGCGCACGCTCACGTCGGGCGCCAGCAGCGGCCCGTGAGAGCGCAGCAGGTCGGCCAGGGCCTCCACGTCACGCAGCGGCCGATCGAGCCTGGCGAGCTCACGCTCGGTGTCGGAGATCACGTCAGGGTCGAGCAGCTCGCGCAGGTCGGCCTGGCCCAGCAGCTCGGCCAGCAGCGACGTGTCCAGCGCCAGCGCCTGCGCGCGCCGCTCGGCCAGCGGCGCGTCTCCCTCGTACATGAACGCGCCCACGTAGTGGAACAGCAGCGAGGCCGCGAACGGCGACGCCTGCCCCGTCTCCACCTCGACCACCCGCACCCGCCGGGCCGCGATGTCGCGCATCAGCTCGACCAGCCCCGGCACGTCGAAGACGTCCTGCAGGCACTCGCGCATCGTCTCCAGCACGATCGGGAACGACGCGTATCGTGAGGCGACCCCGAGCAGGTGGGCGGCCCGCTGGCGCTGCTGCCACAGCGGGCTGCGCCTTCCCGGCACGCGGCGCGGCAGCAGCAGCGCGCGCCCCGCGCACTCGCGGAACCGGGACGCGAACAGCGCCGACCCGCCCAGCTCCTCCGTCACGATCTGCTCGATCTCCTCGGCGTCGAACGCCGCCACGTCGGACGGCGGCTCTGCCAGGGTGTCGGGGATGCGCAGCACCACGCCGTCGTCGGAGTGGACCGCCTGCACGTCGACGCCGTAGCGCTCGCGCAGCCGCCGGTTGATGGCCAGCGCCCACGGGGCGTGCACCCGCGCGCCGTAGGGAGAGTGGATCACCACCCGCCAGTCGCCCAGCTCGTCGTGGAACCGCTCCACCACCAGCGTCTTGTCGTCGGGCACGTAACCCGTGGCCGCGCGCTGCTCGCGCAGGTAGGACAGCAGGTTTCCGGCGGCGTAGGAGTCGAGCCCGGCCTCGCGCAGCCGCTCCGGCGAGTCGTCCTTGGCCTGCTCGCGCAGGAACGCGCCGATGGCCCGGCCCAGCTCGGCCGGGCGGCCGGGAGTGTCGCCGTGCCAGAACGGCAGCTTGCCCGGCTGGCCGGGAGCGGGCGAGACCAGCACCCGGTCGGCGGTGATGTCCTCGATCCGCCACGACGACGCGCCCAGCACGAACACGTCGCCCACCCGTGACTCGTAGACCATCTCCTCGTCGAGCTCGCCCACCCGCGAGGCCCGCTCGCCGACCAGGAACACGCCGAACAGGCCCCGGTCGGGGATCGTGCCGCCGTTGGTGACGGCCAGCCGCTGCGCGCCGGGCCGGCCCCGCAGCGTGCCCGTCACCCGGTCCCACACGACGCGCGGGCGCAGCTCGGCGAACTCCTCGCTCGGGTAGCGGCCCGCGAGCATGTCGAGCGTCGCCTCCAGCGCGCTCCTGGGCAGGGTCGCGTACGGGGCCGCGCGCCTGACCACGGTCTCCAGCTCCTCGACGGTCCACTCGTCGAGCGCCGTCATCGCCACGATCTGCTGGGCCAGCACGTCGAGCGGGTTGCGCGGATAGCGGAGCTCCTCGATCAGGCCGCTCTTCATGCGCTCGGCCACCACGGCCGTCTGCACCAGGTCGCCGCGGTACTTGGGGAAGATCACGCCCTTGGACACCGCGCCCACCTGGTGACCGGCCCGGCCGATGCGCTGCAGCCCGCTCGCCACGCTCGGCGGCGCCTCCACGCACGCCACCAGGTCGACCGCGCCCATGTCGATGCCCAGCTCCAGGCTGGAGGTGGCGACCACGGCGGGCAGCCGCCCCGACTTGAGCGCCTCCTCGATCTGCGCCCGCTCCTGCTTGGACACCGAGCCGTGATGGGCGCGCACGACCTCAGGGCCGACGCCCTTGCTCGCCCCGGCCTGCGCCATCATCTCGGCCGGCGGGCGGTCCCACGCCGACAGGTCGACCTCGCCCCCGCGGCGGGCGAGCGCCAGCTCGTTGAGACGGGTGCAGAGCCGCTCGGCCAGCCGCCGCGAGTTGGCGAACACGATCGTCGAGTCATGGGCCGCGATCAGGTCGAACAGCCGGTCCTCGACATGCGGCCAGATCGACCGGGTGGCCGGGTCGGGCGCGAACTCCTCCGCCTCGGCGGGGGACGGGCCCGCCTCCACCTCGGTCATGTCCTCGACCGGGACGACCACCTGGACCTCGATGCGCTTGTCGGCCGGCGGCTGCACCACCGTCGCCGCGCGCGGACCGCCGAGGAACGCCGCGACCTCGCTCACCGGCCGCACCGTCGCCGACAGGCCGATCCGCTGGGCGGGCCGCTCAAGCAGCGCGTCGAGCCGCTCCAGCGTCAGCGCCAGGTGGGCGCCCCGCTTGGTCGCGGCCACCGCGTGCACCTCGTCGACGATCACCGTCTCCACGCCGCGCAGCGCCTCCCGCGCCTGGCTGGTCAGCAGCAGGAACAGCGACTCCGGCGTGGTGATGAGGATGTCGGACGGCTTGGCGGCGAACCTCCTGCGGTCCTCGGCGGGCGTGTCGCCCGAGCGGATCGCCACCGAGATCTCCGGCACCGGCAGCCCCAGCCGCCGCGCCGTCTGCTTCAGCCCCGCCAGCGGAGCGCGCAGGTTTCGCTCGACGTCGACGGCCAGCGCCTTCAGCGGCGACACGTACACCACCCGCGTGCCCTTCGCGGGCGGCTCGGCCGCCAGCCGGTCGAGCGACCACAGGAAGGCCGCCAGCGTCTTGCCGGACCCGGTCGGCGCCACGACCAGCGTGTTGTCACCGCCGGCGATCGACTCCCACGCGCCATCCTGGGCGGCGGTGGGGGCGGCGAAGGCCCCGGAGAACCAGCTGCTGGTCACCTGGCTGAAGCGGTCGAGCGAGCTCACCAGCACATACTGCCTCGCGCCACCGACAGAAAACGCATTGCGGCCGGGCCGCGTGATTGAGCGGGCGCGCGGGCGGACATACACCGACCGTGACCATCGACCACGCGGCCGTCGAGGCCCGCCGCGAGGAGATCAGGCGGCGCTACCTCTTAGCGCGCCGGCCCTCGTCCAGCGCGCGCGGCCTGCACCACATCGCCCTGTTGTCGTCGGACGTGGAACGCACCGTCAAGTTCTACCAGGAGCTGCTGGAGTTCCCGCTGACGGAGATCTTCGAGAACCGCGACTACAAGGGCTCGAGCCACTTCTTCTTCGACCTCGGCAACGGCAACCTGCTGGCCTTCTTCGACCTCCCCGGCCTCGACCTCGGCCCTTACCAGGAGGTGCTCGGCGGCCTCCACCACATCGCGATCTCCGTCGACCCCGCCACCTGGGAGCGGCTGCGCGGGAAGCTGGAGATGGCCGGCGTGCCGCACCAGATCGAGAGCGGCGCCTCCATCTACTTCAAGGACCCCGACGGCGCCCGGCTGGAGCTGCTCGCCGACCATCTCGGTGAGATGTACGGCGCGCGTGTGCTGTGACGCCGTGATCTAACGCCGCGACGCGCGGCGCGTGCGCGGACGGCCCGCCCGCGGCTCCTGCCGGATCCCGGCATGCCGCTCGGACCTCTCCGCCTTCTCCTTCCGTACGGCCTCGCGCCGCAATGACAGTAAGTGGCGGCGCTTCGCCCTGTTGGCCTTGGCCTTGACTGACTTGGGGGGTGAGGGTTTCGCGGTCTTCGCCATCAGAGTCGCGCGGAGGGGGACCGCCTGCCTCAGCCGGCGGGGGGATCCGCGCTTCCTCCCTTCCGGGTCTCCGGCACATGCCGATGCCGTGGTTCGAAGGCGGGTGATACGCAGGTCGTTCACGTTCCCGTTGCGTCCTACCCACTCCCGGGGCCGATCCATACTTGAGTGATGCGCCTGACTGAGTTCTGGAGAAGGATGCGCCTGCACTTCGGCGACACCTACGCCGAGTCGTGGGCGCGTGACTACGTGATCGCGCCGCTCGGCGGGCGCACCGTGGTGCAGGCGCTGGCCGACGGCGAGAGCGCCAAGACCGTCTGGCGGGCCGTCTGCCAGGTCGAGGACGTCTCCCCCCGGCTACGCTGAGCCCAGCGTCTCCCTCAGAGCGCGCGCCGTGCGATCGAGGTCGTCGGCGCCGCCCGTGCCGCCGGGCGCCCAGAGAAACAGCCAGCCCCGCTCCGACGGCGTGGCGAAGACCAGGGTCTGCCTGCTCGTGTGCGGATGCCACACCCACAACAGCGGCTCCTCCTCGCCCACCATCCGGCTCACCAGCCCGTGGCGAGGGAGCACCTCGGCGAGGCCCTGCAGATGAGCGCGCCGTTCGCTGGTGTACGAGCTCGCCACGTGGTCACCTCCTGCCCTCTTCCCAGGAGTCTCCCCAGGCTGCGGGAACGCATCCGGGCGCGGGCGGACTTCCTCGCGGACGTGCGTGTGATCGAACAGCCGTTCGGCTACGATGGGCTCGCCGGGCCACGTCTTCCACGACCGCTTCCGGGAAAATGTCGGTGGCAGACCGTAGCTTTCACTCGACTGATTCCGACCACGACCCTCCAGAGGGAGCTCCCATGGCTATCAACGACCGCGAGAAGGCCCTCGAGACCGCCCTCGCCCAGATCGAGCGGCAGTTCGGCAAGGGTTCCGTCATGCGCCTCGGTGATGACGCCCGAGCCCCCATCGAGGTGATCCCGACCGGGTCGATCTCCCTCGACGTCGCGCTCGGCATCGGCGGCCTGCCGCGCGGCAGGATCGTCGAGATCTACGGTCCGGAGTCCTCCGGCAAGACCACCATCGCGCTGCACGCGGTGGCCAACGCGCAGCGGGCCGGCGGCATCGCGGCGTTCATCGACGCCGAGCACGCCCTCGACCCCGAATACGCCAAGAAGCTCGGCGTCGACACCGACGCCCTGCTGGTCTCCCAGCCCGACACCGGCGAGCAGGCGCTGGAGATCGCCGACATGCTGATCAGGTCCGGCGCCGTCGACATCATCGTCATCGACTCGGTGGCCGCCCTGGTGCCCAAGGCCGAGATCGAGGGCGAGATGGGCGACAGCCACGTCGGCCTCCAGGCCCGCCTGATGTCCCAGGCCCTGCGCAAGGTCGCGGGCGCGCTCAGCAGCACCGGCACCACCGCCATCTTCATCAACCAGCTCCGCGAGAAGATCGGCGTGATGTTCGGCAGCCCCGAGACCACGACCGGTGGCAAGGCGCTCAAGTTCTACGCCTCGGTCCGCCTCGACATCCGCCGCATCGAGACCCTCAAGGACGGCACCGAAGCGGTCGGCAACCGGACCCGCGTCAAGGTGGTCAAGAACAAGATGGCCCCGCCCTTCCGGGTGGCCGACTTCGACATCCTCTACGGGGTGGGCGTCTCCCGCGAGGGCGGCCTCATCGACATGGGCGTCGAGCACGGCTTCGTCCGCAAGTCCGGCGCCTGGTACACCTACGAGGGCGACCAGCTCGGCCAGGGCAAGGAGAACGCGCGCAACTTCCTGCGCAACCACCCCGACATGGCCAACGAGATCGAGAAGAAGATCAAGGACAAGCTGGGCGTGGGCCCGCGCCTCGACGAGCCCGCCGAGGCCCCCGCGCCTCCCGCGCCCGCCAAGGCGCCCGCCGCGTCCGGCCGCGGCTCCAAGTCCACGCCGAAGCCTGGTGACGTCTGATCGGTCGGCGCATGAGTGACACGGATCCGGCGCCCCGCGACCGGGGCGCCCCGGCCTCATCCCGCCGCAAACCCCGGCGACCCTCATCCGAGGGCGCCCCACCCGGCGGGCGCCACCCTTTCTTCGGCGGCCGCGCCCCGGGGGAGCAGCCGCCGCCTGAAGACACCTGGTGGACACGGCCCGCGGGCGAATCCCAGCAAAGCCACCCCTTCTGGGGCGATCCGGCTCCTGCTGAGGGTGAATCCGGGAAGCGGGCCGGTGAAGAGCTGTCCCTGGAGGGGCGGGCGGCTGGTGGTTTCTCCGTGCGGGAGCGGGCCGCTGAGGAGGTGTCCCAGGAGGGGCGACAGGCCGCTGCGGGGTGGTCTGCGGGCAACTCCTCCGTGCGGGGGCAGGTTGGTGAAGAGCTGTCCCTGGAGGGGCGGGCAGGTCGAGCGGCGGGTGGCTTCTCCGTACGGGAGCGGGCCTCCGAGGAGGCTTCCCCGGAGGCGCCACGGGACGATCCGGCCGCTGCGGGGCAGTCTGAGGGCAACTCCTCCGTACGGGGACGGGTTGGTGAAGAGCTGTCCCTGGAGGGGCGGGCGGATCGAGCGGCGGGTGGCTTCTCCGTACGGGAGCGGGAGGCGTCCCTGGAAGAGCGACGGGACGATCGGGACGCTTCGGGGCAGCCTGGGGGAAACTTCTTCGTACGGGGGCAGGTTGGTGAAGAGCTGTCCGTGGAGAGGCGCGGAGTGGGGCGGTCTGAAGCTGTCCGCGGGCAGGCGCCCATGGGGTTGTCCCCGGAGGAGTTCCGGCGGGATCCGGATACGGCGGGGCGACCTGTGGATGGATCCTTCACGTCGGAGGGGGTTGACGAGGGACCGTCCTCGGAGGCGCGGCGTGAGTCTCTAGTGTCCGAAGGGGGCTCTCTGGAGGCTCAGCCGATAGAGGGGCGGGTGGTCTCCCAGGAGGCTCTTTCCGTGCCTGGCTTCACATCGGGAGCCGTCAGCGGATCCTCCGCAGCGGAGCCGGGTGACGGACTTACTAGTGGGGCTCGGGCCGATGGTGATTCGGGCGCGGAGTCTGACGGTCCTTCCAGTGAGGCTCGGGACGATGGTGTTGCCCGCGGGGAGTCTGACGGTCCTTTCAGCGAGGCTCGGGGCGATGGTGCTTCCCGTGATGAACGGTCCGACGGCTCTTCCGATGTGGTGCGGGTCGATGGTGCTTTCAGCGGGGTGCGGGCCGATGGTGGTTCAGGTGAGGAACGGTCTGACGGTCCTTTAAGCGAGGCTTGGGGTGATGATGCCTCCGGTGAGGAACCGTCTGACGGCTCTTCCGATGTGGTGCGGGTCGATGGTCCTTACAACCCGGTAAGGGCCGATGATGCTTTCGATCGGGTGCGGGCTGATGGTGCTTCGTCTGGGGAACGGGCCGGTGGCGGTGCTGCTGCTGAAAGACGGGTCGGCGGTGGGCGCTCGGGCGGGGAGCGGGCCGGTTCGGTTTTCCGGCGAGGCGATGGGTTGACTGATCAGGGGGTTTCGAGGAAGAGGTCTTCTCCGGCGACGAGTGGTGGGAGCGGTGGTTGGCCTTCGCCTGAAGAGTGGCGCGAGCAGCGCCGTCGTCAGCGGGAATCCGTTGTGAACTCCGATGACATGCTTCCTCCCCCCGCAGGCTCCGACGCTGAAGCCGCAGACCCTCGGCCTGCGTTCCACGGTGAGGAGGGCGGCCCGGACGACGCGGATTCGCGTGGAACGCCGCAGGTCATGTCCGGGAGAAGCGTCGCGTCCGTCGTGAGTGCCTCGCGGCCTGGGCAGACCGCAGAGGAGGGGAGGCCTGACGGAGGTGGGGAGTCCTCTCTTTCTCCCGACGCTGCCCTCGATGAGCAGGACGGTGGTGCGGCGGCTTCCCACTCCGCGTCCGATGGGATGCCAGGCCGTGGCACGGCGTCAGCTGAGCCGCTGGGCAGTGGTGCGATTCCGTCGGCGGATGCATCTGGTGAGGCGTTGAGCGGTGGTGCGGTCACGCTGGAGGATGCGTCCGGTGAGGCGACGGGCGGCGGTGCAGTTCTGTCGAGGGATGCCTCTGGTGAGGCGTTGAGAGGTGGTGCGGTCCCGCTGGAGGATGCCTCGGGTGAGGTGTCGGATGGTGGTGCGGCGTCGGTAGGGGATGGTGAGGTGCCGGGCGACGCGGTGTCGGCGGATGGGGGAATCAGGGCTCCGGGCGGGGCATCGGACGGGGGGACCTGGGCTTCTGCGGGGGTGTCGGACGCAGGGACCGGGACTTCTGCCGGGGTGTCGGACGCAGGGACCGGAACTCGTGTGGGGGAGTCGGCTGCGGGCACGGAGTTCTGGGCGACGCCGGGGGTGGAGCCGGGTTCCGGGGAGAAGGCGAAGAAGGGGCGTAAGGGGAGGCGGTCCGGACGGAAGGCCGGGCGGGGATGGCCGGCTGATGGGCCGGATGCCGGTTCGGGAGCGGCAGCGGCGCCGCCGGCCGATCCTGAGGCGGTGGCGCGGGCGATCTGCCTGCGGCTGCTCACCATGGCGCCCAAGACGCGGGCGCAACTGGCCGAGGCGATGCGGAAGCGGGAGGTGCCCGACGAGGTGGCGGAGTCGGTGCTCGACCGGTTCACCGAGCTGGGGCTCATCAACGACGAGGCGTTCGCCGAGGCCTGGGTCGACTCCCGGCACCATGGCCGGGGCCTGGCCAAGCGGGCTCTGGCCAACGAGTTGCGGCATCGCGGGGTCGACCAGGAGACGGTGAAGGACGCCGTCGAGCGGCTCGATCCGGATCAGGAGGAGGAGACCGCCCGCCGCCTCGTGGAGCGGAAGCTGCCCTCCACTCGCTCCCTGGACTCCAAGGTCCGCACTCGCCGCCTGGCCGGCATGCTCGCGAGAAAGGGCTACCCGCCAGGGCTGTCGTTCCGGGTGATCCGGGAGGCTCTGGAGCAGGAGGGCGTCGAGGTCGAGGACGAGTACCCGTAGGCCGGTGGTGCGTCAAGCACGAGTACCCGTAGGCCGGTGATGCGTCGAGGTCGCGTATTCGTGGCCCTGGCGGCGGGTGACCTCGGCGAAGCCGGTCTCCGGCAGTGGTACAGGTCCTGGGCGGGGGCTGGAGCCCGGCAGGGTTTCTTGCGTGGCCCCGTACCGAGTCGCCGGGAGATTCGTCGCTGTTCAACGAATTCACCTGTGTGGCCGTCTGGAGAGGGAGGCTACGAAGAAGGTGAAGATCATTTGGACGACGAGTCGTGGTTCGCGGAGTTCGTCGCCGAGCGGGCCGACGCGTTGCTGCGTTACGGGTACGTGCTCAGCGGCAACCCGCACGATGCGGCCGACCTGACGCAGGAGGCCCTCATCAGGCTGCACCGGGCCTGGCCGAGGGTGCGGCGGAAGCAGGACCCGGAGAGCTACACGCGGGTGATCATGGCCAGGCTGCACATCAGCGTCTGGCGGTTACGCCGCAGGGAGCGGCTGGCGTGGGATCCGCCGGAGGAGTCGTACGTGGACGCGCCACCGTCCGATGGCGAGTACGGGCTGTGGCGGGCGCTGGAAGGGCTGCCGCGTAAGCAGCGGGTGGTGCTGGTGCTGCGTTACTACGAGCAGCTGACCGACGCGGAGATCGCCCGGGTGCTGGGGATCTCGCAGGGGACGGTGCGTAGTCACGCCTCGCTCGGCTTGGGCAAGTTGCGGGCCGTCGTGGCCCGATCCGCATCGGCGAACGGGAGGTCGTCATGAGCACGGAGCTGGAGGACGGCCTCCGCCGGGCGCTGGGGAAGGCCGCGGAGCGCGCGCCGCGGGCGCCGTCCGATCTGTCGGGGCGGATGGTGACGCGGTCGCGGAAGCGGCGGGCGCGCGGGCAGGCGCTGATCGCGGCCGTGGCGGTGGTGGTGATCGCTGGCGGTGTCGGGGCGGTGGTTCGGGGCGCCGGGAACGACTCCGGCCCGGCATCGGGGCGGTCCGAGATCGAGATCCCGAGGGATGCGAGGGAGCCCGAGACGACGCCGGGCGGGCCGTTCCAGACGGACCAGCCAGGGGAGCCCGAGGCGACGTCCGGCGGGCCGCCGCAGGGAGATCGGCAGCCGCCGGCGAAGATCCCGCCCGCCCTGGAGAAGGTCTGGCCGGAGGCGGTGTGGCGGATCCCGGACAAGCTTCCGAACGGCCGCGAGTTCCACCCGCAGGCGTTCATCGACGACCGCACCCTCCTGGTGGAGACCTGGGCCGGTCACGAGCAGGCCAACGCGATCTACGCCTACGACGTCGAGACCCGGAAGACCCGCAAGATCACTACCATCCGCACCTCCATGGGCAAGTACGCCGACGGCTTCCAGGTGGTCGGCGACCGCGTCTACTTCGAGGCGTTCGGCGACAACGGCGCCTCCCGGTTCTGGTGGGTGCCCCTCCGAGGCGGCGAGCCGCGGGAGATCCGCATGACGGAGACGATCCGCGGCCGGTCCGACGTCTTCGCCGTGGACGGTGACCGACTGGCCTTCTCACTGGTAGAGGACGGCGGCGTCTACACCGTCCCCGTCAAGGGCGGCGCCCCCACGCCGGTGCCGGGAGCGGAGCGGCACCACATCCTGCGCTGGCCGTGGGTGGGTACGCCGGGCGAGTACACGCCGGACAACGAGCCCAGCTTCCAGCGGCTGCTCAACGCCGAGACAGGCGAGGCGAGCACGGCCGTCGTCCATCCGGGCGAGCAGTATGTCCGTTGCGGGCTGACCCATTGCGCGGGCATCCGACAGGACCGCAGCGGCTTCCACCGGATGCGCGACGGCTCGGAAGAACTCGACCTGCCACCGGGGGCCCACGCGGAGCTGGCCGCCGACCGGTTCACGACCGGACGCCTGGACCGGTTCACGGACGGGCAGGTCATGTACGACGTGCGGACGGGCAGGTCGGCGCACCTGGAGCACTCGCCCGGCAAGGAGGGCGGCGCCGCCGTCGTCCGGCTCAGGTCCGCCCAGGGCCCACTCGTCGTTCACCGGTTGCCCGGCGAATATCAGATCATCAACCTGGACAGGATCGGCTGACGAGGGAAGACGGAGGTGGCGGGTAAGACACGCTTGGTGAGTCGTTTGCTTGCTCGTGACCTGTTCGACGCATAACCTCGACGGCAGTGAGGAGTTACTCCGCGCAGTGCGGATTGCCATACCGGTGAACGACATACGAGCGAGTTTGGTTGATCGAGGCGGACGAGGTGCCGGCTGTTGCGGTCGGCACGAAGTCGGCCTGTGCTTGATAGCTGTCCCGGGGCTTTCCGTGCCGCGCCCGTGACCCTCCCGTGCGAGGGCCGCGTTTGTGGGTGTTGACGACGCGAGGAGGGCGGGGCGTACATGGGGCCGCTTGTCGTAGTGCTGTCGGTGGCGGTGCTCGTACTGACCTGCGGGATGATGGCAGCCCTCTTCATCGTCGTCAGGCGCACCTCGGGCGGTGTCCCGAGAGGCGCCAAGCCCTCTCCGGAGCAGTTGGAGGCCGTTCACGACGAGCTGGAGCAGGCTCGTACGGAGGCGGGCCAGATCCGCGACAGGGCCGAGTCCGACGCCGAGGAGATCCTGCGCAGGTCCGAGGCGGCGGCGGAGAGCGCGGCGCAGATGCGGCGGGAGGTCGAGGAGGAGAGCCGGATCCTGAAGTCGGAGCTCAAGGAGCTCCGCACCGACCTGGAGCGCAGGGAGCAGCGGCTGGCCGAGCGGGAGCAGCGGCTCGACGAGGAGGCCAGGCGGCAGGCCGAGCGCGACCGCAAGCTCGCCGAGACGGAGATCGAGCTGGCCGACCGGCGGGCCGAGCTGCTGAAGGTGGAGGAGGAACGGCGGGTCATCCTGGAACGGGTGGCCGGGCTGACCGGCGAGCAGGCCAGGGCCGAGCTGGTGCGCGACATCGAACACCAGGCCAAGCGCGAGGCGGCGCTGATCGTACGGGAGATCGAGGGCGAGGCGCGCCGCGAGGGCGAGAAGCGCGCCACCAAGATCGTGACGCTGGCGGTGCAGCGGATGGCGACCGAGCAGACCGCGGAGTCGGTCGTCAGCGTGCTGCACCTGCCGGGCGACGAGATGAAGGGCCGCATCATCGGCCGTGAGGGCCGCAACATCCGGGCGTTCGAGTCGACCACCGGCGTCAACCTGATCATCGACGACACCCCAGAAGCGGTGCTTCTGTCGTGTTTCGATCCGGTTCGCAGGGAGACGGCGCGGCTCACGCTGGAGAAGCTGGTGCTCGACGGGCGGATCCACCCGCAGCGCATCGAGGAGGCGCACGACCGCAGCCGCGCCGAGGTGCAGGAGCTGTGCGCCCGCGCCGGCGAGGACGCGCTGGTCGAGCTGGGCCTCACCGACATGCACCCGGAGCTGGTGCTGCTGCTCGGCCAGCTCCGCTACCGCACCTCCTACGGACAGAACGTGCTCAAGCACCTCATCGAGTCCGCCCACATCGCTGGCATCATGGCCGCCGAGCTCAAGCTCGACCAGACGCTCATGAAGCGCTGCGCGCTGCTGCACGACATCGGCAAGGCGCTCACCCACGAGGTGGAGGGCAGCCACGCGCTGATCGGCGCGGAGATCGCGCGCCGCTACGGCGAGCAGGAGGACGTGGTGCACGCCATCGAGGCGCACCACAACGAGGTGGAGGTGCGCACCGTCGAGGCGGTGCTCACCCAGGCGGCCGACGCCATCAGCGGCAGCCGTCCCGGCGCCCGCCGCGAGTCGCTGGAGGCGTACGTGAAGCGGCTGGAGCGGCTGGAGGAGATCGCGCAGTCCTACGACGGCGTGGAGAAGGTCTTCGCCATGCAGGCCGGGCGGGAGATCCGGGTGATGGTCAAGCCGGACGCGATCGACGACATCCAGGCGCAGGTGATCGCCCGCGACGTGGCCAAGCAGGTGGAGGAGGAGCTCACCTATCCGGGGCAGATCCGGATCACGGTGGTGCGGGAGTCGCGGGCGACCGAGTTCGCGCGCTGACCTCTCACCGGAAGATCTGCTGGTAGAAGGCGAGCTCGGCGGCGAGCGCGGTGGAGCGGGTCTCGGTGCGGCGGAAGCCGTGCGCCTCGCCGTCGAAGGCCAGGTAGGTGCAGGGGATGCCGCGTTCCGACAGCGTTTCCGCGAAGGCGGCCGACTGCTCCGGCGGCACCACCGGGTCGTCGAGCCCCTGGAGCAGCAGCATCGGGCAGGAGACGCCGCCGGCCAGGGCGAGCGGTTCGCGTTCGGCGTACAGCTGGGGGTCCTCGGGGCCGACGAGCCACTCCACGTAGCGGGATTCGAAGTCGTGGGTGTGCGCGTTGAGCGGGCCCAGGGCGCTCACCCCGTAGTACGAGACGCCGCCGGCGAACGCGCCGGACCGGCAGCAGGCCGCCATCACGGTCCAGCCGCCCGCGCTGCCGCCCCTGACTGCGATCCGGCCGGGGTCGGCGTGCCCTTCGGCGGCCAGCCAGCGGGCGGCGGCCACGGTGTCGGCGACGTCCGCCAGCCCCCACTGCCCTTTCAGCGACTCGCGGTAGGCGCGGCCGTAACCGGTGGAGCCGCCGTAGTTGACGTCGAGCACGCCGATGCCGCGCGAGGTCAGGAACGCCTTGCCGAGGTCGAGCGCGGTGGTGGCGTGCGCGGTCGGCCCGCCGTGCACGAAGATCACGTACGGGTGAGGTCCGTCGGCGGCGTGGTCCGGATGCGCGGGCGGATACAGGAACGCGTGCACCTCCCGGCCGTCCTCGCCCGGCAGCGTCACCGCCCGAGGCTCCGGCAGGTAGGCCGGGTCGGGTAGGCCGCCGGGGTCAGCAGCCAGCACCTCGATCCCGCCGGGGGTTCCGATGGCCGTGGTCACCCGGGTCACGGACATCGGGGTCGCCGGGCCGTACCCGATGCCGAGGACGGAGGTGCCGTCGGCGGCCAGCGTCGGCGCCCACCCCGGGAACGGGGTGTCCAGGTCGGTGAGGATGCCCGTGAGCGGGTCGAGCACGCCGAGCCGCAGGTCGCCGCGCCCGTGCAGGACGGCGAGCCGGCCGTCGGCGAGGACCGCGTACGGGAGGCCGCCCAGATACCACAGCGGCCAGGCGAACTCCTCCTCGCGCGGGCAGAGCGGCTCCGGCTCGCCGCCGCCGATGTCGGCCGCGTACAGGTTCCACCAGCCGGAGCGGTCGGAGATCAGGTAGAGACGGCCGTCGTCGCGCCACTGGGGCGCCAGGACGGACTCCGAGGGGCCGCCGGCCACGGTCCACGTCTCGCCGTCGGACAGGCGGGTGACGCGCAGCTCGGTGCCGTGCCACGGCATCCGGGGATGGTTCCAGCACACGTACGCGAGCAGCCGGCCGTCGGGGGAGAGCGTGGGGAAGGCGTAGAAGTCGTGGCCCGTGACCTGCTCGGCGGCCTCGCCCCCGGCCACCGGGACGGACACGATCGACCGTGAGACCTTGCCGCCGTCGAGGTGGCGTTCGCGGACGCACCACACCTGGTCGTCGCGGACCATCAGGTCGGCGTAGCGGTCGCCCTCGGCAGTGAGCGGCCTGATCTCGCCCGACCGGTCGAGGGTGTGGAGCCGCTGGTCGGTCAGCTCGGTGAAGACGACGTCGCCGCCGGGCGTGACGGCGTAGGGGCGGCCGCCGTACTCGTGCACGCGGGTGCGGGCGTTCCACGGCGGCGGCAGCAGCTCGGTCCGGGCGCCGTCGGCGGTGAGGCGCACGATCGTGGTGCGCCCGCCCTCGCCGGGGCGGTCCTCCGTCCACCAGGCGGCGCCGCCGGACACGACGGGCCAGGCCGGACGAACCGCCGCCCGGGCGACGTCGGAGGTGGAGATGGGTGAGGGCCACAGAGCGGCGGGCATACCCGCATCCTGCCGGAAATCCCCGCCGCTCGTGAGTCAGTCGGTGCTGTCGAGCCCGCCGCCGGAGCGCAGGCCGATCGCCTCCGCGCCGGGGGGCGCCACCGGGGGCGCCGCCGTCTTGCGGCTGCGCCTGCTGCGGCGTTCCAGCCAGTGGGCCAGGTAGCTGAGCGCCATGTTGAGCCCGACGTAGATGATGCCGATGACGATGGCCGCCGGGATCAGCGAGCCGAAGAACACCGCCGGCAGGATCTTGAAGCCGGTGTTGAGCAGGTCGACGTAGGCGATGATGTAGCCGAGCGCGGTGTCCTTGAGCAGCACCACGAGCTGGCTGACGATCGCCGGCATCATGGCCGTGACCGCCTGCGGCAGCAGCACCAGCCGCATCACCTGGTTCTTGCGCATGCCGACCGCGTACGCGGCCTCCGCCTGGCCCTTCGGCACCGAGAGCACGCCGGCCCGGACGACCTCGGCCAGCACCGACCCGTTGTAGAGGGTCAGGCCGAGCACCACGGCCATGAACGCGTAGTCGCCGCCGCCCATCACGGTCGGCGCCAGGTAGAAGATGAAGAAGATCAGCAGCAGCAGCGGGATGGCCCGGAAGACCTCGACCACCAGCCCGGCCGGGATCCGGATCCAGGCGTGGTCGGACAACCGCGCCAGACCGAAGATCGCGCCGAACGCGAGCGCGAGCACCGCGGCCAGCGCGGCGGCCCGCAGCGTGCCGGCCAGGCCGGGCAGGATCCACGTCTGCCAGGTGTAGGGGTCGAGGAACGGCTCCCAGATCTTCCCCTCGAACTGGCCCTTGGCGTCGAAGCCCAGATAGACCCAGTAGGCGATGCCGCCCACGACCAGCACGCTGACCGCGGTGAGCAGGTGGTTGCGCACCCGCCCGCGCGGGCCCGGGGTGTCGAACAGGACGGAAAGGTTCATCGGGCCACCGCCAGACGTCGGGACAACCAACCGGTGAAGTAGCCGATGGGCATGGTCAGGGCCATGAACGCGATGACGATCCCGATGAAGATGGGGATCGACGCGCCGGTGGTGTCGAAGACCTCCTTCATGGTGGCGGCCGCGTCGGCGAGGTAGCCGCCGGCCGTCGCGACCGTGGTGTTCTTGATCATGGCGATCATCACGCTGCCCAGCGGGGCGATGACGGCCCGGAACGCCTGCGGCAGGATGATCAGCCGCAGGGACTGGAAGAACGACAACCCGATCGACCGCGCCGCCTCGGCCTGGCCCAGGGGCACCGTGTTGATGCCGGCCCGCAGCGCCTCGCACACGAACGACGCGGTGTAGAACGACAGGCCCATCGCGACGATCCAGAACGAGTTGACGCTCGGCTCCTGGGAGAACACCAGGCCGAGCTGGTCGCTCAGGCCCAGCGCGGAGAACGCCAGCACCAGCGTCAGCGGCGTGTTGCGCACCACGTTGACGTAGACGGTGGCGGCCGCACGCAGCACCGGCGTCGGCGAGACCCGCATCCCCACGAGGATCGTGCCCAGGATGAGGGAGGCGACCGCGGCCACGAGGGAGAGCTTGACGTTCTCCAGGAAGCCTTCCGCGAGGACGGGCGCGTACTTGATTAGTTCGTCCATCGTGCTCCACCGCATAGGAGGGCGGCGGCCGGGATCCCGGCCGCCGCCTACGACATGATCAGGCGCAACCCTCGGCCGGCGGTGCCTCGGTCGAGAGCGGCAGGCCCTCGATGCCGCCGAACCACTTGTCCAGCATGGTCTTCATCTGGCCGTTGTCCCACAGCGTCTTGATCGCGGTGTTGACGGCCTCGCAGGTCGCGGTGTCGCCCTTCTTCAGGCCGACGCCGTACTTCTCGTCGGTGAAGCCCTGGCCCAGCACCTTGAAGTTGCCGCCCGCCTGCTTGGCGAAGCCCGCCAGGATCAGGTCGTCGGTGGTGACGGCGTCGAGGTTGCTGCCGTTGAGCTTCTGCACGCACTCCGAGTAGTTCGCCGCGTCGACGGTGGTGGCGTCGATGTCGAGCTCGCCGTCCGGCGGCGGGTCGGTGATGCGCTTGTAGGAGTTGGAGCCCGCGGCCTTGCAGATGCGCTTGCCCTTGAGGTCCTGCGGGGTGTTGATCGACGTGTCGTCCTTGCGCACCATGATGTCCTGGTGCGAGATCACGTACGGGCCGCCGAAGGTGACCTTGCCCTTGCGCTCCTCGGTGATCGAGTAGGTGGCGAAGATGATGTCGACGGTGCCGTTCTGCAGGAACGGCTCGCGGTTGGACGAGGCCGACTCCTTCCACTCGACCTTGACGTCGGTGCCGCCGTTGAGCTCCTTGAGCACGGCCTTGGCAACGTCGACGTCAAAGCCCTCCGGCTCGGGCCCGGTCTTCAGACCCAGGCTCGGCTGGTCCCACTTGGTGCCGACGACCACGGTGCCGCCACCCTTGATCTTGTCGATCACGGTGGCGTAGGAGCCGCCGCCGTCGCCGCCGCCTCCAGCGTCATCGCCGCCGCAAGCGGTCAGCGCGCCCGCCATGGCGAACGCGGCGAGCACCGCTCCCATTCGACGCATGTGCATGTGTACCTGCCTCGTTAGTCAGTGCGTGAGGATCTTCGAAAGGAAGTCACGCGCCCGGTCGGTCTGCGCGTTGGTGAAGAACTCGTCAGGGGTGTTCTCCTCGACGACCTGCCCGTCGGCCATGAACACGACCCGGTTGGCGGCCCTGCGGGCGAAGCCCATCTCGTGGGTGACGACCATCATCGTCATCCCGTCACGCGCCAGCCCGATCATGACGTCGAGCACCTCCTGCACCATCTCGGGGTCCAGCGCGGAGGTCGGCTCGTCGAACAGGATCATCTTCGGGTCCATGGCCAGCGCCCTGGCGATGGCGACGCGCTGCTGCTGGCCGCCGGAGAGCTGGGCGGGATACTTGTCCGCCTGGGCCGCGATGCCGACCCGCTCCAGCAGCTCCATGGCGCGCTTGTCGGCGGCGTCCTTGGCCTGGCGGCGGACCTTGACCGGGCCCAGCGTCACGTTCTCCCGGATGGTCTTGTGGGCGAACAGGTTGAACGACTGGAACACCATCCCGACGTCGGAGCGCAACCTGGCCAGCGCCTTGCCCTCCGCCGGCAGCACCTGGCCGTCGAAGACGATCCTGCCGTCGTCGATCGTCTCCAGCCGGTTGATCGTCCGGCAGAGCGTCGACTTGCCGCCGCCGGACGGGCCGATGACGACCAGGACCTCGCCACGTGAGACGGTCAAGTTGATGTCCTTCAGGACGTGCAGCGCCCCGAAGTGCTTGTTGACGTGCTCCATCTGCACGAGTGGAGTGGCGTCCCCGTTCTCCGTCATGGACCCAAACGGTAGAGGCACGAAGGACGCTGGTCACTAACCAGGCGGTACCGATCCGATCACATCAGGCAGTCAAGCTGGTCTTTTGAAAGCGTACGGCTGGCGCAGGGCTCATAACGACTACCCTTGTTCATGCCATGACTGTGACCCAGGAGAGCCCCCGCACGTACGAGGTCCGCACGTACGGGTGCCAGATGAACGTGCACGACTCCGAGCGGCTGTCCGGCCTGCTGGAAGGCGCCGGCTACGTCGCCGTGACCGAAGGCGAGACCGCCGACGTCGTGGTCTTCAACACCTGCGCCGTCCGCGAGAACGCCGACAACCGCCTCTACGGCAACCTCGGCCATCTGCGGCCCGCCAAGGTCCGCAACCCGCGCATGCAGATCGCCGTCGGCGGCTGCCTCGCGCAGAAGGACCAGGGCGAGATCGTCCGCAAGGCGCCCTGGGTCGACGTGGTGTTCGGCACCCACAACATCGGCTCCCTGCCCGTGCTGCTGGAGCGCGCCCGCATCGAGGGCGAGGCGCAGGTCGAGCTGAAGGAGTCGCTGGAGGTCTTCCCCTCCACGCTCCCCACCAGGCGCGAGTCCGCCTACGCCGCCTGGGTGGCCATCTCGGTCGGCTGCAACAACACCTGCACCTTCTGCATCGTCCCGTCGCTGCGCGGCAAGGAGAAGGACCGCCGGCCCGGCGACGTCCTCGCCGAGGTGCGCACCCTCGTCGACCAGGGCGTCCTCGAAGTCACCCTGCTCGGCCAGAACGTCAACACCTACGGGGTCGAGTTCGGCGACCGGCTCGCCTTCGGCAAGCTGCTGCGCGCCTGCGGCGACGTCGAGGGCCTTGAGCGGGTCCGGTTCACCTCGCCGCATCCGGCCGCGTTCACCGACGACGTCATCGCCGCCATGGCCGAGACGCCCAACGTCATGCACCAGCTCCACATGCCGCTCCAGTCGGGCTCCGACCGGGTGCTCAAGGCCATGCGCCGCTCCTACCGCGCCGAGCGCTACCTCGGCATCATCGAGCGGGTCCGCGCCGCCATGCCCGACGCGGCCATCTCCACCGACATCATCGTCGGCTTCCCCGGCGAGACCGAGGACGACTTCCAGGCGACCCTCGACGTCGTACGGGAGAGCCGCTTCGCCAACGCCTTCACCTTCCAGTACTCGATCAGGCCGGGCACCCCCGCCGCCACCATGGACGACCAGATCCCCAAGGAGGTCGTCCAGGAGCGCTACGAGCGGCTGGTCGCCCTCCAGGAGGAGATCTCCTGGGCGGAGAACAAGAAGCAGGTCGGCCGCACGCTGGAGATCCTGGTCGCCGAGGGCGAAGGCCGCAAGGACGAGGCCACCCGCCGCCTTTCCGGCCGCGCGCCCGACAACCGCCTGGTCCACTTCGCCGTGGGCGAGGAGACGCCGCGTCCGGGCGACATGGTCACGGTCGAGGTCACGTACGCGGCCCCGCACCACCTGGTCGCCGACGGGGCGGTCCGCGAGCTGCGCCGCACGCGTGCGGGTGACGCCTGGCAGGCGCGTGTGTCTCCCCAGCCGTCCGGAGTGCTCCTCGGTATGCCCACCATCGGCCGGCCGGCGACTTCTCCTTCTTCTTCGGGCTGTTCCGCTCGCTGATCGTCGGGTGGGCTTGGCTCGGGTGGGTCGCGCCGTAAAAGATCAAGATCTTAAGGGCTTTTTGGGGAAACCCCTCGGGCTGGGCGCCGATAGCAAGCCTTCGGCCTGCTCTGCCCGCCGTAGTTCCTGAGTTGCGGGCTCGCCTTGGGTGATCAGTTTCCTAGGCTCTTGAGGGCCTCGTAGCAGGCTGCGCGGCGGAAGTCGTGGAAGGTTGCGCAGGGGTCGGGGGCGGGGAGTCCTGGTGGGGTCTGGGCCTTGGGCTGGGGCTCGGGGGTGGGTGAGGGGGCGGTGGTGAGTGTGACCGCCTCGCCGGTGCTGGTGTTGTCGTTCGGTGTGTGGGTGCTGGAACGTTCCCGGGGTTCGGGGCGGTGGGTGCGGGGTTGGACACGGGGGCCTTGGCGATCTCGGGTGGAGGGCTGGCGTTCTGGGACGTCTGCCGGGCGCCTGGTGGCGTCTCCTGGGTGGGACGAGGGTGTTGCCCTTGGTGGTGGGATGGGGTGGAGCCAGGGGGTTTCGCTGGTGATGCTCGTCACGGGAGCCGGGGGTTCTGGGCTGGCTGAATGGGGCGGTGGAATGGACGTCCACGTGGGTGTGGGCGTGCGGCGGGATTGATCGAAAAGCGGGCTTTCCTGATCGATTTCCGGGGCGGATTTGCGAGGGTGCATTCGCGGGCCGGTGAACGCGAGGAGAATTCCCGCCGTGGCGATGGCCAGGACGGCGGTGACCGCGGCGACGGGGGCGAGGCGGTGGCGTCGACCTGGGCGAATAGGACCTTGGGGGGACAAGTCGTGATTCCTTTGTGATTGTTGCGCGAGCATTCGGCTGTTGCGGCTAGTGTGGTCCATCGCCCGCGGAAGCCGGAGAGCTTTCCCGATACGACCGCAGGGAGCTGTAACACCATGCAAGATCCGACCGAGCCGGATCGTCTTGAGATCCTCAACGGGCCAGGCGAGGGCCGCCGGGCCGCCAGGAACAGGCCGAGCAAGAAGAAAAAGATCACCGTCATCGCCGCGTCCGTACTCGTGGCGGCGATGGCCGTGGGCGGCGTCGGCTACGCGCTGACCGCCGGGTCCGGAGAGACGGGCACGCCCACCCAGCAGAGCCGGCAGGCGGGGCCCGAGCAGGGCGCCGGCGAGACCGGCAGCGAGGGCGAGCCGCTGCAGGACGAGGCGGCCGCCGACGAGGCCACCATGGGCGACGCCGACACCGGCCTGCCCGAAGAGGAGGCCGCCGAGATGGGCGACGCCTCCGTTGGCGACACATCGGGTGACACGTCGGGCGACACCCGTGACACCCGCGCCGGCTCGTCGGACAAGAGCACCGCGAGCAAGGGCGACGGCGCCAAGCAGGAAACCGCCGCGAAGCAGGGCGACAGCGGCAAGAAGCCCACGACCGCGGCCAAGCCGCCGCCCTCCGACGAGGGCGACAACCCGGCGGACGGCCCGGCCGGCACCGTCGGCGGCCAGTGCGCCAAGAGTGGCTGCTGACACCACGAGCACGGTGGCGCGGGACGCGGCCGTTCACCCTCCGGACGCACCCCGCGCCTTCTGAGAAACCTGAAGTGGCTTGCCGGTTCTCGCGGGCATTGGACCTACAGCCACCGGCCCCGCCTTCCTATGGTTCCGGCCATGACCATTGAGAAGGCGGCGGCACTGCGTGCCCTGCACGTGCCGGGAAAGCCGTTGATCCTGCCGAACGCCTGGGACGCCGCGTCCGCGACGGCCGTCCGGGAGGCCGGCTTCCCGGCGGTGGCGACCGGGAGCGCCGCGGTGGCGCGCGTGCTGGGCTACGAGGACGGCGAGGCGACGCCGGTGGCCGAGATGCTGGCCGCCGTGTCCCGCGTCGTCCGGGTGGTGGACGTGCCGGTGACGGCCGACATGGAGCGCGGATACGGGCTGGACCCGGCCGAGCTGGCCGGGCGGCTGCTGGAGACCGGCGCCGCGGGCTGCAACCTGGAGGATTCCGACCCCCGTACCGGAGAACTGGTCGATCCGGACGAGCAGGCCGCTTTCCTGGCGGCGGTGCGCGCCGCGGCGGGACCGGCGCTCGTCGTCAACGCCAGGATCGACACCTACCTCGTCCGCGACGGCGGCGGGTGCGCCGACGCGGTGGCGCGGGCCCGGCGTTACCTGGAGGCGGGCGCCGACTGCGTCTACCCGATCGGGCTGTCGGCCGAGGACGAGATCGGGGCGCTGGTGGACGAGGTGGACGGCCCGGTCAACATCCTGTTCAAGCCGGGCGCGCCGAGCCTGGCCAGGCTGGCGGAGCTGGGCGTGGCCCGGGTCAGCTACGGCCACGGCCTGCACCGGGCGGCCCACGCGTACGCCGTCGGCATGATCGGCGCCGTGAGCGAGGGCCGCAGCCCCTACGAGTGACCACAGGACGAGAGCGTGTCAGCGGCGGCGGCGCGGCACCGGGACCCGCGTCAGGTCGCGCGCCAGGAAGACCTCCCCGTCGAAGGAGCGCCGCACCTCTTCCAGGAACACGGGCTCGTCCGCGAACGTGTAGCGCTCGGAGAAGTGCGTGAGCACCAGCCGCCGCACCCCCGCTTGGGCGGCCACCAGCCCCGCCTCGAACGCGGTCAGGTGCCCGTACTCCTTGGCCAGCGCCTGCTCGCCCGACAGGAACGTGGCCTCGATGACGAGCAGGTCGACCCCGTCGGCCAGCTCGAACACCGCGTCGCACAGCCGGGTGTCCATGACGAACGCCGCGGCCTGGCCCGGCTTCGGCACGCTGCACCGGGCCAGCGTCACGCCGCGCACCGAGCCGGTGCGCTGCAGCTCGCCCACCTCGGGCCCGCGGATGCCGTGGGCGGCCAGCCGCTCGGGCAGCATGCGCACGCCGGGCGGCTCCTGCACGCGGTATCCGTACGACTCGACCGGGTGGGACAGGCGGCGGGCGGTCAGCGGGCCGGCGGAGGCCAGCTCGCCGGAGACAGGGTGCTCCTCGATGACGGCGGTGTCGGCGAACACGGCGGCGTGCCGCAGCCTGCGCCAGTAGTCCGCGCCGGAGGCGGGGAAGACGGCCCGCACCGGGTGGCGCACTCTGTCGCGCGCGATGCGCTGGATCACGCCCGGCACGCCCAGGCAGTGGTCGCCGTGGAAGTGCGTCAGGCAGATCCAGTGGACGTCACTGGCGCTCACCCCTGCGTGCAGCATCTGCCGCTGGGTCCCCTCGCCGGGATCGAACAGATAACCCTGTCCGTCCCAGCGCAACAGGTAGCCGTTGTGGTTACGGTGTCGGGTGGGGACCGCGCTGGAGGTGCCGAGGATGACGAGTTCACGAGACGACATGACGACCACCGTCGCGTTCGCGGAGGTGCCGACGCCGGTCGGGCCCTTCGTGCTGGCCGTCACCGAGGACGGGCTGGTGGCGTCGGGGTGGGGCGTCCGTGACAGGATGCGCGACCGCCTCGGCCTGCCTGAGGTCCATGACCCGGATCGTACGGGTTCCGTGGTCGAGGAGCTGAGTGGTTATTTCACCGGTGCTTCGCGGCGGTTCGAGACGCCTATCGACTGGCGGCTGACGTCGGGCGTGCGGCGCGAGGTGCTGCAGGCCCTGTACGAGGTCCCGTACGGCACCGCGGTGACCTACGGCGAGCTGGCGGCGCGCAGCGGCACCGGCGTGCCCGCGCGCGGGATCGGCTCGATCATGGGGTCCAACCCGCTGCCGATCGTGGTGCCGTGCCACCGGGTGGTCGCGGGCAACGGGCTGGGCGGGTTCAGCGGCGGGGTCGGCGTCGAGACCAAGCGCTGGCTGCTCACCCACGAGGGCTACCTGCAGCCCACGCTGCTCGACCTGTGACGTGGTGCCGGGCGCGACCGCTGACCTGGGCAGGCCACACTGGTAGGCGTGCGTCACCCAGTCATCGCCGTCGTGGGGCCCACCGCGGCCGGTAAGTCAGATCTCGCCGTCGATCTCGCGCTGCGGCTGGGCGGGGAGTGCGTCAACGCCGACTCCATGCAGCTCTACCGCGGCATGGACATCGGCACCGCCAAGCTCACCGAGGCCGAGCGGCGCGGCGTGCCCCACCACCTGCTCGACGTCTGGGACGTGACGGTCACGGCCAGCGTGGCCGAGTACCAGAAGCTGGTCAGGCCGCTGATCGAGGCCATCGCCGTGCCGGTGCTGGTGGGCGGCAGCGGGCTCTACGTGCGCGCGGCCATCGACGACCTGGAGTTCCCCGGCACCGACCCGGAGATCAGGGCCCGCCTGGAGGCCGAGCTGGCCGAGCGCGGCGCCGGGCCGCTGTACGCGCGGCTGTGCGAGCTCGACCCGGCCGCCGCCGCCGCGATCCTGCCGAGCAACGGCCGGCGCATCGTGCGGGCGCTGGAGGTGATCGAGCACTCCGGCCGGCCGTTCTCCGCCACCATGCCGTCCTACGAGGCCATCTACCCCAGCGTGCAGATCGGGCTGGAGGTGCCCAGGCCGGTGCTCGACGAGCGGATCGAGACCAGGGTCGGGCGGATGTGGGCGGCGGGGCTGGTCGGCGAGGTGCGCGAGCTGCTCGGGCGGGGCCTGGCGGAGGGCCGCACGGCCGGCCGGGCGCTCGGCTACGCCCAGGTGATCCGCTACCTGGAAGGGGAGTGGAGCGAGGAGGAGGCGTTCGCCGAGACGGTGCGGGCGACGCGGCGGTTCGCGAGGCGGCAGGAGTCGTGGTTCCGGCGCGATCCGCGGGTGCGCTGGCTCCCGTACGACGATCCCGGCCTGCTCGACCGGTCCCTGGCGCTGATAGCCGGACAGTAGTCCGGATAAAATCGGGTAATGCGCTTTCTCAAGGGGCACGGCACCGAGAACGACTTCGTCATCCTTCCCGATCCCGATGGCGAGCTCGACCTGCCCGCCACACTCGTGGCCCGCATCTGCGACAGGCGGGCCGGCGTCGGGGCCGACGGCGTGCTCCGCGTGGTGCGCACCAAGCAGGTTCCCGAGGTGGCGGGGCAGCAGGCCGAGTGGTTCATGGACTATCGCAACGCCGACGGCGGCATGGCCGAGATGTGCGGCAACGGCAGCCGGGTCTTCGCCCGCTACCTGGTCGACGCGGGGCTGGAGGGTCCGGGCGAGTTCGCCATCGCGACCCGGGGCGGCACCCGCCTGGTCCGGGTGGAGCCCGACGGAGAGATCACCGTCGAGATGGGCAAGCCCGCCGTGCTGGGCTCCAGCGTCACCACGGTGGGCGGCCACGAGTACGAGGGCGTCCACGTCGACGTGGGCAACCCGCACCTCGCCTGCTCGATCGGCGACCCGGTCGTCCAGCTCGACCTCACCCACCAGCCCACCTTCGACCCCGCGGTGTTCCCGGCCGGCGTCAACATCGAGTTGTTCAACGCGGTCGGCCCCAGCCGCGCGGTGATGCGGGTCTTCGAGCGGGGCTCCGGCGAGACCCGTTCCTGCGGCACCGGCGCGGTCGCCACCGCGGTCGCGGCCGCCGCGCTGTCCGGCGAGACCACCGGCACGTGGACGATCGAGGTGACGGGCGGCACGCTCACCGTGGTGCTCGACGAGGAGACCAGCTATCTGCGGGGCCCGGCGGTCATCGTGGCCTCCGGCGAGCTGATGCTTGCAGAATGATGTTCTCCTAGGGGATGCTGAGTCTGTTTCCCGAACCGAGAGGGGTGGAGATGGCAGACCCGCGCACCACAGCCGTCCAGGTCAAGGCGCCCATCGGGCAGTACGGCGGCGGCTTCATGATCTCCCGCGAGGCCAAGGCCGTCTGCGACGAGCACGGCCTGGGGCCTCGCGAGTTCTACTTCCGCGGCCGCTGCGGGGTGCTCGGCGAGTGCGAGGCCGACGTGGTCACCTCGGTGGCCGTCTTCTTCCCGCCCGAGCACGTCAGGCAGAGCTGGGAGGGCGGCCGCAAGATGCCCGTGGACCAGGCCGTCGAGCTGGCCGCCGGGGCCTGCCAGGACTGGGGGCGGCGCAAGCTCGGCGGCTACGACGGCTGCGCCAGGATCGCCGAGCTGCTGGAGAAGGTCGTCGAGGCGGCCTCACCGGTCGGGGCGCCGCTGTTCGCCGGGTGGCGGGCCGTGCCGCTCGCCGGCGATCCGCCCGCACGGGCCGTCCAGCTCATGCACGTGGTCCGCGAGCTGCGGGGCGGGCTGCACGCCAACGCGGTGCTCGCGGCCGGGCTGAGCCCTCTGGAGGCCACGCTGGCCGCCGACCACGACGCGACGCCGTTCGGCCACCGGAGCGGCGAGATGATCGCCCAGTTCTTCCAGTGGCCGGAGCCCTATCCGACCCCCGGACCTGACGTCGTCGCACGCCGGGCCGCCGCCGAGGATGCCACCGACGACCTGATGGCACCGGTATTTTCCGTGCTAAACGACGACGAATCGGACGAGCTCATCGCGCTTCTGCGTTTGGGGGACGCTCGTTGACCTGGCAGACTGACTGCCCATGGACGTGGACATCTGGGCGTGGGTCGGCGAAACCCAGCAGCAGCTTTCCGAGGCGGGCAACGTGGGCCTCGCCATGGCTCTGGGAGACCTGCCCGCGCAGGCCTACGAAGGGCGATATCCGCAGCTCGACGTGATGGCCCCGGCCATCGCTCAGCAGGCGGAGGCCCTGGGGCAGCCCTGGCTGGAGTTCTACTCCCGCTACTGGCACCTCGTCGGCCGCATCGGCGACCGCGTCCAGGGCGCGGTCGCGATCGAGGACGCCGAGCAGCTGCTCGCGTTCGCCCAGCGCGAAGACGTCCGCGACTGCCCGGCCACCCCGGCGGCCGTCGAGGCGCTCGCCGTGGCGTGGGCCAACACCGACGGCCCCGGCTACGCCGACCGGCGGCTGGAGCTGCTGGCCCCGGCCATCGAGGGCGCCGACCCCGCCGGGCCCGCCTTCTCCGGCCTGGTGACCCAGTACGCCGCCGCGCTCGTCGACGCCGGCCGCGCCGGGGAGGCCGTCACCTACATCGAGTCCGCCGTCGAGCGGCTGCGTGCCGCCGGCCGCGAGGCGAGCTGGGAGCTCGGCGCCGAGAGCGCCCGCGCGCTCCTCGCCGCGGGCCGCGCCGAGGACGCGCTCACCGCGCTGCAGGCCGCCGCCGGCTTCCAGGCCGACGACCCGGTCGCCAAGGACCACCGCGACGGCGTGCGCCGCGCGCTCGTCCTGGCGCAGCTCGACCGCCTCGCCGAGGCCGTCGACGCGCTGCCCGACCTCGACGTGGTGGGCGAGCACCCGCGAGTGTTCGTCGAGTGGGCGCAGGCGGTCTACAAGCTCTCCGGCTCCGCCCAGATCACCAACACCTGGCAGCTCGGCCGCGTGCTGCGCCAGTGGATCGACTACTTCGGCATGATGGGCGGCTACCGCCCCCGCGTCGAGCTCGCCCTCGTGGCGGGCGACCTGGCCGTCGCCCGGCAGGGCGTCTGGCAGGCCAGGGCGCTGGCCGACCTGGCCGAGTCCGCCGCCGCCGAGCTGCGCGCCGACGCCGGCGTGGCCGAGCGCGTCGCCGCGCTGCGCGCCGCCGCCGACGCCACCGCCGAGCCCGAGGCGCCCGGCCCGCTGGAGGAGCGCGTCGCCTACTTCGACGCCGCCGACGGTTACAACGCCGACCCCGAGCGCTGGATCGGCTGGCTCGCCCCGCTGTCCGGCGAGGACCTCGAGGCCACCCGCCGCCACACCACCACCCTCGGCTTCCTCGGCTACCCCGCGTCCGGCGCCGACATCTACTGGAAGATGCTCGTCGACTCCGGCGACATCGCCACGGCCGAGCCCGACGACATCGGCTACCTCACCACGCTCCTCATCGAGGCCCGCCAGGACGAGCGCCTTGAGCAGCTGGCCGGCATGCTGCCGCACGCCGCCAAGCACCTCGCGCTGGCCCGCCTCCACACCGCCCGCGAGCGCTGGCCTGAGGCCCTCGACAACGCCGAGCACGCCGTCGCCGCCGGCGCCGGGGTCGACGCCCGCCGCATCGTCGCCACCGCCGCCCAGCAGCTCGACGACAACGTCAAGGGCGCCAAGGCGCTGCTGGAGGTGCTCGACGAGCTCGCCGACGAGGACGTCTGGCGCATGATCGTCATGGCCACGGCGGCCGAGGACTGGGCGGCCGTCCGCAAGGGCGCCGCCAGGATCGGCATGCCGATCAAGTCCACCGAAGGGCCGATCGAGGAGGAGATGGGCCTGATCCGGGTCATCCTCCCCGCGCCCGACGGCGGCCGCCGCCAGGTGCTGTCCATCCGCACCGGCCCCGCCACCGCCCGGCTGGCGCTGCCGCAGCCGCGCGGCATGGACTACAACGCCGGCGACCTTGTGGTGTTCGACCCGCAGCTGCTGGAGCCGCTCCCCGAAGACCCCGAGGAGCAGCAGAACTTCGTGCCGCCGTTCGCGGCGGTGAGCATCCTGCGGCCGGGCGGCTACACGAGCTACTTCTTCGACGGCGCCGCGCCGAGCGAGAGCGACTGGGCCGAGTTCACCGAGGTCATGGCCGAGCGCGGCTGGCCCATGTGGGTCTACAGCGACGAGAACTACCAGGTCAACCACCCGACGAGCGGCGAGCAGCTCCCCGGTGTGTTCGGCTGGGTGGCGGTGCCGCCCGGCGTCTCGCCGGTCGAGGTCGACGCCCTGCTCGACGACGCCACGGAGCGCTGGTCCCACCCGCTGGCCTGGCTCGACCTGGCCCGCGAGGTCGACGTCGAGGTCGAGCGGCACGAGCGCATCGTCAAGGAGTACGGACTCTAGTCATGCTGCGGCGTTTCGGGCTCGACGGCAAGGTCGCCATCGTCACCGGCGCGTCCTCGGGGCTCGGCGTGGCCTTCGCCAGAGGGTTCGCCGAGGCCGGGGCCGACGTCGTGATCGGCGCTCGCCGCGCTGACCGGCTGGGCGAGACGCGGCGGCTGGTCGAGGAGACCGGTCGCCGGTGCCTGGCCGTGGCCACCGACGTGGCCAGGGCCGAAGACTGCGGCGCGCTGGCCGAGGCCGCGATGGCCGAGTTCGGCGCGGTCGACGTGCTGATCAACAACGCCGGGGTCGGCACCGCCGTGCCCGCGCTGCGCGAGACGCCGGAGGAGTTCCGGCAGGTGATCGACGTCAACCTGCTCGGCACCTACTGGATGGCGCAGGCGTGCGCGCGGGTGATGCGGCCCGGCTCGTCGGTGGTCAACATCGGCAGCGTGCTCGGCGGCACCACCGCCGGGCTCCCGCAGGCCGCCTACAGCGCGTCCAAGGCGGGCGTGGAGGGCCTCACCAGAGACCTCGCGCAGCAGTGGACCGGGCGGCGCGGCATCCGGGTCAACTGCCTGGTGCCGGGGTTCTTCGCCTCCGAGATGACCGATCAGTATCCGCCCGGCTATCTGGAGCGGGTCCTGGAGCAGCGGGTGCCGATGGGCCGGGCGGGCGACCCGGCCGAGCTCGTGGCGGCGGCGGTGTTCCTGGCGAGCGACGCGGCCTCCTACATCACCGGCGTCGCGCTGCCGGTCGACGGCGGCGTGCTCATCACCTGACGCGCCGGTCAGCGCGCGTAGAGGCCGCGCAGCGCCGTCTCGACCACGGCGTCGGCGTAGGCGTGGGTGAGCGGGCCGGAGCGGTGCAGCCAGCGGCTCAGCAGCGGGCTCCAGATCAGGTCGACCGCCACGTCCAGGTCGAGATCCGCGGGCAGTTGCCCGGCCTCCTGGGCGGCGCGCAGGCGGGCCTTCTTCAGCTCGTTCATCGGCCTCTCCAGGCGCTCGGCGTAGAGGGCGGCCAGCGCGGGGTCGTTCGTGATCTCGATGGAGAGCGCGCGCAGCGGCCGGTCGTAGGCCGGGTCGGCGAACTCGTCGACGGTGGCGCGCAGCACCAGCTTGAGGTCGGCCTCCAGGTCGCCGGTGTCGGGCAGCGCCATGCCCTCCGCGCCCTCCCGCCCCTCGGTCAGGCTCAGCACGGCGTCGAAGAGCACCGCGCCCTTGGACGGCCACCAGCGGTAGATCGTCTGCTTGCCGACGCCCGCGCGGGCGGCGATGCCCTCGATGCTGAGCTTGGCGTAGCCGACCTCGCCGGCCAGCGCGAAGGCGGCGTCGAGGATGGCGCGGCGGGAGGCCTCGCTGCGGCGGCCCGTGTCAGGTGTGGTTCTGCGCTGCACGGGCCGATCCTAGCAGGAGACGAGACGGTCCGTCTCTGCTGAGAGACGCTCTTGTCCTGCCGATCGCTGGGCTTTATGTTCGTTGCGTAGTCCGGTACGTGTTGCGTATTAAGGAACAACCGGAGGGTGCATGACGAGCCGGCCTCGATTGGTGATCATAGGAGCCGGCATCGTGGGCTGTGCCCTGGCCGACGAGCTGACCGCACGCGGATGGACCGACGTCACGGTCGTCGACCGGGGGCCGCTCCCCGCCACCGGCGGCTCCAGCTCCCACGCGCCGGGCCTGGTCTTCCAGACGAACCCGTCCAAGACCATGACCGAGTTCGCCTCGTACACCGTGCGCAAGTACACCGAGCTGGGCTGTTTCGAGCAGGTCGGCGGCCTGGAGGTGGCGACCACCGAGGAACGCTGGCAGGACCTGCACCGCAAGCACGGCTGGGCCGAGTCCTGGGGCGTGGAGAGCCGCCTGGTCGACCCCGCCGCCTGCGCCGAGCTGTGGCCGCTGCTCGACCCGGGCAAGGTGCTCGGCGGCTTCCACGTGCCGTCCGACGGGCTGGCCGTCGCCGTCCGCTGCTGCGAGACGCAGGCGCGGCGGGCGTCGGAGCGCGGCGCGCGGTTCCTGGGCGGGCACACGGTGGTGGGCGTCGAGCAGCACGGCGGCCGGGTCACCGGCGTGGCTGTCGAGTCCGACGACGAGCACGGGGTCGCCGAGCACCGGGTCATCGAGGCGGACGTGGTGGTGTGCGCGGCCGGGTTCTGGGGGCCGTCGATCGGCGAGCTGGCCGGGCTGACCGTGCCGCTCCAGCCGCTGGCCCACCAGTACGCCAGATCGGGCCCGCTGGCCGACAGCCCGGGAATCGGGCCGATCCTCCGCCACCAGGACCGCGACCTCTACTTCCGGCACCACGGCGACCGCGTCGGCGTCGGCTCGTACGCCCACCGCCCGATGCCCGTCGCCCAGCACGAGATCGGCCCCAAGGGCACCACGATGCCGTCGGTGCAGGCGTTCACCGAAGAGGACTTCGACCCCGCCTGGCGGGACGCGTGCGAGCTGCTGCCGACGCTGGCCGGGACCACGTACGAGGACGGCATCAACGGCGTCTTCTCGTTCACCCCCGACGGCTTCCCGCTGATCGGCGAGGCGCCGCACCTGGAGGGGTTCTGGCTGGCCGAGGCCGTCTGGGTGACGCACTCGGCCGGGGTCGCCAGGGCGGTGGCCGAGCTGCTGGTGGACGGCGTGTCCGCGACCGACCTGCACGAGTGCGAGCTGAGCCGGTTCGAGCCGGTCCAGCTCTCCCCGGCCTTCGTCGCCGAGCGCGGCGCGCGGAACTTCATCGAGGTGTACGACGTCATCCACCCGCTGCAGCCGATGGAGTCGCCGCGGCCGATGCGCACCAGCCCGTTCCACATCCGGCAGCGCGAGCTGGGCGGCTTCTTCCTGGAGGGCGCGGGCTGGGAGCGGCCGCACTGGTTCGAGGCCAACCGGCCGCTGCTGGACGACCTCCCCGGCGACGAGGCGTTCCTCGGCCGCCGGGACGCGTGGGCGGGCCGCTACTGGTCGCCGATCGCCGCGGCCGAGTCGCACGTCACCCGCGAGAGCGTCGCGCTCTACGACATGACCCCGCTCAAGCGGATCGAGGTCGGCGGCCCGAAGGCGGCGGCGTTCCTGCAGCGGCTGACCACCAACGACGTGGACAAGAAGCCCGGCTCGGTCACGTACACGCTCCTGCTGGACACCGGCGGCGGCATCCGCTCCGACCTCACCGTGGCCAGGATCGAGGAGGACCGGTTCCAGATCGGCGCCAACGGCAACCTGGACCTCGACTGGATCACCCGACACGCGCCCGGCGGCGTGTACGTGCGCGACATCACGCCCGGCACCTGCTGCGTCGGCGTGTGGGGGCCGCGCGCCAGGGAGCTGGTGCAGCCGCTCACCGACCTGGACATGTCCCACGAGGGCTTCCGCTACTTCACCTGCAAGACCGGTTACGTCGGCCACGTGCCGGTGACCGCGATGCGCGTCTCGTACGTGGGCGAGCTGGGCTGGGAGCTCTACACCACCGCCGACCTCGGGCTCAAGCTGTGGGACACGCTGTGGGCGACCGGCCTGCCGGTCGCCGGCGGCCGGGCCGCGTTCAACAGCCTCCGCCTGGAGAAGGGCTACCGGCTGTGGGGGGTCGACATGACACCCGAGCACGACCCGTACGAGGCGGGGCTGGGGTTCGCGGTCAAGACCGGCAAGGACTTCGTCGGCCGCGACGCGCTGTCCACGGACGTCACCCGCAAGCTGGTGCCGCTGCTGACCGCCGAGGTCGTCATGGGCAAGGAGCCGGTCAGGCACCAGGGCCGCACCGTCGGGTACGTCACCAGCGCCGCGCACGGCCACACGATACGGGCGCCGATCGCCTACGCCTGGCTGCCCGCCGAGCTGGCCGAGCCCGGCACCCAGGTGGACGTCACGTACTTCGGCCGGCGCGTGCCCGCCGAGGTCGCCGCCGAGCCGTTGTTCGACCCGAAGATGGAGAAGATCCGACGGTGACCCATCCCGACTTCCTCTGGCGCGACCCCGATCCGAAACCCGCCTACGACGTCGTCATCGTCGGCGGCGGCGGCCACGGCCTGGCCACCGCCTACTACCTGGCGCGCAACCACGGCATCACGAACGTGGCCGTCCTGGAGAAGGGCTGGCTCGCGGGCGGCAACATGGCGCGCAACACCACGATCATCCGCTCCAACTACCTGTGGGACGAGAGCGCCGCCATCTACGAGCACTCGCTGAAGCTGTGGGAGGGGCTGAGCGACGAGCTCGACTACGACCTGCAGTTCAGCCAGCGCGGCGTGCTCAACCTCGCGCACAACCTCGGCGACGTGCGCGAGGCCAGGCGGCGGGTGAACGCCAACCGGCTCAACGGCGTGGACGCCGAATGGCTCGACGCCGACGAGGTCGGGAAGTTCTGCCCGATCGTCAACGTGTCGAGCCGGGCCCGCTACCCCGTCCTGGGCGGCACGCTCCAGCGGCGCGGCGGCATCGCCAAGCACGACCACGTGGCCTGGGCGCTGGCCCGCCGGGCCGACGCGTACGGCATCGACCTCATCCAGGGCTGCGAGGTGACCGGCTTCGCGATCGAGCGCGGCCGGGTGCTGGCCGTCGAGACCACGCGCGGCCGGATCGCCGCCGGGAAGGTCGCGCTCGCCGCCGCCGGGCACACCTCCGTGCTCGCGGCCAGGGCCGGGATCCGGCTGCCGCTGCAGTCGCACCCGCTGCAGGCGCTGGTGTCGGAGCTGCTGGAGCCGGTGCTCGACTGCGTGGTCATGTCGAACGCCGTGCACGTGTACGTCAGCCAGGCGCACAAGGGGGAGCTGGTGATGGGCGCGGGCATCGACGCGTACAACTCCTACGGCCAGCGCGGCGCCTTCCACGTCGTCGAGGCGCAGATGGCGGCGGCGCTGGAGCTGTTCCCGATCTTCGCCAGGGCGCGGGTGCTGCGCACCTGGGCGGGCATCGTGGACGTGTCGCCGGACGCCTCCCCGATCATCGGCCGCACCCCGGTCGACGGCCTGTACGTCAACGCGGGCTGGGGGACCGGCGGCTTCAAGGCCACGCCGGGCTCCGGCTGGGTCTACGCGCACACGATCGCCGAGGGCGAACCCCATCCGCTGGCCGGGCCGTTCGCGCTCGACCGGTTCACCAGCGGGGCGCTCATCGACGAGCACGGCGCGGCGGCGGTGGCGCACTGATGATGCTCCTCGACTGCCCGTTCTGCGGGCCCCGCGACGAGAACGAGTTCCACTACGGCGGTCAGGCCGGGATCGCCTACCCCGAGGCGCCCGGCGAGCTGTCCGACGCCGAGTGGGCCGAGTACGTGTTCATGCGCGACAACCCCAGGGGCTGGTTCCGCGAGCGCTGGTTCCACGGGCTCGGCTGCCGCACCTGGTTCACCGTCGAACGGCACACCGTCACCCACGAGATCCGGAAGGCGCCATGAGCCGTCTGCCGTCCGGCGGTCTGATCGACCGCTCCGTCACGCTGCCCTTCCGCTTCGACGGACGGCAGATGCACGGCCACCCCGGCGACACGCTCGCCTCCGCGCTGCTGGCCTCGGGCGTGCGCGTGGCCGGGCACAGCGTGAACCTGGGCCGGCCGCGCGGGATCTTCACCGCCGGGCCGGAGGAGCCGAACGCGCTGGTACGGGTCGGCGCCGACCCGATGCTGGCCGCCACCACGGTCGAGCTGCACGCGGGCCTGGAGGCGTGGAGCCTGCGCGGCAAGGGCCGGCTCGACCCCGGCGCCGTGGACGATCGCCGCCACGACAAGGGCTACCTGCACTGCGAGGTGCTCGTCGTGGGCGGCGGCCCCGCCGGGCTGGCCGCCGCGCTCGCCGCCGGGGAGTCCGGCCTGCGGGTCATCCTGGTCGACGACCAGCCGAGGCTCGGCGGCGACCTGCTGGGCAGCCGCGTCCTGCTCGACGGCGCGCCCGCGCTCGGCTGGGTGGCCGCCGCCGAGTCGCGCCTGGCCGCGCTGCCCGAGGTGCGGGTCCTCACCAGGACCACCGCGACCGGCTTCTACGACCACGGCTACGTGGTCGCCGTCGAGCGCCGCCCGCGCGGCGAGCGGCTGTGGCACTTCCGCGCGGGCCGCGTCGTGCTGGCCACCGGCGCGCACGAGCGGTCCCTGCCGTTCCCCGGCAACGACCTGCCCGGCGTCATGCTCGCCGCCGCCGCGCGCACGTACGCCAACCGGTACGGGGTACGTCCCGGCGCCCGCGCGGTCGTGTACGCGTGCGCGGACTCCGGGTACGAGGCCGCCCGCGATCTGGCGGCGGCCGGGGTGGAGATCGCCGCCGTCGTGGACCCCCGCCCGGAGGGTCTCTCCGGCGCCCTGGCAGGGCGCGTCACCGGCACCGTTGCCGGGGACGACGGGACGCTCGCGGCCGTCCTGATCGGCGACCGGCGCGTGGAGGCCGACCTGCTGGCCGTGGCGGGCGGCTGGAACCCGGCCGTGCACCTGTTCAGCCAGTCGCAGGGCAGGCTGCGGTTCGACGAGACCCTGCGCGCGTTCGTGCCCGGCGAGCCCGCGCAGGCCGTGAGCCCCGCGGGCGCCTGCCGCGGGCTGTACGGCACAGCGCAGGCCATCGAGGACGGCTACCGGGCGGGCGCCGAGGCTCACGGCCCTGTCGCCGCCGGGTTCAGGGTGCCGGTTTCGGACGAGGAGGCTCTACGGCCGCCCGCCGCGTACTGGGGTGAGCTGGATCCCGACCCCACGGCGTTCGTGGACCTCCAGCGGGACGTCACCGTCGCCGACGTGGCCAGGGCCACCGGGGCCGGGATGCGCTCGGTCGAGCACGTCAAACGGTTCACCACCGCGAGCACCGGCGCCGACCAGGGCAAGACCTCCGGCGCCCTGGTCGTCGGCGTGCTGTCCGAGCTGCTCGGCGCCGCCCCCGGCCAGGTCGGCGTCACCACGTTCCGCCCCCCGTACACGCCCGTGTCGTTCGCCACCCTGGCCGGACGCGACCGGGGACCGCTGTCCGACCCCGCCAGGACCACCGCCATGCACCGCGCGCACGTCGCCAGGGGAGCGGTGTTCGAGGACGTCGGCCAGTGGAAGCGGCCCTGGTACTTCCCGCTCGGCGGCGAGACCATGCGCGAGGCCGTGCGGCGCGAGTGCGAGGCCGCCCGCACCGCCGTGGCCGCGATGGACGCCTCCACCCTGGGCAAGATCGACATCCGGGGCGCGGACGCGGGCGCGTTCCTGGACCGGATCTACACCAACATGTACTCCACGCTCGCCGTCGGCGCCTGCCGCTACGGGCTGATGTGCACCGCCGACGGCATGGTGTTCGACGACGGCACCACCACCCGGCTGGGCGAGCACCACTACCTGATGACCACCACCACCGGCAACGCCGCCGCCGTGCTCGACTGGCTGGAGGAGTGGCACCAGACCGAGTGGCCGTCCCTGGACGTGCGGTTCACCTCGGTGACGGACCACTGGGCCACCGTAGCCGTGGCCGGCCCTCTGGCCGGGACGGTCATCGCCGCCGTCGCCCCCGAGGCGGTCGGCCTGGCGTTCATGCGCTACACCGACGCCGCCGTGCTCGGCGTGCCCGGCCGGGTCTTCAGGATCAGCTTCTCGGGTGAGCTCGCGTACGAGGTGAACGTGCCCTGGCACCACGGGCGGGCGCTCTGGGAGGCGGTGCTGGACCTCGGCGCCGTTCCGTACGGGACCGAGACCATGCACGTGCTGCGGGCCGAGAAGGGGTTCGCGATCGTCGGCCAGGACACCGACGGCACGGTCACCCCGCAGGACCTCGGCATGTCGTGGATCGTGTCCGGGCGCAAGCCGGACTTCGTCGGCAAGCGCTCCCACACGCGGCCGGACACCTCCCGGACGGACCGCAAGCGGCTGGTGGGCCTACTGACGGAGGATCCGTCGGCGTTCGTGGAGGAGGGCGCCCAGCTCGTCGCCGACGGAGTCATGCTCGGACACGTCACCTCCAGCTACCCGAGCGTCCCGCTCGGCCGCGCCATCAGCCTCGCGCTCGCCAGGAACGTCTCGCCCGGCGACCGGCTGACGGCCATCTCGGGCGACACGGCGACCCCCGTGCGGGTGGTCTCCCCGATCTTCTACGACCCCGACAACCTCCGCCGCGACGGCAACCCCACCCCCCAGAACCCCCCGCCCCAAGCAATGCCCCCGTCCGAGATCACCCCCGCCTCACCTCAGGGGGTGGTGTCGTCCGAGGTCCCTCCCTCCTCACCTGGAGGGAGGGTGTCGTCCGAGGTCACTCCCGGCTCGTCTGGAGGGGTGGTGTCGTCGGAGGCCACTCCCTCCCCACCTCAAGGGTCGGTGCCGTCCGAGGTCACCCCCGCCTCACCTCAAGGGAGGGTGTCGTCCGAGGTCACCCCCGCCCCACCTCAAGGGGCGGTGCCGTCCGAGCTCACCTCCGGCTCGCCTGGCGGGGGGGTGTCGTTCGAGGTCAGCCCCACCACACCTCAAGGGACGGTGCCGTCCGAGGTCACCCCCACCACACCTCAAGGGACGGTGCCGTCCAAGGTCACCTCCGGCTCGTCTGGAGGGGTGGTGCCATCCGAGGTCGGCCCCTCCTCACCGCGAGGGGTGGTGTCGTCGGAGGTCACTCCCTCCTCATCTCAAGGGATGGTGTCGTCCGGGGGCACCGGCAGGTCGGGTGAGGGGGTGGCTTTGGGTGGGGGTTTGCGGATGTGGGCGGAGAGTCCGGCTGCGGGGTTCAAGGAGCGGTTCGCGGCGGTGGGTGGTGGGCGGGTGCGCGTGCGGGAGATGCCGTTCGTGCCGATGTGGGAGGTGCGGGGGGAGGATCCGGGGACGGGCATGCGGTTGGGGCCGGAGTGGTGGTTGGTGGTCGGGGAGGGTGAGCCGGGGGCGGGGTGGGTGGACGTCTCGGGTCAGCGGACGGTCGTCGAGCTCAGCGGCCCGGGGGCGCTGGACGTCCTGATCACCGGTTGCCCGATCGACCTGCACCCGGGGGTGTTCACCGGCCACGCGCAGACGGTCCTCGGCAAGGCGCCGGTGATCCTCCAGAGGTACGGCGACTCGTACCGGATTTTCGTTCGCTCCTCGTACGCGAGCTATCTCGGAGAGTGGCTGATTGATGCCTTGGAGGGGTAAAGCGCGGGCAAAGAGGAAATTGATATACCTAGACGATCGGTAGCCGAGTCTGGGAGTCGCAGTGCGTGTTCGGGCGGTCTTGGCGGGTTTGGCCGCCGTAGTGATGCTCACCGGGTGCGGGGAGTTGGAAGCACAACTGGGACAGCAGGCGGAGGACGGCGGCACATCCTCGTCCGACGTAGACGTCAAGGACGCGCGCGGCAAGCTGGAGAAGCTGGCCGTCAAGGGGCGGGCGCCGAAGACCGGGTTCGACCGCGACAAGTTCGGCCCCGCCTGGGCGGACGTCGACCGCAACGGCTGCGACACCCGCAACGACATTCTCAAGCGCGACCTGACCGACGAGACCTTCAAGGAGGGCACCCACGACTGCATCGTCCTCACCGGCGTCCTGAAGGACCCGTACGGCGGCGAGACGATCAACTTCAAGCGCGGCCAGGACACCAGCAGCAAGGTCCAGATCGACCACCTGATCCCGCTCTCCGACGCCTGGCAGAAGGGCGCCCAGCAGTGGTCGGACACCAAGCGCAAGGAGTTCGCCAACGACCCGCTCAACCTGCTCGCCGTCGACGGCCCGCTCAACAGCCAGAAGAGCGACTCCGACGCGGCGACATGGCTGCCGCCGCGCCGGTCCTACCGCTGCGCGTACATCGCCCGTCAGATCGACGTCAAGGCCAAGTACGAGCTCTGGGTGACGAAGGCAGAGAAGGACGCCATGGACGGCATCCTCGACTCGTGCTGAGCGTCAGTCGTCGTCGCTGTCGTCATCGTCGTCGGCCCGCTCGGTCTCCTGCTTGAGCAGCTTGCCCGACACGGCGTCGATGTCGAGCTCGTGCTCGACGTCACCCTTGATCGTCTTGACCTCCCAGACGTCCGTCTTCTTGCCGCGGCCGTCGAAGTCGACCTCCGACACCCACGAGCCCGGCACCTCCTTCAGGGCGAGCTCGATGGCCTGCTGGGCGGTCACCTGAGGGGCGGTCTGGGCGACGCTCTGGGAGGCGGGGCCTTCGAGGGAGTCCTGGGAGGCGGCGAAGGCGGCGGAGCCGCCGGCCACGAGGGCCATGGCGGCGGCGCTGGCGACGATGATTTTCGTAGTGGTCTGCATGCCTTCAAGAAAACCCCGGTCGCCGGTAATGCCGCGCTAAGGCCGCCCTAACGTCACTTCAACCCGCGCGCCGCCGGACGGCACGGGCGACACGGCCAGGCCGCCGCCGCTGGACTCGGCGGTGCGGCGGGCGATGTCCAGGCCGAGACCGGTCGAGCCGCCGCCGCTGTTGCCCCGGGCGAGCAGGGCGGGGTCGAATCCGGGGCCCGTGTCGCTGACCACGAGCTCGGCTCCCTTCGGATGCGGCGCGAGCCGTACCGAGAAGGACGCCCCTTCGGGGGTGTGCGCGAACACGTTGCCCAGCAGCGCGTCCACGCACGCCGCCAGCGACTCGGCGCCGGCCGCTACGGGCAGCTCGCCGCCGGGCAGGGCGACGTCCACCTCGCGCCCCTGGTCCTCGGCGAGCACCGACCAGAAGCGCACCCGCTCCCGCACCACAGCGGTGGCGTCGCAGGACTCGCGCCCGGCCGAGCGGCGGCGGGCGTCGGTGATGACCGCGCTGACGGCGCGCTCCAGCGCGTCCACGCGGGCGCCCACGCGCGCCGCCTCCTCGGGGTCGCGCAGCGACTCCACGTCCAGCCTGAGGCCCGTCAGAGGCGTACGCAGGCGGTGCGACAGGTCGGCCACCGACTCGCGCTCGGCCGCCAGCAGGTCGCCGATGCGGCCGGCCAGGTGGTTCAGCGCCAGCGCGACCGCCCGCACCTCCGTCGGCCCTCCCGGCTCCGCCCGCGCGTCCAGGTCGCCGCCGGCCAGCCGGTGCGACACCCGGGCCAGCCCGTCGATCGGCCCGGTCATGGCCCTGGCCAGCCGGTCGGCCAGCGCGATGCCCAGCACGACCAGCGCCAGCCCCAGCACGAGCAGGGCCGTCCACGCCTCGCGGACGCCGCGCATCAGCTCGGCGTCGCTCACGAACGACCTGATGACCACGGTGCCCTCCGGCGACTGCACCGCGACGAGCACCTCCCTGCCGTCGTCGCACTCGGCGGTGACGCTGCGGCCGGTCGCCGCCAGCTCCACCGCGTCGGTGCGCCGGGCCTCCTCGCCGATCACGCGCCCGCCGGGCAGGAACACGGTCACGGGCCACTCCACGCGCTCGACCGCCAGCGGCAGGTCCGCCGTGCCGACCGAGACGGCCACCGACTCGGCGGCGGCGGTGGCGCGGCTCATCGCGCCGTTCTCCGCCACCGAACGGATCAGCAGCGCCATCGGCACCAGCAGCGCGATCAGCACCAGCGACGTGGTGGCCGCCACCAGCAGCGCCAGCCAGCGCCTCACGACGGCTCGACCAGCTTCACCCCGACGCCGCGCACCGTGTGCAGGTAACGGGGCTCGGAGGCGGTCTCGCCGAGTTTCCTGCGCAGCCACGACAGGTGAACGTCCACGGTCTTGTCGGCGCCGCCGTACGGGAGCTGCCACACCTCGGTCAGCAGCTCCCGCTTGGTGACGACCTCGCCCGCGCGCGCCGCCAGGTAGTGCAGCACGTCGAACTCGCGCGGCGTCAGGTCCAGCGCCGCGCCGTCCAGCTCGGCCAGCCGGGCGCGCGGGTCCACGCGCAGCGCGCCGACCTGGAGCGGCGTCGGCGCCGGGTCGCCGGCCCGCCGCAGCACCGCCCTGATCCGGGCGTCGAGCTGCGTCGCGCTGTACGGCTTGACCACGTAGTCGTCCGCGCCCGCGTCCAGCACAGGCACCATCTCGGCGTCGCCGTCGCGGGCGGTCGCCACGATGACCGGCACCTTGCTGACCGCCCGCAGCATCCGCAGCAGCTCGGCGCCGTCGAGGTCGGGCAGCCCCAGATCGAGCACGATCAGGTCGGGCCGGTCCTGCACGGCCAGCCGCAGGCCGTCGAGCGCGGTGGGGGAGGAGGCGACGGCGTGGCCGAGATCCCGCAGCCCGCGGCTCAGCGCCGTGCGGATCGTCACGTCGTCCTCAATCAGCAGGATGTCAGCCATATGGTGAAACGGTAGACGGTAAACAGAGGTACGAGCCGCCGTCTTAGGGCTGTCTTAACCCGCGCTTAGCCGTACGAGGGGAAAGGTGACGAGGGTGAAGCGACTCGTCCTTGCCTGGGCCGCCGCCGCGGTCGCCGCGACCGGCGCGGCCGTGGCGGTGCTCGGCCTGCTCGGCGGCGCGCTGACCGGCACGTCCGGCCAGGTGATGACGCAGGAGGAGGCCCGCGCCGCGCTGACCAGGGTGACCGCCACCATCCAGCGCCCCTCCCAGAGCCCCGCGCGGACCCCCACCCAGGCGCCCCCTGCGAACGAGGTGATCCGCACGGCGGGCGGCACCGTCATCGCCTCCTGCGCGGACGGCCGGGTGACGTTGCGCTCGTGGAGCCCCGCCCAGGGCTACTCGGTCGACGGCGTCGAGCCCGGTCCCGACACCGAGGCCAAGGTGGAGTTCGAGCCGGACGACGACGCCGAGGAGGTCGAGGTCAAGGTGGGCTGCGCGGGCGGCCGTCCGGTCAAGCTTCCAGACTGAGCGCCTGCGAGGTCAGCTCGGCCTGCTTCCTGATCTGGCCCATGATGATGGGGTTGACCCCCTTGGCCTGGAAGGTCGCGACCATCTTGTCGAGCACCGCCCTGGCCTTGGGCAGGTCGCCCTGCCGCGCCTCCGCCCTGGCCCAGCGGCGCATCACCATGTTGAGCGTGATGTTGTCGATCGTGCCCGCCCCGGCGACCCTGGCGAGCTGCTCGATGCCCTGCTTCGGGTCGGGCGGCCGGATCCGCAGCCGCTTGCCGGCGGTGATGGTCTTGAACTCCCGCTCGGCGTTGAGCCCTTTCACCATCCGGGCGTAGACGGACAGCGGGTGCTGCCCGAACCGGTCGATCATCTCGTCCAGCGCCTCGTTGCCCGGGCGCAGCGCCGGCGAGTCGGAGCCGAGCAGCGAGAACAGCTTGCCCTGGTCCTCGCCCAGCATCAGCTCGGCCACCCGGTGGTCGTCGTCGGTGGCCGGGTAGCGCACCCGTACCAGGCAGGGCGGGGAGACCACGTGCGAGCCGTCGGCGGCGATGTACTGGGCGCGCACCCGGTACTCGCCGGGCTGCTGGAAGTAGTGGCCGTCGCGGCCGTGGCCGATGTAGACGCTGCGGTACATGGCCGGGTTGCCGGCGTCGAGCCTGATCTCGGGCGAGCGGTCGACGCAGTGGCGCATCATCGGCCGGTAGAGCACGGTCCTGCCGCTCGGCTGGGTGATCGTGACCTGGGTGAACTCGGTGTCGGGGTGGAGGTGGCCGTGGGTGACGCGCGGCTCGCCCGTACAGGAGAGCTTGAGCTCGACCACCACCGGCTCGCCGAACCCGAACGGGTCCTTGGCCCGCAGCTCCAGCGCCAGCCCCGAGTGGTCCTCGATCGGCTGCTCGAACGGGGCCACCTCGGCGGCCCCGGCGCCGAACGCGTTGGCGCCCATGGCGACGTCGCGGAAGAAGCCGTGGCGCACGTGCACCAGCTCCGTGTCGGTGAACTGGAACGGGAACGCCGCCCAGTAGCCCTCCTCGCCGCCCGGCCGGTAGTTCTGCACGTAGTTCATCCAGGACAGATCGCCGAAGCCGCCGTGCGGGCCGAGCGGCTGGGGCGGCGTGGCGAGGTTCTTCTGCCAGGAGTGCAGCAGGTTGAAGGCGTGCCCGAGCTCGTGCACGTACGTCCGTAACTGGGCCCGCTGCGCCTCCGGCGAGTCGCCCTTGATCGCGTCGTGGAACACGGCGGCGCCCTGCCGCTGGTGGGCGTCGTCGTAGTCGAACATGATGCCCCGATAGCCGCCCACGTGCCGGCTGGCCACCAGCAGCCACACCCGCCAGGCCGGAGCGTCGCCGAACTGACTGAACTGCTGGGTCATCGCGTGGTGCAGCTCGGCGTCGTCCCACGCCAGGTCGGCGCCGGAGCCGTCGACCGGGATCACGCCCGGCTCGGTCACGGTCATCCCGACGCCCGCCTCCGCCCAGGCCTCCACCACGTTCAGCTCCCGCGCAGGCGACCCGTCGGGCCCCCGCAGCCTGCCGGTGTGGTACGAGACGAACGGCACGGCTCCTGCCACCGAATCCTGCTCCAGCACGACCTCACGGAAGTGGCGCGAGGTGAACCGGACGGGGTAGTCGCGCCCGGCGACGCGCGCGGTGCCGCCGTCGGCGGTGATCGTGACGCGCACGTCACGGTCCGGCGTGGCGAAGGTGAACTCCCCCTGCCCCTCGGCCCGCGTCTCGTCACCCTCCGCCGTGACGACGGGGGCGTGCAGCACGAAGGACCCGTCGTAGGTGACGGTCGCGCCCGAGGCGGCGAACAGGTCGCCGCTCACCCGGCCCGTCGGCCGGGGCCCGTCGACGTCGACGCGGAGCACCAGCGTCGAGTCACCGTCCTGCCCCTGGTAAAGCCCGCTGATCATGATCGCCCCCTGGAGTCGGTGGGGTTACAACGCGGACACTTCTCCCGACGGGCGGGCGTGTCAACGGGATCCGCGAACTCGCAGCGAGCTCAGCAGCTCCTCGGAGGCCCGGGTGATCGTCTCGACCGCGCGGTCGAACGCCTCGGCGTTGTGCGGGGCCGGGGCGCGGAAGCCGGAGATCTTCCTGACGTACTGCAGCGCCGCCGCCCGCACGTCGTTCTCGGTGACGTCCTCGGTGTACGGGGGGCGCAGGGTCTTGATGCTTCGGCACATGCTTCAACCGTAATAGCCGAGCCGCCGGCTTATCTCCCGCGCGCCCTCGGCCACGGACTCGCCCACCTCAGGCAGCCGCTGCGGAGTCAGCCGGAAGGACGGGCCGGACGCGCTCACGGCGGCCACGACCGCGCCGTCGATGTTCCTGACCGGCGCCGCGACCGCGTTGAGCCCCGGCTCCAGCTCCTCCACCGCGGCCGCCCAGCCGCGCCGGACGATCTCCTCCAGCCCGAGCTGCCGCCGGTCGGTGATGGTCAGCGGGGTGAACCGGCGCAGCTCGTCCGGCACGGCCAGCGCGCCGAACGCCAGCAGCACCTTGCCGCTGGAGGTGGCGTGCGGGGGAGTACGGGCGCCGGCCCAGCTCTGCCCGCTGATCGCGGACGGGCCGCGCACCTGGCTGATGTTGACCACGTCGCCGTCGCGGGCCACCGCGATGTTGACGGTCTCGCCGACCTCCTCGGCCAGCCGCATGCAGACCGGCCTGCTCTCCCTGGCCAGGTCGAGCTGGGCGGTGGCGGCCCCGGCGAGCCGGACCACGCCGACGCCGAGCCGGTAGCGGCCCCGGTCGCCGGTCTGCTCCACCAGCCCGCCCTGCTCCAGGGCGCCGAGCAGCCGGGACGCGGTGGATTTGTGCACCTCCAGCTCCGAGGCGAGGTCCGTCACGCGGGTGGCGCCCTCGCGGGCCAGGATCTCCAGGATGGCGATGGCGCGGTCGACGGACTGCACGGAGCTGTTGCTCATAGCGCAACAGCTTAGTCCGTCCGAGCGCCGAGAGTCGTCGTCACCCTGACGAAAACAGGGCTTCCATGGCGCTATCCGGCGGCCGGGCTCAGCTCCGCGCCGAACGCCTCGGCGATCTTCAGCATGCCGCGGGCCAGCTCGTCGCGGTCCAGGGCGTCGATCCGCTCGGCCGGGCCCGACACCGACATGGCCGCCACCACCCGGTCGCCGTCGCGCACCGGCACGGCAAGGCAGTGCACGCCCAGCTCCTCCTCGCCCAGGTCGAGCGCGTAGCCGCGGTCGCGCACCACGTCGAACTCGGCCAGCATGGGGCCGGTGGCGGTGATCGTGTTGGGCGTCCGCCGCGGCATGCCGGTGCGCTCCAGCAGCGTGACCGCGTCGTGGGCGGCCCGCCACGCCAGCAGCACCTTGCCCACCGCCGTGCTGTGCGGCAGCACCCTCCTGCCGACCTCGGCGAACATCCGCAGCCTGCGCGGCGACGGCACCTGCGCCACGTAGACGATGAAGTCGCCTTCGAGCACCGCCAGGTTGGCCGTCTCGCCCGACAGCTCCACCATCCGCGTCAGGTGCGGCTGCGCCCACACGCCGACCATGCCCTCGGCCACGCCGCCGAGCCGCACCAGCCCGCCGCCCAGCGCGTAGCGGCGATCGGACTCCTGGCGCACGTAGCCGCGCGACAGCAGGGTCTGCAGCAGCCGGTGGATGGTCCCGTACGGCAGCCCGGTGCGGGCGGCGATCTCCGACAGGCTCGCCTCGCCACCCTGCTCGGCCAGCGCCTCCAGCACGTCGAGCGCACGCTCGACCGACTGCACGCTCACAGGGAGACCCCGCGCAGCGACGCGTCCAGCACCTCGGCGGTGTGCGCCACCTTGATCTCCGCTCCCTGGCGGCGCATCGCGGCGGCGATCTGCATGGTGCAGCCGGGGTTGGCCGACACCAGCAGCCCGGCCCCGGTGGAGCCGACGGCCTTGGCCTTGAGGTCGCCGAGGTCGCGGGCCGCCTCGGGCTGGAAGATGTTGTAGGTGCCGGCCGAGCCGCAGCAGATGGCCGAGTCGGGCACCTCGCGCAGCTCCAGCCCGGGGATGCCGCGCAGCAGCTCGCGCGGCTGCGACCGGACGCCCTGGGCGTGCGCCAGGTGGCACGCGTCGTGGTAGGCCACGGTCAGCGGCAGCGGGCGCCGCTCGGCCACCGGGCCCAGCTCGACCAGGTACTCCGACAGGTCCATCACCCGGAAGCCCGGCTCCTCGCCGAGCAGCTCCCCGTACTCCTTCATGGACGAGCCGCACCCGGCGGCGTTGACCACCACGACCTCGACGCCCGCCCTGCGGAAGGCGCGGACCGTGCGGCGGGCCAGCCGCCTGGCCTGGTCCTCGCGCCCGGCGTGCACGCTCAGCGCGCCGCAGCAGCCCTGCCCCGCGGGGATCAGCACGTCGCAGCCCTCCAGCGCGAGCACCCGCGCGGTGGCCGCGTTGACCTGCGGGAAGAACTCGCCCTGCACGCACCCGGTCAGCATGCCGACCACGGCCCGCCGCGGACCTCTGGCCCGCACCAGCCGGGGCAGCCGCTGCCGCCGCCGCACCTCGGGCACCAGCGCCGCCATCGCGCCCAGGCTCGGATGCGCCCGTTCGAGGAACGGCGCCAGCCGCCGGACCAGCCCCGTGCCGGGCCGCGTCAGCCGCAGCCTGCGCGGGTACGGGAACAGCCCGAACACCAGGCCGCGCACCGCCCGCTCCTGGGGGTCGCGCTCGTGCGCCCGCTCGACCTCGGCCCTGGTCTGCTCGATCAGCCGGTCGTAGCGGACCCCGGAAGGGCAGGCGGTCACGCACGCCATGCAGCCCAGGCAGGCGTCGAAGTGGCCGGCCATCTCCGGCGTCACCGCAGTGCCCTCCACGTGCTGCTTCATCAGGTGGATGCGGCCGCGCGGGGAGTCCATCTCCTCGCCCCACAGCACGTACGTGGGACACGTCGGCAGGCAGAACCCGCAGTGCACGCAGTCGCCGATCAGGTCGGGGTCCATCAGATGCCTCCCACGAACCGGCCGGGAGACATCCTTCGCCCCGGGTCGAACCGTTCCTTCACCCGCCGCATCAGCGGCAGCGCGCCGACGCGCCCCCACCGCTGGACGCTCTCGTACGGGGTCGCGTGCACGACGAGCCGGGCCCCGCAGAGCTCCAGCCGGTCGCGCAGCGCGTCCACCGCGCCGGAGACCTTCTCCTCGTCCTCCTCGCCCCACAGCTCCAGCCAGATCCGGCCGGTCACCGCGGACCCGCGCAGCGAGAAGCCGCTGTAGTGCACCGCGTCGAGCACCTCGGTCAGCGCGGCCGGCGGGAAGCGCACCTCGGCCAGCAGGTCGTCGTCGACGATCAGCCCCCACTGCGGCGGCGGCTCGTCGCGCACCCCGGTCACCGGCTCGCCCATCCGCTCAGCCAGCGCCCGGGCACGCTCCTCCGCCGCCGCGCCCTCGACGAGCACGGTCATCCAGATCGGCCCCTGCCCGTGCGGCCAGTCGAGCTCGACGGCGCTCGGCTCCTCCTGGGCGGCGGCCAGCATCGCGGCCAGCTCGCTCACCTGGCACGGCCCGCGCTCCGACACCTGGGGAGGTTCGATCACCGCCACGATCCAGCGCCGGTCGGCGGGCAGCGGGTGGAGCCGGAAGGTGGCCTCGGCGATCACGCCGAGCGTGCCGAACGAGCCGGTGAACAGTTTGCCCAGGTCATAACCGGCGACGTTCTTGACGACCTTGCCGCCCGAGCGCGCGACGGTGCCGTCGGGCAGCACGACGGTGATGCCGATAAGCAGGTCGCGGGCCGTGCCATAGCGGAAGGCGCGCGGCCCCGCGACCGCGGCGGCGAGCGTACCACCGATCGTGGTGCCTTCGGTGAACGGAACGTCGAGAGCGAGCTCCTGGCCGCTGCCGGCGAGCGCCGCCGCGAGGGCATCCATGGTCACCCCGGCCTGGGCGCGCACCACCAGATCGCCGGCCGCGTGCTCGACGATCTCGTTCATGCAGCACAGGTCGAGCAGCACGTCCAGCCGCTCCGGCGGCGGGCCCCAGTGCAGCTTGGTGCCGCCGCCGGCGGGCACGACCGCGAGGTCGCGCGCCGCGCAGGCGCGCATCAGGGCCGACACCTCCTCGACCGTCTCGGGCAGCGCCACCCAGCGCGGCGTCACCCCGCACACGGCGTCTTCCGGCCCGGCCTCCCTGACCGTCACCCCGGTCAGATCCTCTGAGAGCATCAGAACTGCTCCGCCTTCCCGGACTCCACCAGCGGGTGCACGCCCTTCCGCACCCCGGGCACCTCGCCGCACAGCCGCGGCGTGGGGAACACCTTGCCGGGGTTCGACAGGCCCCGGGGGTCGAACGCGCACCGTACGAGCTGCATGGTGTCGAGGTCGTCGTCGGTGAACATGCGCGGCATGTATCTCGCCTTGTCGACGCCCACCCCGTGCTCGCCGGTGATGGAGCCGCCGTGTTCGATGCACAGGTCCAGGATCGCGCCCGACACCGTCTCCGCGCGCTCGCCGGCGCCCGGCTCGGCGTCGTCGAACAGCACCAGCGGGTGCAGGTTGCCGTCGCCGGCGTGGAACACGTTCGCCACCCTGATGCGGTGCTCGGCCGACAGCCGGTCGATCTCGGCCAGCACGCGAGGCAGCGCGGTGCGCGGCACCACGCCGTCCTGCACGATGTAGGCCGGGCTGATCCGGCCGACGGCGGCGAACGCCGACTTGCGGCCCTTCCAGATCGCCGCCCGCTCCTCCTGGCCCGCCGCCACCCGCAGCTCGAACGCGCCCGCGCAGATCTCCTTGAGCCGCGCGAACTGGAGCTCGACCTCGGCCGACGGGCCGTCCAGCTCGACGATCAGCACGGCGCCCGCGCCACGCGGGTAGTCGCAGGCCACCGCCGCCTCGGCGGCCTCGATGGCCAGCGCGTCCATCATCTCGATCGCCGCGGGCACGATGCCGGCCCCGATGATGGCCGACACCGCCCTGCCGCCCTGCTCGATGTTCTCGAAGGCGGCCAGCACGGTGGTGACCGACTCGGGCGCGCGGCTCAGCCGTACCGTGATCTTCGTGGCGATGCCGAGGGTGCCCTCCGAGCCGATGAACGCGCCCAGCAGGTCGTAGCCGGGGTCCATCCGGTCCAGCGTCACCAGGTCACCGTCGGGGGTGACGATCTCGCAGGCCTCGACGTGGTTGACGGTGAAGCCGTACTTGAGGCAGTGGGCGCCGCCGGAGTTCTCCGCCACGTTGCCGCCGATCGAGCAGATCTGCTGGCTGGACGGGTCGGGCGCGTAGTAGTAGCCCTGGTCGCGCACCGCCTCGGTGATCGCCAGGTTGGTGACCCCCGGCTCGACGACCGCCCGGCGGTTCGGCAGGTCGACCTCCAGGACGCGGCGCATCCTGGAGGTGACGACGAGCACCCCGTCCTCGCGGGGCAGCGCGCCGCCCGACAGGCCCGTGCCCGAGCCGCGGGCCACGAAGGGCACCGCGAACTCGTTGCACAGCCTGACCACGGACGCCACCTGCTCGGCGGTGTCGGGGAGCACGACCACGCCTGGCGTGGCCCGGTGATAGGTGAGACCGTCACACTCGTAGGTACGCAGCCGGACGGGGTCCGTTATCACCGCGTCGGCGGGCAGCACCTCGCGCAGCGCCGCCGTCAGCGTGTCCAGCATGGCGCCTCCAGCGAACTCGGCCTCCCTATAGTGCAAATATATGGCGGCATCTACGGCATTCGGGCGTATGCCGGAAGCGTCAGGAAATCGGCGAAGTCGTCGTCCAGTGCGACCTCCTTGAACAGCTCCGTCGCCTGCCCGAACAGCTTCTCGTCGTAGCCAGGCTCGGCCGCGATCTTCTCCAGCTCCTCGCCGATGATCCGCTCGACCAGCTCCTTGGTGACCTGGGCCCCGGTGTCGGCGAGGGTGATGTCGTTGTGGATCCACTGCCAGATCTGGGAGCGGGAGATCTCGGCCGTGGCCGCGTCCTCCATCAGGTTGTGGATCGCCACCGCGCCCAGCCCGCCCATCCACGCGGCCAGGTAGCGCAGCGCCACGTCCACGTTGTTGCGCAGCCCCGCCTCGGTGATGTCGCCCGGCGTCTCGGAGACGGCCAGCAGGTCGGCGGCGGTGACGGTGACGTCCTCACGCAGCCGGTCGAGCTGGTTGGGGCGGTCGCCGAGCACGCCGTCGAAGACCTCGCGGCAGATCGGCACCAGGTCGGGGTGCGCCACCCAGGAGCCGTCGAAGCCGTCGCCCGACTCGCGCGTCTTGTCGGCGCGGACCTTCTCCAGCGCGACCGCGTTGACCTCCGGGTCGCGCCGCGACGGGATGAACGCCGCCATGCCGCCGATCGCGTGCGCGCCCCGCTTGTGGCAGGTGCGCACCAGCAGCTCGGTGTACGCGCGCATGAACGGGGCGGTCATCGTCACCGCGTTGCGCTCAGGCAGCAGGAACTCGCGGCCCCGGGTGCGGAAGCTCTTGATCACGCTGAACAGGTAGTCCCAGCGGCCCGCGTTGAGCCCAGCCGAGTGGTCGCGCAGCTCGTAGAGGATCTCCTCCATCTCGAACGCGGCCGGGTAGGTCTCGATGAGCACGGTCGCCCTGATCGTGCCGTGCGGGACGCCCAGCAGCTCCTGGGCGCGGGTGAACACGTCGTTCCACAGCCGCGCCTCCAGGTGGGACTCCATCTTCGGCAGGTAGAAGTAAGGGCCGCTGCCCTTGTCGAGCTGCCGCTTCGCGCAGTGGAAGAAGTAGAGGCCGAAGTCGAACAGCGACGCCGACACCGGGTCGCCGTCGACCAGCGCGTGCTTCTCGTCCAGGTGCCAGCCGCGCGGCCGCACCACGATCGTGGCCAGCTCCTCGTCGGGACGGAGCGCGTAGGCCTTGCCGCCGGACTCGAAGTCGATCGTACGGTCGAGCGCCTCGCGCAGGTTGAGCTGGCCGAGCACGCAGTTCTCCCAGAGCGGGGAGTTGGCGTCCTCGAAGTCGGCCAGCCACACCTTGGCGCCCGAGTTGAGGGCGTTGATGGTCATCTTGCGGTCGACCGGCCCGGTGATCTCGACCCGCCGGTCCTCCAGGCCGGGCGCGGGCGGCGCGACCTGCCAGTCGCCCTCCCTGATCTCCTTGGTCTCCGGCAGGAAGTCGAGCGTGCCGCCCGCCGCCAGCTCGCGCTGCCTGGCCTGGCGGGCCTCCAGCAGCTCCAGCCGCCTGCCGCCGAACTCCCGCTGCAGTGTCGTCAGGAACGAGAGCGCCTCGGGCGTGAGGACCTCGTCGAACCGGTCGAGCATCGGGCCGGTGATCTCCATGGTGCGATCTCTTTCCGCTTCGTGGAAAACTGCTTCTGGATTATGGAAGGGAAGCTACGCCATCCGGGTTCCGAGGGTCAAAGCCGGGGGCGCCTTCGGGGGCATCCCCGATGCGTGGGGGTGCCACGCGCGGAAGGATCGGGGCATGAAGAGACTTGTGATCGCGGGTGGCCTCCTGGCCTCGGCCGCGTTGCTGACCGGCGGTCTGACGGGATGCGGCCTGACGGGCATCGCCGGGCCCACCGAGCAGGACTCCGTCTCGTACGAGGTCGCGGAGAAGGTCACGAAGCTGGAGGTGCACAACGGCTCCGGCGACACCGAGATCACCGAGACCGACCGCCGCACGGTGAAGGTCGACGAGACCATCCAGTGGCGCGGCGAGAAGCCGACGACCGAGCACACGGTCAACGGCGACACGCTTGTGATCAAGTACGACTGCCCGAGGCTGGTCGCCGGCAACTGCGGCGTCAACTACAAGATCGAGGTGCCGAAGGGCCTCCAGGTCACCACCGAGGCCGGCTCCGGCGACATCACGCTCAGGGCGCTGTCGGGGCCGCTCACCGTGAGCTCCGGCTCCGGCACGGTCGACGCCTCCGGCCTGACGGGCAAGACGGTCGTCGCCGAGCTGGGCTCGGGCGACATCGAGCTCGAGTACGCGGCCGCGCCGGACAGCGCCGAGGTGGAGACGGGCTCGGGGAGCGTCATCCTGCGCGTCCCCGACGAGGGCTACGACGTGAGCACCGACGTCGGCAGCGGCGACGCCACGGTCTCGGTCCGCGACGAGCAGAACGCGCCTCGCAAGATCAAGGTCAGCGCCGGATCGGGCGACGTCAGCGTGTTGCCGCAATAATCAGGTGTTGGCGGTGAGGATGTCGTGCCACGATCGGGGAAGACACCGAGGTGTCCAGACGTTTCCTATTAGAGATGACACGAATGCACGAAAACCCCGCGATCGAAGAGTACGAGACCGGCGAGATGGACCTCGAGGAGCGCCAGGCGCTACGGCGCGTCGCAGGCCTCTCCACTGAACTTCAAGACATTTCCGAGGTCGAGTACCGGCAGCTGCGACTCGAGCGGGTCGTCCTGGTCGGGGTCTGGACCTCGGGCACGGTCGAGGACGCGGAGAACTCGCTCCAGGAGCTGAAGCTCCTGGCCGAGACCGCGGGTTCCCAGGTCCTCGAAGGCCTGATCCAGCGCCGCAAGTTCGCCGACCCCTCCACCTACATCGGCTCCGGCAAGGCGCTGGAGCTGCGTGACGTGGTCGAGTCGACCGGCGCCGACACGGTGATCTGCGACGGCGAACTGAGCCCTGGCCAGCTCCGCCAGCTCGAAGACATCGTCAAGGTGAAGGTCATCGACCGTACGGCGCTGATCCTCGACATCTTCGCCCAGCACGCGAAGAGCCGGGAGGGCAAGGCCCAGGTCGAGCTCGCCCAGCTCCAGTACCTCCTGCCGCGCCTGCGCGGCTGGGGCGGCAACCTGTCCCGCCAGGTCGGCGGCCGGGCGGCCGGCGGCATCGGCATCGGCGGACGCGGCCCCGGTGAGACCAAGATCGAGCTGGACCGCCGCCGCATCCGCGAGCGGATGTCCAAGCTGCGCCGCCAGATCAAGGGCATGTCCACCTCCCGCGACACCATGCGCCAGCGCCGCCAGCAGCGTGAGGTGCCCGCGGTCGCCATCGCCGGCTACACCAACGCGGGCAAGTCCTCGCTGCTCAACCGGATCACCGGGGCGGGCGTGCTGGTGGAGGACGCGCTGTTCGCCACCCTCGACCCGACCGTGCGCCGCTCGCGCACGCCCGAGGGCAGGCTGTTCACGATCGCCGACACCGTCGGGTTCGTCCGTCACCTGCCGACCCAGCTCGTCGAGGCGTTCCGGTCGACGCTGGAGGAGGTCGGCGACGCCGACCTGATCCTCCACGTGGTCGACGGCTCGCACCCCGACCCCGAGGGACAGCTCGCCGCCGTGCGCGAGGTCTTCGGGACCATCGAGGGCGCGTCCGACCTGCCGGAGATCGTGGTGATCAACAAGGCCGACGCGGCCGACCAGGAGGTGCTCGACCGCCTGACGCGACGCGAGCGCGACAGCGTCGTGGTGTCCGCCCGCACCGGCGCCGGCATCCCCGAACTGCTGGCCCTCATCGAGCGCAGCCTGCCGCGGCTCGACCACGAGGTCGCGCTGCTCGTCCCGTACGACCGGGGCGACCTGATCTCGCGGGCCCACAAGGAGGGCGAGGTGCTCTCGGTGGACCACGTCGAGGAGGGCACCATCCTGCACGCCCGCGTGCTGCCGAGCCTCTACCAGGAGCTGATGCGCGTAGGCAAGCCGGTCGAACGAGTCTCTTAACGGCACGCGAGGGCAGCTCTGGTCACAAAGTGGCCAGGGCTGCCCAAACGCGGCAGTGGTCCCGCAACGCTGGGATTGCTAGGATTAGCCGAGCCTTTCGACTTAATGACACGGGTTAGGGATGACGGCTGCTGCGCACGATGGAGCACGCGGGGGCCTGTGGTTGAGGGTGTGGCGTCTGGGATGAGTGGGCTTTCTTCCGGATAACCCTGTACAGCAAGCCCGCTTGTGAAATAACGTAACTGAACTGAAATCGCCGGATCATGAGTCAGGCGATACGGTCACCGCTACAGCATCGCGGATGAGAGCAGGAGACCCCCATGTCGTCCGGACCCGGAGCGGACTCAGTGGGCGCGGCGGAGGCCGTGCGCTGCGTGCTGCTCCCGCGTGGGGCGGTGATGCGGTGACCGTTCGGCTGCTGACCAACATCGGCCGCCTGTGGACCGGCAACGAGGTCCTCAGCAACGCCGCCATCCTCGTGCACAACGACCGCATCGCGTGGGTCGGCCGGGCGCCCGACCTGCCGCAGAGCGTCCCCGGCGTCGTCGACGACATCGTCGACGTCGACCACGTCGAAAACCTGAGCGGCGCGCTCGTCACCCCAGGCCTCATCGACGCCCACACCCACCCCGTCTACGCCGGCAACCGCTACGCCGAGCTGGCCATCCGCACCGGCGGTTCGACCTCCGCGTCGATCACCGCCGCGGGCGGCGGCGTGGGCTCGACCGTCACCGTGACGCGCGGCACCGACCCGTGGACGCTCTGCAACGGCGTGCGCGAGCGGCTGCGCGGCTGGCTGCTCAACGGCACCACCACCGTCGAGGCCAAGACCGGCTACCACCTCACCCGCGACGGCGAGCTGGCCGACGTGCGGCTCCTGCGCGAGCTGGAGAAGGAGCCGATGATGCCGCGGGTGCACGTCACCTTCCTCGCGGCGCACGTCGTGCCTCCCGAATACTTCGGCCGCCAGCGCGAATACGTCGAGGCCGTGGGCGCCTGGTGCGCCGACGCGGCCGCGGCCGGCGCCGACAGCGTCGACGTCTACTGCGACGAGGGCCACTTCACCACCGAGGAGTCCCGCTGGGTGCTCGCCTCGGGCCGCAACGTCGGCCTGCTGCCGCGCATCCACGCCGGCCTCTTCAGCCGCCGCGGCGCCGTGCAGCTCGCCGCCGAGCTCGGCTGCGCCTCCGCCGACGGCCTGCACCACATGTCCGAAGAGGACATCGCGATCATGTCCCGCTACGGGGTGCCCGCCGTCGTCTGCCCCGCCACCGCCCTCCAGCGCGGCCACCTGCCGCCGGTCCGCCAGATGATCAAGCACGGCGTGCAGATCGCGCTCGGCAGCGACCACAACCCCGGCTACTGCGGCATCACCTCGATGTCGCTGGTCATCGCGATGGCCGTGTCGGCGTTCGGGATGAGCGTCAACGACGCGCTGCGCGCGGCGACGCTGGGCGGCGCGACCGTCCTCGGCGCTCCCGACCGAGGGGTGCTGCAGCCGGGACGCCTCGCCGACATCGTCCAGTGGGACGCCGACCACGAGGGCGCCTTCGCCTGGTCCTTCGGCCTCAAGCCGCGCCGCGTCTGGCGGGGTGGGACGCCGGTTCAGTAGTTAAAGTCGGGGTATGCCGCCCGCTGTCGCCGTAGTCACGGATTCCACCGCTTACTTGCCTGAGGTGTCGGGCGTCGCTGTTGTCCCCGTACAGGTGATTTCCGGTGATCAGTCCTGGGATGAGCCCGAGTTCGCCGGAAATTTCGCGACAGCAACCACTTCGCGGCCCGCGCCGGAGCGCTTCGCGTCCTGCTACGCCGCGCTCGCCGCGCAGGGCGCGGCGAGCGCCGTGTCCATCCACCTGTCGGGAGACCTGTCCGGCACCGTGGAGTCGGCCAGGACGGCGGCACGCGAGGCGCCGCTGCCGGTTACGGTCGTGGACAGCCGCTCGATCGGGATGGGCGTCGGCTTCCCCGTCCTGGCGGCGGCCCGCGCCGCCGAGGCGGGGGAGTCCCTGGAGTCGGTGGCGGCTGCGGCCAGCCGGTGCGCCGCCCGCACGCGGACCTTCTTCTACGTCGACACGCTGGACCACATGCGCCGTGGCGGCCGGATCGGCGCGGCGGCCTCGCTGCTGGGCTCGGCCCTCATGATCAAGCCATTGCTGCACCTGACGGACGGGCGCATCGCCCTGCTGGAGAAGGTCCGCACCTCGGCCCGCGCCCTCACGCGCCTGGAGGACCTGGCGGTGGAGGAGGCGGGCGACGAGCCGGTCGAGATCGCCGTCCAGCACCTGGCCGCCCCGGACCGCGCCGAGTCCCTCGCCGCCAACCTGGCGAAGCGGGTGCGCGGGCCGGTGGGGATCCGGGTGGTGGAGGTGGGCGCGGTGATCGGGGTCCACGTGGGGCCGGGCATGCTGGGCATCACGATCTCTCCGACGTCGTAGCCGGGGGTGGTCGCGGCGGTGGCTGGGGAGGGCCTGTCGCGACGGGGAGGTTCGCGCGGGACCGGGGGGTCCAAGGCTTTTCGGGAACACGGGGGGTTGGCACTGTGCCTAGCTTGACGTCTCGAGCGCGCCTTTTTAGGAGCCTGGGGCGCTGGTACCGCGCCCAGCCTGTCGTCTTGGGTGCGGCTTTTCGTGACCCCGGGGCTCCGGTGCCGTCCCTAGCTTGATGTCCCGGACGCGGCCTTTCGGGAACCCCTCGGTCGGCTGCCGTACCGGGTGTCTTCGTTCGCTGGGCTCGCCGTAGGGCCTGTGAACAAGGCGTCGTTGTCCACAGAACCTCGTTCGGGACGTGTCGGGCACCGGGCTGCCCCGTACCTTTCCGGCCGTGCGCGCCCAAGATTCGACGTCCGAGCGGACCATCGCCGAGTCCCGGCTCCGTTCTCTCACCGGTTCCGAGGGTGCCCCGTTCTCCGCCGGGGTGCCCGAGTCCTTCCAGGCCTTCCGGGCCGCCGCTCCCGCCCTGGACCCCGGGCGGCCCGGCGTGCGTGTCCTGCTGGCCCTCGGCGCCGCGGCGGTCCTGGTGGCGGGTTTCCTCCTCTGGCGCGCCCAGCCTGTCCCCGAGCCCTTGCCTGACCCGGCTCCGCTTGCCAGCGCGACGCCCGCCACCACCCCGACGACCAAGGTGACCGTCCACGTCGCCGGAAAAGTCCGTGAGCCGGGCGTCTACCCCCTGCCTACCGGCTCCCGCGTGCAGGACGCGATCACCGCCGCCGGAGGCATCCGCCGAGGCGCCCCTCTGGGCACTCTCAACCTGGCCAGACGCCTCGTCGACGGTGAGCAGATCATGGTCGGCGCCCCAGCGGCTGAGCCGGGCTCCGCCGCCGCACCCGAAGCCGCCGTCATCGACCTCAACGCCGCCACCCTGGACCAGCTCGAACAACTCCCCGGCGTGGGCGAGGTCCTGGCCTCCCGCATCGTCGACTTCCGCACCAGCCACGGCGGCTTCACCAGCGTCGACCAACTTCGCGAGGTCAGCGGCATCGGTACCCGGCGGTTCGAGGAGATCAAGCCGAAGGTCCGCATCTGATGCCGATCCCGATCCGTCCCTCAGCCACCACCACCCAGACCCCCAACGATCGTGTCGACGCCGCACCCGGCAGCGGCAGAGCGGAGGGCGGCGAAAGCAGCAGGCCCGCATTCAGCGGCGGGAAGTCCAGCGTCGGGACGTTCGGCGGCGAGAAGTCCAGCACCCCGACTCCCAACGAGACCGATCGTGTTGACGCCCCGCCTGGCGGCGGCAGGGCGGAAGGTGGCGAAGGCAGCAGGCCCGGATTCGGCGGCGCAAAGTCCACCGTCAGGAGCTTCGGCGGCGGAAGGTTCGGCGGCGCAAAGTCCAGCGTCGGGGGGTTCGACGGCGGAAGGTTCGGTGGCGCGAGGGGCGGCGGCGAGAAGTCCAGCGTCGGGAGGTTCAGTGGCGGGGCGTTCGGTGGCGCGAAGTTCGATCGCAGGAAGCCCGCCGTCGGAAAGTTCGGTGGCCGGACGTTCGGCCGCAGGAAGTCCACTCTGGGGGAGTTCGGTGGTGGAAGATCCGGCGTCGGAAGGATCGGTGCTGGGAGGCTCGGCGTCGGGAGGTCCGGTGGCGGAAGAACCGGCCTCGGGAAGCTTGGTGGGGCGAGGTTCAGGGTCAGAAAGCTTGGTGGGGCGAGGTTCAGGGTCGGGAAGATCGGTGGGGATTGGTTCGGTGGCAGCGAAGGTGGCGGGGCGGCGGGCTGCGGCGGGGCGTCGAGCCGTGGTGAGAGGGGCGGGGGCCACTTCTGGCCGCTCGTGATCCCGGCGGCCGCCGCATGGGCCACCGCTCTCGTTCTCCTCGGCTGCCCCGTCCAGGTCGCCGTCCTCACGTGCCTTCTCGCGGCGGCCGGCTCGCCGGTGGCCTGGCGGTTCGCGCGGAGCACGGCCCGCCGCAACACCATGGTCGCGGTGCTGATCAGCGTCGCCGCCACCAGCGGTTCGATCGCGCTCCGCCTGCACGCCGTCACCACCGGCCCCGTCGCCGAGCTGGCCGCCGAGGGCGCGTCCATCACCGCCGAGATCACCCTCACCGACGATCCCAAGGTCAGGCGCCCCAAGCCTGGCCTGTTCCAGCGGGACAGCATCGTCGTGGAGGCCAACCTGGAGATCCTCCGCACCGGCACCCGCCGCATCTCCGTCCACAGCCCGATCGTGGTCTTCGCCAACGGCGCGGAATGGCGACCGCTCCTCCCGAGCCAGCGTCTCCACGTCAGGGGCCGCCTCGCCGAGCCCACCTCGCCCGGCCTCGTCGCCGCCATCCTCCTGGTACGAGACCCGCCCGAGATCCTCACGCCCCCTTCGCCCGTCCACACGGTGGCAGGCGAGTTCCGCAGCGGCCTGCGCGAGGCGGCCGGCGTCCTCCCGCCTGACCAGCGTGGCCTCCTCCCGGCCCTGGTGGTCGGCGACGTCTCGCGGCTGGACCCCCAGGTCGACGAGGATCTCAGGGAAGCGGGCCTGAGCCACCTCAACGCTGTCAGCGGCGCCAACCTGGCGATCGTCGCGAGTGCCGCCCTCGCCCTCTGCCGGCTGGCCGGGTTGCCCCTCGCCCCCAGAGCCGCCTTCGCCGCCCTGGCCATGATCGCCTTCGCCATCGTGGCCCGGCCGTCCCCCAGCGTCCTGCGCGCCCTCCTGATGGGTCTGGTGGCCGCCCTGGCCCTGGGCACCGGCCGGGCCAAGGACGGCGTCGCCGCACTGTCCGCCGCCGTCCTGCTGCTCATCCTGTTCGTCCCCGACCTGGCCCGCTCCTACGGCTTCGCCCTCTCAGTGACGGCCACAGCCGGCATCCTCCTCTTGGCCCCTCGCTGGCGCACCCGCCTCACCGGCGACCTCACCGCACATCCCCCTCCCACCGCCCCAGGCTCAGCGGTCCACGCGCCTGTGGCCCGTCCCGTCTCCGGCTCGGGCAGGAAAGCGTGCCCAGCCCCGGAGCCGGAAGACTCCATGCGTCTGGCGCATCCCGGTTCAGGGCTGGGCCGGGACGCGAGGTCGTGGGACTTCCTGGCTGCGGCGAGTTCGGGTTCTGGGGAGGGCGGGGGTGGAAGTGCCCGCGTGAGACTGGAGGGCTTCGCGTCTGGGGCGCGTCCCGGTTGTGGGGTGGGTCGGGAGGCGGAGTCGAAGGGCTTCACGTCTGCGGCGCGTTCCGGTTCTGGGGCGGGTCGGGAGGCGGCGTTGGGGGACTTCTCGGCTGCGGCTAGTCCTGGTCCTGGAGTGGGTGGGGGTGGAAGTGCCCCCGTGAGGCTGGAGGGCTTCGCGTCTGGGGCGCGTCCCGGTTGTGGGGTGGGTCGGGAAGCGGGGGCGAAGGGCTCCGCGCCTGGGGCGCGTCCCGGTTCTGGAGTGGGCGGAGAGGCGGGGGCGGGGGAGTTCTCTGCTGCGGCGAGTCGGGGTCCTGGGTTGAGGGGGGTCGAGCCTGGGGCCGGTTCTGGTTTTGGGGTGGGTGGGGCAACGGGGGCGGTGGGGTTGGCGCGTCCCGGTGACTCCTGTCCGCGGTCTGTGGTGGAACGACGGGCGGTGGGGCGGCGCCGGGTGCGGTGGCCTCGGTGGGCGGCGGAGGCGGTGGTGGTGACCGCTGCGGCGCAGGCTGCCGTCACCCCCGTGCTGGTGCTCATGTCGGGTCAGATCAGCCTGGTGGCGGTGCCGGCCAACCTGCTGGCGGGGCCGGCTGTGGCGCCCGCGACCCTGCTGGGGTTCGTGGCGGCGCTGATCGCGCCGTTCTGGCCGGAGGCGGCGCAGGCGCTGGTGGTTCCGGCAGGGTACGCGGTCGGCTGGATCATCGTGGTCTCCCGGTGGGCGGTCGGCATCCCGCTGGCCAGCGTGCCCTGGCCGCAGGGGATCGCGGGGCTCGGGTTGCTGGCGGCCGCCGCCGCCGTGGCGGTGGTGCTGCTGAGGCGGCGGGCGGGGCGGGCCGTCTTGCTGGCCGTCGCGGCCGGGGTTCTGATCGCGGTGCTCGTGATCAGGCCCATCGCCACGCCCTGGCCGCCCAGAGGATGGCTAATGGTGATGTGCGACGTCGGCCAGGGCGACGGGCTGGTCATCGCGGCCGGTCCCGGCCAAGGTGTGGTCGTCGACGCCGGCCCCGACCCGGCCGTCATGGACCGGTGCCTGCGGCGGCTCGGCGTTCGGGACGTGCCCCTGGTGATCCTCACGCACCCGCACGGCGACCACGTCAACGGCCTGGCAGGCGTGCAGCGTGATCGGCGGGTGGGAGCGGTCATCACCAGCCCGCACCGCGCGTCCGCGCCGCAGAGCGCCCGTCTCAGCGCCGGCCTGGCGCGCCGCCGTATCCCCGAGCACACCGCGCAGCCGGGCACCCGGTGGCGGCTCGGCCCGTCCGAGTTGACCGTGCTCGCGCCCGAGTCAGCGGCGGCGGACGGGCCGGGGGAGGGCAGTGCCGCCAACAACGCGAGCATCGTCCTGCACGTCCGCTGGCGCGCGGGGTCGGCGTTGCTGAGCGGCGACATCGAGTCGGAGGCCCAGCACCGGCTCCTGCGTGACTCCCTGCCGAGGGCCGACATCTTCAAGGTCCCGCATCACGGATCGCCTCGGCAGGTCCCGGCCTTCTTCGCGGCGGTTCAGGCCCGTGCGGCACTGGTCAGCGTGGGAGCCGGCAACGGCTACGGCCACCCCGCCCCGTCCACCCTCAGCCTGCTGAACCGTATGGGCGCCCGCGTCTACCGTACGGACAAGTCGGGCGATGTCGCGATCGTCGACCAGGAAGGAGCCCTCGCGGTGGTATCGCGCGGACGCTGACCGCCCCAGAGCGGAACCGACCACCGGTCGCTCCCACGGGTATGGCCGGACTGAACCGACCACCGACCGCCCCCACGGGTGTGGCCGGGGTGGGTTGGTGTCTCTGCGTTTTGGGATGGGGGGAGGGCGTGGGATGCTGCTCGACATGGCGGGAAGCGATCCGGCACCTGTGACCTTGGTCGTCGGGGATGAGGAGTTGCTGGCGGAGCGGGCCGTAAGCCAGGTGGTCGTGGCGGCGCGGGCCATGGATGCCGGGGCCGAGGTGCACGATCTCGTCGGGTCGAAGGTGACGGCGGGGGAGCTGACGCAGTTGACGTCGCCTTCGCTGTTCGGAGACCGGACCGTCGTGGTCATCAGGTCCGCGCACGACCTGGGCAAGGACGTGATCGCGGAGGTCGTCGCCTACGCCAAGCGGCCGTCCGACGACGTGGTGCTCGTGCTGGCGCATCCCGGCGGGGTCAAGGGCAAGGCGCTGGTCGACGGGGTGAAGAAGGCCGGGGCCGAGGTGGTCACCGTCACCAAGGTGACCAAGGCGGGGGAGCGGCTGGAGTTCGTCAAGGGGGAGTTCAGACGGGCCGGGCGGGGCATCTCGGGGGAGGCCGCCCAGGCGCTGCTGGAGGCGGTGGGCAACGACCTGCGGGAGCTGGCCGCCGCGTGCAACCAGCTGATGTTCGACACGGAAGACAAGACGATCACTCCGGCGGCGGTGGCGCGCTACCACAGGGGGCGCGCCGAGGTGACCGGGTTCAACGTCGCGGACTCGGCCGTCGAGGGGCGGCTCGGCGAGGCCCTGGAGCAGTTGCGGTGGGCTTTGAGCACGGGTGTCGCGCCCGTGCTGCTGGTGAGCGCGCTGGCGGGCGGGCTGCGGTCCATCGCCAAGGTCGCCGGGGCGCCGCGCAACCTGCGGGGCGGGCAGCTGGCGAGCCACCTGGGCATGCCGCCGTGGAAGATCGAACGGGTCAGGAAACAGGTCAAGGGGTGGGGGCCGGAAGGGCTCTCGCGCGCCATGCAGGCCGTGGCCGACGCCGACGAGCAGGTCAAGGGTGCAGGCGCCGACCCCGCCTACGCCTTGGAGCACACCGTCCAGGTCATCGTGGCCAGCCGCACCGGCCGTTAGGGAGCCTCCGGGCGGTCCTCGGCCTGGTCACGTCCGGTCGCGCGGCGTTCCCGCAGGTCCTCGGCCTGGTCACGTCCCGCCGTGCTACGTTCCCGCAGGTCCGTCGCAAGCTCTTCCTTGCGTACCCGTACGTCGACGTAGAGCAGGACGAGGACGGCCACCAGCCAGGCGTAGTAGGCGGCGGTGGCCACAGTCGTCGGCACGTACGTCACCACGTCCACCCACCCGGGTGTCGCCGGGACCTGGCCGAGAAGCAGCGCCAGTGCGAGCACGGCGGTGAGCCAGATCGGCAGGAGGAAGGTCACCACGAGCGCCACCGTGGCGAGGAGTTCGAGCAGGAGCATCCCCAGGACCCGCGGCAGGTTGTTGCCCACCAGGAGGGCGGAGCGACGCAGCGCGCCACCGAGGCGGAGCGGCTCCAGCGCGGCCGTGACCGGCGCGAACAGCAGAGCCAGCGCCATCATCAGCCAGACCAGCAGCGGCAGCGTGGTGATCTGCCAGGTGTACGGCAGCAAGGACAGGACCTCGGGAACCACCGCCGGGTTCGCAGGGGCATCCCCGTCGGCCAGAGGGCGAAGCCCGTACCAGAAAAAGGCTCCGAGCGCCGCGATCAGCCCGAGGACCACCAGCTGCGGCACCACGGTCAGCAGCGCGGTCACCCCGAGCACCGGCCGTATCCTGCGGGCCAGCAGGCGGAGCGCCGTGCGGATGGTCACCGGTTCCCCGGTGAGCGCCTGCACCACGAGGACCGCCTGCAGAGCCCCGGTCATTGCGAAGACCGCCAGGACGACGGCCTGGCCGAGCAGGAGCGACAGCACCGACAACTGGACGAGTTGTTCCCGCGTGGCGCCGGAGGTCGTCAGCGGGGTGACCAGCGCGCTCCACGCCCACAGGACCAGGTCGCCCGCGAGGGTGAGGACGAGCGCGGACCCGACGAACGGGAGCGGATGGCGGCGCAGCAGCAGGACGGCGGTCGCCCAGATCTCCAGGATGTTCCGGGGCGCGAGCGGCGGTGGCGGGTGGGCGGCGGCCGTCACGACGGCTCCCCGGTGGCGTCCTCGCGGCTCAGCCGCTTGTCCTGGTCGGCGAACTGCACCACGGCGAGCATCGACGCGGTCGCGAGGACGCAGGTGAGCATGGCCCACTTGACGGCGACGAGCACGGTCCACCCGGCCGGCCCGAGACCGCCGGCCGGGTCGTCACCCGTGGCGCGCAACAGCACGGCCGCGCCGAGGATCCCGCCGAAGCCTTCGAGAAGCGCCCGCAGCACGCAGCGGGCGGAGAGAATCTTGAAGAACTGGCCGCGGGTCAGCCGCCGGGACAGCTTGACGGCCTGCCGGCCGCCCAGCCCCTTCACCGTGACGCCGGGCGCGGCGAAGGCGAACCGGATCTCCACGGCGGCGACCACGAAGAGGGCGGCCAGGAAGAACAGCGGCCCGGCGCCCGGGAAGCCGGACACCGGTATGTCCCGCTCGGCGGCGACCGGGAAGAGCGCGTACATCGCCAGTCCCAGGGAAGTCAGCAGGAAGGTCAGCCCGCACAGCCGGGCCAGGCCGCGCCACGTGCCCGGCGGGGAGTTCGCGCCGATGACCGTGGGCGCCAGCAGACCGCTGAGCACGACGATCGCGGCGCTGTTCACCGCGAGGATCGCGATCGCGCTCAGCGCGTCGGCGAACCGTGTCCACAGGAACGTGTACTCGTGCCAGATCGCCGGCCGCTCGATGACGCGCGCCAGCAGCGACTGTGCGAGGAGAGCCGGGACGGCCACCACCGCGGCGCGCCACAGAACGGCACGCGGATGGCGGCGCACCTCTGAGAACGCCTCGACGACCTGTTCCTCGGCGGGCTTCCACGGGGGCGGCGGGGGCGGCTCCTCATGTGGGGGGACGGGCAGGGCCGACAGCGGTCGTCCGGTGGGATCGCGGTCGTCAACCACGCTCCCATTGAACTCCGCACACGGCGACCCGGCCAGGGTCCCACCGGCGACCCACGCGGGCCCGCCGCCGGGTCAGGATTCCTGGAGCGCGGCCTCCCGCAGCGTGCCGTCGCTGATCTCCAGCACCCGGTCGGCCAGCGTGATCAGGTTCGGGTCGTGCGTGGCGACCAGGGCGGTGACGCCCTCGCTGCGGACCAGGGCGCGCAGCAGTTCCATGATCTGCCGTCCCGTCTGCGAGTCGAGCTGTCCGGTCGGCTCGTCGGCCACCAGCAGGCGCGGCCGGTTGGCCAGCGACCGGGCGATGGCCACCCGCTGCCGCTGACCGCCCGACAGCTCGTACGGGCGCTGGTTGGCGTGCTTGTCCAGCCCGACGAGGGCGAGGAGGGTGCGGACCCGCTTCTCCCGCTCCTCGACCGGGGTGCGGGCCAGCCGCATCGGCACGCCCACGTTCTCGGCCGCCGACAGCACGGGGATCAGCCCGAACGACTGGAACACGAACCCGATCACGTCCCGGCGCAGCGCCAGCAGCGCGTCCTCGGGCAGCGCCGTGACCTCCTGCCCGGCCACCACCACCCGCCCGGCGTCGGGCCGGTCCAGCCCGCCCACCTGGTTGAGCAGCGTCGTCTTGCCGGACCCCGACCGCCCCCGGACGGCGATCAGCTCGCCCGGGTAGGCCTCGAACGACACCTCCCGCAGCGCCACGACCTCCTCCGGCCCCGTCCGGTAGACCTTGCGCAGCCCTTCGACCACGACCAACGGCTCACCGCTCATCGGCGGGCTCCTCCCGTACCGGCCACACCCCGATGTGGTCGCTCTCCAGTTCCAGGCGGACACGGCGTTCCATGTCGAGCGCGTTCGTGAAGTCGCGGGGCAGCTGGAGCCGTCCCACCCGGTCGAGCACCGCGTACTCCTCGGCGACGATCTGCCCCTCGGCGCCCTCGCGGCGCAGCGTCTCGCTGCTGGTGCGCCCGTCGCGGATGCCGATCGTGCGGTCGACCTGCTCGGACACGAGCGGGTCGTGGGTGACGACGACCACGGTGACGCCCAGTTCGCGGTTGGCCCTGCGCAGCGCGCCGAACACCTCCTCGGACGTCTCGCTGTCGAGCTCGCCGGTCGGCTCGTCGGCGAGGATGAGCTGCGGCGCGTTGGCGAGCGCGACGGCGATGGCGACCCGCTGCTGCTCGCCGCCTGACATCTCCGGCGGCTTGCGGCCGGCGCAGTGGCTCACGCCCATCAGGTCGAGCAGCTCGGCCGCCCGTTCGCCGCGCCGCCGGCCCGCGAGCACCATGGGCAGCTCGACGTTCTCCCGCCCCGTCAGGTAGGGCAGCAGGTTGCGCGCGGTCTGCTGCCAGATGAACCCGACGACCTCGCGCCGGTAGCGCAGCCGGTCCTTGGCGGTCATCGCCAGCAGGTCCATCCCGGCGACCCGTGCCACCCCGGCGGTCGGCACGTCCAGCCCGGACAGCACGTTGAGCAGCGTCGACTTGCCGGACCCGGACGCGCCCACGATGGCGAGCAGTTCGCCCTTCTCCACGACCAGGTCGAGGCCCTGGAGCGCGACCACCTCGACGCCCTCGGTCTTGTAGATGCGTACGAGGTTGTCGCAGACGATGTGCGCGTCACCTCCGAAAGCGGCCTTCTCCCGGCCGGCCTCCGCCTCCAGCTCGGACAATGTCGGGTTCAAGACAGGTCTCCCACTCTCAGGACGGCGCTCACGTCGCGGCGTCGGCTGATGGCGGCGTGCGCGTACGCGCCGAGCACGGCGACGACGGCGAGCCCGGCGGCCAGCGCGGCCGGGGTGGTCAGGTCGAGATCGTAGCCGCCGACGGCCAGCCCGCCGGCGTAGGCGGACAGGTCGATGCCGGGACCGAGCGCGGCCGGCAGACCCAGCCCGAGGCCGAGCCCGACCAGCGCGGTGACCAGGACCATCGGCAGGATCTCCAGCACGGTGAGCCGCCGCGCCTGGCGGTCGGACAGTCCCAGGGTGCGCAGCAGCGACAGCGCCCTGGCCCGGTCGGCGGCGCCGATCACCAGCGTGATGAGGACCGCGACCAGCGCGTACCCGGCGAGCGCCACCGTCACCACGAGCAGCGTGGCGCTGACGGTGCCGGTCATCGGGTCGGCCTGGATGGCGGCCAGCGTCGCCGCCTGCGTCTCCACCCGGGCGTCCGGCACGGCCCGCGCCAGCGCGGCCCGGTCGGCGGCGCCGGAGACGAGCAGCGCGTTGACCACCGGCCGCGGGTTCACGTCGAACGGCAGGACGATGAACTTGCCCTCGGTGAAGAAGCCCGGCACCGCGGTGACCACGTCCCTGGTGGTGATCGTCAGCCGCGACTGCCAGCCGATCTCGAACGTGCCGCGCCCGCGCAGCTCGTGCGACACCAGCGCGGGGATGCCGGAATCGGCCGCGGGCGGCGCGGGCAGGCTGACCGGAGCGCCCGCCACCAGCTCCCGCCACCCGGCCAGGTCGACGGCGATCACCTCGGCCCGCTCCGCCGTGTGGCCGACCTGCACGTCGGCGAGCTGTACCGGCACGACCCGGGCCACGCCGGGCACCTGACGCACCCGCTCGACCTCCCCGGCGGTGAGCTCCCGATCGGAGGTGATCTTGACCGGCGCCCCGACGGCCTGCCACGAGGCCAGCCGCTGCGTGCTCGCCACGCTGCCGGAGATCACCGAGGCGAACACCGACACGCCCAGCGCGGGCAGCAGGATCAGCACCGGCAGCACGCCGGACGAGCCCGTCCTGGCCGCCCGCGTCAGCCCCAGGAAGGCCACCGCGGTCCGGCCCCCGGCGGCGGCCCTGACCAGCAGGCGCAGCGGGTACGGGTAGCAGCGCATGGTGATCAGCGCCGCGGCCAGCGTGAGCGCGAGCGGCACCACCAGCAGGAACGGGTCCAGCCCTCCGGCGGCCGTGCCCCGGGTGCGCAGCAGGTAGGCGCCCGCCAGAGCGAGCCCGACGACCAGCAGTTCCAGCGTGATCCGCCGGGCGGACGGCCGGGCCGCCACCACGTCCTCACGCCGCTCGTGCAGCGGCGCCCGGTGGGCGACGGCGATCCGCGCGGCGGCGAACGCCACCGCCGCCACCGCCACCGCGACGGGCCCGGCGTGCACGACCGGCGGCACCGGCCCGGGGAAGAGGTACGAGAGCGCGTACCCGGCGGCGGCGGCCGGCCCGACCACGGCGGCGACCAGCACGGCGCCGGTCCCCGCCACCTGCCGCAGCGAACCGCCGCGCGCCCGCGTCAGCGACAGCGCCCGGTCCATCCGGTCGACGAGGAGCCGCACGGCCAGCAGGATCACGCCGAGCGCCACTACGAGCAACCCGCCGAGCACCAGGAACATCACGGTCTGCGCGGTCGCCAGCGCGGCGCGGAACCCGTCCAGCAGCCCGGGCAGCCCCGTGGAGACGACGGTGCCGGACACCAGGCCGGGCCGCACCTTCAGCACCCGCTCGAACTCCGTGACGGCCGCGTCCAGCTCGTCCACCTGACGCGCCCCGGTCCTGGCGGCGTCCACCGGCAGGACCCAGCGGTAGGACAGATTCCGGTCCGCGCCGCTCAGCCGGGCCAGCCCGGCGTCGGCGATCAGCGCGGTGGTGTAGTGCTCGTAGTCGAGCGAGCCCGGCGGTTGCAGCCGCGTGACGTGCAGGATCTCACCGTTGTGCGACCAGTAGTCGTCACCCGCGTCACGGGCGCGGAAGACGCCGACGACCTTCACGGCCGCGAAGTCGCTCTCGCCGAGGATCTTCAGGTCGCCGACCTTCAGCCCCATCATGTCGCGGGCCTCCGCCGACACCCCCACCTCGTACAGCGGCACCGTCTGCCCCTGCCACCGCGTCGTGCCGACGCTCCCGGGAGCCCGGCCCTCGGCCCACTCCACCCGCCGCTCGCCGTCGGACAGCCAGCCGAGATTGAGGTACGTGCGACCGCCGGAACCGTTCACCGGCGTGTCGTACGTCTTGGCGCTGGCGTGTCCTGTGCCGTCGAGCAGGTCGCTCAGCGGCTCCGGCACCAGGTCCCGGTACTGCTCCCCGTACGAGGCGAACTGCGCCGGCTCGCGCAGGTCGCTCTCCGGACCCGACGAGCGCAGCTCCACGGCCACGTCCCGCTGGTAGGCGGGCGCGGCGGCCAGCGACTGGCGCAGCGCGCCGTCGAAGGCGGCCTGCATGGTACGCGGCAGCCCCGCCACGAGCACGCACGCGCTCAGCACGAGCAGCGCGAGCACGGCCACCGCGCCCCGGTGCGTCCGGGCGAGCCGCAGCACCCTCACTGGTCCTCCCCGATGCGCAGCACCCGGCCGAGGCCCTGGCGGCGCAGGTTGCGCGCCAGGACGGCCACGATCGCGAACAGCACGGCCGCCACCCCGGCCAGCAGGGCCGCGGTCGCTCCCCACGGGATGTCGAGCAGCACCTCGGGCGTGACCGCCGACGCCTGCCCGGTCAGCACGATGTGCGGCACCACCAGGCCGCCCACCACGACGGCCAGCGCCGTGCCGGCCACCAGCGAGAGCACGATGACGAACGCCTGCTCGACCGCCAGCAGCCCGAACACCTGCCGGGAGCTGACGCCGAGCGCGCGCAGGATCGTGAACTCGGCCATCCGCTCGCGGGCGGCCACGGCCGCGTTCACCAGGAAGCCGAGCGCGGCGAACACCAGCGCGGACAGGAAGCCGAGGATGAGCGCCCCCTGCAGCCCGCTGGCCAGCGGGTCGTCGCGCAGCCCGGCGGCCAGCTCGCGCTGGTCGGTCACGGTGACGTCCCACTCGGGATGGCCGCGCAGCTCCCGCGCGGCCGGCGCGGTGTCGCCGCCCTCGACGGCCAGCCACCACTCGGTGGCGGGCCTGGGCTGCTGCCCGGTGGCCAGGCCGTGCGCCTGCAGGGTCCCCCAGTCGGCGAGCAGGGCCGGCTGGTCGGGCTCCGTGGTGGGCATCCGCTCGACGACCCCGGCCACGGTGACGTCGACGACCTCGCGGTCCAGGTTGATCCGGCCGGTCTGTCCCGCCGCCAGCTTGTTCGCGGCGGCGAGGTCGGCGGTGAGCACGACCGGCAGCGGGCGCCGCTCCCGTACCGGGGCGAACCCGGCCGCGACCGGCCGCTCGCCCGTCACCTCCAGCCGCACCTCGGGCGCGCCGACCGGCCGCCCGTCGGCGCTCAGGCCGGACAGCGTGACGACCGTCGTGCCCTCCGCCGGGGCGCCGGCGGTGAAACCGCGCACCGCCAGCGGGTAGGCGATCTCACCACTACGCCCGGCCAGCCCCTTGAGATCAGCGCTCAGCCGGCCGTTCCCGGCGGCGGTCAGCGGCAGGTCGCGCCACACGCCGAGAGAGTCGGAGACGCGGACACGCAGTGGCAGGATGCGGTCCATGCGCGCCTCGACGGCGAGCGCGGCGGGCCGGCCGGGCAGTTCGAGTCCCCCGTCCGCGGGCCGGTTCGCGGCCAGCGCGCGGCTCATGCCGGCGACGGGCCGCGCCGACAGGTCGGGGCGGAGCCGGAAGAGCGCCTCCAGCTCGGCGGCGTCCAGGGCGAGCAGGACGGCCCCTTCGCCGCCCACCTCCACCTGGCCGCGGAAGGCGGGCGAGGCGGCGGTCACGCCAGGCAGCGCCGCGAACGCGCTGCCCCGCCCGGACGACCCCAGCTCGGGCGAGTCCGGCGGGCCGGACAGCCGCAGGTCCGCGCCGGCCTGGTGGCGCGCCTGGTCGAGCTGGGAGCCCCGCCAGGTGGCGGCGGTGGCCATGGACACGATGCCGATCGCGATCGCCATCGTGAGCAGCAGCGCGGGACCCGCGTAGCGGAGCGGACGCCGGCTCACCTGCCAGGCGCCGAGCGCGGGCGCCAGCCCCGGCCGCCGGGCGGTGATCCGCTCGGCCAGCCGGGACACGCGCGGCACCAGCCGCAGGCCGAGCATGCCGCCGGTGAGCAGCGCCAGCGCGGGCCCGGAGACGATGAGCGGATCGATGCCCAGCCCTCCGCCGGAGGTGCCGGTGACGGGCGAGCCGTAGTGCCGGAGCTGCCAGATCGCCAGCGCCGCCACCGCGAGCAGCGCCAGGTCCGCGCCCGCCCGCTCGATCAGGCCGCGTCCCGCGCCGCGCCCGCGCGCGGTCTGCTCCTCGACGTAGGTGCGGCGCGCGCCCGCCAGGGCGGGCAGCGTGAGCAGCACGGCGGCGGCCAGGGCCACGCCGGACGAGACCAGGAACGTGCCCGCGTCCGCCGCCGGCGCCAGGCGCACCCCGCTGGCCGCGATCCACGGCAGCGCGTTGACCGCGGCCAGCAGCGGCGGCCCCAGCAGCGGCGCCGCCACCGCGCACGGCACCGCCACCAGCAGCGCCTCGCCGCCCGCCAGCGCCACCAGTCGCAGCGTGCCGGCGCCTCGCGAGCGCAGCAGCGCCACCTCCATCCGCCGGTGGTCGGCCAGCAGCCGGGCGGTCAGCATCAGCGCGTACGCGGCGAGCAGCAGCAACTGCAGCACCGGGATCAGCATCGTGGAGCGGGCCACCAGCGAGGCGGTGTCGAGCTGGGTCAGCATGCCGGGAAGGCGGGTGACGGCCGTGCAACTCGGGCAGCCGTCCGCCTTGAGCGACTCGGCCAGGCCGCTCACGCCCGCGGCCAGCGGACGCAGGCGTTCCGGGGTGATCGCGCTCAGGTCGGGGACGGCGGTCCAGGTCGTGCCGACGTTGGTGGCGAAGCGGGCCAGGAACGTCTCGCGCGGCACCATCAACGGCCCGTACGTGGTGAACTCGCCGTGCTCGACGCCGCGGCTGAGCAACTGCTCGCCGGCCCAGCGGTCTCCGTACGGGTCGGCGAGCTGGAAGACGCCGGTGACCCGGACCGTCACCGGCCTGCCGTCGAGCCGGCCGCGCACGGTGATCTCCTGCCCGCTCTCCAACCCGGAGGCCGACGCCGCGGACAGCGGGATCGCCGCCTCGACGGCGCCGTCCTCCGCGGGCTCCGGCCACGTGCCGGACACCAGCCGGGCATACCCGTCGAGACCGTCGTAGCTGCCGAACCGCAGCAGCTCCGGCACCTCGCGGCGCTCCTGGCCCGGCATCGTGTACGAGTCGGAGTGGAAGCTCGTCGAGAACGCGGCGGGCGTGCCGCCGAGCGACTCGGTCACCCGGCCGCGCACCGCCGCGTCGAGCCGCGGGAACGTCTCGCCCGTCACCGGGGCGCTCACCGTCACCGCCACCTGGCGCAGCGGCGCGGTCTCCATCGTCCGGCGCACGCCCGCCTCGGCGATGGAGGAGGCGTACATGGTCAGCGCGACGAGCGTGGTGGTGGCCAGCAGGATGGACCCGAAGGCGGCCAACAGCAGGAGCGGCTCGCTGAACGCGCGCTTGACGACCAACGGCCCCCGCATCCGACCCCCCAACATCCGCTCCTCAGGAGGATTGGGGAGGGCGTCACCGAGGGCAAGAGCGCGATGTCAACGGTGACGGAGAAGATACGGCCCGGCGACGCGTATGTGATATTGAAACTGTGACATTGCTCTTGAGACTGTGCCCGAGCAGCAGAAAACGCCGCACCCCGTGAGGGAGTGCGGCGCTCCTATGGCCGGACCGGCGCCTACTTGGCCGCGGCGAGCGCGGCGGCCTGCTTGGCGATCGCCGACTTGCGGTTGGCGGCCTGGTTCTTGTGGATGACGCCCTTGCTGGCGGCCTTGTCGAGCTGACGGGCGGCCACCTGCTGCAGCGCCGCGGCCTGCTCGACGTCGCCCTGCTCGGCGGCCTCGCGGAACTTGCGGACCGCGGTCTTGAGAGAGGACTTGACAGCCTTGTTGCGCAGGCGAGCCTTCTCGTTCTGCTTGTTGCGCTTGATCTGGGACTTGATGTTCGCCACGAAGAAGCCTCGGTGAAGTCTAAAGGTGGTGGATGAAGCGCGCGGGCTCGAGAGAGGGCGCGCCACACGCAGTTGCTCAGGCTACCAATAACTCAGGTGGCCGCTCAAATCAACGCCCGGTTTCAGGATAACCAGTTTTCCTCGTACTCCCGCCAGTCCTCCTCGGTCGCCGCGAAGTCCACGTACAGGGCCAGCCCGAACCGCTCGCGCGGGCCGTGCTCCGACAGCGCCAGCTTGGCGCCCTGGCCGGCCACGGCGACGCTCTCCGCCGCGTCGCTCCACGGGACGCCGTGGTCGTGGTAGGCGGGGGCGCCGACGAACAGGGACTTCGACTCGGGCACCAGGTCCAGGGCCAGCTCCGCCTGCCGTACCACGTGTCCGCCGTACAGCGACTCCAGCGGCAGGCCGGAGTCGTACGTCATGACCGCGACCTGGTCGACCCGGGACATGACCTCCTGGAAGTATCCGGGCGACCAGTACTTGTCGTGGCCCATGACGGCCCTCGTGCCGATCCGCATGAGCGGGTACGGCTCGATCTGCGGGGTCGAGGTGGACACCAGGGAGGCGTGCCGCCTGGTCTCGTCCAGCAGGACGAGGAAGTCGGTGTCGCCGTCGCCGAGCGGCTCGAAGTTGTAGTGGACGCCGTCGTACCCGGCCTTCATGACGGCCGCGACGCCGTCGAGCACGTTCCGGCGGGCGGCGGGATCGTCCAGGTCCAGGCCGTTCTTGACCTTCTGTCCGAGCCACGCGGAGATGCGCACGCCCGGCATATGCCGTTTCGCCCACTGGACGAACTGTGAGGCGTTCGGATACTTGGCCGGATCGAGCCTCCCGTCCAGCTCGAAGGGACCGGAGTGCACGTACAGGTCCTTGACGCCGGTGGTGCGCAGGCGCTCGGCGAGGACGCGCACGTCCTGCTCGTCGCGGCGGCCGTCGACCCACATGTGGCCCAGCCAGAGGGCGTCGTTGCCGGTGCTCATCGCCCACCCGGCCGGAGCCCCGGTAAACTGGAGCCGGAACGCGGCGGCTAAGACGCCGATCAGCGCGACCATGACGACCGAGGCGAGCGCGATCAGGCGCAGGCCGCGGCGGATGACGGTTCGGGACATCACCCGGGCATGTCACCATGAAAGACGCTTGACCTCAAACCTGTCGGAACGGACTTCGGTGCGCACTCAGCCTGGCCAGACAGACCCCGCGTTGATCCGCAACTTCTGCATCATCGCGCATATCGACCATGGCAAGTCCACGCTTGCCGACCGGATGCTGCAGATCACGGGGGTGGTCGACGACCGCTCCATGCGCGCTCAATACCTCGACAGGATGGACATCGAGCGAGAGCGCGGCATCACGATCAAGTCCCAGGCCGTCCGGCTGCCGTATGACGGCCACGTCCTCAACATGATCGACACACCGGGTCACGTCGACTTCACCTACGAGGTGTCCCGGTCGCTGCAGGCGTGCGAGGGCGCGATCCTGCTGGTCGACGCTGCCCAGGGCATCGAGGCGCAGACCCTGGCCAACCTCTACCTGGCCATGAACGCCGACCTGCACATCATCCCGGTGCTCAACAAGATCGACCTGCCGGCGGCGCAGCCGGAGAAGTTCGCCGAGGAGCTGGCGGGCCTGATCGGCTGCGACCCGTCCGACGTGCTGCGCGTGTCGGGCAAGACCGGCGAGGGCGTGCGCGAACTGCTCGACCACGTGGTGCGGGAGGTGCCGGCCCCGGTCGGCCGGGCCGACGCGGCCGCGCGGGCGCTCATCTTCGACTCGGTCTACGACACCTACCGCGGCGTCGTCACGTACGTGCGGGTGGTCGACGGCCACCTGGGCAAGCGCGAGCGCATCCTCATGATGTCGACCGCCGCCACCCACGAGACGCTGGAGATCGGCGTCATCTCGCCCGAGCCGCGCCCGGCCGAGCTGGGGCTGGGCGTCGGCGAGGTGGGCTACCTGATCACCGGGGTCAAGGACGTGCGGCAGTCGCGCGTCGGCGACACCGTCACCTCCGCCGTCAAGTCCGCCGGCGAGATGCTGGCCGGTTACGAGCACCCCAAGCCCATGGTGTTCTCCGGCCTCTACCCGATCGACGGCGACGAGTACCCAGAGCTGCGCGAGGCGCTCGACAAGCTGCAGCTCAACGACGCGGCGCTGGTCTACGAGCCGGAGACGTCGGCGGCGCTCGGGTTCGGCTTCCGCGTCGGGTTCCTCGGGCTGCTCCACATGGAGATCGTGCGCGAGCGGCTGGAGCGCGAGTTCGGGCTGTCGCTGATCTCGACCGCGCCCAACGTCATCTACCGCGTGATCATGGAAGACGGCAGCGAGCTGACCGTCACCAACCCGTCGGAGTTCCCCACCGGCGGCAAGATCGCGCAGGTCTTCGAGCCGGTGACCAAGTCGACGATCCTGGCCCCGTCCGAGTTCATCGGCGCGATCATGGAGATCTGCCAGGGGCGGCGCGGCAACCTCCTCGGCATGGACTACCTCTCGGAAGACCGCGTCGAGATCCGCTACACACTGCCGCTCGGCGAGATCATCTTCGACTTCTTCGACCAGCTCAAGTCGCGCACCCGCGGCTACGCCTCGCTCGACTACGAGCCGGCCGGGGAGCAGGAGGCCGACCTGGTCAAGGTCGACATCCTGCTGCAGGGGGAGCCGGTCGACGCCTTCAGCGCCATCGTGCACCGCGAGAAGGCCTACGCGTACGGCACCGAGATGGCCAAGAAGCTGCGCGAGCTGATCCCCAGGCAGCAGTTCGAGGTGCCGATCCAGGCCGCGATCGGGGCCCGGGTCATCGCTCGCGAGAACATCCGCGCCATCCGCAAGGACGTCCTGGCCAAGTGCTACGGCGGCGACATTTCCCGTAAGCGCAAGCTGCTGGAGAAGCAGAAGGAAGGCAAGAAGCGGATGAAGATGGTCGGCCGGGTCGAGGTGCCGCAGGAGGCGTTCGTGGCCGCGCTGTCGACCGACTCCGGCTCCGACAAGCCAAAGAAGTAAGGGCTCTACCGCTTCTGCCGGTACGCGTACGCGCGGACCGGCAGTGGGACGGCGCTCAGCGAGCCTTCTGCCGGTACGTGTACGCGGCGAACGCGCGGCCGGCAGCGGGACGGCGCTTATCGAGCTTTCTGCCGGTACGCGTAGGCGCGGCCGACAGCGGGTCGGCGCTTATCGAGCCTTCTGCCGGTACGCGTACGCGGCGAGCGCGCCCAGGCCGGTGACGGCTTGGGCGGCCAGGTAGCCAGACGGGTCCGCGGGCTGTGTGACCAGCGCGGCGAGCGTCGGGAGGCTGCCCAGCAGGGCCAGGTCCGGGCCGGTGGCCGCCCAGAACACCGGGCCCGTCGGGATGGCGCCCGCCGGGGTGTCGATCAGCGGCAGCGAGTGGTCCACGGGCGGCCTGCGGGCCATCCGGAGCGCGCCCGCCGCCAGGGCGGGCGCGGCCAGTGGTCCGAACGCCCACCAGGGGCCCGCGACGGCCCCGGCCGCCGCCAGCCAGCCGAGCGCGGCGGCCATCCAGGCGGCGGCGAGCAGCGCCGGCAGCAGCGCGCGGGCCAGCAGGGCCGCGCGCGTGCCGACGGCGGCCAGCCTGGCCAGCGCCGGATTGTCGGCGTCCCGCCGCGCCCCGGCCACCGCGCTCGCCGCCACGGCCAGCGCCCCGCCGATGAGCAACGCGGCCGGCGCCAGCCCGCCCACCAGCGCACCGACCCCCTCCATCGGCCCCCCACCACCGGCAACGGCCCCGCTTGCGATGCCCGTGAGGTTCTCTGCGGTTGGCCCGCTTGCGATGCCCGTGAGGTTCTCTGCGGTTGGCCCGCTTGCGATGCCCGTGAGGTTCTCTGCGGTTGGCCCGCCTGCGATCCCCGCGAGGTTTTCTGCGCTCTGCCCGCCTGCGGTGCTTGCGAGACTTCCTGCGTCCGGCATCCCCGTGAGGCTTTCTGCGGCTGATCCGCGGCCAAGGTTGGTGGGGGCGGCGCCGGTGGCTTGGGTGAGGAGGGCGGGGAGGGTGGTGGTGGCCGCCATCAGGGCCAGGCGGCCGGGGCGGCGCGCCACCCGGCGCCAGTCCTGCCAGGCCAGCGCGAGCGGGGCCGGCAGCGACGGCCAGCGCCGGGAACGCAGCCGCCTGCCCCGCCAGTGGTCGTCCTCGGCCGCCCAGGTGAGCGCGCCGGGATCCAGGTGCGTCGCCGCCGTGGTCAGATGGCGTGCCCTCGTCGCCGCGCCCATCAACGTGCCCGCCGGTATCCGGTCGAGCGCCGTCCACGCATGACGTACCAGAAGGGCGGCCGCCGCCAGCGCGCCCGCCGCGGCGGCTCCGAGGGCCTGCGCCGGCGCGGCGGCGACGGCGGCGAGCGGTTCGCGCGCCGGTCCGATGGCCGCGGCCACCGCCACCGCCAGCACCGCCACCAGCGCGACCGTCGACCACGTCTGCCACGCCTGCGATCCCTGGCCGAGCACGGCCAGGGCCATCCCGCCGGCGCTCGCCGACATCCCCAGCACCACCGCCGCGAGCAGCCGCCAGACGAGCTGGTCGGGAGCCCCCAGCGCGGTGAGCAACGCCAGCCCGAACAGCGCCCCGGCCGCGAGCGTGATCACCGCGAGGATCCGGACGGGCCGCCCGAGCAGCCCTCGGCGGCCGACGCCCGACAGCAGCAGCCACGAGGCGTCGGCGGCCGGCAGCACCACCGGGCCCGCCGCCCGTCCCAGGGCCAGGAATCCGGCCAGCGCCAGCATCACCAGCGCCACCCCCGGCCCCATCCGGGCCGCGTCCACCTGCCCGGCGAGCCCCGTCACGGCCGTGGTCACCGGGTTGCCGAAGACGGCCACGGCGATGGCCAGCATGAAGACGGAGACGTAGCGGTCGAGCAGGCTGACCGGCCGGCGCTGCCGTGAGCGGACGAACGCGCGTGCGAGGCGGGCGTCGGTGGCGTCGTTCATGGTTCCTTCTCGATGATCGGACGGCGGTCAGGAGGTGAGCTGGTTGCCCGGGAAGACCTGGCGGGCGCCGGTGGCGAGGGCGGCGTCGTGGGTGGCCGCCACGACGGTGCCGCCGGCGGCGGCGTAGCCGGCGAGAAGGGCGCCGAGCCGCTCGCGGAAGGCGGCGTCGAGGCCGCGCTCGGGCTCGTCGAGCAGGAGGAGCTCGCTGGGTCTGATCAGGGCGGCGGCCAGGGCGAGGCGCTGGCGCTGGCCGGTGGACAGGTTGAGCGGAGGCGCGTCGGCCCGCGCGGACAGCCCGAACAGCTCCAGCGTCTCCTCGACCTCCAGCCGGGGTTCGCCGTGGACGGCCCGCATCAGCTCCAGGTGCTCGCGCGTGGTCAACCCCGGGTACCACGCCGGTTCGTCGGCCGCCCACGCCACCCGGCGCCAGAAGACGGGCCCGTCGACTGGAGGCGCGCCGAACACCTCGACCGATCCGGCGGACACCGGCACCAGCCCGGCCAGGGAGCGCAGCAGCGTCGACTTCCCCGACCCGTTGGGGCCGACGACGGCCACCACCTCGCCGCGCGCGACCGCCAGGCTCAGGTCTCGCAGCACGGGAACGCCTTCTAGCTCGACCGTGACGCCGCGAACCTTGATGATCTTGTCGTCCACATCCCGAGCCTAGCCATCGTCGCGCGTGTCCGGGGCATCCGGTCAGAGACCCAGCAGCTCGGGTGAGGCCGCCGGCGGGCCTTCGGATCGTCGACCAGCCGTCGCGCGCGCAGGTCGAGCAGCCGCCGCGCGCAGGTCGAGCAGCCCGCCGACGCCCGTCAGCTCGGCGGCCAGCTCTCCGGCGGGGCGCGGGAACTCCTGCCGCACCCGGAAGGTCCTGCCCTCACTCCACTCGAACGCGCACGTCACGTCCACTTCGTCGCCCGAGCGGAGGTAGCGGATGGTGTTCTCCAGCGTGACGGGGCCGACGCCGCTCCGCAGGTCGTCCGCCCCGATCCCGGCCGCGCGCAGCAGCTCTCAGCGGGCGTGGTCGCCGTACTGCGTTGTCGAGGTGGCCCTGCGCGTCGATCTCGTAGCTGCGTACGGAGAAGCTCGTCGCCGTTCCTCCAGCCAGCGGTGCGACTTGCCGGTGAGGTAGCGCAGGCCGTCGTCGCCGATCTCGACCCAGTCGCCGCGTGTCCAGCCCTCGGTGATCTGGGGGGCGAACCCGTGGCGCTGGAAAAGCTCTGAGGCCTCCTGGGTGAGCCCGCGGCAACCCCCACTCCTGGATCACCCGGGCCGTCCGCTCGTCCTCGCTCGCCGGGTCGTGCTCGCCGAGCGCCGCCGCGACCTCTTCCTGGCCGCGTGCGACCAGGCGCAGCCCAGCCTGCAGCCGCTGTGTGTCCACGCTCTCCATCGATTGCTAGCGATTGCCTGGCGAATCGGGCGACGCTTTCGAAGTCGACGGGTTCTCTCACTCGTGGGGGAGCAGGTAGCGCCACGACAGCGCGAGATGCCCGCCGGTCGGCAGGCGGTAGACGTGCCATGATCCGTCGCCCGGTATCAGCCGGGTGATGGCAGTCGCCTTGTGGCCCTTGTAGTCCTTCCGGGCCGAGGTCGTATCGGGTGGCAGGGGTACGCCCTCCGGCAGGGGTTCCGCGGTCGTCCCGGGGGAGGCGAGCCGCTCGGCGGACAGACGTACGCGATCGGTGGAGTAGGCCCGGCCCCGCGCGGTGACGCGGCCCGCGAGATGGGAGAGACGGTCGCGGGCGGTGACGAGCGCGGCGTCGTAGCGGGTCGCGGCGTGCTCCAGGTACGGCACGTGCACCTCCCGCATCCCGTCGCCGCCGTCCACGCCGAGGATCGTCGTGGGCGCGTCGTGGAACGTCGGCGAGCCGGGCCGGGGCGAGGCGGTGGCGGGTTGCCCGGCCAGCTCCTGATCCAGGGCCTTGACCAGGGCTTCCACCTCGGCGGGCGGCAGGTGGAGCTCGTGGGCCGCGCCGGCGATGGCCCGGCCGTCGGCGTAGACCACCAGCGTCGGAGGGCGGACGGCGCCGAGGCCGGGTGCGGCCAGCCCGCCCACCCGCAGCCACTGCGCGACAGGACGGCCGGGAGCGGCCGGTTCAGCGGCGGGTCGGTCGGCCGTGGCCGTGGCAGTGGTGGCCTGGCTGCTCACAGTGGCCAGGCTCGTCGTGGTGGTCGTTGTGGCTGGGGCTGGTTGCGGTGGCCGCGCTGGTCGCGCTGGTCGCGGTGGTCGGTGTGGCGGGGCTGGTCACGTGGCCAGGCTGGTCGCGGTGGTCGGGTGGCCGATGTGGCCCCTGGAGGCGCGGTCGTCGGCGTGGTCCTGCCCGCTTGGTCAACCCCCGTGCCGCCGCACGCGGCGAGCACCAGTGCCGAGGCCGCGGCCCAGCTTCTTCTCATGCCCCTGAGACGATCACCTTCGGCGCGCGGTTCAGAAGTGACCCGCTTCTCGGGCATCCGCCGGGAGGCCGGGGTTTTGTCGGTGGGTCCCGTTAGCCTGGGCATCCGAACACCTGTGCGACTGGAGGGTGAGATGATGGCTGCTGAGCGCATGGAGCGTGCCGCTGTGCTGGGGGTCGCCGTGGCGGAGGAGACGCGGCGGTTGCTGCGGGCCCACATGAGGCCGGCGGTGCTGGGCGATGACGGCAAGGTCGTGGTCGACGTGCCCTATCCCGACGCCGCCGTGGTGACGGCGCTGCTCGACGTGGCGGCCGAGTGCTTCGGGGAGCGGGGCGCGTCCGTGGAGGAGGCGCGCCAGGCCGCCCTGGAAACCTTGTTAGACCTCGCCGACGACCGGGCCTGACGTGGCGGAGATGGTCACCTGTCTGGCCTGGTACTTCATCGCTCAAGGCAAGGAGGCTCCGATACCGTCCCCCGTATGCGTGTTATATCGGTAAATATCGGGCAAGCTGTCGACGCTGACTGGGCCGGGAAGCTGAAGCGCACGGCCATCGACAAGCGGCCGGTGACCCACCGGGTGGCGGTCCTGGCCAACGGCCTGGCCGGTGACGAGCGCGCCGACAAACCCAGCCACGGATCCCCCGGCCAGGCCGTCTACGCCTACGCCAGGGAAGACTACGACTGGTGGGAGCGGGAGCTGGGCCGCGAGCTGCGTGACGGCAGGTTCGGCGAGAACCTCACGACCTCGGGGCTGGACGTCAACGGCGCGCTGATCGGGGAGCGCTGGCGGATCGGCAGCACGCTCCTGGAGGTGGCGGCCCCGCGGGTTCCGTGCGTGGTCTTCCGCAACTGGCTGGACGAGCCCCGCTGGGTCAAGCGCTTCACCGAGGCCGCCCGGCCCGGCGCGTACCTCAGGGTGCTGGAGCTGGGCGAGCTGGGCGTGGGCGACGAGGTGGAGGTGCTCCACCGGCCGGCGGCGAGCGTGACCGTGGCCGAGTCCTTCCTGGCCTACCACGGCGACGAGAAGCTCCTGCGCCGCATCCTGGAGGTCCCCGGATACGACGAGCGATGGGACCGGGTGGCCGAGCGCGTCCTGGGCGTGCCCTCGTAGCTTCGCGGGACCTCCCGCGTGGGCGCGAGCGCGCCCACGCGGGGGATCAACGCGGGGAGGTCACCTCAGGACCTTGTGCAGCGCCGTGGTGAGCGAGGCGCGGGAGTCGTCCTGGTCGATGGACCACAGCATGGCGCCGCCCAGCCCCTTGAGCCTGATGTACGCGGCCTTCTGCAGCATCACCGCCGGGTCGTCGTACGACCAGAACTCGTTGCCGTCGTACATCCAGAGCGTGCCCGTGAGCAGGTCGCGGTGGCGCTTGCCCGGCTTGGTCACGAGGTCCTTGTAGTCCTCGACGCCGGCGGCCCACTTGCCGGGGGCGGGGCCGGTGGCCGCCTTGTAGAGGCCCTTCCCGCCGCCGGTGACGCCGGTCCAGCCCTGCCCGTACGCGGGGACGCCGATCACGAGCTTGCGGGCCGGGGCGCCGCGCCGCAGGTAGTCGCGGACGGTCTGGTCGACGCTGTAGCGGACCTCGTTCGGGTCGCGCCCGTCGGTGAACAGGTTGCCCTGGTGGCCCGTCCGGAGCTCCCAGTTGCCGCGCAGGTCGTAGCCCTGGACGGTGGCGAAGTCGAGCAGGTCGAACACCCGCCGCACCTCGAAACCGGCGTCGATCTTCGCGGCGGCGGCGGGGAGGAAGGCGCTCAGCTCGGCGTCGCTGGAGTACGCGTCGAGCTGGGCGCGCAGTTCCTCCAGGAACAGGGTGAAGTTCCGCCTGTCCTCCGGCCTGATCACGTTGCCCTCGGCGCCGGACGAGCCCGGCCACTCCCAGTCGAGGTCGATGCCGTCGAACACGCCCGCGCCCGCGCCGGGCTCCAGGCCGGGCAGGTTGCCGCGCAGCCACAGGTCGATGCAGGAGGCGGCCAGCCTGGCGCGCGACTCGGGAGTGAGCACGGCGTCGGAGAAGTGCTTCGAGCCGGTCCAGCCGCCCAGCGAGATGAGCGCCTTCAGCCGGGGGTGCTTGGCCTTGAGCTTGCGGAGCTGGTTGAGGTTGCCGTTCAGGGCCTGGCCGGGCGCGTCGGCGACGCCGTCCACGCTCTGCTCGGCCGGCACCGGCCGCTGCCAGTCGGCCCACGGGTCGGGGGAGTAGCAGTCACCGGCGGCGTCGACGAAGCCGAAGGCGTAGTTGACGTGGGTGAGCTTGGCTGCGGCGCCGCTGGTGTCGACGTCCTTGACGTGGTAGTCGCGCCCGTAGACGCCCCACTGGACGAAGTACGCGACCCGCTTGAAACGGTCGCCTCCGGCCTCGGCGGGCAGCGCGGTCACGGTCAGGGACAGTAAGACGGAGAGGGCGATGAGGATGCTCTTCTTCACGGGGTGCGCCTCCTGACTTATAGGAAACTTTCCTATAAGTTGTCCCGGATCGTAGATCTCCTGGATCGGGCAGTCAATGGGACCGGGCAGACTGGAGACGTGCCTTCCACGCTGCCTGACGGAGATCCCGCGCCCGCCTCCGGCGAGCTGCCCGAGAGCGCGCTGCGCGGCCTCGGCGAGCGGCCGTTCGGCTTCTACGTGCACGTCCCGTTCTGCGTGACGCGCTGCGGCTACTGCGACTTCAACACCTACACCGCCGCCGAGCTCGGCCCCGGCGCCTCACACGGCGACTACGCCGACACCGCGATAGCGGAGGTAGGGCTCGCGCGGCGGGTGCTCGGCGAGGCCCGGCTGCCGGTCGAGACGGTGTTCTTCGGCGGCGGCACCCCGACCCTGCTTCCCGCCCGCGACCTGGGCAGGATCCTCGCGGCCATCGACGCCGAGTTCGGCCTCGCGCCAGGCGCCGAGGTGACGACCGAGGCCAACCCCGAGTCCGTCGACCCGCGCTACCTCGAAGAGCTGCGCGAGCGCGGCTTCACCCGGGTCAGCTTCGGCATGCAGAGCGCCCGCGAGCACGTCCTGCGGGTGCTCGACCGGCAACACACCCCAGGCAGGGCCGGCCAGGCCGTGCTGGAGGCCAGGAAGGCCGGGTTCGAGCACGTCAACCTCGACCTGATCTACAGCACTCCCGGCGAGACCGACGACGACTGGCGCGCCTCCCTGGCCGCCGCCGTCGAGGCCGGGCCCGACCACGTCTCGGCCTACTCCCTCATCGTCGAGGACGGCACCCGTCTCGCCGCCCGGATCCGGCGCGGCGAGCTGCCGATGCCCGACGACGACGTGGCCGCCGACCGCTACCTCATCGCCGACCAGATGCTGGCCGAGGCGGGGCTCCGCTGGTACGAGGTGTCCAACTGGGCCACCGGCGACGCCGCCCGCTGCCGCCACAACCTGCTCTACTGGACCGGCGGCGACTGGTGGGCCGTCGGCCCCGGCGCCCACAGCCACGTCGGCGGCACCCGGTGGTGGAACGTCAAGCATCCGGCCCCGTACGCCCAGCGCCTGGCCGCCGGCCACTCGCCCGCGCACGCCCGCGAGGAACTGACCGCCGAGGACCGCGAGACCGAGCGGCTCATGCTGGAGCTGCGGCTCGACTCCGGCTACCCGCTGGCCGACGTGGCGCCCGGCGCGCGCCCCAAGGTCGCCGCGGCGCTGGCCGGCGGGCTGCTGGAGCCGGAGGCGTTCAAGGCCGGGCGCATGGTGCTCACCCTGCGCGGCCGGCTGCTGGCGGACGCGCTGGTCCGCGACCTGCTCACGTGATGAGGCGGATGTTGATCGGGTAGCGGTAGTTCTGGCCCCGCTGCGCCGCGATGGCGGCCTGGATCTGGAAGATCAGCGCGATGATCCAGACGATCGGCAGCAGCAGGAGGCCGATCAGGATGATCGAGAAGAGGGCGGCGACGATGAAGCCGATGAACATGGTGATCTGGAAGTTCAGCGCCTCCGCCGACTGGTCCCTGACGTACGGGGACTCGTCCTTCTTCATCAGGTAGACGATCAGCGGGCCGACCCAGGAGACCAGCAGGCCCAGCAGGTGGGAGACCATGGCCATGGTGGTGTCGTCGGTGCCCGGGCGCGGGCCGTACCTGCCGGGGACGTGCGGGGGCTGCCGGTGGGGGGCGGCGTAACCGTACGGAGGCTGCTGGTGACCGTACGGCGGCTGTGGCTGCTGCCCGTAGCCGTAACCAGGTTGCTGCCCGTAGCCGTAACCAGGTTGCTGTCCGTACCCGTGGCCGGGCTGCTGTCCGTAGCCGTGGCCGGGCTGCTGTCCGTACCCGTAGCCGGGCTCGGAGCCGGGCTGCTGGCCGTAGCTGTACCCGGGCTCGGAACCGGGTTGCGGGCCGTAGCCCTGCGGAGGGCTGTCGGTGGGGATGCGGCAGGTCGCGTCCTCGTCGGACGGCGGTGGGTGCGGATCCTGGCTCACGATGCCTCCGTAACGAAGTCGATCAGTTCCTCGACCCGGCCGAGCAGTTCCGGCTCCAGGTCGGCGTAGGTCGAGACGGCGCCCAGAATGCGCCGCCACGCGTCGGCCGGCTCCATCCGCCAGCCCAGGGCGGCGATCACGCCCTCCTTCCACGGAACCCCGCGCGGCACCTCGGGCCAGGCCCGGATGCCCAGCGCGGACGGCTTGACCGCCTGCCAGATGTCGACGTACGGGTGGCCCACCACGAGGACGTGAGGCGAGGTCACCTGGGCCGCGATGCGGCTCTCCTTGGAGCCCGGCACCAGGTGGTCGACCAGCACTCCCAGCCGGCGCCCCGGCTCGGGGCCGAACTCGCCGACGATCGCGGGCAGGTCGTCGACGCCTTCCAGGTACTCCACGACCACGCCCTCGACCCGCAGGTCGTGACCCCAGATCTTCTCCACCAGCGCCGCGTCGTGCACGCCTTCGACGTAGATGCGGCTCTCCCTCGCGACCCTGGCCCGCAGCCCCTCGACCGCGATCGAGCCTGAGGCGCTGCGCCTGTGACCCCGCGGGGCGGCGGCGGCCTGCGGCCGCACCAGCGTCACGACCCGCCCTTCCAGCAGGAAAGCGGCGGGCGCCAGCGGGAACAGCCGCCGCTTGCCGAAGCGGTCCTCCAGCGTCACCGCCTCCTTGTCGCAGGCCACCACCGCGCCGCAGAAGCCGCTGTCGGCGTCCTCCACGACCAGGTCCGGTTCGGCGGCCACTTGGGGGATCTTCCCTTTGCCGGGACGCCGCCAGTTTCCCGCTAGAACATCGCCGTCGTACACACGGGGACCGTAGCAAATCACCCGGCCGTCGCGAGGCGCTTGCGATGGCCGCTCCGCCGCATCAGGACGACCACCGTCACGATGATCGCGCCGAGCACGCCCACGCCGGGGATGAGCAGCAGCGCCGCCAGTCCTCCCACGATGCCGCCGGCCGCCGAGAGCGCGTCCCTGCCCACGCCGAACAGCACGTCACCCTGTTCCTGGATGACGCAGGTGAGCTGGTACTCGCCCGCGGCGGGCGCGTTGACCAGCAGGATCTGCTCCCACGTCCGGCTGCCGGCCGTGACCGTCTGCGAGCCCGGCGCGTTGACGAGCCGCGCCTGGCCGGGCCCGCCGGAGATCTCGCAGCGGTAGTTCACCCGGGCGTCGGTGGAGACGTAGACGGACGGTCGGTCGTCGGGGTCGAGCGAGACCGTGACCGTCTCGCCGGCGGCGAACGTCGTGGACGGGGCGATGTCCTCGACGGTGTTCACGATGCCGGTGACGAACAGGACCACGCCCGCCACGACGCACGCGACGGCCACGCCCCACGCGACCGCGATCCACCGCAGCCGCGGGCGGAGCTCCTTCGGGTCCACCTGGCGTCCGTAGGGTGCTCCCGGCGGCCCGTACTGCGGCCCGCCGAACTGCGGCTGCTGCCCGTACCCGTAGCCGGGCTGCTGCTGACCGTACGGACTCCCGCCGTACGGCCCGGGACCCGCTTGGGGCGGGGGCCCGTAGGGGCCGGGGGGTTGAGATCCGTACGGGTTCGGGCCGGAATGTGGGGGTGGCGGCGCGTACGGGGAAGGTTCACCCTGGGGATAAGGCTGACCAAAAGGAGGATCCTGCCCTGAAGGCGGATCAACAGGCCGCTGGGGTGGATTGTCGTTCATGTCGGCAATTGTGATGCTTGTCGTTCACGCGTGCCAGCAGCGGGGACAACGGTGTTATCGCACCCTGTGAGCGAGACCCGTACACTTGGCACTCGGGAACACAGAGTGCTAGGTCTGGCGTTTCCCTGAAAGCGGCGGTAGGAGGTGCGCACGTGCTCGACGATCGGAAGCTCGCGGTGCTACGCGCCATTGTCGAAGACTACGTTTCGACCAACGAACCGGTGGGCTCCAAGGCGCTCGCCGAGCGTCACAATCTGAAGGTGTCGCCGGCGACCGTGAGAAACGACATGGCGGCGCTGGAGGAGCAGGGCTACATCGCCCAGCCCCACACCAGCGCCGGGCGCGTGCCGACGGACAAGGGCTATCGCCTGTTCGTCGACAGGCTCTCCCAGGTCAAGCCCCTGTCGGGGGCCGAGCGCCGGGCCATCGAGACGTTCCTGGCGGGAGCGGTCGACCTCGACGACGTGGTGATGCGCACGGTGCGGCTGCTCGCGCAGCTCACCCGCCAGGTCGCCGTCGTGCAGTACCCGACGCTCAACCGCTCGACCGTGCGCCACGTCGAGCTGGTGCCGCTCCACGACCGCCGCGTCATGCTGGTGCTGATCACCAACATGGGCCGCGTCGAGCAGCGCATGGTCGAGCTGCCCGAGGTGGTGGAGGAGCACCGCATCGCCCACATGCGCGGGGTGCTCAACGACTGCCTCGACGGCTGCGGCCTGAGCAGCGTGCCCGAGCTGGTCTCGGACCTGCCCGAGCGGCTGCCGGTCGACGAGCGGCCGGCGATGGCCACGATCCTGTCCGTCCTGCTGGAGACGCTCGTCGAACGGCACGACGAGAAGATCGTGTTCGCCGGGGCGGCCAACCTCGCCGGCGCCGACCTCAGCGTCGGCCTGCGCGAGGTGCTCGAAGCGCTGGAAGAGCAGGTGGTGCTCATGCGCCTGCTCGGCGAGACTTCCTCAGACACACCTTCCGCCCTCACCGTGCGCATCGGATCGGAGAACGCCTACACCGGACTGCGGGGCACGTCCATCGTCGCGACGGGATACGGTCAAGGCGACAACCAACTGGCCCGGCTCGGCGTTCTGGGCCCCACCAGGATGGACTACCCCGTGACGATGGGCGCCGTGCGCGCGGTGGCACGCTACGTCAGCCAGATTCTGGCTGCATCTTAAGAGGTCGATAAGTGGCAAACAGCGACTATTACGCCGCCCTCGGGGTGCGCCGTGACGCCAGTCAGGACGAGATCAAGAAGGCCTACCGCCGGCTGGCCCGCGAGCTGCACCCCGACGTGAACCCTGACCCCGCCACGCAGGAGCGGTTCAAGGAGATCACGCAGGCCTACGAGGTGCTCTCCGATCCGAACAAGCGCCAGATGTACGACCTGGGCGGCGACCCGTTCGGCGGCGCCGGGGCGGGTGCGCCGGGCGGCGGCTTCGGCGCCGGCTTCCCGTTCAGCGACATCATGGACGCGTTCTTCGGCACCGCCACGGGCGGCGCCCGCGGCCCGCGCTCGCGCGCCCGCCGCGGCCGCAACGCGACGATCCGGGTCGAGCTCGACCTGCGCGAGACCGCGTTCGGCACCACCCGGGAGCTCCAGGTCGACACGGCCGTGCTGTGCGAGGTGTGCCAGGGCGTCGGCGCGGCGCCCGGCACCCACCCCGACACCTGCGACATGTGCAACGGCCGCGGCGAGATCTCCCAGGTCACCCGGTCCTTCCTCGGGCAGGTCATGACCACGCGGCCGTGCCCGCAGTGCGGTGGCTTCGGCAGCATCATCCGCCACCCGTGCCAGGAGTGCTCGGGCGACGGCCGGGTCCGCACCCGCCGCACGATCAAGGTCCGCATCCCCGCGGGCGTCGAGGACGGCACCCACATCCAGCTCGCCGGCGAGGGCGAGATCGGCCCCGGCGGCGGCCCGCCCGGCGACCTCTTCCTGGAGATCGTCGAGCGCTCCCACGAGATCTTCGAGCGGCGCGGCGACGACCTCCACTGCACCGTCCAGATCCCGATGACGGCCGCCGCGCTCGGCACCGTGCTCACCGTCGAGACCCTCGACGGCGCCGAGGAGATCGACGTCCGCCCCGGCACGCAGTCGGGTCAGGTCATCACCATGTACGGCCGCGGCGTGCAGCGCCTCAACGAGACCGGCCGCGGCGACCTGCTCATCCACGTGAACGTGGAGACCCCGTCCCGCCTCGACCCCCCGCAGGAGGAGCTGCTGCGCGAGCTGGCCAAGCTGCGCGGCGAGGAGCGGCCGCCGGGCAAGTTCGCGCCCGGCCAGCAGGGTTTCTTCTCCCGTCTCCGCGACGCCTTCAACGGCCGCTGACGACGGGACGCGGCGGCGGGCGGCCGGTCACCGGGACCCGTTGACCGCCTCCGCGGGCTGCACGGCCAGGAGTTCCTCCGGGAGGGTCACCTGTGCCGTGACGCCGCGGCCGGGCGACGGGTGCAGCGACACCCGCACGCCCAGCCGCTCGGCCAGCCTGCCCACCACGTGGTGGCCCAGGCAGCGGGTCGGCGCCACCAGGAAGCTCTGCTCGCCCCGCAGCCGGGCGTTGGCCGCGGCCAGCTCCCCGGCCGTCATGCCCATGCCGTAGTCGGAGATCGTGACGCGGCACTCACCCTCGGCGGCCCGTGACACCACGTCCACCTCCGACTCGGGCGGCGAGTAGCCCAGCGCGTTCTCCATCAGCTCGGCCAGCATGTGCGCCACCTCCGCCACCACCGGACCCCGCACGTGCGCCCGGCCCACCACCCGCAGCGCCACCCGGTGGTGCTCCTCGACCTCGGCCAGCACCGACCGGAGCACCTCGTCCACCGGCACCGGTTCCGACGAGCGCCGCTGCCCCCGCGTGCCGGTCAGGACCAGCAGGCTCTCGGCGTTCCTGCGCAGACGGCTGGTCACGCGGTCCAGCTCGCACAGCCTGGCCAGCACGGCGGGGTCCGACTCGTCGCGCTGCAGCACGCTGATGAACGTCAGCTGCCGGTGCACCAGATCCCGGTGCCGCGTCCCCAGCTCGCCCAGCGACGCGGCCGCGTCCCGCCGGATCGCCGCCCGCCCGGCCGCGATCCGCACCGCCGCCTCATGCATGTCACCCAGCGCCCCTGCCAGCCGCGCGAACTCCCCAGCGGTTCCCCCGCTCCGGATCGCCCCGCTGACCTTGTCCGAGCCCTTCCCACCATAGGAGGCGCCCCCGAAGCCCGAAGCGGTCCCCCGCGCGGGCTCCTCACCGAGGCGGAACGTGCTCTCGTACGGAGGCTCGCCTCCCTGGAGGTGCTTGTCGCGGGATGTGCTTTCGTACGGCGGCGCGACCTCCAGAGGGTGCTTGTCCAGGGTTGTGTTCTCGTGCGTGGGCTCGACCCTGAGGGGGTGCTTGCTGGGAAGTGAGTGGGCTCTGTCGCTGAGTGGGTGTTTGACGCGGAATGGGAGGCCTGGGACTTCGCGTGAGTGGTCCGGGTGCGCGTCCGAGGTCGGGCGGCTCGCCAGCTGGCCTGGAGTCCCGGCTCTGCGGGTTTCTCTCCCGTACGAGGCATTTCCGAGGCTTGGAAGGCGTGCGGACGGCAGAGGGAAAGAGGCGTCGTAGGCGCGCCACAGGTGGGCGGGGCGAGTCCCCGGGGCGTGGAGGCCGGACGGGGGCGTGCCGGGGACGGCGAGGCGGGGCGTCTCCGCGGCCTCCAGGGTGGCGATGTGGCGCGCCAGGGCGGTGGCCTCGCCGGTGAGCCTGCGGAGGGGGCGCGTGATCGAGCGTGCCATGAGCGCCCCCAGCGCCCCCATGACCAGCAGGAACGCGGCACCCAGACCGGCCAGCCAGGTCAGGTGCCGGGTGTGGCGTTCGCGGGTCGCCGTCGCCAGGACATGTGCTTCGCGTCCGGCCGCGTGCTGCACGGCGCGCAGGGCGTCGGCGTAGGCGTCGCCGGCCGAGAGCCAGGTACGCGTGCGGACCGTCAGGGGCGTGCCGGGGGAGGCGGCGATGGCCCGGCGTTCCAGCCGCGCCGTCCTGGCCGCCGGAGCGCCCCGCTGCGTCCGCTCCAGCGCGGCCACGCCTTGAGGGCCGGCGGTTCGGCGGTACCGGTCCAGGGCGTCGGTCATGGAGGCGCGGGCCTCCAGGAAGGTGATGTACTCGCCCTGGGTGAACGCGCCCGTCGCGAAGGCCGCCGTGACCACCGCCCGTTGCCGTGCGGCCGCCTCCTTGGCCCGGCTGATGGCCTCCAGCGCCTGCAACCGTCTCAGCAGCGACGGGTCTGACCGGCCGACCTCCGTGCCGAACGACCCGTCGGCCAACTCCGTGATCACATCGGTGAACGCCTCGAAGACGTCCTGCCGCACCTTCGGCCCCCTGTCCACCGGCGCCCTCCGACCAACGGACGCACCGATCTCGGCACCGACGCCTTCGGCCTCGCCGGTCAAACCCTGGGTGGAAGTCACGCCGGCGACCCCCGTCCCTTCGGTACCGGCCACCGCGTCCTGAGTAGGGGTCACGGCGGGGTCTGAGGCACCTTCGGCGGTCCTGTCGAGGGTGGGGTTCGCGGCGCCATCAGCGGTCATGTCCCACGTGGGCGGCGCGACGCCATCGGTGGTTGTGGTCAGGGTGGCGGCTCCTGGGCTCACGAGCGCGCCGTAAGGGCCCACCAGGGGCGCGGTCGGTGTGGGAGTCGCCTGCCGGGTGCGGGAAAGGGGGCCGCCGGGAGTGGCGGGGGCGTCGGGGGACAGGGCGAGGGCCGGGGTGCCGGTGCGAGGGCGGTCGAGGGTGGGGAGGCGGGCGAGCGCGTCGCGTACTGGTCCGTACGCGGTGGGAGGGGCGGTGGCGAGCAGGTGGGAGAGGGCCGAACGGGCGTGGTCGGTGGCGTGGCGGGCGGGGACGAGATCGGGCCTGACGCGCGGCTCGCCGGCGAGCAGCGCCGCGAGGAGGGCACGTTCGCGCTGGAGCGCGTGGACGAGATCCTGGACGGCGAGCACCAGTGTCACGTGCCGGGCCGTGGCGTCGGCGTCGGCGCGGGCGTGCAGGCGGGCCGCCGCCTCCGCGGCCATCCCGGTGATCAGCAGGAGTGTGGGCACGGCCAGCACGAGCACGAGACGCGTCCTGACGCGCATCGGCCGCGACACGTGCTCTCGGACACCGCCCGGTTCTGGCGCGCGTTGGCGAGCGGGAGAGACGGCCATCGACCCCCTCGTAGAGTGATCTCAGGAAGGCTGCACGGGACACGATATTGCGCAGGGTGTTCGTGTGGTTGCGTAACGTGGAGAATCCGAGGTGGCTGGTGACGGTTCCGGTGTTCCTGACGGGCGAGCTCGACGGCCCCGAGCTGGTGCTCGGCGGCCCCGAAGGGCGTCACGCGGCCACCGTCAGGCGGTTGCGGCCCGGGGAGCGGGTGGATCTCACCGACGGGGCGGGGTCGGTGGCCGAGTGCGTGGTGCGCGAGGTGCTCAAGGACTCGCTGCGGGTGGAGGTCCGGGGCAGGTACGAGGTCGCGCCGCCCAGGCCGAGACTGGTCGTCGTGCAAGGGCTGCCGAAGGGTGACAGGGGCGAGCTGGCGGTCGAGATGATGACCGAGGCCGGTGTCGACGTGATCGTTCCCTGGCAGGCCTCGCGGAGCATCACCCAGTGGAAGGGCGACAAGGTGGCCAAGGCGCTGCAGCGCTGGCGGTCGACGGCCCGCGAGGCGGGCAAGCAGGCCCGGCGCTTCCATCTGCCCGAGGTGACCGAGCCGGTCTCGACGGCCGGAGTGGTGAAGCTGCTGGCCGGGGCGGCGCTGGGGCTGGTGCTGCACGAGGAGGCCGCGGCGCCGCTGTCGCGGGTGGCGCTCCCGGACGACGGTGACATCGTCGTCGTGGTCGGGCCCGAGGGCGGGGTGTCGGAGCCTGAACTGGCGGAGTTCCTGGCGGCGGGGGCCACGCCGGTGCTGCTGGGGCCGACGGTGCTGCGCACCTCGACCGCGGGGGTGGCCGCCGCGGCGGTCCTGCTCACCCGTACGGGACGCTGGTGACACCCGGGAGGGCCGGTGACGCGGGTGGGTGGGGGAGTGCGCGGCGGTCAGGGAAGGGGAGTCACGACGTGTTCGCGCTGATCAGAGGGCTGGGCATGTCCGAGATGGTCGGCACCGGGTCCAGCGTCGAGCACTCCTCGTCCGGGCAGGGCGTCGGCGTGGGTGACACCTCCGGCTCGGACGGCGAAGGCGTCGGCGGATCGTCGGCCTCAGGGCAGTCGGCCGGCTGCTCCGCCTGGTCGGCCGTCGACGGGCAGGGGGTCGGCGTGGGGGTGGGCGTGGGCTTGGCGGTCGATCTGGCCGTCTCCGAGGGGCGGGGCTCCTGCTTCTGCGACGGCTCGGACGACGTCGGCGGCGGTACGACCAGAGGCTCGCTCTCCCGTACGGTCGACTTGGGCGAGGCGGGCCGGCTGGTCGAGGACTTCGCCGGCGGGGTGGCGCTGGAAGTGGTGCGCACCTCGAGATAGGGCGCCTCGACGACGCGCTGGCGCAGGTCGGGCACCACCATCACGATCGTGCCCGCCACCAGCACCGCGCTCGCCGCGGCCGCCCCGGTCCGCCACCAGAAGAGGTTGCGCGCGCCGCGCCGCTCGATCTTCGTACGGATGAGGTCGAGCCCGTCCGGCGAGGGCACGACCGCGTCCGCCTCCGCACGGAGGGCACGGCGCAGGACCTCGCCGTACTCGTCGGGGGGCTGGGTCATGACATCTTCTCCAGGACGGAACGCAGGGCGGCCATGCCACGTGCCGTGTGGCTCTTCACCGCCCCCTTGCTGATGCCCATGGCGTGGGCGATCTCGGCTTCGGACAGATCACCGTAGTAACGAAGGACCAGTGCCTCCCTCTGGCGAGACGGTAGCGCCCGCAACGCCTCGATGACCGCGGACCGTTCGAACTCGCCGATGGCGCCGTGCTCCGCGCTCGGCGCGTCGGGCAGGCCCTTGGGGGCGTACTTCTCCACGACCGCCCGATGGCGCAGCACGGACCGGGACCTGTTGACGACGGACTGCCGTAGGTAGGCGAGCGCCTTGTCGGGGTCACGCAACCTGCGCCAGGCGCCGTGGATGGCGACGAACGCATCCTGCACGACTTCCTCCGCGGTTGCCATGTCGCGCACCAGCAACACGGCGAGACGAACTAATGACCGAAAATGCGCACTGTAAAGCGCGGTCACGGCCATGTCGGCGTCCCACCCGACCGGCACCGCCCCCATGGATCTGTCGACCAGGAGGGTTTCGGTGGTCACATCAGTGGGACGCGCGGCCTTCCCTGACGGTTTACGTTCTTCCGGTTCCTTTGGGGGCATGACCCAGTTGTGTCCTCGCCAGGTGGTCTCGCCCGAGGCTGAATCGTTCGCTGCGATGGTGCACTGACACCCTAACCGCGGGGATCTTCGGGTGCCACGACGGATCCGGTCACCGATTCGCAACGCTGATCAGCGTACATGCCGAGCAGCAGGTCAGGGTCGTCGAGGCTTACGGACAGGAGAGCCACCCCTATCGGTAAGGTGATCGGATGACAGACTGCCTGTTCTGCAAGATCGTGGCCAAGGAGATCCAGGCCGAGATCGTCTACGAGAACGACGGGGCGCTCGCGTTCCGCGACATCAACCCGCAGGCCCCCACCCACGTCCTCGTCATCCCCAAGGAACACCACGCAGACGCCGCCGCGCTGGCCCGCGCCGACCAGGGGCTGGCCGACGAGGTGCTCAAGGCCGCGCACGCGGTCGCCGTCCAGGAAGGCGTGGCCGACGAGGGCTACCGGGTCGTGTTCAACACCGGACCCGGCGCCGGGCAGACCGTCTTCCACGTGCACGCGCACGTTCTGGGCGGCCGCAACCTGACATGGCCGCCCGGCTGATATTGCCGCGAGGAAACGTTCCGCCCCCGGATACGATGGGTGAAGAAGATAAGCCCTCGAGACCGGGAGGCATCAGGCCACGCTGGCCTGCCCATGTCCGAACTACACGAATCCCGACGCACGGCACCTCCAACGCGCACACAAGCCAAGGTGCTGATTCCGGACGAGTACCCCATGGTCAGCCTCCTGGGCTCCCGCGACGAGCTGCTACGCGTCATCGAGGGCGCCTTCAAGGCCGACATCCACGTCCGCGGCAATGAGATCACCGTCACCGGCAGCCCCGACGAGAGCGGCACTGTCGTCCGGCTCTTCGAGGAGCTGGTCGAAGTGCTGCGCAGCGGCGGCGACCTCACACCCGACGCCGTCGAGCGGAGCATCGCCATGCTCCGGATGACCTCCGAGCGCCCGGCCGAAGTGCTGTCGCTCGACATCCTGTCCTCGCGCGGGCGCACCATCCGCCCCAAGACGGCCAACCAGAAGCGCTACGTCGACGCCATCGACAAGCACACGGTCGTGTTCGGCATCGGCCCCGCCGGCACCGGCAAGACCTACCTGGCGATGGCCAAGGCGGTCCGGGCGCTCCAGGAGAAGCGGGTCAACCGCATCATCCTCACCCGCCCGGCGGTCGAGGCCGGCGAACGGCTCGGCTTCCTGCCCGGCACGCTGTACGAGAAGATCGACCCCTACCTCCGGCCGCTGTACGACGCGCTGCACGACATGGTCGACCCCGACTCGATCCCCAAGCTGATGGCGGCGGGCACGATCGAGGTGGCGCCCCTCGCGTATATGCGCGGTAGGACCCTTAACGACGCATTCATCATCCTTGATGAGGCGCAGAACTCGTCGGCCGAGCAGATGAAGATGTTCCTGACGAGGCTCGGGTTCAACAGCAAGATCGTGGTGACCGGTGACGTGACGCAGGTCGACCTGCCGGCGGGCACGGTGAGCGGTCTGCGGGTGGTGCAGGAGATCCTCGACGGCATCGACGACATCCACTTCTCGCAGCTGACGAGCGCCGACGTGGTGCGTCACAAGCTGGTGAGCGAGATCGTCGACGCCTACGGCCGCTATGACGCCCTGCGCACTCCCGAACCGATTCAGCAGCGGGGTAAGCGACGATGAGCATCGAGATCAACAACGAGTCCGGGGTGGGCGTCGACGAGGAGTCGCTCGTCGCGCTGTCCACCCACGTGCTGTCCGAGATGGGCATCAACCCGCTGGCCGAGCTGTCGCTCGTGGTCGTCGACGAGAACGTGATGGCCGAGCTGCACGAGAAGTGGATGGGCGAGCCCGGCCCGACGGACGTGCTCGCCTTCCCGATGGACGAGCTGCGGCCCGGCGGCGGCGCCAGGGGCGAGTCCGAGGGGCCGGCCGATCCGGCGCTGCTGGGTGACGTGGTGCTGTGCCCCCAGGTGGCGGCGCGGCAGGCGGAGGAGGCCGGGCACAGCGCTCAGGACGAGATCGAGTTGCTCTGCACCCATGGCATCCTGCATCTGCTCGGTTACGATCATGCGGAGCCTGAGGAGCACAAGGAGATGTTCGGTCTTCAGGCGCGGTTGCTCGAAGGGTGGCGGGAGGTGCGCAGCTCGCGGTGAACGCCTGGTTGCCGTTGGCCATCGTCCTCGTTGTGGTCGGTGGCCTGATCGCCAGCACGGAGACGGCGCTGACGCGGATCTCACGGGTCCGCGCCGAGGAGGCCGTGCGCGACGGCAGGCGTGGCGCTCAGCGGCTGCACGCCATCGTCACGGACGCGCCGCGCTATCTGAACCTGCTGCTCCTGCTGCGGCTGAGCTGTGAGCTGGTCGCGACGGTGATCGCGACGTTGCTGTTCATCGATCTGATGGACGATCAGGGCTGGGCCTACTTCTCCGCGGCCGCGGTGATGATCCTGGTGAGTTACGTGATCGTGGGCGTGATGCCGCGCACGCTGGGCCGTCAGCACGCCGAGCCCATCGCGCTCGCGGGGGCGCCGATCGTGTACGGGCTGACGAAGATCTTCGGCCCCCTGCCGAAGCTGCTCATCCTGCTGGGCAACGCGCTGACCCCGGGCAAGGGGTTCCGCGACGGTCCGTTCACCTCGGAGGCCGAGCTGCGTGACCTGGTCGACCTGGCCGAGGAGCGCCGGGTGATCGAGCCCGACGAGCGGGAGATGATCCACTCGGTCTTCGAGCTGGGCGACACGCTGGTGCGTGAGGTGATGGTGCCGCGCACCGACATGGTCTACATCGAGCGGGGCAAGACGCTCAGGCAGGCGCTGTCGCTGGCGTTGCGGAGCGGTTTCTCGCGGGTCCCGGTGGTGGGCGAGAACGAGGACGACGTGATCGGCATCGCCTATCTCAAGGACATCACCCGCCGGGTGCACGAGTCGGGCGGTGACGGCGAGAAGGAGACGGTCGAGTCGATCATGCGGCCGGCGACGTACGTGCCGGAGAGCAAGCCGATCGACCAGTTGCTGCGTGAGATGCAGGCGAGGCAGACGCATCTGGCCATCGTGATCGACGAGTACGGCGGCACCGCGGGTCTGGTCACGATCGAGGACGTGCTGGAGGAGATCGTCGGGGAGATCACCGACGAGTACGACCAGGAGGCGCCGCGGGTGGAGCCGATGCCCGACGGCGGGGTGCGGGTGACGGCGCGGATGCCGGTCGACGAGCTGGGCGAGCTGTTCGACGCCGAGATCGAGGTCGACGACGTGGAGACGGTCGGTGGCCTGCTCGCGCACGCGCTGGGGCGGGTGCCGATCGCGGGGTCGAGGGCTGAGGTGGCGGGGCTTGAGCTGACCGCGGAGAGCCTGGCCGGCCGGCGCAACCGGATCAGCACGGTGGTGGTGCGGCGGGTCCGGGCCGATCAGGACGACGCGGTGCCGGCCGCGGCGGAGCAGGAGTGACCTCTGCCCGGTTCGCGGCAAGCGGTCGTCAAGCGAGTTGCAAGCGGGGTCCGCGAGTCTGTTTCCCGGCACCCTGTGCGGTGGGTGCCGGAGGGGGAAGCGCCCCGCCGCAGGGGGGTTCACGCGGCAGGGCGCTCCTGGGGGGACGACAACGTTCTGGCCAGCTAGCCGGTCGGACGTTGTTCGGCGTAAAGGGTGCTCTCGTCCGGATAACCGGGCGAGGGCACCCTTTTAGCGTTTGATCGTTTATTGGTAACTCCGGTGGATTGCCGTTTTCGCTGCTCGGGGAGGCTGGGCACCGGGGGGAATCATGAAACGCGGAACCCGGATCATCGTCTGTGGGCTCCTGGCCGGCGCTCTTGCGGCCTGCGGAGGCACAGAGGGGCTCGACGTGCGCGCGCTTGCCCACATGAAGGAGATCCTCAGCAAGGAGCCACGGCTGCCCGACGGTTTCTCACCGCGCTCGGAGCAGGCGTGGCGGGCGCCGTTCACGCCGGCCGACCGCAACTGCCGGGCGGTGCTCGACGCGGCCGGTGGCCGGGCGCCGGAGCGAGGGCTGACCGCGCAGGCCGCGGCCAGCTACCAGGGCGACGAGCTGGGCGAGCAGGTCGGGGTGGGGCTGGCCAGGTACGCCGGTGCGGCCGACGAGCACATGGCCGCGCTGGCGGGGTCGCTGAGGGCGTGCAGGGAAGTGCGTGCCAAAGGCGGCACCCACCTGACCGCCACGCTGGTGCCGGTGGCGGACGTGGGGGACGAGGCGGTGTCGGGCGAGCTGCGCGGCCGGCTGAACGGCTACCCGTACGCGCTGGACGTGGTGCTGGCCCGTTCGGGCGACATGCTGGTCTCGCTGGTGCACACGAGCATGGCCGAGGTGGAGCCGCAGCGCACCCGTCAGCTCCTCGACGCCGTGATGCGGATGGCCAGCCCCTAACCTTGTCCTCGTGACACTCGATCCTGAAGACAGCAAGATCATTACCTTGGCGCGGGCGTCGCGGGCCCGCAACGGCTCCGCCGAGGGCGCGGCCGTGCGCGACGAGACCGGCCGCACGTACGCGGCCACCGACGTGACGCTGGCGGCGCTGCGGCTGTCCGCCGTGCAGGTGGCGGTGGCGACGGCGGTCTCGAGCGGCGCCCGCTCGCTGGAGGCGGTGGCGCTGGTCACCGGCGGCGACGGGCCGTCCGACGACGACCGGGCCGTGGCGGCGGAGCTGGGCGTGACGGCCATCCTGGTGGCCGGCCCCGACGGCGCGCTGCGGGGCTGAGCATGCCGATGTCGCCCTACCTCGCGGAGGTGCGCGCCAAGCTGGGGCCCGACCTGCTGATGATGCCGTCGGTCTGCGGCTGCGTGTTCGACGACGAGGGCCGGCTGCTGCTGGCCCGCCACGGCGACGTGGACCTGTGGGCGGCGCCGGGCGGCGCCGTGGACCCCGACGAACGCCCGGAGGCGGCCGTGCGCCGCGAGCTGCGCGAGGAGCTCGGGATCGACGTGCGGGTGCGCGGCCTGATCGGCGTCTACGGCGGGCCGGAGTTCCGGGTGCGCTACCCGAACGGCCACGAGTGCGCTTACATGATCGCGGTGTACGGATGCGCGCTCGTGTCGGGCACCCCCACCCCCGACGACGACGAGATCAGCGAAGCCAGGTGGGTCCGGGAGGACGAGCTGCGCGGGCTGCCGACGACGTCGTGGACACCGCTGGTGATGCCCGAGGTGTTCGCCTGGTGGCGCGCGCAGGCCTCCTGATGGGCGAGAATCACTATGTGACCTCGCCAGACAGCCATCGCGCCGGATTCGCCTGCTTCGTGGGGAGGCCGAACGTCGGCAAGTCCACGCTCATGAACGCCCTGGTCGGCACGAAGGTGGCGATCACCTCGTCGAAGCCGCAGACGACCAGGCGGGTGATCAGGGGCATCGTACACCGCCCCGACGCGCAGCTCGTCATCGTCGACACGCCGGGGCTCCACCGCCCGCGCACCCTCCTCGGCGAGCGGCTCGACAGCCTGGTCCTGTCGACGCTGACCGAGGTCGACGTGATCGGGTTCTGCGTGCCGGCCAACGAGCCGATCGGCAAGGGCGACCGGTTCATCGCGGGCAAGCTCGCGGCGGTCAAGAAGACGCCGGTGATCGCCGTGGTCACCAAGTGCGACCTGGCGAGCAAGGAGCAGATCGCCAAGCAGCTGGTGGCGGTGTCGGAGATCGAGGAGTTCGCCGACGTGGTGCCGGTGTCGGCGCAGTCGGGCGAGCAGCTCGACGTGCTGGCCGACGTGCTGGTGCGCCACCTGCCCGAGTCGCCGCCGCTGTACGAGGACGGCCGGTTGACCGACGAGCCGGAGCAGGTGCTGGTCGGCGAGCTGATCCGGGAGGCGGCGCTGGAGGGCGTGCGCGACGAGCTGCCCCACTCGATCGCGGTCGTGGTCGACGAGATGCTGCCCAGGGCCGACCGCGACGACCTGCTCGACATCTACGCCCACATGTTCGTCGAGCGGCCGTCGCAGAAGGCCATCGTCATCGGCCGCAAGGGCGAGCGGCTGCGCGAGGTCGGCACCAACGCCCGCAAGCAGATCGAGGCGCTGCTCGGCACCCGCGTCTACCTCGATCTGCGCATCAGCGTGGCCAAGGACTGGCAGCGCGACCCCAAGCAGCTGCGCAGGCTCGGCTTCTACGACTGAGCCAGGCGGCGGCCGAGCAGCCGGCCGAAGGTGATCGCTGGGGTGACGAGCATGCCGGAGCAGAAGCTCTGCCCGCAAGTGGCGGCGGCGCCGATGACCTCGCCGATGGCGTAGAGGCCGGTGATGGGCTCGCCGTCGGCCCGGCGCACTCTGAAGCCGTCGTCGATGTCCAGCCCGGCGAACGTCACCAGCGAGATGGCGTGGTTGCGGATCGCGTAGAAGGGCGCCTCGGCCAGCGGCAGCGGCAGGTGGACGCGGCCGAAGTCGGGGTCGGACCCGGCGGCCACCGCCTCGTTGTAGCGGGCCGCGGTGGCGACCAGCCCTTCGGCGTCGATGCCGGTCTGTGCGGCCAGCTCCTCCAGCGTGGCGGCGCGGTGCACGCCCTCGCGCACCCCGGCCTGGGCGCGCAGCTCCTCGGGCGTCCAGCCGACCACGAGCGGGCGGCCCGACCGGGTCGACTCCAGCATCGCGTCGTCGAACACGGTCCAGAACGTCATGTCCGGGATGCGGGTGAGCGCGCGCTCCTTGGTGTCGATGGACGGCTCGTCCTCGGCCACCCAGCGGCGCCCGGTCCTGTCCACGTAGATCTCGACGGGCGGGCGCTCGGCGGCGACGAGCAGCTGCCGGTCGGACCAGTTGGCCTTGCCCGGGGTGGTGGGGTGGGGCAGGCCGCCGAAGCTCGGCAGGAACGAGCCGGTGCCCTGGATGCCCGCGTCGAGCTCCCTGGCCAGCAGGATGCCGTCGCCGGTGGAGGTCGGGTGGGCGGCCGACACCAGCGGCGCGCCCTCCAGCTCCAGGAACAGCTCCGGCTCCGCGGCGAACCCGCCGGTGGCCAGCACCACGTGGCGGGCGCTCACCCGTACGTCCTGGCCGTCGCGCAGGACGGTGACGCCGGTGACGCGGCCGTCGCCGCCCGTCAGCAGCTCGATCACGGGGGCGTTCTTACACAGCTCCAGGCGGCCGGTGGCGGTGGCGTCGGCGAGCACCCGCTCGTACACCTCCAGGATCGACACCGCCTCGTCCACGCCGTAGTAGGTGCGCGCGGTCGTGTACGGCTCGTGCCCGTAGATGACGCGCGGCGTCTCCGGCGCGAAGCGGAAGCCGAGACCGTCGAGCCAGTCGACGGTCTCGGCGGCGTTCTCCACCACGGTGCGGACGAGGTCCTCGCGGACGGTGCCGCCGCTGATGCGGCGGATGTCGGCCAGGTGCGCCTCGACGGAGTCGGCGATGCCGCGCTCGGCCTGCCGCCGCGTCCCCGCGGCCGCCATGTGGCCGCCGGAGATGTGCAGCGTGCCGCCGACGCGGTGGTCCTTCTCCACCAGGAGCACCCGGGCGCCGCCGTGCGCGGCCTCCGCCGCGCACGGGATGCCCGCGGTGCCCGCGCCCACCACCACGAGGTCGTAGTCCAGTTCCACCAGTGATTCTCCTGAGATTCGGGTACGGTCAGGCGCCGGCCGGCACGTACCAGCGTTCGGGCTCGGCGCCGGGGACGCGGCGCTCCTCGATGACGGTGAGGCGGCTCAGCGCGCCGTCCTCGAAGTGCTGCCACAGGCGGGTGCGATAGTCGCCGGTGGGCATCGACATCTCGACGATGCGCTCCCGCGGGCGGTCGTTCCAGCCGAAGGTGAACACGATGGCCTGGTCGCCGGCGCGGGCGGTGGCGCCCCACATCTCGGTGTCGACGAACTCGACGGAGTCGCCGTCGACGATCGCGCGGTAGTGCCGCACCGCCGGTTCGGCGCCCTCACGCAGGTAGACGACCTTCTCGGTCCAGTCGGTGCCTTCCATCCGGCCTTCCTGACGGCTGGGGTAGCGCTCCAGCACGGTGCCGTCGGGGGCGAGCACGGTGTAGGTGCCCTCCCACACTCCGGACATGTCGCGCAGGATGTCGGCGATGGTCATCGTTCCTCCGTCTGGGTGGGGGTGCCGTCGTAGTACCAGGGGCGGATGCCGGCGCTGCCCCGCATGAGCAGGGCGCGGCGGCGGAGGAAGCGCCGCACGGACGGCGGCCCCATGCGGGACGCGCCGAGCCCGGACGACTTGAAGGAGTTCTTCTCCGCTTCGGGGAACATGCCGGTCAGGCAGACGTCGTTGACGCTGACCGCCCCGGCCTCCAGCCGGTGCGCGACCGGGGCGGCCTGCTCGGCGGTGGCGGCGAAGACGGCCGCGCTCAGCCCGAACTCGGTGTCGTTGGCGAGCGTGACGGCCTCGTCCTCGCCGTCGAAGGGCATGATCGGGATGATCGGGCCGAACGTCTCCTCGCGCATCACCCGCATGGAGTGGTCGACGCCGGTCAGCACGGTGGGCCGCAGATAGGCGCCGCCGCCGAGATACTGGATCGTGCCGCCGGTCCGGATCACGGCGCCCTTGGCGACGGCCTCCTCCAGTTGCTCGCGGATGACGTCCACCTGGGCGTCGCTGATGATCGGCCCGATCTGGCCGTCGCCGATGTCCGGGTACGCGAGCTCGACCTGTTCGGCCTTGGCCACCAGCGCCTCGGTGAACTCCTCGACCACCGCGTGGTCCACGTACACCCGCTCGATGGACATGCAGGAGTGGCCGGAGTTGATCGTCGAGCCCCACAGGATGGCGGAGGAGGCGGCGTCCAGGTCGGCCGAGGCGGTGACGATCGCCGGGTCCTTGCCGCCCAGCTCAAGGAAGGCGGGGATGAAGTGCTCGGCGGCCGCGCGGCCCACCGCGCGGCCGGTGCGCACGCTGCCGGTGAAGCACACCGCGTCGGCCACCGCGACCATGGTGGCGCCGGTGGCGCCGTCGCCCTCCACCACGGTGAGTACGCCCGCCAGCTCCTCGACCTCGGCCACGCACGCGCGCAGCACGGGGATGAAGCGCGGCGTCACCTCGCTCGGCTTCAGCAGCACCGCCGACCCGGCCAGCAGGGCGGGCACCGCGTCGATGAGGGCGAGCTGGAACGGGAAGTTCCACGGCGAGATCACCGCCACGACCGGGTACGGCACCAGGTCGCCGGTTACATGCACGTCGGGGTCGGCGGTGGGGGCCGGATCCTCCGGGGCGAAGGCGGCTTCGGCGTACCGGCAGGTGCGCTCGATGCTGGTCAGCACCGAGTCGACCTCCAGCTGCGAGACCCAGCGGCGTCCCGTGTCGGTCTCCAGCCGGGCGACCAGCTCGTCGCGGTGCCGGGTGACCGCGTCGCCGAACGCGCGCAGCGCCTCGGCGCGCCGCTCGACCGGCTGGGCGGCCCACGCGCTCTGGCGGGCGCGCAGCGCGCCCGCGGCGGCGATGATCTCGTCGTCGCCCGCGGCGACGATGGTGTGGTCCGGGGTGCCGGTGCGGGGGTTCCGGACGTGGATCTCCCTGGGCATGTCGCCTCCTCAGATGAGGCCGTCGCCGGCCAGCCGTTCGATGACGGCACGCTGGGTGGTCACGAAGTGCTCTCGCCCGGTCTCGCCGGGCCGCACCGTGTCGGGCGGGTAGAAAGAGGTGCGGGCGTAGCTGGCCGCGTAGAGCTCGAACCGCTGGCGGGGGAGCAGGTTCATCATCTCCGGGGTCCTGCGGGCCCGGCGCAGCGCGGCCAGGTCGATCTCCGCGTTGGCGGCCATCGTCTCGCCCTGACCGGCCTTGGCCAGCACGAGGCCGCGGTGGTCGACGATCTGGCTGCCGCCGTCGCCGGAGGCCGCGGGCATGCCGGTGCCGTACAGGCCGCCGGTGTTGGCGGAGACCACGTACGCGCCGTTCTCCACGGCGCGGGCCAGCTTGGCCACGTTCTTCGGCGAGAGGAGCGCGCTGCACACCTCCGACGAGCTGTGCAGGAACACCTCCGCGCCGCGCATGGCCAGGCAGCGGGCCACCTCGGGGAAGAGGATCTCCTCGGAGGCGATCGCGGCGAGCGTGCCGATCTCGGTCCTGGCGACGGGGAAGAGCGCGTCCTCGCCGTAGACGGCCAGGTAGCGGTCCAGGATGTCGTGCGGGGTCACGGCGTACATCGAGTTGAGCCGCCGGTAGCGGAGCACGGTCTCGCCCGCCGGGTCGAAGACGACCGACGCCTGGAAGTAGACGCCCGGGAAGTGCTCGTCCGTCTCGTAGCCGTTGACGCACAGGAAGACGCCCGCGTCCCTGGCGATGTCCGCGAGCCGGGCGTACTCCGGGCCGCCCGGCGCCAGGGCGGCGCGGTCGCACCACTCCTGGAACGGCTCCCCGATGGGGTGGCCGGTCAGCAGGTACTCCGGCAGGACGACCAGCCGCACGCCGGGGCCGACGAACCGCTTGGTCGCGGTGACCTGCTCGTGCACGCGGTCGACGGCGGCCCGTATCTGGTCGCGGGCGGCGGCCGCGCTCTCGGCGCGGTTGACGGCATGACAGGCGGTCTGCAGGGCGACAGCACGGTACGCGGTCGCGGGCGGATCCTGGGACACCCGATGCTCCTGTTCCACTCCATGAAACGGCGTTTCTGGTTTCTACAGGTTGGACTATAGGAAGCGCGCCGCGCAAGAGGAGGGAACCGTCCAACCTGCGACATCATTGACAGTCGGCGACATCCCGCCTTAGTTTGAAACACCGTTTCGAGGGACGGAACAGTCTGGATCTGCGGAGGTGCGGCTTGTCGCTGGGAGCGATCGTCGAGGCGGTCATCGCCTGCAGGGATGTCGGAGCGTCGGCCGCCTTCCATGCCAGAGCCTTCGGGCTCGACGTGCTGGCGGACGACGGGCGGGAGGCGCTGCTCGGCGTCGAGGGCGTGGACACCGGCCGGATCCGCCTCGTGCCCGGGGCGGACGCGCCCGACCCTCAGCTCTGGGACGTCGGCCCCCGCCTGCTCGGCATGTACTCGCGTGACCTGGCGCGCACCACCCGGCTGATCGACGAGGCGGGCGGCAGGTCCAGGGAGATCGTGACCTACCCGTACGGAGCCGCGTCCCTGACCGAGGCCGTGGCCCTGGGCGCGGACGGCGTGTGGTGGACGCTGCCGCAGGCGGGCGCCGGTCACCGGCCCAGCCCCGCGCTGGAGCGCGACCCCGGCCGTCTGCACGGCGAGCTGCACACCGCCGTCATCGTGCCGCGGGACCATGACGCCGCGCTGGCCTTCTTCACCGCGGGCGGCGGGCTCAAGGTGCTGTTCGACGGGGAGATGAGCGGCCCGCCGTTCGACCGGATGACCGGCATGCCGGCGGACGCGAGCCTGCGGCTGTCGTTCCTGGTCTCCGCCGACCAGGCTCCGGCCCGTCTGGAGATCATGTCCTTCACCGGCGTCGACGCGGCCGACCTGTCGGACCGGCCGCTCGGCCTGCGGCGGGTGGTGTTCGCCGCGGACGACCCGGCGGCCACGGCCGCGGAGCTGGAGCGTCACGGCGGCGAGCGGCTGGGCGAGCTGCTCCTGCGCGGTCCCGCTGGGCTGGAGATCCAGCTGACCGGAGGCGCGTGATGAGCGCGGGGAACGGTGGCGCGAACGGCGCGGGGAACGGTGGCGCGAACGGCGCGGGGAACGGTGGCGCGAACGGCGCGGGGAACGGTGGCGCGAACGGCGCGGGGAACGCCGAGGATCTGGGGCGTTACGACGTCATCGTGATCGGCGCGGGCGGGGCCGGGATGTGCACGGCGATCGAGGCCGCCGTCGCGGGCGCGAGCGTGCTGGTGCTGGAGAAACAGAGCCGGATCGGCGGGATGCTGCACATCGCCAACGGCGAGTTCAGCGGGGCCGGGACCCGCCGCCAGCGCGAGCGCGGCATCGACGACAGCCCCGAGCGCCACTTCGAGGACGTGCTGCGTCTCTCCCACGGCAAGGTGGACGAGAAGCTGGCCTGGAAGTCGGTCAAGGCGCAGGGCGAGACCGTCGACTGGCTCGACGGCCAGGGCTTCGACTTCCATCCCGACACCCCTGGCCTGGTGCACGGGCACGAGGTGTACTCGGTGCCGCGCACGTACTGGGGCGTCAAGAGCGGCCTGTCGGTGGTGAAGCCGCTGAAGCGGCGGCTGGAGGAGCAGATCGAGGCCGGCCGCGTACGGCTGCTGCTGAACACCCGCCTCACCGGCGCGATCGTCGACGCCGACGGCCGCGTCACCGGCATCACCGCGACCACCGCGCCCGGCGCGACCACCGCGACCAGCGCGACCAGCGCGACCAGCGCGACCAGCGCGACCAGCGCGACCAGCGCGACCAGCGCGACCAGCGCGACGAGCGCGACCAGCGCGGCCGGCGCGGCCGGCGCGGCCGGCGCGGCCACCGCCGCGAATGGCGCGAACACCGCGACTGCCGCGACCGCTGTAGGCGGTGCTGGCGGTGACGTCGTCGCGCATGGGGGCGCGGTCGTGTTGGCCACTGGCGGCTATGACGCCAACCCCGGCCTGCGCAATCGCTTTCTGCCGTCCGGCTGTGAGAGCGCGCTGATCGGCTGTCTGCCGCATGCCACCGGTGACGGCCTGGAGTTGGCCATGGGGCTCGGCGCGCGGGTGAGCCGCGACGGTTACTTCATCCCCGTGATGGGGCTGATCCCGGACCCGGGTCAGGAGGGCTTCGCGGTCGACTACCGTGAGGCGTTCATCGAGGTCGCGCCCGCGTACCGGACCCCGTACGAGATCTGGGTGAACGACCGGGGCGAGCGGTTCGTCGCGGAGGACGGCAGCAGCCCGGAGCACCGCGAGCGGGCGCTGCTGGAGCAGCCGCGGATCGCCATGCACGTCGTGTGGGACCGGGCGATCGCCGAGACGGCCGAGCCGCTGATCCGCAACGGCGCCGGCGACTGGACCCGCGAGCGGATGCTGGCCGAGCTGGAGCGCGGCCGGTGGATCGCCGTCGCCGACACCCTTGAGGAGCTGGCCGCGAAGCTCGGCGTCGCGCCCGGGGGCCTGGCGGCCACCGTGGAGAGGTACAACGCCGCGGTGCGGGCCGGCCACGACGATGACTTCGGCCGCACCACGCTGCCGGCGCCGATCGAGCGGGCGCCGTTCTACGGGATCACCACGGTCGGGGCCTCCATCCTCAGCCGCGACGGGCTGCGCGTGAACGAGGACCTGGAGGTGCTGACCGAATCCGGCGCACCCCTCCCCGGGCTCTACGCGGTCGGGGAGATCCTCGGCAACAACGTGTTCGCCGGGGACAACTACGTCGGCGGCATGAGCGTGACACCGGCGATGACGCTCGGCCGCGAGCTGGGCGCCAGGCTGGGGGCGGGCCGATGAGCGAGCCGATCGGGAGCATCACGGCGGCGGTGCTCGGCGTCGCCGACTTCGGGCCGCACCTGGACTTCTACTGCGGCGAGCTGGGGTACGCGGTGGCGGCCGAGGGCGTGGTCGCGGCCGCCTACGCGGACCGGCTGTGGGGAGAGGGCGCCGGCGACGTGGAGGTGCGCTCGCTGGCCGCGGCGGGCGCCGCCACCGGCCGCATCCACCTGCTCAAGGTGAACGACCCGGTGGCGCCCGCCGTCCACCCGCACACGCTGGACCTGGGCGTGGCCGGCATCAACCTCTACACCCGCGACATCGCGGCCTCGTACGAGCGGCTGCGGGCGGCGGGCCATCCGTGGATCAGCCCACCGCAGGCGTACGACGTGCCCGTGGGGGAGCGGACCGTCCAGGTCGTGGAGGGTTACTGCCTCGGGCCCGGCGGAGTCCCCGTGGTGTTCGTCGAGCCGGCCGGCCCGCGTCCCACGGCCGCGTGGCTGGCGGACCCGGAACGGCGGCACACGGAGCTGACCTCCGTGGTCTGCCACGTACCCGACTTCGAGGCCGAGCTGCGTTTCTGGGCCGCGCTCGGCATGTCCGCAGGGTACGACGTGACGTTCGCCGCGCCGGGCCTGGACACGATGGCCGACCTGCCGCCGGGCACCCGGCTCAGGCTGGCTTTCCTGGCGGGCCCGGACGGCGGCACGACCCGTATCGAGATGATCCGGGCCGACCGGCCCAGAGTGGATCGGCGTTCCGCTCAGCGGCCCGCTCGCGGGCTCGGGCACACCGCCTGGTCCGCGCGTACGGACGATCTGGATGAGGCCGTGGCCCGCGCCGCCGGCGCCGGAGGGCGGGTCCGATGCCGGCCGTTCGCCGCGACCACACCGCTGCACGGCACATCGCGGCTGGCCATGGTGGAGACGCCGAACGGCGTCCACGTGGAGCTGTGGCAGCCGCGACATGTTTCGGATCGTTAAACATCAGACGTATCCGTTGACATCGGGACAGCCGCATTTCTAGGCTCCGTGTAACGCTGTTCCGCACATTGGAATTACTGGCTCGGGGGCATGAGAACAAGGAGGTGGCACATGCGTGGGACCGGACTTCGCTGGATCTCTGCGGCTGCCGTCAGCGCGCTGGTGCTCACCGGCTGTGCGAGCAAGGAAGAGCGCGCCCAGTCCGCCGGCGAAACGGGAAACGCCGGCTGGAGCGCGGGCGCCGACACCATAAAGATCGGGCTCATCGCCCCGATGACCGGCGCGTACGCGATCCTGGGCATCCTCCAGGAGAACTCCATCAGGGTGGAGATGGACCGCGTCAACGAGGCCGGCGGCGTCGGGGGAGCCAAGCTGGAGCTCGTCGTCCGCGACACCGCGCTCGACCCGGCCAAGGCGGTGCAGGCCAGCAACGAGCTGGTCGGCGACAGCCAGGTGCACTTCGTGGTCGGGCCCTCGCTGTCGGCCTTCTACAACGCGTCCAAGAACATCTTCGAGACCAACAGCAAGCTCAACTGCCAGCCGGGCGTCGGCACCGGCGACTTCGGCTCGCTGAAGTACGGCTTCCGCTCGCAGGACCCCAACAACCTGAGCGTCGAGAAGCTGGTGGAGTACCTCAAGGCCAAGGGCGTCAACTCGGTCGGGCTGGTCTACGAGGCCGACGACACCGGCAAGGCCATGGACGGTTACCTCAAGGAGTACGGCCCCAAGTACGGCGTCGAGTACAAGGGTTACCAGGAGACCCGCAACGACGACCAGTCCCACCGGCCCTACGTCGACGCGCTCAAGGACGCCGGCGCGATCATCGTCTCCAGCAACGCCAGCGGCGCCAAGACGATGGCCGCCGCTGCCGAGTCGGGCTACAAGGGCGTGATGGCCGGCACCTCAGGGCTGCAGAACGTCTCCTTCCTCGACGCCGCCCAGGACATGGCCGTCGGCTCGGTCTTCGCCGCGGGCAACGTAGAGTTCAACATCCGCGACCGCGCCACCTGGAAGCCCGGCTACCGCGCCCACGTGGAAGCCGTCGAGAAGAAGTACGGAGTGGTCGAGGGGCCGAAGTCGGGGGCCAAGATGCCCAAGGGCACGGCCATCGCCGGAGACTGCATCGTCGCCTTCGCCGCGGCGGCCGAGAGCGCCAAGTCGCTCGACGCGGACAAGCTCGCCACCGCCATGGAGCAGCTGAACATCCCCGACACCGAGACCGCCTCCGGCAACACGATCAAGCCGGCGGACCACGAGTTCTACCACATGGAAGACATTCACGTTTACCAGTGGGACAAGGACGCCGACGGCTGGTTCGTCACCGACGTCACACCTCAGTCCTGAGTCACCTGAAAGCCCCTGAGAGGAAGACCCCCGTGATGACGGTCACCACTGGTCGCAAGCTGCTGGCGCTGGCGAGCGCCACCCTGCTGCTCACCGCCTGCGCGAGCAAGGAAGAACGAGCCGGAGTCGAGCAGGCGGCCTCCGGCAGCGGCTGGAGCGCCGGCATGCCGGTCGTGAAGGTCGGGCTCATCGGCCCGGTGACGGGCGCGTTCGCCGTCGCGGGCATCTCCATGGAGAACTCGGTCAGGGTCGAGATCGACCGGCTCAACGCCGAGGGCGGCGTCGGCGGCGCCAAGCTCGAACTGGTCGTCCGCGACACCGCGCTCGACCCGGCCAAGGGGGTGCAGGCGGCCAACGAGTTCGCCGGTGACGACAGCGTGGGGCTGGTGATCGGCCCGGCGCTGTCGGCGTTCTACAACGCCGCCAAGCCCGTCCTGGAGAACGCCAAGAAGATCAACTGCCAGCCGATGGTCGCCACCGGCGACTTCACCTCGGTCAAGTACGGCTACCGGGCCCAGGACCCCGTCTCCCTGGACGTTCAGAAGATCATCGAGCACCTGAAGGCCGAGGGCATCACGTCCGTCGGCATCGTGTACGAGGGGGACGACGCGGGCAAGGGCACCGCGGCCGAGATCCAGAAGCAGGCCGAGGCCGCCGGGCTCACCTTCGCGGGCTTCCAGGAGACCCGCAACGACGACCAGTCGCACCGCGCGTACGTCGAGAACCTCAAGGACGCCGGCGCGATCTGGATCTCCAACTCGGCCGGCGGCGCCAAGACCATGGCCGCCGCCGGCGAGACCGGCTACAAGGGGCTCATCGTCGGCGGCTCCGGCGCCCGCAACATCTCCTTCGTCGAGGCGGCCGGTGACGCCGCGGACGGCGCGATCTTCAGCGCCACCTACTACCCGTACCCGGGCAAGGAAGGCCGCGACACCTGGAAGCCCGGTTACCGCACGCACATCGAGGAGATCGAGAAGCGGTTCGGCAAGAACACCGGCCCGAAGACCGGCGCAGAGTCGCCCAAGGCGGCCGAGATCGCCGCGGACTGCGTGCTCGCCTACGCCAAGGCCGCCGAGCAGGCCCAGTCGATCGACCCGGACAAGGTCGCGGCCACGCTCGACTCGATCGAGATCTCCGACCAGGAGACGCCTTCCGGCAACTCCATCAGCCCGGACAAGCACGAGTTCTTCGGCATCGACGACATCCACGTCTATCAGTGGAAGAAGGACGCCGACGGCTGGCACACGGTCGAAATCGGCAAGTGACCGGATGGAGCGCCGTTTCGTCACGGTGAACGGCCGGCAGGTCCACTACGCCCGCGCCGGGCGCGGCCTGCCGGTCGTCCTCCTCCACGCCTCTCCCGGCGACTGGCGGCCGCTGCGCGAGCTGGCCGCCGAACTGGCTGGCTCGTTCACGGTGTACGCGCTCGACACGCCGGGGCACGGCGGCTCCGACCCGCTCCCGGCGCCGGACCCGGGCATGGCCGGCTACGGCGCGGCCCTCGGCGAGACGCTGACCGCGCTCGGGCTGGATCGGGTCCATCTGTACGGGACGCACACGGGGGCCAAGATCGCCCTGTCCCTCGCGGTCGCGCGGCCGGAGCTGGTGGCCTCGCTCGTCCTCGACGGGGTCGGGGTGTCCACTCCCGAGGAGCGGGCCGACCAGCTCGCCCACTACCTGCCGCCGGTGGAGCCGCGGAGCGACGGCGGCCATCTGGTGGCGGCGTGGCACCAGGTGCGCAACATGTTCCTGTACTGGCCCTGGTACGACGAGCGCGCCGCCTCCCGGCTGACCGCCGCCCCGCCACCGGCCTCGTACCTGCACGAGGTGACCACGGGGCTGCTGGAAGCGGGGGCGAACTACCCGCTGGCCTACCGCGCGGCCTTCACCTGCGACCCGGTCCCGCTGCTCGCCCGCCTGACCGTCCCCACCCTCGTCCTGGCATCCCCCGCCGACCCCCTCCACGCCCACCTGGCACGCCTTCCCGCACACCGGCTCCAGCTGGAAACCTCCGCCTCCGGCACCCCGGCACTGGCGTCCCGCATCCACACCCACGCGACATCCCACGCACCAACCGGCGCTGCGTCGTCGTCCTGTGCGGCCCCATCCGGCGCGGGATCATCACGCGCAGCCTCGTCTGGTGCGGTCCCGCCCAGTACGGCCGGGCGCGTAGAAGGCGTGAGCCGTCGGTACGTGCCGACCCGGCTTGGGCAGTTGCTCGTCAGAACGGCCGGACCGGCCGACGGGTCAGGGCGGCCGTTGGTGATCCTGCCCCCGGCCCCCGCCTCCGGTCGAGCCGTCACGGACCTGCTCGCCGAGGTAGGCCGCCACCGCCCGGCCTTCGCCCTCGACCTACCGGGAACCGGCGACTCGGACCTGGCCGCCTGGCCCGGATCAGGCCCGCGCGACGGCCTGCCGGGGACCGGCGGCTCAGGCCCGGCGGCCAGGCTTGGATCCGGCCCGCGCGATGATCTGCCGGGAACTGGCGGCTCGGGCCCGGCGACCACGCTTGGATCCGGCCCGCGCGACGGCCTGCCGGGGACCGGCGGGTCCTATCTGGCCGCCGAAGCCGGGTCCGGGTTGCGTGACGAGATCGTTCTGGCTGTTGGGGACGCTATCGACGCGCTCGGGGTCGACGGCGTTGACATCTATGGGATCGGAGCCGGTGCGGTGGTGGCCGTCGCTGTCGCTCGGCTGGGTCCCGGGCGGGTGCGGGCGCTGGCGCTGGCCGGCCTGCCTGACCCGGCCGTGCTGACCGAAAGTGAGGCTTGCGCGCGTACCCCTGACCTGGTGCCCGACGAGCACGGCACGCACCTGCTCAGGGCCTGGCACCTGGTGCGGGACGGCGGGCTGGGCACGGGCCTGCCCGAACTGCCCGGCGGCCGGCCGGACCTGGCCGAGCTGCACCGCAGGACGCTCGACCTCGCAAGGTCGTGGCGGACCTACGCCGCCGCCTTCAGGGCCGCCGCCGCGTGGCCAGGCGAGCCGCCGGTGCCGGTGGTCGCCGCCGACCCGGTCTGGGATCCGTTCACGGCCGGGGCCGTGCGCGCGGCGCCCGGCCACGACGGGACGGGCGGCGTCGCCTCCCTGCTGAAAGCCCTGGACGACGCGGCCGGGTGAGCCGGCGCGTCCGCGAGAAGGAGAAGTGCACCGTTGAGCAGCCGCTACCGGCACGGAGTGATCCATTACATGGGTGACGGGGTGGGGGTGCGCGGCCGCGAGGAGTGGACGCTCACCGCCGCCGAGGACGGCACCCGCACGCTGCGCGCCCACTGCCGCATGTTCGACACGGACATCGAGCGGGACGTCGTGCACACCGCGTCCGCCGGGTTCCGTCCGCTGCGGTCCTTCGTCAGCCACCGGGTGGGCGGCGCGTTCCTGGGCGAGGGATGGTTCGTCTTCGGCGAGGACACCCTGGAGTCGGAGCTGCTGCTCAGGGACGAGGGCAGGGTGTCGCAGCGGGTCCCGCTGGCCGGGCCGCCGCCGTTCTTCGTGCCGCACGCGGTGTGCTGCGACGCCTGGATCGTCCCTGCGTACGACCTCGCCGCCGGCGGCCCGCAGCCGTTGACGGGCGGGTTCCGCTCCTCGCCCCGCCCCAACGGGGCGACCGGGCCGTACGCGGACGAACTGGGCGACCTCACCGCCACCCTGGTCGGCGAGGAGACGATCACCGTGCCCGCCGGCACCTTCCCCACCCGGCACTTCCTGCTGACCAGCGACGGCGGGGCCGAGGAGCACCTGTGGACGAGCACGGACGGGGACTGGCTGCTGATCCGCCTCCGCTCCGACCGCCTGTCCTCCTCCTACGAGCTGGTGGAGCTGCGGGACGGCGGGACACCGCGCATCGGATGATCAGGAGGCCGGGAGCTGTCCCAGGTCGAGCCGGGTGACCACGGCCGCGCCGCGCAGGCGGAGCAGGTCGCGCACCAGGTCGCCCACCACGGACGCCTCCAGCCGGTCCGGACCGGCCCGGCTCGACAGCTCGCTCTTGACCATGGCCGCCACCACCAGGTCGGTCACCTTCACGTGGCGGCCCGCCAGCTCCTGCCGGAGGGTGTCGGACAGGCCGAGCAGGCCGAACTTGGAGGCCGAGTACGCCGCCCCCGTCGGGTAGCCGCGCAGGCCCGCGCCGGAGTTGACGTTGACGATGTGGCCGCGCTCGCCCGCCACCGGCTCCTGGCCGGTCATCTGCCGGGCGGCGGCGCGGGCGCACAGGAAAGCGCCGGTCAGGTTCGCGTCGACGGTCTCCCGCCACGCCTCGTCGTCCAGGTCCACGATCTCGGCCTTGCGGAAGACGCCCGCGTTGTTGACCAGCACATCGAGCCGCCCGTACGAGGCGACCACCCCGGCGACCACGGCGTCCACCCGCTCGGTCAGTGTCACGTCGAGCGGCACGCCGACGGCCTCGCCGCCGGCGGCCCGGATCTCCCCGGCCGTCTCGGCCACCCGACCGGCCCGCCGCCCGGCGCAGACCACGGCGTAGCCGTCGGCGCCCAGGGCCAGGGCCACGGCCCGGCCGAGCCCGCTTCCCGCGCCGGTGACCAGCGCGACCCGCCTCACCCGCACTGGTAGAACTCCAGGACCTCGCCGTCCGGCCCGAAGAAGGACTGGACGAGCGCGGAACCGTACGGCGGCAGGTCCACCTCGACGGGCGGGCAGACGGGCTCCGCGCCGAGGCCCGTGACCAGCGCGGACGTGGCCGCCAGGTCGTCCGTCTCCAGGGAGGCCGACAGGATGCCCAGACTGGGCGGCACGGCCGTGGCGCGCTGCTGCCTGCCGGGGAAGCCGACGTACTGGGCGATCTCCACCCGGCCGTTGACCGTGCCGCCCGGCATGAACAGGTTGATGTTGTGCAGCCCGGTGCCCGGCGGCAGGCGGAAGAACGACTCCATGTTCTCGATCAGCTTGTCGTACAGCACCTCGTAGCCGAGCGCGGTGTAGAACGCGGCGGCGCGGCGGGCGTCGCTCACGTGGATCGCGACGGTCTGCAGCTCGCTCGGCCGGCCGTCGTACCCGGCGAGCGGGCTGGTCGGCCCCGGCTCCAGCTGGAACACGTCGAGCACGACGCCGTCCGGGTCGTAGGAGAGCGAGTCCCAGGCGGACAGGTCCTCCATCACGGTCCAGCGGGTCGGCTGCGACTTCTGCCGGCCGCCCGCCGCCACCAGCCGCCCCACGGCGGCGTGGAGGTCGTCGACCCTGATGTTGAGCGCGTAGTGGCCGTAGTCCTGCGGGCGGGCGTACTCCCCCCAGTACGGGCGGCCGGGGACGGCGAACTGGACCAGGCGCAGCAGCCCGGTCGTCGCCCCCTCCGGCCCCATGACCACGGCCCTGCCGGTGAGCCCGGCCGGCATCTGCCAGGCGGCCTCGGCGGCGGCGCCGCGCACCTCCGCCTCGGCGTGCGGGACGTACCCGAAGGTGTCCGCGTAGAAGGCGCGGGAGCGATCCAGGTCGGACACGGCGACGGTCGTCACCCGCAGTTCGCTGATCACGGGGTGTTCCCTTCCTCCCGGTGCGCCACGAGGTGCACCCGCTCTCCTTCGGACCCGTACGCCACGAACGACCGGCGGCCGGCCAGCGGCCCGGTCCCCGGCACGGCCGGGTCGGTGGCGCGGTGCCCGCCCGCCAGCACGGCGGCGTGCGCCGCGTCCAGGTCGGCGCAGGCGTAGCTGACCAGGCCGGTGCCGCCCGGGAGCCCCGCAGGGTCGAGGTTCGCCGCCGGGTGGCCCTGCAGCTCGATCGCGCCCCGGCCGGTGCCCTCGCGGCCGCTCTTGAGCAGGCTCATGCTGACCGGGGTGCCGCCGGGGATGCCCCAGGCGCGGTGCAGCGGGCCTTCGGTGAAGTCGGCGGCCATCAGCGCCGGCATGCCGAGGCTCCCGCCGTACAGCCGCCGCGCCGTGTCGTGGTCGTCGGTGCGCAGGTGCACCTCGAAGACCGGGCCGGTGCCCCGGCGGGCGCTGGGGAAGCTGCGGCCCTGCGGCTCGGTGAGGCCGGTGGTCAGGATCAGGTGGGTGCCCCAGGGCATCCGCCACACGCCGGAGCGGTGCACGTTGCTGCCCAGCTCCGACAGGTCGGTGGTGAACGGCTCGGCCACGGGCCGGACGCCGGGCCAGCCGGCCAGCCGCCCGGCGGCCGCGTCGACGTCCTCGACGACCAGCTCCACCGAGTCCCAGCCGCGCGGCAGCGCCCGCGTGACCGGCCGCGCCTCGCCCTCGACCAGGCAGACCATCCCGTACGGGAAGCCGGGCGGTCCCAGCAGCGCCCACGGCCGCCCGGCCCATCCGCCGAGCCCGGCTTCCGGGGCGAGTGTGCCGCTCGCGCGGGATTCGAGGCCGAGGACGCTCCGCAGGCGCTCCGCGGTGGCGTCGAGGCCGGGAACCTCGATCCAGACGCAGGCCAGCTCCTCCACCAGCGGGACGTCGCTCATCGCAGCGGGTTCTCGCCCTCCGGCCACCAGTCGCCGGCGCCGTAGGGGTCGGCCAGCGGCTGCGAGCCGTGCTCGTGCACGATGCGCCAGGTGTCGTCCTCGCGGCGCACCAGCCAGGTCATCCGCATCCGGAGCCGGCCCTTCTTGCCGTCGCCCTCGATGTCGTAGTCGATGACGCCCGCGACCTGGGCCAGCGTGTCGGCCTCCCAGCAGAACGGGCCCTCCACCCAGCGGAAGCCGTGGATCCGGATGGGGGCCTTGAAGTAGGCCTCCCAGCCGGCCTTGATCCGGTCGCCGCCGTGCGTGGTCCAGCGGGGACCCTCGACGAAGACGTACGCGTCGTCGGCGGGGGAGAAGGTGTCGAGGACGCCCTCCAGCCGCCGCTCGATGACGGAGGTGAGCATGGCCTCCGCCGTGCCGACCGGTGTTCTCATGGATCCGCCTCCCCGATCATTCCGCTACTCGGAACGCTGTTTCGAAGACTCTAATTGTCTGATGTATCCCGGTCAAGGTGCACCACGGCCTTGCCGGTGTTCAGGCCCGACATGAGCCGGGCGAAGGCGGCGGGCGTCGACTCCAGGCCGTGGTGCTCGTCCTCCAGGAAGCGGAGCCGCCCCTCGGTGAGCAGCTTGCCCACCCGGTCGGCGAACCGCGGGCGCAGGTCGAAGTGGTCGTACACGACCAGCCCGTGCACGGACGCCCGCGCCCGCATGACCGCCCCGGCGGGCAGGACCGTCTCGCCCACCTCGTTCGCGTGGTCGGGCAGGCCGGCGAGCGCCACCCGGGCGTGCGGGGCGAGCCGGTCCGCCACCCCGCGCAGCACCTCGCCGCCCGCCATGTGCAGGTAGCCGTCGACGCCGTCGGGGCAGGCCTCCGCGAGCGCGTCGGCCCACCCGGGGTCGTGCCGGTCGACGGCCGCCGCGTAGCCGAAGAAGTCCGTGGCCCGCTCGCACTTGGCCGGCCCGCCGACGATCGCCACCGTGCGCGCGCCCGCGAGGCGGGCGAGCTGCCCGGCCACGCCGCCGACGGCTCCGGTGGCCGAGGAGACCACGACGGTGTCGCCGACCGCCGGCCGGATCAGCCGGATGATCGCGGCGTACGCGGTCAGGCCGGGCGTGCCGAGCACCCCGAGCACGGCCGTACGGGGGACGCCCGGCGGCACGGCGACCGGGCGGATCGACTCCGCGGGCACGGTGGCGTACTCCTGCCAGCCGGTCTCGGCCACCACCCACTCGCCGGTGCCCACCACCCGGGCGACGGCCCTGCCGGGCACCAGGTCACCCGGGTGGATCGGCGGGTGGCCCAGGTTGCGGCCGGTCATGGCGCCGCGGACCCACGGGTCGAGCGACAGGTGGACGGCCCGGACCAGCACCTCGCCGGGGCCGGGCGAGGTCACCGGCACGGTCTCCAGCCGGAAGTCCTCCTCGGCGGGCACTCCTTCCGGCCGGCGGGCCAGGATGATCCTGCGCGCGCGCTCCGGGGACGGGCTGGTGCTGGTCATGGGGGCTCCCTTCACGTGGAGCATCAGGGTTTCATGTTGAAACACCGTTTCGCTAGAGGGAATCCGGAGTCGTGGTGATCCCGCATGGCGGGTTACGCTGTGGCCGTGCCGACCGACCGCGCCGCTGCTCCGGCGTACCAGGACCTGGCGAGCCGGCTGAGGGAGCAGATTCTCGCCGGCCAGTTGAAGCCCGGCGACCGGCTCCCGGTGGAGCCGGAGCTGTGCGCCATGTACGGCGTGAGCCGCAGCACGGTGCGCGAGGCGCTGCGCGTCCTCTCCAGCGAGGGCCTGCTGGTCACCCGCAGGGGAGTGGCCGGGGGCAGTTTCGTGGTCCACCCCGACCCCGAGCACATCAAGCACTACCTGCGCTCCAGCTTCGCGCTGTTCACCGACGCCGGCTCGGTGGCCAACCTGCTGGAGGTCCGGTGCCTGCTGGAGGTGCCCGCCGCCGGGCTGGCCGCCGAGCGCAGGTCCCCCGAGCAGCTGGAGGCCCTGCGGCGGTCCCTGGTCAAGCCGCGCCGCGACCGGGGGCGCGGGTTCGCCGCCAACCGGGGCTTCCACGAGGTGCTGCTCGCCGCGGCGGGCAACCCGCTGCTGACCGCCGTGACCGCGCCCGTGTTCGGCGTGCTGGAGAGCAGGTTCGCCCGCGACGAGGCGGCGTCCGACTTCTTCGAGCGGGTCGACCGCGACCACAGGGAGATCTTCGGGGCCGTCGAGTCCGGCGACCGCGAGGCCGCCGAGCGGGCCCAGCGCGAGCATCTGGAGCATCTGCGCGAGACCTACACGCGCATCGACAGGGAGCGCCGCCAGAACGGCGACTAGACGAAACGTCGTTGCGTAGAGCGGAACACCGCCTTGACCCTTGAATGGTCTGACGTTTAGGCTCTGGCTGTCAGCGTGAGGCCAGAGCGAGGAAACGTCATGAGTGTCAAACCGGGCTGGCAGGGCCGGTACTTCGAGGACTTCGAAGTCGGGGACGTGTATCAGCATCCACTCGGCAGGACCGTCTCCGAGGCGGACAACACCTGGTTCACGCTCCTCACGATGAACACCAACCAGATGCACTTCAACGCGGAGTACGCGGCGAAGTCGGAGTTCGGCAAGCCCCTCGTGGTCTCCACCTTCACGGTGGCCATCGCCGTCGGGCAGAGCGTCACCGACCTGACCCAGAACGCCTTCGCCAACCTGGGCTGGACCGACATCCGGATGACCCACCCGGTGTTCGCGGGCGACACGCTGTGGAGCGAGTCGATCGTGCTGGAGAAGCGCGAGTCCGGCAGCCGCCCGCACGCCGGCATCGTCACCGTGAAGACCAGGACGCTCAACCAGGACGGCAAGGAGGTCTGCTCGTTCAAGCGGACCTTCTACGTCTACCGGCGCGGCGCCGAGCAGATCGAGGGCCTGTTCCCGACAGCGGAACAGCCGCTCGCCCTGGAGGACTGAGTGCGCATCACCTACGGCCCGTGGGGCGAGACCCTGGAGGAGCAGGCCGCCGCCGCCCGCGCCGCCGAGGAGGCGGGCGCGGAGGTCGTGTGGGTGCCCGAGCTGCACCGCAGCGCGACCGTGTCGGCCGCGGCGCTCGCCCAGGCCACCGGCACCGCCCGGGTCGGCACCGCGATCGCGCTGGCGTTCACCCGCAGCCCGATGGTGACCGCGCTGGAGGCGCTCGACCTGGACGAGCTGTCCGGCGGCCGGTTCGTGCTCGGGCTCGGCTCCGGGGTCAAGCGGCTCAACGAGGACTGGCACAACGCCCGCTGGGGCAAGCCGGTCGGCCACCTGCGCGAGACCGTCCGCTACCTGCGCCACTTCTGGGAGCACTGCGGCACCGGCGAGCCGATGGTGCTCGACGGCGAGCACGAGCCGATGCGGATCGTCGGCTACCAGCGCCCCTTCCCGGTCGTCCGCACCCGGATCCCGATCTACCTGGCGGCCGTCGGCCCGGCGATGACCAGGCTCGCCGCCGAGATCGGCGACGGCTGGATCTCCCACGAGCTGTGCTCGCCCTCCTACCTGGCCGAGCGCATCCTGCCGGAGATCGAGGCCGGGCTCGCCAAGGCCCACGTCGATGAGCGCGGCAAGGGGCGCGGCGACCTCGACCTCGTCGTCTCCGCCGCCTGCTCGGTCGACGACGATCCGAAGCTGGCCCGCCGCCGCGCCGCCGGCCTGGTCGGCTTCTACGCGAGCGTGCGCAGCTACGCGGACTTCTTCGCCTTCCACGACCTGGCCGCCGAGCAGGAGACCGTGATCGAGGCCTTCCGCGGCGGGCGCGGCGCCGACCACCTCGGGGACGTGGTGACCGACCGCATGGTGGACGCACTCACCCTCGCCGGCACCCGCGACGAGGTACGGGAGCGGATCGCCGCCTACGAGGGCCTCGCCGGCTCCGTCAAGCTGACCCCGCCCACGCACGGCCTGCCGGCCGCCGAGACCAGGGCGGCGCAGCGATCCATCATCCGCCTCATCGCCGACATCACGGGAGGACGAGCGTGAGACCGCTGGAAGACGTCCGGATCATCGCCGTCGAGCAGTACGGCGCGGGCCCGTTCGGCAGCGTGCACCTGGCCGACCTGGGCGCCGAGGTGATCAAGATCGAGGACCCGAGGGCCGGCGGCGACGTCGGCCGCTACGTGCCCCCGTACGCCGAGGGCGAGGACTCGCTGTTCTTCGAGACCTTCAACCGCAACAAGCGCAGCCTCTCCCTGGACCTGTCCAGCCCGGAGGGCCGCGCGGTCTTCGAGGACCTCGTCAAGGTCAGCGACGCCGTCTACAGCAACCTGCGTGGCGACGTGCCGGCCAAGATCGGCATCACCTACGACGACCTCAAGCACCTCAACCCGGCCATCGTGTGCTGCTCGCTGACCGGCTTCGGCATGACCGGGCCGCGCAGCAAGGAGCCCGGCTACGACTACGTGCTCCAGGGCCTGGCCGGGTGGATGGACCTCACCGGCGACCCGGAGGGCCCGCCGACCAAGTCGGGCCTGTCGATGGTCGACTACTCCGGCGGGTTCGTGGCGGCCATCTCGCTGCTGGCAGGCCTGCACGCGGCCCGCAGGGACGGGGTCGGCATGGACTGCGACGTCAGCCTGTACGACACCGCCATAGGGCTGCTGACCTACCCGGCGGTCTGGCACCTCAACGCCGGGTTCGTCCCCGAGCGCACCCGTCACTCGGCGCACCCGTCGCTGGTGCCGTTCCAGGCGTTCGAGGCGGCCGACGGGTGGCTGGTGGTCGGCTGCGCCAAGGAGAAGTTCTGGCAGCGGCTCGCCGTGGTGATCGGTCACCCCGAGTGGGCCGGCGACCCGCGCTTCGCCACCTTCGCCGACCGGCGGCGCAACAAGGACGTGCTGCTGCCCCTGCTGGAGGAGATCTTCCGGCGGCGCACGGTCGACGAGTGGCTGAAGCCGCTCTACGCCGCCTCCATCCCGTGCGGCCCGATCAACGACGTGCCCGCGGCCATGAAGGAGGAGCACACCCTCGCCCGCGACCTCCTGGTGGAGACCGAGCACCCGCACTGGGGCACCGTCCGCCAGGTCGCCTCCCCGGTCCGGGTCGGCGCCGACCGTCCCGCCTACCGCCGCGCGCCCCGCCGCAACGAGGACTTCGGCCACGTCGTCCGCGACCTCCTCGGCTACGACGACACCCGGATCAGCACCCTCACCAGCGCCGGCGCCTTCGGCCCGCTTCCCGACGGCGACACCACGCCGGCTTCCGGCGGCGCTGTCCCGGCTTCCGGTGGGGACGCCGCGCAGACTTCCGATGGCGAGGCCCCGGCCTCCGGCGGGAACGCCGCGCCGGCTTCCGGCGGCGCTGTCCCGGCTTCCGGTGGGGACGCCGCGCAGACTTCCGGCGGCGAGGCCCCGGCCTCCGGCGGGAACACCGCGTCGGCTTCCGGCGGCGGGGCGGCTGCCTCCGGTGGGGGGGCTTCGGAGGGTGTGGGGGCGGTGGGGTCGTGACCGTCGCGCGTACTCTCGTGGCCTGGGCGCTCGGGCCCGGGCCGGCGGGCGCGCCCGAGGAGGTGCGGGAGGCCGCGTGCAGGCATCTGCTCGACGGGTTCGGCACCGCCGTCGCGGGCGGCCGGGCCGGGGCGGCGGCGCCCGCGATCGCCGTCGCCCGCGGGCTCGGGGGGCCGCCCGAGTCGGGGATTCCCGGCACCGGCGGGCGCGGGTCCGCGGTGGCGGCGGCGCTGGCCACCGGGACGCTCGTGCACGCGCTCGACTTCGACGACACGCACGCGGGCGGGCTGGTGCACGCCACCGCCGCGGTGCTGCCCGCCGCGCTCGCCGTCGGTGAGCAGACCGGCGCGAGCGGCGCCGAGACGCTCGCCGCCGCCATCGCCGGGTACGAGACCGTGTGCCGGCTCGGCGCCGCCGCGCCGCACGCCTTCCACGCTCGCGGCCTGCACGCCACCATGGCGTGCGGCGTGCTGGCCGCCGCCGTCGTGGCGGCCCGGCTGATGCGCCTCGACCCCGCCACGGCCGTGGACGCGCTGGGCATCGCCGGCAGCCAGGCGGGGGGCCTGCTGGAGTTCCTGTCGACCGGCGCGTCCACCAAGCAGCTGCACCCCGGCCTGGCCTCGGCGTCCGGCATCCTGGCCGCCCGGCTCGCGGCGGCCGGCGCCAGCGGTCCCGACACCGTGATCGAGGGCCCGCACGGCCTCTACGCGGCCCTGGCCGCCCGCCCCGCGGACATCGCCCGCATCACCGGCGGCCTGGGCGAGACGTGGGAGACCACCCGCATCACCGTCAAGCCGTACCCGGCCTGCCAGCTCATGCACGCCACCCTGGACGCCGCCGCCGACGCCCTCCGCGCAGCAGCTCTGGGCGACAAGACCGCCCAGCCGCGTACGACCTCGCACGACGGGGAGACCCGCCCGCCGCGCCCCGGTGAGGAGGCTCGCGCGGGCCGGCCTGGCGACGAGGCCCGTGGGGACCGGCCCGGCGTGGAGGCTCGCGCGGCCCGGCCTGGCGACGAGGCCCGTGGGGACCGGCCCGGCGGGGAAACCCGCGCGGCTCGGCTCGGTGAGGAGGTGGTCGAGGTGATCGCGTATGTGCATCCCGACAGTGCCTCCATCGTGTGCGAGCCCGCCGACCGCAAGGTCGCGCCGCGCACCCCGTACGACGCGAAGTTCTCGCTGCCCTGGAGTGTGGCCGCGCTGCTGCTGGACGGCGAGGTGACGCTCGGCACGTACGAGCCCGGCAGGCTGCGACGACACGACGTCGCCGCGCTCGCGGCCCGGGTCCGCACCGAGGTCACCCCGTTCCCCGGCGTCGCCGCCGACGCGCCCGGCCACGTGCGGTTGCGGCTGGCCGGCGGGCGGGAGGTCGAGGGCAGGGTGCCGAGCAGCGCCGGCGGCCCGGGCAACCCGCTGAGCGAGGCCGCGCTGCTCGCCAAGTTCACCGCCAACGCGGGCGGGCCGTCACCGGAGGCGGACGAGCTGGCCCGCCGGATCCGCGCGCTGGCCGCCGAGCCCGACCTGACCGCCATCGCCGCGCTGGCCGACCGGCTCGCGGCCCCGGAGGAGAACGCATGACACTCAACGCCATCCGTCCCGGCCACTTCCCCTGGTTCCGCTACGAGGGGTACTCCTTCTCGCTCGGCCTCACGCACGGCGCCGACGCCTGGCTGTCCGGCCACTCGGCCAGCGAGCACGACCCGGAGAGCGGCCGCATGGTGGTCAGGGGCGGCATGACCGACCAGGCCAGGACCGCGTACGCGAAGATCGAGAGGATCCTGGAGGCCGCGGGACTCACCTTCCAGGACGTCACCAAGATCACCGAGAACGTCACCGTCCACGGCCTCGGCCACTACCCGGAGGCCGAGGCCGTCCGGCAGGAGGTCTTCGGCGAGCACCGGCCCGCCGTCAGCACGGTGATCGTGGAGCGGCTGCTGCGCCCGGCGGCGTTCATCGAGATCGAGGTGCACGCGAGCCCCGGCGGGCCCAAGGCCGTCTCCGAGTGCGGGGTGGCCGAGACGGCCGACGGCGCCGTGTTCCTGCCGACCCTGCTGCCCGTCGACGAGCACGGCGCGGTGGTGCACGAGGGCGACCTGGTCGGCCAGTACGCCTACTGCCTGGACAAGGCCGACCGGCTGCTGCGCGGCGCCGGGCTGTCGCTCGACGCCGCCGTGACCACGTACGACTACAGCACCCCCGCCACCCGCGACGTCTACCGGCGCACCCACCGGGCGCGCAAGGAGCGGCTCGGCGGCGCGGGCGTCTACCCGGGCGCGGGCGGCATCCTGATGAGCGAGCTGCACCGGCCTGGCGTGCTCGTCGCGCTGGAGGTCACCGCCTCGCGCCACCCGCTGGAGGCCGTCAACCCCGGCTGGTCCCGCTACGACACGCTCACCTACACGCCCGGCGTCAAGGCCGGCGGCATGCTGTGGATGAGCGGCTTCGCCTCGCTCGACATGGAGACGCAGGAGGTCCTGCACCCCGGCGACGTGGTCGCCCAGGCCGAGGTCACCTACGACGCGATCGGGCAGGTGCTGGCCGCCGCCGGGGCCGGGCCCGAGCACCTGATCTCCACGATCGAGTTCGTCTGCCCGGACGGGCTGGCCGGCTACCGGGGCGTGGCGGGCGTGCGCAAGGAGCGGCTGCGCGAGCCGTGGCCGGCCTCCACCGGCGCGCTCTGCGCCGGCCTGCTGCGGCCGGAGTTCCTGCTGGAGGTCTTCCCCACGGCGGTGCTGCCATGAGCCTGCTGAGCGACGAACTCCGCGCCAGGATCGGCACGGAGGTCACCTACACCGCGCCGGAGGAGCTGGGCCGCGCCGCCATCCGCTACTTCGCCAAGGCCGTCGGCGACGACAACCCGCTCTACACCGACGACGCCTACGCCCGCGAGCACGGGCTCCCGGGCGTCGTCGCGCCGCCGACGCTGATCTGCGAGACCAACCAGTACGCCGACGTGCCGCCCGACGCCGACGGGTACGCGGGCCACGACTGGCACATCGACATCCCGGGCAGCAGGAAGGTGCGCGGCGGCAACACGTACACCTTCCACCGGCACGTCCGCCCGGACGACGTGATCACCGCCACCTGGCGGCTGGAGGGCGCCACCGAGCGCCGCACGTCAGGTGGGCAGGACATGCTCGTCGTCTCCTCCGTCGCCACCTACACCAACCAGGACGGCGACCTGCTCTGCACCAACGAGGAGACCATCATCTACGTCGCGCGGAAGGAGGACCGGTGACAGCACCGAGGGTCACACCCGGCGCGGAGGTGCCGCCGCTGGAGCGGACCATCGACCTGCGCGCCATGGTCGCCTACGCCGGCGCCACCTGGGACTGGCACCGGCTCCACTACGACCCCGACTACCTGGCGCCGCGCGGGCTGCCGGCGCCGGTCGTGGACGGGCAGGTGTTCGGGGCGCTCCTGGCCGAGCAGGTGCAGGACTGGTTCGGGCCGCGCGCGTTCGTGCGCCGCCTGCACTTCCGGTTCAAGAACCTCGTCTTCGCCGGTGAGACCGTCCGCTGCGTCGGCCGGGTGACCGCCGTCGAGGGCGGCGTCGTCCAGGTCGAGCAGCGGGTGCTCATCATCGACGGCGACCTGCCGGAGCGGGTGGCGGTCGAGCCGGCCGGAGCGGAGATCGTGCTCGGCGGGGAGGCCTCATGACCGCCGTCGCCATCGCCGGCGCCGCCGAGAGCGACCTCGGCGTCACCGGCAGGTCGATACTCGGGCTGCAGGCCCAGGCGGTGACCAGGGCCCTGGCCGACGCCGGGCTCACCCTCGCCGACGTGGACGGCGTGGCCACCACCGGGGTGTCCCGGTTCTCGGCCACCCAGCTCGCCGAGTATCTCGGGCTGCGCCCGTCCTGGACCGACTCCACCTTCGCGGGCGGGTCGGCGTTCGAGATGTACGTCGCCCGCGCGGTCCAGGCCATCGAGGCCGGCCAGTGCTCCACCGTCGTCGTCTCGTTCGCGTCCAACCAGCGCTCGGCGCGGTCCAGGTCGCTCGGCGGCGTGGTGGAGACGCACACGCCCGAGGCGCAGTTCGAGACGCCCTACGGGCCGCTGTACCCGATCTCGTACTACGCCATGGCCGCCCAGCAGTACCTGCACCGCTACGGCGGCACCCGCGAGCAGCTCGCCGAGGTCGCGGTCGCGGCCCGCGAGTGGGCGCTGCTCAACCCGGCCGCCTACCGGCACGGGGCCGGGCCGCTCAGCGCCGCCGAGGTGCTCGCCGCGCCCATGGTGTCCACGCCGCTCACCTCGGCCGACTGCTGCCTGGTGACCGACGGCGGCGGCGCGATCGTGCTCACCTCGCTGGAGCGGGCCCGCGACCTGCGCAGACCGCCGGTCCGCGTGCTCGGCTACGGCGAGCGCACCACGAACACGTCGATGACCGCCGTCGGCGACCTGACCGTGACCGGCGCCGTCGAGGCGGGCCGCGACGCGTTCGCCCGCGCCGGGATCACCCCGGCCGACGTGGACGTGGCCGAGGTGTACGACTCGTTCACCATCACGGTCGTGCTCACCCTGGAGGCGCTCGGGTTCTGCGGCCGGGGCGAGGCGCTCGACTGGATCGCCGGCGGGCGCATCCGCCCGGGCGGCGACTTCCCGCTCGACACCTCGGGCGGCGGCCTGTCGTACTGCCACCCAGGCCAGTACGGGGTGCTGCTGCTCGTCGAGGCCGTCCGCCAGCTGCGCGGCGAGTGCGGCGAGCGGCAGGTGCCGGGCGCGGAGGTCGCGCTCGCCCACGGCACCGGCGGCATCCTGTCCACGCACGCGACCGTCCTGCTGGGGGTGGACCGGTGAACGCGCCAGAACCCGACGAGGTCACCCTGCCCTGGTGGGAGGCCACCCGGGAGAGGCGGCTGCTCGTGCAGCGCTGCTCCTGCGGGCACGCCCAGCACCCGCCCAGGGCGCTCTGCACCGCGTGCGGCGCCACCGAGGGCCTGGGCTGGCTCGACGCCTCCGGCGAGGCCGCGGTCGACGCCTGCACGGTGGTCCAGCGGGCGATGCCCGGCTTCACGCCCCCGTACGTCGTCGCCAGGGTGCGGCTCGCCGAAGGCGTGCTGCTGCTGTCCAACGTGGTCACCGACGAACCCGGCGCGGTCGGGATCGGCGACCCGCTCCGGCTGGACTGGCGCCCGCTGCCCGACGGTCGCGCCCTGCCGGTGTTCGTCCCCCTTGAAAGGCACGAAAGGTAATCATGGACTTCGAGCTGAACGAGGAGCAGCGGGACTTCCGCGCCCTGCTGCGCGCGTTCGTCGACAAGGAGATCGTGCCCGTCGCGCGCGACTGGGAGCACTCCGGCCGGTACCCGACGGAGATCGTCGACGGGTTCAAGGAGCTGGGCCTGTTCGGCATCACCGTCCCCGAGGAGTACGGCGGCCTCGACCTGGACCCGGTGTCGTTCGCGCTGGTCTTCGAGGAGATCTCGCGCGGCTGGATGGGCGTGGCCGGCATCCTCGGCAGCCACTCCCTGGCCTGCCGCATGATCGCCATGCACGGCACCGACGACCAGAAGCGGCGCTACCTGCCCGGGCTGGCCACCGGCGAGCGCCGCACCGGCATCGGCCTGACCGAGCCGGACGCCGGCACCGACCTGCAGGGCATCCGCACCACCGCGCGGCGCGAGGGCGACCACTACGTGGTCAGCGGCACCAAGACGTGGATCACCAACGCCCGCTACGCCGACCCGCTGCCGGTGCTCGTCAAGACCGACCCGGCGACCACGCCCGCGCACAAGGGCATGAGCGTCCTGCTCGTCGAGGCGGACACCCCCGGCTACCAGGTCACCAAGGACATCCCGAAGCTCGGCTACAAGGGCACCGAGTCGTGCGAGATCGTGCTCGACGACGTGCGCGTCCCGGCCTCGAACCTGCTCGGCGGCATCGAGGGGCGGGGCATGCAGCAGGCGCTGTCCGCCCTGGAGTGGGGCCGGGTCAACATCGCCGCCCGCTCCGTCGGCATCGCCCAGCGCGCCTACGACGAGGCCCTGGCCTACTCCCGCCAGCGCAGGGCGTTCGGGCAGCCGATCGGCGACTTCCAGGCCGTGCAGATCCAGCTCGCCTCCCTGGCCACCACGCTGCAGGCGGCGAGGCTCATGGCGTACTGGGCCGCCGACCAGGTCAGGAAGGGCCGCGCGGACGCGCAGACCGGCATGGCGAAGATCTTCTGCTCGGAGGTCGCGCTGGAGTCCGCGATCAGCTCGCTCAAGGTCCACGGCGGGTACGGCTACTCCACCGAGTACGAGGTCGAGCGGCTCTACCGTGACTCGGTGCTGATGAGCATCGGCGAGGGCACCAACGACGTGCTGCGCACGGTGGTGGCCAGGTCGCTGTCGCGCGGCGACGTCAAGGTCGGGTGAGCGGCATGGCCCGATCCCACCTGTACGTGCCGGGCGACGCGCCGGACAAGCTGGGCAAGGCGCTCGGCAGGGGCGCGGACGCGCTCATCGTCGACCTGGAGGACGCCGTCCCGCCCGCGGGCAAGGACGCGGCCAGGGATGCGGTGGCCGGCTGGCTGCGGGAGACCGATCCCGGGCCGGTGGAGCTGTGGGTCCGGGTGAACCCCGGCTCGCTGCGCGAGGCGGACGTCCGCGCCGTGGCCACCGCGCCGTCGCTGGCCGGGCTGGTCGTGGCCAAGGTCGAGAGCGCCGCCGAGCTGGCCGAGCTCGACACCCTGCTCACCGCGCTGGGCGCGGACGGGGTGCGGGTGGTGCCGCTGCTGGAGTCCGCCTCGGCGATCTTCCAGGCGCTGGAGATCGCGCGTGGCCCCCGGGTGGCCCGTCTGCAGGTGGGCGAGGCCGACCTGCGCGCCGACACCGGCGTCACCACCGGGCCGGACGAGCGGGAGCTGCTCTGGGCCCGTTCCCAGGTCGTGTTCGCGTCGGCCGCCGCGGGGATCTCCCCGCCGGTCGGGCCGGTGTCCACAGACTTCCGCGACCTCGATGCCCTGCGGGCGTCCACGGAGGCGATCGCCCGGCTCGGGTACGCGGGCCGGGCCTGCATCCACCCGGCCCAGATCGCGGTCGTCAACGAGGTGTTCACCCCGTCGGCCGAGCGGGTCGCCTGGGCCAGGGACCTGGTGGAGCGGTTCGAGGCGAGCGGGTCGGGCGTGCTGCTCGACTCGGCCGGGCGGATGGTCGACGAGGCCGTGGTCCGCCAGGCCCGCCGCGTCCTCGGCATGGCACGATGACCGCGGCCGTTCCGGGTGGGCTGCGGGAGCGGCTCGCCGCTGTCACCGGGGTCTGGGAGGGCAGCTATACGCACCTGTCCCCGGCGGGGGAGGTGCGGGACACGTACGCGTCGCGCCAGGAGACCCGTCTGGAGGGGGACCGCTGGTACGAGCGGATCGTCTACCGGAGGCCCGGTCACGACCCCGAGGTGCTGGACTTCCGCGCCCGCTTCGAGGGCGGCGAGCTGCGCTTCGACGACCCGTCGTTCGAGGGGCGGGCGGTGCTGGTGGAGGGGCGCTTCCTGGTGTTCCCGTACCGGTGGACCGCCGACCCGGGGACCGAGGTGGTCGAGCTGATCACCTTCGCGGACGACGACTACAAGGCGCGGCTCTGGCAGCGCTTCCGTGACGGCCGGCTCGAAGGCGTCACGGTGATCGAGGAACGCCGGGTGCCCGGCGCGACGGCGGAGGTGTGGCGCTGATGACGCGTGTGGTCGACCTCGACGGTCCCGGCCTCGACTGGCGGGAGGTCGTCATGCCCGCGAGCTCGGGACCCGTCCGGCTGGTGCGGTTGCACGCGGCCGGCGAGGCGTCGGTGTCGCTGGTCCGCTTCCCCGCCGGCTGGAGCAGGCCGGACACCGGGCACTACCCGTGCGCGGAGGAGTTCGTGGTGCTGGACGGCCTGATCTCGGTCGGCGGCACCGGCTTCCCCGCCGGCACCTACGCCTACCTCCCGCCGTCCACGCCCCGTACGGCGAGCGTCGCGGGCCCCGGCGGCTGCCTGGCCGTCGCCTGGTTCTCCGGCCCGCCCGCCTGGAAGGACGGCCTGCCGGACGGGCCCGCGCCGCGGGTGGTCCACGGGCCCGTCGCCGAGGCGCTGCGGGTGGAGGACGACGTCATCCGGGCCCGCGGCTCCGCGTCCGGTGTCCCGGAACCGCGGGGCCTCGTGTCGGGCGGCGAGGTGGAGGTGCTCTCCCTCACGGCCCGCACCTGGACGTACGGCTCCGGCGTCCCGGACCTCCCCGGCCCTCTCCTCACCCGCTTCTGGCCCACCGCCTGACCCCCGGGAGGCGGGGCCACCGCGGGCGCGCAGGGTGGCGTGGGCGCCACCCTGCGCGGGTGCTCACGGGGTCGTCATCAGCGCGGGTTCCAGGAGGCCCGTGACGTCTGCGCGGGTGGCCAGGCCGCGGACCTCCTTGGCGAGGGTCGTGACCGCCTCGGGGGACAGGACGCGTGCGGCGTTGAGGGCGTACTTGCGCTCCAGCTCGTCGATGCTGAGCGGGTGCTCGGGGCCGCCGCGTGAGCTGTGGACGCGGTGCTCCAGCCGCCGCCCGTCGCGGGTGCGCACCCGCAGCACGGCCGAGAACGCCCGCGGGAACTCCTCCGAGCACTGCTCGTCGGCCACCACCCGGACCCGCGCGGCCAGCGCCAGCCGGCGCTCGTCGCGGAACGCTGTCTCGGTGAAGTCGTCCAGGTGCAGGCCCAGCCCGCCGCCGCCGACCAGCGCGCTGGCCACGGTGTAGGGGCCGGAGAACTTCGCGTGGTACGGGGTGCGCGGGCGGATCTTCTCCTCGTACGGCTCCCCGATCGTGCGCAGCGGGGCCGCGGCCACGCCGAGCTCGATCTCGTCCACGTCCTCGGGACGCAGCCCTTCGGCGCGCAGCGCGAGTGCGGCGTCGATGCCCGGGTGGGTGAAGTGGTTGGACGGGTACGGCTTGTAGACCGTGCGCAGCAGCTCCCAATCCTCCCCGAGCCCGGCGGTGATCGCTTCGGCGTCGTAGCGCCCGTCGAGGAACGCCTGGAAGAAGCCGAAACGTCCTTCGAAGACCGTCGGCGGCCCGGTCACCCCTTCGGCCGCCATGGCGGCGGCCACCACGCCGGAGTGCGCCGCCCAGCCGCAGTGGACGCGCTTGACGGTGCCGCCGGTGCGGTTGGCCTCGATGACCCCGGCGCCCATGCTGGCGGCGATGCCCATGGCGTCCGCGATGCCTGCTGCGTCCAGCCCCATGAGCAGGGCCGAGGCGGCGGCCGCGCCGACCGTGCCGCAGATGGAGGTGGCGTGCCAGCCCTTCTCGAAGAAGAGCGAGTTGCGCAGCTCGGGCAGGTAGGAGGCCATGCCGAGCCGGTTGGTGATCTCGTCGCCGACCGCGATGGCCTGGCACAGGGCCGCGCCGCTCGCCCGTACCGACTCCGCGACCGCCAGCGCGGCGGGCACGACCGAGGCGGACGGGTGGAGCACCGACGGCAGGTGGGTGTCGTCGAAGTCGAGCGCGTGCGCGAGCGTGCCGTTGACCAGGGCGGCCGAGGGGGCGGGCAGCGCGAGCGCGTGGCCGAGCACGGAGCACTCGCCGGCGCCGCCCCACCGCCCGGCCAGCCGCCGCACCGCCTCGTGCGGCTCCTGCGGGCCGGTCAGCTCCTGGGCGGCCAGGCAGTTGCCGAACGTGTCGAGCACCCGGCCCGTGACGTCGGCCATGACGGGCTCGGGCAGCCCGTCACGGGCGGCCGCGGCGAACTCGGCGAGAGCGGAGACGATCGTCATGACGCCAGCACCGCGAGCGGCCGGACCGGTGCGCCGGTGGCGCCGACGACCGGCAGCGGGTTGAGCACGAGCAGGAACTCGGGCACGCCCAGCTCCCGCAGCTCGGTGAGCCGCATCGTCTCCACGATGTTCACCCCAGACTCGACCAGGAGGATCCGGTGCACGGGCAGCACGGAGTGGCCGCGGCCCGCCTGGATCTGCTCGAAGGCGACGGTCTCGCCGCCGGCCACCCGCACGCCCTGCTCGGCCAGCCAGCGGGCCGCGTCCGGACCGGGGCCGGGCACGCCGCCCTCCTCGCCGATGAACCGGCCGGGCCGGTCCCACTCCCGAGACCAGCCGGTGCCGATGAGCACCGCGTCGCCGGGCCGGATCCGCACGCCGGCCCGGTCCCGCGCGGCCTCCAGATCGGCGCGGGTCACCTCGTAGCCGGGCGGGAGCACGTCGGCGCCGTGCAGGGCGGCCACGTCGAGCAGCACCCCGCGTCCCACGTACGGGGGGAAGGCGTCGATGCCCAGCCGGGACAGGCCCTGGTGCGACTGGACCCCGGCGGCCTCGACGCCGCCGTACAGGTAGCCGTCCTGTGAGACGTGGCCGAGCGCGTCGACGTGGGTGCCCACGTGGCCGCCGGTCAGGATCACCTCGTTGGCGGCCGAGCCGCCGTCCTCGCGCACCATGTCGCCGTGCCGGCGCTCGATGACCATCCGGAACCGCGGATGGCTCGGTGACTGCGGCATGCCCGTCCGCATGGGCTGCGCGAGGTCGACGATCCTGGCACCGTCGAGGCGCTCCCAGAGCGTCGGCAGCGTGCTCGTCTCGGTCATCACACGATCCCCTTGTCTCGCAGGGCGGCCAGATCCTCGGCGCTCACGCCGAGCCCGCCCCACACGTCGTCGTTGTCGGCGCCCCTGGCGCGGCCGCTCCAGCGGATGGAGCCGGGCGTCGCCGAGAGGCGGAAGAGCACGTTCTGCATCCGCAGCGGCCCGAGGTCCTCGTCGTCGACCGTGGTGATCGTGTCGAGGGCCTGGTACTGCGGGTCCGCGAACACGTCGCGGATGTCGTAGATGGGGGCGACCGCCGCCTGGGCCGCCTCGAACTCGCGTACCACCTCGTCCAGGTCGCGTTCGGCGATCCAGCCGCCGACGTACGCGTCGAGCAGGTCGGCGTGCTCCGCGCGCTCGGCCCCGGAGGCGAACCACGGCTCGTCGATCACCTCGGGGTGCCCGACCAGGCGCATGACCCGCTCGGCGATGGAGTTCGCCGAGGTGGAGATCGCCACCCAGCGGCCGTCCCTGGTCTGGTAGGTGTTGCGCGGCGCGTTGTTGACCGAGCGGTTGCCGGTGCGCGGCTGGACCCGGCCGAGCTGGTCCCACACCATGGGCTGCGGGCCGAGCAGGGTGACCAGCGGCTCGATGATGGCCAGGTCGACGACCTGGCCGCGGCCGGTGCCGCCGGGGCTGTCGCGGTGGTGCAGCGCCATCGTGACGGCGCTCACGCAGGTCAGCGCCGCCACGCCGTCGGCCAGGCCGAACGGCGGCAGCGTCGGCGGCCCGTCCGGCTCGCCGGTGACCGCCGCGAAGCCGCTCATCGACTCGGCGAGGGTGCCGAACCCGGGCCTCCTGGAGTACGGACCGTGCTGCCCGAAGCCGGTCACCCGGGCGATCACCAGCCGGGGGTTGAGCTCCAGCAGCGTGTCAGGGGACAGGCCCCAGCGCTCCAGGGTGCCGGGACGGAAGTTCTCGATCAGCACGTCGGCCCGGGCGAGCAGCCGTTTGAGCAGGTCGGCGCCCTCGGGCCGCCCCAGGTTGGCGGTCACGGTCCGCTTGTTGCGGCCGAGCATCTTCCACCACAGGCCGATCCCGTCCTTGCTCGCGCCGTGGGTGCGGGAGGGGTCGCCGCGGTCGGGGTGCTCGACCTTGACGACGTCGGCGCCGTAGTCGCCCAGGATCGTCGCCGCCAGGGGGCCCGCGAACAGGGTGGCCGCGTCGACCACCACCAGGCCTGCCAGGGGACCCGGCGGCGCGGTGCGCTGGTCGTCGGTCGCTGATCGGTCCCTCGGGACGATCTGCTCTGCCTCCACGGAATCGGCCTCCTCAGATGGCTGGATGTGCGTCAGGCCAGTCGGTGCCCGCGTCGCCGCACGGTGCGGCGGGAACCCGGGGCCGCGAATCGCCGCAGGACAGCGTCCGGCACCGGGTCTTCCCAATATATTGAAACAGCGTTACTGTGTGCGGAACAACCCCGCCTGAGTGCCAACCTGGAGCTCTTCGCAATGATCTACCTCGTCTACCGGATGAAACTGCGTTCCCGGGCGCGGCAGGACATGAAGGGTTTCTGGCAGTGGCTGGAAGACCGGGAAAGCTGGTTCTACCGGGATCTGCCGATGGTCAGCGAGGTCCGCTGGTACTACAGCGCCGTCGGCGACGTCTACACGCTGGAGAACTGGGCGGCCTTCGAGGACGAGGCGGCCTGGGGCGAGTACCGCAAGGCGCTGTCCACCCTCAAGGCGGACGACGGCTGGGAGAACCAGCGGGTCAGCCAGGACGAGTGGTGGGAGTTCCTGGACACGCGAATTGTCACCGATCTTCCTGCGCGCGTCGGTTTTCACCGCCAAGGTAGATAGCCGATTCTGATCGTTTCCTTGGAGGACAGATGCCGACCAAGAACGCCGGCACCGCGACCAGCGGCAAGGCGCCCGCGAGGGAGAACTCCGGCCAGGCCATCGCCACCGTCGAGCGGGCCGCGGACGTGCTCATGCACTTCGCCGAGACCCCCTCGAACACGCTGGGCGTGACCGAGATCGCCGAGGCGCTGGGCATGTCCAAGGCCGCCGTGCACCGGATCCTCGCCTCGCTGCGCGTGCGCGGGCTGATCGAACTGGACCAGTCGACCCGGCGCTACTCGCTCGGCGTCGGCGCGATGCGGCTGGGCCTGGCCTATCTCGACCGGATCGACGTGCGGCGGATCGCCGCGCCGGAGCTGGTGACGCTCTCCCAGCGCACCGACGAGACGGCCACCCTGTCGATCCGCACCGGTAACTACCGGATATACGTGGACCAGGTGACCCCGGCCCGCGAGGTCATCATGAGCGTGAACCTCGGCGTGGCCCACCCGCTGCACGCGGGCGCCTCGTCCAAGGCCTTCCTCGCCTTCCTCACCGAGGAGGAGATGGAGAACTACCTGTCGCTCGGCGCGCTGGAGCCGCTGACCGGCAACACCATCGTCGACAAGGCCCGGCTCCGCAGGGAGCTGGCCTCGATCCGCGAGGGCGGCTACGCCCAGTCCTTCTCCGAGCGCATGTCCGGCGCGGCCTCCGTGGCGGCGCCCATCCTCGACCACCACGGCAGGCCGGTGGCGGTCGTCAGCGTCTGCGGGCCGGTGGAGCGCTTCCGCGCCGAGGTCGGGGAATGCGTCGCGAGGCTTCTCGAATCAACCGCACGACTGTCCGCCCAGATGGGCTGGAACGCATCCGAAAGGGGGTGACGGCCGGTACCCCCGGGCCCGGCCATCTCCATGTCTCGATACGACCTTCTCGTCAAGGGTGGCACCGTCGTCCTGCCGTTCCACGGCGATATCCGCGCAGACCTGGCGGTCTCCAACGGCAAGGTCGCCGCCCTGGCCGACGACATCCCGGCCGCCGAAGCCGATGAGGTGGTCGACGCCCGCGGCAAGGTGGTGCTCCCCGGCGCCGTCGACGCCCACTTCCACCTCGGCATCTACCGGGACCTGGCGCTCGACGCCTTCGAGGAGACCCGCTCCTCGCTGGTCGGCGGCGCCACCACGGTGCTGTCGTACTTCCGCACCGGCTCCCACTACCTCGACCGTACGGGACCGTACAAGGAGATCTTCCCCGAGGTGCTGAACGCGGTGGCGGGCCGCACCTGGACCGACTACGCCTTCCACCTGGCGCCGATGACGGTGGACCAGATCGCCGAGATCCCCATGCTGGTGGAGGAGCACAGGGTCACCTCGTTCAAGTACTACATGTTCTACAAGGGGTTCGACCTGGCGGCCAACAGCCGCGACGCGCGCTCCTTCACCATGGGCGACGAGTACGACCTGGGCCACCTCTACCTGCTGATGGAGCAGATCACCGCGGTCCAGAAGGCCAACCCCGACAAGCGGCTGTCGGTGTCGCTGCACTGCGAGCAGTCGGAGCTCATGCGGGTCTTCATCGACCGCGTACGGGCCGACGGAGACCCGCAGACGCTGCGCGCCTACCACGAGGGCCGCCCGCCGCTGACCGAGCGGGTCGCCATCGGCGAGGCCACCACGCTCGCCTCGCACACCGGCACCAACCTCAACCTGCTCCACCTGTCGAGCGCGGAGGCCGTGGACGCGGTCGCGCTGGCCCGCCGCTCGTTCGGCGGCGACCTGCGCGCCGAGACGACCCTGCACCACCTGTGCCTGGACCACGACACCCTGGACGCGACCGGCAGCCTCGGCGGCAAGGTCAACCCGCCCATCCGCACCAAGGCCGACAACGAGGCGCTGTGGCGGCACGCGGCCGAGGGCACCATCGACTGGGTGGCCTCCGACCACGCCTGCTGCATGGAGGCCGAGAAGGGCGACCAGCTCTGGCCGGCCCGCCCCGGCTTCGGCGGCACCGCCCTGCTCTACCCGGTGCTGTTCTCCGAGGGGCACCGCAAGCGCGGCCTGTCGCTGTCCAGGATCGCCGAGCTGGCCTCGGCCAACCCGGCCCGCGCCTACAACCTGTGGGGCCGCAAGGGCAGCCTCATGGTCGGCTTCGACGCCGACCTGACCGTGGTCGACCCCGAGCTGGCGCAGCCGGTCACCAACGAGGTGTGCCTGTCGGGCCAGGACCACACCCCGTTCGAGGGGGTCGAGCTCACCGGCTGGCCCGTCGTGACCGCCGTCGGCGGGCAGGTGCGCTTCCGCGACGGCGAGACCGTCGGCGAGCCCACCGGCCGCTACGCACGCCACTGACCTGCGTTGACCAGGGGTCGCTCAAACATCAGACCTATTGACAGGGTTCTTGGGCGACCCCTAGCTTTTTCCGTTGAAACGCTGTTTCGTTTTGTGGAACGACTCTGGCACTACCCGTAACACCCCCGAGGAGCGGTGCTGATGAGCCCCGAGGCCATCATCGATGGGCTGTTCGCCGGTTCCATCTACGCCCTGGTCGCACTCGCCCTGGCGATCGTCTTCCAGCCGACCCGGATCATGAACTTCGCTCAGGGCGAGGCGCTGATCCTCGGCGCCGCCGTGGCCTACCAGATCGTCGCGCTGGAGAAGCTGGGCTGGGCCGCGGCGATCGGCCTGACCATCGTGCTGGCCTGCGTCATGGGCGTGCTCATGGAACGCATGATCACCCTGCCCATCAAGCTGTCCGGATCGCGCAACGCCTGGATCATCGCGACGCTGGCCGCGGCGCTGATCTTCCAGTCGGTGTTCAACCTGGGCTACTTCGACGTCGACGCCCTGAGACCCAGCCCGATCATCCCCGGCGGGTTCGAGGTCGCCGGGATGACCATCCAGTGGCAGGAACTGCTGACCATCGTGGCCGCGCTGGCCGTCATGGGGCTCTACGACCAGTTCCTGCGCCGCTCCGCCTACGGCAGGGCGATCCGGGCCACCGCCCACAGCTCCGACACCTCGGTGCTGATGGGCATCCCCGTGCAGCGCATCGTGGTGCTCTCCTTCGTCATCGCGGCCGTGATCAGCGCCGTCGCCGGCCTGCTCGCCGCCCCCGTGATCTTCGTGGCCCCGGCGGCCGGCCTGGTGTTCACCATCAAGGGCTTCACCGCCGCGGTCATCGGCGGCGTCGGCTCGCCCCGCGGCGCGCTGATCGGCGGCATGATCGTCGGCCTGCTCGACACGATCGTGCGCAGCCTGGTCGGCGGCTCCATCGGCAACTTCGCCGTCTTCGCCGCCCTCGCCGTGATCCTCGTCATCTTCCCGTCCGGACTCTTCGGCAAGCCCATGGAGGCGCACTGATGGCAACGGTGGAAACGACCCCCGCCCGCGCCGGCGGGCGCGGCGGCTCCTTCTTCGACTCCGCGGGCTACCACCGATGGCGCACCGTGGCCCTGGCCGGGCTGACGATCGTGGCCGTCGGCGTGCTGCTCGCCTGGCCGTACATCACCGACTACTACAGCTACAACGCCTCGTACTACAACGGGCTGGTCGCCTCGGCCGGCATCAGCGCGATCCTGACGATCTCCCTCAACCTGTGCATGGGGTACGGCGGGCTGCTGTCGATGCTCCACAGCGGCCTGCAACTGGCGGGCGGGTACGCCACCGGCTACATCGTGGTCAAGGCGAGCGGCTCGTGGCTGCTCGGCATCGTGGCCTCGACCGCCGTCGGCACCGTGATCGCCCTCATGGTGCTCGCGGTCAGCCTGCGGGCCACGTACCTGTACTTCGGCATGATCACCCTGGCCGCCAACCTCATCGTGGTCGAGGTCGGCCGCGAATGGGAGCCGGTCACCGGCGGCATCGTCGGCATCAGCGGCATCGCGCCCGCCGCCGGCGGCGAGATCATGCCCAAGGAGGTCTTCTACTACGTGGTGCTGGGCTTCCTCGTCCTCGCCTACATCGTGCAGCGCAACCTCGTGCGCAGCGGCGTCGGCCGCGCCTCGATGGCCGTGCGCGAGTCCTCCGACACCGCCTCCGCGATGGGCATCTCGCCGAACCGGGCCAAGCTCCTGCTGTTCGGCATCTGCGGCGGCATGGCGGGCCTGTCCGGAGCCCTGTACGCGCTGCAGCTCGGGTTCATCAACCCGGACGTCGGCCTGCTCGACAACGGCATCATCTTCTTCGTCGGCCTGTTCCTCGGCGGCAGCGCCACCCTGGCCGGGCCGATCATCGGCGTCGGGTTCATCGCCCTGATCGTCGAGCTGATCAAGGACCAGGCCCGCTACACCACCCTCGTCCTCGGCCTGCTGCTGCTGGCCGCCATGATGCTGATCCCCGGCGGCATCGTCGGCACCTGGAAGAACTCGCGCTTCGGCCGCGACCGGGTGACCGAGGCCAGGGACGAGGAGCTGCCCGAACAGGTGCCCGACGTGGTGCCCGAGCTGCGCGACGCCCGGCCGGACGTGTCCGCGCTGGAAGGCACCGGAATCGTCAAGCACTTCGGCGGCGTGCACGCGCTCGACGGCGTGGACGTGCGCATCATGCCCGGCACCGTGCACGGCATCATCGGGCCCAACGGGTCCGGCAAGTCCACGCTGGTGTCCTGCCTGACCCGCTATCACAAGATCGACGCCGGCACCGTGAAGGTGTTCGGCGAGGAGGCAGCCGCGACCGCGCACGGGGTGGCGCGGGCCGGGGTCACCCGGGTCTTCCAGGTCCCGCACCTGTTCGAGCGGGTCAGCGTGCTCGACAACGTGCTCACCGGCATGCGGACGCGCGAGTCCTACAGCTGGCTCGGCGCCGTGCTCCGCTCGCCGTCCTACCGCCGCCAGGACGAGGTCGAGCGGAAGGAGGCGCTGGAGCTGCTGGCCTTCGCCGGGCTCGCCTCCCGCGCCGACTGGCTCGCCTCGTCCCTTTCGCACGGCCAGAAGCGCCTGCTGGAGGTCGTCCGCGCGGTGGCCAGCCGGCCCAAGGTGCTCATCCTGGACGAGCCCGCCACCGGCCTGACGACCGGCGAGCTGGACGCCCTGGCCAGGCTCTGCCGGGCGCTGCGCGAGCGCGGGCTGGCCGTCGTGCTGATCGAGCACAACGTGGACTTCGTGATGAACCTCTGCGACGAGATCACCGTCCTGGAGAGCGGAAAGGTGATCGAGCAGGGCAACCCGGAACGGGTGCGCAACTCGGCGGCGGTCCTCGAGGCGTATCTCGGCCGCCCGGACCTCATGGGAGACGAGTCGTGAGCAGACTGCTGGAACTGTCGGGGCTGGGCGCCGCCTACGGCGGCGTGCGCGCCCTCGACGGGCTCGACCTGCACGTCGACGAGGGCGAGTTCGTCGTCCTGCTCGGCCCCAACGGGTCGGGCAAGACCACGACCATGAAGTGCGTCTCCGGGCTGCTCAAGCCCGTGGCGGGGCGGATCAGCTTCGCCGGCAAGGACCTGGCCAAGGTGCCCGGCTGGAAGCGGCCCGCCCTCGGGCTCGGCCACGTGCCCGAGGGCCGGCAGATCTTCCCCGAGCACACCGTCATGGAGAACCTCACCCTGGGCGCCTTCCCGGTGCGGCGCAAGCGCGCCGAGACCGAGCGGCGGCGTGAGGAGATGCTGGAGCTGTTCCCGCGGCTGGCCGAGCGGAGCACCCAGCTCGCCGGCACGCTCTCGGGCGGCGAGGCGCAGATGCTCGCGGTCGCCCGCGCCCTGATGGGCGACCCCCGCCTGCTCATGCTGGACGAGCCGTCGCTGGGGCTGGCGCCGCTGAAGGTCATCGAGCTGTTCGGCTATCTCAAGCGGCTGCACGAGGAGCGCGGGCTCACCATCCTGCTCGTCGAGCAGCAGGCCAGCACCGCGCTGCGGCTCGCCGACCGCGGCTACGTGCTCGACCACGGGACGGTGGGGCTGGAGGGCACCGCGGCCGAGCTGCGCGACGACCCCCGCGTCCAGGCCGCCTACCTGGGACAGCTCCGAGAGTCCGCCTGACACACCCGACGACGAACGTCCGGCACGGGCCCGCGAGGCCCGTGCCGGACGTTTCGTTCTGTACGGGTCCCGGTCAGCCGAAGGCGGTGGTGCCGGGCTTGACGACGCCGAGGAAGGCCGCCAGGAGCACCAGGAACCAGATGGCGTACACGTACGGCAGGCACGTCTGCACGGACGTGCGGATCCTGGCTTCGACCTCCGGCGTGGAACCCTCGGAGACCAGCTTGCCGAACGCCGGCCCGAACGGCTTCAGCCGCCAGCGGATCATCACGCCGGCGAGGATGCAGAGCCCGTAGGCGGCGAGCTTGGCGCCCAGCCACTTCGGGTTCGTCTGGACGCCGAACGGCTCCGGCACGACCAGCATGTACGCGCCGATGCCGACCAGCACGGCTACCAAGCCGTACCGGACGACCAGGTCGAGCCGCTGCACGATCCGGCCGAGCGCGGTGGCGCCCTTGGTGTAGTCGTAGACGACCAGCACCAGCCAGCACAGCGCGGCCACCCAGACGAGGGCGACGAACCACCAGGGGAAGTAGTCCTCGGCGAACGGCCCGAGCGCCATCAGCGTCACGCCGCTGGGCAGGAACAGCACCAGGCAGATGCGCGGCGCCATGTCGACCGCGTGCATGATCTTGGCGGCCACCGACCGGGCCGGGGTGGGCAGGTCGGACTTGAGGATGAAGCGGCTGGAGTAGAAGACGCCGATGTCGCTGCCCAGCCAGTACACGAACAGGACGATGTGCAGGAAGATCGCCAAACTGTAGGCGTTGAGCCCATGAACCGGTTCGATGGGCGCGGCGAGGATCATGAGTGAGTCTCCGTAGGAGTGCGTGTGGCCGGGCCCCTCGGGACCCGGCCACGGTGATTCAACACGGTGATTCATGAGGTGTCAGGCGTGACTACATGCCGTCGCCGTCCCAGCGGCCGCGCGAGCGGCTGCGCACGGGCAGGCTGGAGAGGATCGGCGCGGGGATGGGGTCGCCCTGCTTCCAGACGCGGCCCGCGCCCCAGTTGTGCGCGTGCTCGTCGGTGCGCTGGTCGGGGTGCTCCAGGTCGGCCGGGGCCGCGCCCCAGTCGGCCTCCAGGACCCCGTGGTCGCCGTGGTCGTGGTCATGACTGTGGTCATGGTCGTGGTCGCCGTGGCCGCCCTGCAGCCGGGCGGTGTCGAGGGCCTTGGCGATGGCGATCAGGCTGGCGTCGGTGCCGAGGCCGTGCTCCACGACGTCGCCCTCGTCGGCGCCCTGGCTGCGCGCGTACTCCAGCGACGCCCGGAGCATCTCCATGTCCTCGTCGCTGCGCCGGGACTCGCCGCCGAGCTCGTGGGAGGACTGGGACCAGCGCATGGCGCCGCCGCCGGGGCCGTAGTTGATGCCCTCGCCGCCCCAGCGCACCCACTCGTTCTGGGTGTACCAGTTGAACAGCTCGCCGTCGGAGCGCAGCAGCCAGGTCGCGCCGCCCTCCATCGAGGTGAAGTGGCCGTGCTTGACCCGGGCTGGGCGGAAGAAGTAGGTGCCGAGGTCCAGGGTGCCGAAGTTGTACTCCATGTGGCCCTGGGTGGTGTACGCCTCCTCGTAGCACGGGTGGTGGGCCAGGCGGTGGTCGGCCCAGCCCTCCTGGGCGTGCACCAGCCGGGTGTAGAAGCCGGTCACCGGGTCGACGTGCAGATACTTGATGAACAGGCCGGGCATCGGGCCGGGGTTCGGCACCGCGTCCCACTGCATGGCGTCGCTGTCGATGACGATGACGTCCTCGCGGGCGTCCGCCCATCGCGGGGCGGCGAGCGAGTCGACGGCGTCGAAGCCGGCGTCGCCGTACTCGCGGTAGTGCAGGATGCGGGTGCCCTCGGCGAACGTGATCGCGTCGGCCGGCACGCCCTTAGGCGCGTACACGTACCCGCCCTTGCCGATCTGGCGGCCGCCGTACGTCATCGAGCCTTCGAGCACGTAGTACTCGGTGTTGGCGTGGTGGATGCCCGGGCCGCGGCCCCAGGCGGTGTGGAAGTCGACCCGCAGCGACGAGGAGCCGTCCTCCTCGTCCACCGACAGGCGTCGCTCGCTGGCCCGCCCTTCCCCGCCGACCAGCTCGGCGCCGTGCCAGACGTAGTCATCTTCTTGGATCAGCTCGACATGCGGGCGCACTTGGTTGTCCTTCCACCGACCGTGAAGCCGATTGTTCCGGTATGCGAAACGTTGTTTCTTCAGTTGATTCGAGAGTAATTGTCTGATGTATTGCGGGTCAAGGGCCTAGGAGGCTCCCGCCTGCGCCTTCAGGTCCCGCTTGACGATCTTGCCGGCCGCGTTCCTGGGCAGCTCGGTGACGACCTGCCACCGCCTGGGGACCTTGTAGCCCGCCAGGCCCGTCCGGCAGTGCGCCTCCAGCTCGGGGAAGAGGCTCTCGGGCGCGGCCTCGACGCCGCGGCGCAGCACGACGTAGGCCATGACCTCCTCGCCCCACTGCTCGGACGGGGAGCCGACGACCGCCGCCTCGGCGACCGCCCCGTGCGTGGCCAGCACGTCCTCGATCTCGCGCGGGTAGACGTTCAGGCCGCCGGAGATGATCATGTCCTTCTTGCGGTCCACGACGTGCACGTAGCCCTCCTCGTCCCGGACGACAATGTCGCCGCAGGTCAGGAAGCCGTCCTCGGTCGTGCACGCGGCGGTGGCCGCCGGGTCGTCGTGGTAGCCGTTCATCAGGAAGGGGGAGCGGCTGAACAGCTCGCCCGGCTCGCCGGGGCCGGCCGGCGCACCCGACGGGTCCACCACCCGCAGCTCCGTCATGTACCAGGCGTGGCCCACCGAGCCCGGCTTGCGGTGCTGGTCCACCGGGCGCAGATTGGTCACGATGCCGGCCTCCGTGGACCCGTACAGCTCGTGCACGCCGCACGCGGGGAACGTCTCCATGACCCACTGCTTCAGCGTCCAGGGCAGCGCGGCGGCGTTGAAGTAGAGCGTGTCGAGGCTGCTCAGGTCGTGGCCCGCGAGCTTGCCGTCGTCCATCGTACGGAGCATCTGCGCGTGGGTCGGCACCAGGAACACCGAGCGCGCCCGGTCCCGCTCCACCAGGTGCAGCAGCGCCTCCGGGTCCCATTTACGGAGCATGGTGACGGTGCCGCCGGTGTAGACCGGCGCGTACCCGAAGGCGAACCCGGCCCCGTGGTACATCGGGGCCACCGCCACCGACACCCGGCCGGCGCCCAGCCCCCACTCCAGTGCCGAGCAGTAGAACGTGAGCGACCGGCTGCGATGACTGATCACCACGCCCTTGGGCCGCCCGGTCGTGCCGGAGGTGTAGGTGATGCAGAACGGGTCGAGCTCGTCCACCCGGACCCCGGGATCGGCCGCGCGGGCCGCGGCCAGCTCCTCCTCGTACGGCCGCCCGGCCTGCGCGCCGTCGATGGACAGCGCCGTCAGCCGCAGCTCCTCGATCGCGTCGCCCACCGTGGCGGCGCAGGCGTCGTCCAGGACGATCGCGCGGCTGCCCGAGTGCTCCAGGATGTAGCGGGCCTCGACCGCCGTGAGCCTCGGGTTCAGCGGCACCATCACCAGGCCCGCCTTGGCGACGCCCGCGGCGATCTCGGGGTACTCCAGCCGGTTGCCGAGCAGCACCGCCACCCGGTCGCCGGTCGTCAGGCCCCGGGCCAGCAGCGCGCACGCCAGGCGGTTGGCGCGTTCGTCGAGCGCGGCGTAGGTGAGGGTGCGTTCCCCGTCGATCACCGCGGTCGCCGAGGGGGTGGCGCGGGCGAACTCGCGCACCCCGCCCGCGATCGACAGGGGGGCGCCTCCACGGAGGACGGGCATGGTCTCTTCCTTACGTCGGAGTGGGGGAAGTCAGCCGCGTGGCTGCCAGAGGGTGACGGCGATGCCGTTCGGGGTGTCGGCGGCGGCCACCAGGGCGCGCCCGTGCAGCGGGTCGTCGGTCTCGGCGGGGGAGGCCGTCACCGTGCCGCCGGTCGCGCGGACGCTCTCCAGCGCGGCCTCCAGGTCCCGGGTCCGCACCGACCAGCCGCTGTGGCCCAGCGAGCGGGCCGGGCGCTGGGTGGCCCGCCGGTCCACGCGGTGCTCGGTGGCGGCGCTGGTGACCTCGATCCTGGCGGTCTTCTCCCCGGCCAGGAACGCCAGCCGCATCTCGGTGCCCGGCGGCAGGCCCGCCACCTCGTCGAAGCCGGGGGCGGAGAAGACCACGTCGTACCAGACGGCCATGCCCAGGCCGTCAGGGCCCCAGAACGCGACCTCGGAGTCGGGGTCGGGCACGTGGCAGACGACGGAGGTCAGCTCGGTGTAGGGGCGCGCGGGGTCGGCGGCCCACGCCTCGGTGCCGCGGACCGCGGCCGGCTGCACGAACACCACGACCGTGCCGTCCGGCGCCGGGCAGACGCCCTGCGTGACCTGCACCTCGCGGTCCCCGACGCTGACGCCGTACGTGGTCGGCGCGGTGGTCCAAGCGCGGCCGGAGGCGGCGAAGCCCGCGTGCGCGGCCTCGATGTCGCGGGCGTACATGTCGATGCCGACCAGGCCGACGTCGAGGTTGTGCGGCGGCTGTGCGGGGGCGAGCGGCTCCGGCACGCGCACCAGGTGGATCCGCCCGGTGCCGGCCCCGGCCGCGGCCAGCGCCATCACCTCGACGTCCGCGGGGCCCGACCCCCACAGCGGGCCGGCGACCGACCCGGGCACCACGCCCTCGCCGGCCACCTCGTAGCCCAGCACGTCGCGGAAGAGTTCGAGGTGCGGGCCGAAGTCGGTGACGCCGACGATCGCGGCGGTGATCCCCTCGACCAGTGGCTCTCGGTCGTTCTCGGTCACATGCCCTCCGGGGAGCGAGGCTGTTCCTGTTTGCGGAACAGTGTTCCATTTTGGCTAGTTGTCACGCTAAGCTCGCCGCCATCTACCTGTCAACCGCCGCTGTGACCAGGAGGAATCATGCGCGCAGGAGTCCCCGGAATGCCGATCATGGACAAGCACCTCGGAGAGTGGCGTGGGGAGTACATCCACGTCGACGCCGATGGCAAGATCGTCGACCGGCACGCCTCCCACCTGTACTGCAGGATCCCCGAGGACGGCTCGTTCAGCTTCATCCAGACCAACACCTACACCTGGGACGACGGCCGCCAGGAGGTGTTCGACTTCGGCGGGCGCGTGGAGAACGAGATCGCCTACTTCGACACCGAGCGGATCACCGGCGAGATGAGCCAGGTGGACGACCTGACGATCGTGCTGACGTGGTCGTACAAGGACGACCCCGACAACTACCTGTACGAGCTCATCCAGCTGTCCCGCGACGGCAGGCACAAGTGCCGCACCTGGCACTGGATGGACGGCGACCGCCTCGTCAAGCGGACGATCATCTCCGAGACCAAGGTCGCCTGAACCGGCGTCACGTCACACAGGACTTCACACGCGGCGGACCAGCGTCAGGACGGCCAGCAGGACCACCGCGAACGCCGACGCCAGCGCCGCGTACCAGCCGTAGCGGATCACCGGCTCGACCGAGAGCAGCTCGCCCACGTCGAGCGAGACCCGGTCGGCCGGACCGCGCGGGGAGGACACGAACATCACCAGCGCCAGCATCGCCAGCGCCCCCGGCACCGCCGCCACGGCCGCGAGCCTCGGCCGGGCCAGCATCCCGGTGATGCCGCAGCCGATCGCCGCCACCCCGGCGAGCAGGGCGTAGACGCCGAGCAGGTCGTCGATGCCGCGCGTGTCGCTGGTGATCGCGCCGCCGATGATGGCGCTGCTGGCCCGCACCCCCGACCACGGCAGCACCGCGCACAACGCCAGCACCGCCCCGGCCAGCGTGATCCCCGCCGCGTAGCCGCGGCTGCCCGCCCTGGCTTCGGCCACACGATCACGATAAGCTGCGCCGGGCACCCGCACCATCCACCGCCACCCACTCGTCACCGTCAGGCACCATCCCGACCGCCCTCTTCCCGGGCTTCCCTGGAACATCTCCACAATCGGCCCTCGCGGGACGTCGCGGGCGGGTGCGCTCGCGGTCGGCTTTTTGGGGGTCTCTACGGGTGGTCTGCGGCGGGTGCGCTCGCGGTTGCTCTTCTCTGCGGAGCGTCGTGCCCGGGTGTCCTCGTGGCGGGCTTTCTTGGGGTGTGGCCTGTTTGTGAGGTCACTGCGGTTGGGCGTCGTGGGCGGGTGTACTCGTGGGTCCTCCCGGGGTGTCGTGCCTGTGGGTGTTCATCGTGGTCGGCCTTCCTCGGGGGCCTGATCCTGATGTGGGCCGTTGATCACGGCGGACTCGCCCCAGCGCAGCCTGGCGCGCAGTTCGACCGCGTCGGCGGCCAGTGCGGACACCAGCGTGCCCGGCCCGGCCAGGGGCAGCACGGCGACGCCATCCGCCACCACTGCCTCCGGCGGGGCGGCCGGGCCCGTGATGAGCGTCGTGCCCACACAGGCGGCGCCGCCGAAGACGGCGGGGGAGGAGTCCAGCGCCTCATCGCCCACGGTGAACTCCTGCCTCAGCAGCGGCCGCCCGCCGACCGTGGCGTCGAAGCGGGTATGGCAGCGTCCCGGCCGCTCCCCGTACCGCCCGAAGACGATCTCCTCCCGCCACAGCACCCGCGCGCCCGGCGCGAGCTTGAGCCGTACGGACATGCGATGGGAACACCCGGCGGCCAGCACGGTCGGCTCCGGCGTGAACCGGAGCGTCGCCCCCTCGCCCACCACGGCGGTGATGAGCATCGACGACTCGCCCCGCCCCGGCAGGACGAGCGTGCTCGCCACCGACCCCACCTCCAGCGTGGTACCCGCCGCGACGACCAGATCGAGCGCCAGGTCGTCACCCCCCAGAGGCCCGGCCGCCGTGGAGACCAGATGCACGGCAGCCTCCCCGGTCTGCCGCAACGTCAACGGAGGATCGGAACGCAACAACGAGATCACGGTCCCACCCCCCACCGTCCCGCCGCCCCAGCCATCGGACGATCCCGCAGCTCGGCCGTGGGACGAACCCACCACCGTCGGGGGGCGGTCGTGGGGTGTTCCGAACGCCGTCAGGCTGAATCGGTTGTGGGATGGGTTCGCTGTCGGGGTGGGTTGGTCGTGGGACGGTCTCGCCGCGGCCGAGCAGGTGGTTTGGTCAGGAGGTGGTTCCGCCGCCGAGCCGAAGGCTGGATCGTGGAATGGTTCCGGTGTGGCTCGGTGGGTGGACGGTCTGGCTGCCAGGGTCGTGGCGATGGCGGCTCTGGCGCGCATGTCAGGCGTACTCGTGGCGCCAGGACTTGACCTGGTCCGTCACCCAGGCGGCCACCTCGGCCACGGCGGGTTCCTGCCTGACCGAGGTGAACAGCACCGGCCTGCCGCCGCGCACCGCCGCCGCGTCCCGGTCCATGACGCCCAGGTCCGCGCCCACCATCGGGGCCAGGTCCGTCTTGTTGACCACCAGCAGGTCGGCCGCGGTGACGCCGGGACCGCCCTTGCGCGGCACCTTGTCCCCGCCGGACACGTCCAGGACGAAGATCTGCCGGTCGGCCAGCCCTCGGCTGAACGTCGCCGTCAGGTTGTCACCGCCGCTCTCCACGATGACCAGGTCGAGCGGGCCGAAGCGGTGTTCGAGCGTCTCAACGGCGTCCAGATTGGCGGCGATGTCGTCGCGGATGGCGGTGTGCGGGCAGCAGCCGGTCTCGACGGCGGCGATGCGCTCCTCGTCGAGCACGCCGGCCCTTCGCAGGAAGTCGGCGTCCTCCGTGGTGTAGATGTCGTTGGTCACCACGCCGAGCTGCAGTGACGGACCGAGGGCCCGGCACAGCGCGGCCACCAGGGCCGTCTTGCCGCTGCCGACGGGACCGCCGACCCCGAGCCGCAGCGCCCTGCCGTGGCCGTCGGGGGCGTGATGGTGGTCGTCGTGGTTGGCGCCCATGTCGCGGGGTTCCTCCTTATGAGACGAAAAGCCTGACCGTCGCGTGCGCGTGCCGCTCGGCCAGCAGGTCCAGTCCTGGCGCGGACGGCGCCCCCAGCGCCGCCCATCCGCCCTCCTCCACCCCCGGATCAGCGGAGTATCCGGCCAGCTCGGAACATCCACAGCCTCCTCGCGCCGGCTGGCTGGCGCTCACGGAAGGCGCGCACATCGACGCACACCCGTCCACCCCAGGGACCCCCACCCCGTCCACCTCAGCAGCCCCGAACCGACCGGGTTCGTGAAGCCCCGCCGTGGAGGGCAGGAAAGTCCCGATCCCGCCCGGCTCGTGAAGCCCGGCCTCGGGTGGCTCGGGAGTCCCGATCCCGCCCCGCTCGTGAAGCCCGGCCTTGGAAAGCTGGGTAGTTCCGATCCCGCGCGGTTCAGGAAGCCCGGCCTCGGCCTGCTTGAGAGTCCCCGTCGCGTCCGGTTCGTGACGAGCGGTCCCGTTCGGCTTGGGGAGCTTGGCATCGGCCGGTTCGGGAGTCTCCATCGCGCCCGGTTTGGGCTGGGTGGTCTCCTGCGGCTGGGGGAGCCTCGAACCCGCAGGTTCGGCTATCTCTGTCGCACCTGGTTCGGGCTGGGTGATGTCGTGCGGCCGGAGGAGCCCGGTGTCGGTCGGTTCGGGAGTCTTCGTCCCAGGCGGCTTGGGATGGGTGGTCGCGTTCGGCTGGGGGAACTTGGTTCTGGCTGGTTCGGCGAGGGCGGTCAGGTCGGGTGTGAGGTCGGCGAGGATGCCGTGCACGGCCACCGGGTCGAGGCCGAGCAGGCGCACCGCCGCCGTGGCCGGGCCGGTGATCGCGTGATAGGCCGCCGCCAGTGCGGCGTCCCCGGGTGTGGCTCTCGCCGCGTGCGCCGCCGCGCCGAGAGCGATCGGGTGGTGCGGGCTCGGGACCTCCTGGGCCAGCTCGTCGAGCACCGGTGACGGCCACAGTCGCCGCGCCACCCGCAGCAGCAGCCTCCCCTGCAACCGCGCGGCCTCCCGCTGCGCGGGCGACGCCGTCCGCGCATCGGCCTCGGCGTCCAGCAGCTCCCAGGAGAAGCGCACCCCACCGACCGGCGAAACCTCATCTCCCCGTACGGTGCCGCTCGCTGAGCAAGGGGATCCCCGCGACAGGCCCTTCCGTACGGTGCCGTCCCCCGAACGAGGGGAGCCGCCCGATGGGACTTCCTCCCGCACAGGGCTGGGGCCGCTGACCGTGGGGTGAGGGCTGACCTCTCCGCGGACAAGGTCTCTCGGGTGCGAGGGGCATCCCGCAGGAGGGGATCCGTCTGGGCGGAATTCACCGCGTACGGGGGAGGCGGCGAAGGTGCAGGCGGCGGTGGCGAGGGTGGCGGCGAGGGCGCCGGCCGTGTGGAGGCGGCCCCGGAGGAACGACGACAGGGACGGGAGGTCGTGGACCAGCCCCAGGGCGACCGCCTGCTCGACCCCGCCGGAGTGGGCGTGGCCGCCGGCCGGGAGGCGGGAGTCGGTGAGGAGGAGGATCGCCGGGTGCATCAGAACAGGAAGTAGCGCTGGGCCAGCGGCAGGGCCGGGGCGGGAGCGGGCTCGACGGGTTCGCCGTCGATGCGTACCTCGAACGTGTCCGGCGCCACCTCGATGCGCGGCAGGGCGTCGTTGAGCGGCATCGCGTCCTTGCCGCGTCTGCGTACGTCCGCCACGGGGACGAGGCGGCGGCGCGCCGCGAGCCGGTCGGCGAGCCCGGTCTCCAGCGCGAGCGGCGCCACGAAGTGCAGCGACGTGGCGGCGGCCGTCACCGGGACGGCGCCGAACATGGGCCGTGGCAGCACCGGCTGCGGCGTCGGGATCGAGGCGTTCGCGTCGCCCATCTGGGCCCAGGCGACCACCCCGCCCTTGAGCACCAGCGCCGGCTTGACCGCGAAGAACGCCGGGTCCCACAGCACCAGGTCGGCCAGCTTGCCCGGCTCCACCGAGCCCAGCTCGGCGTCCAGCCCGTGCGCCACGGCCGGGCAGATCGTGTACTTGGCGACGTAACGGCGGGCCCGCAGGTTGTCGGCGGGGCCGTCGCCGAGCTTGCCCCGGCGGGCCTTCATCACGTGCGCCGTCTGCCAGGTGCGGATGACGGTCTCGCCGATGCGGCCCATGGCCTGCGAGTCGGAGCCGATGATGGAGATCGCGCCGAGGTCGTGCAGGATGTCCTCGGCCGCCATCGTGGTGGGCCTGATCCTCGACTCGGCGAACGCCAGGTCCTCCGGGATGGCCGGGTTGAGGTGGTGGCACACCATGAGCATGTCCAGGTGCTCGTCCAGGGTGTTGACGGTGTGCGGCCGGGTCGGGTTGGTCGACGACGGCAGCACGTTGCCGTGGGAGGCGACGCGGATGATGTCGGGCGCGTGCCCGCCGCCCGCGCCCTCGGTGTGGTAGGCGTGGATCGCCCGGCCGCCGATCGCCGCCAGCGTCGACTCGACGAAGCCGGCCTCGTTCAGCGTGTCGGTGTGGATCGTCACCTGCACGCCCGTCGCGTCGGCCACGGTGAGGCACGCGTCGATGGCGGCGGGCGTGGTGCCCCAGTCCTCGTGCAGCTTGAAACCGGACGCGCCGGCCTTGAGCTGCTCCAGCAGCCCTTCCGTGCTGACCGTGTTGCCCTTGCCGAGCAGCGCGAAGTTGAGCGGATAGGAGTCGAGCGACTCCAGCATCCGCTCCAGATACCAGGTCGGGGTGACGGTGGTGGCCTTGGTGCCCTCGACGGGGCCGGTGCCGCCGCCGATCACGGTGGTGACGCCCGAGCCGATGGCCTCGTCCAGGATCTGCGGGCAGATGAGGTGCACGTGGGAGTCGACCGCGCCGGCGGTGAGGATCTTGCCGTTGCCGGCCAGGATCTCGGTGGACGGGCCGATGACGATGTCGACGCCGTCCATGGTGTCGGGGTTGCCGGCCTTGCCGATGGCCGTGATGCGGCCGCCCACGATGCCCACGTCGGCCTTGACCACGCCCCAGTGGTCGAGGATGACCGCGCCGGTGATGACCAGGTCGGCGGCGCCCTCGGCGCGGGTGGCCCTGGACTGGCCCATCGACTCGCGGATGACCTTGCCGCCGCCGAACACGGCCTCGTCGCCCGCTCCCGCCGGGCCCATCGAGCGGTCCTCGGTGACCTCGATGAACAGGTCGGTGTCGGCCAGTCGCACGCGGTCGCCGGTGGTCGGGCCGTAGAGCGCGGCGTAGCGGGCGCGGGAGAGCTCAGCCATCGAGCGCCCCCGCCCGCTCGGGCCGCAGCCCCGGCACGATCCGGCGGCCGGCCAGCGGGACCAGCGTGACGTCGCGCGCCACGCCGGGCTCGAACCTGACCGCGGTGCCCGCGGGCACGTCCAGCCGCATCCCCCACGCGGCCTCCCGGTCGAAGTCCAGCCCCGGGTTCACGGCCGCGAAGTGGTAGTGGGAGCCGACCTGTACGGGCCGGTCCGCGGTGTTCACGACCCGCACCGTCACGCGCGCCCGGCCCGGGTTCAGCGGGATGGCGCCCTCGGGGTGCGCGTACTCGCCCGGGATCACGGGATCGGCCTGTGCACGGTGACGAGCTTGGTGCCGTCGGGGAAGGTGGCCTCGATCTGCACGCTGTCGAGCATCTCCGGTACGCCCTCCATGACCTCGTCCCGGCGCAGCACCGAGCGCCCCGACTCCATCAGCTCGGCCACCGTCCGGCCGTCCCTGGCCCCTTCCATCAGGAACGACGCGATGACCGCGGTGGCCTCCGGGTGGTTGAGCCGCAGGCCGCGAGCCTGGCGGTCACGCGCCACCCCGGCGGCGACGTGGATGAGCAGGCGTTCCTGCTCGTGTGGGGTTAGCCGCATGGCCCGGACCATAGGAACCGGCCGTTTCCCGGGTGTTGCCGGGGCATGTCGTACCGGTTTCCGTTGCCGAGCGGCCCAGATGACGAACACCCGCGTTCCGGTGAGGGCGTGGCAATCGGCAATTAACACGCGGGATCTATCCGTGACACGCGAGGGAGTCACCTTTCTTCCAATGGCAGGTCGGCAGGAAGGAACTGCTGGTGCGAACCCCCCGCGCCCTCGTCTCCGCGCTTCTCCTCACCACCCTCGCGGCCTGCGGGTCGCCGCCGTCCGGGTCCGGCTCCTCCGCCGGCGCCCAGGACGAGATCAAGGTCGGCGTCCTCCACTCGCTCAGCGGCACCATGGCCATCAGCGAGGTCACCGTACGGGACGCCGAACTGCTCGCCATCGAGGAGATCAACCAGGCGGGCGGAGTCCTCGGCAAGAAGCTGGTCCCGGTCGTCGAGGACGGCGCGTCCGACTGGCCGACCTTCGCCGAGAAGGCGACCAAGCTGATCAGGCAGGACAAGGTGGCCACCGTGTTCGGCGGCTGGACGTCGGCCAGCCGCAAGGCCATGCTGCCGGTCTTCGAACGTTACAAGTCGCTGCTCTGGTATCCGGTGCAGTACGAAGGCCTGGAGAGCTCCCCGAACATCTTCTACACCGGCGCCACCACCAACCAGCAGATCATCCCCGGCCTCGACTACCTGAAGGAGCAGGGCAAGAAGAAGATCTTCCTGGTCGGCAGCGACTACGTCTTCCCGCGCACCGCCAACAAGATCATCAAAGCGTACGCGGCCGCGAACGGGATGCAGGTGCTCGGCGAGGAGTACACCCCGCTGGGCCACACCGAGTACTCCACCCTCGTCAACAAGGTCGTCCAGGCCGGGCCCGACGCCGTCTTCAACACGCTCAACGGAGACTCCAACGTCGCCTTCTTCAAGCAGCTCAAGAGCGCCGGCGTGAGCGCCGAGGCGATGCCGGTGCTGTCGGTGAGCGTCGCCGAGGAGGAGGTCAAGGGCATCGGCGTGGACAACATCGCCGGCCACCCGGTCGCCTGGAACTACTACCAGACCACCGACACCCCGGCCAACCAGGCGTTCGTCAAGGCGTTCAAGGCCGCGTACGGCGAGGACAAGGTCACCAGCGACCCGATGCAGGCCGGCTACAACGCCGTCCACCTGTGGGCCGAGGCGGTCAAGAAGGCCGGCACGACCGAGGTCGAGGCCGTCAAGAAGGCGGCCGGCGGGATCGCCCTGGAGCGCCCCGAGGGCCTGGTCACCATCGACGGCGAGAACCAGCACCTGTACAAGACCGCCCGCATCGGCGTCATCCGGCCCGACGGCCTGATCGAGCAGGTGTGGGACTCCGGCGAGCCGATCAAGCCCGACCCGTACCTCAAGGGGTACTCCTGGGCCGGCGGGCTGGCGGAGGAGTGATGACGGCAGTCGTCAACCAGCTCCCCATCGGGCTGTCCATCGCGGCCGTGCTGCTCCTGGTGGCGCTCGGGCTGACGGTCACGTTCGGCCAGATGGGCGTGATCAACATGGCGCACGGCGAGTTCATCATGGCGGGCGCGTACACCGCCTTCCTGCTCCAGGACCTGCTGCTCGCGCTGCCCGCGGCGTTCGTGGTCGCCGGGCTCATGGGCCTGGCGCTGGAGCGCGGCGCCATCCGCCACTTCTACGGCAGGCCGCTCGACACGCTGCTGCTCACCTGGGGCGTCAGCCTGGTGCTGCAGCAGCTCGCCCGCGACCTGTTCGGCGCCCCGAACGTGCAGGTGCCCGCGCCGTCGTGGCTGTCCGGCGGCATCGGCATCCTCCCGTACAACCGCCTGTTCATCATGGCGCTCGCCGTCGCGGGCGTGGCCGGCATCTGGCTGTACCTCACCCGTACCAAACTGGGACGGCGCACGCAGGCGGTCGTGCAGAACCGGCGGCTGGCCGCCACCAGCGGCATCGACCCCGGCCGGGTGGACATGCTGACCTTCTTCATCGGCTCCGGGCTGGCCGGGCTGGCCGGGGTGGCGCTCACCCTCATCGGCCCCGTCGGGCCCGCGCTCGGCACCTACTACATCGTCGACGCCTTCCTGGTGGTGGTCGCGGGCGGGCTCGGGCAGCTGCGCGGGGCCGTGCTCGCCGCCGTCGGGCTGGGGCTGCTCAACTCGTACGCCGAGTTCTGGTCCGACGCGAGCCTGGCCAAGGTGCTCGTGTTCGCGGCCGTCATCGGCTTCCTGCAGGTGCGGCCACAGGGGCTGGTCGCCCTGAGATCGAGGGCGCTGACATGATCAAGAGGAACCTGCCGTTCGCCGCCATCGCGGTGATCGCCCTGGTCGCCGCCCCGCTGCTGCTGGAGCCGTTCCGGCTGAGCCTGCTCGCCAAGTACCTCTGCTACGCGATCGTGGCGCTCGGCATCGGGCTGGCCTGGGGGCAGGGCGGCATGCTCACCCTCGGCCAGGGCGTCTTCTTCGGCCTCGGCGGCTACTCGATGGCCATGTACCTCAAGCTCAGCGAGAGCGGCGGCGGCCTGCCCGACTTCATGGTGTGGAGCGGCGTGGAGGAACTGCCCGCGCTCTGGGCGCCGTTCGCCAATCCGGTGTTCGCGCTGACCATGGCGGTGGCCGGGCCGGTGCTGCTCGCGGTCGTGCTCGGCACGCTGGTCTTCAGGCAGCGGGTACGGGGCGCGTACTTCGCGATCCTCACCCAGGCGCTCGCCGCCGCCATGGTCATCCTGCTCGTCGGGCAGCAGGGGCTGACCGGCGGCACCAACGGCATGACGAACTTCTTCGAGCTGTTCGGCGCCGACCTGGCCGACGACTCCACCCAGCGGATGCTGTACCTGGTGGTCGCGGGCGTGCTCGGGGTGCTCTACCTGGCCACCCGGCAGCTCGTGAACAGCAGGTTCGGCAGGCTGCTGGTCGCCGTGCGCGACGGAGAGGACCGGGTGCGCTTCCTCGGGTACGACCCCGCCCTGGTCAAGACCGTCACCTTCGCCGTCTCCGCCGGGCTGGCCGGGCTCGCCGGAGCCCTGTTCGTCCCGGTCGTCGGCATCATCTCGCCCGCCCTGCTCGGCGTCGTCCCGTCCCTGGAGCTGGTCGTCGCGGTCGCCGTCGGCGGCCGGCAGGTCCTGGCCGGGGCGGTGCTCGGCGCGGTCGTCATGGGCTACGCCCAGACCACGTTCAGCGAGCAGTTCGCCAACGGCTGGCTCTACCTCCAGGGCGCGCTGTTCATCCTGGTCATGACGCTGGCGCCGAAGGGCATCGCCGGCATTCTGGGGAGGTTGCGCCGTGCTCGAACTGCGTGACGTGCGGGTGGTCTTCGACGGTTTCCACGCCCTCGACGGCGTGGACCTCACCGTGGCCGACGGCGAGCTGCGCTTCCTCATCGGCCCCAACGGCGCCGGCAAGACCACGCTCATCGACGTGATCACCGGCCTGACGAGGCCTGCCGCCGGGCGGGTCAGGTTCGGCGGGTACGACCTGGTCGGCCGGAAGGAGCACCAGATCGTCCGGCTCGGCGTCGGCCGCACCTTCCAGACCTCGGTCGTCTTCGAGGAGCTCACCGTCCTGGAGAACCTCGACCTGGCCGCCTGCTTCAGGAAACCGCTGTGGTCGCTGGCCGGGCGGCGGCGAGGCGTGTCGGACGCCGTCGCGGAGGCGCTGGCCAGGACCGGACTCGAACCGCTCGCCGGCCGTTCAGCCGGTGTTCTCTCCCACGGCCAGCGCCAGTGGCTGGAGATAGGCATGCTGCTGGCACAGCGGCCCCGCCTGCTCCTCCTGGACGAGCCCGTCGCCGGCATGTCCAAGGATGAACGGGACCGTACGGGGCAGTTGCTCACCGAGATCGCCGACGACCACACGGTGATCGTGGTGGAGCACGACATGGAGTTCCTGCGCCGGCACGCCTCGGCCGTGACGGTGCTGCACGAGGGCAGGGTGCTCGTCGAGGGGTCGGTGGAGCAGGTCAGCGCCGACCCGCGGGTGCAGGAGGTCTACCTGGGGAGGAGGCCCAGCGATGCTGTCGGCAAGTGAGCTCGAATCCGGCTACGGCAGGGCCCGGGTGCTGTTCGGCGTCTCGCTCGACGTCGGCCCCGGGCAGCTCGTCTGCGTCATGGGACGCAACGGCGTCGGCAAGACGACGCTGCTCAACACCATCATGGGCGTGCTGCCCGCGACGTCCGGCGCCGTCACCTTCGACGGCCGCGACGTCACCCGGCTGCCCACCCACGAGCGGGCCCGGCTCGGCATGGGGTACGTGCCGCAGGGCCACCAGTGCTTCCCCCAGCTGTCCGTGCTGGGCAACCTGCTGGTGACCATGGAGGCGGCCAGGACGGGCAAGGAGTCCGTCGACTCGGCGCTGGACCTCTTCCCCGGGCTCAAGCCGCTGCTCAAACGCCGGGCCGGGCACCTGTCCGGCGGCCAGCAGCAGCAGCTCGCCATCGCCCGCGTGCTCGTCACCCGGCCCCGGCTGCTCATCCTCGACGAGCCCACCGAGGGCATCCAGCCGTCGATCATCCTGGAGATCGAGGAGGCCGTCGAACGCCTGCACGCCTCCGGGCTCGCCGTGCTCCTCGTCGAGCAGTATCTCGACATAGCGGTCCGGCTGGCCGACCGGTTCGTCATCCTCGACGCCGGCCAGGTCGTGCGCACCGGCGACGCCGGGGACCTGCACGGCGAGGACGTCCACCGGCTCCTCGCGGTGTGACCGTCACCCCGCCGCCCACCGGCGGGCCGACTCGACGATCTCGTCCAGCCGCCCGCCGTGGGCGCCGTGCCAGTAGACCTGGCCGCACTCGCGGCACCGCCCGTACGCGTCGTAGTTGCGCTGCGTGCCCGCCTCCAGCAGCGGCGCCACCTCGCCCTTGGACACCGCCACCAGCTCACCGTTGCAGGCCGTGCACCGCGTCCACGGACGCAGCGGCGGCGCGAACCGTTCCAGCAGGTCACGCAGCTGGTCGTCAGGACGGGACCCGCGCACGTACGCGCCCAGCCACAGCGCCCGGCGGCGCAGCAGCCCGCGGTCCTGGGTGAGCAGCACCCGCCGCTCCGCGTTCGCCTGCGCCACCAGCGACGGGTCGTCCATGTCGTTGTGGTAAGCGGTGTCGAGCCCGAGCAGCCGCAACCGCCTGGCCAGCGTCCCCAGGTGCACGTCCAGCAGGAACCGCTCCTCCGGCAGCGCCTGCGGCCGCGGCACGGCCGCGACCTCCAGCACGTCCCCCGGCCGCGGCACGTACGCCGGCGTCACCGCGCGCCCGCCGGCCGTCATCGGCCCCACCTCGGTCAGCGGGACGCCGGCGGACTCCACGTGGTGACCCAGCGTCGACGACCCGTCGGTGACGATGGGCCGCTGCGGCTCCCGCCGGCTCGCGGGCAGGAACAGCAGCAGCTCCGGGGCGATGCGGAGAAGCGCCGTCCGTTCCGTCACATCACCCATTCTGCCGCGCCCGCGGACAGGCCCGGTCATAGCGGAAGCCGCCACTCGTACCACTCGTCGAGCACCTCGAAGCCCATGGCCTCGTTGATCGCCAGCATGTGCCGGTTCGTGGTGGCGTTCCAGGTGACGATCCGGTCCACCTGCGGCTCGCTCTCGCGCAGCCAGAACAGGTTGGACAGCTTGAGCAGCAGGCCGAGCCGGTGGCCGCGGTGCTCCTTGAGCACCGTCGTGTCGCCCTGGTGACCCCAGCGGCTCGCGCGGCCGGCGTCCAGGTAAATGCGGGTGATCCCGGCGGGCGCGCCGTCGGAGGCACGCCGGGCGAGCATGCTGTAACAGTCTTCGCCGTCCCGCCGCATCCGCTCCTCGGTGGCGCGTATCCGGCCGACCGGCAGCCGCTTGGGCTCCACGCCCGCGTCGCGCGGCGCGTCGTTCATGCCGTCGAGCACCGCCGCCAGCGCGGGCAGCAGGTCGTCGCCGGCCGGGCCCGTCCAGCGCTCCAGCAGGTAGCCGCCGGACTCGGGCATCATGCGGGCGAGTCCGTCCCAATCGGCCGCACCCAGGTCGAGCACGCTGCGCGCCTGCGTGACGGCCACCGAGCAGCCGCGGGCGGCGGCGAAGGCGGATCCCGGGCCGCCGACGAGCGTGGCGCCGCCGATCAGCAGATCGCGACCACCCGCCCGCGCCCGGCCGGCGGCGTGGTCCAGCAGCGCGGTGCCCAGCCCCCGGCGCTGCCGCTCAGGATGGACCGTCAGCGTGAACAGGGTGGCGAGGTGGGTGTTGTCGTACCGGGGGAGGCCCAGCGCGTAGCCCGCGACGACCCGGCCGTCCTCGACCACGGCCCACGCCTCGGCCCGCGACCCCGGCGACCCCTCCAGCAGGTAAGCGCCGAACCGGGTCCGCGACCACAGAGGCCCGGGAATCCCCGCCATGCTCGCCACGTACGTCTCGTAGAGCCCGTTGGCCCGGTCACTCGACTCGATCCGCTGGATCAGCACGGCACCAGACAAGCGCACCTCGTCCGCCCACGCGAACGGTTTTACTGACGGTAGTTCTCCACCTGGCTCGCCGGGCGGCTCGACGCGCCGTCGGGGTCCTCGCCCGCGCCGCGCCGGGCGCGCCGCTGCCGCAGCAGGTCCCAGCACTGGTCGAGCGCCGCCTCCAGCTCGTTGACCCGGGCGTTCTCCTCGTCCGTGGCCAGCTCGCCCGCCATCAGCCTGGTGCGCAGGCCGTGCTCCTCGTCGACCAGCGCCTTGATCCGGTCCAGAATCTCGTCGTCCCGCATAGGGGGACTCTAACTCCCACGTGATAGAACACGCCCTATGGCTGGTCTCGCCCTGGTAAGGAAGCCCGGCCCCCGCATCGCCGAGGGCATCGTCACGAACATCCCGCGCGAGCCCGTCGACCGCGAACTCGCCGCCGAGCAGCACGCCGCCTACGTCGCCGCCCTCGCCGCCGCCGGCTGGCGCCCGGTGCACGCCCCGCCCGCCGACGACCTGCCCGACGCCCCGTTCGTGGAGGACGCGGTCGTGGTGTCCGGCCGGCTCGCCGTACTGACCAGGCCCGGCGCGCCGGAGCGGCGTCCCGAGGTGGACTCCGTCGAGCAGGCCGTACGGGGCCTCGGGCTGAACACGGTACGGATCACGCGGCCGGGCACGCTCGACGGCGGCGACGTCCTGCAGACCGGCGACACCGTGTACGTCGGCAGGTCGGCCCGCACCGACGACCACGGCATCGCCCAGCTCGCCGCGCTGCTGCCCGAAAGGCGGGTGGTGCCGGTCGAGCTGTCCGGCGTGCTCCACCTCAAGTCCGCCGTCACCGCGCTGCCCGACGGCACCCTCATCGGCGACCCCGCGCACGCCCGCCTGCCCGGCCTGCTGGTGCCGCCGGAGGAGGCGGGCGCGCACGTCGTGCCGCTGGACGGGGACACGGTCCTGATGGCGGCCTCCGCGCCGCGCACCGCCGAACTGCTGGAGAAGCGCGGTCTCGCCGTGGTCGCGGTCGACATCTCGGAGTTCGAGAAACTGGAGGGCTGCGTCACCTGCCTGAGCGTGCTCGTCCCCGACGCTCTCAGCATGTGAGATCTTGACCGGTCCACGCCGAGACGTCTGGTAGCGTGATTCGCATGCTGCGCGGGCTCCTTCTTAGCTGCCGCGGCGAGGGCCTCTAAAGGCCGGCTCCCTCGCCGCGGAGCCAGTCATGCGCGTCGGCCGCTTTCCTTCGACCGACACCCAGGAGCACTTCGATGACAGCTCAGCAGCCCAGCCGCATGCCGTTCCAGCGCTATCAACCCTTCGAGCCGATCCGGCTGACCGACCGCACCTGGCCCGACCAGGTCATCACCAAGGCCCCGCGCTGGTGCGCCGTCGACCTGCGTGACGGCAACCAGGCGCTGATCGACCCGATGGACTCCCACCGCAAGCTCCAGATGTTCGAGCTGCTGGTCCGGCTGGGCTACAAGGAGATCGAGGTCGGCTTCCCGGCCGCCTCCCAGACCGACTTCGACTTCGTACGGCAGATCATCGAAGAGGACCGGATCCCCGGCGACGTGGTGATCCAGGTGCTGACCCAGGCCAGGCCCGAGCTGATCGAGCGCACCTTCGAGTCGCTGCGGGGCGCCAAGCAGGCCATCGTCCACCTCTACAACTCCACCTCCACGCTGCAGCGTCGGGTGGTGTTCGGCATGGACAGGGAAGGCGTCACCGCCATCGCCGTCGAGGGCGCCAAGCTGGTCAGGAAGCTGGCCGAGGCGAGCGACGTCGACGTCTACTACCAGTACTCGCCGGAGTCGTTCACCGGCACCGAGCTGGAGTACGCCGTCGAGGTGTGCGACGCGGTCAACGAGGTGTGGCAGCCCACCCCCGACCGCAAGGTGATCATCAACCTGCCGGCGACGGTCGAGATGGCCGGCCCCAACGTGTACGCCGACCAGATCGAGTGGATGCACCGCAACCTGAAGCACCGCGACTCGATCATCCTGTCGCTCCACCCGCACAACGACCGCGGCAGCGCCGTGGCCGCCGCCGAGCTGGGCTACATGGCCGGCGCCGACCGCATCGAAGGCTGCCTGTTCGGCAACGGCGAGCGCACCGGCAACGTCTGCCTGGTCACGCTGGGCATGAACCTGTTCTCCCAGGGCGTCGACCCGGAGATCGACTTCAGCGACATCGACGAGATCCGCCGCGTCGTCGAATACTGCAACCAGCTGCCCGTCCACCCCCGCCACCCGTGGGGCGGCGAGCTGGTCTACACCGCCTTCTCCGGCTCCCACCAGGACGCCATCAAGAAGGGCTTCGAACACCTGGAGGCCGACGCCGAGGCCGCGGGCGTCCCCGTCGACTCCCACACCTGGGCCGTCCCCTACCTGCCCATCGACCCCAAGGACATCGGCCGCACCTACGAGGCCGTCATCCGGGTCAACAGCCAGTCGGGCAAGGGCGGCGTCGCCTACATCATGAAGACCGACCACCAGCTCGACCTGCCGCGGCGGCTGCAGATCGAGTTCTCCAAGGTCGTGCAGGCCCGCACCGACGCCGAGGGCGGCGAGATCACCCCGGCTGACATGTTCGCCATCTTCCAGGACGAATACCTGCCGACGCCCGGCAACCGCTGGGGCCGGCTCGGCCTGATGGCCCACCGCCACGACTCGACCGTCGACGAGAAGGTCCGCCTCAACGCCGACGTCCGCGTCGACGGCGAGATCCGCGAGATCGAAGGCGTCGGCAACGGCCCCATCTCCGCCTTCATCGACGCCATCGGAGCCGCCGGCATCAAGGTACGCGTCCTGGACTACGTCGAGCACGCGCTGAGCGCCGGCACCGACGCCAAGGCGGCCTCCTACATGGAGTGCGAGGTCAACGGCGCGGTGCTGTGGGGGGTCGGCATCGACGCCAATACCACCACCGCCTCCCTCAAGGCCATCATCTCCGCGGTCAACCGCGCCTCCCGCTGACCGTCTTTACCCGCGCCGCCCTGCATGATCTGCGGGGTTCCGGTGCCCGGCATACCGCCCACAAGGCTCGATGCCTCTTTCTCGACCGCGCCTCTGCTGACCATGGGGGTGCGGTCGAGGTGTTTTATTTGGTGTTGAGTTCGCAGTTGTGTATTTCCGCGTAGCGGTTTTGGGCGATGCGCATCAGGTCGGTCAGGTCTTTCATGGCGTCTCGGCCTTTGGTGATCTTAGGTAGCGAAATATCGATCAAGCGTTGTTTGTCTCCGCAGCGGAACTTCGCGCTGACTCGATACGGCTGGTCATTGATCGGAGGGTCAGGCATGTACGCGGCCATGCCGTCACCGAGGTCAGTGGATAGCGCAACTCCGCCATACCTGCTGTAGACTTTTCGTCTGTCATTCATAAGAAAATCAAGGTGTTCGCTGGGCATTCCAGGGCCTTCCTTCATCCACCACACATCGAGGGCCTGTGCGTCGGAGTCTGGAGCCCGACAGTTCCCGTTCCTCTCATTGCCAGATGTTCTCTCGACGAGAGGTTCAGCGAAGTCGCTGGCAATTCGAAATGCATGCTCTGGAATAAGCATGCAGATATATGGAGAAGAATCAATGACAGGCTCGAGAGCCGGGGAAGATTCTGAGGCGTCGTTAGTCTCTGGGGTGCAGGCTCCGGCAAGCAATGCCAGAGTTGCCAGAGCAACAATAAAGGCAGTTCTCATTCGTTACCTCCGGCGGGAGAGGGAACTTTGAGATTGAGGTAGTCGTTCACATCGTTAGTTGTGCGGAAGGTATTTCGGAAGCTGGTGTACAGATCTTCGCTTCCACCGGCTGTGCGACTCCATTTGAGAAAGTCGCTGTACTCCTGCGAGCTCATGTCGACGAAGGGCTTCAACCTAGGTGGAATGCCGGCAATGAATGTCTGCTCCTCCAAATTAAGTCCATCGAGCATGCCCTTGCCCAACATGGCTGAGGCAAGCAACTGTTCCGCAAGCCTATCCACTGCCAATCGGTTTTCTGCTAGCGTTCGATGCGTCTCATCGAGGCTGGGCACCTGCTCGGACGCCCGTTGGGCTACTTGTCGGGACAGCTCGTCATATGCGACTTCGGCGAGCTTTTCGTAGCCCTTGCCGATCAGCTCACCGAACGCTCCGGCGGCGAGCGTGCCAACGTGCCTGGCCCCCGGTACCGGAATCAGACCTATCGCGTCACGTACCATGGCTTTCAGCTCTTCGTCTGTCTTCTTGTCGTCCAGCCCTTGAGCGATAAGGACCTGTCGGCGAATCTCTACTATGAACCCGAAGCCACGTGCTTCCGCCAAGGTTCGGTCCTTAAGGAACTGCAGGATGTCGTCCCGGTCGACCTGCCCGTTCTCGTTCATGTCGAAGTGCTCGATCTCGGCCTTCGTGAATCCGAATCGCTCGGCGTTGGAAGCGTTGACCCCGATCGGAGGCACGGTGGCGAGTGCTGCTCGCATGTGTTCCGTCTGTGCTCTTGCCAGCGCCTCGAATCCCTTGTCATGGGAAGTAGCCACTACCAATGCGTAAGCCATGTCCTTGGCCTTGACCTCGTAGAAGGACGCATTGTTCAGCGTCAGGTTCGAAATCTCGTCCACGTTGGCAGCGACTGCTCGCGCCATCGGGTAACTCAGCGGAAGGTATAGATCGAACGCTTCCCTGTTTCTGATTTTCAGGTTGCCGTGAGAATCGGTACCGAATGCGTCACGCACTTCGTTGGACACGATTTTCATCATCTCGGAGGCCAGTTTCTTGCTGGTCTCGTCCTGCCCAGTTGTCGCCGTGATCAGCATGCCGTTGATCGGCTCGTAGTCGTCCAGGTACTGGGAAGCACCCCACCGGGTAGTAAGCAGATACTCCAGCACCGACTCCCCCCACCCCGGCGGAGTGTGATCCAGCAGAGCATGCGATGCCTCCCGGCTGGACTTCGCCGCATGGAACAGGCTCTCCACCATCGACGAGGGCTTCTCGGTGATCGGATCCTTCGCAGATACTCCCCACCTCAACAGAGCCCCGAGGCCGAGCGAGCCGGCGAGATCGACGATGGGGACCTGTGCACCGCCGAAGGCACGACCCAGCGCATCGTTGCTCGCCGCCCATGCGTCCTCACGCTGCTCGCGCTCGTAGACGATCACATCCCGCCCGACGACCTCCATGAACTCCTTCGAATACGGCGGCTCCCCGTCGTGAGCACGCCAGATGAGCGCCAGAGCCTGGTAACCCAGGTATGCCCCGCCGCCCGTACCATGCTGAGCCCGCCCTTCCCTCACCAACTCCTCCAGGAAGTCGTCCCCCTGGTACGTGGAGTTCTTCCGGTTGGTCCCCTTGGCCAGGATGGAGCTCAGCGTGGTGAGGACGTTCCGCCCCGAGATGGAGAGCCGATTCTTGCGATCGATGTCCCCGCGCGCCACGGCGTCGCGCAGCATCGTCGCGAGTGAGCCGGACATTCGCGTCACACCCCGGGCGCCGATCGTGCCGAGGAACGCCTTCACGAACTCCGAGTCCCCCGTACGTGACGCGTACTTCTCCAGGTCCGCCAGCGCCTTGTCGTCCCCGTCGGCCACCTTCGAAGCCGCCCGCCCGGCGAGCGTCCCGTCCAGCAGGGCCTTGGCGTCATCCAAACGGTCGGGCATCTCCACGAAGCTTCCGGCGGGAGTGCTCCTGCCCAGAGACACCCTCTGCCGCTGCAACTCGTGGGCGAGGTTCTGCCGCCGTCGCAGGTCGTCGGCCTGCGTGGTGACCCGTCGGGCCAGCTCACGCAGCCGCGCCGCCGGTGCGGTGTCGAGCCCGGCGCCCTGAAGCTCGCGGTGGAGCGCCTGCGCCAGGGCCTCCAGCCGCCCGGCGGCCTCGGTGTGCTTGCCCGCCATCAGGTCGAACTCGGCCCGCTTGACCCCGCTGAACCCGCTCATGGCGTGACCGGGATCGAGGCCAGCTTCTGGTTGGCGCTGCGCACGGCCTGCGCGAGCATCGCCTGCAGTTCCCGCTGGTCGGCGCGTACCTGGGCGTCGAACCGGGTGCCCGCAGGCCCCACCCACGCGTCGCACTCCATCAGACGGCAGGAGTGGGTGAGCGCCCACCAGTGCTCGTCCGACAGCCGCCGGATCCGCTCCGCCGCGGCCCGCATCGCGTCGCGATCGAGGTCAGCCACGATGATCCCCCCGTACGGCTCGCTCCACCAGAACCAGATCAGGAGGCGGCGTCCCCCATGTCGTTCAGACCGTAATCAACAACGCGTCAACAGAACAAGCGAAACAACGGTGAAAGTACGAGTGCGCGCGAGATCTGCCAGGGAATGTACGGCTTTGCTAGGTAAAACGGTGGCTGCCGCGTCACGGTGAAGAGAGGTCGCGCAGCAAGAATCGACCGAGATCAACGTCCTGAAAACAATGAAACCCTGGCCGTGATCGTTGAAAACAACGGAAAAGGCCAGGGTGATCAGGCACTCAGGATCATGTCTAGTCGAACTCGCCATCCTTCACGCCGCTGATGAATGCGGCCCACTCGCCGAGGGTGAAGATGAGGGCTGGTCCGGTGGGGTTCTTGCTGTCGCGGACCCCCCGGCGGCCGCCGGAGAGTTCGGCCACTTCGACGCAGTTGCCGCCGTCGGGCCCGGATCTTGTGGACTTACGCCACACGGCTGTGTCGAGTTCTCGCGTCAGCTCGTCCATCGCTGCAGCGTCTCCTTGATCAGCTCTAGGGATTCACGACGGGACAGTGCTTCAGAGCGAATCCCTTCATATCTGTATGTTAGGACGCTTACGTCCTCTGGTCGCTCTGTCACTCGGCTCATAACCCCAGCGGATTCGACATAGGCCGTGTCGAAGACGCCATGTGCCTGCGCGATGGCGAATCCTCCTGCGAGCCCGGTCGTGGAGTAGGCGTTGAGAGGAAGGACCTGAATCGTGGTCCGAGGGGTCCCGCCGGCTTCGAGGAGGCGGGTGAGCTGTGCTGACATGATGGCGGGGCTGCCGATCGGGCGATGCAGGACCGCCTCGTCGATCACGGCCCACAGCAACGGCGGCTTGGGGCGTCCGAGGATGGTCTGACGTTCCATGCGGGCGACCACCTGCTCCTGGACCTGCTCGGGTGTCACGCCGACATCGCCGCTCAGCACCGCCCTCGCGTAGTCCTCCGTCTGGAGCAGCCCAGGCACCACCAGCGGCTCCCACGTCCGGATGGCCTCCGCCGTCGCCTCCACGTCCAGCCACGGCCGGAACCACGGCGGTGCCGCCGCGTGACTGACCATCGGCCAGAGGCGCATCAGCGCGCCCTCCGCCTCCAGCGCCTCGTCACAATGACGGGCGAACTCCTCCGTCGGTGACCGCCTGGCCGTCTCGATCATGCTGATCGTCCCGACGGAGTAGGACACCGCCTTCGACAGCCGGATCTGCGACCAGCCTCGGGCTTTGCGGTAACGCCGCAGCTCGAACCCGAAGAGCGCGGTCGGCGAATCGGCGGGGCACAGCTCGCTTTCCTTGGGCACCTGACCTCCCGGGGGGCTGCCGCCGCGTTTCAACAGCCCTTTCATTGAAACGGTTGATGGCACAGTGCAGTCAATTGACTACTGATCGTAGTCAATATTTGGGATGGTGGGAAGGTCGATCAGGGCTGAGTTCTCCGAATGGGTGAAGCAATGAAAACAGCGGGGGCCAGAGTGGTCGGTTCGATTCGGTTGATGTGCCTTCGGGAATCCGTCTCGTACGCCCACGCGCAGGTCCGCGGCTGGCTGGGAGGTGACCATCCTGCCGTCGACGATGTCGTGCTCGCGGTGTCCGAGCTCGTGACGAACGCCCTGCGGCACTCGGACGCCCGGCCGGGAGACTTCATCGGCCTCACCGTGAGCGACGTGGGAGGGCTGGTCCGCGTGGAAGTCCGTGACCCCGGTTCGGCGTTCTCCGGGCCGTACGTCCGGCAGGAGCCGGAGGCAGAGGACGGCCGAGGATTGCTGATCGTCCGCGAGATCTCCCAGGACTGGGGGATCGGTGAGCATGGACGCGGGCTGGGTCGTACGGTCTGGTGCCTCATCCCGGCAGACGCGCGCTCCCGGGTCCGAGGGTCGCGCCGTGACATCCTGATGGGATGAGGATCGCGGTGACCGGGGCGACCGGGCATATCGGTGGCGGGGTGGCGCGGCGGCTGGCCGGGGCCGGGTCGGAGCAGTTGCTGCTCGTACGGGACGCGAACCGGGCGCCGAGGCTGCCCGGGGCGGAGGTCGCGGAGGCGGAGTTCGGGGACCGTGAGAAGGTGCGCAGGGCGCTGCAAGGCGTCGACGTCGTCCTGATGGTGTCGGCGTCGGAGTCCGCCGACCGGCTGGAGCGGCATTTCGCGTTCGTCGACGCCGCGGCCGAAGCGGGCGTCCGGCACCTCGTGTACACGTCGTTCGCCAACCCGGGACCGGACGCCGCCTTCACGCTGGCGCGCGACCACTGGGCCACCGAGGAGCGGATCCGCGCCTCGGGGATGGCGTTCACGTTCCTGCGCGACAACCTGTACGCGGACTTCCTGCCCGACATGGCCGGGGAGGACGGGGTGATCCGCGGGCCGGCGGGGGAGGGCCGGGTGGCGGCGGTGACCAGGGATGACGTGGCCGACGTGGCGGCGGCCGTGCTGGGGGATCCGGCCGCGCATGAAGGAGGCACGTACGAGCTGACCGGGCCGGAGGCGCTCACGCTCGCCGAGGTGGCGAAGATCCTGACCGAGGCGACCGGGCGTGAAACCAGGTACCACGCCGAGACGGTCGAGGAGGCGTACGCGTCGCGCGCCTCGTACGGGGCGCCCCGGTGGCAGGTGGATGCCTGGGTGTCGACGTACACGGCGATCGCGGCCGGTGAGCTGGAGCGGGTGACCGAGGACGTGGCGCGCGTGGCGGGACATCCGGCGACGGGGCTGGGGGAACTTCTCCGCCGAGGCTGACCACCGAGATAGGCGACGGCCGAATAGTGAACGTTGCGTTTCTTAGCGATGGCGCTTACTCTCCTTAGAGAACGACTCGTTCTCTAAGGAGGTGGCGGGATGGTCGTCGTCCTGACCGGGCTGATGCTCTGCATGCTGCTCGGCGCGCTCGATCAAACGATCATGACGCCCGCGCTGCCGTCCGTGGCCGGCGACCTCGGCGGGCTCGACCAGATGCCCGCCGTGATCACCGCCTACCTGGTGGCCGCGACCGTCGTGATGCCGGTGTACGGCAAGCTCGGCGACCGGTTCGGCCGCAAGCCGCTCATGCAGGTCGCCATCGTGATCTTCGTGGTGGGCGCGGTCCTGTGCGCCACGGCCGCGAGCATGCCGCAGTTCATCGCGTTCCGCGCGGTGCAGGGCGTCGGCGGCGGCGGGCTGATGATCGGCGCGCAGGCCGTCATCGGCGAGGTCGTCAGCCCGCGCGAGCGCGGCCGCTATCTCGGGCTGATCGGGGCCGCCTATGTGGTGGCGGCCGTCGGCGGGCCGCTGATCGGCGGGTTCCTCATCGACAGCGCCGGCTGGCGGTGGATCTTCGCCATCTACCCGCCGCTGGGGCTGCTCGCCTTCGTCGTGCTCACCGCCACGCTCAAGCTGCCCAGGCCGGAGTCGCGCGCGCCCGTCGACATCGCCGGAGCGGTCACGCTCGGCCTGGCCGTCGTCGGCGTGGTCATGCTCGGCCAGACGAGGAACCCGGCGTTCCTCGCCCTGGCTGTCCTCGCCGTGCCGGCCTGGCTGGTCACCGCCCGCTACGCGACCGACCCGATCCTGCCGCTCCGGCTGTTCAGGGACCGGGCGTTCGCGGTCCCGGTGCTGATCAGCCTGCTCATCGGGTTCGCGCTCTTCGGCACCCTCACGTACATCCCCGCCTACCTGCAGATCGCCCACGGCGCCTCGGCGACCGGGGCCGGGCTGCTGGTCACCGCGCTCATGGCCGGCGTGCTGACCACCACCGTCGTCTCCGGCAGGCTCATCACCAGGACCGGCCGCTACAAGCGCTACCCCGTCGCGGGCACCGCGCTCGCCGCGGCCGGGCTGGCCGTGCTGCCGCTCGCCGCCGGTGACGCGGCCGCGCTGGCCGGCGTGCTGGCGCTGATCGGGCTCGGCGTCGGGCTCGTCATGCAGGTGATGGTGCTGGCCGCCCAGAACGCCGTCGCGTACGCCGATCTGGGCACGGCCACCTCGTCGGTGACGTTCCTGCGCCAGATCGGCGCCTCCGCCGGCGTCGCCCTGGTCGGCGCGCTCATCACCTGGCGCTTCGCCGGCGGCATGCCCGGCGCCGGCGCCCCCCTGGACACCGCCGCGCGCGCCGCCTTCGCCGAGGCCGTGCCGCCGGTGTTCGCGGCCATGTCGCCGCTGCTCGGCGTGGCCTTCCTGCTCGCGCTGGCGCTGCCCGCGCGACCTCTCCGCACCACCGCTCACGCACAGGAGACCTCATGACACTCGTCGTCCCCCTGAGCTCGTTCCGCCGCGGCGACCTCGCCCTCGCGGGCGGGAAGGGAGCCAACCTCGGGGAGCTGATCGCCGGCGGCTTCCCCGTCCCCGCCGGATTCGTGGTCACCACCGCCGCCTACGACCTGGTCGCCGCCGGTCACGCCACGCGCGCGTACTTCGAGAAGCTGGAGATCCCGGAGACCCTGCGCGGGGCGATCCTGACCGCGTACCGGGAGCTCGGCGGCGGGCCGGTGGCGGTGCGCTCCAGCGCCACCGCCGAGGACCTGCCGGGCGCCGCGTTCGCCGGGCAGCAGGACACCTACCTCAACGTCGTCGGCGAGGACGGGCTGATCGACGCGGTCCGGCGCTGCTGGGGCTCGCTCTGGTCCGAGCGCGCCGTCGCCTACCGCGACCGGCTCGGCCTCGACCACGCCGAGGTGCGCATCGCGGTCGTCGTGCAGCGCATGGTGGCGGCTGAGGCGGCGGGCGTGATGTTCACCGCCGACCCCGTCACCGGCGACCGCGGGCGGCTCGTCGTCGACGCCGGCACCGGGCTCGGCGAGGCGGTCGTGTCCGGCCTCGTCACCCCTGACCACTACGTGCTCACGCCGCGGGGCGAGATCGCCGAGTTCGCGCCCGGCCGCCGCGAGGTGGTCGTCCGCGCCCTTGCGGGCGGCGGCGTCAGCCACGAGACCGGCGACGGCGCGCCCGCCGAGCGGCTGCCCGGCGGCGTGCTGCGCGAGCTGGCCGGGCTCGGCACCGCGGTCGCCCGTCACTTCGGCCGCCCCCAGGACATCGAGTGGACGTACGCGGGCGGCGAGGTCAGCCTCGTGCAGGCCCGGCCGATGACCGCGCTGCCGCCGCCCCCGCTCGGCAAGCTCGGCCCGATCCGCCGCAAGCTCGGCACCGTCCTGATGGAGTACTTGCCGGTACGCCCCTATCCGATCGACATGTCCACCTGGGTGCCGTACGGGCCCGCCGGGCTCATGGCGCAGGTGACCCGCAACTTCGGCCTGCGGGGGGCGTTCGACCACTTCATCGAGGAACAGGACGGCGTCGCCTACCGGCTGGTGCCGCCCCGCCCGCACCCCTCGGCCAAGCTGCTCGTCGCGCCGTTACTGATCTTCGCCAAGGCCCGCCGGTACGATCCCGCCCGGTGGAGCGGCGACCCGCGCTTCCAGCGCTACCTCGACGACGTGCGCGAGCTGACGAAGCTCGACCTGGCCGCGCTGCCCTGGCCGGAGCTGGTCAGGACGCCGCGCAGGGTGCTGGCCGCCGTGCGGCCCGTGGCCGGCCTGCGCACGGACTACCTGCCGCGCAGCGGGCTGTCGCTGCTGCGGCTGCGCGCCGCGCTCAAGCTGCTCGGACGTACGGACCTGTTCGGCGCGCTGATCGCCGGCGCCCGCACCCGCACCAGCGACGCCAACCGGGCCCTGGAGGAGCTCGCCGAGGAGGCCAGGACCACCGGCGCGCTCGCCCGGGACCCGATGCCCGAGGCTTTCCAGGCGGCGCTCCGGGAGTTCCTGGCCGAGTACGGCCACAGGGAAGGCGCCAGTCCGCTCCTGGTCACCCCGCCGACCTGGGCCGACGGACCCGAGACCGTGCTCGACCTGATCAAGGTGCTGGCGGCGGAGCCACCCCGGTCCGAGCCCGGCGACGACGCGATGGACCGGCTGCTCGCCCACCCGCGGCTGCGCGGCGCCCGCAAGCGGGACAAGATGGTCCGCAAGGTGCACGCCGCCCGCGCGGGGATCGCCTTCCGTGAGGACAGCCACTTCTCCTTCACGATGCCGCTGCCCGCGCTGCGCCGGTCCATCGTCGAGATCGGCCGCAGGCTGCGCGACGCGGGCGTGCTCGACGCCCCCGAGGACGTCTTCCACCTCAGGCTGGAGGAGCTGGAGGCGATCGAGGACGTGACCGCTCTCGGCGACGAGCAGGGCCGGCGGCTGCGCGCGAGCGCGACCGCCCGGGCCGCCCGGCGTGAGGAGCTCGCCGGCGTGCGGCTCATCGACCCCCGGGCCGTCTTCCCGGCCCGCGACGCCGGTGACGCGCTCGTGGCGGGCACCCCCGCGAGCGCGGGCACCGCCACCGGGCCGGTCAAGGTGGTGCGCGACCCGTCGGAGTTCGGCAGGCTCGAACCCGGTGACGTGCTGGTCTGCCCCTACACCAACCCGTCGTGGACGCCGCTGTTCCAGCGGGCCGCCGCGGTGGTCGTCGACACCGGCGGCATCACCTCCCACGCCGCGATCGTGGCCAGGGAGTACGGCATCCCCGCCGTCATGGGCACCGGCGAGGGCACCTCCCTGCTGGCCGACGGGCGGCAGGTCACGGTCGACGGCGGCTCCGGTGTGGTGGTGGAGGCTCGGTAACATGGCTGAGATGGTCACCGACCACCGCAAGCTGCCCCGGCGCCGGGGCGAGGAGCTCGCCGCCGCCATCTACCGGGCGACGCTCGACGAGCTGGCCGAGAGCGGCTACGCCAAGCTCACCATGGAACGCGTCGCCGAGCGGGCCAGGGCGAGCAAGGCCTCGCTCTACCGCCGCTGGCCCACCCGCGTCGCGCTGGTCATGGACTCGGTCTACCACTCGCTGCCGGCCCTGTCCGACGTCCCCGACACCGGCAGCCTGCGCGACGACCTGCTGACCGTGCTGCGCGGCACGGCCGACATCCTGTCCGGCCCGGCGGGCGAGGCGATGCGCGGGCTGCTCTCCGAGGCGCTGCGCGACGAGGCCAGCGCCCGCACCTTCAAGGAGAACTCGCAGGGCGCGGGCCGCAAGATGATGGCCGAGATCGCCCGCCGCGCCGTCGAGCGCGGCGAGATCTCCGGGGACGCGGTCACGCCGCTCCGCCTCGACACCGGCCAGGCCCTGCTGAGGCAGCACTTCCTCTTCCAGGGGCCGCCCATCCCCGACCGGCTCGTCGTCGACATCGTGGACGAGGTCCTGGTGCCGCTGCTGACCCGGAGCTAGGCGGCCGGCCGCCTGTGGAACAGGGCGCTGCGCACCACCCGGCTGACCAGCTCGTCGCGCTGGTTCAGGCCCCGGTGCTCCAGCTTGACGATGCCCTGCGTGGGGCGTGACTTCGACTCCCGGGCGTCCAGGATGGTCGACACCACGCGGATCGTGTCGCCGTGGAAGACCGGGGCCGGCATCTCGACCACCTCGTAGCCGAGGTTGGCCACCGTGGTGCCCAGCGAGATGTCGGTCACGCTGAGCCCGATGACCAGCGAGAGCGTGAACAGGCCGTTCACCACCCGGGTGCCGAACTCCGAGTCCTTGGCGAACTCCTCGTCCAGGTGCAGGGGCTGCGGGTTCATCGTCAGCGTGCTGAACAGGACGTTGTCCGATTCGGTGACGGTTCTCCTGATCTGGTGCTCGATGACCAGTCCGGGGGTGAGTTCCTCGAACCACAGGCCCACTGCGGCCTCCTCTGCCTAGAACTACGAACGAACGATCGCTAGTATAGCGTCACGGTCAGTGTTCCCACGCGGAAGGGACCGCTATCGTGAGACGAACGATCGATTGTTCGGAGGTGTTGGCGCTGAAGCACGACTGCACGCCGGTGGGGCGGGTGCCATGAGACGCGCCGAGCGGGTCGACGACCCGGACCGCCACTCCTGGGAGGAGCCCGGCGTCTACCAGGTGGCGCCGGGCGTGCACCGGGTCCCGCTGCCGATCCCGGAGGACGGGCTGCGCGCGGTCAACGTGTACGTGCTGGAAGGCGAGCACGGGCTCACCCTCGTCGACGCCGGCTGGGCCATGCCCGAGTCCCGGGCCGTGCTCGGCGACGCGCTGGAGGCTCTCTCGTACGGCGTGGACGACGTGTCCGAGATCCTGGTGACGCACGTGCACGTCGACCACTACTCGCAGGGCGTGACCCTGCGCGGCGAGAGCGGCTGCGGGCTGCGCCTGGGCGAGCACGAGCGGCCCTCGCTGGAGGCGCTCGGTTCCGGCGACGAGATGGAGGGCGCCACGCAGCTCGCCCAGCTCCGCCGCCACGGCGGCGAGGAGGTCGTGAGCGCGCTGGACGCCATCGGCTACGGCACGGGCTCGGACCCGGCCAAGTGGGAGCCGCCGGACGAGTGGATCACCCACGGCCGCCTGTTCCAGGCCGGCCGCACCGGGCTGCGGGCGCTGCACACCCCGGGGCACACCCGCGGCCATGTCGTGTTCGACGACGCCGGGCACGGCATGCTCTTCACCGGCGACCACGTGCTGCCGCAGATCACCCCGTCGATCGGGTACGAGAGCAGGACGGGGGCGCTGCCGCTGCGTGACTTCATGGACTCGCTGGGGGCCGTGCTCGACCTGCCCGACCGGCTCATGCTCCCGGCGCACGGGCCGGTGCGCTCCAGCACCCACGCGCGGGCGACCGAGCTGCTGGCCCACCACGAGCAGCGCCTGGACGCCTGCGCGGCCCTGCTGGACGGGCGGCCGCGCACCGCGTACGAGGTCGCGGGCGGGCTGGGATGGACCAGGCGCGAGCGCCGGCTGCGCGACCTCGACCCGGTCAACCGGATGCTCGCGGTCTGCGAGACCGCGGCGCATCTCGACGTGCTCGCGGCCGACGGCCGCTGCGGGCGGACAGAACAGGGCGGCGTCGTCCGCTACCTACAGGAGGCATCATGAGCAGCGCGCTCACCGGATATCCCGAGACCGGTCAGAAGATCAGCACCGCGGCGATCACCATCACCGAGTCGCACGTGGTCTCCTGGGCCTCGCTCACCGGCGACTGGCTGCCGATCCACACCGATCGGGAGTACGCCGCGCGCAGCCGGTTCGGCGAGCGGATCGCGCACGGGCCGCTCACGCTCGCCATGGCGCTCGGGCTGAGCACGCGGAGCCAGGTCATCGACGGCGATCGGACGACCGCCTGGCTCGGGCTGAACGACCTGCGCGCGCTCGCCCCGGTGCTGATCGGCGACACGATCAGGGCGGTGGTCGAGGTGACGGAGGCGCGTCCCGCCAAGCGGGAGGGACAGTTCGTGGTGACGCTCTCGTACCGCGTGGTGAACCAGCGCGAGGAGGACGTGATGACGTTCACCAGCATCCTGCTGATGTCCGCCGAGGCGCCGTGACCCGGCGCTGAGAACGCGTGCGGGCCGGTCCGAGGGGACCGGCCCGCACGTGTTCGCGGTCAGAACGAGCGGGGCAGCTCCAGCAGCCGCTCGCCCAGGTAGTTGCGGACCATGTCGTTGGCCAGCGGCGCGAACACCCACAGCCGCACGTCCCTGAACCAGCGCTGCATCGGGAACTCACGGCTGAACCCGGCGCCGCCCAGGATCTCCATGCCGTCCTGGGTCACCTTGACCGCCGCCTCCGACGCGGCGATCTTGGCCATGGACGACAGCAGGTCGGCCCGTCCGCCCGCCGCCTCGACGGCCGCCGCGCGGGCCAGCAGCGAGCGCGCCGACTCGATGGCCAGCGCCCCGTCGACCAGCCGATGCTGCACGGCCTGGAAGGAGCCCAGGGTGGAGCCGAACGCGGCCCTGCCTCGCGCGTACTCGACGGCGGCGTCCAGCGCCCCGCTCGCCGCGCCGATCGCGCCCGCGGCGGCGTTGATGCGCTCGCGGTTCAGCGTCGCCACCACCTGGCGGAAGCCGGCGCCGACGGCCCCGACGACCGCGCTCTCGGGCACCGCCACGTCGTCGAAGAACACCTCGCAGGTGTCCAGCCCGTGCACGGCGACGGTGGGCAGCTCGCGGACCTGGAGGCCGGGGGAGCCCGCCGGGACCAGGAACATGGTCACGCCGTCGACGGACGAGCCCTCGGCCGGGGAGGTGCGGGCCAGCACGACGAGGGCGTCGGCGCCGAGGGCGCCGGAGATCCACGTCTTCTGGCCCGACAGCAGCCAGTGGTCGCCCTCACGGCGAGCGGTGGTGCGCATGACGCGGGCGATGTCGGTGCCGCCCGCGGGCTCCGAGAGCGCGAAGGACACCTTGGCCGCCCCGGTGTGCAGCCGGTCCAGCCACTCCTCCCGCTGCTCGGGGGAGCCGTTGGTGCCGAGGATGTGCGTGATCATGTACTGCACGACCATGTGCACCGCCATGGAGGTGGGGCCCGCGGCCAGCTCCTCGATGACGGCGGTCTGGTCGCGGATGTCGCCGATCCCGCCGTGGTCGGGGTGCCCGCCGACCGCGTGCACGCCGAGCCGGCGCAGCGCCCCGTGCAGCTTGTCGTCGAACCGTTCCTGCTCGTCCAGGCGGAGCACCTCGGCGACCGGGCTGGTCGCGGCGATGAGCCTGCGCAGCTCGGCCCGCAGCTCGGCGCGCTCAGGGGTGTCGCTGATGGGGTCGGCCTGCCTGCCGGCGGCGTCGGTGAGAGGTCTCATGCGGTTGCTCCGGGTGGCTCAGACGGGGTAGACGCCGTTGCGGCGGGCGGGCGGCGTCTTGCGCTTGCGCCGGTAGACGTCGAACCGGTGGATCAGCTCGCGCCGCAGGTCCTCGTAGCTGACGACGGCCTCCACGGCGTTCTCGTTGGCGATCTGGAAGACGTCGATCTGCTCTTCGTACTCCGAGCGCAGCTCGGTGACGAGCTTCTGCCGCTCCTTCTCGTCCTCGATCGCCATCACCCGGTTGAAGTGGATGCCGGCGATCGCGGCCTCGGGTCCGAGCAGGGCGGGCTTGGCGGTGGGCAGCGCGAGCACCGCGTCGGGGTTCATCGGGCTGCCCGACATGCCCAGGTAGCCGCCTCCGTACGCCTTCCGCACGATGACCGCGACCCGCGGCACCCGGCTCTCGGCGACGGCGAACAGCATCTTCGCGCCGTGCCGGATGATGCCCTCCTTCTCGGCCACCGTGCCGAGCATGTATCCGGGCACGTCGATGAGGAAGAGCAGCGGCACGTTGTACGCGTTGCACATCCAGACGAACCGGGCCGCCTTGTCGGAGGAGTCGCTGAACAGCACGCCCGCCTTGACCGCCGACTGGTTGGCCACGATGCCGACGGGCGCCCCGTCCAGGCGGGCGAACCCGGTCACCAGCTCGGGCGCGAACAGCTCCTTGTGCTCGAAGAAGGAGTCGCAGTCGACGACGGCGTCGATCAGCTCGCGCACGTCGTACGGGACGGCCTGGTTCTCCGGGACGATGGAGCGCAGCGACTCGGTCGGCCGGGGCTCGCGGCCCGCGGCCCTGGGCGGCTCGGCCTCCCAGCTGGAGGGCAGGTAGGACAGGTAGAGGCGGATGGCCGCGATGGCCTCCTCCTCGGTCTCGGCGAGCAGGTCGCTCAGTCCGGAGACGCGGCTGTGCAGGTCGGCGCCGCCCATCTCCTCCAGGGTCACCGATTCGCCGGTGACCATCTCGGCGACGCGGGGCGAGCCGATGTAGGCGGTGGCGGTGCCGCGCACCATGATGATCACGTCGCACAGGGCGGGCACGTAGGCGGATCCCGCGGGGGAGGGGCCGAACAGCGCGCAGATCTGCGGCACGCGGCCGGAGATCTGCACCTGGTTGTAGAAGATGTTGCCCCAGGCGTGGCGGCCGGCGTAGCTCTCGAACTGCTCGTCGATGCGGGCTCCCGCCGCGTCGACGAGGTAGACCAGGGGCAGCCCGAGCTCGTCGGCCAGGAGCTGCATCCGGGTGATCTTCTCGAAGGTGCGCTTGCCCCAGGTGCCGGCCTTGACTGTGTAGTCGTTGGCGATGACGCACACCCGGCGGCCGTCGACGCTGCCGATGCAGGTCACCACGCCGTCGCCGGGCAGCCCGTCGGCGTGCCGGGCCAGCAGGCCGTCCTCGAAGTCCTCAATGTCGTCGAGGAGGAGCCGGAGCCGGTCGCGGACGAGCAGCTTGCCGGCGGCCTCGTGCTTGTGGCGGTTCTTCTCGCTGCCGCCGAGCCGGGCTGCCCGCAGGCGGGCCTGGAGCTCCTCGTGGATGTCCGCCTGCGGCGGGGGATCGAGGGGAACGGTGGAAGTCATAGGTGTTCGTCCCATCAGACACGATGCGGGCTGTGGCAGGTGCGGGATCCGAGTCCGCGCACGTCAGGAAGCTGCTCGACCCAGGATTACCTACGAACGATCGTTCGTCAAGCGGCCGGAGACGGCGGGAGCACCTCGGTCTCTGAGGCCAGGAACCACTCCAGCGCTTCGATGAAGTGCTCCTCGTGCGCGCGCAGCGGCCCGGCCTCCGGGCTGTCGAAGGCGGCCTTAACCGCGCGCACGTCGTCGAACCAGAGCTCGGCGGAGCCGTCCCAGGGCCACTGCTTGCGGTGCTCGACCGCCGGGTTCTGCCGGTAGCCGCGCAGGCCGGGCAGGGCCAGCACGAGCGCCGGATGCTCCTCTTGCCAGAAGCGCAGGAACTCCTCCCGGCTCAGGCCGGGCTTGCGGCGGATGACGGCGACGACTTTGATCATTTCTTCCTCTCCAGCGCCGCGGTGGGCGCGTAGGCGGCCAGCAGCCCGCTGATGACCTCGTCCAGGGGCAGACGCCCGTTCTCGCGGTACCACGAGGCGACGTGCACGCAGATGGCGACCCCGGCGTAGGTGGCCATCTTGACGTCGGGAACCGAGACGGTGCCCCCGGCGGCGCACTCGCGCAGGATCGACTCCAGCAGGCGCTCGTAGCGGTCGCGCAGCTCGACCACCCTGGCCCGGTTGTCCTCCGACAGCGAGCGCAGCTCGGTGTTGCCGACCAGCGCCTCCAGGCGGTGCTCGGCATGGAACCTGATGCCCTCGCTCATGAAGGCCAGCAGCCGCTCCTCGGGGGTCGCGGCGGCCTCGACCCGGCGCTCGGTGATGCTGAGCAACTGCTCCATGACCTCGGTCATGATGGTCGCGAGGAGCTGCTCCTTGCTCTTGATGTGGTTGTAGAGGCTGGCGACCTGCAGCCCCACCGCGTCGGCGAGCTGCCGCTGCGAGGTGGCCTCGAAGCCCTGCCGATGGAAGAGCTCCACGGCCGCGCTGCGGATGGCCACCGCGGTGGGGACGGTGCCGTCACGTGATCCTCGGGTGGTCTCGGCCATGGTTGTCGTTCCTCTCCCTCAGGGGTGGATGCCTGTCATCGATCATGGGCCGACAAGGACCATACTGCGGCCGGTGGCCTAGAACGCATCGCTCAGCTCGCGCAGCCGGTGCAGGATTTCGTCGGACCGGCTCGCGGAGCGCCAGCCCAGGTCGAAGGTGAGTCGGGTGGCGCCGGACTCGACGAGGTCGCGCAGGTACTCCTCGAAGGCCGGGGTGAAGACGTCGCCCGCGCGGGCGGCGACCCGCAGCGTGACGTCGAGCCCGTGCGGATCCTTGCCCGCCGCGGCCGCCTCGGCGCGCAGGGTGGCGACCACCTCGCGCAGATGCCCCGGCTCCATCCGGCCGCCCGCGATCGTGCCGAACCAGCCGTCGCCGCGTGAGGCGGCCCGGCGCAGCGCGGCCGGCGACTCGCCGCCGACGAGGATCGGCACCCGCTCCTGGGCCGGCGTCGGGTGGGTGCGCACGCCCGGCGGCACGGTGAACGGCCCGTACTCACCGGGCGGGGGCGCGCCCGTCCACGTGGCGCGCATGAGATCGATGGTCGCGTCCATCCGCTTGCCGCGGGCGGCGAACGGGACGCCGAGCGCGTCGAACTCCTCGGCCAGCCAGCCCGCCCCGGCGCCCAGGCTGACCCGGCCGCCGCTGAGCCGGTCGAGGGTGGCCAGCTGCTTGGCCAGCAGGATCGGATGGCGGTGGGGGATCACCGCCACGGCCACGCCGAGCCTGGTCGTGGTCGTGGCCGCGGCGAGGAAGGAGAGCGCCACCACCCAGTCGTACCAGTCGGAGTCGGCCGGGAGGTAGAACTCGCCCGACTCGCTGAACGGGTAGCGCGAGCGCGGCTCCTCGATCAGGACGGTGTGGTCGCTGACCCACAGGCTCTCGAATCCCCGCCGGTCGACCAGGGCGGCCATGCCGCGCATGCCGAGGCCGTCGGTGTCGTGCTCGCCGGGCGGCAGATGGATGCCGAAGCTGCAGGTGGTGCGGGTCACAGCGGGGTCCTCTCGGTCATCAGCTACACTAACGAACGATCGTTAGGAGTGTACACATGTCTTCAGTGCCCTTCGCCCTCTCACCTCGCCGGCCCGTGCTCGGCGACCTGGTGACCTCCTCCAGGACCGGGGCCGTCGTGCTGACCGTCTCCGGCGCCGCCCTCATCGGGCTGCTCGCCCAGGTGGCCGTGCCCCTGCCCGGCACGCCCGTCCCGCTGACCGGGCAGACGCTGGGCGTCCTGCTGGTGGCCGCCGCGCTCGGCCTGCGGCGCGGTGTCGCCGCGACCGCCCTGTACGGGGCCGCGGGGATCGCGGGCGTGCCCTGGTTCACCGGGGCCGCGTCCGGCTGGTCCGGCATGAGCTTCGGATACGTCCTCGGATTCGTGGTCGCGGCGGTGGTCGCCGGAGCGCTCGCCGAGCGCGGCTGGGACCGCGCGCCGGGCCGGGCCATGGCCGCGATGGCGCTGGCGAACGCCGTCATCCTCCTCTGCGGCAGCGCCTGGCTGGCCGCCCTGCTCCGGCTGGACCTCTGGCAGGCGATCCAGATGGGCGTGCTCCCCTTCCTCGCGGGCGACGCCGTCAAGATCGCGCTGGCGGCCGCGCTGCTCCCCGCGGCGTGGCGGCTGTCCGGATCGAGGGCCCGCCGGTGAGTGCGGACTCCCAGCCGCGGGCCGCGCTCCGGCACGGCTCGCGGCTCGCCATGACGGCCGCGGAGGTGGACGCCTTCCTCGCCGGCGAGCGGGTCTGCCGGGTGGCCACCGCAGGGCCTGACGGGCATCCGCACGTGAGCCCGCTCTGGTTCGCCTGGGACGGCATGGCGCTCTGGCTGTGCTCGCTGGTGAGCAGCCGCCGGTTCACCGACCTGACGGCGCGGCCCCGGGTGGCCGTCGTGGTGGACGCCGGGGACGCGTACGGTGAGCTGCGCGGGGTGGAGATCCGGGGGACCGCCCGCGTCGTGGGCCCGGTGCCGTGGGACGGCGTCGTGACGCCGGACCTCGCCGAGGCGGAGCGGCTGTTCACGGAGAAGTACCCCGAGCAGCGGCACGTGCGCAGGAAGGGCCGTCACGCCTGGATACGCGTCGAGCCGGAGCACACGAGCACCTGGGACTTCCGCAAGGGCGCCCGCTGACGCGGCGCCGGAGGACAACGGGAGACAGCGGGCCGGCGTGCACGAGCACGCCGGCCCGGAACCGGGCTGCCGGCACGGCGACCGCGCGGTCAGAGGGCCGGTCACCAGGACGCCGGGCCGACCGCGCCGCTTGCCAGGAGGCGGTCGATCTCCGTGGGGGAGAGGTCGTGCTCGGCGAGGAGGGCGCGCACGTCGGACCGCGCCGGCTCGGCGTGCGGGGCCGAGGTCGCCGGGGTGCCGCTGAAGCGCGGCGCCGGCGCGGCGTGGCCGTCCACGTAGGTGCCGCGCGCCGCCAGGTGCTCGTGGCGGGTGGCCTCCTGCGCGGACAGGACGGGGGTGACGCAGGCGTCGCGCCCGCCGAACACCGCTTCCCAGTGCGCCCGCGGGTGCTCGCCGAACGCCGCCGAGAGCGCCTCGGCGATGGCCGGCCAGCGGGATCGCTCCAGCCGGCCGTCCACCAGGTCGGCGCGCCCGGCCAGCCCGAGCCCGTCCAGCAGTTCCAGGTAGAACGGCTCCTCCAGCGCGCCCACCGCGACGTGCCCGCCGTCGGCGCACCGGTAGACCCGGTAGAAGGGCGCGCCCCCGTCGAGCAGGTTGGCGCCGCGCTCCCCGGTCCACCGCCCGGCGGCCGTGAGCCCGTACACGATGCTCATGAGCGCGGCCACGCCGTCGACGATCGCCGCGTCGACCACCTGCCCGCGGCCGGTGGCGCGGGCGGACAGCAGCGCCGAGGTGACGCCCAGCGCGAGATAGAGCGCGCCCCCCGCGTAGTCGCCGACGAGGTTGATCGGCGGCACCGGGGGCCCGCCGGCGGTGCCGATCCCGTGCAGCGCCCCGGTGAGAGCGATGTAGTTGATGTCGTGCCCGGCCGTCTGAGCCAGCGGCCCGTCCTGGCCCCAGCCGGTCATCCGTCCGTACACCAGCCGGGGGTTGACCGCGAGGCAGTCGGCGGGGCCGAGGCCGAGGCGTTCGAGCACGCCGGGCCGGAAGCCTTCGAGGACCGCGTCGGCGCGGCCCGCCAGCCGCTTGGCCACGGCCACGCCGTCGGGCGACTTGAGGTCCACCGCGAGGAACCGCCGGCCCCTGTCGATCACCGGGTTGTGCGGGTTGGTGGGGGCGGCGGGGCCGGGGCGGCGCAGGGTGACGACCTCCGCGCCGAGGTCGGCCAGCGTCATCGCGCAGAAGGGCACCGGCCCCTGCCCGCCCAGCTCGACGACCCGCACGCCGTGCAGCGGGCCGCTCATGCGCCCGCGAGTTCCAGCAGCTCGCGGGCGGTCCGCACGTGGGCGATGTCGATGTGCTCGCCCTCGAAGTCGACCGCCGCGCGCCCGTCGGCCTCGGCCGCCTCGAAGGCGGCCACCATCCGGCGGTAGCGGTCCAGCTCCGCCTCGGTCGGCCCGTACGTGGCATTGATCGTCGCGACGTGCGACGGGTGCAGCAGCACCTGCCCGCGGAAGCCGAGCCGCCGGTTCTGCGCGGTGAACGTGGCGAGCCCGTCGAGGTCGTGCACGTCCTGCCAGATCCCGCAGATCGGGTGAGAGATGCCGGCGGCGCGGCAGGCCACCAGGGCGCGGCTGCGCAGGTACAGCGTCTCCAGGCCCTCCAGCGTCCACTCGAAGCCGATCTCCCGTGCGATGTCGGCGCCCTTGGCCGCGGCGACCAGCAGGGACGCGACGCGCGGAGTGGCCGCGGCCAGCTGCTCGCAGTTGCCCACCGACTGGGCGGTCTCCAGCGTCGGCACCAGCTCGACGGAGCCAGGCTCCAGCCCTCGTTCGGACTCGAAGTGGCCGACCAGCGCGTCGAAGCGGATCACGTCCTCGGCCGTGCGGATCATCGGCAGCAGCAGCGCGTCGACCCCGGCCCGCACCACGGCGGCCAGGTCCTTGCCCACGTGCGGCGTGCCGAGCCCGTTGGGGCGCACGACCACGCCCACCTCGGGGTGCTCGGCGCGCAGCCGGTCGACCGACTCCGCCACGGTCGCCCGGGCCTCGGCCTTGCTCTGCTCGGGGACGGCGTCCTCCAGGTCGAGGATGACCGCGTCGGCGCCGGCGCGGACCGCCTTGTCCGCCCAGTCGCCGCGATGGCCTGGCACGAACAGCAGGGACTTGTAGGGCTTCATCGCGGCTCCGTCCGGGGGTGTCTTGACATGGGAGTTCGCATGAGCCAAGAATACGAACGATCGCTCGTTTGTCAAAGGAGGACATGCCCGTGGATCGGCTTCGCTTCGATCTCAGCCCGACCCGCATCCTCGCCGCCGAGATCACCGCGGACACCGGCCAGAGCGCCGGCGCCATCCGGGTGGCGGGTGTCCACCGCGGGGTGGGAGCTTCGGCGATATGGCTGGGCAAGGTCAGCAACGAGCCCGCCTACCGGTCCGTGCCGCACCACCACGCCGAGGCCGAGACCGCGGGCTACGTGCTCAAGGGCAGGGCCCGGATCTACTTCGGCGAGGGGTACCGCGACTACTACGACCTGGAGGAAGGCGATTTCGTGCACGTGCCGCCGTGGATGCCGCACATCGAGTGCAACCGCAGCGCCGACGCCGAGCTCGTCTGGATGACCGCACGCACTCCCGACAACCTCGTCGTCAACCTCGACGACGTCGACCTTCCCCCTTCGGAGTACACGACGTGAGTTCCCCCTCCCAGTTCCGCAAGGTGCTCGTCGCCAACCGGGGTGAGATCGCCGTCCGGGTCGTCCGCGCCTGCCGCGACCTCGGCATCGCCTCGGTCGCGGTGCACTCGGACGCGGACGCGGGCGCGCTGCACGTCCGCCTCGCCGACGAGGCGTACGCGCTGCCCGGCACCTCGCCGGCCGACACATACCTGAACGTGGAAATGATCATGAAGGCGCTGGCCGAGAGCCAGGCGGACGCCGTGCACCCCGGCTACGGCTTCCTGTCGGAGAGCACGGCGCTCGCCGAGGCGGTCACCAGGGCCGGGAAGACGTTCATCGGCCCGCCCGCCGACGCCATCGCCGTCATGGGCAGCAAGGTCACGGCACGGCAGGCGGCCGAGCGGGCCGGGGTGCCGCTGGTGCCCGGCAGCGACGGCCCGGTCACCTCGGGAGCCGAGGTGCGGGCCTTCGGCGAGCGCCACGGCTACCCGATCACGGTCAAGGCCTCCTACGGCGGCGGCGGGCGCGGGATGCGCATCGTGCGCGACGGCGCGGAGGCGGACGACGCGGTCGCGGCGGCCCGGCGCGAGGCCCAGGCCTACTTCGGGCAGCCGGAGGTCTACCTGGAGCGGTACCTGGAGCGCCCCCGCCACGTCGAGGTGCAGATCGTCGCCGACACCCACGGCGCCGTGGTCTCCCTCGGCAACCGCGACTGCACCGTGCAGCGGCGGCACCAGAAGCTGATCGAGGAGGCGCCCTGCACGGTGATCTCCGACGGCACCCGGCAGGCGATGGACGAGGCCGCCGTGGCGCTGGCCGCGTCCGTCGGCTACGTGGGCGCGGGCACGGTCGAGTTCCTGGTCGAGGACGACGCGTTCTACTTCCTGGAGATGAACACCAGGCTCCAGGTGGAGCACCCGGTCACCGAGCTGGTCACCGGCGTCGACCTGGTCGCCGAGCAGCTGCGGGTGGCCGCGGGGCTGCCGCTTTCGGTCCGCCAGGAGGACGTGACCGTGCGCGGTCACGCGCTGGAGATGCGGATCAACGCCGAGGACCCGGCCGGCGGGCTGTTCCGGCCGACGCCCGGCACGCTCACCGAGGTGCGCCCGCCGCTCGGCTTCGGCGTCAGGTTCGACAGCGGGTACGAGGCCGGCGACACGGTCAGCGAGTACTACGACGGGCTGCTCGGCAAGCTGATCGTGCACGCGCAGGACAGGCCCGCCGCCATCGCCAGGGCACAGCGGGTGCTGGAGGAGCTGCGCGTTTCCGGCGTGGCCACGACCAAGCCCGCCCACCAGGCCGTCCTGCGGCACCCGGTGTTCACCGGGGACCGCCACCACACCACGTGGCTGGAGACCGACGCCGAGCTGAAGCTGGCCCTGGCCCCGGAGACCTCGCCCGCCGAGGCCGCGCCGCGGCCGGCGGGGGACGACCGGTCCGTCGTCGTGGTCGCCGGGCGTGAGTACTGGGTCCCCTACCACGCCGGGCAGGCGTCGGCAGCCGCCGCCCCGCCGCAGGTCGCGCCCCCGCCGTCCGGGTCGGGCCCGCGCCGCGCCGCCGGGATGTCGGGCTCCTCGGACGGTGTCGTCCGCGCTCCCATGCAGGGCACGATCGCCGCGGTGTCGGCCCAGGTCGGCTCGGAGGTGGCCGCGGAGGACGTGGTATGTGTCCTGGAAGCTATGAAGATGGAGAACCCGGTCACCGCGGGCAAGGCGGGCCGGGTCACCGAGGTCCGCGTGACGGTGGGAGCCGGCGTCTCGCCCGGCGACACGCTCGTGGTCATCGAGTGATCGAGAGGCAGGAACATGCGCACTACCGCTGATTTTCTCCGGCTGAACCGGCGCCGCTACCCCGAGCGCACGGCCGTGGTGGACGAGAACTCGCGTGTCACCTACGCCGAGCTGGCCGACCGGGCCTACGCGGTCGCGGCCGGACTGCGCGCCGACGGTGTCCGGCGCGGCGACACCGTGGGCATCCTGGCGGGCAACTCCATCTTCGTCGTCGAGGCGTACCTGGGCGTGCTGTGCGCCGGGGGGGTGCCGGTCATGTACAACTGGCGCTGGGCCACGCCTGAGCTGGTGTTCGGGCTGAACGACTCCCGGGCCGAGGTGGTCCTGGTCGACCAGGAGTGGGTCGCCTCGGTGAAGGCGGCGCAGGAGACCGGCGAGCCTCGTCACCTGCGCCGCGTGGTGGTGGAGGGCCCCGACTACGAGGCCTACCTGGGTGAGCCGGTCGAACCCGAGCTGACCGGCGACATGGACGCCACCAACGTCATCATGTTCACCGGCGGCACCACCGGCTTCCCCAAGGGCGTGGTGCTGTCCGAGCGCAGCGCCGTCGGCAACGGGCTGAACGAGATCATCGACACCGACATGGAGCACTCGGACGTCACGCTCCTCATCGCGCCGATGTTCCACGCCGCGTCGCTGCTGTGCTGGTTCGTGCCGCACCTGATGCTGGGCGCCACGTCGGTGCTGATGCGCCGTTTCGACGAGCGCCGGGTGGGCGAGGTGGTGCAGCGCGAGGGCGTGACCAACGGCTTCCTGGTGCCCAACATGGTGCGCAGGCTGCTCGCCGCGGGCGTCTTCACCGACTACGACTGGTCCGGCTACCGGCGCATGTACGTGGGCGGCGCGATCTTCAAGATGCCCGACAAGACAGCCGTCCGCGACGCGCTGCCGCACGTGCGCGTCTACTACCAGTACGGCCTGACCGAGGGCGGGCCGATCGTCACCCGGCTGCGCCCGGAGGACATGTTCAGGGAGGACGTCGACGGCTCGATCGGCCGCGAGTTCCTGCTCACCGAGGTGCGCCTGCGTGCCCTGGACAGTGACGACGAGGTGCCGCCGGGGACCGTCGGCGAGATCACCGTGCGCGCCCCCAACATCATGGACGGCTACTTCGGCAGGCCCGCGGAGACCGCGCAGGTGCTCAACGCGGAGGGCTGGCTGCGCACCGGGGACCTGGCCTCGCAGGACGAGAACGGCTACTTCTACTACCACGACCGCGCCAAGGACATGATCAAGACCGGTGGCGAGAACGTCTACTCGGCCGAGGTCGAGCGGGTCCTCTACACGCATCCGGGGATCAGCGAGGCGGCCGTCATCGGCCTGCCGAGCACGGAGTGGGACGAAGAGGTGTGCGCCGTGGTGGCGCTCAAGGAGGGCGCCGAGCTGAGCGCCGACGAGCTGAGGGACTACTGCCGCGCGCGCCTGGCGGGCTACAAGATCCCCAAGCGGATCGCCTTCGTGCCGGCGCGTGACATGCCGGTCAACGACAGCGGCAAGATCATGAAGACCCGGTTGCGGTCGATGGAGCTGTTCTGATGCGCTGGGCCACGCTGCGCACGCCTGACGGCACCCGCGCGGCCCGCCGCGAGGGTGACGTGTACGTCCTGCTGGACGCGCCGGACGTGGGGGCGCTGCTGCGCCGCCCCGATCCGGCGCGCGCGGCCGAGGTGGGCCAGGTGCCCGTGGGCGAGGCGGAATTGGCGCCGCTGGTGACAGGCCCGGCCAGAGTCGTCTGCGTGGGGCTGAACTACCGCTCGCACATCGAGGAGATGGGCCGGGAGGCGCCCGAGCACCCCACGCTGTTCACCAAGTTCGCCAGCACGCTCACCGGCGCCCGCGACGACCTCGCCATCCCTTCCGACAGCGACCAGGTCGACTGGGAGGCGGAGCTGGCGGTCGTGGTCGGCCGCCCGCTGCGGCGGGCCGATCGGGGCGAGGCGCTGGCGGCGATCGCCGGCTACACCGTCGCCAACGACGTCTCGATGCGCGACTGGCAGTGGCGGACCAGCCAGTGGCTGCCGGGCAAGGCGTTCGACGCCAGCACGCCGCTGGGGCCCGAGCTGGTGACGCCGGACGAGGTGGACCACGCCCGCGACCTGGAGGTCACATGCGAGGTCGACGGCGTGGTCCGGCAGCGCGGACGCACCTCCGACCTCGTCTTCGACGCGGCCGCCGCGCTGGCCTACGTCAGCCGGTTCACCGCCTGGGAGCCCGGTGACGTGCTGCTCACCGGCACGCCGGGCGGGGTGGGGGCGGCGTCGGGGCTGCGGCTGGTGCCGGGGTCGGTCCTCACCACGCGGGTCGACGGGCTCGGGACCTGCGTGAACCGGTGCGTCGCGGACTCCTGACCGGCCGGCAGGTCTCCCGCCGGTAACGATTCCGGCCCAGCGAAAAAGGGCCTTTAAGCAATCAGAAATCACATGGTACGTTGAGCGAACGGTCGTTCGTTCGTGTAGAGCGCCTCTGGCGACCGCCCGGAAGGGAGAATCTGGTGAAGTTCGATTCAGCGTCTGAGGGCCGGCCGCGCCCCCGGCGGTGGCGGCTGGCCGCCGCCGCCCTGGTGCCGCTGCTCCTCGCCGCCTGCGGCGGCAATGGACAGTCCTCGGGCGACGCCGCGTCCGAGCCCTACCATCTGGGCGTGCTGGTCGACCTGACCGGCTCGTACGCGGCGCTGGGCGAGGCCGAGAAGACGGCGACCGAGGCCTTCGCCAAGAAGGTGAACGCCGAGGGCGGCATCAACGGCCGCCGGCTCAAGCTGACCGTGGTCGACGGCCGCAGCAGCGAGTCCGACGCCGTGAGCGGTGTGCGCAAGCTGCACAGCGAGGGCGCGCTGGCCGTCATCGGGCCCAGTGGCACCAGCGCGAGCATCGCGATCAAGCCGATCACCGCCAGCCTCAAGATCCCGGCGATCGGCATGGCCTCCGGCACGGCGATCGTCGAGCCGATCGAGGAGGCCAAGTGGATGTTCAAGAACTTCCCGGACATCACCCGCTCCACCAGGGCCATGCTGTCGTTCGCCAAGGGCCTCGGCGCGAAGTCCGTCTCCGTGCTGGCGCCGAACAACGCCTACGGGCAGCAGCAGTCCAAGGCCGTGCCGGAGCTGGCCAAGGAGTACGGGCTGACCGTCGCGGGCAGCGAGCTGCACGACCCTGACGCCACCGACTTCGTCCCCCAGCTCACCAGGCTGAAGGGCGCGACCCCCGACAGCGTCATCGTCTACGGCGTCGTCCCCGGCAGCGCGGTCATCGGGCAGAACGCCAAGCAGATCGGCTTCGACGCCGAGTTCATCTACGAGCCGGGCTCCGCCTCGCCGGACTTCATCAAGGTCGGCCAGGACGCCGTCGAAGGCCGCTACGTGGTGGGGACCAAGGCGCTGGTGGCCGACAGCATCGCCGAGGACGACCCGCAATACCAGGCGGTCAAGGACTTCGTCGCGGCGTACGGGGCCGAGCCGACCCAGTTCGCGGGCAACGGCTGGGACGCGATCACGATGTTCACCGAGGCCATCAAGAAGGCGGATCCGGACCTGTCGGACCTCGACGCGGCCCGCACGGCCATCCGCGACGCGCTGGAGAACCAGCTCGGCGGCACCGCCGCCGTGAACGGGATCTACCGCTACTCACCGACCGACCACTCCGGCCTCGGAAGCGAGGGGCTGGCGCTGCTGCAGGTCAAGGACGGCGCCTTCCGCTACGCGGGAGGCCTGACCGAGACCGGCGAGGTCGTCCTCGACCAGGAATGACAAACCCGGGCGGCCGGTCCCCCTCCCGGCCGCCCGCCTCCGCTCAGAGGCAGGAACATGAACTCGCAGGACCTCCTCCAGGTGATATTCACCGGGGTCACCAACGGGTCGATCTACGGCGCGATCGGGATCGGTTTCGTGGTGATCCACCGGATCACCGGCGTGATCAACTTCGCCATGGGCGACCTGGCCCTGGTCGGCGCCTTCGCCGCCGTGGTGCTGGCCAAGCTCGTGCCGCTGTGGCTGGCCGTCCCCCTCGGCATCCTCGTCGCGGCGGCGGCGTCGATGGTCGTCTACACGCTGGCGGTCCGGCCGCTGCGCAAGAAGGCGCTCCTCGTCCAGGTCATCGCGACCCTCGGGGTGGCGATCGGGGTGCGTTCCCTGCTGCAGATCATCTTCGGCAGCGGCGCGTACCAGCTGGCGCCCTTCACCGCGGGGCCGGCGATCAACGTCGGCGGCGCCACCATCGCCCGCCAGGCCCTGTGGGTCGTGGCGCTGACCGTGGTGATCGTCATCCTGCTGACGGTGTTCTTCGAGAAGAGCATGCTCGGCCGGGCGGTGACCGCCTGCGCCGTCAACCCGTTCGCCGCGGGCGTGGTCGGCATCAACGTCGCCCTGATGGCCGCGCTGTCGTTCGGTCTGGCCGGCGCGGCCGCGGGCACCGTGGCGATCGCGCAGACGCCGCTGTCGGTCATCACCGTGCTCGGCGGGCTCGCGCTCAGCCTCAAGGGTTTCGTGGCGGCGATCCTCGGCGGCCTGGACCGCATCGGGCTGACCGTCGTCGGCGGGGTCGTCCTCGGGCTGATCGAGGCCGCGACGACCATCTTCGCCGGGTCGCTCTACACCACGCTCGCGGGCCTGACCCTGCTCCTCGCCCTGCTGATCTTCCGGCCGGCGGGACTGACCCGGCTCCGGGTGTCGACGCGGGTCTAGCGATGACAAGGAATCTGCCGTGAACTCACTCCGTAAGCACCGCACGGCCATGGGCGTGGCCGCCGCGATCCTCGTCATCGCGCTGGGCCCCCTGGCCGTCGACGACACCTACACCCAGGGCCTGATCGTCAACTTCGGCATCGACGCCGTGCTCGCGCTCGGCCTGGTGCTCCTGGTCGGCTACGCCGGGCAGTTCTCGCTGGCCCAGGCCGCCTTCGCCGCGATCGGCGCGTACGGCTCGGCCATCGGCACCGTGCGGCTCGGCTGGCCGCCGCTGGTGTCCATGGTGGTGGCGGCCGCGGTGGCCGCCCTGCTCGTGTACGCCATCGGCCGGCCGATCCTGCGGCTGCGCGGGCACTTCCTGGCGATGGCCACCCTCGCCCTCGGCGAGATCCTCTACCTGCTGCTCACCAACTCCGAGGAGCTCGGCGGCTCGTCGGGCTTCGGCGGCATCCCGCCGTTCTCGGTGTTCGGGCTCTCCTTCGACGACCAGCGTGCGCAGGTCTACCTGGTGCTGGTCGTGCTGGCGCTGGGGCTCTGGTTCGCGGTGCGGATGAAGTCCAGCCGCGAGGGCCGCGCCCTGCGGGCGCTGCGCATCAACGAGACCGTCGCCTCCGCCCACGGCGTCGACGCCGCCCGCGCCAAGACCAAGGCGTTCGTGCTGAGCGCCGTCTTCGGCAGCGTCGCCGGCAGCCTGTACGCGCACACCATGATGTACGTCAACCCGGCGCCGTTCGGCGTCATGCACTCCGTCGAGATCCTCGTCGTGGCGGTCATCGGCGGCGTGCTGTCGCCGTGGGGACCGCTCGTGGGCGCGGCGGTGCTGACGCTGATCCGCGAGGCCAGCACCAGCGTCATCCCCGGGGTGCTCGGCGAGGGCGCGGTGGGCGCGGGCGAGGAGTTCACCGTCGGCCTGCTGCTCGTCCTGGTGCTCGTGCTCATGCCGGAAGGCGTCGTGGGCGCACTCGGCCGCCTGCGCGCCAGGCTCCTGCCGGCCAAGTCCGTCGCCGATCCGGCCCCGGCCCAGCCCTCGGCCCCGGTCACCGCCCCGTCGCCCGCTCGGAGCCCCGGACGGGTCCGCCTTCAGGTGTCCGGCCTGACCAAGCGGTTCGGCGGCGTCGTCGCCGTCGGCGACGTGGACCTGGTGCTGCACGACTCGGAGATCCTGGGCGTCATCGGCCCGAACGGCGCCGGCAAGAGCACGCTGATCAACCTCCTGTCCGGCGTGCTCATCCCCACCGAGGGGCGCATCGAGTTCGACGGCGAGGACGTCACCCGGGCGCCCGCCCACAAGGTGGCCGCCAAGGGACTGGCCCGCACCTTCCAGACGCCCGTGGTGTTCGGCGGCATGAGCGTGCTGGAGACCGTCCTGGTCGGCACCTACACCGTCGGCCGCGCGGGGATCGCCCGCTCGGTGATCCCCACCCCCGGCGTGCTGCGTGAGGAACGGCGGCTGCGCGAGGCGGCCGAGGCGGCGCTGGCCCGCTGCGGGCTGGCGCACCTGGCCGACGTGGAGGCCGACCAGCTCTCGCTCGGCCACCAGAAGGTGCTGGAGATCGCCCGCGGCCTGGCGGGCCGGCCGGCCGTGCTGCTGCTCGACGAGCCGGCGGCCGGGCTCAACCGCGCCGAGAAGCAGCGGATGGCCGCCCTGCTCAGGGAGCTGCGCGCGGAGGGCATCGCGCTGCTGCTGGTCGAGCACGACATGGAGATGGTGATGGAGCTGGTCGACCGGGTGCACGTCCTGGAGTTCGGCAAGACGCTGCGGGTCGGCACACCGGACGAGGTCCGCTCCGACCCCGAGGTGATCCGCGCCTACCTGGGCGTCGACGAGGACGAGGACGAGGAAGGAGCCATCCGTGTCGATCATTGAGGTGAGCGGGCTCCGCTTCTCCTACGGGCCGGTCGAGGTGCTTCACGGCATCGACCTGCGGGTGGACGAGGGCGAGATCGTCGCGGTCATCGGCCCGAACGGCGCGGGCAAGACCACGCTGCTCAACGTGCTGGGCGGGGCGCACCGCTCCAGGTCCGGCACCATCGCGCTACGCGGCGAGGACGTCACCCGCGCCTCCCAGGACTCGCTCGTGCGGCGAGGGCTCTCGCTCGTCCCCGAGGGGCGGCAGATGTTCTCCAGCATGACGGTCGACGACAACCTGCTGCTCGGCACGTACGCGCGGCGCCGGGAGGTCGACGCCGACGGCCTGCGGGAGATGGTGTTCGAGCTGTTCCCCCGGCTCAGGGAGCGGCGCGACCAGCTCGCCGGCACGCTGTCCGGCGGCGAGCAGCAGATGGTGGCCATCGGGCGGGCGCTGATGTCGGACCCGTCGATCCTGCTGCTGGACGAGCCGAGCCTCGGCCTGGCGCCGCAGTTCGTCAGCCTGATCATGCGCACGATCCGGCGGCTGCGCGACAACGGCCGCACGGTGGTGCTCGTCGAGCAGAACGCCAAGGCCGCGCTCCGGCTCGCCGACCGGGCGTACCTGCTGGAGCTGGGCACCGTGCACGTGACGGGCCCGGCCCGCGAGCTGGCCCAGAACCCGCGGGTGGTCGCCGCCTACCTGGGCGGCGGTGACAACGCCGTCGCCTAGCGCAGGCCCATGAGGGCGGCCAGGGTGCGCATCGAGTGGTCGAAGGCCGTGCGCCTTTCCTCGATGGCGTTGTTCAGCTGGCCGAACAGCTCGAAGCTGATCCACCCGTACAGGGCGGTCCAGGACGTGAGCGCGCGGAACATCAGCTCGTCCGGGACGCCCGCCATGATCGTGCGCAGGTTGTCCGCGTCCGCCCTGAGCGCGTCGGGGGGGAGCGGCCGCAGCGGGGGCGGGTCGACGGCGTCCGCCTCGTGCGCCTCGCGCAGGGTCGCGCCGAGCACGGTCACGTCGCGCAGCCGGGCCGGGACCGTGTCCTGCGGAGCCTGGTAGCCGGGCACGGGTGAGCCGTAGAGCAGCGCGTACTCGTGCGGGTGCGCCAGCGCCCAGTCGCGCAGGCCGTGGCAGGCGGCGAGCCAGCGGCCGAGGTAGTCGTCGCGCGGGCAGGCGGCGTCGGCCCGCTCCACGGCCTCGCCGAGCGCGTTGTAGCCCTCGATGATCAGCGTGGTGAGCAGGTCGTCGCGGCTCGGGAAGTAGCGGTAGATCGCCGACGACACCATGCCCATCTCCCGGGCGACCGCGCGCAGCGACAGCCCGCCCGCGCCCTCGGTCGCCAGCTGGCGGCGGGCGATGTCGGTGATCTCCCTGGTGAGCTCGGCTCTGACCCGCTCTCGCGCGGTACGGCTCGCTGTCATGCCCAGCACGTTACCAGAGCGCACGCCGGAAACGAGAGCACTGCTCTTGACGATTGCCGCTCTCTTGAGAGAGCATTGCTCTCGTAAGGGAACGGCAGTCACTTCGGAGGTCATCGTGCTCCCCATCGCCAAGGGCGCCAACCTGGCGCTGATGTTCTTCCTGGAGCTCGGAGTGCTCGCCTCCGCCGGCTACTGGGGGTTCACGCTGAGCCAGCACTGGGGCGTGAAGCTCCTCGCCGGGCTCGGCGCGCCCGCGCTGTTCATCGCCGCCTGGGCCCTGTTCGGGGCGGGCGGCGGCGCCAACGCCGTCATCCCGCTCACCGGCCTGGCGCGCGCCGTGCTGGAGATCCTCTGGTTCGGCGGCGGCGCGCTGGCGCTCTACGCGGCCGGCGCCGCCGTTCCCGCCGGGGCGCTCGCCGCCCTCTTCGTCGTCAACGCGGTCCTCCGCATCGTCTGGAAGCAGGTCTGATCATGGGCAAGCACGTCGTCGTGGGTTCCGGCCAGGTCGGTACGCATCTGGCACGCGAGCTCCTGGACCGGGGTCACGAGGTCACCGTGGTGACCCGGTCGGGAAGCGGTCCCGAAGGAGCGGTCAAGGTGGCGGCCGACGTCGCCGACCGGCGCCGCCTCATCGAGATCACGAAGGGCGCGGACGTCCTCTACAACTGCGTCAACCCGTCCTACCACCGCTGGCTCACCGACTGGCCGCCGATGGCCGCGTCGTTCCTGGCCGCGGCCGAGGCCAGCGGCGCGGTGCTGACGATCCTCGGCAACCTCTACCCGTACGGCCCGGTCACCGGCCCGATGACCGAGGACCTGCCACTCGCCTCCGCCAACCCCAAGTTCCGGGTACGGGCCCGCATGTGGGAGGACGCGCTGGCCGCGCACCGGGCCGGCCGGATCCGGGTGACCGAGGTGCGCGGCTCCGACTACTTCGGCCCCGGCGCCACCGACCAGTCCTACCTGGGCACCCGGTTCCTGCCCGCGCTCAAGGCGGGCAGGACCGTCCAGGTGGTCTGGCCCCTTGACGTCCCGCACAGCTGGACGTACCTGCCCGACGTGGCCAGGGCGCTGATCGTCGCCGGGGGCGACGAGCGGGCGTGGGGGCGGCCGTGGCACGTGCCGACCGCGGAGCCGATGACGTTCCGTCAGGTGGGGGAGGAGATGGCCCGGCTGCTCGGCCGGCCCGCGCCGAGGATGGTCCAGCTCCCGTGGCCGCTGGTGCGGGCGGCCGGGCTCTTCCAGCCCATGATCGGCGAGCTGCGGCACGTCCGTTACCAGTTCGTCGCGCCGTACGTGCTCGACTCGTCGGCCTTCCAGCGGACCTTCGGGGTCGCTCCCACCCCCGTAGGCGAGGCGTTCAAGGCTACGCTCGACGCGTGAAGACCGCCCTGATCGGCCTCGGCGACATCGCGGAGAAGGCCTATTTGCCGGTGCTGGCCGCCCATCCCGGGCTCGACCTCCACCTGTGCACCCGTGACCGGGCCAGGCTGCGTCGTCTCGGCGACGCCTACCGGGTCGACCGGCGGTTCACCACGGTGGACGAGGTGGTCGAGGCCGGGGTGGACGTGGCGTTCGTGCACGCCGCCACCCCCGCCCACCCGGAGATCGTGGAGACGCTGCTGTCCGCGGGGGTGCACGTGTACGTGGACAAGCCGCTGGCCGACAACCTGGGCGACTGTGAGCGGCTGGCCGCGCTGGCCAGGGCCGGGGGCAGGTCCCTGATGGTGGGCTTCAACCGCCGGCACGCGCCGGGCTACGCCGCCCTGGCGGAGCTGCCCAGGCACCTGGTGCTGATGGAGAAGAACCGGGAACGCCTGCCGGGCGCCCCGCGCCAGGTGGTCTTCGACGACTTCATCCACGTCGCCGACACGCTCAGGTTCCTGGCGCCGGGCGAGGTCACCGGCACCCGCTTCCGCACCCGGGTGAACGGCGACGGGCTGCTGGAGCACGTCGTGCTGGAGCTGTCCGGCGACGGCTTCACCGCCATCGGGGTGATGAACCGGGTGAGCGGGGCCTCCGAGGAGAGCTGCGAGGTGATGGGCGACGGCGTCAAACGCCGCGTGGTCAACCTCGGCGACGTGGTCGACTACGCCGGCGGCGAGACGCTGCGGCGGCGGCCCGACTGGGTGCCGGTCGCCCGTCAGCGCGGCATCGAGGCGATCTGCGCGGAGTTCCTTGCCGCCGTCGGCGCGGGCCGCCTGGTCACCGCCGACGACGCCCTGGTCACCCACGCGCTCTGCGAGGAGATCGTCACTTCGATCGGAGCATGATCCGGTCGGCCTGCTCGTACATCCGGGTGAACGTCCTGCTGCCGAGCCGGCTGAGCACGGTGAAGCCCTTGTCGTCGCGGAGCGGGCTGGAGGAGGAGACGACGCCGGCCACCCCTCCCTCGTACAGCGCGGGGCCGCCGCTGCCGCCGGCCGCCGCGTGGCAGTTGCGGGTGACCAGCACGCCCGGCCCGCGTTCCTTGCCCTCCACCGCGTCGCCGACGCAGCGGTACATGCGGTTGCCCGGATACTGCTTGCCCGCCGGGTAGCCGAGCAGTTCCAGCCCGCGCAGCGGGGTGCCCCTGCGGGTCGGCAGCGGGCGCAGCCCCCGCCCGGTCAGGTCCTCCAGCCGGCCGCGCGGCTTGGCCGACACCCCGGCCAGGCCGACGTCGTACGGCAGCAGGTCGGGCCCGAAACCCCGGCCGCGCCAGCGGGAGGGCACCCACGTGCGCTCCACCGGCCACACGCCCTCGACCGGCCGGCCCCGGTCGTAGCCGGGCAGGAACGCGAGCTGCTCCAGCACCCGGCCGTGGTTACGCAGGCAGTGCGCCGCCGTCAGCACCAGGCTCCGGCTGCGGGAGCGCACCACGGTGCCGCCGCACGTGATGTGGCGGCCCGTCTCCCGGTCGCGGCCGACCAGGACGCCGGTCAGCCGCCGCGTGCCCGTATAGGGCCGCGGCACGGGGGCGTAACCCAGCCGGTCGCCTTGGGGCGTGAGCACCTCCCGCGCCGGGATGTTACGCCGCGGGACCTCGGCGACGCCGGAGGGATCGAGCAGGGCCAGACAGAGCACCAACCTCAACACCCACCTACTTCTAGCAGGAAACGATCAGCGCCCTGACCAGCGACATCAAGGTTTACCCAACCTGGGTACTTCTCACCCCCGCGGGGGTACAGCCTGCCCGTGGACCCGGCCAGGGCAGGCCTGCCCGGCGTACCGGCTCTACGGGTAGAGGCCGCGCATGCGGTGGGCCTCGGCGACCCGGCCGACGCCGATGACGTGCGCCGCCTCGCGGAGGGTGAGGTCGCGTTCGGCGGCCACCGACTTGACCTCGCCGTACGCGCTCTCCATCATGTCGCGGAGCTTGCGCTCGATCTGGCTCTCGCTCCAGGAGCAGGCCTGGATGTTCTGCACCCACTCCAGGTACGACACGATCACGCCGCCCGCGTTGGCCAGGATGTCGGGCACGATCGTGGTGCCGTTGGCGGCCAGGACGCGGTCGGCCTCCGGCGTGGTGGGCCCGTTGGCGCCCTCCACGATCAGGCGGGCGCGTATCCGAGGCGCGTTCGCCTCGGTGATGGCGCCCTCCAGCGCGGCCGGGACCAGCACGTCCACGTCCAGCTCCAGCAGCTCGTCCAGGCCGAGCGCGTCGGCGTCGCGATAGCCGCGCACCTGCCCGGACTCGGCGACCCAGGCACGCAGCCCGGCGACGTCGAGGCCCTCGGGCGCGTACACCGCCCCGGTCACGTCGGAGACCGCGACGACCTTGCAGCCCGCGTCGGCGAGGTACTGGGCGGCTCCCGCGCCCACCTTGCCGAAGCCCTGCACCGCCACCGTCACGCCCTCGGGCGAGCGGCCGAGCGCGGACAGGGCGGCGATCTGCACGCCGCGCGAGGTGGCGCCGGCCCGGCCCAGCGAGCCGCCGAGCGGCATCGGCTTGCCGGTGACGACGCCGGGCACCGCGTAGCCGGCGTTGACGCTGTAGGTGTCCATGATCCAGGCCATGGTCTGCTCGTCGGTGCCGACGTCAGGGGCCGGGATGTCCTTGTCCGGGCCGATCAGCGGCAGGATCTCGTTGACGTAGCGGCGGGTGAGCCGCTCCAGCTCGCGGGTGGTGTATCCGGCGGGGTCGACGGCCACGCCGCCCTTGGCGCCGCCGTACGGGATGCCGACCAGCGCGCACTTCCACGTCATCCACATGGCGAGCGCGGTGACCTCGTGGATGTCGGTGGCCGGATGGAAGCGGATGCCGCCCTTGGCGGGGCCGCGCGAGACGTTGTGCTGGACCCGGAAGCCCTGGACGACGTCCATGCTGCCGTCTTCGCGCCGGACCGGCACCGCGACGGTCAGCGACCGGCGGGGCGTGGCGAGCATCGCGCGGAGCCCGTCGTCGAGCCCCAGCCGCTCGGCTGCGCTGCCGAGTTGGAAGTGAGCGGATTCGAGGGCCTCCTGGCCCGCGCTGATCTGTGCCGGCGTCATTGACGGCACCATGACACTCATGGAAGAGCTTCCTCCTGTTATGTACGCCCGTTACCGGGTAAGGCGCCGTTGCCTATAACCCATTTGGGCGTTCTTGTACGGATCATCCTAGAGCGGGGGGAATATCTAATGTGTGATCTCCTTGCGATCCAAGCCGCTGATCCAGATGCTTGGAAGGTGCCACTCTGGCAGGCTTGTGGCCCGGAGTGCGCCGAACTGTCGAAGTGGAGGGTGTGATGCCCGAACTGGTGGTCGGGCCGATGCTGCGGTACGTCGATTCTGCCAGCGCTTCGATTTTCGTGGAGACCGACGAGCCGTGCACGGTCCACATCGAGGCCGCAGGCGGCTCGTACGAGTCGGAAACCTTCACCGTCCACGACCATCACTACGCGATCGTCGACATAACGGAGCTTTCCCAGAATGTCGGCTCCTATGCCGTCACTCTCGACGGTGAGCGGGTGTGGCCGCTGGAAGGCCGTCCGCCCAGCCGGATCCGGCTCATCCCGCCCGACGGGCCCGCGCGGCTGATGTTCGGCTCCTGCCGCACGACCGCGCCGCACGACACGGCGCACCTCCTCACCCACGGGTACGACGTGCTGCGGTCCTACGGCTGCCATCTGGCCGAGGCCGGTGACGAGGAGTGGCCCGACCTGCTTTTGCTCCTCGGCGACCAGGTCTACGCCGACAACCCGTCGCCGGAGATGCTCGACTACATCCATGCGCGCCGTGACACCGAGCCGAAGAACGAGATCGCCGACTTCGAGGAGTACGCGGAGCTCTACCGCAGGGCGTGGACCGACCCGGACATCCGGTGGCTGCTGTCGACCGTGCCCAGCGCGATGATCTTCGACGACCACGACCTGCGCGACGACTGGAACACCTCGAAGACCTGGCGCGAGCAGATGGCCGAGACCGGCTGGTGGAGCCGCCGGGTGGTCGCCGGGCTCGGCGCCTACTGGGTCTACCAGCACCTCGGCAACCTGTCCCCGCAGGAGCGGGCCGCCGACCCGCTGCTGCGCAAGCTGCTCGACGGCGGCGGCGACGGGGCGGCCGAGCTGGACGCGTTCGCCTCGCAGGCCGACGCCGAGCCGAGCAGCAACCGGTGGAGCTACTCCCGCGACCTCGGCCACGCCCGGCTCATCATGATCGACACCAGATGCGCCAGGCAGCTCACCCCGGGCGACCGCCGCATGCTCGACCCGAGCGAGTGGGCCTGGCTGGAGGAGGAGCTCGCCAAACCCGCCGAGCGGCTGATCATCGGCTCGTCCATCCCGTTCCTGCTCCCCGAGGGCGTGCACGGGGTGCAGAACTGGAACGAAGCCCTCTGCGACGGCGCCTGGGGCCGGCCGGTGGCGCGCGTGTCCGAGTCCTTCCGCCAGGCCGTCGACCTCGAACACTGGGCGGCCTTCCGGCGCTCGTTCGAGGACCTGTCGAAGCTGCTGGCCGCGCTGGGCAAGCCGGTGCTCATCCTCTCCGGCGACGTGCACTACTCGTACGTCGCCAAGGCCCGCACCGGCCCGATCTACCAGATCGTCTGCTCGCCCATCCGCAACCCGCTCAGCCGCCTGCTGCGCTGGGCCAACGTGCTGACCCAGTTCGGCGTCGCCACGCTGATCGGCGGCCTGCTGGCCCGCTCGGCCCGGCTGCCGCGGCCGCCCTTCCGGTGGCGGATCGTCAAGGGGCCGTGGTTCCAGAACGCGGTCGCCACGCTCACCTTCCCGGGCCCCGAGGCCACCTGGTACGAATCCACGGGCGACGACGTACGGAAGATCGCCACGTTACGGCTGGAGTGAGCCGCCGAGTCCGCGCGCCCGCGGGCGCGCGGACTCGGCGGGTCAGCGCAGGGAGTCGACCGTCTCGGCGAGCCGGTCGAGCGCCCAGAGGAGGTCCTCCTCCGAGATGACGATCGGCGGCGCGAGCCGGATCGTCGACCCGTGTGTGTCCTTGGCGAGCACGCCGCGCGCCATCAGCGCCTCCGACACCTGGCGGCCGGTGGCGAGCGACGGGTCGATGTCGACGCCCGCCCACAGGCCGCGCCCGCGCACCGTCACCACGCCGTGGCCGACCAGCTCGCGCAGCCGCGCGTGCATGATCCCGCCCAGCTCGGCCGCCCTGGCCTGGAACTCGCCGGTGCGGAGGATCTCCACGACCGCGCTGCCGACCGCGCAGGCGAGCGGGTTGCCGCCGAACGTGGACCCGTGCTGCCCCGGCTTGATCACGCCGAGCACGTCCTCGTCCGCGGCGATCGCCGACACCGGCACCACGCCGCCGCCGAGCGCCTTGCCCAGGACGTAGATGTCGGGCACGACGCCCTCGTGGTCGCAGGCGAAGGTCCTGCCGGTGCGGCCCAGGCCCGACTGGATCTCGTCGGCGATCATGAGCACGTTCTGCTCGGTGCAGATCTCCCGCACCTGGGTGAGGTAGCCGTCGGGCGGCACCAGCACCCCGGCCTCGCCCTGGATCGGCTCGACGAGCACCGCGACCGTGTCGTCGTCGATGGCCGAGCGGATCGCGTCGGCGGACCCGTACTTCACGATCGTGAAGCCCGGGGTGTAGGGGCCGAAGTCGTCGCGGGCGTCCGGGTCGGTGGAGAAGCTGACGATCGTGGTGGTGCGGCCGTGGAAGTTGTCCTCCATCACCACGATGTTGGCCTTGTCGCGCTCGACGCCCTTGACCAGGTAGCCCCACTTGCGGGCGACCTTGATCGCGGTCTCCACGGCCTCGGCGCCGGTGTTCATCGGCAGGATCATGTCCTTGCCGGTGAGGTCGGCCAGCCCGGCACAGAACCGGGCGAACTGGTCGTGGTAGAAGGCCCGGCTGGTCAGGGTCAGGTTCCTCAGCTGCTCCTGGGCCGCCGCGAGGATCTTCTCGTTGCCGTGGCCGAAGTTGAGCGAGGAGTAGCCGGACAGGAAGTCGAGATAGCGCCTGCCCTCGACGTCGGTCACCCAGGCGCCGTGCGCCTCGTGGAGGACCACGGGCAGCGGATGGTAGTTGTGCGCGCTGCGGCGCTCGCTTACTTCGATCAGCTCCGCGCTGGTGGTCATGTCAGTTCTCCCCCCTGATCTCGAGTGTGCAGCACTTGGGGCCGCCACCCGCCTTGCGCAACTCCGACAGATCGACCGGAACCACCTCGTACCCACGTCGCTTCAGCTCTAGCTGGAGATCGCCCGCCTCGGCGTTGATCACCACGTTGACGCCGTCGCTGACCGCGTTGAGCCCGAGCACGGCGGCGTCGTCGGCGGTGGCGAGCACCGCGTCGGGGAACAGCCTGCGCAGCACCTCCCGGCTGCCTTCGGAGAACGCGCCGGGGTAGTAGGCGACGTTGCGGCCGTCGAGCGGGAACAGCGCCGTGTCGAGGTGGTAGAAACGCGGGTCCACCAGCCGCAACGAGATCACCGGACGGCCCAGGAACTCCTGGGCCTCGTGGTGCGCGGCGACCCGGGTGCGGAAGCCGGTGCCGGCCAGGACGATCTCGTCCATGGTGAGGAAGTCGCCCTCGCCCTCGTTCACGTGCTCCGGCTCCAGCGTCGGGTAGCCGCGCTCGGCGAACCAGCGCAGGTAGGCCGGTCCTTCGGCGGCCCGCTGCGGGAACGCGAACCGGGCGCCGTACACGCGGCCGCCGACCACCAGCGCGCCGTTGGCCGCGAACACCATGTCGGGCAGGCCCTCGATCGGCTCGATCAGGCTCACCTCGTGCCCGAGGCTCTCGTACGCGGCTTTGAGGCCCTCCCACTGCCGGATCGCCACGGCGCGGTCGGTGCCCGCCGCGGGATCCATCCACGGATTGATCGCGTACTCGACCGCGAAGTGCTCCGGCGGGCACATGAGAAAGCGTCTGGGCATGCAGACTCCGTCGTCTTCGTCAGAGTGTTTCCCCATGTCAGGGGTCGAGCACAGCCTAAGAACGCCCCTCACGCGGCGGAAGAGGGCGGGATTGCGCGCGTGTGAAGTTCTGTTGCGAGTATCAGCCGGGGACGTGTGATCCGTTGCGCGCGTCCGGCAACGTGGTGCCGGGAGGGCTGTCGACCAGCCTCGACAGCACGATCGCGCTCTTCGTCCGCACCACGAACGGCTCCGCGGCGATGCGCTCGATCACCCGCTCCACGTGGCGCACGTCCGTCGCCCTGATGTGCAGCAGCGCGTCGGCCTCGCCGGTGATCGTGGCCGCGCCCACCACCTCCGGATAGCGGGCCACGGCCAGCGCGATGTCGGACGGTTTCGTCTTGCCCTGGCAGAACAGCTCGACGTACGCCTCGGTGGTCCAGCCGAGCGCGGCCGGCGCGACCATGGCGCTGAAGCCGGTGATCGCGCCGCTCTCGCGCAGCCGGTCGACCCGCCGCTTGACCGCCGACGCGCTCAGGCCGACTTCCTGCCCGATCTCGGCGTAGGTCTGCCGGGCGTCCTCGACGAGCGCGGCGATGATGTCACGGTCCAGCCGATCCAGTTCCACGGGCTCTGTATATCGCCAACGTCGTGTGGCGCGCGACGATCGAACCGGGGCAAACTGGCCCCTTCGATGAGGCATGGCACGGGGAGTTGGCGAGTGATGAGCAGAGGGACGTTCCCTGATCGTTTCGTGTGGGGCGTGTCGACCTCCGCGTACCAGATCGAGGGCGCGAACGCGGAAGACGGCCGGGGGCCCTCCATCTGGGACGCGTTCTCCGACTCGCAGGCCGCCTGCGACCATTACCACCGCTACCCCGGCGACGTGCGGCTGATGAAGGATCTGGGCGTGGCCGCCTACCGGTTCTCGGTGAGCTGGCCGCGGGTCCTGCCCGAGGGCTCGGGCCGGGTGAACACGGCCGGGCTCGACTTCTACGAGCGGCTGGTCGACGAGCTCCTCTCGGCCGGCGTCACCCCGTACGCGACCCTCTACCACTGGGACCTGCCGCAGGCGCTGGAGGACCGGGGCGGCTGGCCGGAGCGCGACACCGCGCTCCACTTCGCCGACTACGCCCGGGTCGTGCACGAGCGGCTGGGCGACCGGGTGCACACCTGGTTCACGCTGAACGAGCCGTGGGTGGCCGCGTTCCTCGGCTACGGCGCCGGGGTGCACGCGCCCGGCCGGAAGTCGGCCGCCGACGCCTTCCGCGCCGCCCACCACATGCTGCTCGGGCACGGGCTGGCCGCCTCGGCGCTGCGCTCGGCCGGCGCGGCCAGGGTGGGCGCGGTGCTCAACTTCGCGCCCGTGATGACCCCCGGCCAGGTCACCGACCCGGCCAGGGAGCTGTCGGAGGAGGACGCCGACGCGGTCGCCAGGATCGACGAGCTGGTGCACGGGCAGTTCCTGGAGCCGATGCTGCGCGGACGCTACCCCGAGCGGCTGCTGAACGTCGTGGAGTCCGCCGCCGGGCTCGGCCACGTCCGCGACGGCGACCTGGCCGTCATCGCCCAGCCGCTCGACATGCTCGGCGTCAACTACTACGCGCCCAGCGTGGTGCGCGCCCAGCCGGGCGAGCCCGCCGACCCCGTCTACCCGGGCAGCGACGGCGTCCTGTTCTGCACCGTGCCGACCGCGGTGACCGCGATGGGCTGGCCGATCGTGCCCGGCGCGCTCACCGTGCTGCTGCGCCGCCTGTCCCGCGAGTACCCCGACCAGGAGCTGATGATCACCGAGAACGGGGCCGACTTCGTCGACACCGTGACCGCCGACGGCATCCACGACGTCGACCGCGTCAGCTTCGTCGAAGAGCACCTGCGGGCCCTGCTCGCCGCCCTCGACGAGGGCGCCAAGGTCCGCGGCTACCTGCTGTGGTCGCTGCTCGACTGCCTCGAATGGGCCGACGGCTACCAGCGCAAGTTCGGCATCGTGCACGTCGACTTCGCCACCCAGCGGCGCCGCCTGAAGGACAGCGCCCTGTGGTACCGCGACGTGGTGCGCCGCAACGGGCTCGGCGACGGCCGGCCCAAGCGGCCCACCCTGGAGACCGTCGCCGCCCGGGCCAAGGTCTCCAGGGCGACCGTGTCCCGCGTCGTCAACGGCGACGCCGCGGTCAGCCCCGAGGTCCGCGAGAACGTCCTGCGGGCCGTCAAGGAGCTGGGCTACGTGCCCAACGCCGCCGCCCGCAGCCTCGCCACCCGCCGCACCGACACGGTCGCGCTCGTCCTGTCCATCCCGCGCCCCGACGACGCGCTCACCGCCGCCGTCGTCCAGTACGTGACCAGCGTCCTGGAAGGGGCGGGCAAGCAGATCACGCTCATGCTCGCCGACACCTCCGAGAGCCACCGGCGCATCGTCCGGCACGTCGAGGCCGGGCTGTCCGACGGGGTGGTGCTGCTCCCGACGGACGGGGCCGACCCGCTCGCCGAGCGGCTCGCCCGCACCGACGTGCCGCTCGTCCTGCTCGGCCGGCCGGCGATCAGCTCGCTCGTGCCGTACGTGGACGCCGACAACACGGGGGGCGCCGCCGCGGCCACCGAGCACCTGCTGCGGCAGGGGCGCAGGCACATCGGCCTCGTCTGCGGCCCCACCCACCTGGTCGCCGTCCAGGACCGCATGGCCGGGCACCGCGACACGCTCCAGCGGGCCGGACGGCTGCCGCACGTCGCGCTGGCCGGCGACACGGCCGAGTCCGGCGCGGCGGCCCTCACCCGGCTGCTGTCCGACGAGCGCCGCCTGGACGCCGTCCTCGCGACCTCCGACCACCTGGCGATCGGCGTGCTCCGGGCTGCTGCCGAGGCCGGGCGGCGGGTGCCGGACGACCTGGCGGTGGTGGGCTTCGGCGACATCGAGGCGGCCGCGTACACCACCCCGGCGCTGACCACCGTACGGACGCCCGCCTCCGACCAGGCCATGGCCCTGGCCCGGCTGATGCTCTCCCGCCTGGAAGGCCGCCACGCCACCCCGGTGGTGCTCCCCGCCAGGCTGGTGACACGCTCCAGCGGCTGACCGGCACGGAGGGACGGTCCGGGAGGGCGTGGGGCGGTTAGCATCGAGGGACAGTGTCGTCCGGAGGGTCGTCTGGAGGCCCGATGCGCCTGTCACGCCGCCGTCCCACGCAGCCCGACGAGCCCGCGCAGGTCATCCGCGTGGCGCCCGCGGTCGCGTACGACGGAGACCTCTACCACCTGCCCGACTGGACGGCGCGCCGCGACGCCGAGCGCGAGCTGGGGCGGCGGCACGCCGCCGACGGCCAGATCGACACGCTCACCCTGCAGACCGGCAGCGTGCCCCGCTTCCACGAGCTGGAGGACGAGCGGCTCGGCGAGCTGGCCCGCATCGAGGACCTCACCGAGCGGGAGCTGCGGCAGGCGCGCGCCGCGCTCGAAGGGCAGAAGATCAGGCTGGCGGAGTCGCAGCGCGCCTTCGCCGCCGCCCGCGCGGCGCTCGACGACACCCGGCCACGGGTCGCCGAGCTGGAACAGCCCAGCCGCCGCCCCGGCGACGGCCGCCCCAGCTCGATCGCGATCTCCGGCAGCCGGTGGCCCGTCGTGCGCCGCTGGCTGCCCGCCGCGCTGCTGCTGCTCCTGCTGGTGATCGTCGAGGTGCCGATCCTCTACCAGGTGATCCTCGACTGGGGCGACAGCGTCGCGATGACCGCGCTGCTCGCCGCGGGCGCCGCCCTCATCATGCTGGTCGCGCCGCACATGTACGGGCGCGCGTTCCGGTCCTGGCAGGAGCACGGCGGCTCGGCCAAGGGGCGCTGGCTGCTGATCGGCGTGGCGCTGGTGTGGCTGGGCTTCATCGTGGCGGTGGCCGTGCTCCGGCGCGACGCGCTGGTCCGGCCGCTCGTCGTGGACGGGGAGGAGATCGGGCCCACCGCCGAGGGGGCCGGCACGCTGCCCACCATGGTGCTGCTGCTGGCCCTGCTGATCGCCACCGCCCTCATCGCCGCCGACCTGGGCCGGCGCATGCACAACCCGAACGACCGGACGCTGCGGGAGCTGCGCGCCAAACTGGACGCCGAGTCCAGGGCGTTCGCGACCGCGCAGGGCGTCTACCAGCAGGACGCCGGATACGCCGAGAGCATCGCCCAGTACGTGGAGTCGGTCGACCGGCGGCTGGCCGGCCGGACCCGGCAGCTCGACCGCGGCTTCGACAGCCTGGCCACCGCCTACCTGGGCGGGGTGGTGGAAGGGTTACGGGACCCGGAGGCGGCGAGCTGGGCCGAACGGATCGTGGCCAGGCGCCGTGCGGCGCCCGGCCGGTGATCCCCTTAGGTGGTGGAGAAGGTGAACCAGTTGACGTTCACGAAGTCGGCGGGCTGGCCGCTGCTGAACGTCAGGTAGACGGTGTGCGTCCCGGTCGTCGGCGTGATGTTGGCCGGGACCGTGCGCCAGCTCTGCCAGCCGCCGGTGTTCCCGATCGCGAAGTCGCCGATCGGCGGCGCCGTCGGGCTGCCCAGCCTGACCTGGACGAGCCCGCTCACGCCGGCGCCCGCCCCGGAGGCCACCCTGGCCTTGAACTGCTGGGCCGCCGTCGAGCCGAACCGGACGTTGTCGAAGCGGAGCCAGTCGCCGTTGCGGATGGCGCCGACGTTCTGCCCGCCGCCGGAGTCCGTGGTGGTCTCCGTGATGGTGCCCGACTGGGCGCTGTAGCCCTCGGCCTGGATGGTGGAGCGCGCGTCGAACCCGTCACCCGGGGGGTCGGTCGGCGGGTCGGTCGGCTGGGTGCCGGTGCCGCTCTGCCACACGGCCACGTAGTCGACCAGCATCGGCCGGCCGGACACGGTCGCGGCGGTCGGCGTGCCGAAGCCCGCCACGCCGTTCGGGAAGGCGCCGCCCATGGCCACGTTCAGCAGCAGGAAGTAGCCGGCGTGACCGGTCATGTTGGTCCACGTGGTGGCGTCGAGCTGCGACTGGCTCACACTGAAGAACTGCTGGCCGTCCACGTACCAGCGCAGCTGGTTGGGGCTGACGCTGCGGTCCCACTCGAAGCGGTAGGTGTGGAAGGACGACTGGCAGGTCGAGCCGGGGCAGGCGCGGCTGCCGCCGATGCCCTGGGTCTCGTTGCACGGGCCGCCGGGGTTGACGCCGCAGTGGAGCACGGCCCAGACGGTGTTGAGGCCGTTGACGTTCTCCATGATGTCGAACTCGCCGATGGCCGGCCAGTTCCAGTAGTTGCCCCGGTAAGGGGAGCCGAGCGCCCAGAACGCGGGCCAGTAGCCGAGCGCGGCGTCGCCGGTGACGTTCGGCATCTGGATGCGACCCTCGATGCGCAGGATGCGTCCGTCGGCGGGCTTGAAGTCGGAGCGCCGGGTCTCGATGCGGCCGGAGGTCCACTCGCCGTTCGAGCCGCGCAGCGGGGTGATGCGCAGGTTGCCGGAGCCGTCGAGGCTCAGGTTGGCGGGGTTGGACGTGTAGTTCTGGATCTCTCCGGTGCCCCAGTTGCCGGGGCCGCCGGGGTAGCCGTGGCCGGTGTCGATGATCCAGTTGCTGGACGAGGGCAGCGAGCCCGACGAGCCGTTGAAGTCGTCGGCCCAGACCAGCGACCAGCCGGACGGGGTGGCCGGGACGGACGCGGCGGCGCTCGTGGCCACCTGGACGAGCAGGCCGCCGACGGCGGCCAGCGCCACGGCGGCGGCCGCTATGCGGCGGCGCACCCTGGACGGTGGTGATGTCATCACTGCTCCTGGGGGGAAGGGAGGCGGAGTGAAGAGAGCGCTCTCACGCCGAACGAAAACACAGTTCCTTACCTGTTGTCAACAATCGTCACCGCAGGCGTTGCAGGAAGGTGAACAGTCCGGCATGCTGTGAGAGAGCGCTCTCCCTACAGGAGGTCGGCGGCCGTCGTGCCGGCCGCCTCGAACGCCTCTGCCCAGAAGGCCTCCAGCAGCGGGAACCGGTCCGGGTTCGCCGTCCGCTCCCGCAAGAACCCGTGCACCGTCACCGCGTACCCGCCCATGGCGGGCAGCAGGCCGGCCCGCCGCAACTCCTCGACCTTCCGCTTCCGCGCCGCTTCGCCCAGATCCAGGCGGTTGATGTTCAGCTCGCCGCGGTTGTTGCTCAGGTCGCTGAACACGATGAGCCGGTGCTCCTTGTCCGGCTGCCGCCGCGCGGTCATCTGCTTCACCATGTACCGCAGCGCGCCCAGCACGTCCGAGCCCTCGCCCTCCGCGGGGCAGTCGAACAGCCGCACCGCCCTGGGCACCACCTCTTTGATCCGGTGCGTCCTCACCCGGTCCTCGACGACCGGGTTGTCGTTCGGGTTCTCGGCGCGGGTGGCGGCCACGGTGACCGGGTCCTCCCGGCACGAACTACTCTCCGACGCGCCGGTGACGGCGGCGAACCCCACCCAGTCGCACCCCTGGGCGAACTCGGGCAGCTTCGAGGTCACATCCTCACGGGACGTGGCGGGCTCCGCGTAGCTCGTGGAGTCCACCACCACCCCGCACACCGCCCCCGCGTCCGTCCCGCACCCCGCCACACCACCGGCCACCAGCGCCGCGACGCCGAGCACGGCCACCCCTCTGCTCCCTAACCCGGCCAACGCCGCTCCTCTCCGTCGCCGTCACGTGGTGTGCTGGGCGATGCGGCGCTCGGGTCGCCGAACGCCTCCCGCCATGGATAGGTCCGCCGCTGCCCTCTGGCACGGTCCTGTCCGGTTGGGGTGCTTGTTGCAGTGGTGTCTTGTGTGGGTGGGGTGTGTGGTTCGGCGGCGCGGTCGTGTGCCGGTGGAGTGCCTGTTTCTGTGGTGCGGTCGTGTGCCGGTGGGGTGCGTGTTTTTGCGGTGCGGTCGTGTCCCGGTGTGGTGCCTGTCTCGGTGGCGCGGTCCTGTGCCGGTGGGGTGCGGTTGGTGTGGTCCTGCTTGCGTGTCTCGGTGGCGTGGTCCGGTCCGGGATGGACGTCGGTTTCGGCGTCCTGGTGTGGTTCCCGCGGGCCGTCGTCGGCTGTCTCGCCGACGTCGCTTTCCGTACGAGGGGAGCCGGGCCCGGCGCTCGCCGGCCCGTCGGCGGAAGCCTCAGAGTCGTCATGCCCTGGATGCTCATCGCTCGTCGGCGAAGGCGTGAGGGCGTCGGTCTCGCGGGTCTCCACCGCCTCACCTGGTACGTAAGCGGTCTCGTGCAGAGGATCCGGGGAGGGGTGGGCGGCTTGCGGCGGTGACGGAGCCATGCCGGAGGTACCTGCCGGGGGAAACGTGACCTCTGCAGGGTCCGCTGCCGTACGTAAGGAAGAGACGGCTTCTGGAAGAGACGTGGGGGATCGGTCCATCGTGGGCCGGGCGGCTGGCGGCGGAGATGTGGTGGCGGTGGGATCCAGCGCGGGGTGGGTGTTCTCCGGCGGGGAGACGGTGGAGGCCGTCTCGGGTCGGGCGGCTTGCGGCGGGGATGGGGTGGCGGTGGGGTCCACCGCGGGATGGGTCTCCGGCGAGGAGACAGCGGGGGCCGTCTCGGGTCGGGCGGCTCGCGGCGGAGGTGGGGTGGCGGTGGGATCCGGTGCGGGGTGGGTGGTCTCCAGCGGGGAGACGGCGAGGGCCGTTTCGGGTCGGGTGGCTTGGGATGTGGTGGCGGTGGGATCCGCCGGGAGATGAGTGGTCTCCGGAGGGGAGACGGTAGGGGGCGTTTCCGGTCGGGTGGTTTGGGACGGGGATGTGGTGGGGGTGGGGGCCTTGGTGGGTTCGGTGGCCTGCGGCTGGGATGTGGGGGCGGTGGGGTCTGTCAGGGAGTGGGGAGTTCTCGGTGGAGATGGGGTGGTGGGGGAGTGGTCCGCTGGGGGTTGGGGGGACTGAGTCCGGTGGGGAGGTTCGAGCGGGGGGAGGCGGAGGGCTGGGGGCAGTTCGTGGGGGAGGACCTTGGCGTGCCAGTCCGCTACCCGGGCTTCCACCTCGTGGAGGATCCGGCCTAGCTCGTCGCGCCCCGAGATGCCGAGCCGGGTCTCGCCGGTGGGTTCCATGGCGATGACCTCGCCCTGCCAGAGCGGTGGGATCTCCTCCCGGCGGGGGTGGGTCTCCATGACGCCGCTCCGGTAGGCGGCGATGATCTGCTCGGCCCTGGCGTGCACGGCCTCCACCTCGTGGTCGTGCTCGACCAGGGCGTTCTCCCACTCCTGCGCGTACTGGCCGATGCGGGCGCCGGCGCGCTGCACGCTCTCCTGGCTCTCCCGCACCGCCTCCCGCCGCCGCGCCTCACCCCGCCTCCATCGGGCCTCGGCGATGGAGATGAACGCGTCCTCCTCGTAGGGAGCCGCCGGGTGCCCGCCGCGATCACCGTACGATCCCGCCGCACGTGCCCCTGAGCCACCGTACGGTCCTGCTGCGCGTGCCCCTGAGTCACCGTACGGTCCCACGGAATCGGGGTCTGGCGGATCGCCGTACGATCCCGGCGGGTCAGGTGGCGGATCGCCGTACCGTCCCGCCGGTTCAGGTGAAGGCCTGGAATCTGGCGGATTGCCGTACGGTCCTGCGGAATCGGGTGAAGGCCTAGAACCTGGCGGATATGGATCAGCGGGTGGGCCGGGGTGGCCGTTGGGTGGGGGCTGGGGGAGGAGGTCGGTGCGGCTGAGTTCCAGGAGGATCGCTTCCCGGGCGGCCAGGGACTGGTCCAGTAACTCGCCGCGCCGGGCGGCCAGCCGGCGGCCGGCGTCGGCGATCTGCTCGCGGGCGCGGGCCCGTACCTCGGCGACGAACGGGGGCCGGCTCTCGGGGTCGGTGAAGGTCGTCAGCGGGTGTCGCCGGGCGTCGCGCATGCCCTGCCGGCGCGCCTCCTCACGCTCGGCCAGCGGGTCGCCCCGCTTGAACAGCCGCGACAAGAACGCCATCCGGCTCCTCCGGCTCAGAGTCCCTGAGTCCCCAGCCTAAACGCTCCCCTCGCGGAAGCCGGGGTGCCGGAGGAAACGCGAAAGGCGGGGCCGTGAGGGCGGCCCCGCCTTTCGCGTAGGGGAGATCAGGCTTTTTCGGCCTCGCCGGTGGCCTGCTCCAGCGCGTCCTCGGGGGACTGCTCCAGGTCCTGCTCGGCGTCGGCGGCCGCCTGGGCCGACGCCTTGTCCAGGCGGACCCAGCTCGTCACGCTCTCGACGGCGAACAGCACGAACAGGTAGGCCGTCAGCACCGCCAGCACCGGCGTGACCAGGCCGAACGCCGCGCCCGCGCCGATGATGAGCAGCCGCAGCTCCCAGCCGAGTCCGGCGTAAAACACCCAGGCCGGCGGCCAGATGCTCTGCCGGGTCCGGTAGACGGTGTCGTAGGTGTGGTAGCCGACCACGTACACCAGCACGAACAGCAGCCACTTCGGCGCCCCCGCCGCGAGGCCGACCACGATCATGGCGAGGAACTCGGCGGCGCGCAGCAGCGGCGGCGTGAGCCAGTCGAAGCGGCCCAGGTGGTCGCGCGGCGCGGTCGGCAGCACCAGCAGCAGCACGATCAGCGACGGCAGCAGCATCGTGAAGCCCGGCTGGACCAGGCCGGTCACCGTGACGGCGATGACGGCCAGCAGCGCGGCCAGCGTGGCGGGGACCGGCGGCAGGCCCTTGCCGAGCCTGCCCGACAGCACGTGGACGAGGGGACCGTCGTCGCGGTAGGCGAGCAGGCGGGCGGTCTGGATGCGCCGGCGCTCCTCGTCGGGGTCCGGCGTGGGGGTTGCGGCGGCCTGCGGCTGGGTGATCATGCGAGCGACCTCATGAGGCGTCCGGTGAGAGTGTAAACGGCGGCGACGGAGCCCCAGATCACCAGCGTGAGGAAGGTAATGCGGGCGTCGAAGAGCGCAGCGGTGATCGCGATGGCCGCGAACCGCTCGCCGATGGGGAACACGATCATTTTACGCGCCCAGTGGACCGCGCGGTACTTGCCGGCCTTGGACCACATCTTGAGCATGCGCTTGACGCCACTGCTCTGCTCGACCTTGCGGCGCTCCAGGGCCTGGCGCAGGTCACGGTCGTCGCGGGCGTCGAGCGCCAGCGTGGGCAGCTTGGCCGGGGGCTTGCGGCGGTTGGAGATGCCGAAGGAGAAGTCGAGCAGGTGGCGCACGGACTGCAGGCCGATGGCGGCCAGCGCGAAGATCCAGATGTCGTCGCCGCCGTTGCCCGCCACGACCCAGCCCACGGCCAGTCCGGCGAAGACGACGTACTCCTTGAACCGGTCGAACGTGGCGTCGAGCCACGCCCCCAGCACCCCGAACTTGCGGGCGTAGCGGGCGACCTGGCCGTCGACGCAGTCGAACACGAAGGCGAAGTAGATCAGCAGCCCGCCGGCGATCATCCACGGCCGCTGGCCGGTGGCGAAGCAGGCGGCGGCGGCCACGCCGAGGGCGATCGAGATGAGCGTGACCTGGTTGGGCGTCAGCCCCCGCCGGGCCGCCCAGCGGGCGATGAACCGGGAGTAGGTCGAGACGAAGTAGGTGGTGAAGAAGCCGTCGGCGCCCTTGACCGCGTTGTTGAGCCTGGCGCGGTCCTCGTCGAAGCCGGACATCTCGACGGCGGCCTCGTTGGCCTGCTCCTGGGAGGTGACGCGGCGGTAGAACAGGTCGCGGCGGCCCCGGATGCCGACCGACACGCCCTTGCGCACCAGGCCGAAGGCGATGATCTGGACCAGGTCGTCGTCGTCGCCGAAGGCGGACGCCATCGCGGCCAGCTCGCGGCAGGTCTCGGCGAGCATCGGCGCGTTGCGCGCGCTGATGTACATCGGGCCGAGCAGCACGGCGTTGGGCCTGGTCACCAGGTGGGTGGCGGTGCCGACCGAGATGACCCTGGTCTTGCCGATGCGGGAGCGGACCGGCAGGCCCTCCACCTCGTTCATGCCGATCTCGGGCTCGGCCTCCGCTATCGGGACGTTACCGTTGAGCTGGTCGTCCTCTGTCTCCTCGCCCTCCTCTTCCGCCACCGGGCGCGGCTCCTTGGCGACGAGGACCAGCGCGCCGCGCTTGGTCTTGTTGATCTGGTAGATCAGCTCGTCGTGGATGACCGAGTTCTCCGGGATGATGAACAGGGGCTCGGTCGCGGACTCCGCGACCTCCGCCAGTGCGCGCAGGGCGGCGGCCACGTCGCCGGAGCCGATCGTGGCGGGCGTCGGGTCCATGGTGAGGACCTGGTTGCGCAGTCGCTCCGCGACGGTGGGATTGCCGGGAAGTGCGGCGAGCCTCAAGCCGGTCGGAGCGGTGTCGGGGCCGGGTGAAGAGCCCAGCAGGACCACGCGGGTCATGACTACCTTTCGGCGGTAACGGAGGGGTGAACAGTGGGCAATGCGGAACAGGCGTCAAAGTCTAGTGACGGTTGCGGAAAGGCGTGTCACACCGCCATGGGAGTAGCACGAAGTGTCGTCACTTTGATACGACCGTAGGATGGCCGGGTGAGTCTCTATCGTGACGAGGGCGTGGTCCTGCGCACGCAGAAGCTCGGCGAGGCCGATCGCATCGTCACGGTTCTGGCCAAGCGCACCGGCAAGATCCGGGCCGTCGCCAAGGGGGTGCGCCGCACCACCTCGCGCTTCGGGGCGAGGCTGGAGCCGTTCACCCACGTCGACCTCCAGCTCCACACCGGCCGCACGCTCGACGTCGTCACCCAGGCGGAGACGATCAGGCCGTACGGCGAGGCGCTGGCGAGCGACTACCCGCGCTACACCGCCGGCACCGCGATGCTGGAGACTGCCGACCGGCTGACCCACGGCGAGAAGGAGCCGGCCCTGCGGCAGTTCCTGCTGCTGGTGGGCGGGCTGCGCACGCTCGGCGAGGGCGATCACGAACCCCGGCTGGTGCTCGACGCCTATTTCCTGCGCTCGCTGGCCGTCGCCGGATACGCGCCCGCGCTGGAGGCGTGCGCCAAGTGCCGGGCGCCCGCGATCCGGGCGTTCGCCATCGTGGCGGGCGGCGTGGTGTGCGGGGCGTGCCGGCCCGCCGGCGCGGCGGTGCCCGCCGGTGAGACGATCGGCCTGATGACGGCGCTGCTGCGCGGCGACTGGGCGACGGCCGACGCGTCCGAGCAGCGACACCGCAGCGAGTGCAGCGGCCTGGTCGCCGCCTATCTGCAATGGCACCTCGAACACGGGATACGCTCGCTCCGCCACGTAGAAAGGGAGCCCGTTTGAACGTCCGCCCGCCGACACCCCATCCGTCCGGCGCGACCCCGCCGCCGATCCCGCGTGAGCTGGTGCCCCGCCACGTGGCCATCGTCATGGACGGCAACGGCCGGTGGGCCAAGGCTCGCGGGCTGCCCCGGACCGAGGGACACAAAGCGGGGGAGTCGTCGCTGTTCGACGTCATCGAGGGCGCTCTGGAGCTGGGCATCCCCTACCTGAGCGCCTACGCGTTCTCGACGGAGAACTGGAAGCGCTCGCCCGACGAGGTGCGCTTCCTCATGGGCTTCAACCGCGACGTGATCCGCCGCCGCCGCGACGAGCTGCACGCGATGGGCGTGCGGGTGCGCTGGGCGGGCAGGCCGGGCCGGCTGTGGAAGAGCGTGATCTCCGAGCTGCAGTCCGCCGAGGAGATGACCCGGGCCAACCGCAAGCTGACGCTGCAGTTCTGCGTCAACTACGGCGGCCAGGCCGAGATCGTCGACGCGGCACTCAGGCTGGCCGACGACCTCCAGGCGGGCCGGGTCAAGCGGTCCAAGGTCGACGAGAAGGTCTTCGCCCGCTATCTCGACGAGCCCGAGATCCCGGCCGTCGACCTGTTCGTGCGCTCGTCGGGCGAGCAGCGCTTCTCCAACTTCCTGCTGTGGCAGTCGGCCTACGCGGAGATGGTCTTCCTCGACCGGCTCTGGCCCGACTTCGACCGCAGGGACCTGTGGGAGGCGTGCGAGATCTACGCCAAGCGCGACCGGCGTTACGGCGGAGCTCTGCCCAACCCGGTCTAACCGTTCCCCGCGCGGGGAACTCTTCCCGCATGCGGCGACTCGCCTGGCACACCGCGCTGATCATCGCGGCCTACTACGTGGTGCCCCTGCAGGAGGACCAGCCCGACTGGGTGCGGTTCCTCCGGGTGGCGTGCGTGATCGCCGGTCTCGCCCTGGTGTGCTGGAGCGTCGTGAGGGAGGCCAGGCAGCAGTCGGCCGGCGACGAGGGCGGGCTGACCCCGGCCACGCTGGCGCTGATCACCGTGGCGGGCGTGGTGCTGTTCGCGCTCGCCGACTACAACGTGGCCTACTGGCGGGAGGGGGAGTTCGCAGGCCTGGAGACCAGGACGGACGCGCTCTACTTCGCGGTCTCCACGCTGGCCACCGTCGGGTTCGGCGACGTGCACGCGCAGGGTCAGCTGGCCAGAGGGCTGGTGCTGGTGCAGATGGCGTTCAACCTCATCGTGCTGGCCACCGCCGCGACCCTGCTGACCGGCAAGCTCAAGGCGGGTCAGGCGCGGCGGCGGGCGCGGTAGGCGGCGACGTGCATGCGGTTGCCGCAGGTGCGGCTGTCGCAGTAGACGCGGCTGCGGTTGCGCGACTCGTCGACGAAGACGTGCTCGCAGTCGGGCGCCGCGCAGGTGCGGAGCCGCTCCCACTCGTCCTCCACCAGCAGGTGGGCCAGGGCGACGCCGCAGTCGGCGGCCAGGTGCTCGGCCAGCGTGGCGTCCGGGGCGAAGTAGTGGACGTGCAGCGGATGGCCGTCGTGCTCGGTCAGGCGCGGCGTTATGCGCGTCTCGGAGAGCAGCCCGTTGAGCAGGCGCACCGCCGTCGGCTGGTCGGCCGCGGTGAAGACGCGGTAGAACGCCTCCCGTATCATCCGGACCTGGCCCAGATCACGCGCGGTGAGCCCGCCCAGACCGCTGACCTGCCGCCCCTCGACGAAGGACTGCAGCTCGGTCAGAGTGGCGAGCCGGTCTTCGCCGCCCGTCGACGGGGAGGTGTTGACGAGCTCGACGACGGTGCCCAGGGAATGCTGCATGTCATGGCCAAAGGGCATGTTGACTCCTGTCGGGGCCGGTTCTAGCGTGGTCGCAGCGTATCTCTCCCACGGGGGGCCTGGGATTTCCGATGAGTTCACACCGCCGAATCGTGCTGATCGCGATCGCAGGCGCACTGATCATTTCCACCTCCGGGCCGCTCGTCCGGCTCGCCGACGTGGCGCCGGCGACCTCGGCGATCTTCCGGTGCGCGTACGCGATCCCGCCCCTGATCGTGCTCGCCACGCTGGAGCGGCGCCGGCGCGGGCCGTTCAGGGGCAGGCCCCGCCTGCTGGCCTGGGTCGCGGGCCTGATGTTCGCGCTCGACCTGTTGTTCTGGCACCACTCGATCGCGTACGTGGGCGCCGGGCTGGCCACCGTGCTCGGCAATCTCCAGGTGTTCATCGTGGCGTTCGCCGCCTGGGCGATCTTCCGTGAGCGGCCGTCGCGCGCCCTGATGGCGGCCACCCCGGTGGTGTTCGGCGGCGTCGTGCTGATCTCCGGCGTGTTCGACCGGGCCGCGTACGGCGTCGACCCGGTGCTCGGGGTGGTCACCGGCGTCGCCACGTCGCTCTCGTACGCGGCCTTCCTGCTGCTCATGAAGAGCGCCTCCGACCGCTCGGCGGCGCCGCTCGCGCACGCCACCGTCGTGGCCACGCTCGCCATGACGGCGCTCAGCCCGGTCTTCGGCGGCGCCGACCTCACCGTCAGCTGGCCCGAGCACGGCTGGCTGCTGGTGCTCGCGCTCGGGCCGCAGGTGCTCGGCTGGTCGCTCATCACGTACTCGCTGCCCCGCCAGCCCGCCGCGCTGACCGCCCTGCTGCTGCTCGTCCAGCCGATGACGACGGTCGGCCTGTCGGCGGCCGTGCTCGGCGAGCGTCCGTCGGCGCTGCAGCTCGCGGGCTGCGCGGTGGTCGTGCTCGGCGTGCTGTGGGGGTCACGTCGCGATCAGCCCGCCTCCGGCGGCTTGGAGCAGGACGAGCAGGTGCCGAAGACCTCGACGGTGTGAGTGATCTCGGTGAAGCCGTGGTCGGCGCCGACGGTCTCGGCCCAGCGCTCCACGGCGGGGCCCGCCACCTCGACGGTGTGGCCGCAGCGGCGGCAGACCAGATGGTGGTGGTGCTCGCCGGTGGCGCACGCGCGGTAGACCGACTCGCCTTCGTCGTTGCGCAGCACGTCGACCTTGCCGTGGTCGGCCAGCGTCTGCAGCGCGCGGTAGACCGTGGTCAGCCCGATCTTCGCGCCGTGCTGGCGCATCTCCGTATAGACGTCCTGGGCGCTGCGGAACCCCTCGCTCTGACGCAGGGTTTCGTGGACGGCCTGCCGCCTGGAGGTCATCTGACCTCCTTGACGCGGACGCTGCCTGCCTGCTGGCTCACGTTCGACTCCTGGGATCGGCCTTGACGTACGAATCTACCGACACCGAGGGCCAGGACGAAGCCGGCCAGGGCGAGAAGGACGATGGCCGCCCCCGGCGGCACCCGCGTGGAGGCGGTCGAGGCGAGCAGCCCGCCCACCGACGCCACCACGCCGAACACCATGGCCAGCAGCATCGTCGTGCGGAACCCTCTGGTGAGCTGCTGGCTGGTCGCCACCGGGATCACCATGAGCGCGCTGACCAGCAGCAGGCCGACCACCCGCATGGCGATGACCACGGTCAGCGCGGCCGTGACCGCGACCAGCACGCTGAGGAAGCGCACCGGCAGCCCGCTGGCCCTGGCCATCTCCTCGTCCTGGCAGAGCACGAACAGCTCCCTGCCGAAGACCGTGACCACCCCGAGCACCAGCACGGCCAGGCCGCCGATGACCCAGATGTCCTCGGTCGTGACGCTGGCGATGGCGCCGAACAGGTAGGAGTTGAGCTTGGCGTTGCTGCCGCCGGGCGCGATGCCCATGAGCATGACGCCGCCCGCGATGCCGCCGTAGAACAGCAGCGCCAGCGCCACGTCGCCGCTCGTGCGGCCGCGCGCCCTGACCAGCTCGATGGCGAGGGCCCCCGCGATCGCCACCACGACGGCCGTCAGCACCGGGGCGGTGCCGGTCAGGAAGCCGAGCGCGACGCCGGTCAGCGCCACGTGGCCGATGCCGTCGCCGAGCAGGGCCAGCCTGCGCTGCACGATGAACGTGCCCACGGCGGGCGCGCAGAGCCCCACCAGCAGGGCGGCGATCAGCGCGAGCTGGAAGAACTGCTTGTCGAGCAGGCTCAGGTCGATCATGGTTCTCCCTGCCAGCCGCGGAGCGGGCCCGCGGCGGCTTCGGCGGCGTGCGGGTGCACGTGCTCGTGACCCGGTCTGGCGCAGTCGCCCTCCGGCTCGGGGGGCGGCCCGTCATGGGCGATGCGGCCCTCCCGGACCACCACGCCGCGGGTGATGAGCGGCTCCAGCGGGCCCAGCTCGTGCGCGACCAGGACGATGGTCTTCCCGGCGGACACCAGGCGGGCGAGCGTGTCGGCGAGCAGCCGCTGGGTCCCGGCGTCGACGCCGGCGGTCGGCTCGTCCATCACGTAGGTGTCGGGCTCCCCGGCCAGCGCGCGGGCGATGAGCACCCGCTGCTGCTGACCTCCGGACAGGGCCTGCGCCGAGTCGCCGGCCCGGTCGGCCAGCCCCACCGCATCCAGGGCGCGGGCCACGGCCTCCCGGTCCTCCTGACGGTAGGGGCTCAGCCTGCGCCGCCGGGCGACCCGGCCGGAGGTGACGACCTCCCGTACGGTGGCGGGCACGCCGCCGCCGATCGCCAGGCGCTGCGGCACGTAGCCGATGCGCCACCAGTGGCGGAACCGCGCGGGCGGTGAGCCGTAGAGCAGGGTCGTGCCGCCGGACAGCGGCGTGAGCCCGAGCAGCGCGCGCACGAGCGTCGACTTGCCCGAGCCGTTGGCGCCCATGATGGCCACGACCTCGCCCTCACGGACGGTCAGGTCGACGCCCGCCAGCACGGGCCGGCCGTCGAGCGCGACCCGCCCGCCGGTCATCGCGAACGCGGTCTCGCTCATGTGGTGCACCCCAGCGCTGTCTGCAATGTCTTCAGATTGTCGCGCATCGCGGACGCGTAATCGCCGGAAGGCGCGCTCTCCAGCGGGTCGAGCACCGCGGTCTTCGCGCCGACCTCGCCGGCCAGCACCTCGGCCACCTTGGGGCTGACCAGCGCCTCGGTGAAGATCGTGGTCACCTTCTCGCGCTTGGCCAGCTCGGCCACCTCGGCCAGCCGGGCGGGCGAGGGCTCGGACTCGGGGTCGAGCGTGATGCCCACCTGCTCCAGCTTGTAGCGGTCGGCCAGGTAGCCGAACGCCTCGTGCGCGGTGACCATCGTGCGCGTCGAGCAGGTGGCCAGGCCCTGGCTGAACTCCTCGTCCAGCGCGGTGAGCGAGGCGGCGGTCTTGGCGGCGCGGTCCTTGAACGCCTGCGCGTGCGCGGGGTCGGCGGCGGCCAGCCGCTCGCCCAGCTCCGTGGCGACGGCGGCGAACCTGGACGGGTCGAGCCACAGGTGCGGATCGTAGGAGACCTCGTGGTCGTGGGCCTCCTCGCCTTCCTCGTGCTCGTGCTCGTCGTGCCCGCCCGCCGGGATCGTCCGGACGGCGGTGGCGGCGTCGAACGCCGTGTCGGGCGTGACGGCCTCGTCCACGGCGGGCTGGACGCCCTTGATGTAGACGGTGAGCGCCGCGTCCTCCAGCTGGGCCATCTGGTGGGCGCCCAGCTCCATGTCGTGCGGCTCGACACCGGGAGTGGTCAGGCTCGACACCTGGACGTCGGAGCCGCCGACCTGCTCGGTGATCCACTGCAGCGGATAGAAGGCGGCGACCACCTGCGGAGTGTCTCCGGTGGCCGCGCCGGTCCCGGCGTCGGCGCCGCACGCGGTCGTGGCCAGCAACGTCGCGCCCGCGAGCGCCCCAGCGACCCGCATACGGGAATGTCCTGACATCATGTGAGTCAGTATGCCGGGGAATGAAAATGGTTGTCAAAGTCGATGGCTTGGGATGCCGGACGGCGGCTGGGGGCCAGGCCTTCCGCACGGCATCCCGCCATCACCTCGGGGGAGGTACGCCGGCTGAGCCGTAGCCGGCACCCGAGGTGAGGTCCAGCCGCTGTTCGCCCGCGTAGACGTTCATCGAGTCCCCGCGCAGGAACCCGATGAGCGTCAGGCCCTCCTCGGCGGCCAGCTCGACCGCGAGGGAGGACGGGGCGGAGACCGCGGCGAGCACCGGAACGCCCCCCATCACCGCCTTCTGCACCAGCTCGAAGGAGGCCCGGCCGGACACCATCAGGACGGTGCCGCGCAACGGCAGCCGCCCGTTCCTGAGCGCCCAGCCCAGGAGCTTGTCCACCGCGTTGTGCCGGCCCACGTCCTCGCGGACGCAGAGCGGCTCCCCCTCGGCGGTGAACAGACCGGCGGCGTGCAGCCCGCCGGTCCGGTCGAAGACCCGCTGAGCCGCGCGCAGCCTGCCGGGCAGGGCCGCCACGGTCGCCCGGCCGAGTTCGACGGGGTCGTCGTGCGCGGCCCAGCGGGCGACGGTGCGCACCGCCTCGAGCGAGGCCTTGCCGCAGACCCCGCAGGAGGAGGTGGTGTAGAAGTTGCGCGGGGCCGGGGCCTGGACGCCCGGAGCGAGCCGCACGTCCAGGACGTTGTAGGTGTTCTGGCCGTCGGCCAGGGCGCCCGCGCAGTAGCGGATCGTGGCGATGTCGTCCGCCGAGCCGACGGCCCCCTCGCTGACGAGGAAACCGGCGGCCAGGTCGAAGTCGTCGCCCGGGGTCCGCATGGTGACGGTCAGCGGGGTGCCGTCGAGCCGGATCTCCAGCGGCTCCTCCGCGGCGAGCGAGTCGATCCTGCGCGTCGGGGCGGCGTCCCTGATGCGCAGGATGCGGCGCTTGACGGAGACCCTAGACATAGCCGAACCCGAACCGTCCCTTGACGCAGAGATTGCCATGGGTGACCGGGTTGTCGTGCGGCGACGTCACCTTCACGATCTTGTTGTCCTGTACGTGCAGGGTCAGGTTGCAGCCGACCCCGCAGTAGCTGCAGATCGTCGTGGTCTCGGTCTGCCGCGACTCGTCCCAGGTGCCCTCGGCCCGCATGTCGAACTCGGTCTTGAACGACAGCGCCCCGGTGGGGCACACCTCCACGCAGTTGCCGCAGTAGACGCAGGCCGAGTCGGTGAGCGGCGCGTCGAACTCGGTGGAGATCGTCGCGTCGAAGCCCCGGCCGGCCACGCCGATGGCGAACGAGTTCTGCCACTGCTCGCCGCACGCGTCGACGCACTTGTAGCAGAGGATGCATTTGCCGTAGTCGCGCACGTACAGCTCGTTGTCGACCTTGGCGGGCTGCTCGACGGTGGCGGCGTCGTCGCCGAACCGGCCGGGTTCGGCGCCGTACTCCTCGATCCACTCGGCCGCCCGCGGCGTCGTGGACAGGTCGACCGACGAGCCGAGCAGTTCCAGCACGACCTTGCGGCTGTGGCGGGTGCGCTCGGTGTCGGTGCCGACCGTCATGCCCGGCTCCACCTTCCTGGAGCAGGCGGGGGCGAGCGTCCGCGAGCCCTCCACCTCGACGACGCACACCCGGCAGGCGTTCTTCGGGGTGAGCGTGTCGCCGTAGCAGAGGGTCGGGACGTCCTTGCCCGCCGCCGCGCAGGCGTCCAGGATCGTCGAGCCTTCAGGCACGCGGACGTTCTCGCCGTCGATCTCGACGTCGACGAGCCGCCGAGGCGGCTGCAGCGGGATCACCGGTACACCCCCAAGCGGTCGATGGCTGATTCCACGGCGTTCCAGGCGGTCTGGCCGAGCCCGCAGATCGAGGCGTCCCGCATGGTCTGCCCGACCTCGCGCAGCAGCAGCAGGTCCCGCTCGTCCACCCGCTCCGACAGGCGGTGCAGCGCCTCCTCCTGCCGTACGGTGCCGACCCGGCAGGGCACGCACTGCCCGCACGACTCGTCACGGAAGAACTCGGCGATGCGCAGCAGGATCGCCTTGAGGTCCACGCTGTCGTCCAGCACGAGCACCACGCCGGAGCCCAGCGTGGCGCCCGCCTGCCTGGTGCCCTCGAACGTCAGCGGGATGTCGGGATCGGTCACGAACGCCCCGGCCGCGCCGCCGAGGAGCACCGCCCGCGTCTCGCCCACCGGGCCCGCCAGGTCCATCAGCTCGCGGAGCGTCGCCCCGAACGGCAGCTCGTAGATGCCGGGCCGGGCGACGCCGCCGGACACGCAGAACAGCTTCGTGCCGGTCGAGGCCCCGGTGCCGGTCGCGGCGTACGCCTGGGCGCCGTGCTCCAGGATCGGCAGCACGTTGACCAGCGTCTCCACGTTGTTGACCACCGTGGGCTTGCCGAACAGGCCCTTCTCCACCGGGAACGGCGGCTTGCTGCGCGGCTCGCCGCGGAAGCCCTCGATGGAGTTGAAGATCGCGGTCTCCTCGCCGCAGATGTACGCGCCCGCGCCCCTTCTCAGCTCGATGTCGAAGTCGAAGTCGTGGCCGAGGATGCCGGCGCCGAGCAGGCCCCTGGCGCGGGCGGTGGCGATCGCGTGCTCCAGCCTCCTGACGGCCCTCGGGTACTCGCCCCTGATGTAGAGGTAGCCCTTGGCGCAGCCGGTGGCGTAGGCGGCGATCGTCATGGCCTCGACGAGCGCGTACGGGTCGCCCTCCATGATCACGCGATCCTTGAAGGTGCCCGGCTCGCTCTCGTCGGCGTTGCACACCAGGTAGTGCGGGTGGTCGGGCTGGCGTGCGGCGGCGTCCCACTTGCGGCCCGTCGGGAAGGCCGCGCCGCCCCGGCCGACCAGCCCCGACTCCAGCACCTCGCGGATCACCCCGGCGGGGCCGAGCCGGAAGGCCCGGCGCAGCGCGGCGTACCCGCCGTTGGCCCGGTAGTCGTCCAGGCTCGCCGGGTCCGCCACGCCGATGCGGCGCAGCAGGACGAGCCCGTCCTGCCCGGCCTGGGGCACGGCGGCCTCGGCGGGAGGCTCCCCGGCGTCCCCCGTCTGCCTGGCGCGCGGCCCGTCGGAGGCGGCCGTGCCGTTCGCGGCCGCGCCGTTGGAGGTCGTGCTGGAGGAGTCGTTGAGCGGGACGCCGCCCGAGCCGGGCAAGCCCGTCCAGATTCCGTCCCCGATCGTCTCCGGGAGAACCGGCCCGTACACGTCGGCCGTGGGCGGGTCGCCCGCCTCCAGGGCGAGGGCCGCCGGGGCGCGCTCGCACAGGCCGAGGCACGGGCTCGGCTGCCAGGACTCGCCGGGCGGGCCGAGCCGCTCCTCGACGCGCCGCCGTACCGCGTCCGCGCCCTTGGCGTGGCAGGCGAGGTCGGTGCAGACGTGCAGCACCCGGGGCGGGCGCGGTTTCACGGAGAGCAGCGAGTAGAAGGTCGCCACCCCGTACGCCTCGGCGGGCGGCACGGTGAGGCGGCGGCAGATGTAGTCGAGCGCGCCCTCGCTGATCCACCCCACCCGGTCGTTGACCGCGTGCAGGGCCGGCAGCAGCAGGTCGCGGGAGCTCTCGGCGCGGGCCGCGACCCGCAGGTCGGTCGCGGTCCGCTCGCCGCCGTCCCAGGCGGAGGCGGGCGGCCCGAGCAGCGCGTCGACCGCCTCGCGCTCCTCGGCCGTCGGCTCCGCGTCACGGAATCGCAGATCCATCGCTCACCCGACCTTGACGAGCTTCTCGACGCGTACGGCGGCCGCCTTGAACTCGGCGGTGCCCGCGATGGGACAGGTGGCCTCGATGGTCAGCGAGTTGACGTCGACCTCGTCCGGGAAGTGGAACGTCATGAACACCAGCCCCGGCCGCAGGGCGGGGTCGATGTACACGGGCGCGACCACCGAGGCCCGGCGCGAGGTGATGCGCACCTCCTCGCCGGCCACGAGGCCGAGCCGCTCGGCGTCCTCCGGGCACATGTCGATCGTCTCCCCGCGCCGCAGCGGCGAGGCGAACCCCGAGGACTGCACACCCGTGTTGTACGAGTCGAGCCTGCGCCCGGTGGTGAGGCGGAGCGGATACTCCTCGTCCAGCAGGTCGACCGGCGGCGAGTGGCGCAGCACCGCGAACGCGGCGGGCATGCCGCGCTTGACCGGGTCGGTCTCCCACAGCCGCGCGTGCAGGTACGGCGGCTCCAGCGTGTCCTCGGAGAAGCACGGCCACTGGATGCCCTGGTGCTCGTCCAGCCGCCGGTAGGTCATCCCGTGGTGCACGGGGGAGACCGAGCGCAGCTCGTCCCAGACCTGCTCGGCGCCGTCGTAACTCCAGTCGTGGCCCAGCCTGCGGGCCAGCTGGCAGAGGATCTCGATGTCGTCGCGGGCCTCGCCCGGTGGATCGAGCGCCTTGCGCACCCGTTGCACCCGCCGCTCGCTGTTGGTGAACGTGCCGTCGGCCTCGCACCACGCGGCGCTGGCGGGCAGCACCACGTGGGCCATCTGGGCGGTCTTGGTGAGGAAGATGTCCTGCACCACGAGGTGGTCGAGCATGGACAGGCGCTTGATGCAGGCCAGCGAGTCGGCCTCGGACTGAACCGGATTCTCACCGATGAGATAGCAGGTGGTGACGTGGCCCTCGGCCATCGCCTCCAGCATCTCGGTGAGGTTGTGGCCGTACTTCGGCTGGATCGGCGCCCCCCACGCCCGCTCGAAGGTGGCCCGGATCTCCGGGTCCAGGATGTCCTGGAAGCCCGGCAGCCGGTTGGGGATGGCGCCCATGTCGCCGCCGCCCTGCACGTTGTTCTGGCCGCGCAGCGGCGACAGGCCGGAACCGTAGCGGCCGACGTGGCCGGTCAGCAGGCTGAGGTTGATCAGCGCGCGGACGTTGTCGGTGGCGTTGTGGTGCTCGGTGATGCCGAGCGTCCAGCAGAGCTGGGCGCGGTCGGCGCGGGCGTAGGCGTGCGCCAGCTCCCTGATCGCGTCCGCGGGCACGCCGGTGACCTGCTCGGCCACGCCGAGCGTCCACGGCTCGACCGACGCGCGGAACTCCTCGAAGCCGGTCGTGGCGCGCTCGATGAACGCCTCGTTGTGCAGCCCGGCGTGGATGATCTCGCGGGCTATGGCGTGGGCGAGCGGGATGTCGGTGCCCACGTTCAGGCCCAGCCACAGGTCCGCCCACTGCGCGGTGCCGGTGCGCCGTGGATCCACGGCGAACATCCGGGCGCCGTTGTGTATGCCCTTCAAGACGTGCTGGAAGAAGATCGGATGCGCGTTCCGGGCCGCCGAGCCCCACATCACGATCACGTCGGTGTCCTCGACCTCCTGGTATGAGGAGGTGCCGCCGCCACTGCCGAACACCGCGGAGAGCCCCGCCACGCTGGGCGCGTGACAGGTGCGGTTGCAGGAGTCCACGTTGTTGGTGCCGATGACCACGCGGGTGAACTTCTGCCCCACGTAGTTCATCTCGTTCGTCGAACGGGCGCACGACAGCATGGCGAAGCTGTCGGGGCCGTGCTCGGCGACGTTGCGGCGGAAACCCTCGGCGGCGCGGTCGAGCGCCTCTTCCCAGGTCGCCCTGCGCAGCACGCCGTCCTCGCGCACCAGTGGATGGGTCAGGCGGTCATAGCTCATGATCCCTCCATTCTGTATACAGACTACGGTATGTGTCCTCAGACCGCACGGACAAGGTTCTCGTTGAGCAGATCGCTCACCGCGTGGATGGCGCGCAACGTGGGCACGTCGGCCCCGGTGAGATCGGCCAGCTCGACCACCGCCGCGAGCAGCACGTCGAGCTCCAGCGGTTTGCCCTTCTCCAGGTCCTGGAGGGTGGAGGTCTTGTGCTCGCCGGCCTTCTCCGCTCCGCGCAGGCGGCGCTCGATCGAGATCCCGGGATCGCAGCCGACCCGCCTGGCCACGTCCACCGTCTCGGTCATCATCGATCTGACCAGCTCCCGCGCGCCGTCGTGGCGGCAGATCCCGGCCATCGTGGCCCGGGCCAGCGCGCTGATCGGGTTGAAGGCGATGTTGCCCATGAGCTTGATCCACACGTCCCGGCGCAGATCCGTCTCCACCGGGCACTTCAGCCCGCCCGCCACCATGGCCTCGCTGAACTCCGCGCAGCGCGCGGTCGGCTCGCCGCTCGGTTCCCCGATGGAGAAGCGGGTGCCCTCGTAGTGACGGATGACTCCGGGCCGCTCGATCTCGGTGGCCGCGTAGACGACACATCCGACAGCCCTGTGCAGGGGGAGCGCGGCGGTGACCGTGCCCCCCGGGTCGACGCTCTCGATGCGGTAGCCCTCGTAGGGGCCCTTGAGTCCGTGGAAGTACCACCACGGGATGCCGTTCTGCGCGGCGATGACGCTCGTGGCCTCGTGCAGCAGCGGCTTGATCATGGGGCCCGAGGCGGCGTAGTGGTTCGCCTTGAGGCCCAGGAAGACGTGGTCCACCGGGCCGACCTCGGACGGGTCGTCGGTGGCATGGGGGTGGGCGACGAAGTCGCCCCGGGGGCTGAGCACCATCACACCGGACTTGCGTATGGCCTCGAGGTGCGGCCCTCTCGCGATGAGGTGGACCTCGACTCCCGCCCTGTGGAGGGCGGCCCCCACATACGCGCCGATGGCGCCGGCGCCAAGAACAGCGACCTTCATGCTCTCGCTCCGTTCTCGCGTCGGATTTGCATTCGGTATACAGTATGGAAAAATTCGGGTCAAGGAGCACGTCGATGACCGTTGTTCGACATGAGGCCGCCGTGCGCGAGCTCTCGTGGCCGGCCGCCCGCGACCTCGCGGCCCGCTCCGCCCGTCCGCTGCCCCCGGCTGACCTGCCCCTCTCCTGGGCGCTCGGCTGCCGCCTCGCTGGGCCGCTGCGTGCCCTGGTGGCGGTGCCCGGCTCGGACGTGTCGGCGATGGACGGGTACGCGGTGGCGGGGGCGCCGCCCTGGCGCGTGGTGGGCCGGGTCCTCGCGGGAGGTCTCCCGTACGGGGACGCGCTGCGGCCTGGTGAGGCGGTGGAGATCGCCACGGGCGCCCCGGTGCCGCCGGGCTCCGAGTCGGTCCTCCCGTACGAGCGGGCGTCGGGCGGGACGTGGGTGGACGGGCGGATCGAGGCCGGGCGGCACATCCGGCGGCGGGGCGAGGACATCGCCGAGGGCGCCGTCGTGCTCGGGGCCGGGGCCGTCGTGACGCCTGTCGTCGCCGGGCTCGCCGCCGCGCTGGGTCACGACATCCTCACCGTACGGCCAGTGCCGTCCGTCGCGGTGCTGGTGACCGGCGACGAGGTGGTCGACCACGGCCTCCCGGGACCGGGCCGGGTCCGCGACGCCATCGGCCCGTTCCTCCCGGGACTGATCGCCTGGGCCGGAGGACGCCTCGCCTCCCACACCCGCCTCCCCGACGGCGCCACCCCCCTCCACACAGCCCTGTCATCCCTCGCCCCGCCACCCCACCCCAGACAGAACCCCCAAGAACACCTCAGCTCCCGCCCCCACGAGAACCCCCCACCCCGAGAAGGTTCTTCTCCCGAACCCCGAGGCGAGGAGCCTTCGCGAGAGGGGTTCTCTCCCGGAGAGAACCCCCAGCTCCGAGAAGACCTCCGGTTCCGTTCCGGTGAGGAGTCCCCGCCACGGGAGGGTTTCCGTTCCCGCGAGGAGCTTCCTCTCCGCGGAGACCTGCCGCTTCTTCCCGAAGAGGGCCGTGAACCCCGAGAAGACGTTCGGTTCCGCTTCGGTGAGCAGCCTTCGCCTCGAAGGGGGTCTTCTCCCGAAGAAAGTTCCCAACCCCGAGGTGATGAGCCTTCGCGAGAGGGGTTCTCTCCCGGAGAGAACCCCCAGCTCCGAGAAGACCTCCGGTTCCGTTCCGGCGAGAAGTCCCCGCCCCCGGAGGGCTTCCCTCCCCGGGAGGGACTTCCGCCCCGCGAAGACCCGCCTCTTCCCGGTGAGGGCCGTCCACCCCGAGAGGACCTCCGGTTCCGTTCCGGGGAGGAGTCCCCGCCGCGGGAGGGACTTCCGTCCTGCGAAGACCTGCGGGTTCTTGCTGATGAGGGTCGTGAAGCCCGAGAGGACCTCCAGGTCCGTTCCGGGGAGGGAGGTGGGGTGGAGGTGGTGGTGGCTTGTGGGGCGTCGTCGCGGGGGCCGGCTGATCATTTGCGGGGGGTGCTGGGGGAGTTGGGGGCGGAGGTGCTCGTGGACGGGGTGGCGGTGCGGCCGGGGCATCCGCAGCTGCTCGCCCGCCTGCCCGGGGGGACGCTCGTGGTGGGTCTGCCGGGGAACCCGTTCGCGGCGCTGGCCGCCGCCATGACGCTGCTCGTTCCCGTACTGCGGGGGATGCGGGGGTCAGGGGTGCGGCGGGAGAGCAGCGCGCTGGCGGGGCCGGTGCGGGCGCACGAGCGGGACACCCGGCTGGTTCCGGTGCTCAGGTCGGGCCGGGGCGCGATTCCCGTCGGGCACGACAGGCCGGGGTCGTTGTGGGGAGCGGCGCTGGCCGAGGCCCTGGCGGTGGTGCCGCCGGGGTGGTCGGGGGAGCAGGTCGAGCTGATCGAGTTGCCCACTGGGGGCTAGACAGCTCGGTGAGGAGAGGGTAACCATTGCCTTCATACGGTATGCAGTATGCGATAGACAGTCGCCGGAAAGGGTGCATGATGTCGGAAACGATCTCTGGCGGTCATCTGGTAGCCAAAGCGCTCAAGGCCGAGGGCGTGGAAGTGATCTACACGCTCTGCGGCGGCCACATCATCGACATCTACGACGGTTGTGTCGATGAGGGCATCGAGGTCATCGACGTACGACACGAGCAGGTGGCCGCGCACGCCGCCGACGGTTACGCCCGCATCACCGGCAAGCCCGGTTGCGCGGTCGTCACCGCGGGGCCGGGCACGACCGACGCGGTGACCGGCGTGGCCAACGCCTTCAGGGCCGAGAGCCCGATGTTGCTGATCGGCGGCCAGGGCGCGCTGAGCCAGCACAAGATGGGCTCGCTGCAGGACCTGCCCCACGTCGACATGATGGCCCCGATCACCAAGTTCGCGGCCACGGTGCCGACCACGGAACGGGTGGCCGACCTGGTGTCGATGGCCTTCCGCGAGTGCTATCACGGCGCGCCGGGGCCGTCGTTCCTGGAGATCCCGCGTGACGTGCTGGACGCCAAGGTGCCGCTCGACAAGGCCAGGATCCCGAAGAACTACCGGGCCTCCACCCGCCAGGCCGGCGACCCGGAGTCGATCGAGCGCCTGGCCGACATGCTGGCGCACGCGGAGAAGCCGGCGATCCTGCTCGGCAGCCAGGTGCAGACCTGCCGGGCCACCGACGCGGCCATCGACTTCGTGCGCGGCCTCAACGTCCCGGCCTACATGAACGGCTCGGCGCGCGGCACGTTGCCGCCGGGCGACCCGATGCACTTCCAGCTCAGCCGCCGCTACGCCTTCACCGAGGCCGACCTGATCATCATCGTCGGCACCCCGTTCGACTTCCGCATGGGCTACGGCAAGCGCTTGTCGCCCACCGCCAAGGTCGTCCAGATCGACCTCGACTACCGCACCGTCGGCAAGAACCGCGACATCGACCTCGGCATCGTCGGCGACCCCGGCCTCATCCTGTCGGCCGCGGCGCAGGCGGCCAGCGGGCGGGTGGAGAACGGCGCCGCCCGCCGCAAGGAGTGGATCGAGGAGCTGCGCGCGGTCGAGACCCAGGCGTACGAGAAGCGGCTGCCCCGCCAGCTCTCCGACGCCCAGCCCATCGACCCGTACCGGCTGGTCCACGAGATCAACGAGTTCCTCACCGAGGACACCATCTACATCGGCGACGGCGGCGACATCGTCACCTTCTCCGGCCAGGTCGTGCAGCCCAAGTCGCCCGGCCACTGGATGGACCCGGGCCCGCTCGGCACGCTCGGCGTCGGCATGGCGTTCGCGATGGCCGCCAAGAAGGCCCGCCCGGACAAGGAGGTGCTCTGCCTCTTCGGCGACGGCGCCTTCAGCCTCACCGGCTGGGACTTCGAGACCATGGTCCGCTTCGACCTGCCGTTCATCGGCGTGATCGGCAACAACTCGTCCATGAACCAGATCAGGTACGGCCAGGCCGCCAAGTACGGCGAGGACCGCGCCCGCGTCGGCAACACGCTGGGCGACGTCCGCTACGGCGAGTTCGCCAAGCTGCTCGGCGGCCACGGCGAGGAGGTCCGCGACCCGGCCGACATCCGCCCCGCGCTGGAGCGGGCCCGCGAGTCGGGCAAGCCGTCGCTCATCAACGTCTGGGTCGATCCCGACGTGTACGCCCCGGGAACCATGAACCAGACCATGTACAAGTAGGCAGGTCCGAACATGAAGGCACTCGAAGGTGTCCGCGTCCTCGACATGACCCATGTCCAGTCGGGCCCGTCCGCCACCCAGCTGCTCGCCTGGCTGGGCGCCGACGTGGTCAAGCTGGAGTCCATCACCGGCGACATCACCCGGCAGCAGCTGCGTGACCTGCCCGGCGTCGACAGCCTCTACTTCACGATGCTGAACTGCAACAAGCGCAGCATCACGCTCAACATGAAGTCCGAGCGCGGCAAGGAGATCTTCACCCAGCTGGTGAAGCAGTCCGACGTCCTGGTGGAGAACTTCGGCCCCGGCGCCGTCGACCGGATGGGCTTCACCTGGGAGCGGCTCCAGGAGCTCAACCCGCGCCTGATCTACGCCTCCATCAAGGGCTTCGGCCCCGGCCGCTACCGCGCGTTCAAGGCGTACGAGGTGATCGCCCAGGCGATGGGCGGCTCGATGACCACCACCGGCTTCGAGGACGGCCCGCCGCTGGCCACCGGCGCGCAGATCGGCGACTCCGGCACCGGCATCCACGCCGTCGCCGGCATCCTGGCCGCGCTCTATCAGCGCCAGACCACGGACCGGGGCCAGCGGGTGCAGGTGGCCATGCAGCACGCGGTGCTGAACCTCGCCCGGGTCAAGCTCCGTGACCAGCAGCGGCTGGCGCACGGCCCGCTGCGCGAGTACCCGAACAAGACCTTCGGCGACGAGGTGCCCCGCTCCGGCAACGCCAGCGGCGGCGGCCAGCCCGGCTGGGCGGTGCGCTGCGCGCCCGGCGGGCCGAACGACTACATCTACGTGATCGTCCAGCCGGTCGGCTGGAAGCCCATCTCGGAGATCATCGGCCGCGCCGAGCTGGCCGACGACCCCGAGTGGGCCACTCCCGAGGCGCGGCTGCCCAAGCTGGACAAGATGTTCCAGCTCATCGAGGAGTGGACGATCAGGCACGACAAGTGGACGGTCCTCGACAAGCTGAACGCGGCCAACGTGCCGTGCGGGCCGATCCTGTCCACCAAGGAGCTGATCGAGGACGAGTCGTTGCGCGAGGAGGGCATGGTCGTCGCGGTCGACCACCCGGAGCGGGGCGAGTTCCTCACCGTCGGCAGCCCGCTGCAGCTGTCCGACTCCCCGGTGGAGGTCAGGACGTCGCCCCTGCTCGGCGAGCACAACCAGGAGATCTACGGCGAGCTGGGCGTGAGCGCCGACGAGCTGGCCGAGCTCAAGACGAACGGAGTCATCTAGTGGAGCAAGGGGCGCGCGGCGCGGTCAGGGACGTGCTGGACAAGGCGCTGGCCGAGGGCCGCACGGCACTGACCGCCCCCGAGGGGCGCGGCATCTGCCAGGCGTACGGGATCGCCACCCCCGGGGAGGGCCTGGCCACCTCGGCGGGCCAGGCCGCCGAGCTGGCGGCCGAGATCGGCTTCCCGGTCGTCCTGAAGATCGTCTCACCGGACATCCTGCACAAGACCGACGCTGGCGGCGTGCTGGTCGGGGTGAAGACGGCCGACGAGGTACGGGAGGGCTTCGACAAGATCCTGGCCAACGCGCGGGCGTACGACCCCGACGCCCGCATCGACGGCGTCCAGGTGCAGCAGCTCGTCGGCGGCGGCCACGAGGTCATCGTGGGCGCGGTCACCGACCCCACCTTCGGCAAGGTCGTCGCGTTCGGCCTCGGCGGTGTCCTGGTCGAGGTGCTCAAGGACGTCACCTTCCGGCTTGCCCCGGTTTCGGGTGATGAGGCGCTGGGGATGCTGGACGACATCAAAGCGGCTGAGGTGCTGCGTGGGGCACGCGGCGCGGAGCCGGCCGACCGCAAGGCGCTGGCGGAACTGATCGAACGCGTGAGCAGGCTCGTCACGGACTTCCCCGAGATCGCCGAGGTGGACCTCAACCCGGTCTTCGCCGACGCGCGCGGGGCGGTCGCCGCGGACGTGCGCATCATCATCGGCGAGCCGGCCAGGGAGCCCGACCGGCTGCCGAGGGAGGAGATCCTGCGGCAGATGACGCGGATCTTCAAGCCGCGCTCGGTGGCCGTGATCGGCGCCTCCGCCGAGGACGGCAAGATCGGCAACTCGGTCATGCGCAACCTCATCAACGGCGGCTACCAGGGCAGGATCTTCCCGATCAACCCCAAGGCCCCCGAGATCATGGGGCTGCCCGCGTACCAGAGCATCTCCGACGTGCCGCACGACGTGGACGTGGCCGTGTTCGCCATCCCCGCCAAGTTCGTCCCGGCCGCGCTGGAGGACGCCGGGCGCAAGGGTGTGGCCGGCGCGATCATGATCCCGTCGGGGTTCGCCGAGACCGGCAACGTCGAGGGCCAGCAGGAGATCGTGGAGATCGCCAGGCGGCACGGCGTGCGGATGCTCGGTCCCAACATCTACGGCTACTACTACACGCCGGAGAACCTCTGCGCGACGTTCTGCACCCCGTACGACGTCAAGGGCAGCGTGGCGCTGACCTCGCAGAGCGGCGGCATCGGCATGGCCATCCTGGGCTTCAGCCGGACCACCAAGATGGGCGTGTCGGCGATCGTCGGCGTCGGCAACAAGGCCGACGTGGACGAGGACGACCTGCTGACGTTCTTCGAACAGGACGACAACACCAAGGCCGTCGCCATGCACCTGGAGGACCTCAAGGACGGCCGCGGCTTCGTCGACGCGGCCCGCCGGGTCGTCAAGGAGAAGCCGGTCATCGTGCTCAAGGCGGGGCGCACCGCCATGGGCGCGCGGGCCGCCGGCTCCCACACGGGGGCGCTGGCGGGCGACGACAAGGTGTACGACGACATCCTGCGGCAGGCCGGCGTGGTGCGCGCGCCCGGGCTCAACGACATGCTCGAGTACGCGCGGGCGCTGCCGATCCTGCCCGCGCCCAAGGGCGAGAACGTCGTCATCATCACCGGGGCGGGCGGTTCCGGGGTGCTTCTCTCGGACGCCTGCGTGGACGCCGGGCTGACGCTGATGGACATCCCGCCGGACCTGGACGAGGCGTTCCGCGCCTTCATCCCCCCGTTCGGCGCGGCCGGCAACCCGGTCGACATCACCGGCGGCGAGCCGCCGTCGACCTACCAGAACACGGTCCGGCTCGGTCTGGCCGACGACCGGATCCACGCGCTCGTGCTGGGTTACTGGCACACCATCGTGACCCCGCCGATGGTCTTCGCGGAGCTGATCGCCCGCGTCGTGGCGGAGGAGCGGGAGAAGGGCAACGTCAAGCCCGTCGTGGCTTCGCTTGCCGGAGACACCGAGGTCGAGGAGGCGTCGGAGTACCTGTTCGAGCACGGCGTGGTCGCGTACCCCTACACGACCGAGAAGCCGGTGGCGGTGCTGGGCGCCAAGTACCGCTGGGCAAGAGCGGCCGGGCTGCTGAGCTAAGAGCCGAGCTCATCACCTGGCGAGGGGGCGATCGGGGCAGCGCAGGAGAACAACCAACCCCCCAGGAGGTCCGTAGGTGGACACATCCAACACCCCGGCGACGTCTGCGCCGCCGGATGAGGACAAACGAGTATGGAAAGCGGGCCGGCTTGAGCCGATGCCCATCAGGAAACTCCCCGATGCGCCTCCCTCGGTGCACATCCTGGGGCCCACCGTCTTCCTCGTCGCCCTGGGCGTGGGGATGGGCGAGTCCTACATGTGGCCCAGGCTCGTGCTGCTGTTCGGGCCGGAGATCAGGTGGCTGTTCCTGATCGGCGTCACCCTGCAGGCCGTGGTGATGCTGGAGATGGCGCGGTACGCCATGGCCACGGGGGAGAGCATCTTCTCCGGCGCGGCCCGGGTGTTCAAGCCCATCATGTGGTTCTTCTTCATCGTCGCCGTCCTCGTCTACATCTGGCCGGGCCACCTGTCGGCCGGCGCGGCGGCGTTCGAGCAGATAACCGGGATCCCGTGGATGGTCACGGCCATAGCCGGGCTCATCCTGGTCGGGGTGATCTTCAGCCTGGCCAAGGTGATCTACAACGTCCTGGAGAACGTGCTGTCCTTACTCATCGGCACGCTCGTGATCGGCACCTCCGTGGTCGCCGCGATGGTGGGCTCGTGGAACGACGTGGTCACCACCATCACCGGCATGTTCGCCTTCGGCTATCTTCCGGAGGAGGCCATGACAGCGGCGTGGTTCCCGGTCATCGTGGGCGCCTGCGCCTTCGCCGGACCGTCGGGCATGCAGCAGATGTGGTACACGCTGCACCTGCGCGACTCCGGCGCCGGCATGGGCGCGCACATCCCGAAGGTACGCGGGCTGCGGCACGCGGGCGAGGAAGAGGCCATGCCCTCGCGGGGCTTCATGTTCGACACCGAGGACCCCGCGGAGATGGCCAAGTGGAAGGGCTGGCGGCGCTGGGTCACGTTCGACGCGCTGGCGCTCTTCTGGGGCATCACCATGCTGGTCACGATCTCCTTCACGGTGATCGCCCAGTCGGCGGCGCGGCTGAACCCCGAGGTGCAGACCGCGCTGCGGGGCGACGACCGGGACGTGGCGCTGAGCGCCATGTCCGAGGCCGTCTCCTCGGCGGGCAGCTCGGTGCTCGGCGGCGTCTTCCTCGGGTTCATCGCGCTGATCGGGCTCAACGCCACGCTGGGGCTCTTCGACTCGTTCTCGCGCGGCCAGGCCGACATGACCTACAACTTCGTGCCCGGCGCGAAGAAGCTGCGCATGTCGCACCTGTACGCGGGCTTCCTGTGGGGCGTGATCATCTTCGGCATCCTGATCCTGCTCTTCGGCCCGGCCGACGGGCCTGAGGGGATCCTGGACACGCTGGCGTTCCTGTCGACGTTCGCGATGGGCGCGTACTGCGTGACGCTGCTGCTGGTCAACAACCGCATGCTGCCCAGACCGATCAGGCCGAAGTGGTGGACCAACGTGATCATCGGCCTCGGCGCGGTGTTCTATCTGGGCATGCTGTTCTACAGCCTGTTCGCCTTCGGGGTGGTCGTGGGTTGATGATCGATCGGGACGACCTCGAACTCGCCCTGCCCGGGGCGACGATCGGAGCCGTCGCCGGTGCGCTGGCCGGCGGGCTGACCCTCCTCGCGGAGGTCCCCGCCGGCCTGGCCGCCCAGTCCGCGCTCGCACTGTCCGCGCCGCTCGCCTTCTTCGGCGGGCTGTACGGGGTGCTGCTCGGACGCGGCGTGTTCCGGCCCGGCACGTTCGGCCCCACCGGGCTCTACTGGATGGCCGCTTTCCCGCTGTCCCGGCTGCTCCAGGAGAGCGTCGCCGGGGCCGGGGCGAACGACGGCGTGCTCACCTTCCTGCTGTTCCAGGCGATGGTGAGTCTCGGCTTCGCGATCGGCTTCGTCTTCCTGCACGAACGGGTCATGCCGCCCTGGCTGATGCGCCGCCGCGCGGGCAACCCCCGCGCCGAGGCGCTGTTCGGCCTGTACGTCCGCCATGCCCAGGTCATGCAGACCAGGAAGGGAGCTCGTCGATGAACCTGCCCGCCTGGGTCTGGCTCGCCACGATCGGCGGTTTCGCGATCGTGCTCGCGCTGGACTTCTACCTCGTCGCCCGCAACCCCCGCGAGCCCTCCTTCCGGGAGTGCGTGGCCTGGGTGTCGTTCTACGTCGCCCTGGCCATCGCCTTCGGATGCGGGCTGCTCTTCGTCTCGGGGGCGCAGCACGGCGGCGAGTTCTTCGCGGGATGGATCACCGAATACTCGCTCAGCGTCGACAACCTGTTCGTCTTCATTCTGATCATGAGCAGGTTCAGGGTGCCCCGGCAGTACCGGCAGAAGGTGCTGCTCATCGGGATCGTCCTGGCCCTGTTGATGCGCGGCGCCTTCATCGCCGCCGGCGCCGAGGCCGTGGCCAGGTTCGACTGGCTGTTCTACGTCTTCGGCGCCTTCCTCGTCTACACCGCCTGGAAACTGATCGGGCACGAGGAGGACGAGGCCGAGTTCAGCGAGAACGCCGCCCTGCGCGCGGTGCGCCGGGTGCTCCCGACCACGGACACCTACTACGGCGCCCGGCTCACCGTGCACCTGGGCCGCAGGATGGTGACGCCGATGCTGATCGTCATGGTCGCCATCGGCACCACCGACCTGCTGTTCGCGCTCGACTCGATCCCGGCCATCTTCGGGCTCACCAAGGAGCCCTACCTTGTGTTCACCGCCAACGCCTTCGCCCTCATGGGGCTGCGGCAGCTGTTCTTCCTGATCGGCGGCCTGCTCGACCGGCTGGTCTACCTGAGCAAGGGACTGTCGGTGGTGCTGGCCTTCATCGGAGTCAAACTCATCTTGGAGGCGATGCACCACGACGGCGTGTCGTGGGCGCCGGAGATCCCGATCCTGGTCTCTCTGGGCGTCATCCTCGGGACTCTCGCCGTGACCACGGTGCTGAGCCTGATGAAGTCGGCCCGCGACGCGAAGGCGGCAGGGGAGCCGCTGGAAGAGGACTCGGCGTCGTCCGATCCGGTGCGTTCGGACTCGGAGCGCTGAGGCGCGCCGCGCGCGGGGGGGCGCCACCCCTGTGCGCGGCACCTCAGCCGTCAGCGCACGCTCTTGTGCACGTGGCGCTGCTCGGCCCACCGGGTCAGGAACCGCTCCGCGTCGTCGGCGGAGCGCTGCTTCCTGAGCGCGGTGGCCAGGCCGATCCCGATCGGCCGGCCGTCGGCGGGCTGGCCGAGGGGATCTCCAAGGAGGAAGCGGGCAAGCTTCTTCATCTCTGTTCACCTCCTTTCGTCGCCTGGTTTCGGACAAGAATCGTCCCAAACCTCTGCTCGAAGTGCCGGGGCGACTTCCGCGTCCCCATCCTCTGCCCGAGGTGTTACGGGATAGGCGTCCGGGTGTGAACGCCGGGTCAACCGGTGGCCGGCGTCCGCGGGCGGCGGCGACGGACCGGCTTGGGTGCGGGCTCCACCGGATCGCTCTCGCGCTGCTCCATGTAGGAGGCGCGGGTGTGCTCGGTGTGCTCGCGCATGATGTGGGCGGCCCTCTCCTGGTCGCCGCGCTCGATGGCGTCGATCAGGGCGGTGTGCTCCTCCCAGGAGGCCATGCCGCGCTGCCGGGCCACGGGCGTGTGGTACCACCGCACGCGGCGGGCGACCTGGCTGGCCAGCTCGGACAGCACCTTGTTGCCGGACAGCTCGGTGACCAGGGCGTGCAGCTCGGAGTTGGTGGCCACCGCGCCGTCCACGTCGTCGGACTGGACGGCCTCGATGCCGCGCCGGCACAGGGCGCGCAGCCGGGCCACCCCTTCCTCGCCGGCGTGCCGCGCGGCGAGCCTGGCGGACTCGGTCTCCAGCAGCGCGCGGACCGCGAGCAGCTGGTCGGCCTCCTCCATCGTGGGGATGTGCACGAACGCGCCCTGACCGGGGTGCAGGTCGACCCAGCCCTCGCCGCTGAGCTGCTGCAGCGCCTCGCGGACGGGCTGCCGCGACACGCCGAGCAGCTCGGCCAGCTCGCTCTCGACCAGGTGCTGGCCGGGCTTGAGCTGGCCGGAGACGATGAGCTCCTGGATGGCCTCGATCACGCTCTCCCGGAGCGTGGCGGGGCGGGGGATCTTGGGGGCCGCCGCCCGACCGGCCTGATCCGACAGCAACATGATTCTGACTCCAGGGGCTGACGAAATGGTTTTGGTCGACTGCCTACAGCATACCGCCCCGTACCTTCGGCTGATCGTGAGTCTCATCACAGAGACCGAGGTCACAGGGGCATCATGACGGGGAGGCCCGTCATAGGGGGATCGTGGCGGGCCGGCCCGTCACAAAGGGATCGTGGCGGGCAGGCCGGGGGTGCGCAGCCGCGTCGACGCCAGCGCGGGCAGCGCGGCGAGCCCCGCGGCGAGCAGGAGCGCCGTCGCGGGCGCGGTGAGCGCGTACGCGGCCATGGCCACACCGAGCACTCCTGCCGCGGCCTTGGCGCTGTAAACGACCGCGTGGATCTCGCAGGTCTGCCGTTCGCCGAAGAACTCCCTGACCAGGCTCGCGACCAGCGGGTAGAACGCCCCGCCGCCCAGCCCGGCGGCGATCGCGCCGAGCCAGAGCAGCGGACTCCCGGCCGCGACCCCCAGCACGGCCCCGGCGTCCAGCGCGGCCCCGGTCCCTGGCGCGGCCCCCGCGTCCAGCGCGGCCGCGTTTGCGGCTTCCGGGGGCAGGCCCGCCACGCCGCCGGCCGGCCTGGCGGTGAGGTTCATGGCGCCTGCCAGGAGGATTTGGCCCACCGCGAGGAGTCCGAGCACCGAGGCCAGCACCAGGCGGCGGCCGAGGAACTCCGACAGCCGCATCGCGACCGCCCGCCCGCCGCCGTTGAGCGCCACCATGAGGGCCAGCGCGCCCCACGCGCCGGTGCTCGCCACGACCACCACGTCGAACACCGACACCGCGCCCGCGCAGGCCAGGATCACCGCCAGGGCCGGCAGCGCCCGGGTGCGCAGCGCCTGGGCCAGCCCGAACTGCCGCACCGCGCCGGGCGTCCTGCGCAGCCGCGCCGCCTCCAGCGCGTGCGCGCGGGGCTCCACCGTCTCCGGCCACCAGCCCTCGGGGGCCAGCCGCAGGGACCTGGCCGCCGTCCCGATCGCCGCCGCGGCCAGCAGCGCCGCCACCGCGAACACGGCCGGCGTCATGGCGGGCGCGAGCCCGGCCCACACCAGGAGCGGCGCGGACCCGTACCCGAAGGCGCCCGTCACCATGCTCACCCGGGCGGCGGGACGGTCGGGATACCAGGAGGAGACCACTTCGCCGCAGACCCCGTACACGGCTCCGGCGCCGAGTCCGCCGAGCACGGCGTATCCGAGCAGGGCGAGGGGGAGCGCCGCCGTTCCGGTTCCGGCGCCCACGACGGCGGCCGTCAGCAGGCCGAGCGTCGTGAGCGCGGCGCCGGCGGCCAGCGCGGCGCGGACCGGCAGGCGGCCGTGGCGGACCAGCCGCAGGGTCGGCAGCGCGCCGACGGACTGGAAGACGATGCAGGCGGCCAGCAGGATCAGCCCGTTCGCGTCCGTGGCCAGCAGGGCCGCGAAGCCGTACTGCAGGGGGCCGATCGCGGCCATGGCCGCCAGTGCGAGACGGAACATCCGGGTGCGGTCGGCGGGCACCGGTCCCACGAGGTAGGAGCGCCCGCGCCAGTCTCTGACAGTTGTTGCATTCTCCATACCGTATGGAATATCCGGTACACCGAGCCCTGTCGAGGGTCTGGACGAGGGATATTCCATACGGTATACCGTCTACAAAGGAGGCTCGAATGGACCTGTACGAGTATCAGGCGAAGGAGCTCTTCGGGCGCCACGGGATACCGATCCCCGCGGGCAGGGTCGCGGCCACCCCCCAGGAAGCCCGCGCGATCGCCGCCGAGCTGGGCGCGCCCGTCGTCATCAAGGCCCAGGTGAAGACCGGCGGACGCGGCAAGGCGGGCGGCATCAGGACCGCCCCCGGCCCGGCCGCCGCCGAGGACGAGGCCGGCCACGTGATCGGCATGGACATCAAGGGGCACACTGCGCACCGCGTGCTCGTCGAGACCGCCACGGTGCCCTTCGAGGAGTACTACGCGGCCTTCCTCGTGGACCGGGCCGAGGGCGGCTTCCTCGCCATGGTGTCCGCCCAGGGCGGCATGGAGATCGAGGAGCTGGCGGCCACCGACCCCGACGCCATCGTGCGCGTCCAGATCGACCCTGAGACCGGTGTGGACGCGGAGACGGCCCGGCAGCTCGCGGCCAAGGCGGGGCTGCCGGAGGCCGCCGCGCAGGTGCTGGAGCGGCTGTGGCGGGTGATGGTGGCCGAGGACGCCGTCCTGGTCGAGGTGAACCCGCTGATCTGCACCACCGGCCAGCGGATCGTGGCCCTTGACGGCAAGGTGACGCTCGACGCTAACGCTGCCTACCGCCACTCCTGGGAGTACGCGGAGCCCGCGGACAGCCTGGAGGACAGGGCCAGGGCCAAGGGGCTCAACTACGTGAAGCTCGACGGGCGGGTCGGCGTCATCGGCAACGGCGCCGGCCTGGTGATGAGCACGCTGGACGTGGTGGCGGGCGCGGGCGCGGCCCCGGCCAACTTCCTCGACATCGGCGGCGGCGCCTCGGCGCAGGTGATGGCCGACGGGTTGGAGATCATCCTGGCCGACCCGGACGTGCGCTCGGTGCTGGTGAACGTCTTCGGCGGCATCACCGCCTGCGACGCGGTGGCCAACGGCATCGTGACGGCTCTGGAACTGCTCGGCGAGCGCGGCCTCGGCCGGCCGATCGTCGTACGGCTGGACGGCAACAACGCGGAGGCCGGGCGGCGCATCCTGAGCGAGGCCAGGCACCCGGCGGTCCGGCAGGTCCCCACCATGGACGGCGCCGCCGAGACGGCGGCCAGACTCGCGGCAGGTGCGTGATGGCGATCTTCCTGACCAAGGACAGCCGGGTGCTCGTGCAGGGCATGACCGGCGCGGAGGGCACCCGGCACACGGCCCGCATGCTGGCCGTCGGCACCGACGTGGTGGCCGGGGTGACGCCCGGCAAGGGCGGCCGCACGGTCGACTTCGGCGAGCGCACGGTGCCGGTGTTCGGCTCGGTGGCCGAGGCCGCGGCGGAGACCGGCGCGGAGGTGTCGGTGGTGTTCGTGCCGCCGCGCTTCACCTTCGGCGCCGTCGAGGAGGCCGTCGCCGCGCGGGTGCCGCTCTGCGTGGTCATCACCGAGGGCGTGCCGGTGCACGACACGGTACGGTTCCGCGCCCTGGCGGCCCGCGCCGGCACCCGGATCATCGGCCCGAACTGCCCCGGCCTGATCAGCCCCGGCCAGTCGTCGGCCGGGATCATCCCCGCCGACATCACCTCCGCCGGGCGGATCGGCCTGGTCTCCAAGTCCGGCACGCTCACGTACCAGCTCATGTACGAGCTGCGCGACCTCGGCTTCTCCACCGCGGTCGGGATCGGCGGCGACCCGGTGGTGGGCACCACGCACATCGACTGCCTGGCGGCCTTCCAGGAGGACCCCGGCACCGACGCGATCGTGATGATCGGCGAGATCGGCGGCGACGCCGAGGAGCGGGCCGCCGCCTACATCGCCGGGCACGTCACCAAGCCGGTCGTGGCCTACGTCGCCGGGTTCACCGCGCCGGAAGGCAAGACCATGGGGCACGCGGGCGCGATCGTGTCCGGCTCGTCCGGCACCGCCCAGGCCAAGAAGGAGGCCCTGGAGGCGGTCGGGGTCCGGGTCGGCCGCACCCCGTCCGAGACGGCGCGGCTGCTGCGCTCGGCGCTCGGGAGGCTCTCGCCATGAGGTTCGACGTCAACCTGTCCATCCTGTTCACCGACCTGCCGCTGCTGGAGCGGCCCGCCGCCGCGGCCAAGGCCGGGTTCGACGCGGTGGAGCTGTGGTGGCCGTTCGGCACGGCCGAGCCGTCGCGCGCCGAGCTGGACGCGCTCCGCGCGGCCATCGAGGACGCCGGCGTGCGCCTGGTGGGGCTCAACTTCGACGCCGGGGACATGGCGGCGGGCGAGCGCGGCCTGCTCGCCCGGCCGGACGACTCCGCGCGGTTCCTGGCCAATGTCGGCGTCGCCGCCGGCTTCGCCGCCGAGCTGGGCTGCGGCACGCTCAACGCGCTGTACGGCAACGACCCGGGCACCGATAGGGCGCTGGCCGTGGCGAACCTGCGGGCGGCTGCCGACGCGGCGGCGGGCGCCGGCGCCACCGTGGTCGTCGAGGCGCTCAACTCCCGGGAGAACCCGCACTACCCGATCACCTCGTCGGCCGCCGCCTTCGACCTGATCGACGAGGTGGGCCGGGACAACGTGGCCTTCCTGGCGGACCTGTACCACCTGCACGTGATGGGGGAGGACGTGCTCGCGCTCATCGACGCGCACGCCGCCAGGTTCGGTCACGTGCAGATCGCCGACGACCCCGGCCGCGGGCAACCCGGCAGCGGGCGCATGCCGTACCCGGAGATCTTCGCCCGGCTGGCGGCGGCGGGCTACCGGGGGCACGTCGGGCTGGAGTACCGGCACGAGGGGCCGGGCGCGTTCGCTTGGAGGCGGCAGTGACCATAGCTTTCATCGGCCTCGGGATCATGGGCAGCCCGATGGCCGCCAACCTCGTCAAGGCCGGGTACGACGTCGTCGGCTACGACGTCAGCGCCGAACGGGTCGCCGAGCTGGAGGCCCGCGGCGGCAAGGGCGCGGCCGGGGTGGCCGAGGCGGTCGCCGACGCGGACGTGGTGATCACCATGCTGCCCGACTCGCCGCAGGTCGAGGAGGTCGCGCCGGTCGTCGTCGCGCACGGCGCGTCCGGCCTGATCTACCTGGACATGAGCACGATCAGGCCGGACACCTCCCGGTGGGTCGCCCGCGAGGCCGCCGCCAAGGGCGTCCGCGCCCTGGACGCGCCGGTGAGCGGCGGCGAGCGCGGCGCCGTCGACGGCACCCTGTCGATCATGGTGGGCGGCGACCCCGAGGACTTCGCGGCGGCCCGGCCGGTGCTCGGCGCGCTCGGCACCACGATCGTGCACGTCGGCCCGCCCGGCGCGGGCCAGACGGTCAAGGCCGCCAACCAGCTCGTGGTGGGCGGCATCTACGGCCTGGTGGCGGAGGCCATCGTGCTCCTGGAGGCGTCGGGGGTGGACCCGGTGGCCGGTCTGGACGTGCTCGCGGGCGGTCTGGCCGGCTCCCGGATCCTCGACATCAAGCGGCACACCATGATCAGACGGGAGTTCGCCCCGGGCTTCCGCATCGACCTGCACCACAAGGACATGGGCATCGCCGTGGCCGCCGCCCGCGAGGCCGGCGTCGCGCTGCCGCTCACCGCGCAGGTGGCCCAGCTCGTCGCGGCCGCCCGCGCCCAGGGCCACGGCTCGCTCGACCACTCCGCCCTGCTCAAGGTCGTCGAAAGGTTCAACGGATGAACGCCGTCCCGTGCATGGAGGCCGTGGTCAAGGTGCTGGAGTCGGAGGGCGTGGACACCGTCTTCGGCATCCCGGGCGCCGCCATCCTGCCGCTGTACGCGGCGCTGCAGCACAGCTCGATCCGGCACATCACGGTCCGCCACGAGGAGGGCGGCACGCACGCCGCCGACGGCTGGGCCCGCGTGACCGGGAACGTGGGCGTGTGCATCGGCACCTCCGGCCCCGCCGGCACCAACATGATCACCGGGCTCTACACGGCGATGGCCGACTCGATCCCGATGATCTGCGTCACCGGTCAGGCGGTCAGCTCGAAGCTGCACCAGGAGGCGTTCCAGGCGGTCGACATCGTGGAGATCGCCAAACCGGTCACCAAGTGGGCGGTGCAGCTCAAGGAGCCCGCGCAGGCGCCGTGGCTGTTCCGCGAGGCGTTCCGGATCGCCCGCTCGGGGCGGCCGGGGCCGGTGCTCATCGACCTGCCGCTGGACGTGCAGCGCGGGACCTGCCGGTACGATCCCGCGGTCGACGCGCCGCTGCCCGTCGAGGAGCCCAGGCCGCTGCCCCAGGCGGTGCGCAGGGCGGTGGACCTGCTGGCCGCCGCCAAGCGGCCGCTGATCCTGGCCGGCGGCGGCGTGATCATCGCGGACGCGCACGAGGAACTGCGCCGCCTGGCCGAGCACCTTCAGGTGCCGGTGCAGGTGACGCTCATGGGCAAGGGCGCCTTCCCGGAGGACCACCCGCTGTTCGCCGGGATGGCCGGCATCCAGACCCAGACCCGGTGGGGCAACGCCGCCTTCCTCGACAGCGACCTCGTGCTGGCCGTGGGCGCCAGGTTCGGCGACCGGCACACCGGCGACCTCGACGTCTACCGGGGGAACCGGCGGTTCATCCACGTCGACATCGAGCCCATGCAGCTCGGCCGGGTCTTCGAGCCCGACCTCGGGATCGTCGCGCACGCCCGGCCGGTGCTGGCCGGGCTGCTGGACGAGGCGCGCTCCCGGCACCCCGCCCCGCGCCGGCCGGGCAAGTGGGTGCGCCGGGTCGGCGAGCTGCGCGCCACCCTGGTCCGCAGGGACGACTTCGAGGACGTGCCGATCAAGCCGCCGAGGGTGTTCCGCGAGATCAACGAGCACTTCGGCAGGGACACCACGTTCGTCACCGCCATCGGGCTCTACCAGATCTGGTCCGGCCAGTTCCAGACGACCTACCTGCCGCGCCGCTACCTCGTGTGCGGGCAGGCCGGGCCGCTCGGGTGGGAGGTGCCGGCCGCGATCGGGGTGAAGACCGCGCACCCGGAGCGCGACGTTGTGGTGGTCGTCGGCGACTACTCCTTCCAGTTCCTCATGGAGGAGGTCGCGGTCGCCGCCCAGTACAACATCCCGTTCGTGATCGTCATGATCAACAACGAGTATCTGGGTCTCATCAGGCAGGCCGAGATCCCGTACGGCATGAACTTCGCGGTGGACCTGCACTACGGGGAGGGCGGCATCGACCATGTCAAGGCCATGGAGTCCTTCGGCTGCCCGGCGCGCCGGGTGGAACTGCCCGGCGACATCCGCGACGCGCTGGCATGGGCGTCCGGCGAGGCGGCCCGCCGGCGGCTTCCGGTGCTGGTGGAGGTGATGGTGGAGCGCGAGGCCAACGCCGCCATGGGTCCCTCGCTGGACGCCGTCAAGGAGTTCGAGCCGCTGCCCGAGCTCGTCGCCGTCGACTGGTCAGACTGAGAGGAAGGCTCATGCAGGTCAAACCGGGCACATCCTGGCAGGACGCGTACGACAGGTGCTGCGAGGCGGCGCCGGAGGCGTTCCACCACGACAGGGTGCTCAACCACTGGGGCGGGTTCTGGCAGCGGGACGGGCGGCCCGCGCCGGTGTTCTCGCCGGTGGACGGCACCGCCATCGCCGGGCCGCCCCGGCTCGACCGGGCCGGCGCCGCGCGCGCCGTGGCGGGCGCGGTGGAGGAGCACCGGCGGTGGCGGCACGTGCCGCTGGAGGAGCGCAAGGCGCGGGTGTCGGCGGCCGTGGAGTCCATGGCCGCGCACCGCGACCTGCTCGCGCTGCTGCTGGTGTGGGAGATCGGCAAGCCGTGGAAGACGGCCCGCGCCGACGTCGACCGCTGCCTCGACGGGGTGCGCTGGTACGTGGAGGAGATCGACCGGATGGCGGCGGGGCGCGCCCCGCTGCCCGGCCCCGTCAGCAACATCGCGAGCTGGAACTACCCGATGAGCGTGCTCATGCACGCCATGCTCGTGCAGGCGCTGGCCGGCAACGCGGTCATCGCCAAGACGCCGACCGACGGCGGGCTGTGCTGCCTCACCCTGGCGTGCGCGCTCGCGGTCCGGGAAGGGCTGCCGTTCACGCTGGTCAGCGGGAGCGGGGCGGAGCTGTCACCGGTGCTGGTGGCGGGCAGGTCGCTGGGCTGCGTGTCGTTCGTGGGCGGCAGGGACGCCGGCGGGCACGTCGCGGGCTCGCTGTCCGACCTGGACCGGCGGCACGTGCTGGAGCAGGAAGGGCTCAACTGCTGGGGCGTGTGGGAGTACTCCGGCTGGGAGCTGCTCGGCCGGCAGATCCGGGCCTCCTTCGACTACGGGAAGCAGCGGTGCACCGCCTACCCGCGGTTCGTGGTGCAGCGGTCACTGTTCCACGAGTTCCTCGGGGCCTACCTGGAGGCGGTGGGGTCGCTGCGGTTCGGGCATCCGCTCGCCGTCGCCCATCCCGGCGATCCGCTGCCGGAGCTGGACTTCGGGCCGTTGATCAACGCCTCTAAGGCCAAGGAGCTGGCCGACCAGGTGGACGAGGCGGTGGCGCGGGGGGCGGTGCCGCTGCACCGGGCGTCCGTGGAGTCCGGAAATTTCCTGCCCGGTCAGGATATTTCGGCTTATTTTGCGCCGGTGGCCCTGCTCGACCCGCCCCGCTCGTCCCCGCTCCACCACGCCGAGCCGTTCGGCCCCGTCGACAGCTTCGTGCTCGTCGACACCGAGGCGGAGCTGCTGGCCGCGATGAACGCCAGCAACGGCGCGCTGGTCGCCACGCTCTCCTGCGACGAGGAGGACACGTACCGCAGGCTCGCCCCGGATGTGCGGGCGTTCAAGGTCGGCCACAACCGGCCACGCTCGCGGGGCGACCGCGAGGAGCTGTTCGGCGGGCTCGGCGCCTCCTGGCGCGGCGCGTTCGTCGGCGGCGAGCTGCTCGTCAGGGCCGCCACCCAGGGCCCCGACGGCGAGCGCCTGCCGGGCAACTTCCCCGGCTACACGCTGATCCCCTAGAGGAGCCCGAACCGGGTCGCCACCAGCAGCACTAGGAACGTCAGCATCGCCACCCGCAACAGCTTGCCGCCCACCCCGAGCGACGGCCACGACAGATAGGCCAGCCAGCCGACGAACACCACGACCGGCAGCGCGGCCAGCCCGCCCAGCCAGCTCTGCACCGCGAACCCGGCCAGCAGCAGCACCACCATGACGGCGGGCGTCACCCAGCGCGGCACCTGCGTGAACAGGAACGCCATCGGCGCCGCGCTGCGCCGCTCCACGGCCTTGCGCATCCCCGTCGCCCCGGGCGTGAAGAACTGCTCGCCCGGCGGCAGCGGCCGCTTGGGCTTGCCCTGGTGATCCTTGCGGGGCTGCGCCAGCGGATGCCTGAGGCGGTCGTCGTCAGTGGCCACGGCCCGAGCCTAGCGCCGCCCGAATCGCCCCGGCATCCATCGAACGTCTGACATGCTGGGGGCGTGCTCGCCGTGATCCGTTACACCGTTCCAGAGGCCCAGTCGCAAGGCTTCGCCAAGCAGGCCGAGGTCATCCTCGACACGCTCGCCGCCCAGCCCGGCTACCTGCGCGGCAGGCTCGCCCGATCGGTCGACGAGCCCAACCTGTGGGCCCTGGTCACCGAGTGGGAGGGCGCCGGGTTCTACCGCCGGGCGCTGTCCACCGCCCGGATGGAGATGTACCCGCTCATGATCCTCATGGTGAACGAACCGTCCGCCTTCGAGGACGTTCTCGTCCAAGACGGGGCGTAGCGATAGTCGGGCGCGGAGCCGCTCGCCCTTCCCCTAAGCTGGGATCTCACACATTCATTTCCTCGCCGACCTCCAGCCGGAAAGAGATCCGATCAACATGGCACGACGCACCGACGTCATGGACACCATCGTCAGCCTCGCCAAGCGCCGCGGGCTCGTATACCCGTCGAGCGAGATCTACGGCGGACTGCGCGCGTCCTGGGACTACGGCCCGCTGGGCGTCGAGCTGAAGAACAACGTCAAACGGCAGTGGTGGCTGTCGACGGTCCAGTCGCGCGACGACGTGGTGGGCCTCGACTCCAGCGTCGTCCTGGCCCGCGAGGTCTGGCAGGCCAGCGGCCACGTCGAGACCTTCACCGACCCGCTCACCGAGTGCCAGTCCTGCCACAAGCGCTACCGCGCCGACCACCTGCTCGAGGCGTACGAAGAGAAGAACGGCAAGGCCCCCGAGCGCGGCCTGGCCGACGTCACCTGCCCCAACTGCGGCAACAAGGGCGCCTTCACCGAGCCCCGCCAGTTCAGCGGCCTGCTCAAGACCTACCTCGGCCCGGTCGAGGACGAGTCCGGCCTGGCCTACCTCCGGCCGGAGACCGCGCAGGGCATCTTCATCAACTACCTCAACGTGCAGCAGTCGGCGCGCAAGAAGATCCCGTTCGGCATCGGCCAGATCGGCAAGTCGTTCCGCAACGAGATCACGCCGGGCAACTTCATCTTCCGCACCCGCGAGTTCGAGCAGATGGAGCTGGAGTTCTTCGTCAAGCCCGGCTCTGACGAGGAGTGGCACCAATACTGGATCGACGAGCGCTTCCGGTGGTACTCCGATCTCGGCATCGCCAAGGACAACCTGCGTCTTTACGAGCACCCGCAGGAGAAGCTCTCCCACTACGCCAAGCGCACCGTCGACATCGAGTACCGCTTCAACTTCGCCGGCGGCGAGTGGGGTGAGCTGGAGGGCATCGCCAACCGCACCGACTTCGACCTGACCGCCCACTCCAAGGCGTCCGGCACCGACCTGAGCTTCTTCGAGCAGGAGACCGGCGAGCGCTACGTGCCCTACGTGATCGAGCCGTCGGCCGGCGTCGACCGGGCCACGCTCACCTTCCTCATCGACGCCTACACCGAGGACGAGGCGCCCAACGCCAAGGGTGTCATGGAGAAGCGCACGGTCATGCGGCTCGACCACCGGCTCGCCCCGGTCAAGGCCGCGGTGCTGCCGCTGTCGCGCAACGCCGACCTGTCGCCCAAGGCCCGCGACCTGGCCGCGGCGCTGCGCAGGCGGTGGAACGTCGAGTTCGACGACGCGGGCGCGATCGGCCGCCGCTACCGCCGCCAGGACGAGATCGGCACTCCGTTCTGCATCACGGTCGACTTCGACACGCTGGAGGACAACGCCGTGACCATCCGCGAGCGCGACTCCATGGGCCAGGAGCGCATCTCCATCGACCAGGTGGAGAGCTACCTGCGCCAGCACCTCAACGACTGACGCGCGCCGCGTCGCGGGGGGCCTCTCTACGGAGGGGCCCCCTTCTGTTGTGTGCCGCGCCGCTCACTCCAGACCCCGTGCACCGAAAAATCATGTAAAAGCCAGTGTTACGCCCCTTTTCGCGTGCCCTTGATGGAGTGGCCCCCATAGCTGAAAGACAGGGGGATCCATGGCACGCACAACACTTCTCGCGCTCGTCCTGGCCGCCGGTGCGCTCCTCGCGACCGGCGGCGCCGCCATGGCCGAGCCGGAGCCTTCGGCGCTGGAACTGCGGGTCGTCGTCGACGACTGCCCCGAGGCCAGGCCATGACCGAAGCCGCGCTGCTCGAACGGGCGCTGTTCGAGGTCAAGAGGGTGATCGTGGGGCAGGACCACATGGTGGAGCGGCTGCTCGTCGCGGTCCTGGCCCGCGGGCACTGCCTGCTCGAAGGGGTGCCCGGCATCGCCAAGACGCTGGCCGCCGAGACCACCGCCACGGTCGTCGGCGGCACGTTCTCGCGCATCCAGTTCACGCCCGACCTGGTGCCGTCCGACATCGTCGGCACCCGGATCTACCGGCCGTCGACCGAGACCTTCGACATCGAGCTCGGCCCGGTGATGGTCAACCTGCTGCTCGCCGACGAGATCAACCGGGCGCCCGCCAAGGTGCAGTCGGCGCTGCTGGAGATCATGGCTGAGCGTCAGGTCAGCATCGGCGGGCGCACCTACGAGGTGCCCAGGCCGTTCCTGGTGCTGGCCACCCAGAACCCCATCGAGTCGGAAGGCGTCTACCACCTGCCGGAGGCGCAGCGCGATCGGTTCCTGCTCAAGGTGGACGTCGGCTATCCCAGCGAGTCGGAGGAACTGGCGATCGCCTACCGGATGAGCGTGGACCCGCCGCGACCACAGCCGGTCCTCACCCCCGACCAGGTGGTGGCGCTGCAACGGCGCGCCGACGAGGTGTTCGTGCACCACGCCGTCGCCGAGTACGCCGTCCGCCTCGTCCACGCCACCCGTGAGCCCGAGCGTTACGGGCTGCCCGACCTGCGCGGGCTGCTCGCCTTCGGCGCCAGCCCGCGCGCCACCCTCGGCCTGCTCGCCTCCGGCCGGGCGCTGGCGCTCATGCGGGGTCGCGAGTACGTGCTGCCCGAGGACGTGCGAGACCTGGCGCACGACGTGATGGCGCACCGGCTGGTGCTGTCGTTCGACGCGCTGGCCGACGACGTCCCGCCGCGGGCCGTCGTGGACCGGGTGCTCGCGGCGGTGCCGCTGCCGGTCGTCGCCCCGCAGCAGGAGTCAGCGGCATGAGCTCCTACCTGACGGCCGAGCCCGCGCTGCGCAGGCTGGAGCTGACCATCACCAGGCGGCTGGACGGGCTGCTGCAGGGCGAGCATCTCGGACTGTTCCCCGGGCCGGGCAACGAACCCGCGGAGGCTCGCCCGTACCAGGCCGGAGACGACGTGCGGCGGATGGACTGGAACGTCACCGCGCGCACGAACGAACCCCATGTGCGCGAGCTCGTCGCCGACCGCGAGCTGGAGATCTGGGCGCTGCTCGACGCCAGCGCCAGTATGGACTTCGGCACGGCGTCGATGGAGAAGCGGGAGCTGGCGCTGGCCGCCCTCGCCGCGGTCGGCTTCCTCACCCAGCGCACCGGCAACCGCATGGGCGCGCACCTGCTGCACGGAGGCGGTGTCCGGGTGCTGCCGGCCAGGACCGGGCGGCCGCACCTGATGGCGCTGCTGCGAGCCGTGTTCTCGCTGCCGCGCACCCCGCCCGGCACCCCTGGGTCGCTCCTGGGCGCCGCCGCCGATCAGCTCTGCCGGACTGTCAGGCGGCGCGGCCTCGTGGTCGTGGTGTCGGACTTCCTGGACGCGCCGCGGACGTGGGAGGGGCCGCTGCGACGGCTCACCGCCCGGCACCAGGTGCTGGCGGTCGAGGTCCTGGACCCGCGGGAGCTGTCGCTCCCCGACGTGGGCGTCCTGACGCTCGTCGACCCGGAGACGGGGCGGCGGCGCGAGGTCTCCACGGCCGGCGCCCGCCTCCGCCTGCGCTACGCCGAAGCGGCCGCCGGCCAGCGGGCCGCCATCGAAGCCGGCCTGCGCCGCGCGGGGGTCGCCCACCTGCGCCTGCGCACGGACGGCGACTGGGTACGCGACCTGGTGCGCCACGTCCTGAAACACCGCCGCCTCGCCCACCGCTCCGCCACCGCGGGGCCTTCCCCCGCACCCCTTTCAACCACCACGACGGCAGGCCGTCCTTCCGGAAACGGCCCCTCACCCGAGCCCGCTGGATCCGGAGAGGGCCGGAGACGGGGGCTTGCCCGGCTCGCCGCCTTCCGCCGCGCCCTCGCCCGCTCCGACGCCCCGTCTGAGGAAGACCGTCCGCTCGGTCAGGGGCGGCCGGCCGGGAGGGGGCAGGTCGTCGGTGAGGGGCCTCCGCCGGGAGGGGGTGAGGTCGCATGACGCTGCTCTCGCCGATGTGGCTGCTGTTGCTGGTGCCCGTCGCGTTGCTCGCGGCAGGGTACGTGGTCGCGCAGAGGCGGCGCACCGAGTACGCGGTGCGGTTCACGAATCTCGATCTGCTGGACAAGGTCGCCCCGCGCGGGCCGGGGTGGCGCAAACACGTGCCGGCGGCGTTGTCGCTCGCCATGTTCGTGCTGCTGGTGGCCGGGTTCGCCAGGCCGACGGCCGAGGTGACGGTGCCGAGGGAACGGGCCACGATCATGGTGGCGTTCGACGTGTCCGCCTCGATGGCGGCCACCGACGTCAGCCCTGACCGGTTCAGCGCGGCCAGGCAGGCGGCCACCCAGTTCGTGGAGCACCTGCCGCCCCGGTTCAACCTGGGCCTGGTGGCGTTCTCCGAGAACGCTTCGGTCGTCGTGCCGCCGACCACCGACCGCCCGGCCGTGCTCGGCGCGCTCGACCGGCTGACCACCACCGCGGGCACCGCCATCGGCGAGGCCGTCTACTCTTCGCTGGACGCCATCGAGGCGCTCGACACCGAGGAGCAGGCCCCGCCCGCGCACATCGTGCTGCTCTCCGACGGCGAGAACACGACCGGCCGGACCGTCGAGGAGTCGGCGCGCGAGGCGGCGGCCCGAGGCGTGCCCGTCACCACGATCGCCTATGGCACGCAGGAGGGCGTCATCGAACTCCAGGGAAGACAGTTGCCCGTGCCTGTGGACGCCCCCGCGCTGCAACGGCTCGCGGAGACGGCCGGTGGCGGCTTCTACGAGGCGGCCAGCGGCGATGAGCTCCAGGCCGTGTACGAGGACATCGGCACCTCGGTCGGCTATCGGACCGAACGGCAGGAGATCTGGCAGTGGTTCGTCGCGGCGGGGCTGATCGCGGCGCTGCTGGCGGCGGCCACCTCGATGCTCTGGTTCGCGAGGCTGCCGTGAACGGGCTCGGCAGGCCCAGCGGCCCCGCCTTCACGCAGGTGCCCCTGGCCGTCCCGCCGCCCTCCCGCCCCGTGGAACCCGCGCGCCGGGGCGGTCGTCTCCTGGTGACCGCCGTGCTCGTCGCGGCGGTCACCGGTGCGGCGGCCGGACTGGCGGGGGCGGCCGCCTTCCGATACGGGGAACCCGCCACCGCACTGCCCCGGGCGGCGCCGGCCGCCTCGGGCGGCGCGACCGGGCTGAGCGCGACGGCCGCGATGGTCCTGCCGAGCGTGGTGTCCGTCGAGGCGGGCCGGGCAGGCGGGTCCGGCTTCGTGGTGGACGGGAGCGGCCATGTCCTCACCAACGCGCACGTGGTGCGGGGCGCGTCCGACGTGACGGTGGTGCTCAGCGACGGCCGCAGGCTGGGCGCGCGGGTGCTCGGCTCCGACGACGACGAGGACCTGGCCGTGCTGGAGGTGGTGGGCGCGGGTTCCGCCCGCCTGCCGCCGGCCACGCTGGGCCGGTCGGCGGACCTGTCGGTGGGGGAGCAGGTGCTCGCCATCGGCTCGCCGCTCGGCCTGTCGGGGACGGTCACCGCCGGCATCGTCAGCGCCACCGATCGGGAGGTGCGGCTGGGCGGCGCGTCCCGTACCGCGGTGCAGACCGACGCCTCCATCAACCCGGGCAACTCCGGCGGCCCGCTGGTCAACGCCCGTGGCCAGGTCGTGGGGGTGAACACCGCGATCGCGGCCGGGCGGGGCGGCGGCAACATCGGCATCGGGTTCGCCATCCCCATCGACCGGGCCGCGCCCATCGCGGACCGCCTCATCCGAAACTAGGGTCCGAAGTATGCGATTGCTGGTCGTCGAGGACGAGGAAGACCTGGTGGAGGCGTTACGCGTGGGCCTGGTCCGGGCCGGATACGCGGTCGACGTGGCCGCCGACGCCCTCACCGCGCACGAGAAGCTCCAGGTCAACTCCTACGACCTGGTGCTGCTCGATCTCAACCTGCCCGGCGGCGACGGTTTCCAGCTGTGCCGGGCGGTCAGGGCGACGGGCGACGGCGTGCGCATCATCATGGTCACCGCGCGGGACCGGCTGGACGACCGCGTGCGCGGACTCGACGAGGGCGCCGACGACTACCTGGTCAAGCCGTTCGCCTTTCCCGAACTGCTGGCGAGGGTCAGAGCCCTGCTGCGCAGGGACACCGGCGGCACCTCCGTCCTCGAGGTGGGAACGCTGCGGATCGATACCGCGAGGATGGAGGTGTCGCTGGACGGGCGGGCGCTGGCGCTCACCCCCAAGGAGTACGGCGTCCTGCACTACCTGATGACCAGACCGGGCTACGTGGTCTCCAGCGAGGAACTGCTGGAGCACGTCTGGGACGAGCACGCCGACCCGTTCACCAACACCGTCCGGGTGACCGTCGGCAACCTGCGCCGCAAGCTCCAGGCCGACGGCCTGATCGAGACCGTCATCAGCCGGGGGTACCGGCTCAGGGAGCCCGCATGATCCACACCATCCGGTTCCGGCTCACCGTGCTCTACTCGGGGCTGCTCTTCCTGCTCGCGGCGCTGGTGCTGGGCGGCATCTACTACGCGGTCTCCCGTACGACCGAGCAGCGCTCGTACGCGACCGAGATCGCGAAGACGTACCGGGACGGCGAGTACGTCGGCAAGCAGGAAGTGGTGTTCATCGAAGAGGTGGAGAACGCGATCAACGTCGGGACGCTCGCCACCCTGCGCGACTACTCGCTGTACACGCTGGGCGGGCTGTTCGCGGCGAGCCTGGGCATCGGCTGGCTGCTGTCGGGCCGGGTGCTGCGGCCGGTCCGGTCGATCACCCGTACCACCGAGGAGATCCAGGCGACGGACCTGTCACGGCGGATCACCCTGCGCGGCCCGAGCGACGAGTTGAAGGACCTGGCCGACACCATCGACACCATGCTCGACAGGCTGGAGGAGGCGTTCCGGGCGCAACGGCAGCTCATCGACGACGCCTCCCACGAGCTGCGCAGCCCGCTGACGATCATCAGGGCGAACGTGGACGCGGTGCTGCTGTCGCCGGAGGCGAGTGAGGAGGAGCGCGGCCGGGCCGTCGCCGTCGTGGACCGGGCCACCACCCGGATGACCCGCCTGGTGGAGGACCTGCTGGCCAGCGCCCGCAGGCAGGGCACCGCGTTCGCCGACACCGACCTGGACCTGTCGCGGGTGGCCGTCGAGGCCTGCGAGGAGTACGCGGCGCTGGCCACCGCGCGCGGCCTCACCATCACCAGGCGGCTGATGCCCGGCCTGGAGACGACCGGCGACCAGGACGCGCTCCGGCGGGCGGTGGCCAACCTGCTGTCCAACGCGGTGCGGCTGTCCCCGCCGGGCGGGCGCGTGCGGGTGGCCGCCGACCGGTGGGGCGCGACGGACATGATCTCCGGCGGAGCGTCCCGCCTGCGGCCGCTGCACCGCGCGGCGGGCTGGGCGGCCGCGAGGTCCGGCCACCAGAAGACCGGTCACCGGGAGGCCGCCGTGGACGAAGCCGGCGGCTGGCTGTGGGTGACCGTGCGCGACGACGGCCCGGGGCTGGCGGCGGAGGACCAGGCGCGGGTGTTCGACCGGTTCTGGCGCGGTGAGGCCAGCCGCCGCGACCGGCACACCGGGCTGGGGCTGGCGATCGTCAGGCAGATCGTGGAGTCGCACGGCGGCAGGGTGGCGGTGCACTCGCGGATCGGGGAAGGGGCCACGTTCGTGCTGTGGCTACCGGCCCGCGGCGGCGCCCCCGGCCCGGCGCCCGACCACAACCCGTTCCCGTGACGGTCCGGCCTGCTGCCATCGTCGCGCCTGCGGCATCTGTGGGCCGCCGCGCGGGTGCCGGCTGATCTCCATGACCGACCCGTACGCCAGCCCTTCCGACGGCTTGTATAGCAGTGATCCGATTCTGCGCCCGATGCTCAAGAATTGGTTTGAACCATTGGTATAAACCACTTCCCGAAGTGGTCGGAATAATCAATGGATTAGACCTCTGAAGGGCGTCTGAGCTGGGGAAACGTTGACTTAACCGAAGAGTGCAGTTTCATCATCAATTCCGCCGGTAGAGTCCGAGTAGAAGCGTTGATTGGAGCTGTGGTGGCCAAGTACGTTTACGACTTCACCGAGGGCAACAGGAATCTCAAAGATCTCCTGGGCGGAAAGGGCGCCAACCTCGCCGAGATGACCAATCTCGGGCTGCCCGTTCCTCCGGGGTTCACGATCACTACTGAGGCGTGCCGCCACTACCTGGCAGAGGGCGCCCTGCCCGAAGGGCTCGACCGGGAGGTCGAGGAGCACCTGCGGGCGCTCGAGGAGAGCATGGGCAAGCGGCTCGGCCAGGCCGACGACCCGTTGCTCGTCAGCGTGCGCTCGGGTGCCAAGTTCTCGATGCCGGGCATGATGGAGACGGTGCTCAACATCGGGCTCAACGACGAGTCCGTGCACGGCCTCGCGAAGCAGGCGGGCGGCAACGACCGCTTCGCCTGGGACTCCTACCGCAGGCTCATCCAGATGTTCGGCAAGACCGTGCTCGGCATCGACGGCGACCTGTTCGAGGACGCCCTCGACGCTCTGAAGGACGGCCGCCAGGACACCGACCTCGACGCCGGTGAGCTCCAGCGCCTGGTCGAGTCGTACAAGGGCATCGTCCGCGACCAGACCGGCGACGACTTCCCCGCCGACGCGCGCGAGCAGATGCGGATGGCCGTCATGGCCGTCTTCGACTCCTGGAACGCGCCGCGCGCGATCCTCTACCGCCGCCAGGAGCGCATCCCCGCCGACCTCGGCACCGCCGTCAACATCTGCTCCATGGTCTTCGGCAACTGCGGCGGCGACTCCGGCACCGGCGTCGCCTTCACCCGCGACCCGGGCAGCGGCCGCCAGGGCATCTACGGCGACTACCTGCAGAACGCGCAGGGCGAGGACGTCGTCGCCGGCATCCGCAACACGATCCCGCTGCAGGAGCTGGAGCGGCTCGACAAGCGCTCCTACGACGAACTGCTGTCGATCATGGAAACGCTGGAGAACCACTACCGCGACCTGTGCGACATCGAGTTCACCATCGAGCGCGGCAAGCTCTGGATGCTGCAGACCCGCGTCGGCAAGCGCACCGCCGGCGCCGCCTTCCGCATCGCCACCCAGCTCGTCGACCAGGGCCTCATCACCATGGACGAGGCCGTCACCCGGGTCACCGGCGACCAGCTCGCCCGCCTCATGTTCCCCCGCTTCGACGCCGGCGCGGACAAGCGGCGCATCGCCAAGGGCATGAACGCCTCGCCGGGCGCGGCCGTCGGCAAGGCCGTCTTCTCCTCCGAGCGGGCCGCCGAGCTGGCCGCCCAGGGCGAGGACGTCATCCTGGTGCGCCGCGAGACCAACCCGGACGACCTGTCCGGCATGATCGCCGCCCGCGGCATCCTCACCAGCCGCGGCGGCAAGACCTCGCACGCCGCCGTGGTCGCCCGCGGCATGGGCAAGACCTGCGTGTGCGGCGCCGAGGAGCTGGACGTCGACACGGCCGGCCGCACGTTCTCCGCCCCCGGCGGCGTGGTCGTCAACGAGGGCGACGTGATCTCCATCGACGGCACCAGCGGCGAGATCTTCCTCGGCGAGGTGCCGGTCGTCGCCTCCGCCGTGGTCGAGTACTTCGAAGGCGCCGAGCCCGAGGACGACCTGGTCAAGGCGGTCGACCGCATCATGCGGCACGCCGACGGGGCGCGCCGCCTGGGCGTGCGGGCCAACGCCGACACCCCCGAGGACGCCGCCAGGGCGGTCCGCTTCGGCGCCGAGGGCATCGGGCTGTGCCGCACCGAGCACATGTTCCTCGGCGACCGCCGCCAGCTCGTCGAGGACCTGGTGCTCGCCGCCGGAGCCGAGGACCGGCAGGCCGCGCTGGACGCGCTCGAACCCCTCCAGAAGTCCGACTTCGTCGGCATCTTCCAGGCGATGGGTGACCGGCCGGTGACCATCCGGCTCATCGACCCGCCGCTGCACGAGTTCCTGCCCGACATCGTCGGGTTGTCCGTCAAGGTCGCCACCGGCGAGGCCACGGACAAGGACCGCGCCCTGCTGGCCGCCGTCAAGAGACTGCACGAGCAGAACCCGATGCTCGGCCTGCGCGGCGTACGGCTCGGCCTGGTCATCCCCGGCCTGTTCGCCATGCAGGTACGCGCCATCGCCCAGGCCGCCAAGGAGGTCCCCGGCGCCCGGCCGGAGATCATGATCCCGCTCATCGCCGCCGTCCAAGAACTGGAGTGCGTCCGCGAGGAGGCCGCCGCCATCCTCGCGGAGGCGGGTGTCGGCGCGCTCATCGGCACCATGGTCGAGACGCCGCGGGCCGCCCTGACCGCCGGGCAGGTCGCCGAGGCCGCCGAGTTCTTCTCGTTCGGCACCAACGACCTCACCCAGATGGCGTGGGGCTTCTCCCGCGACGACGTCGAGGCCTCGTTCTTCTCCCGCTACCTGGAGCTGGGCATCTTCGGCGTCTCCCCGTTCGAGACCCTCGACCGCGAGGGTGTCGGCCGGCTGGTCGCGATCGCCACCGAGGAAGGCCGTGCCACCAGGCCCGACCTCAAGATCGGCATCTGCGGCGAGCACGGCGGCGACCCGGACTCCGTCCACTTCTGCCACGACACCGGGCTCGACTACGTCTCCTGCTCACCCTTCCGCATCCCGGTCGCCCGCCTCGAAGCGGGCCGCGCCGCCCTCAGCGACACCGACTCCGACACCCGCTGACCGACCTTCCCCCACCGGAAAGACCCCGTCCGAGGAAGTCCTCGTACGGGGAACTCCGGGCCGGGTCCCGTCCCGGGGAGGTCTCGTCGAGGAGAGGCCCCCGTACGGGGAGTTTGCGGCGGGGATGGTCCCCTACGGAGAGTTCCGGGGACGCCCCCTGTCTGGGGGAGATTCCGTACGAGGAGAGGTCTCGTACGGGAAGTTCCGAGGCGGGTCCCGTCCGGGGGATAGTCCCGTGCAGGGAGGGTCCTGTACGGGGATGGTCCCGTGCGGAGGTTCGGGGACGCGTCCTGTCCGGGGGAGGTCTCGTAGGAGGAGAGGTCTCGTACGGGAGTTTTGTGGCGGGGGACGGTCCCGTGCGTGAGCTTCGGGGACGGTCCCGTACGGAGGGTTTCGGGGACGCGTCCTACCTCGGGGAATGTCTCGTACGGGGAAGGTTCCGTACGGAGAGTTCCCGGGATGGTCTCGTGCGGGGATGGTCCCGCGCGGGGAATTTTCGGGAACGGGTCCTGCCTGGGGAAAGCCTCGTATGGGGTTCGGGGACGGTCTCGTCCGAGGGACGGTCCCGTACGGAGGGTTTCGGGGACGCGTCCTACCTCGGGGAATGTCTCGTACGGGGAAGGTCCCGTACGGAGACTTCCCGGGATGGTCTCGTGCGGAGATGGTCCCGCGCGGAGAGTTTCGGGAACGGGTCCTGCCTGGGGAGGGTCTCGCATGGGGGTTCGGGGACGGTCTCGTCCGGGGGATGGTCCCGTATGGAAGGTTTCGGGGACGCGTCCTGCCCGGGGAGGGTCTCGTACGAGGAGAGGTCTCGTACGGGGAGTTTCGGGGTCGGGTCCTGTCTGGAGGTCCGACCGAGGAAGGTCTCGTACGGGCGAAGGTTCGTACGAGGAAGGTCCCGTACGGGGAGTTTCGGGGACGCGTCCTGTCGGGGGGAGGTCTCGTACGGGCGAGGGTTCGTACGAGGGAAGGTCCCGTACGGAGAGTTTTGGGGATGGGGGTCGTACGGCGGAGGTCAGGGGGACGGGATGGGGGTTGGTTCGGCGTTGGCTGGGATGTAGTCGTGGCGTACGCCGAGGTCGCCGAGCCAGGTCCGGAGGCCGCCGATGGCCGCGGGGTCGGCGGACACCTGGGCCGCGTAGCCGGAGAGGGCCACCTCCTCGCCGTCGTCGTACAGCAGCCGCGCCGGCCCCGACCAGGACAGCGCCCAGCGGGCCTGGCCGTGCTGGATCAGCAGCCCTTCCAGGGCGGCGCCCAGCACGCGCGCGAGCAGTCCCTCCTCGGGGGCCCACCCCAGCTCGCGCAGAGCCGCCTCCAGCTCCGCCTGACGCCCTCTGGCGATGGCCTCGAAGGCCGCGTCCAGGTACGGCCTGGACGCCCCGACCACCCGGGCGCCCGCCACCGCGAGGTCGCGCAGCGCCTCGGCGTTGCGACCCTCGTACATGCCCTGTGAGACCAGCTCGTCCCAGGACACCGGACGCAGGGCGGCCGCCGCCTGCGGCGTCCACAGGGACCCTTCCACGGCGTTGGCGGCCACGTCGGCGTCGTGCAGCAGCATCAGCGCCGAGCGCGGGTCGGGCACGTGCTCGGGCTCCGGCAGCCGCTCCACCGCCGCCAGCCGCTCGGCCAGGCTCGGATGCGAGTCGTACGGGGACGTCTCCTCGGGCCGCGCGGCCAGCTCGGTCAGCTGGGCCCGCCGGGACTCGTCGTTCAGCATGGACTGGAAGCCGCCGAACACGGCCGCGGGCCGGCAGCCGCCCGCCCCCGCCATCGACAGGTACGTGGCCGTGTAGAGCTCCCAGGCCGCCGCCGTGTAGTGGATCTTGCGCAGCGCGTCGGCCATCGCCTGACGCCCGCCGATCGCCACCGCGAGCTCGTCGGCCTCCAGCTCCTGCCTGCGCGACACGGCCTGCGACACCCGCATGTAGAGCTTGGCGTACCAGGTGAACAGCCGCTGGACGAACGGGTGGCGGTCCAGGCCTCGCACGGTCGCGATGAGCGAGACCCGCCCGCGGTAGACGGGCGCGCCGAGCCGGGTGTGCGCGCCGCTGTAGTGGCCCAGCTCGTGCCCGAGCACCGCCCGCATCTCGTCGACCGTGAGCGTCTGCAGCAGCGGCAGCCCGATGTACATGCGCCGCCTGGTGGCCTTCAGCCCGAGGAACCGGGTGTCTTCCGCGACCGCCGCGTTGACGTCCGGCAGCAGCCGGATCTCGTCAGGCGGCGCGGTGCGGACCCGGCGGGCCAGGTCCTCGACGGTCTGCCACAGCACCGGCTCGTGCTCCCTGGTGACCGCCACGCCCGGCTGCTCGCCGCTTTGCCGGCGGCTCACCATGATCAGCGTCCGGACGAGCGCGGCGGCGGCCAGCGTCAGCACCACGGCGAACTTGATCAAGTTGGCGTGGAAGTCGATGATCAGCAGCACGTCGAGCGCGACCGCCGCCAGCACGATCACGCCGACGAGCACGTAGAAGCCGGCGAGCAGGCAGAAGGCGAGGACGGCCCGGAACGCGGTCGTCATGGGTGAGGGCTCCCGGGGACGGGGGGACTCTGGCGTGGCTTCGACCCTAGCGAAAACCGGAAACCGGATAAAATCGCTCCCTTATGGCCGGCTACGACGAACACGACACCGCACGCTGGGTGCCCGAACCACCCGGCAACCCCGAGCGCAGCGCGTTCGAACGAGACCGCGCACGGGTGCTCCACAGCGCCGCGCTGCGCAGGCTCGCCGCCAAGACGCAGGTGGTCGGCCCGGCCGAGGCGCTCGGCGCCGGCCAGCACATCCCGCGCACCCGGCTCACCCACTCGCTGGAGTGCGCCCAGGTCGGCCGCGAGATGGGCGCCACCCTCGGCGTCGACCCCGACCTGGTGGAGACCGCCTGCCTCGCCCACGACCTGGGCCACCCGCCGTTCGGCCACAACGGGGAGACGGCGCTCGCCGAGCTGGCCGAGCCCTGCGGCGGCTTCGAGGGCAACGCGCAGAGCCTGCGGCTGCTCACCCGGCTGGAGGCCAAGGTCATCGCCGACGACGGCACCAGCGCCGGGCTCAACCTCACCAGGGCCGCGCTGGACGCCTCCACCAAGTACCCGTGGACCCGCGGCGAGTCGCCCAAGTTCGGCGTCTACGACGACGACCTGCCGGTCTTCCGGTGGATCAGGGACGGCGCGCCCGACGGCCGGGTCAGCTTCGAGGCGCAGATCATGGACTGGGCCGACGACGTCGCCTACTCGGTGCACGACCTGGAAGACGCCCTGCACTCCGGCCACGTCGTCCCCGAGGCGCTGCGCTCGCCCGCCGAGCGCGCGGCCGTCTGCGTGACGACCCGCACCTGGTACGCGCCCGGCGCCGACCTCGCCGAGCTGGAGGAGCTCTTCGCGGAGCTGGTCGCCGCCCCGCCGTGGCCCCGCCGCTTCACGGCCACCCTCTCCGACCTGGCCGGGCTCAAGGCGCTCACCAGCGGGCTCATCGGCCGCTTCTGCCGCGCCGCCCAGACGGCCACCAGGGAGTCGTACGGCCTGCGCCACCGGACCAGCCTCGTCGTGCCGGAGTCGACCCGCCTGGAGTGCGCGCTGCTCAAGGGCATCACCGCCCACTACGTGATGGCCACCGAGGACCACCACGCCAACCAGGCCAGGCAGCGTGAGCTGATCATGGAGCTGGCCTCGCTCATCACCCTCGGCGCGCCCGGCACGCTGGAGCCCGCCTTCAGGCCCGCCTTCGACGAGGCGGCCGGCGACGCGGACCGCGTGCGGGTGGTCATCGACCAGATCGCCTCGCTGACCGACACCTCCGCCGTCGCCTGGCACCGGCGGCTGTCACGCTGAGCGCGTCACCGCACGGTGCCGACCGACGCCGTCGGCGCGAGCGTGATCGCGAGCTCCGGCGTGGGAGTGGCGCGCTTCTTCTTCCGCGTCGGAGTCGGGGTCGGCTCGGCCGACGCGGGCTCGGCCCGCTTCCCGCCGCACAGCAGCCTGCACGACGGCGTCTCGCCGAGCTTGCGGCGCAGCGCCAGCGTCTCCTGGCGGGGCGAGAACGTGCGGTTGCCGGACCGCCACGCGTCGAGATAGTCCCACGGCTCGACCATGCCCCTGCGCACCCACCAGAACGCCGGGCCGGTCTTCCAGGAGATCGCGAAGTAGAGGTTGGGGCCGGTGTCGCGGGCGTTGCCCGACGTGCCGACCCGGCCCAGCGTCTGGCCGCCCTTCACCTTCACACCCGGCCGGATGCCCTCGGCCACGCTGTCGAGGTGGGCGCCCAGGTAGCGCACCCCGTCGTCGCCGATGACCGTGACGAACCTGCCCTCGCGGTGGGCGCCCTCGTCGGTGGACGGCAGCCACCGGTTGGCGGTGTTGACCTCGTCGACCACGCCGTCGACCGGCGCCACGAACGCGCATCCCCGCGGCGCCCAGATCGTCGTCTTCGGCAGCACCAGCAGCTTGCTCTGGTAGGTCACCTCGCAGCCCTTGACGGGGAAGGTGTAGGTGTACTTGGAGAGCTTCGGCGGCGGCACCCGCACCGGGTCGTCGCCCGCGGGCGGCTCGACGGGGCCCTGCGGGGCCGGTGTCGGGGCCGGCGAGGTCACCGCCGCGGAGCCCGCGCCGGACGTGGTGGCGGCCGACCGCACGCCCGCGATCCCGGCCGGCTGGCTGCAGCCGCTCACCAGCAGCGCGGCGCCGGCCGACGCCGCCAACAGGCCGATCCGCCCCGCTCGCATGATCTCCACCGTATCCGAGGACAACCTTTACCTTTGTAGCCGACAGGGAGCGGTCCCATAACGTCTTTCGGACCAACGGGCGCGACCTGTTCCATCCCGCTGCTTCCTCTCCGTCCCGCAGGTCACATCGCTCTCAGTGGGAGAAGTGTCGGGCGCTCCGCATAGACTCACCGGCGTGGCTGGCCGGATCCGTGACGTCGACATCGCGCTCGTACGCGAGCGTTCCCCCATCGCCGACGTGATCGGCGAGCACATCCAGTTGCGCAACGCCGGAGGCGGCAACCTCAAGGGGCTGTGCCCGTTCCACGATGAGAAGTCGCCGTCCTTCAACGTCACCCCCGAGCGGGGGATGTACTACTGTTTCGGCTGCTCCGAAGGCGGTGATGTGATCACCTTCGTGGAGAAGGTCGAGCATCTGACCTTCGGCGAGGCGGTCGAGCGGCTGGCGCAGCGGGCCGGCATCCAGTTGCAGTACGAGCAGGGTGGCTACGTGCCGCGGCGCGACCACGGCGAGCGGGCGCGGCTGATCGAGGCGCACCGGCTGGCCGCGGAGTTCTACGCCGCCAAGCTGTTCGCTCCCGACGCCGGCGCGGGGCGGCGGTTCCTGTCGGAGCGGGGGTTCGAGCGGGCCGACGCCGAGCTGTTCCAGGTCGGTTACGCGCCGGCCGAGTGGGAGGCGCTGACCCGCCACCTGCTGGCGCGCGGGTTCAGCGCCGAGGAGCTGGTCAAGGGCGGGCTGGCCAAGCAGGGGCGGCGCGGGCCGATCGACCGGTTCCGCGGGCGGCTGATCTGGCCGATCAAGGACTCGACCGGCGACGTGATCGGGTTCGGCGCCCGCAAACTGCTCGACTCCGACGACGGCCCCAAATACCTCAACACCCCCGACTCCCCGCTCTACAAGAAGAGCCAGGTGCTCTACGGCATCGACCTGGCCAAGCGCGAGATCTCCAAGCGGGCCCAGGCGGTGATCGTCGAGGGCTACACCGACGTGATGGCCTGCCACCTGGCGGGCGTGCCGACGGCGGTGGCGACCTGCGGCACCTCGTTCGGCGAGGAGCACATCAAGATCCTGCGCCGGTTCCTGCTCGACCAGGCCGAGTTCCGGGGTGAGGTGATCTTCACCTTCGACGGCGACGCGGCCGGCCAGAAGGCGGCGCTGCGGGCCTTCGCCGACGAGCAGAAGTTCGTCACGCAGACCTACGTCGCCATCCAGGCCGACGGGCTCGACCCGTGCGACCTGCGGGTCAAGCAGGGCGACGCGGCGGTGCGCGACCTGGTCGCGAGCCGCGAGCCGCTGTTCCAGTTCGCCATCCGCAGCACCATCGACCGCTACGACCTGCGCAGCAACGAAGGCAAGATCGCGGCGCTCGACGCGGCGGCGCCGATCGTGGCTGGCATCAAGGACGCGGGGCTGCGCAAGCGCTACGCCATCGACCTCGACCGGTGGCTCGGGTTCATGGACGAGCGGTTCGTCATGCAGCGCATCGCCGAGGTGGGGCGGGCGCAGACGGGCCGCCCGCAGCAGGCCCCACGGCCCGCTCCGGTCGATCCGCACGTACGGGTGGAGGCCGAGCTGCTCAAGCTGGCCGTGCAGCGGCCGGCGCTGCTCGGGCCGCGCTTCGACGCGCTCGACCCGCAGGCGTTCACCGCGCCCGACCACGTGACGCTGCAGCGGCTGATCGCGGCGGCGGGCGGGCTGGCGGCGGCGGGCCACGGCGGCCGCCCGTGGGTCGACCGGCTGCTCGAACACGCCCACGAGGAGGGCGCGGCGGCGCTGGTGACCCGGTTCGCGGTGGAGACCATCCAGGCCGACTCCCACGCCGAGGAGCGCTACGCGGGCGCGATGCTCGCGGCCATCGAGGCCGTCGCCGTCGACCGGGCCATCGCCCAGGTGAAGTCCCGCATCCAGCGGCTCAACCCGGTCGACGAGCAGCAGGAATACAACAAGCTCTTCGGCGAGCTGGTGGCCCTGGAGCAGCAGCGCCGGGTCCTGCGCGACCGGGCGGCCGGAAGCTAGCCCGCCGGAGGCCGGCGAACTTTCGCCGGGCGGCCTCTGTCCAACACCCCGTGAAGATCCGAATGGTGACCGTTCTGGTGGCGGGATCCGCCGTCCTGGCGGGCGGTGGCGGCGTCGCCGTCGCGGACGTCCCGGTGCGGACGGGATGGCTGCCCAACTGCGGCGGCACGGTCAAGCAGCCCGCGAACGAGGTCGGCGTGGACGAGACCCGCCTGCTGCTGTCGCCGGACGGGTCGCGGCCGGCGTACCTGCCCGACGACGCGGGCAGGCGGATCCGGGTGTACGACGTGCGCTCGGGCCGGGCCGTCGGCACGCTCCCGGCCGAGGACGGCTTCTCCTGCACGGCCGGGTTCAGCGGCGACGGAGGGGAGCTGCTGCGGGTGGAGGAGAGCATGCGGGTCACCGATCCGCGCGGGCGCACCCTGCGCAGGGACGTGCCGCCGCAGGTGGTCGCCCACAACCTGCCCCGCCGGCCCTCGTCCGTGGCCGACGGCGGGGGCGACGACCGGCCCAGGGTGGCGGCGGCCGCCGCCGACGGACGGCGGCTGGCCGTGTACGTCCCGGGGGAGCGGCCGTCGGTGATCGTCTACGACCTCGGGTCGCGGAAGGTGACCGCGAGGGTCCCGCTTCCGACTGGGGTCCGCCCGGCCGCGGCGACATGGACCGGAACGGCGGAGGTGACCGTACGCGGCGACGGCGGGGGAATGGGCCGGCGGGTGCGCGTGGATCTCGATGGGAAGCGGGCCGAGATCGTCGAAACGTACGACAGGCCCGCCGGCGGGACCGTCTACCACGCGGGCGGCTGATCGGCGCATAGCCGAGTGGAAGACCCGGTAATGCCGCACAAAGCGGCATCCGGGCAGCAAGACCCATGTGTCCGGCGCTTCACCGAGCCGGACACACCAATCCAGACCGCGTAATTGACTTTACTTTCCTGATCAAACTCCGGCTAAACCTTAAAGGGATCTCAATTCGGTAAGGGTGATGGCCTTACCTTCGGTGACAAAAATGGGTCTGCCATTTTATGGAACCAATACTGCAGACTGTCTCCCGTGGGTGCATCGGTGCTGCCAAGTGGACCGCCATCCGTAGATCAGGTGGCGGACCTCGTCGCTAAGGGAAGGGAGCGCGGGAGCGTAACCGTCGATGACGTCGCAGCCGCGCTTGACCGATCCGAGCTTCCCTCAGACGCGCTGGAGCGCGTCGTGCGGATGCTCGCCGAGAACGGTGTGGAGGTCCTCGAGCCCCAGGGCGACGAGGAGACCACCCGCGCCGATGAGGAAGACGTAGGCAAGCGGGCGCCGACCAGTGATCTGGTCCGTATCTACCTGCGGGAGATCGGCCGGGTGCCGCTGCTGACGGCGGAAGAGGAGGTGGAGCTCGCCAAGTCGATCGAAGCCGGCCTGTTCGCGGAGGACAAGCTCGGCAACGGGGTCTCGCGTCTGGCCTTCCCTGAGTTCAGGGAGCTCGTCTGGCAGGGCACCCGGGCCAAGCAGCGCCTCATCGAGGCCAACCTGCGGCTCGTGGTGTCGATCGCGAAGCGGTACGTCGGCCGCGGCATGCTGTTCCTGGACCTGATCCAGGAGGGCAACCTCGGCCTGATCCGGGCCGTGGAGAAGTTCGACTACACCAAGGGCTACAAGTTCTCCACCTACGCCACCTGGTGGATCCGTCAGGCCATCACGCGGGCGATCGCCGACCAGGCGCGGACCATCCGCATCCCCGTGCACATGGTGGAGACGATCAACAAGCTCGTCAGGGTGCAGCGGCAGCTCCACCAGGACCTCGGCCGCGAGCCGATCCCGGAGGAGATCGCCAAGGAGATGGACCTCCCCGTCGACCGGGTCGTGGAGATCCAGCGCATCGCGCAGGAGCCGGTGTCGCTGCAGTCTCCGATCGGCGAGGAGGACTCCGACCTCGGTGACTTCATCGAGGACGCCGACGCGGTCGTGCCCATGGAGGCGGCGGCGTTCATCATGCTGCAGGACCAGCTCGACGACATCCTGGCGACCTTGTCCGACCGCGAGCAACGCATCATCCAGCTCCGCTTCGGCCTGGCCGACGGCCATCCGCGCACGCTGGAGGAGGTGGGCAGGGAGTTCGGCGTCACCCGGGAGCGCATCCGGCAGATCGAGTCGAAGACCCTGGCCAAGCTCCGCCACCCGACGAGGGCGCAGATGCTGCGCGACTATCTGGACTGAGTGGTCACGACGGCGGGCCGGGGAGCCTCCCCGGCCCGCCGTCGTGTCACGAGCAGCCCTCGAACTGCGGCACCGCGACCGTGCCGAAGTCCAGGCCGGTGCCGCCGAACCACTCGCGCAGCAGCTTGGCGGCGGTCCCGTCCTGGTACATGTCGGTGATCGCCCGGTTGACCTCCTCGCATCCGGCCACGTCTCCCCGGCGCATGCCGATGCCGGTCCGCTGCTCGTTGAACTGGGCGTTGGCCAGGCGCAGCCCGCCGCCGTCCTGCTTGGCCAGCCCGGCCAGGATGACGTCGTTGGTGGTGATGGCGTCCACCTGGTTCTGCTTCAGCGCCACCATGCACGCCTGGTAGTCGGGGAACGGCTTGACCTCCGCCGCCACCCCGCGCTCCTCGACCACCCGCTGGGCCGCGTTCGCGCCCTCCACCTCGCAGATGCGCCGGCCCCGCAGGTCGCGCACGTCCTTGATCCGGCTCTCGTCGGGCCGGATCAGGATGTCCTGGTAGGAGATGTGGTACGGGCCCGCGAACAGCACCTTCTGCTTGCGGTCCTCACTGATCGTGTACGTGGCCACGACCAGGTCGGCCTCGCCGGAGAGCACCGCGTCCTCGCGCTCGGCGGCCAGCACCGGGACCAGCCGGTAGTCCTTGCCGAGCCGCTCGGCGACGTAGGCGGCCACGTCGACGTCGAAGCCCTCGAACCCGCTGCCCTTCCTGAACCCCACCGACGGCAGGTCGGGCCGGACGCCGATGACGATCTCGTCCTTGTCGAGCAGGGACCCGGGGGCGCCGGCGCCGCATCCGGCGGCCACCAGCGCGACCGCCGCGAGCATCACGATCATCAGCCGCTTCAACGGTACTCCCTCAGTCGTGGCCACACGCCCAGGGCCAGCAGCACGCCGATGCCGCCCATGGCGAACGGCAGCACGGTCCACAGCTCGTCCAGCGCCCGCTCGCCGCGGTCGACCGCCGAGGCGAAGACGCTCTGCTTGCGGTCGGCCACCTTCACGAGCTCCTCGTCGTACTTCGCGAACGCCTGCCGCACCTCGCCGAGCCTGATCGCGACCGCCTCACCGGTGCGGCCCGTGGCCGCCCGCGCGCGCATCAGGCTGTCGGCCTCCTGGTAGCGGAGGTAGGCGTCGAGCACGGGCTTGGCGGTCACCCCGGCGAGCTCGGGGCCCAGCATGCCCCGGAAGTCCTCGGCCCCCCGCACCGCGGTCTGGTACTTCGCCAGGCTCCCCGCCTCGACGTACATCAGCCGCTGCGACTTGTCCAGGAACCGGTGCTCGTAGGTGTCGGCCCGCTCCTTGTCCAGCAGGAAGCGGCTCTGGTCGCCCTGCATGCTGTTGCCGATGGCGCGGGCCCTGGCCAGCGTCACCACCGAGTCGAAGCCTTCGAACTTGGCCGTCCGCAGGAAGTCGATGTCCCGCTGGATCACGCTCAGCCCGGCCGCCATCGCGCCGGCGGTCGCCAGGGTGGCGCCGACGAGCGCGAGCCCGAGCACCCGGCGGAACCGCCGGGCCAGGTACACCTGCAGGTACAGCAGGCACCCGAGCGCGAGCAGCCCGGCCACGATCACCGCGGCCCGCACCAGCGGCAGCATCCCGGCCGTGTCGTCGTAGGTGCGGCGCACGATGGTGCCGCTCTCCAGCGTCAGGTTGTAGGCCTGCGGCAGCAGCACCTGGCGCATCAGGTCGGTGGCGTCCCGGTAGACCCCCAGGACCGAGGCCGGCGGGTCCCCGGCGGCGTGACTGGACTGGCTGTCGAGCAGCAGCGCCCGCGCGACCAGCTGCTCGTAGCGGCCCAGCCCGTCCAGCACGGACTGGATGGTACGGCGCTCCGCCTGGTCGTCGCCGGCCAGCTGGAACGCCTCCAGCAGCGCCAGGTTGGCGGCCGAGCGCTGCTGCTCGTACCGCGCGAGGGCCTTGGCCCTGAGTCCTCCGTCCTCGGGGCCCATCACCAGCACGTCGGCGATCAGCGCGTCCATGTCGCTCAGCCCGAAGTACAGGCCGGAGGTGGCGACCACCTGAGGGCCGGCGTCGCGGCCGATGACGCGCAGGCCGTCGCCCGCGGTGGTGCCGCCGGCGGCGACGGCGGCGAACAGCAGCGCGAGCGCCGCGGCCGCCACCCCGGTGAGCACCCGGACCCTGCCGGGCACGCTGCGCGCGGCCCGCCGCCTGACCGGAGGCGCGGCCTGGTGCGGTGCGGGCGGCGCGGGTGAGATCGGCGTCACCGTCAAGGCGTGCCCTCCCTGATCGTGATCACGGTCCACGCGCCGAGGTGGATGCGGTCGCCCGGCCCCACCGGGACCGGCACGTTCACCGTGACGGGCTTGCCGTTGACCTGGGTGCCGTTCGCCGAGCCCGGGTCGACCAGCATCCAGGTCCCGCCGGGCGTGGCCAGCAGCACCGCGTGCAGGCCCGACACGCCCGGATCGGTCGGCGGCCCGGCCAGATCGATCTCGGGCGTCAGGTCACGGCCCCTGCGGCTGCGCCCGATGCGCACCTGCTCGCCGATGAGCGGGAACGAGCGTTCCGGGCAGTACGGGGGGAAGGCCATGGCCGCGGCGTCCGGGCCGTTCTGGGCGATGACCTGGTCGTAGTAGGCGCGGTCGGCGGCGGTCACCGCCTCCCAGCGGGCCCCGGCCACCGGAGCCCGCGCGGGCAGCGCGCCGCCGTCGAAGGAGTGGCCGCACACCTCGCAGAACTGGCCGACGCGCGGGGTGGCGCAGATCGGGCAGCTCTCCGCCGGCCGCGACCCCTGCGGCTGGGACGGCCCCGGCTGCTGCGGGGCGGGCGCGGACATCTGCGTCCCGCACACGTCGCAGTAGTCGTCGGTGCTCGACGCGTGCCCCTGCGGGCAGGTCGCCATCAGCCGCCCTCCGTCCTGCGGAGCCTGCTCGTGCGTACGGAGCCGGTGTCCAGCTCCAGTTCGTCGGCCTTGTCGACGTTCCTGACCAGCCGGGCGGTGCCCTGGACGGGATCGACCTCGACCACCTTGTCCAGCAGCCGCGCGGTGTCCTCGCGGCCCGAGTCGGCGGCGATCTTCCTGGCCCTGGCCAGGCGGGCGGTGGCGGCCTCCACGTTGCCGGCCGCGCGGTCGCTCAGGCCGTCCTGGATCAGCTGGTGCAGCTCGGCCTGGCCGGTGTAGTGGATGACCTTGGGGTTGATCCGGGTGGACTGGGCCAGGTCGTCGGTCCACTGGGCGAGCACGTTGCCCGAGGCCAGCACCTCGTCCGTGTCGGGCCGCACCAGCTTCACCCACCCGGCCCTGATCTCCTGGCCGATCTGGCCGGGGGCGACCTCCACGCACAGGTGGTACTCGCGCTCCTCCTGACCCCACGAGCCGGTCGGGTAGTCGCCGGTCATCGGGTTGACGTCGGCGCGCTTGCCGGTCAGGTCGAGCAGCGTGGGCGAGACCTGCTTGACGAACTTGAGCGTGGCGGTCTGCGGCACCCACACGCGCAGCGACAGGTCGGGCACGGTCTTGGCCATCGCCGTCTGGGTGATCCGGCGGAAGAACTCGGCCAGTTCGTGCTGGTTCCTGACGAACTCGAAGCTGCCGAGCAGCGCCTCCGACACCATGCGGAGCTGGGCGGGCACCCAGTCCGCGCCGACGCCGAGGCTGTCGCAGACGAACGTGCCGCTCCAGGCGCGCAGCACGTGCTGGAACGTCTCCTCGCGCTCGTTGTTCTGGCCGTCGGTCATGAGGATGGCGTGCCGGACCGCGTTCGGGTGCGCCGACAGCAGGTGGCCGGCCAGGTTGAGCCACTCGCCCATCGCGGTGCCGCCGCGGGCGGTCAGCCTGGAGATCGCCTGCTGCGCCTCGGCCCGGGTCGCCGGGGTAGCCCGGACCAGGCCGTGGCCGTGCGGGTAGATCACCTTGGCCGTCGAGGTGCCGGAGACCACCGCGAAGTACGCGCCGTCGCGCAGTGTCTCCACGGCCGTGGCGGCGGCCGTCCGGGCGTCACGGATCTTGCTGCCGCTCATCGAACCCGACGTGTCCACGATGATCACTTCGGCGGCCTCGGTGGCGGTCTCCGCCACGGCCGCGCCGGTGGAGCCGATCGTGAGGATGGCGTGCACCTCCCGGCCGTCCACCGGGAGGAATTTGTTCTGGTCGATCTGCAAGGTGAAAGAGGGCTGGTCACCCATGCGTGCCTCCTAGAGGGATCAAGGCGATGGTCACGTTGTCGTGGCCGCCGGAGTCGAGCGCGTGGCGCAGCATCTGGCGGGCCTGGTCGAGCGGGGTTCCCTCGGTGGGGAAGCGGTAGCCGGCGAGGTAGCGCCACAGCCCGTCGCTGCACACCAGCAGCAGGCCGGGTCCCGGCGGCGTGAAGACGCGCGTACGGGGGCGCACGTCGGGGTAGTCGGCCCCGAGCCAGGCGGTGATCTCCCCGGTGGGCGCCACGTCGTCCTCGGTGAGCAGCGTCCCCTCCCGCCGCACGCCCCCGTCGGCGGGGACGTCGGCGAGCCAGTACGCGCGGGTGTCGCCCGCCCAGCAGAGCGTGATCTCGCCGGGGCGCGCCACCGCGGCCACGTACGTACAGGCCGGGGCATGGTCCGGGGAGCTGGCGAGCTTGCCCACCGCCAGGCCGGCCAGCGCGAACGCCTCCTCATGCGGTCGCCCCTCCGCCAGCGCCGCCGCTGCCGCCGCCACAGCCGCTGCCGCCGCCTCATCAGCCCGCGGCGAACTCCCCACCCCATCACAAACCACAGCGATCGTCCCCGAACCGACCGCACCCAACGGGACCGCCCCACCTGCTGGAGTCACGCTGGGAGGAAACGTCCCTGACGGGACTGTCCCCGCCGCGCCGGAAGTGGCCGTGCCCGACGGGACCGGCCTGCCTGCTGAGGTCGCGCCGGGAGGAGGGAAAGTCCCCGCCGGGTCTGCCGGGGTCGCGCCGGGAGGCGTCCCTAGCGGGACAGCCCCCGCCGCGCGGGGCGGGAGCGTCTCTGGCGGGATTGTCCCGCCTGTTCGGGGCGGGCCGGGTGGGGGTGTTCTTGGGGCTGATGTGGTTACCGGGATGGTGGCCGCTTCTGGTGGGATCGGGTTCGGCGGGGGTGCGGTGAGCGTTAGCAGGGTTACCGCGTCCTCGTTGCGGGCGCGGCGCAGGCCGCGGTCCGTGACGGCGGCGGCGCCGTGGGGGAGGACGGACTCGGCATGGTCCCTGGCCGTGGGCTGGCGCACGCCGCAGCGTTCGCAGTAGCCCTCCGCGTCCACGGCGGCGGCGCCGCAGGACACGCAGGAGGGGGAGGCGAGCGGGTGGCCGCAGGCTTCGCAGAAGGAGTCGCCCCGGGCCACGGGCGCCTCGCACAGCGGGCACATCACAGCCACGTCCGGGGCCGGACGGTGTTGGCCAGGTCGACCAGCGCGTACCGTTCCTGCCGCGAGGACGCCGCGCCGGCGAGCTCGCGGTAGATCGACTCCAGCCGCCCCCGCACGCCCCGCTCCGTGAAGGGGGTGTCCGCCACCCGCGCGCCGGGCGCCGGCTGGTTGCCGTCGAGCCAGGTGAGCGCGGCACGCAGGATCTCGGCCGTCAGTCGCTTGCGGCGGCGCGGGTCGAGGTCGGCCAGCTTGCCCAGGCGGTCGGCGGCGGCGGTCAGCTCGCCCGGGTGCAGCGCCCGCGGGTCCCGGCGGGCGGCGGCGGCCACCAGCGCGAGCTGCGCGGCCACCCGGTGGCTGGAGGACGCCGGCACCTCGTCGAGCACCGCCGTCCGGCCCGTCCTGGCCAGCCCGAAGGCAGCGCTGACGTAGGCGTGGTCGGTCCGCCACACGCTCTCGTACCAGGGGACCGGATCGCGACCGGCGAGCTCCAGCGCGAAGCCGAGCGCGAGCTTGGGCGCCCGCTCTCCCGGCATCATCGACACGCACCGGTCGAACGACCTCACCGCGAGATCGGGGTCGCGGACGGCGAGCCCGGCCACGCCGCGGTACCAGGTGACGCGCCAGTCGCCCGGCAGGGCCCGGTCCAGGTCGTCCAGCATGTCCCGCACTCCCGCGAAGCCGTCCTCGGCCGCCAGCCTGGCCAGGGTCAGCCGGGTCTCCGGCGTCTCCGGCATGGCCCCCACCTGGGCGGCCAGCTCGTGCGGGTGGCTGCCGGCCAGCCCGGCCAGCGCCCCGGCCGCGGGGTCGGCGGGGTCGGCCAGCGGCACGGGCAGCGACGTCACCGCCGCCATCGGGTCCAGCGCGTCGAACACCCGCTGCGGGTCGTCGGACAGCGCCCTGCCCACCGCGTCCCGCTCGGGCCCGAACAGCGCGGACGGCGCCGGGTACGGCACGCCGTCCTCCAGCGCGGAGATCTCGCGCAGCACGCCGACGAGCTGCTCCTCCATCTCCTGCGCGCTGTGGAACCTGGCGGCCGGGTCCGGGTCGGTGGCGCGGCGCAGCAGCCGGGCGAACGACTCGTGGCCGCAGTCGTCCGGCAGCGGCGCGGCCACCCCGCCCCTGGTGGGGCTGAACCCGGGGACGGCCAGCGCCGCCAGGGTCCTGGCCACCGTGTAGAGGTCGGAGGCGACGGACGACGGCTGGGTGTCCAGCTCGGGCGCGTGGTAACCGGTCGTCACCCAGGAGGACCCGGGCGGCGAGCCGACGCGCTGCACCGCGCCCAGGTCGATGAGCTTGAGCCGCCTGCCGACCCGGATCACGTTGGCCGGCTTGAGGTCGCAGTAGACCAGGTCGTGCTCGTGCAGGTAGGCGAACGCGCGCAGGATCTCACGCCCGTACATGAGCGTCTCCCGCAGCGGCAGCGGACCCTGGCCGCGCAGCTCGTGCAGCGACTGGCCGCCGACGTACTCCATGACGATGTAGCCGAGGCCGCCGGAGCGCTGGAAGTTGAAGATCTTGACGATGTTCGGGTGGTCGACCATCGTCAGGAAGCGCCGCTCGGCCTCCGCCGCCGCGAGCGCCTCGGCGTCGGCGGTGTTGAGCAGGCCCTTCAGGACCATCCACCGGCCGTCCAGGTTCTCGTCGGAGGCCAGGTAGATCCAGCCGAGGCCGCCGTGGGCCAGGCAGCCGAGCACCCGGTACTGGCCGCCCACCAGGTCGCCCTTGGCCAGCTTGGGGGAGAAGGAGTACGGCGTCCGGCAGTGCGGGCAGAACCCGTCGGTGCGGCCTGGCCGCCCGTCCACCGACCGGCCGACCGGCTTGCCGCAGTCGAGCTTGGCGCAGAACCGCTTGTTCTCCGGCACCTGCGGGTCGGACTGCACCGCGGTCGCGGGGTCGCGGTACGGCACGGACGGCAGATCGGCGATCTCCGCGAGCACACCGGCGCGCGACCGGCCGCTGCTCATCGGCCCCGACACGCCCCTGCTGGAGGGCCCCGTCCCGCGTACGGGCCGGGTGACGCCGGCGGGCTGCGACACGGCCGGGTGCCCCGTCCACACCCCGACCGAGCCCTCCGCCGGGCCGCTCGCCTGCGCGGCCACCAGGGGTGAGACGGCGGCGTGACCGCACAGGTCGCAGTAACCCTCGTCGATCGTGCCCGTGCAGCCAGGCTGCGCGCACGACGTCATCGCCCACCTCCGTTGATCGCCCGCTTGTACTCGTCGACGGCCGCCGCCGCCCTCGTCAGGTCGCACGGCGAGCTCCACAGCAGCAGCCGCGCCCGCTCGTACAGCCGCATCGCGGCCGGATCCTCGACCATGCCGGTGCGCGCGGCCTTGGCCTGGCAGGCGCCGAGCAGGCCGCGCAGCTCGTCGCGCCTGTTCAGCAGCCCGCGCAGCGCCCGCGCCGCCGCCCCCGCCTTCGCCTCGGCCTCCACGGCCTGTCGCTCCAGCACCGTGAGCCGTCTGGCCCGCTCCAGCCACGAGTCGGCCGAGGCGTCCAACGCCGCCAGCGCGGCCTCCAGCTCCGGCACGCCGCTCCTGGGCTGCGCCTGCGGCGGCAGCGCTATCTTGACGACGACGGCGCCGTGCGCCAGCCGCGCCTCGCTCTCGGCCGCCCGTACGAGGTCGAGCGCCGCCTTCAGGTTCTCCCTGCGCGCGCCGTACTCGTCCTTGACCGTCAGCGCCTGCTCCAGGTCGGCGCGGACGTTCTCCAGGTGGCGGACCAGCGTGTCGAGCTCCTGCTTGACGTGCCCGGCCCCGAGCGGGTCCGCCAGCACGGCGGCGCGCAGGCGGGTCAGGTCGGCGTCCTGGCGGGTCAGGTCGACCGGCTCGCCCAGCCGGCTGCCCAGCTCGCGCGCCCCGGCGAGCGCGGCGGCGGCCGAGTCCACCCGGGGGAGCAGCGCCGACCAGACGGAGTCGATCTCGGTGAGCGCGTCGGTGGCGAGCTGGAAGGCCGCGTCCATCCGCAGGACGGTCTCGTCCAGGGTCAGCCGCTCCTCCACCGGGGGAAGCAGGGAGCGCTGCTCGACGGGCTTGGCCGGCGCCTTCAGCAGCACCGACCGGCCCGACAGCAACGCGGTCAGCGCCTCCAGCTGCTCGCCGCCGAGCCGGGACCGCTCGGCCCTGACCTGCTCCGCGTCGCGCAGCACCCCCCGGTACGCGTCGTACAGGGACCAGAGCCTGGCCAGCGCGGCCTGCGCCTCCTCCCAGCGGAGCCGGGTCGCGTCGCGTAAGGAGGCGCCCTTGAGTAACTGGTAGGTCGTGTGCGACTCCAGATCGAGCAGGTCGCCCGAGATGCGGTCACGCTCGGCCGCCCTCGCGCGCAGCGCGTGCTCGGCGCCTTCTCTGCTCATGGGTGGGCCCTGGCTCATCACGCTCCCGATGCCATAGGGGGACCCTGACTTGTCCCTGATTGAACCCTGTCTTACCTGCAATCCGCTTAAAGGATCTCGTACCGTTCAAGTCATGGGACGAATACTTCTGGTCATCGCAGCCATCATCGCGGCATTTATCCTGCTCGGGCCACTTGTCGGATTCATCTTCGACCTGCTCAAGTGGGCGCTCATCATCGGCGCCGTCGCGGCCGGCGTCATGCTGCTGACGAAGCGGAGCAGCGGGACGTAGCGTCCTCGGGCTTACCGGCGCATAGTGGGTGGATGGAAGCGCGGCCGGCGGTCGACGACGCCGCGCTCGGGCGCGAAGCACTGTCCGTGCTCGAGGCGAACTGGACGGGAAGCGCCACCGTGCCCGCGCCCGGCCTCTACCCGCACCAATGGAGCTGGGACTCGGCGTTCGTCGCGATCGGCCTGGCCAGGCACCGCCCCGACCGGGCCCGCGCCGAGCTGCTCGGCCTGCTGGACGGGCAGTGGGCGACCGGGATGATCCCGCACATCGTCTTCCACACGCCCGAGGCGTACTTCCCCGGCCCGGCCGTATGGCGCTCCGAGGACCACCCGGCGGCGCCCCGGGTGCTCACCTCGGGGCTGACCGCGCCGCCGCTGCACGGGCTGGCGCTGTGGTGGCTCTACCGGCACACCGGCGACGACGCCTTCGTCAGGCGGGCCTTCCCGGCCCTGGCCGCGCAGCACGCCTACCTCGCCGGCGCCCGCGACCTCGGCGGCGCGGGGCTGGCCGCGATCGTGCACCCCTGGGAGTCGGGCATGGACGACAGCCCGGCGTGGGACGGCGCGCTCGCCGCGCTCCCCGAGATCCGCTACGGCTACCGCAACGTCGACCTGGACGAGCGGCACCCCGACAGCGACCACGACCGGTACGTGTGGCTGGCGCTGCGTTACCGCAACGCCGGTTACCAGGCCGGATACCTGCGCGACGAGCACCCGTTCGCCATCGAGGACCCGCTGTTCAACGGCATCTGGCTCGCCTCGTGCCAGGCCCTGGCCGAGCTGGCCCCGATCGCGGGGGCCGACCCCGTGCCGCATGTCGAGCAGGCCGAGCGCATCAGGAGCGCCCTGCTCGACCGGCTGTGGGACGGCTGCTTCTACGCCCGCGACCTGCGCGACGAGCGTCTCGTCCGCATCTGCACCGTTGGCGGGTTCGGACCGCTGCTCGACCCCGGGCTGCCAGCCCTGCAGGTGAACACGGCGGTCGAGGTGCTGGAGTCGGCCCGGTTCATGGGCGCCACCGGCTACCCGGTGCCCAGCTGCGAGATCCGCGCCGTCCAGTTCGACCGCACCCGCTACTGGCGGGGCCCGTCATGGGTGAACACCAACTGGCTGCTGCGCCGCGCCGCCGCCGTGCACGGCCTGGAGTCGCTCGGTCAGCAGCTCACCAACGGCACGCTGCGCCTGGTCAGGCAGGCAGGGTTCCGCGAGTGCTTCGACCCGTTCGACGGCAGCGGTCGCGGCTGCCGGGACTTCTCCTGGAGCGCGGCGCTCACCCTGGACCTGCTCGCCGACACGACGGATGACACGGTGGATACGGTGGAGAGGTGAAAGTCTTCCGTCGCCTGCCCGCTAGCGTCCGCGAGTCCCTGACCACCGAGCCGGGGGAGCGCGTGCTCGCCTTCACCCCGTCAGACGACGGCCACCTCGTGGCGACCACACTGGCGCTGTTCCTGCCCGACGGCACGAGAGTGCCGTACGAGACCATCGACAAGGCCTCGTGGGACGAGGACGGCCTGCGGCTGGTCACCGGCGACGGCACGATCCACGCCGTGCGGGTGGCAGAGCCGCGGCTGCTGCCCGAGACCCTGCGCGAGCGCGTCAACGCCACCATCGTGGTCAACAAGCACGTGGAGCTGCCCGGCCGCGGCGGGGTGCGCCTGGTGGCCAGGCGCAGACCCGGCGGCGAGGTCGTCGGCTGGAAGCTCGTGTTCGACGAGGGCCTCGACCCCGACGACCCGGGCCTTCGGGCCCAGGCCGAGCAGGCGCTCGAAGGGATGCGACGCAGCATGGGCGTGTGACGAGTCACACGCCCATGCTCCCGTCAGTAGGGAATCCCCGTCCGGTCGGCCGTGGCCGGCTCGGTGACCTTCTCGTCCGGCCACCCGGTGCCCTGGTCGGCCTTGTGCTTCTTGCCGAACGGCATCTTGTCCTGCATGGACCCGCTCATCTTCGACCGGGCCATCTCGCCTATCTTGGACGCCTTCGCGCCCATCACCCCCGCGGCCTCCTGGACTCGGGGGTCGTCGGCGACACGCTGGGCCGTTCTCTTGATCTGTTCGTACCGTTCACGTCCGGCCCGGCTGCCGAGCACGTACCCGACGGCCAGTCCCATAACGAATGGCATTCGATACCGCATATTGCACCTCCGCTCTCACGGCACTACCCGGATCACGATGCGACACGCACTCCAGGAGTGCGCTAATCTATTCCTGCGCACGACGGGCGGCCCGACAGGCCCTCCGATCAGCGCGGATCCGATCGATCCCGCGTAGCTCAACGGCAGAGCAGCCGGCTGTTAACCGGCAGGTTAGAGGTTCGAGTCCTCTCGCGGGAGCTTCGCCAAGACGCAGATCAGGCCCCTCTCCTGGATCAAGGGAGAGGGGCCTGAGTCGTTCCCGGAGCCGGTCAGGGATCACCGGCCCGAGGAGATCGGTGATGGATCCGGGTGTTGGATCCGTGCCGGTATGTCATTTTCCTCGGCTCAGGGCCTGCACCTGATGTTGAGGCACTGGGCCGGGTTGCCGTTGCCGCTGGCCCGGTTGCCGCGACCGTCGGTGACCCCTAGTTCGGCTCGAATACCGAACTCGTCGTTGTTGCGTGCGCGGTTGTCCCTGATCACGGTGGCCGCATCGGTCGCGGTGACGTTGATGCCGCTTCCCCCGTCGTTGCCCTGGCCATTGCCGTTGGCGTCGTTGTCGTCGATGAGGGTGGAGGTCGAACTGGCCGTGACGAAGATGCCCGTGCCCCTGTTGTTCACCACGCTGTTGCGGTGGAGCACGGTCCTTCTGCTCGCCGTGACGACGATTCCTTCATCGCTGTTGTTGAGGGCGGCGTTGCGCTCGACGCGTGCGTTGGTGACGGACTCGATAAAAATCCCAAAACGGGCGCTGTCGGTGGCGCTGTCGCTGATATGCGGGCGATCCACGTCCCGGGCGACGATCCCGGCGCCGCCGTTGTCGGTGGCGAGAATGTTCCGGACGTGGTTGCGGTCGGCCCCATCCCCGAGACTGACCCCGGCCCCGAATTCGGTGACGGTGCCGTTCTTGATGGTCACTCCGGAGTGACCAGTGCGGGACGATCCCTCCGGGGTGTTGTCGATCCCGTTGAAGGGCAGGGCGCCCCCGCTGCCGTCGATGGTGTGGCCGTTGAGGTCGATGGTGATCCTGGACGCGCCGACCTCGAGCCCGTTGCCGCGGCAGTTGTGCAGGTCGTTGGCGAGCTTGATGGATCTGGTGATGACCTGTCCGCAGGTGACGGTGGTCTCGCCTCTGTGGTGGCCGTCCTGCGCCGCCCAAGCGGCCATCGGCAGGGCGCAGGCGAGCAGAATGCCCCCCAGGCCGCCGACGAGCAGAGTTTTTGCATACATGAGATTCCCCCATAAGGACACAGATTAGTTCTGTGGCACAAATATCCTCCCACTGGGGCGAAGGGCTCAAACTCTGGGTGAATTGCACAGAATTCCAAGCCAGAGGAACGTAACGGCTTTAATTATTACAATAGAGATAATGTACGCTATATCGCTTCTGGCAGAACAAATAGGGCATATGTGCCTCACGCCGCCCACTTTCCTGTTTTGCCGGACAGAACCGGTACCGACGGGTCAGGATGAAAGCTGCCGCGGACAAGCCGTCACGGCGGTGCGGAGAGGGCGCCGCCACCAGGACGTACTGCCGGCCCGGAACCGGCGGGGCGATCCGTGACCGGAAAAGTGCTGGTTACTGCGTTGCCTACCTGGATCAGAACGCTGCGACCCTTCGACGCCCTGCCCGTACCGACCCTCATCGAGCGCACCACCGACCATCGCGAGGCCGAGCGCTTCGTCAGGCTCTTCCACGAGGAGCACCCGGAAGCCGGCGACCCGGCCGCGCGGCTGCGGGACGTGGCCAGGGAGATCGCCCGGCGCGGCTCGTACACGCACACCTCCGAGGAGCTGGAGTTCGGCGCCCGGGTGGCCTGGCGCAACAGCAACCGCTGCATCGGCCGGCTGTACTGGAAGTCGCTGAAGGTGCGTGACCGCCGCCGGACCACCAGCGCCGAAGGGGTGGCCCTGGAGTGCGTGGAGCACCTGCGGGAGGCCACCAACGGCGGCAAGATCAGGCCGGTCATCACCGTGTTCCCGCCCGACCTGCCCGCCCGCCGGGCGCCCCGGGTGCTGAACGACCAGCTGATCCGCTACGCCGGATACCGCGAACCCGGCGGGTCCGTCGTCGGCGATCCCCGCCACGTCGGCCTCACCGAACTGGCGACCTCGCTGGGCTGGCGGGGCGGGGGAGGCAGGTTCGACGTGCTGCCGCTAGTGATCCAGCCGGGGATGGGCGAGCCCCTGCTGTGCAACGTGCCGGGCGACGTGGTGCTGGAGGTGCCGATCGAGCATCCGGAGTTCCCCTGGTTCGCCGAGCTGGGGCTGCGCTGGCACGCCGTGCCGGCGATCTCCGGCATGTGCCTGGAGATCGGCGGCGTGTGCTACCCGTGCGCGCCGTTCAACGGCTGGTACATGGGGGCGGAGATCGGCGCCCGCAACCTGGCCGACGCCGACCGCTACGACCAGCTTCCCGTGGTGGCCGCGCGGCTCGGGCTGGACGTCTCGTCCGAGCGGTCGCTCTGGCGCGACCACGCGCTGGTGGAGCTGAACGTGGCCGTGCTGCACTCGTTCGAGAAGGCCGGGGTGACGATGACCGACCACCACACCGAGTCCCGCCGGTTCCTCACCCACCTGGCCAGGGAGGAGAAGGCGGGGCGGGTCTGCCCGGCCGACTGGTCCTGGATCGTGCCGCCCATCTCGGGCGGCGTCACCCCCGTCTTCCACCGCTACTACGACAACCCCCTGCTCACGCCGAACTTCGTGGCTCGTCACTGATGGGCGTTGCACCCCGCTCTAGAACATGTTTCTGTTGGCCCATGGCAGAACTCGTACTCTCCTCGCTCGACCGAGGCGTGCTCACGCTCACCTTCAACCGCCCGGACCGGCTCAACGCCTGGACCGACGCCCTCGGCCGCCGCTACTTCGACCTGCTGGCGGAGGCGGAGAAGGACCCGCGGGTGCGCGCCGTCGTCGTCACGGGAGCCGGCCGGGGCTTCTGCGCGGGGGCCGACTTCGAGGCGCTGGCGTCGATCCAGCAGGGCACCTACGAAGGGGAGCCGGACCCACGGCCCAACACCTTCCCCGTCACGATCGCCAAGCCGGTGATCGCGGCGGTCAACGGCGCCTGCGCCGGGCTCGGGCTGGTCCACGCGCTCATGTGCGACCTGGTGTTCACCGCCGAGGACGCCAAGTGGACCACCGCCTTCGCGCGCCGCGGCCTGGTGGCCGAGTATGGGCTGGGATGGGTGCTGCCGCGGATCATGGGGCAGCAGCGGGCCATGGACGTGCTGCTGTCGGGCCGGACGTTCACCGGGCGCGAGGCGTGCGAGATGGGCCTGGCCCTGCGGGCGGTGCCCGGGGACCGGCTGCTGGAGGAGGCGCGGGCGTACGCGGGGGAGCTGGCCGCCCTCAGCTCCCCGGCCTCGATGGCGGTGATCAAACGGCAGGTGTGGGGCGACTGGGTGACGACGCTGGACGAGTCGTACCAGCGGGCGACGGAGGAGATGCTGGCGTCGTTCGGCCGTCCGGACTTCGCCGAGGGCGTCGCCAGCTTCGTGGAGCGCCGCGACCCCGACTTCCCCTCCCTCTGACCCGGCGCACCCCGGGGGCCCGCGGCGTCAGGTGAGGGGGTGGGCGCCGGGGGCCGGGGTGGCGGGCAGGAAGCGCGGCGGCTGCCAGGAACGCTCCTCGTAGGCCGAGGACACCGCCTGCCGGACCGTGTCCAGCCGGTCCTCGGCCACCAGGGCGATGGCCGAGCCGCCGAAGCCGCCGCCCGTCATGCGGGCGCCCCGCGCCCCGCCGCGCACGGCCGCCTCCACCGCGACGTCCAGCTCGGGCGACGACACCTCGTACTTGTCGCGCAGCGACAGGTGGGAGGCGTTGAGCAGGGCGCCGATCTCCGCGGGCCGGCCGGCGCGCAGCAGGCCCACGACCGCCTCCACCCGGTGGCTCTCGGTCACCACGTGCTCGACCCGCTTGCGCTCCTCGCCCCGCAGCCGGGCCAGCGCCGCGCCCAGGTCGGTCACGTCCCGCAGCGCGTCGACGCCGAGCGTGCGGGCGGCGGACTCGCACTCGGCCCGCCGCTTGGCGTACTCGCCGCCCGCGTGCTCGTGGTGCACCCGGGTGTCGATGATCAGGATGCGCAGCCCGTGGGCGGCCAGGTCGAGCGGGACGTTGCGGGAGCCGAGGGTGCGGCAGTCGAGGAACAGCGCGTGGCCCTCCCGGCACAGCGCCGAGGCGGCCTGGTCCATGATGCCGCACGGCATGCCGACGAAGTCGTTCTCGGCCCGCTGGCCGAGCAGCGCCACCTCCATCGGAGTCATGCCGAGGCCGTGCAGCTCGTTGAGCGCGGAGGCCACCGACACCTCCAGCGCGGCGCTGGAGCTGAGCCCGGCGCCCTGGGGGACGTCCCCGTCGACGGCGATGTCGGCGCCGCGCACCCGGTCGCCCAGCATGGCGAGGACGCCGACCACGTAGCGGGTCCAGCCCCGGGCGTCGTCGCGGGCCGCGAGGACCAGGGGCTCGGGCGAGGGCGCCTGCAGCGACAGCAGGCGGATCGTCTGGTCGTCGCGCGGGCTGACCGCCGCGGTGACGCCCCACGGGACCGCGAACGGCAGCACGAAGCCGTCGTTGTAGTCGGTGTGCTCGCCGATCAGGTTGACCCGGCCGGGCGCGCGCCAGACGGTCGCCGGATCGGCGCCGAAAGCGGCACGGAAAGCTTCAACAACCCGCATATTCCAACACCCTTCAACAAGGACTCGACCGTAGACTAGCGGCACGAGCGGTACGAGCGGCACCAGGAGGAGCGTGGAGGAGCTGCTGGATCCCGCGCTCGGTTCGGTGCGGGTCTTTCTCATGCACGACGACAACAAGGCGCGCAAGCTCCGCCACAACCTGGGCCACCCGCGCGTGCTCACCTTCGGCGGCGCCTACTCCAACCACATCAGGGCGGTGGCGGCCGCCGGGCGCCGCGACGGGTTCGAGACCGTCGGCGTGATCCGCGGCGAGGAGCGACTCCCGCTGAACCCGTCACTGGCCTACGCCGTCGCCTGCGGGATGCGGCTCGACTACCTCGACCGCGACTCGTACCGGCGCAAGGACACCCCCGAGGTGGTGGCGCGGCTGCGCGAGCGCTGGGGCGACGTGGCGATCCTGCCCGAGGGCGGCAGCAACGCCGCCGCCGTCCGCGGCTGCGCCGAGCTGCCCGCCGACATCCCGGTCCCGTACGACGTGGTCTGCTGCCCGGTCGGGACCGGCGGCACGCTCGCCGGCATCGCGGCCGGGCTGCCCGAGGGCAAGCGGGCCCTCGGGTTCGCCGTGCTCAAGGGGGCCGCGTTCCTCGCCGGCGAGGTGGCGAGGCTGCAGCGCGAGGCGTACGGGCGAGTATGGGACAACTGGGCGATCGACCTCGGCCACCACTTCGGCGGCTACGCCCGCACCACGCCGGAGCTCACCGCGTTCGCCGCCGAGCACCGGGTGGAGTGGGTCTACGTCGCCAAGATGCTGCTCGGCATCGTGGGCCTGGCCCGCCGCGGCGTCTTCCCCGCCGGCGCCCGCGTCGTCGCCGTGGTCACCGGTCAGCCCTCGACCCCGGTGGCCGCGTGGGGCGCGCCGACCGGCTTCGACTCGGGCGAGCCGCGCTGACGCAGGTAGATCGAGAGCACCACCATCGACAGCACGGCGAGCAGCTCCGACTGCCAGTTCTGCAGGCTGCGGTTCCAGAAGTCGGGCGAGGTCACGTACGAGCCCCAGCCGACCGGGTCGCGCAGGTCGGTCAGCCGCTCGGCGTTGTACGACGCCAGCCCCGCCACCGACTGCGCCCCCCACGACAGCAGGAAGATCGAGCCCATCACCAGGCCCAGCGAGTTGCTGTAGAGCCACAGTCGCGCCCCCTTCGCCCTGGCCCACGCGGGCGAGCCGGGACCGGCGTGACGGCCGATCAGCTGCTGCTCGTCGGACTCGGCGCCCGCCTGGCCCGGCTCCTTCGACTCCGGCGAGCCCCGCTGGACCAGCCAGACGGTGAGCATGATGAACAGGAAGAACTGCAGGTACTCCGACTGCCAGTTCTCCGCCACGTCCACCGCGTAGTCGGAGGAGAACACGTACCGCAGGAAGGAGACCGGCTCGCCGCCGTCGACGAGCTGCCGCTCGTTGTAGTCCAGCATCCCGGCCAGGGCCTGCCCTGCCAGGCAGACGAGGAACAGGACGAGGAAGGCCGCGGACAGCGCGTTGTCCTTGAACCGCCTCAAAGGTGGGACCATCCGATCGCGTAGAAGAAGGCCAGCCCGGACACGATGACGAGCAGGGTGAGCGTGAACATCACCTTCATCAGTTCTCCACCTCGCACTCGTACGGGAGGTCGCGGACCGGCGCGCAGCCCGCGGCGACGACCCGCCAGCCGTCGGCGAAGTGGTGCAGGAAGAGAGTGTCGCCCTCCAGGCGCACCTGCGCCTCGTCACCCCAGACGCTCACCTCGGTGACGCCGCCGCCCGGCCCGAGCGCCAGCTCGCGCAGCGCGTCGGCGCACGTCTGACCAGAATCGGGCAGCTTGTCGGCCGTCTTGGGGGCGAGCATGCCGCAGGCCGCCTCCAACTGGCGGTCGGCGAGTGCGGCGTGGAAGCGCTCCGCGGCCCTGGAGGGCCCGGCGGTGTCGGCGACACAGCCGGTGGCGAGCACCGCGAGCATCACACCCACGACGAGTCTCATGACCGTGGGCTACCCGGAAGACCATCCGGCATGCTCAGGGGCCGAGCTGCTCCAGGATCGGCGCGACCAGCGCGTTCAGCTCGCGGGCGAGCACCGTCACGGCCCGCCGGGCGCTCTGCTCCACCTCGTCGTGCGGGCCCTCGGGCTCCGGCGGCAGGTCGTCGAGCGGCACCGGCGCCTCGACGAGCAGGCTCGCCCGCAGGAACGGGTGGCGGGCCAGGTCGGACTGCGAGGGCTCGACGTACTGGCCGAACGTCTCCTGCCAGCCGAGCCAGCCGCGGTCGCGCCACCAGGCGCGCGAGCGGGTCAGCTCCGCGGGCGGCGGCGAGACGAGCCTGATGCGCGCGTTGAGCGTGCCGTCCCAGGTGTTGCGGACGCAGGCCGCCTCCAGCACCCGCCGGTCCCAGCGCACGTAGCCGGGCGACAGCGACGGCGGCGTGGCCAGCTCCCAGGCCGCGCACGCGAAGCGCACCGGCGCGATGTCGCCCCACTCGAACGCGTCGAGGTTCTTGCGCACGTGCACGGCGTAGCGCCCGTCACGGTCCCTGTCGAACTCCTGGTCGATCCAGAACGCCTTGCCCATGAGCTCTACCGTACGGCGCGGGCCGGGCGCCGAGTATCACCGAATGGCCTGTGACGCAGGTGACAGATGTGTAGTTTTTTCACTTCAGTGGTTAAACAGGGAGCGTAAATGACGTCAGAACAGCTCGGGCCGGCCATGGACCGCTGGGAAGCGGGAGATCTCGAAGGGGCCGCCGCGCTGTTCAGGGAGGTGGCCGCGACCGGGGACGCCCAGGCGTCGCACCTGCTGGCGTGCCTGCTGGAGGAGCAGGGCGACCTGGACGGCGCCGAGGCCGCGCACCGCGCGGTGATCCAGTCGGGCGACCCGGTGTACGGGCAGCGCTCGGCGATGGCCATGGGCATGATGCTGATCAACGCCAGGGAGTGGCCCGCGGCGCACCGGGTGCTGTCGATCGCGGCCGACGGGGCCGACTTCGAGGTGGCCGCGCTCGCCGAGACGGCGATGGTGCTGGTCTGCACCGAGCTGGGCGACGAGGCGGGCGCCGGCCAGGCGCTGGACCGGGCGCGCCGCTCCGGCAGCCCCGCGGTGGCCGAGCTCGCGGCCCGGCTGCGGCTGCCGGACTTCCCGCCGGCGGGCTCCGCCAGGGAGCTGTACGAGCAGGCGCGGGACGAGGACGACTACCGGGAGCTGCTCACCGGCGGCGACCCCGAGGTGGTGTCGCTGTCGGCGTTCCGGCTCTACCGGCAGTACGCGGACGAGGGGCGGTTCGAGGAGGCCAGGGCCGTCTGCGAGCACGCCGTCGCCGCCGGTCACCCCGACCACCTGTCCATGGCGTACAAGCTGCTCGGCGCCGTCCTGGTGGACCTGGGCGAGTACGCCGAGTCGGTGGCCGCCTACGCCCGCGCCGCCGAGGACCCGCGCCCGGAGATGCGGCTGCCCGCGCTGCTGGAGCAGGCCAAGGTCATCGGCCATCTCGGCGACGAGGACCGGACCAAGGCGATCTTCCGCCGGGTGATCGCCAGCGGGCAGCGCGAGTACGCGCTGGAGGCGCAGGCCTGCCTGGCCCAGCTGCACACCGAGGCCGGCGAGGTGGCCGAGGCACTGGACGCTCTGCGGGTCGTGCTCACGGCGGGGGAGAGCGAGTGGGCCTCGGTGTCGGTGACGCTCCTGGCCATGCTGCTCGAACGGCACGCGGAGGCGTACGAGGAGATCATGGAGCTGGTGTGCGCGGCCTCCCGCCACCCCGACCCCGACGCCGCCTTCAAGGCGGCGCTGCTGCTCGACCACGACGCGCGGCGCGAGCCGCTGTCGGACCCCGTCGAGGAGCAGGCGCTGCAGGACGCCGACGAAGGGCTGGCCCAGCTGCGCGCCGGAGACCTGGCTGAGGCCAGGCGGCTGCTGCGGCGGGCCGCCGACTCCGGCGCGGGCGCCCAGGCGGTGCGGGCCATGATGGCGCTCGCCGAGCTGGAGCTGGGCGAGGGCGACCGGGAGCAGGCGGACGAGCTGCTCACCTACGTCGCCGAAGGTGAGGACGTGCCGCAGGGCTTCACCGCGGCGTTCCTCCTGTGCCTGCTGGAGCGCTCCGGCGACGAGCCGCACCCGGTGTTGCGGGCGGTCGTGGACCATCAGCGGCTGGGGCGGGAGGAAGGGCTGGCCCGCTACCGGGAGGCCATGGACGCCGCCGACCCTGGCGTGGCGGCCGTCGGGACCGCCGTGTTCGCGCAGGTGGCGGGCTCGCTCGGGCTCGACCTGTCGGAGGCGGCCGGGCTGCTGCGGCGGGCCGCCGGCTCCGGCGACCCGCTGGCGCTGTCGTACGCGGCGGTGATCGGCAGGGACGTGCTGCGGGAGCGGGACGAGGCCGCTGACCTGCTGCGCCGCGCCCGGCTCGGCGGGCATCCCGCGCTGGCGCCGTGGGTCGCGCACGCGCTCGCGGGCATGACCGACGAGCTGGCCCTGGCCCGTGAGGCGTACACCGAGGCCCTGTCGTCCACGCACGAAGGGCTGCGGCGGGAGGCGGCGGCGGGGCTGGCGCGGGTGTACGAGGAGCAGGGCGACCTGCTCGCGGCCTGCCGCCTGCACGAGCGGGTCATCGCGCACGGCGGCCGGGACGCCGTCCGCGCCGCCTGGCTCCTGGGCCTCACCCGGGTGCGGCTGGACGACCTGGAGGGTGCACGGGCCGCCTTCGAACTGGTGCCGGACGGGGCGGGTGATCGCGCGTCCGAGGGTCGGGTCGCGTCCGAGGGGCAGACTGCGTCCGAGGCTCAGACTGCGTCCGAGATTCAGATTCCGTCTGAGAGTCGCTCCGCGTCCGGGGTTCAGGCGGCGTCCGAGAGACGGTCCGTGTCCGAGAGTCGGTCCCCGTCCGGGGTTCGGTCCACGCCGAGGATTCACGCCGCGTCCGACAGTCGGTCCGCGTCCGACAGTCGGTCCGCGTCCGACAGTCGGTCCGCGTCCGATAGTCGGTCCGCGTCCGACAGTCGGTCCGCGTCCGACGTTCCGTCCGTGTCCGAGAGTCGGGTCGCGTCCGGGATGGTTTATGAGGGGCGGGACTCGTACGGGGAACTGGGGTCGGATGCGGCTGGAGATCGGGCCGTCGGGTTCGAGGGGGCTGCTGCGTCTGGGGTGGTTTTAGACGGGCGGGACTCGTACGGGCAGTTCGGGCGGTACGGGAGGGCGCTGCTCGATCGGGAGTTCCCGGCGGCGGAGAGGGCGCTTGGCGGGATCGGCGGGGAGTTGCGGGGGCTCGCGGCGATGCTGGCGATGCAGAGCGCGCACGCGTGGCAGCGGCGTGGTGACCGGGAGGCGGCCGACAGTGCGCTGACGCTGGCGCTGGACTCCGGGCACGCCGGGGTCGTCCAGGAGGCGGCCTGCTACCTGGGGGCGCTCCGCCAGGAGTCCGGCGACCTGGCGGGGGCCGCCTCGGCATGGGAACTTGCCGCCGAAGGTGACGACGACAGGCTGGCCGCGATGGCGCTGCGCCACCTGGGCGCCGTGCGGCAGTCCGCCGGCCGCCACGACGACGCGGCCTCGGCGTACCGGCGAGCACTCGACCTCGACCCCGCCGACCTCCGTGCGGCCACCCGCCTCGCGGACGCCCTGGTAGCCGCGGGCCGCCTGCCCGAGGCCCGCGCCCTCCTGTCGGCGCACTCCCCGCACGACGCCGCCCTCCACCTCGCGCGCTCCCTCCGCACCCACGGCCACCTCACCGAAGCCATCACCACCCTCCAGGCCGCCCGTGCCCGAGGCGCCCAGCCGGACACCCCACTGGGTGCAGCGTCCGGGGAGATGGGTTCGCCCCTGGACGCACCGGCCCTGGAGGTGCGCACTGCTGTCGGCGGTGAGAATCCCACCCCTGGCGAGCACGCCGCCGCTGGGGAGGTGGGTTCGCCTCAGGGTGGGGTGGATGCAGCGTCCGGTGAGGGGCGCACTGTTCTCGGCGGTGAGTACCCCACCCCCGGCGAGCGGAAGGCGGGCTCATCTCTAGGTGCGGCGGATGCAGCGTCCCGGGAGGTGAGCACTGCTCTCGGGGGTGAGAATCTCACCCCCGGCGAGCGCGCCGCCATCGTCGGTGAGGGGCGCACCGGTCTTGGGGGTGACCACGCCTTCGGTGAGCGCGCCGCTGTCGTTGGGGTGCTCGGGGGTGAGGGGGAGTTGTTGCTGGGGGAGTTGCTGGCTCAGGGTGGGGACTCTCGGGGGGCGTGGGAGGCGTTCGAGCGGGCTGCCGGGGGTGCGGACGAGAGGGCGGCGGCGGTGGCCAGGGCTCGGCTGGGGAGGGCGAGTGCGGAGGAGTTGCCGTGGGCGCTGGCCGCGCTGGGGGAACGGGAGGCGGCGTTGACGGCGCTGGCCGGGGTCGCCGGGTCGGCGGAGATGGCGGAGCTGCTGCTGGCGCTGCATGAGGACGACGTCGCCGAGGTGCGGCACCTGCTGGTGGAGCGGCCGGCCGCGGAGTCGTACGACGAGGTGCTGGCGGCGGCGCGGGGGCTGGACGGTGAGGAGCCCGCGGAGGAGCTGTACCGGATGCTGGTGGAGCTCGGCGAGCCGAGGGTGTCCGCGCAGGCGAGGCTGGGGCTGGGCGGGGTGCTGGCCGGGCGGGGCGAGCACTGCCGCGCCGAGCTGTGCCTGCTGCCCGCCACCGGGGACGAGGACGCCGCCGCCCACGCCTGGGAGGGCATCGGCCGGGCCAGGCGCGCCAGAGGTGACCTGGACGGCGCCGCCGAGGCGCTGCACTCCGCCATGCCGGGCTCCGCCGTACAGCTCGCCGAGCTGCGGCGGGAACGCGGCGACGGGGAGGGGGCGCGTGCGGCGCTCGTCGCCGGGGTCGCGTCCGGTGACCTGGAGAGCCTGCGCCACCTGCTCGTGGTGCTGCTGGAGCAGCAGGCGTACGAGGAAGTCAAGGAGCAGGCGGAGCGCGCGGCCGGCACCGGCGACCAGGAGACCGTCACGATGGGCTACTGGGCGTGGGGCGAGGCCTGCCGGAGCGGCGGCGACCTGGCGGGCGCGGTGCTGATGCTGCGCAAGGCCGTCGAGGCCGGATACTGGCGCGCCGTGCCCGCCGTCCGCGGCGACCTGGCCAGGGCGCTGCGCGCGCTCGGCGACGCGGCGGGCGCGGCTGAGGAGGCCCGGCTGGCGATCGAGTCCGAGGACGCGGACGCGGCCGCGCAGGCGGCGCTCGACCTGGGCTGCTGGCTGCACGAGGACGGCGACCCGCTGGGCGCCGCCGACGCGTTCGCCGTCGCCGTGGACACGGGCGGCGGGTCCGAGGCCGCCCGGCTGGCCGTCGGCAACCTGACCGTGCTGGCGCGGCAGGCGTGCGGGCGCGGCGAGCACCGGCTCGCCCTCCAGGTGCTGTCGCGGATGGGGGAGCACGCCGCCGCGGCCGGCCGGGAGATCGGCGGGGAGTGCGAGGACCCGGAGGCCGTGGGCGCCTACTACGCGCTCGCGGGCGACCCGTTCGCCGAGCTGGAGGCGGCCGCGCGGCTGGCCGCGCTGGGGGAGACCGGGCAGGCCAGGGAGGTCTACGAGCGGCTGAACGAGCACGACGACCCCGAGGTGCGGTTCGTGGCCGGGAGCAGGCTGCTGGAGCTGCTCGACGCCCAGGGCGACGCCGACGCGTTCTACAGGCTGGCCGAACGGCGGGCGGGCGACGCGGACAGCCCGGCGCGGCCGGTGTTCGGCAGCCTGCTCGGCATGCTGCAGGAGCGGCAGGGCGACACCGAGACGTCGCTGCGCACGCTGCGGGAGGCGGCGGAGAGCGGCGAGCCGACGGCGCTGACCGTGTACGCGCAGGCCCTGGTCGCCGCCGGCAAGGAGGCCGAAGGGCGGGCGGCCTACCGGCGGGTGCTGGAGGCCGGCGACCCCGAGGCGGCGGCGCGGGCGATGGTGGCGCTCGGCAACACCTACCACGACGAGGACGAGGCGGCCGCCCGCGCCTGGTACGTGCAGGCGGTGCACGCCACAGAGGGGCACGTGAGCGCGCTGGGCGCGATGTACCTGGGCGCGCTGGCCAAGCGGCGGCGCGACTTCCCCGAGGCGCTCGGCTGGTACCAGCGGGTCATCGACGCCGGCGACCCCGAGGCGGGGATGGCCGCGGCGCACCTGGGTGAGCTGGCGTACTGGCTGGGCGACCGCGACGGGACCGTGCGGTACTACGAGCTGACCCTGACGCTGACGGACCGGCCGGAGCTGGTGGCCGAGGCCGCCTGCCGGCTCGGCGAGGTCCGCATGGCCGACGGCGACCCGGACGCCGCCCGCCGCCTGCTGGAGCGGGCTGTGGCGAGCGGCGACGAGACGTTCACGCTGGAGGCCAAGACCTTGCTCGCCAAACTCCCCTAAAAACCGACATTTCGCCGTACGAGAGGAAACTTGTGGTGAATAAAATGACCGGATAAGCTAATCCGGTCAAATATTTGGGGGGAACAGATGGCCAGACCAGGACGGCCGCCGCAGGACCCGGCCCGCCAGCTGGAGCGGGCGCACCGGATCCTCGACGCCGCCGCCGAGCTGATCCTGCGCTGGGGCTACGACAAGACGACCATCGAGGACGTGGCCCGCGCGGCGGGTGTCGCCAAGGGCACGATCTACCTGCACTGGAAGACCCGCGACGCGCTCTTCGTCGCGCTGCTCCGCCGTGACCGGGTGCTCATGGTGCGGCAGGTGCGCGCGGCGGCGCCCGGCACCCTGCCCGAGCTGATCGGCGCGCTGACCACGGCGCTGCTGCGCCGCCCGTTGACGCGGGCGGCCGTGGTCGGCGACTCTCAGATGCTCGGCAAGCTGACCCGGCAGAAGCTGGAGAGCGGCGGCACCACTGAGGGCGCCGCCGCCTTCGACCGTTACCTGGACGAGCTGGCCGCGCTCGGCGCCGTCCGCTCCGACCTTGGCGCCGACGAAGGGCTCGCCCTGGTCACAGCGCTGTTGTACGGGTTCCTGGTCCCGCAGGGGATGCGGCCTGAGGAGTGGCGGCTGCCGGACGAGCGCGTCGCCGAGCTGGTCGCCGACGCCGTCGGCCGGACGCTCGGCACCGGCGCGCCCCCGGATCCGGGCGTCGCCCGCGCCACCCGCGCCTGCCTCGACGCCATCGAGGAGATCGCCTGCCGCAAGCTCGCCGTTTCCCTCGGCGTCGCGACGCTTCCCGAGGAGAAGTGATGAAGAAGACCGTCCGCTGCGAGCTGACCGGCGCGGTCCTTCCCGAGCTGGAGAAGACCGCCCGCCGCGGGCTGACCGGCGCGGACCTTTCCGAGTCGAAGGAGGCGTGATGAAGGTCGTGATACCGCTCGACGTCGCGGGTGATCTCGCCACGGCGGGGGGCAAGGGCGCCTCGCTGGCGCGGCTGGGCGGGGCGGGGCTGCCGGTGCCCGGCGGGTTCGTCGTCACCACCGAGGCCTACCGCGCGTTCACCGCCGGCTTCCGGGACGAGATCCTCGAAGCGGCCGAGGCCGGCGACGCCGAGCGCATCGCCGGACTGTTCGCCGCCCGGGACGTGCCGGGCGACCTGGCCGCCGAGATCCTGGCCGCCTACGAGGCGGTCGGGGCCCCGGTGGCGGTGCGCTCGTCGGCCACCGCCGAGGACCTGCCGGACATGTCGTTCGCCGGCCAGCAGGACACGTACCTGAACGTCCGGGGCGACACGCTCCTCGACGCGGTCAGGCGCTGCTGGGCCTCGCTCTGGAACGCCCGCGCCATCGCCTACCGCGACCACAACCGGGTCCCGCACGCCGAGGTGGCGCTCGCCGTGGTGGTGCAGGAGCTGGTGGACGCCGACGCGGCCGGCGTGATGTTCACCGCCGACCCCGTCACCGGGGCCCGGGACGAGACCGTGATCGACGCCGCCTGGGGTCTCGGCGAGGCGGTCGTCGGCGGCCAGGTCACCCCCGACACGGTGGTGGTCTCGCAGGGGCGGGTCACGCGCTCCCGTACCGGTGACAAGGCTGTCATGACCGTGCGCACCGAGGACGGCACCCGCGAGCGGCCCGTCCCCGAGGAACTGCGCCGCGCGCCCGTGCTGGACGAGCGGCAGGCGGTCGAGCTCGCCGCGCTCGGCGCGCGCGTCGAGGAGTTGTACGGGACGCCGATGGACGTGGAGTGGGCCAGGCGCGACGGCGCGTTCGCCATCCTCCAGGCGCGCCCGATCACCGCGCTCGGGCAGCGCTACGAGGAGTGGAACGACGCGGCCGAAGGCGGCCACTTGTGGAGCGGGGGCAACCTGGGGGAGGCCATCCCCGACGTGATGACGCCCGCCACCTGGTCGTTCGTGCGGCTCTTCATCCGCGAGGCCATGTACGCGTCCACGCTGCCCGGGTTCCGCCTGGTGGGCAACATCGGCGGCCGGTTCTACATGAACCTGAGCATCGCCTACTCCGTGGCCCACGCCTTCGGGCTCCAGTCCCGGCTCAGTGCGCTGGAGGAGGTGTTCGGCAAGGTCCCGGCCGGGCTGGACGTGCCGTTGCTCGACGTGTCCCGCTGGGAGCTGTTCAGGCGGGTCCTGCCGGTGGCCGTCGAGGTGCGCAGGCGGGTGCGCCGCAACCTCAAGGGCATGCGGGCGTTCCTGGCCGAGGCGCCGGAGCGCGCCGGCGAGCTGCGCGCCCGGATCGCCGCCGTCGATTCCGGGCCCGAGCTGGCGGAGCTGGGGGAGCGCGAGATCCTGCCGTACCTCGTCACCGCCTGCCGGATGCTGGAGGCCGCCGGGCGGCAGGGCGGCGCGGCGCTGGTGCTCACCCGCGTGCGGCTGCGCAAGCTGGCGGGCGAGGTGGACGCCGAGGCCATGCTCACCGGCGTGAACGCCGACGGCGAGCTGGCCAGCCTCGGCCTGCTCACCGGGCTCGGCAAGGTCGCCAGAGGCGAGATCACCCGCGAGGAGTTCGCCCGCCGCCACGGGCATCGGGGCCCGCACGAGTTCGAGATCTCGATGCCGCGGCCGGGCGAGGACCCGGCCTGGCTCGACGCCCAGCTCGCCGGGCTGCGCGACCTGCCCGAGGACACCGGGACGCTGCTGGAGCGCCAGCGCGAGGCGGCCGGCGCGGCGTGGGCCAGGTTCGCCCGGAGTCACCCGCGCAAGGTCGCCGGGATGCGGGAGAAGGTGCGGCGCTGGAACGCGGTGGTGCGCGACCGGGAGGCCGCCCGCTCGGAGGTCGTCCGCGCGTTCTGGGTGGTGCGCGCGTACGTGCTGCGCGCCGGGGAGCTGACCGGGCACGGCGACGAGCTGTTCTTCCTGGACCGGGAGGAGATCGCCGCGGTGCTGCGCGGCGACACCGGCCCGCTGGCCGAGGTGCCCGTGCGGCGCGCCACCTACGAGCGCTACGCCGCGCTGCCCGCCTACCCGGCGCTGATCGTCGGCCCGTTCGACCCGCTGCGCTGGGCAGCCGACCCCGACCGGCGCGCCGACCTGTTCGACGCGCGCGGCGGCGTCCCGCCCCAGGACACGGTCACCGGCTTCCCCGGCGCCCCCGGGGTGGTCGAGGGCGTGGCCCGGCTGATCGGCGGGCCGGAGGACGGCGACCGGCTCAGGCCGGGCGAGATCCTGGTGACGACGCTGACCAACGTGGGCTGGACGCCGCTGTTCCCGAGGGCGGCGGCGGTGGTGACGGACATGGGGGCGCCGCTGTCGCACGCCTCGATCGTGGCCAGGGAGCTGGGCATCCCCGCCGTGGTGGGCACGGGCAACGCCACGATGCGGCTGCGCGACGGCGACCGCGTCCGCGTGGACGGCGAGCGCGGCACCGTCGAGGTCCTGACCTGACGGGCCGCCGCTTCGCGGGAGCGCTCCCGCGACGCGGCGGCCGATGCCCTTGCTGATAGTGCCTACGACGCCGGGGAGGCCGCCTCGGCGGGGAGCGCGTTGGCCGCCACCACGTCGTGGTACCAGCGGGCGCTGTCCTTCCAGGTGCGCTCCATGGTGTCGCGGTCCACGCGGACGATGCCGAAGCGCTTGCCGTACCCGTGGGCCCACTCGAAGTTGTCCATCAGCGACCACAGGAAGTAGCCGCGCACGTCCGCGCCGCCCTCGATCGCCTCGGCCACCGCCGTCAGGTGGCGGCGCAGGTAGTCGATCCGGTCGTCGTCGTGCACGCGGCCGTCGGCGGAGACCTCGTCCCGGAAGGCCGCGCCGTTCTCGGTGATCATGACGGGCAGCGACGGGTAGTCGCGGCGCAGCCGCAGCAGCAGCTCCGTCAGGCCGGTCTCGTCGATGTTCCAGCCCATCTCGGTGTACGGTCCGGGCTGCTGGACGAACTCGACGTCGGCGCAGTTGATCCACGGTGAGGCCGCGCCGTCCGCGTGCCCGTCGGCCGTGTCGCGGGCGCTGGTCCCGTCCCACTGCCGCACCAGGATCGGGTTGTAGTAGTTGACGCCCAGCACCTCGATCGGCGCGGCGGCGGTCGCCTCGTCGCCGTCCTTGACGAACGACCAGTCGGTGACCGAGGCGGTGTCGTCGATGAGGTCGCGCGGGTAGGCGCCGTCCAGCATCGGGCCGAGGAAGGCCCGGTTGGCCAGCGCGTCCACCCGGCGGACCGCCTCCGCGTCCTGCTCGGAGACGCCGCGCGCGTGGTGCAGGTTGAGCGTGACCGACACCTGGGCGGCCGGGTCGACCACCTCGCGCAGCGCGCGGGCGGCCAGCCCGTGGCCCAGGTTCAGGTGGTGCACGGCGGCCAGCGCCGCGGCCGGATCGGTGCGGCCGGGGGCGTGCACGCCGGAGCCGTAGCCGAGGTAGGCCGAGCACCACGGCTCGTTGAGCGTGATCCAGGTGCGCACGCCGTCGCCGAGCGCCTCGCCCGTCTGCCGGGCGTACTCGGCGAACCGGTACGCGGTGTCGCGGTTCGGCCAGCCGCCCGCGTCCTCCAGCTCCTGCGGCAGGTCCCAGTGGTACAGGGTGGCCACCGGGGCGATGTTCCTGGTCAGCAGTCCGTCGACCAGCCGCCGGTAGAAGTCCAGCCCGGCCTGGTTGACCCGGTCGCCGCCGCCGGGCAGCACGCGCGGCCAGGAGATGGAGAAGCGGTAGGCGCCGACGCCCAGCGCCGCGAGGAGGTCCAGGTCCTCCTCCAGCCGGTGGTAGTGGTCGCACGCCAGGTCGCCGGTGTCGCCGCCGGTCACCAGGCCGGGCGTGTGGGAAAAGGTGTCCCAGATCGACGGCCCGCGGCCGTCCTCGTTCCAGGCGCCCTCGACCTGGTAGGCGGCCGTGGCCGTGCCCCACAGGAAGTCGTCGGGGAAGGTTGTCATCGGGGAGTCACTCCTCAGTGTTCGATGCTTCGTGCTCCGGGCTCTGCAGGGCGACGGCCTCCCGGGGGGCCAGGGTGACCGCGCCGTCCACGACGGCTCCGGTCAGCAGGTCCCGCGCGGGGCCGGGGATCGGCACGCGGGCGGTTCCGTCGCCGTGGTTGAGGAGGAAGAGCGCGGGGCCGCGCCGGACCGCCTCGACGCCGGGCGGCGGCGGGCCGGGCAGCGCGCCGGTCACGCCCGCGTCGGCGAGCAGGCGCCCGGCCAGCGTGGCGAGCGCGTCGTGCTCGGGCCGCGTGGCCACGTACCACGCGGTGCCCGCGCCGCAAGGGTGCCGCAGCACCGCCGGATCCCCGCTCCCGGCGAAGACGGCGACCGCTTCGGCGCCCTCGGCCCGTACCAGCTCGGTCCAGAGGCGGGCGGTGAACGCGCCGCCGTCCGTCCACGCGCAGGGCACCGCCCGGTCCTCCGGCACGGGCAGCCACTCCTCGCCGGACAGGCCCAGCACCTCACGCAGCGGCGCGGGGAACCGTCCCCGGTGGACGCGCGCGTCCCGGTCGGCGATCCCGGAGAAGGGGCCGACCGCGAGCGTGCCGCCGCCGCGCACGTACGAGGTCAGCGACGCCGCGTCGTCCTCGCCGAGCAGGAACAGGCTGGGGGCCACCACCAGCGCGTAGCCGGACAGGTCGGCCGAGGGCGGGGCGAGGTCCACGCTCACCCCGCGCTCCCAGAACGGCCGGTAGTAGCGGAACAGCTCCTCCACCGGGTCGAGCCGGTAGCTGGGCAGACCGCGCTCGGTCGCCGCCCACCAGCTCGGCCAGTCGAACACCAGCGCCACCCGCGCGGGCACCCGCGTGCCCGCCACCCCGGCGAGCGCGCGCAGCTCCGCGCCGTGCGCGCGCACCTCGCGATGCAGCCGCGTGTCCGGCCCGGCGTGCGGGACCATCGCTGAATGGAAGCGCTCGGAGCCGGAGCGGGAGGCCCGCCACTGGAAGTAGCAGAGCCCGTCCGCGCCGCGCGCCACGGCCTGGAAGGACTCCAGCCGCAGCTGTCCGGGTGGTTTGGGCAGGTTGTGCGGCCGCCAGTTCACGGCGGAGACCGCCTGCTCCATGAGCATCCACGGCCCGCCGGCGAGCGAGCGCATCAGGTCGTGCGTGAGCGCGGCCCGCACGTGGGACAGCGGGTCGGCCGGGTCCGGGTACCAGTCGTCGGAGACGACGTCCTCCTCGGGCGCCCACGACCAGTAGTCGACGAGGTTGAAGAACCCCATGAAGTTCGTGGTGACCGGGATGTCCGGGGTGTGGGCGCGCAGCACGTCGCGCTCGGCCCTGAAATGCGCGAGCAGCGCGTCGGAGCAGAACCGCCGGAAGTCGAGCCGCTGCGCCGGGTTGACCAGGTAAGGAGCGCGCCGAGGCGGCAGCACTTCCTCCCAGGCGCTGTAACGCTGGCTCCAGAAGGCCGTGCCCCACGCGTCGTTGAGCGCGCCGAGGTCGCCGTGCCGCTCCCGTAACCAGGTACGGAACGCCTGGGCGGTGGTGTCGCAGTGGCACACCTGCCCGTACTCGTTGCCCACGTGCCACAGGGCCAGCGCCGGATGCCCGGCGTAGCGGCCGGCCAGGTCCTCCACCAGGGCCAGCGCCCGTTCCCGGTAGACCGGCGAGGACGGGCAGAACTGGTTGCGCGAGCCGTACCAGAGCCGGTGCCCCGACTCGTCCACCGGCAGCGTCTCCGGCCACCGGTGCCCCAGCCAGGGCGGCGGCGAGGCGGTGGGCGTGGCCAGGTCCACCGCGACGCCAGCCCCGGCGAGCAGGTCGAGCACCCGGTCCAGCCAGCCGAAGTCCCTGACGCCCGGCTCCGGCTCGATCCGCGCCCAGCTGAACACGCCGACCGTGACCAGGTTGACCCCGGCCTCCCGCATCAGCCGGACGTCCTCGGCCCAGACCTCCTCCGGCCACTGCTCGGGGTTGTAGTCGCCGCCGAACAGCAGCCCGTGCCGCCGGGTCAGGTCGCGCAGGCCGGGACTCACCGCGCGGCCCCGCTCCCGCGCGGCGGCGCCGAACTGTCGCCGATCACCAGCCGGCACGGCACCAGGCGCTGCGCCGGCGGCGAGCCGGGGGACTCCAGCCGGTCGATGAGCATGCGGGCGCCCAGCCTGCCCAGCTCGGCCCCGGGCGGCTCCAGCGTGGTCAGCCGGGGCCGGAACATCTCCGCCACCCGGGCCGAGGCGCTGGCCAGCAGGAGCGACAGGTCGCCGGGGACGCGCCAGCCGCGCTCCTCGACCGCCTGGAGCACGCCGACCGCCGCCTGGTCGCTCATCGCCGCCACCGCCGTCACCTCGGGGTGCTCGGCCATCAGCCGCTCGAAGGCGAGCCGGCCCTCGCCGGCCGTGTCGGCGCACACGACGCCCGCGTACCACAGGCCGGCCTCGCGCGCCGCGGCCGCGAACTCCTCGCCGGCCCGGACGGCGGGCCCGTACTCGGGGGAGTAGGCGCCGGTGGAGTGGTTGAGCAAGGCGATGGCCTGGTGGCCCAGCCCGGCCAGGTGCGCTCGTCGGCGAGCCGCACCTCCATCAGATCTAGCGAGGGGACTGCCGGGTTCGCCCGGCAGGGGGATCGCTTCCCTGTTATAGTTTCTTTGTTCGAAACGGGCAGGGCTTGTCCGTCGCCTACCTCAGCAGGGGAAAGCGAGAAGCCGCTTCCTTCAGGAAGTGGAGGAGTCACCCCGGTCAGGTAGCGCAGCTCCTCGACCGAATCGGCGCTCTCGGGCGACAGCAGCAGGTGGTAGCCCAGCTCGGCGGCTCCGGTCGCGAACTGCATCTCGGTCAGCCCGAACCCGCTGCCGGGCGGGGGGAACAGCAGCGCCAGGATGCGGGTCCGCTTGGACACCAGGCCGCGGGCGAGCAGGTTGGGCCGGTAGCCCAGCTCGGCCGCGGCCCGCTCGATGCGGCGCTTGGTCTCCGCCTTCACCGGGCGGGTCCCGTTGAGCGCGGCGGAGACCGTGCTGACGGCCACCTGGGCGCGCTCGGCCACGTCGCGCAACGAGGTCATGCCCCTCCGGTTCCTGCCAGGACGCGGATCGAAACGTTTCGCAAAACGTATGGGGCGGTTTGTCGGGATGTCAACGGGCGGGAGCTCAGGGCTCTATGAGACCCGCTCTTATCGCGTACCTGGTCAGCTCCAGCCGGTCGCGCATGCCCAGTTTGGCCAGCACGTTGGCGCGGTGCCGGTCGACCGTCTTGATGCTGATCACCAGCAGGTCCGCTATCGCTTTGGACGAGTGGCCCTCGGCTATGAGCTTGACGATCTCCTCCTCGCGCGGCGTGAGCAGGCTCCCCGGCAGCTCCTCGCCCCGGGTGTCGCGCTGCAGGAAGTCGCGGATGAGCGCGGTCACCGCGCCCGGGTAGAGAAAGGGCTCGCCGCGCATCGCCGCGCGGCACGCCTCCAGCAGGTCGCGGTCGGCCACCGACTTGAGCACGTAGCCGGACGCCCCGGCCTTCAGCGACTCGAACAGGTACTGCTCGTTGTCGTACATGGACAGCATCAGCAGGCGCACCTCGGGGGCGCGCCGGGAGATCTCGCGCGCCGCCTGGATGCCGGTCATGCGCGGCATGGCGATGTCGAGGATGGCCAGGTCGACTCCCTCGCCGGCCAGCTCGACGGCCTCCGCGCCGTTGCCGGCCTCGGCGACCACGACGAGGTCGGGCTCGGCGTCCAGGATCATCCGCAGCCCACGCCGCACGAGGGCGTGGTCGTCGGCGAGCAGGATGCGGGTCCGTTCCAACCTGATCAGTTCCTTTCCGGCCGGACCGGTATGGCCAGCCGCACGGTCGTTCCGCCCCCCGGTGGGCTGGTGATGGTCAAGCGGGCGCCGATCAGCAGCGCGCGCTCACGCATGCCGCGTACGCCCGTGCCCTCGGTCATCGGGCCGCCCCGGCCGTTGTCGGCGATCTTCAGCACCACGCCGTCGGGCTGGCGGCAGAGCGAGAGCTCGACCTTGGTCGCCCTGGCGTGCCTGGCCACGTTGGTCAGCCCCTCCTGCGCGATGCGGTAGACCACCAGCTCGGCCTCCTCGCCCAGCTCCGGCAGGTGCGACTCCAGGCGGCGGGTGACGTGGGCGTCGGACATCTCGCCGAAGTCGGCGGCCAGCGCGTTCAGCGAGGCGATCAGCCCCAGGTCCTCCAGCATCCCCGGGCGCAGCCGCCTGGCGACCTGGCGCACCTCGTCCAGGCTGCCCCGTACCGTCTCCTGGATGTTGTGCAGCTCCTCGCGCAGCTCCTCCGGCGCGAGGTCGACGGCGCGCTTGAGGCCGAGCAGCACCACTGTCAGGCTCTGGCCGATCTCGTCGTGCAGCTCGCGCGCGATGCGCTGCCGCTCGCCCTCCTGGGCGGCCAGCGCGTGCGCGGCGGCGGTGCTGCGCTCGGCCTCCAGCCGGTCCAGCATCGCGTTGAAGGTCGCCACCACGTCGGTCAGGTCGCCGTTGCCGCTCTCGGCGAGCCGGTCGCGGGAGCGCAGCAGGTCGACCCGCTGCATGAGCGCGGTGAGCGCCACCAGCGGGGCCAGGCTGCGGCGCAGCAGCACCGCGTTGGCGCCCAGCATCAGCGCCAGGCCGATCGTCAGCACCGGGATCTCGGTGAGCAGCACAGGCGCGGACACCGTGGCGGGTGACACCGCCAGGACCAGCGTGCCGACCGTGAACACCAGGCCGTTGATCACGATGAGCCGCCGGAACAGCGCCTGCGCAGGTGAGCGGGCGGATGCCGGACGTCGCTCTTTCATATCATCAGAGTCGCCGCCGGACGGCGTGCGTGTCCATCCGTAGCAGCACCCATCTCCTTGTGCGTGCCTACATGGTTTCCCCCACCGGAGATGGGTGTCAGACCCGATGGCGTGGTTACCGGTCCGTTACCGAAACTGGAAACCATGAGACATCCCGCCATATCTGCACCGTATCTGTTGCCCGTTTGCCGTCCGGCTCGCACCGGTCCGCCGGGGCACGCCCGATGAGCGGTGTCATCGCCCTGACCGTCTTCGTGGTGGCGTACTACTTCATCGCCACCGAGAAGGTGAACAAGGTCAAGGTGGTGCTCGTGGCCGCCGGCATCATGGCGGTGCTCGGGCTGATCCCCGGCGCGGAAGTCTTCTACTCCGAGCATGAGGGCATCGACTGGAACGTCATCTTCCTGCTGCTCGGCATGATGATCATCGTGGGGATCATCAAACAGACGGGACTTTTCGACTTCCTGGCCATCTGGGCCGCGAAGAAGTCGCAGGGGAAGCCCTACCGGCTGATGGTGATGCTCATGGCCATCACCGCGATCGCCTCCCCCTTCCTTGACAACGTCACCACGATCATGCTGGTCGTGCCGGTGACGTTGATGGTGTGTGAACGTCTTGACATCCCAGCCCAGCCCTACATCATCGCCGAGGTGCTCGCCTCCAACATCGGCGGCGCGGCCACCCTCATCGGCGACCCGCCGAACATCATCATCGGCAGCCGCGCGGGCCTGACCTTCAACGACTTCCTCGTGCACATGTCGCCCATCGTCGTGGTGGTCTTCGTGGCCTTCCTGCTGCTGACGCGGGTGATGTTCAGGAAGTCGTTCCAGTACAACCCCGACCGGGTCGCCGAAGTGATGAAGCTGCAGGAGAAGCGGGCCATCACGGACCCGAAGCTCCTGGTCCGATGCATGATCGTACTCGCCCTGGTGATCGTCGGGTTCGGGCTGCACGCCATCGTGCACGTCGAGCCGTCCATCGTGGCGCTGGTCGGCGCGGGCGTGATGATGCTGGTGGCGCGGGCCGAGACGTCCGAGGTCATGGCCGAGGTCGAGTGGCCGACGCTGGTCTTCTTCATCGGACTGTTCGTCATGGTCGCCGGGCTCGTGCACACCGGGGTCATCGAGACCATCGGCGTCTGGGCGGTCGAGGCCGTCGGCGACAACTTCTTCGGCGCGGCGACCGCGCTGGTCTGGGGTTCGGCGATCCTCGGCGCGTTCTTCGACAACATCCCCTATGTGGCCACCATGGCACCTATCGTGGAAGGGCTGGTCGCGCAGGCTCCCGATCCTGACACCGGGCAGGCGTTGTGGTGGGCGTTCGCGCTGGGCGCGGACTTCGGCGGCAACGGCACCGCGGTGGCGGCCAGCGCGAACGTGGTCGCCATCGGCCTGGCTGCCCGCTCCGGCCACAAGATCACGTTCTGGCAGTTCACCAAGTACGGCATCCTCGTCACGGCGATCAGCACAGCAATGGCCTGGCTCTACGTCTGGCTGCGCTATTTCGTCTGAGTGAGGAGGGGCGACGATGACGTTGCCGCAGCTGTACGTGGTGTTGCTGGTGGGCGGCCTGGTGCTGCTCGCCAGCATCGCCGCGGCGCGCACCGCAGCCCGCCTCGGCCTGCCCAGCCTCCTGCTGTTCCTCGGGCTGGGCGTCCTGGTCGGGGAGGACGTGCTGGGCATCCCCTTCAACGACGCCCAGCTCGCCCAGACCCTGGGAACGACGGCGCTGGCCGTCATCCTGGTCGAGGGCGGGCTGAGCACCCGGTGGGCCGACGTCCGCCGGCTGCTCGCCCCCTCGGCCCTGCTGGCCACCGCCGGCGTGGTCATCAGCGTGCTCGTGACCGCTACGGGCGCGCACTACCTGCTGGGCATGGACTGGCAGCTCGCGCTGCTGCTCGGCGCCATCGTGTCGTCCACCGACGCGGCGGCGGTCTTCGCCGTGCTGCGGTCGCTGCCGCTGCCGCGCAAGCTGGCCAGCATGGTCGAGGCCGAGTCCGGCTTCAACGACGCGCCCACCGTGATCCTGGTGCTGGTCTTCAGCGCCTCCGGTGGCCTGCCCGGCCCGTTCGCCATCGGCGGGCAGATGGTCTACCAGATCGCCACGGGCGCGCTCATCGGTCTGGGCGTGGCCCTGGTCGGCGTGGTGACGCTGCGCTACGTGGCGCTGCCCGCCACCGGGCTGTACCCGCTGGCCTCCTTCGGTTTCGGCATCTGCGCCTTCGCCGCGGCGGGCGCGGCCAACGCCTCCGGCATCATCGCCGCCTACCTGTCGGGGATCGTGCTCGGCAACGCCGTGCTGCCGCACCGGGCCGCCACCCGGTCCTTCGCCGAGGGCGCGGGCTGGCTCGCGCAGATCGGGCTGTTCGTCATGCTCGGCCTGCTGGTCGACCCGAGCGAGCTGCTCGACGCGCTGCTGCCGGCGCTCGTCATCGGCGCCTTCCTGCTGCTGGTGGCCCGGCCGGTCTCGGTGCTCCTGTGCCTGGTGCCGTTCCGGGTGCCCTGGCGTGAGCAGGCGTTCATCTCCTGGGCGGGGCTGCGCGGGGCGGTGCCGATCGTGCTGACGACGTTCCCGATCGTGGCCCAGGTGCCCGGCGCGCTCGACCTGCTGCACATCGTCTTCGTGCTGGTCGTGGTGTTCACCCTGATCCAGGGGCCCGGCCTGCTCGGGATCACCCGCCTGCTCGGCCTGGTCAGGCCCGAGGAGGCCCGGGAGGTGGACATCGAGTCGGCGCCGCTCGACGTGCTCGACGCCGAGCTGCTCACGGTCTCCGTCCCCGAAGGATCGATGCTGCACGGGGTGGAGGTGTCGGAGCTGCGTCTGCCCCGTCCGGCGGCCATCAGCCTGGTCATCCGCGGCAGCTCCGCGCTCGTGCCCATGCCGGAATCCCGTCTGTACGAGGGCGACCAGCTGCTGATCGTCGCCACCTCCCGCACCCGCGACGAGGTCGAGCGGCGCCTGCGAGCCGTCGGCCGCCGCGGCCGGCTGGCCCGCTGGCACGGCGAGAGCGGCGATCCGGACCCCAGACCCGACCGACCCCACAAGAACAACGGAGGCAGAGGGAGATGGAGATCACACCGGCGACGGTCCCCGGAACCGGCCACATTTACCAGATCAGAACCAGAAGAGGTGACCGGCTCGCCTTCATCGATTACCACGACGGCCGACGCGCGCTGACCTTCTATGGCGAGGACGACTCCGACGACGTCGGCCGCACGGCCGAGCTGGAGCCCGACGAAGCCGACCGGCTCGCCGAGCTGCTGCACAGCCGGTCGCTCGACGACCGGCTGGCCGCGATCGAGCGCCGCCTGGCGGAGCTGACCGCCGGCCGCTGACGGCGGCCGGTCCGGCCGGGAGGGCCCGGGTCAGGCGGGCCATCCCGGCCGCGCATCCGCTGCGCGGCCGGTCACGCGGACCGGCGCGTGGCAGGTTTCAGCGGATGCGTCCCGCGCCCGCACCGGCGGGAACCAGGGCGCGCAGCGCCCGCGGCGGGTGGACGCGGGTGTACAGGGCCGGCGTCCAGCCGGCGTCACCGCCGAGGCTCGCGCCGGCGGCGGCGTTGTGGGCGGCGACCAGGTCGACCGGCCGGCCGTCGACCAGGTTGTCCTTCGCGGTGATGGCGGCGCCCTTGAACACGGTCAGCACCTTCTCGGCGGCGATGCCGTCGAACGCGTTGGCGTTCGCGTACACCTGCGACTGGAAGCCGACGCCGATGCTGTACACGTACGGGCCGCCGCCCGTGAAGTAGTTGTTGTAGACGTGCACCTGGCCGAAGCGCACCCGCGGGGTCCGCTGGCCGAGCCCTTCGAAGTAGTTGTGGTGCACGGTCACCTTCAGCTTGTCCGCCTCCTGGTACGAAGCGGGGTTGTCGGTGTTGCCGATCAGCGTCACCTTGTCGTGGTCGCTCAGGTGGTTCCACGACAGGGTCACGTAGTTCGAGCCGCGCACCACGTCGAGCAGCCCGTCGTGCACCTGGTACGGCCGGCCGAAGTACAGCGGCTGGTTCGCGTCCGGGTTGTCGCCGTCGTTCAGCGTGTTGTGGTCCAGCCACACGTGGGTCGAGCCGGAGATCTCGACGTTGTCGAAGGAGGCGTTCCAGTTGCCCTCCTCGCCGTCCGTCGGGTCCCACTGCGGGAAGCAGTCGGCCGTGTCGCTGATCGTGAGGTTGCGCACGATCACGTTGTCGGCGTTCCTGATCCGCAGGCCGAAGCTCTTCAGCGCGGCGTCGCGCCCCAGCCCGGCCAGGGTGACGTTGGAGCCGACCGCGATGCTCACGTGCTCGCTCATGGCGTTGTACGAGGCGCGGCGGGCGTCCTCCAGCGGCCCTGACGGCGGGCTGGAGCGGCCCCACACGGCCGGGTCGTAGGCGGCCAGGTACGCCTCCAGGCTGTAGCCGCCGACGGCGTAGTCCGCGCAGGTCAGCGGGTTGCCCGCGGCGTCGGTGTCGGCGTCTATCGCGCCCTTCACGTACACGATCCGCGGCCGGTTGTCGGCCGGCTCACCGAGCGCGGCGATCAGCTCGGCCCTGGTGGAGACGACGTGCACGTCCTCCGGGCGGGCGGCGGAACCGCCCGTGGTGCCGGTGCCGGCCGCCGCCCAGCCGTCCTTCTCGCCGAGCGTCTCGCGGCCCAGCCGGTACGGGTCGGGCCGGTCGTGGTGGTGGCGGACGGGGTTCCAGCCGTCGCGGCCCTTCAGGTAGTGGTGAGGAGTGAGGCGGGCGGCGTCCCGGGCGGAGAGCTGCGGCCGGTCCTCGCCGGCGGTGGCGCCGGGGCCGTGGTTGCGGTACTCGGACAGGCGCGCGTCCCGCCAGCTCAGGCCCGACATGTCGGTCCACGGGGCGTCCTTGAACTGCTGGCCCAGCCACGACTCGCGGACCAGCACCTGCCCGCGCGCCGTCGGCGACCCGCCTGCCGGCCACGGCCGGCCCAGGTGGTACGTCCCGGCGGGTGCGTCGCTGACCAGGTGGCTGCGGTGGATCAGGAACCCGTACGGGTTGGCCACCTCGGTGCTCGCGGCGGTGACGTAGCCGTTGTTGGCGGCGTCGCCCCGGTCCAGGGCCTTGATGACGCACCGGTCGAAGACGGCGGTGGCCCGGCCGAAGATGAAGTCCACGTCGCCTTCCACGTAGCAGTCGTGGAAGTACTGCCGGGCGGTCGCGCCCGCGCTCTCGGTGTTGGCGTAGAGCGTGTCCTGGTTGCCGATGAACCGGACGTTGTCGTACACCTGCCGGTCGCCGGTGGTGCGGACGGCGACGGCCTGGCTGGGGCCGTTCGCGGCCTCGTCGTAGGAGTTCTCGAACGTGAGGTCGCGCGCGGTGAAGTCGGGCGCGCTGATCACGTACGAGGCGCTGCCCGAGGTGCCGTACGGCCCGGAGCCGTCGGGCCGCTGGATCGTGGCGGCGGCGTCGAAGGTCAGCACCACCTTGGCGGGGTCGTCGGTGTCTCCGGCGAGGGTGATGTGCGGCTTGTCGGCGGGGATGACGACCTGCTGCTTGTAGGTGCCCTCGCGGACGAGGACGGTCACCGGCCTGGCGTTGCCGGAGGGCACGGCGTCCACGGCGTCCTGCACGGTGGTGTGGTCGCCGGAGCCGTCGGCGGCGACCACGATGACGCTCCTGGGCGGGGGAGCGGCGGCGGCGGGGGCGGCCGCCGCGATGATCATGACGGCGATCACCGGGGGGAGTGACAGAAGTCGCATGCGCAACCTCTCGTGAGGGTGGCAATCGGTTGCACGAAACGTTGACGTAGCTCTCCTGAAACGTCAATGGTTCCTAGTAAAACTGCACTGTTGCTGCGGCAAGCGGTTGCAGCTCTGGCAGAACAAAGGCCCCCGCGCGGACGCGGGGGCCGGTGACGCTAGGGCCGCGGGTAACCGAGGGCGGCGGACAGCTCCTGGGCCGACTCCGCCACCACCTTGCCCATCTCCTCCAGGCGCGACTCCGGGGGCACGCGGGTCAGCGACATGCTGATGGCCGCGACGATGAGGCGGCGGTGGTCGCGCACCGGGGCCGTGATGCCCCCGGGGAGGTCGTCCAGCTCGACCGCGCTCACCACGTACCCGAACTCCCGGACGTGCGCCAGGTCGGCGAGCCACTGCTCCTCGTCGGCGATCGCCGAGTCCAGGCCGCCCGGCAGGGAGGCGCGCAGCAGCTCGCGCACGTGGTCCTGGTGCCAGTCGGCGAGCAGCGCCCGCCCCGCGCCCGCCATGAGAACCGGCACCGCGACGCCTTCCCAGACCCGGTGGTACGCCCGTGACGAGGGGGCCGACAGCAGGGTGAGCACCTGCTCGCCGCGGAGCACGCACAGGTGGGTGTCCTCGTCGAAGGTGGACGCCAGCCGCCGCAGGCACGGCGCCGCCATCTGCGCCAGCCGGGCCTGCTGGGTGCGGGCCGCGAGCGCGAACAGCCGCCAGCCGAGCCGGTAGCGCCGGGTCAGCGGGTCGCGTTCGACCATGCCCTCGGCCTCCAGCGCGCGCAGCGCCCGTGACACCTGGCTCTTCTCCCGCCCCAGGCGTTGCGCGATCCAGCTCACGCCGAATCCCTCGGCGTCACGTTCAGCGCCGTGACCAGCGAGAACGTCAAGGATCTCCAGGTCTCGGCGGAGACCCGCCGACGACACTGCCGGCCTCTCGGTCATGCTCATCCGTTCATAACAATGGTGTTGCGCTAAGTGCAACAGATTTTGCAATCACCGCAACACGGTCATACGTTTACATGCCAGTGCAAGAGTAAGCGAAGGCGGTTCTTTCATGACTTTCGGCGAGTACGTGGTCTCTCGATGGGGGACTCTCTCGCTGGCCGCTGCCGAACACGCCCTGGTCGTCGCCATCGCGATCGGCATCGCGACCGTGGTGGGCGTCGGCATCGGACTCCTCGGTTTCCAGGCGCCCAAGGTGCGCGGAGCCTCGCTGGCGCTGTCCGCGGGCATCCTCACCATCCCCTCGCTGGCACTGCTCACTCTGCTCATCCCGATCACCGGACTCGGCTGGGGGCCCACGCTCGTCGCGCTCACCGGGTACGCCTTCCTGCCGATCATCAGGAACACGGTGACCGGGCTGAACGGCGTCGACGCCGCCACCGTCGAGGCGGGCCGCGGGATGGGCCTGAGCGCCGCGAGGGTGCTGCTGAAGGTGCGGCTCCCGCTGGCCTGGCCGCTGATCCTGACCGGCGTCCGGGTCTCGGCCCAGATGCTCATCGGCATCGCGGCCATCGCCGCCTACGTCGACGGCCCCGGCCTCGGCACCCAGATCTTCGAAGGACTGGCCAGGCTCGGCTCGGTGAACTCGCTGAACGCGACGCTCGCCGGAACGCTCGGCATCGTGGTCATCGCGGTGCTCTTCGACGCGTTCTTCTTCGCCGTCCGCCAGCTGACCACACCAAGGGGGCTTCGTGTTCGACCGTGATCCAGCAGGCGTCCGCATCGAGTTGCGGGGGCTGACCAAGCACTACCCGGGGCAGCCGGCTCCAGCGGTCGACAACGTCAACCTCGACATCCCGGCCGGTGAGCTGGTCGTCTTCGTCGGGCCGTCCGGCTGTGGCAAGACCACCACGATGAAGATGATCAACCGGCTGGTGGAGCCCACCTCCGGGGAGATCCGCATCGGCGGCGAGGACGTGCTCAACCTGCACCCCGACGAGCTGCGCCGGCACATCGGGTACGCCATCCAGCAGGTGGGGCTGTTCCCCCACCTGACCGTGGGCGAGAACGTGGCCCTGGTGCCCAAGCTGCTCGGCTGGCCCGCGGCCAAGGTCGCGGACCGGGTCGAGGAGCTGCTCTCGCTGGTCAACCTGGAGCCCGGCGCGTACCACGACCGCTACCCGCGTCAGCTGTCCGGAGGGCAGCAGCAGCGGGTCGGCGTGGCCCGCGCGCTGGCCGCCGACCCGCCGGTGATGCTGATGGACGAGCCCTTCGGCGCCACCGACCCGATCACCCGCGAGCACCTGCAGAGCGAGTTCGCCAAGCTGCAGAAGAAGCTGCGCAAGACGATCATCTTCGTCACGCACGACTTCGAGGAGGCGATCACGCTCGGCGACCGCATCGCGGTGCTGCGCGAGCGCTCGCACATCGCCCAGTACGACACGCCCGCCAACATCCTGGCCGCGCCCGCCGACGACTACGTGGCCGGCTTCATCGGCCAGGACGCCACGCTGAAGCGGCTGGCGCTGCTGACGGTAGACGACGTGCCGGCCGTCGGGCCCGTACCGTCGAGCAACGGGCTGCCCCGGGTGGACGCGGGCACCAGCCTGCGCGAGGCGCTGGACACCATGGTCGCCCACGGCAGCGACAGGTGCGCCACCCCGTCCGGGGTGCTCACCTACACCGCGCTGTGCGAGGCCGTGGGCACGGACGGCGCGAAGACCGGCCGCGAGGAGGTGGCGGCCGGTGACCGCTGACACGATCGCCATCGGCCGGGCCGGCGCGCCCGTCCGCGCTTCCGGTCTGCGCCACGTGCTCACCCCGGCCGCGATCGCCGTCGTCCTGGTCGCCCTCTACGCCTGGGTGAGCACGCTGGAGCTGGACTCCATCGAGCGCCGCAGCCTCAACCGCGAGGTGATCGTCGCCAAGGTGATCGAGCACCTGCAGATGACCGTGGCGGCCACCGCCCTAGTGGTGATCATCGCGGTCCCGCTGGGCATCGTCGCCTCGCGCTCCAGGAACCGGTTCATCACCCCGGTCATCCTCACCGCGGGCAACCTCGGGCAGGCCGTGCCGTGCATCGGGCTGCTCGTGCTGGCCACGTTCGTGCTGGGCGTGGGCTTCCAGACGGCGCTGGTCGGCCTGGTCATCTACGCCGTGCTGCCGGTGCTGCGCAACACCATGGTCGGGCTGCAGCAGATCGACCCCGCGCTCGTCGAGTCCGCCCGCGGCATGGGCATGACCAAGGGCCAGGTGCTGCGCCGGGTCGAGCTCAAGCTCGCGGTGCCCGCCATCCTCGCCGGTCTGCGCACCGCCCTGGTGCTGACCGTCGGAGTCGCCACGCTCGGCGCCTTCGTGGCCGCGGGCGGGCTGGGCGAACTGATCATCAACGGGCTCAAGCTCAACCGGATGCCCGTCACCATCGTCGGCGGCGTGCTGACCGCGTGCATCGCCTTCTTCATCGACTGGCTGGGCAGCCTCGCCGAGAAGCTGCTCAAGCCCCGTGGCATGTGATCCCGCCGACTTCCCATCCCTCGAATCCCGATTTTTCGTAAGACCCCCACCGCGAGAGGTGTTTTCACGTGTTTTCCCGCCCCGTCCGCCGCAAGTTCGCCGTGCTCGCAGCAGCGGCCCTGACCCTGACAGCGGCCGCCGGATGCGGTGGCGGCGGAAGCGCCGTCGAGGCGTCCAGCGCAGGCACCGAGCTGGAGGGCGCCTCGTTCGTCGTCGGCTCCAAGGACTTCACCGAGAACATCGTGCTCGGCAAGATCGCCGTGCAGCTGCTCAAGGCGCACGGCGCCGAGGTCGAGGACAAGACCAACCTGGGCGGCACGGTAACCAACCGCAAGGCGCTGCAGGCCGGTGAGATCGACCTGTACTGGGAGTACTCCGGCACCGGCTGGATCGAGCACCTGAAGAAGACCGAGCCGATCCAGGACTCCGCCGAGCAGTTCAAGGCCACCGCGGAGGCCGACCTGGAGCAGAACCAGATCCGCTGGATCGGCCCGACGCCGCTCAACAACACCTACGCCCTGGCCATCCGCTCGGAGAAGGCGCAGGAGCTGGGCGTCAAGACGGTCTCCGACGTGGCCGAGCTGGCGAAGACCAAGCCGGAGGAGGTCACGATGTGCATCGAGACCGAGTTCTCCACCCGCGACGACGGCCTGCCCGGCCTGACCAAGAAGTACGACTTCGAGATGCCCAAGGACCGGATCGCGCTGCTGGACACCGGCGTCGTCTACACCGAGACGGACAAGGGCGAGACCTGCAACTTCGGCGAGGTGTTCACCACCGACGGCCGCATCGCCGCGCTCGACCTGACCGTGCTGGAGGACGACAAGAACTTCTTCCCGATCTACAACGCCGCGGTCACCGTCAAGGACGACCTGTACAAGAAGCACCCGGCCCTGGAGCAGGTGCTGAACCCGGTCATCGCCAAGCTGGACGACGCCACCATGCAGGCGCTCAACGCCCAGGTCGACGTGGACGGCAAGGAGCCCGGCACGGTCACCGCCGAATGGCTGGAGCAGAACGGCTTCCTCGGCAGCAGCAGCTGACCGGCCGACCGCAGCGGACGTGAGCGGGGCGGTCGTACGGGTGATCGTCTCGCCGTGAAGGGCCCGGGCGCGCGCGTCCGGGCCTTCGGCGTTCCCTCCCGGCTCCGAAAGTTTCGGAGCCGCGGCGCATCCCTTACCCTCGTGAGTCGGCGTCGCGGAAGAGCCGGCCCGCATGGGCGTCGGCTCCGGCCGCGCCGCCGTGAGTCGGCGTCGCGGAAGAAGGGAGCCGGCCGGATGCCTCACGCGGCGAGACGTACGGTCACGCTGCGCGACGTGGCGGCGGCCGCCGGGGTCTCGGTGGCGACCGCGTCACGGGTGCTGGGCGGCAGCTCGCGCGCCGTCGCCCCCGAGTACGAGCGGCGCGTCCTGGCCGCGGCGGAGGCCCTGCGCTACACCGCGGACGCGGCGGCGCGCGCCATGCGGCGGGGGAGCGAGGCGATCACGCTCGTCACCGACGACCTGACCACCCCTGCCATGGGCGTCGTCGTGTCCGCGATGGAGCGCCAGGCCAGGATGACCGGCGTGTTCGTGACCGTCTCCGCCACCCACGGCGCCCTGGAGCGGCAGCTCGAAACGGTGCGCCTGCTGCGCGCGCTGCGGCCGCGCGCGCTCGTGCTGACCTCCTCCCGGTTCCGCGCGAACGCGCTCGACGACCGCCTGACGGACGAGTTGCGCGCGTACGAGCGAGCGGGCGGGCGGGTGGTGATCGTCGGCGTGAGGGACCGGGCGTTCGACTCGATCGCCTTCGACGACCACGGCGCGGGCCGGGCGCTGGGCGCCCACCTGGCCATGACCGGCCACCGGCGGGTGGCGATCCTGGCCGGCCCCGAGGACCGGGCGAACTTCGCAGCCCGGGTCGCGGGCTGCGCCGAGGGGCTGCGCCGGGGCGGGGTGCCCGCCCGCCAGGTGCGCGTCGTGCCCTGCGAGGCCGGCAGGGACGGCGGGTACGCGGCGGTCCGGCGGCTGATCAGGAGCGGGCCGCCGGAGGCGGTCGCGGCGGTCAGCGACGTCCTCGCGATCGGCGCCCTGGCGGCCCTCCGCGAGGCCGGGGTGCCCGTCCCCGCCGAGGTGTCGGTGGCGGGCATCGACGACATCCAGCTCGCGGAGGACGTGACGCCGAGGCTGACGACGGTCGCGCTCCCGCTGGCCCACGTCGGCGCCGAAGCCATCCGCCTAGCGCTTCGGGAGACCCCCGAACCCGAACACCTGACGGTCCAGGGCACCCTCGTCATCCGCGGAACCACCCGCCCCTGACCGGCGGGAACCGTTCCCGCCGAGGCCGCCACCCGCCCTGAGCCGGGCGTCGCCGTCCGGCGGTAACCCCATCCGCAGAACCCCCCTGATCCGCGGGAACCGTTCCCGCCGAGGCTTCCACCCGCCCCTAGGCGGGCGTCGCGGTCCGGCTGAAAGCCCCTTGACGGTGAAGTCCGGGAAAAGGCAGACTGCGGAATGCGTTTTCCCGGCGCGCGCCCCCCACGCCCCCCGAAGGGTCACATGTCTCAACGCAGCTACCGGTCCGCGATCGTCGGCACCGGCGGGATCGCCACCGCCCACGCACAGGCCGTCGCCGGGTCCGGCGGGCGGGCGCGCCTCGTCGCGGCCGTCGACGTCGACCTCGGCAGGGCCGAGACCTTCGCCGCCACCTGGCAGGTTCCCCGCACCTTCACGACTCTGACCGAGCTGCTCCGCGAGGAGCGGATCGACCTGGTCCACCTCTGCACCCCGCCCCTCCTGCACGCCCCGCTCGCGCTCGAATGCCTCGAAGCGGGCGTCACGGTGCTCGTCGAGAAGCCGCCCACCCTCTCCCTGGCCGAGCTCGACACGCTCGCCGAGGCCGAGAGCCGCTCGACGGCCCACATGGCGACCGTCTTCCAGCACCGCTTCGCCCCCGGCGCGGCCCGGCTGCGCCGCATGCTGGACGGCGGCGAACTGGGCCGCCCGCTGGTCGCCACCTGCCTGACCCAGTGGTACCGCGGCGACGCCTACTTCGAGGTCCCCTGGCGCGGCACCTGGGCCTCGGAAGGCGGCGGCCCCACCATGGGCCACGGCATCCACCAGTTCGACCTGCTGTTCTCCGTGCTCGGCCCGTGGCGCGAGGTCAGCGGCCTGGCCGTCCGCCAGGCGCGCGACACCGAGACCGAGGACGTCTCGATGGCCATGGTCACGTTCGAGAGCGGCGCGGTCGCCTCGGTGGTCAACTCGGTGCTGTCGCCGCGCGAGACGTCCGTGCTCCGCTTCGACTTCGAGCGCGCCACCGTCGAGCTGGAGCACCTGTACGGCTACACCGACGCCGACTGGAGCGTCACCCCCGCCCCCGGCTGCGAGGACGTGGCCAAGCGCTGGTCGGCCGAGGGTCGCAGCGCCGATTCCAGCGGCCACCACGGCCAGCTCGCGGCGGTGCTCGACGCGCTCGACCGGGACGAGGCGCCGCCGGTCACGCTGGCGGACGCCCGCGTGACGATGGAGTTCGTGGCCGCCCTGTACGCCTCCGCCTTCACCGGCGAGCGGATCACGCGCGGGCAGGTCGGCCCCGGCAGCCCGTTCGCCCGGCGCATGGACGGCACCGGCGCCCCCTGGGAAGGAACGGACGGATGACCCCCCTCCAGGCCGTCCACACGCTGGGCCGTTCCGTCGCCGTCACGGCCGGGGACGTCGAGCTGTTCGCCTACGTCTACCGTCCCGACACGCCCGTCCTGGAGTCGCCCAAGCCCTACCTGCACCCGGTGCGCACCCTGGGCGGCGACGTGGTGTCGCTCTACCGGCCGCACGACCACGTCTGGCACAAGGGCATCGCCTGGTCGCTGCCGCACGTGGGCGAGCACAACTTCTGGGGCGGGCCCACGTACGAACGCGGGCGCGGCTACGTACAGCTCGACAACAACGGCAGCGCCGTGCACCGCGAGATGACCGCGCTCGGCGCGGACGGCGGGCGCGCCGGTCTGGCGCACCGGCTCGACTGGATCTCCCAGGCGGGGCGGCCGGTGATCGAGGAGCGGCGCTCGCTCACGGCCACCGTGCTGGACGAGACGGCCTGGGCGCTGGTGTTCGGGACGGCCATGACGAACGTGTCAGGCGGGCCGCTCGACTTCGGCTCCCCGACCACCAAGGGACGCGAGAACGCCGGTTACGGCGGGCTGTTCTGGCGCGGCCCGCGCTCGTTCACCGGCGGGATCATCCAGTCGCCGTCCGGGGCGGGCGGCGACGAGCTGCGGGGGACGCGGGCCGAGTGGTTCGGGTTCCGCGGGCGTCACGACGAGACCGGAGGCTGGTCCACGATCGTCATGGTGGACGACGCGGCCAACCCTCAGCACCCGCCGCGGTGGTTCGCCCGCAGCGAGATGTTCGCCTGCCTGTGCCCGGCGCCGTTCTTCGGCGAGGAACTGCGGGTCGAGCACGGCCGCACGCTCGGCTTCCGGTACGCGGTCGTGATCGCCGACGGAGACCGGGGCGACGAGGGCAGCGCGCTGCTGGCCGAGCGGGGCCGCGCGGTGCTGGCCGACGTGTCAGCCGACGTGCGGGCCGACGTGCGGGCCGACGTGCAGGCCGACGTGTCCGCCGCCTTGGCGCCGCCGGGCGGGGCCGTCGCATGACGGCGTTCCCCGGCGGCACCTCCGTCTCCCGGCTGGCGGTCTACACCGGCGCGTGCGCCGACGGGCTCGAAGGCGGCACCCCTCACTTGCACACCGCCTCCACCGAGGCCTACGTCGTCACCGGCGGGCGCGGCGCGCTGCAGACGCTCGACATGAACGGCCTGCGCGAAACGGAGCTGACCGCGGGGACGACCGTGTGGTTCACGCCGGGGACCATCCACCGGGCCGTCAACCGGGGCGGCCTGGAGGTGGTCGTCGTCATGCAGAACGCCGGGCTGCCCGAGGCGGGCGACGCCGTCATGACGTTCCCGCCGGAGGTGGTGTCCGACCGGGACGCCTACCAGGAGGCGGCCGGGCTGCCCGCTGGCGGGGAGGAAGCGGCCGTGGCGCGGCGGCGTGACCTCGCCGTCGAGGGGTTCCTCCGGCTGGCCGAGAGCGCCCGCGCCGGCGACTACGGGCCGCTGCTGCGCTTCTACGACAGCGCCGTCGCCCTGGTCCGGCCCAAGGTCGCGGGGTGGCGGCGCATCTGGGAGACCACGGTCGCCGCGGGGACCCGCGACACCGCCGAGGTGCTCGACGCCCTCGGCCGCGGCGACGGCATCCACCTGCGGCACGCCATGCTCCTGGAGGCGCCGCCGCAGGAACGCTGGGGCATGTGCGGCCACCTCCGCGCCCACGACGTCACCCGCCCCATCGTCCACGCCCCCGTCCATCCCTCCACGCACCCACCCGTCTCTCAACCCGCGCACTCACCCGTCGATCCACCCGCTCACGCGCCCGTCTCTCAACCCGCGCATCCACCCGTCTCTGAACCTGCGCACCCACCCGTCAAGCCCTCCGCGCACTCACCCGTCTCTCAACCCTCGCACTCACCCGTCGATTCACCCGCGCACCCACCCGTCGATCCGCCCGCTCACGCGCCCGTCCATCCGCCCGTGCGCCCGGCGTCCGGCCGTGATGCCTGACGGGGCCGAGGGCACGGGCGCGGTGACCCTGCATGACGTGGCGCGGGAGGCGGGGGTCTCCGTCGCCACCGCGTCCCGCGCGCTCAACGGCAGCGCGCGCAACGTCCGCACCGAGAACGCCTCCCGGGTCCGGGCCGCCGCGGCCAAGCTCAACTACCGGCCGCACCTGTCGGCGCAGGCCATCGCCAGGGGCCAGACCAGGACCGCGGCCCTGGTCGTGGGCGACGTGGCCGACCCGTACTTCTCCGCCATCGCCGCCGGCGTCACCGAGGCCGCGGAGGCGGCCGGGCTGATCGTCACCATGGCGGTGGCCGGCCGTTCCCCCGAACGCGAGCTGGAGATCATCCGCACGCTGCGCGGCCAGCGCCCCCGCCTGATCGCCGTCGCCGGCAGCCGCATCGACGGCGCCGCGACCAGGGCCGCGCTCTCCGGCGAGCTGGAGGCGTACCGGTCCGCCGGCGGCCGGGTCGTCATGATCAGCCAGCGCGACCTGCCGTTCGACACGGTGACCATCGACAACGCGGGCGGCGCGTACCAGCTCGCCCGCGCGCTGGCGGCGGCCGGCTACCGGCGGTTCGCGCTGTTCCGCGCGCCCGTCACCGTGCGCACCTCCCGTGACCGGTGCGCCGGCTTCCTGGCGGGACTGCGCGAGCTGGGCCTGGCCGTCGAGGACCGGTTCGTGGTCGAGACCGAGTTCACCCGCGCCGGCGGCTACGAGGCCGCGCGCCGCCTCGCCGAGCGCGGCCTGGACGGGCTGGAGGTGGTCTTCGCCGTCACCGACGTGATGGCGATCGGCGCCATGTCCGCCTTCCGCGACGCCGGCCTCGTCCCCGGCAGGGACATCGGCGTCGCGGGTTTCGACGACATCGACTCCGCCGTGGACGTGACCCCCGCGCTCACCACCGTGGCCGTGCCGCTGCGCGAGGTGGGGCTCACCGCGATGCGGGTCGCCCTGTCGGACGACCCGGGGCCGGTGAGCGTGCAGACCTCGACGACGGTGCTGCTCCGCGAGAGCACCCCGGTACGCCCCCGGACCCGCTGACGTCTCCGGCCGTGCTGCAAGAAAAGGGGTACGGTGCCCTGACGGTGGCAGAAAGGCAGACATGCGGAAATTTGTGATCATGGGGGTGCAGGGGAGCGGCAAGGGGACGCAGGCGGCGATGCTCTGCGACGATCTCGACCTCGTGCACATCAACGTGGGCAACATCTTCCGCTGGCACGTCAAGAACCACACCAAGATCGGCGCCCAGGTCCGCCGCCTCGTCGCGGCCGGTGAGCTGGTCGGCGACGACCTGGTGGAGGACGTCGTGCGCGAGCGGCTCCAGCAGCACGACTGGAACTTCGGCTTCGTCGTCGACGGCTTCCCGCGCAACCGGCGGCAGACCGAGTTCTTCCTGGAGAGCTACGACATCGACGGCGTCATCCTGCTCGACCTGCCGGACGACGAGGTGCGCCGCCGGGTGCTGGCCCGCCGCCTGTGCTCGCGCTGCGGCATGGACTACAACCTCATCGCGCACCGCCCCGAGACCGAGGGCCGGTGCGACGTGTGCGGCGGCGAGCTGGTCACCCGCGCCGACGACACGCCGGAGGCCCTGGCCCGGCGGCTGCGCGACTACCACGGCAAGACCGACCCGGTGATCGACCTGTTCCGCCGCAAGGAGTACGTGGTGGTGGTCGACGCGCGCGACGACCAGGCGACGGTCCAGCAGACGATCAGGGACCGCCTCGGGCTGCCCGCCTACCGCGCCGGTTCGAGGACCTGAGCCGGGAACGGTCATCAGGTGGCCGCGCCGGGCGCGCTCTCGTGCCCCGGGAGGCCGCGGGTGCGGCGGCGGGCCTTCATCTCGGCCTCGTAGACGTGCGTGCGCCCGCCCACCAGCCGGTCGCGGGCCTCGGCCTCCAGCCGCTGGAACGTCGCGTAGTAGCCGGCGTCGTACTCCTCGACGACCTGGAACGTCCACCGGCCTTCCAGCACGTTCAGCCCGATCAGCTCCCGTTCGATGCGCCCGGCCAGCTCGCCGTGCCCGGCGCCGCGCAGCAGCTCGGCCACCTCGTCGAGGGCGTTGTCGGCGCCGCCGGTGAGCTGGTGGAAGGCGTAGAGGTGGCCACGCGCCCGATGGATCTTCTCCAGGGCCTCGCTGAACAGGCCGAGCGCCTCGACGACCTCGTCGGTCACGCCCGGCGGCCGCCGGTGCGCGGGGTCGGGGTCTCCGCTGCCGTGCTGATCTGTCATGGTTTGGCGCTACCCGCTAGAGGCCCGCCAGCACGTCCGGCCGGTTGGTGATGATGCCGTCCACCCGGTACGAGACGAGCCGCCGCATGATCTCCGGGTCGTCCACCGTCCAGGTGAAGACCTGCATGCCGAGCTCCTGGACCGCCTCCACGTAGCCGGGGGTGAGGTCCCGGTACGGCGGGTTGACCTGGCCCGCGAACTCGGCGAGCCCTGCCAGCTCGTCTGCCGTGGGCGTGCCGAGCAGGCCGACCGGCACGTCCGGCATCAGCCGGTGGAAGGTCCGCATCGAGTCCCAGTCGAACGACTCCACCACCACCGGGCCCGGCCACGAGCGGCGCAGCTCCAGCACCGTGCGGCGCTCGATGCCGGGATAGAGCTCCGGGGCCTTGATCTCCAGCAGCAGGCCGAGGCCGGTGCGGTTCATCGCCTTCAGCGCCTGCCGGAGGGTCGGCACCCGCGTGCCCGCGAACGAGGGGCCGAACCACGAGCCGGCGTCCAGCCGGCGGATCTCGGCGAGGGTGAAGTCGCCCACCCGCCACGGCGACCGGTCGGGGAACACGGACTCCACGTCGGTGGTGCGGGTGAGCGTGGTGTCGTGCATGAGGATCAGCGCGCGGTCCTTGGTCTCCTGGACGTCGAGCTCGAACATGTCGGCGCCCTGCCGGGCGGCCAGCTTGAGAGCGCCGATCGTGTTCTCGGGAGCGTAGGCGGAGGCCCCGCGGTGGGCGACGTTGGAGACCCCGGCGGGCGGCGCGGCCCCGGCCGGGACGGTGAACGGGCTGGTGACCAGGCTGGTGACCATGGCCAGGGCCACCAGGACGGTCATGAGGACGGTGCGTGTGCTTCGGGACATGGGTCTCCTCGATAGCGGGGAGTCGCCTACGCACCGAACCTGACGTGCCGTCATGACGAAGTGTTGACGCGGAAGTGGACGTCCGATGGACCTTGCGGATCAGCTCTCCGTCAAGAGCGGCCGCACCACGTACCTCATCGTGGCCCAGACCACGTACAGCAGCGGCGCGAGCGCCAGCAGCAGGCCGAGCACCGGCTTGAGCAGCACCACCGCGACCGCGAGCGCGAGCACCGCGAGCGTCGGCGCCGTCAGGTACCAGCGGCGGGCCACCAGGTACAGGCACGGCCGCACCAGCTCGCGCACCCGGCGCGGCGACTCCGCCACCACCACCAGCACCGCCACCGTCACGGCCACGACCAGCGCGGCCCCGGTGGCGAAGAACGGCACCAGGGCCGCACCCCACGAGGCGCCGGCGACCACCACCGCGTCGACCGCGAGCACGCTCACCGCGACCGCCCCCGCCAGCCACGCGGCCAGCGCGCGCGTCGCGGCCCGCCGGTAGCCGGACCAGAAGGCGCGCAGCACCGCCGTCGAGCCGTCGTCCAGCAGGGCGAAGCACCGGAACGCGCCCGCCAGCGCCGGCGCGCACACCGCGGACAGCACCGCGAAGAACGGCCACGACAGCAGCGGGTCGCGCACCAGCGCCAGCGCGGCCAGCAGCGGCGCGCACGACAGCGCCAGCAGCACGTTCGTCATCAGCCCGACGTAGACGGTGCCGAAGACCTTCTCGTACGTCTCCTGCCGAGCCGGACGCAGCAGGCCGCGCGCCGCGCTCATCCTTTCAACCCGCTCGTCGCGATGCCTTGGATGAAGTAGCGCTGCCCGAACAGGAAGATGACCATGACCGGCAGCACCGACAGCACCGCGCCCGTCATGATCATGGCGTAGTCGGCCTGGTACTGCCCGACGAAGGAGCGCAGGCCGAGCTGCACGGTCCACAGCTCGTTGCTCGTCAGGTAGATGAACGGCCCCATGTAGTCGTTCCAGGTGCTGACGAACGTGAGCAGGGCCAGGCTCGCCAGCGCCGGCTTGGAGAGCGGCAGGATGATCCGCCGGTAGATGCCGTACTCGCTGAGCCCGTCGATCCGCGCGGCCTGGCACAGCTCGTCCGGGATCGACATGTAGTACTGCCGCATCAGGAAGACGCCGAACGCGCCGAACGCCTGCAGCAGGATGATCGACAGGTGCGTGTTGATCAGGTCGGCCCGCTGCATCATGATGTACTGCGGCACCATGTAGGCCTGCCACGGCACCGCGATCGTGGCGATGTAGGCCAGGAAGAGCCCGTCCCGGCCGGGGAAGCTCACCTTGGAGAAGCCGTAGGCGGCGAAGCTGCCGGTCAGCACCTGAAGAAACGTGATGACGACCGACAGGTAGAGCGAGTTGCCCAGGTAGGTCGCCATCGGGATCTGCTCCCAGATCTCCACGTAGTTCGACCAGCGGAACTCCCGCGGGATCCACTCGATGGGGATGGTGAAGACCTCGTTGTTCCGCTTCAGCGACGAGGTGACCATCCACCCGAGCGGCAGCAGCACCAGCAGCGTCACCGCGACGAGCGACACGTACGCCAGCGTCCTGCGGAAGATCCTGGGCCCGCGCGGCGGCGGGCCGGCCTGGCTCGCGCCGGGGCCGGCGGCCGGGGGAGCCTCGCGCAGCGTGGTCATCAGGAGCTCCTCCGTTCGTTGATGCGGAACTGGACGACGGTCACGGTGAACACCAGGAGGAACAGCACCAGCGCGATCGCCGACGAGTAGCCGAACTCGCCCTCCCTGATGCCCTCACGGAAGATGAGCTGGGCCAGCACCAGCGTGCTGCGGCCCGGCCCGCCGTCGGTCATGACCACGATCAGGTCGAGCACCTTGAAGCTCTGGATGGTCAGCATGACCAGCACGAAGAACGTGGTCGGCCGCAGCGACGGGAGCGTGATGCGCCAGAACCGCTGCCAGGCGTTGGCCCCGTCGACCATGGCGGCCTCGTAGTACTCCTTGGGGATCGTCTGCAGACCGGCCAGATAGAGCACCATGTAGTAGCCCATGTCACGCCACACGCTGGTGGCGATGACCGCGGGCATCGCCCAGTCGGTGCTCGCGACCCAGCGCGGCGGGTCCTGGACGCCGATCGCCTCCAGGAACAGGTTGACCGGCCCCGCCGTGGGGTTGAACAGCATGTTCCAGACCACGGCCACCGCGACCAGCGAGGTGACGTACGGGAAGAACGCCGCGGTGCGGAAGAACTCGACGCCGCGCAGCCTGCGGTTCAGCGCCATGGCCAGCCCGAGGGCGGCGGCGAGGGTCAGCGGGATGTGGCCGGCCGAGTAGTAGATGGTGTTGCGGAGCGCCACGTGGAAGTTCTCGTCGTTCCACAGCCGCGCGAAGTTCTCCAGCCCCACCCATTCTGGGTCGTTGGCGGAGTCCCATTCCATGAACGCCAGCGCGAACGCGGCGAGCACCGGGACGAGCGTGAACAGGGCGAAACCCAGGAAGTTCGGCAGGATGAAGCTCCACCCGATCAGGGTGTCGCGCCAGGCCCGCCGACGGCGGGGCGCCTGCGATCCGCCCGGCGCCGGGTGCGTCATTACGTGCGCCATGGTGTCCCTCTATGGCTCCTTTCGCGAAGACTCCTTCGCGAACCTGATGCGGGAGCGGCGGGCGCCCCCCTGCGCCCGCCACGGCGTCCCTTAGTTGAGGACTTCGCTCTTGACGCGGTCGTTCATCGACTTGATCCCCTCGGCCACCGACTTGTCGCCGACCATGATCAGCTGGTGCTCCTCGTTGAGGATGGTGTCGACGTCGGAGGTCTTGTCGCTCACCGGCATCTCCAGCACGACCTTGTCCGGCTCGAACGCCTTCTTCGACAGGTCGTCGGCCGGCATGCCCTTGAGGCCGAAGTACGCCTCGGTGATCGCCGGGTCCTGCAGTGCGGGAACCACGCCCACCTTGGTGATCGCCTCCGCGCCGGCCTTGCTCGCGGCGAACTGGACGAACTTCCTGGCCAGGTCGGCGTTCTCGCTCCGCTTGTTCACCGCGAACGCCGTCGGCGACCCGAACGTGGTGACGTCGGTGGCGCCCGGCCGCTGCGGCATCGGGGCCAGCGCCCAGTCGACCTGGCTCTCGCCCTTCTCCTTGGCCTCGAGGATGCCGGAGATGTACCAGGTGCCCATGGGCATCATGGCCGTCGCGGCGGTCTCGAACATGGTCCGGTAGTCGGCCTGCTGGGCCGTCGCGGTGCCGAAGTCCAGCGCGTTGCCGCCCTTCTGCAGCGACAGCGCCATGTTGTACTGGTCGGCGAAGAAGTTGTAGTCGCCGCTGAGCTGGTCGCCGCCGGTCTGGGCCGCCGAGATCGCCTGGATCACCGACCGCCAGGTGTGGTGGTAGGTGCCGTAGACCTTCTGGTTGCCGTCGCCCTGGCTGAGCTGCTGGGCGTACTTGGCGTAGTCGTCCCAGGTGATGGGGCCGTCGAGCTTGATGTTCGCCTTGTCGAACATGGCCTTGTTGTAGTAGAGCAGCCAGAAGTCCTGGCGGTACGGCAGCGCGAAGTAGCTGTCGTTGACGTTGAAGGCGTCCAGGCCGGCGAGCTTGGAGGTGTCGGTCGACTTGACCATGTCCGTGATGTCGAGGAGCTGCCCGCGGGCGGAGTAGCGCGAGTAGTCCGTCACGTTCTTCATGGTGATCACATCGGTCTTGTCGCCACCGGCCAGCATCGTGGTGACCTTCTCGGGATAGTCGTCCGCGAGAATGTCGGCCGGCTTCACCGTGACCCCGGGGTTCGCCTTCTCGAAGGCGTCGAACAGGGCGGTGAACTCCGGCGTCTTGGCGAGGTTCCACACGGTGATCGTGAGGGTGGTGCTCCCGCCGCCTTCGGCGGTCTCACCGGAGCCGCCGCCACCGCACGCGGCGACCGCGAGGGCGAGCGCGGTGGCCACTCCCGCGGTCTTCACAAGATGGCGGCGCACTCTGGCCTTGGGGGGGTTCGAAGGGATCATTGATCCGGTCTCCTTCCATGAAGCCGGGCTCAGGCGCTCACGCTGATCTCGTCGGCTGTGACCGGCGCCCGTGGCGGCAGGCCGGACAGGTAGCGTTCGAGCTCGTCGAGGGCGCTCTCACTCATCCGCCGGGTCTCTGATCCCAGAGATCCGGCGACGTGGGGGGTGATCATGACGTTGTGCAGGTCGTACAACGGCGAGTCGGCGGGCAGCGGCTCCGGGTCGGTGACGTCGAGGATCGCGTCGAGCCGCCCCGTCACGCACTCGCTCTCCAGAGCGGCGGTGTCGAGCACGGACCCACGCGCCGTGTTGATGACGGTCGCGCCGTCCCTCAGCAGGGCGAGCTCCGCCGCCCCGATCAGGTGACGCGTTTCGGGCAGCGCGGGCACGTGCAGGGTGAGCACGTCGCAGCGCCGCAGCAGGTCGGGCAGCTCGACCAGCCTGCCGCCGGCCGCGCGCACCTCGGCCGGGTCGGCGTACGGGTCGGCCACCAGGATGTCGACCTCCAGGCCGCGAAGCCTTTCGGTGACCCTGCGGCCCACCCGCGAGAAGCCGACGACGCCGATCGTGCGCCCGCGGTTGGACAGCTCGCCGCGCCCGGCCGCGTAGGACCAGTCGTCGCGATGTTTGCGCGCGTCGTGGGCCAGGAACGGGGCCTTCTTGCCCGCGAAGATGATCGCGGCGAGGGTGAACTCGGCGACCGGTATCGCGTTCTCGTCGGCGGCGTTGGTCACGAGTATCCCGCGCCGCCATACCTCGTCGGTGACGAAGGAGCGTACCGTGCCCGCGCAATGGAAGATCGCCCGGAGCTCCGGCGCACCGGCCAGCAGCTCCTTCGTCAGCGGCGGGCAGCCCCACGAGGTGACGAGCACCTCGACCTCGCGCAGCCTGCGCCGTACGAGCGGGTCGTCGAAGTTCATGGTCGAGATAGGATCGGTGAGTTCGACGAGTTCGTGCAACCGTCGTAACTGCGGCTCCTGAAACTGCACCCCGAAGTGCGCAGGATCCATGACCAGCAGGGCCTGTGGTCGACGACGGTCTCTCACCCGGGTCCTTTCGGCAGCAAGCGCTTACCAGTGTCGCTGATCATGTCCGATCATTTCAATCACGTCAAGATCTCTTTAGGGCGCTATACGATCGTTATCGATCGTCAAGGTCAGGCTTGGCGGCGCATTTCGGCGTGAAGGCTGATCGAAGTGAGCGCTTTTGATCAGTCTTTGCTTGACGTGTTCGCATCGGTGATGCCAGCATCGCCTGAACTCATCGCTGACTGTGGAGGCCCGATGCGCTGGCTGCGGGAGCTGGACGACCGGAAACGCTCGCCCCACACCGGCTGGACCCGCGACCACTGGGCGGCGCTGGCCGACCACCTCCTGCTGTCGGCGCGGCGCCACGCGTCCCCCTCGCACGCGCGGATCTCCTTCCCCGGCGAGCCGGGCGGCTACGGCCCCGACGTGGACGGGCTGGAAGGGTTCGCGCGCACGTTCCTGGCCGCCGGGTTCCGGGTGGCCGGCGAAGGTGGCCGTGACCCGCACGGCCACCTGGAGTGGTACGCGCGCGGCCTGGCCGCCGGCACCGACCCGGGCTCCCCCGAGCGGTGGGTGCGGCTGGACGAGCACGACCAGGCCAAGGTCGAGGCCGCCTCCATCGCGCTGGTGCTCCACCTGACCAGGCCGTGGCTGTGGGACCGGCTCGACGACGGCGTCCGGGAGCGGGTGGTCGCCTATCTGGCCCCGGCGATCGGGTCCTGGTATCCGCCGATCAACTGGGTGTGGTTCCAGATCGTGGTCGAGCAGTTCCTCGCCTCCGTCGGCGGGCCGTGCTCTCGCGCCGACATCGAGGCCGGGCTCGCGCTCACCGACGGGTTCGCCCGCGAGCAGGGCTGGTACGCCGACGGCGACAAGCGCGCCTACGACCACTACGTCGGCTGGGCGCTGCACTTCTACCCGCTGCTGTGGACCGAGATGGCCGCCGGCGACCCGGCCGCCGACACCCGCCGCCCCGCCTACCTGTCGAGGCTGGAGCGCTTCCTGAGCGACGCCGTCCACCTCGTCGGCGCCGACGGGTCGCCGCTCATCCAGGGCCGCAGCCTCACCTACCGGTTCGCCGCCGCCGCCCCGTTCTGGGCGGGCGCCAGGGCCGGGGTCGGGTCGCCCGGCCTGCTGCGCCGCGCCGCCTCCGGCATCGTCCGCCACTTCGCCGAGCACGGCGCCCCCGATGACGACGGCCTGCTGACGCTCGGCTGGCACGGCCCGTGGCGGCCGATCGCCCAGTCCTACTCCGGCACCGGCTCGCCCTACTGGGCCGCCAAGGGCCTGTACGGCCTGGCGCTGCCCGCCGACCACCCCGTGTGGACCGCCGTCGAGGAGCCGCTGCCGGTGGAGGAGGGCGACTTCCAGCTCGCGATCCGGTCACCCGGCTGGCTGGTCTCCGGCACCCGCGCCGACGGCGTCGTCCGCGTCGTCAACCACGGCACCGACCACGCGCTGCCCGGCGACCAGCTGTCCGACTCCCCGCTCTACGCCCGCCTGGGTTACTCCACCGCCACGTCGCCCGTCCTGGCCGGCCCGCACGCCGCCGACCCGCTCGACCAGTCGGTCACCCTCCTGGACCCGTCGGGCCGGCCCAGCCACCGCACCGGCTTCGACGCCCTCCTCGCCGACCGCCTCCCCACCGGCACCGCGCTCGGCGCCTCCCGCTGGCGGGCCCACTGGGTCGAGCCCGGCCTGGACGCCCCGGACCACGGCTCGGGCCGCGCCGGCGCCGCCACCCCCGGCCCGACGCTCACGGTCGTGTCCGCGCTGCGCGGCCCCTGGGAGGTCCGGCTCGTCCAGGTGGCCGCCCCATGCACGTCTCCTTTGCGGATCGGCGGCTGGCCGGTCTCGTCGGCCTCCGACTCCCTGATCGTCCCCGGCCCCGGCCTCGACCTGGCGGACGTCACCCGCGCCGAGGACGCCACCCCGCTGTCCCCGGAGACCTTCATCCCCTGGTGCGGCACCACCGCCGCCGCCGAGCCCGGCCGCTGGTACGTCGCCGGCGTCCATCTCGGCACGGCCGCCTCCCCGGCCCCCGAGATCGCCTGGACCGCCACCACAGCCCGCATCTCCTGGCCGGACGGCGTCACCGACACCCTCGACCTTCCCGCCCTCCTCCGCTGACGGGACGGCGGTCAGGCGGAGGAGGAGGAGCGCACGATCAGCCGGGGCTCGACGACCACGCGGTGAGCCGGTCGGTGCGGGTCCCGGTCGGCCAGGCGGGCCGCCAGCAGCGCGAACGCCGCACGCCCGATGGCCGCCTTCGGCGGACGCACCGCCGACAGCGGCGGGTCGCACAGCTCGGCCACCTCGTCGTCGTACGTGACCACCCCCAGGTCTCCTGGCACCCGCAGGCCGCGTTCCTGGCAGCGCTCGACCAGGCCGATCGCCTCCGGATCCGGATGGACGAGCAGCGCCGTGGTGCCCGTGGCGAGGCAGGCGTCGAGGATTTGGTCCAGGGCCGCCGTCCAGCCGGGATCACGCCGGTCGACCACGGTCAGGTCGGGGGCGCCCTCCAGGCCGAGCTCCTCGCTCGCCTGCCGCCACCCGCGCCGCACGTGCGGCGCGGTCGGGCTCTGCTCGGTGGTGATGACGCCGATCCGGCGGTGCCCCAGCGCGGCCAGGTGGCGCACGGCCATCGCGGCCCCGAGCGCGTGGTCGCTGACGACGGACTCCATGGCCTCCTGGTAGGGACCGATGGTGGCGGCGCGTTCGACGAGCACGACCGGGACGGGCGCCTGGCGCAGCCACCGCACCAGCTCCTCGCCGTCGTCGCCGGTGGTCGTGGGCGCGACGAGCAGCCCGTCCACGCCCACGAACTCCACCAGCCACGACAGCTGCCGCCGCTCGTCGGCCGCCTGGTAGGAGGCGCCGCGCAGGACGATCCTGGCCCCGGCCGCCGCCGCGGCCTGCCGGACGCCGCGGATCACGTCGGGCCAGTAGTAGTCGAGCGACGGCACGACCATCCCGATCGTGAGCCGCCGCGCCTCGCCGCCGTTCTCCTCGGGGACGGGCTGCGGCGGCGCGGCCCCTTCCGGCTCGCCGACGAGCGCGCCGCCGTGCAGCACGGCCCCGCCGCGCACCCGCCGGATCACCCCCTGGGAGGCGAGCAGCGCGATGTCGCGGCGGATGGTGATGGCGGAGACGTCCAGCTCCTCGGCCAGGTCGGTGACGCGCACCACGCCGCGCTGCCGCAGCAGCTCGACCACCTGGGCGCGGCGCTCGTCCGGCAGCGGCGCCGGCGAACCGGTCCCGGTCATCCCCGCACCCCCACCCGCACCAGGACCGACCCTTCGGCGGTGCCGGGCAGGGCCAGCTCCAGCCGGGTCAGCCGGTCGCCCCACACCGCGGTGAGCATCGGGTCGTCCAGCTCGCGCACGGTCAGCGAACCGGCCGCCCGCTCCGGGTCCCACGTGAGGACCGCGGCCCGCCCGCCGCCGGGCGGCCGCACCTCCACCTCCCCGGGCCCGTCCTGCCGCACCTCGCCGGCCAGCAGGAACCGCAGCGCGCTCGGCTCCCCGTCGCCGGTGAAGCGCCAGGCGTCCTCGATCGTCACCTCGCCGGACGAGCGGTCGAGCAGCGCCGTCCGCCACCACCGCTCCAGCCCGCCGACCGGGTAGGCGGCCGCGAGGTCCAGCCGTACCCGGAAGAGGCCGGGCTCGTCGGCCACCTCGACGTCCCTGGCTCGGTAGGACGCGCCCGCACGCTGCGGCGTGCCGCGGACCTCGGGCACGTTGTGCCAGTCACCGCGCATCGTCCAGATCGCGTAGCGGTCGGGCCCGAACGTCCGCGCCGTGTACGTGGGCCGCCCCGCGTCGACCACGGCCGGCACCCCGTCGACGGCCACGATCACGGAACCGACGTCGTTGTGGTTGTGGTTCTCCGCGTTGTGCCCGCCCTTGACCACGAGCGCGAGCCCCCGGTCGGTGCCGCCGGCCGCGCGCGCGACGCCCACCTGAGTGCCCGGCAGCCACGCGGAGGCGACCAGCGGCGGCCCGGCGGCCTCGGCCGCCAGCCACGCCGGGTCGCCCAGCGCGGTCATGACCCGCCCCAGCTCGGCGGCGGGGGAGACGGCGGCGGCGCGCTGGGCGGCCGCGTGGCGGACGCCGTCGGGATCGCCGACCCGCCGCGCCCACCGGTGGAGCACGTCCCAGGGCTGGCCGGCGGGCGGCCGCGCGCGGGCGTCGGCGACGTTCACGTACCACCCGCCGCCCAGATGCATCAGGTACGGGAAGCGCACGGTCGCGCGGACCACCGGCGCCCCGGCCGCGTCCAGCACCCCCGAGGTGGCGTGCGCCAGCACGTCGAGCGCCTCCAGCGCGCGGCAGGCGCCGTTCCACCAGTATTCGTAGCCCTCGTCCACCGACCCGTCGGGAGGCAGCGCCGCCAGATAGCGGTCGACGCCCTCGACGGCCAGCGCGACCTGCAGCGCCCGCTCCTCGCCCGGCTCGGCCAGGCGCAGCGCGGCGACCAGCACGTTGCCGCAGATCCACGGGCACCAGTTGTGCACGTGACCGTCGAGCCCGAGCCAGTGCCAGTCGCGCCGCCGGGTGAACGGCTCCAGCACCCGCGCCCGCACCTCGGCGCGCACCCGCTCGCGCACGCCGGGGAAGCGCTCGTCCAGCCGCTCGCCGATCGCCTGGTCGGCCCAGGCGAGCTGGGCGGCCACGTCGCCGGCGCCGAGGTCGAGGCAGGGGACGGCCGGGTCCGGCAGCACGGCGCCGCGCGGCCGGCAGGACTCCTCGTGCGCCGGCCAGCACCACGAGCTCTGCTCGCACAGCAGCACGATCCCGTCGGCGGCCTCGGCCAGCCACCCGTCGTCGCCGGTGGCCGCCGCCATGAGCACGGCCCGGGTCAGCCGGTCCTGGCGGTCGAACACGTTGCGCTCGTAGACCGTGCGGTCGCCGTCCTGGAAGTAGCGCGCGTACTGCGAGGCGAGCGGCTGCGGCCACGGCGAGCCGCGCTCGGCCTCCGCCCGCTCGCGCACCGGCTCCAGCGCCCGCCGCGCCGGCTCGCCCGCCAGGTCGGGGGCGGGCAGCGCGCGGCCGGGATCCAGCAGGACGCGGGCCAGCGCGCCCGGAGAGGCGGCCGCTCCCCAGAGGTTGAGCAGTGGGCCGGGACGGGCGGTCTCCGCGGCCCGGAGGGGCGGGCCGGTCGCCGTGTTCGTCATAGTCCCTCCTCGGGAGCCACCTCATAGTACCGATCGAACCTGATCGAAGATGATTCACCCGCGAACCTCCATGGAGCAAGTGATCGAACCCTTACACTCCTCTGGATCATGAAAAGAAAACTGTGGGTCGCCGTGGCGGCGCTCGTCCTCGTAGCCGCGTGGGGCTGCTACGAGCTGGTCAACGCACGCACGTTCCAGCTCGCGGGGAAGCTGGTCGACCGGGTGGAGACGGCGGAGAAGGTCGTCGCGCTCACCTTCGACGACGGTCCCGACGAGCACACGCGGGAGATCATCGACGTGCTCGCGAAGGAGCGGGTGCGTGCCACGTTCTTCGTCGTCGGGTCGGAGCTGCGCGCCCGCCCCGGGCACGCGGCCGCGCTGGTGCGGGCCGGCCACCAGCTCGGCAACCACACGTTCACGCACCGCAGGATGGTGTTCGTGTCCGGCTCGACCGTGGCCGAAGAGGTGGAGCCGACCGACGCGCTCATCCGCGCCGCCGGGCAGCGCGGCGACATCCCGTTCCGGCCGCCCACCGGCAAGAAGCTGCTCGCGCTCCCTCTCTACCTGGCCGAACGGGAGCGGGTCACGGTGATGTGGGACGTCGAGCCCGACTCGGGCCGCACCCCCACCGCGGAGCGGATCGTGGCCGAGGTCCGCGAGCAGGTGCGGCCGGGCTCGATCGTGCTGCTCCATCCCTGGTACGAGAGCGGCGCCCGGACCCGGGAGGCCATCGGCGGCGTCGTCTCGGGGCTGCGGGCCGACGGGTACCGGTTCGTGACCGTGGCCGAACTGCTCCGCCAGGAGTGAAAGCCGGAACCGAGGGGAAGAGGGGAGCCTTCGCGGACGGGAGGCCGGATGGGGACGAGCGCCGAGCGGCGGGTGGAACGGGTGGCCAGGGAGGCTCTCGGGCTGGACGAGCTGCGGCCCGGCCAGCCCGAGGCGATGGCGGCGCTGGCGGAGGGCCGCGACACGCTCGTGGTCATGCCGACGGGAGGCGGCAAGTCGGCCGTCTACCAGGTCCCCGCGCTGCTGCTGGACGGGCCGACGCTGGTGGTGTCGCCGCTGATCGCGCTCCAGCGCGACCAGGTGGAGGCGCTGCGCGAGCGTGACGAGCAGGCGGTCAGGCTGGACGCCGGCACCTCGAAGGGCGAGCGTGAGTCGTCGTTCGAGTCGCTGCGCGCGGGCGAGACCGAGTTCCTGTTCTGCGCGCCCGAGCAGCTCGCCAGGCCCGACGTGGTGCGCGAGCTGGCCGCGGCGAAGCCGTCCCTGCTGGTGGTGGACGAGGCCCACTGCGTCTCGGCCTGGGGCCACGACTTCCGGCCCGACTACCTGCGGCTGGGCGCCGTCGCCGACGCTCTCGGCCGGCCGGTCGTGGCCGCGCTGACCGCGACGGCCGCGCCCCCGGTGCGGGCCGAGATCGTCGAACGGCTCCGCATGCGCGACCCGCTGGAGGTGGTGTGCGGCTTCGACCGCCCCAACATCAGCCTGGAGGTACGGGGGACCACCGGCGACGGCGAGGACGTGGCCGAGGCCGTCGAGGCGCTGGCCAAGCCAGGACTCGTCTACACCGCCACCCGCAAGCGGGCCGCCGAGCTGGCCGGACGGCTGGGCGAGCGGGGCGTGCGGGCGGCCGCCTACCACGCCGGGATGCGGCGGGCCGACCGCGACGCCGTCCAGGAGGCGTTCATGGCCGGGGAGCTCGACGTGGTGGTGGCCACCAACGCGTTCGGCATGGGCATCGACAAGCCGGACGTCCGGTTCGTGGTGCACGCCCAGGTGCCCGGCTCGCTCGACTCGTACTACCAGGAGATCGGCAGGGCTGGCAGGGACGGCGAGCCCGCCGCGGCGGTGCTGTTCTACCGGGCGGAGGATCTGGGGATGCAGCGGTTCTTCACCGGCGGGCTGCCGGACGAGGACGCGCTGGCCGCGGTCGCCCGCGCCCTCGGCGAGGAGGGCGGGCGGACCGACCGCAAGCACCTGCGCGAACGGCTCGGCATCACCGCCCGCCGCGTCACGTCGCTGCTGAACCTGCTGGAGAAGGCGGGCGCGGTCCGGCTCGGCACCCGCTCCGTCGCCGCCGCCGAGGACGCGCCCGCCCCGGAGGAGGCGGCACGGGCCGCCCGCGAGGTCGCCGAGCGGCACCGGGAGGTGGAGCGCACCCGGCTGGAGATGATGCGCCGCTACGCCGAGACCCGCGACTGCCGCCGCGGCTTCCTGCTCGGCTACTTCGGCGAGCGGCTGCCCGGCCCGTGCGGCGCCTGCGACACCTGCCTGGCCGGCACCGCGTCCCACCCGGAGCCGGCCGGCGACGTCCGGTTCCCGATGCACGCCCGCGTCGAGCACGTCGAGTGGGGGCCGGGCGAGGTCATCCGCCGTGAGGAGGACCGGCTGACCGTGCTGTTCCACGAGGGCGGCTACCGCGAGCTGCTGCTGTCGGCCGTCACAGAGGAGGGCCTGCTGCGCGAGGCCGGGTGACCGGGCATCCCGCCCGGTCGTGCACCATGGAGACGTGACCGTAGCAGAAGGCACCGCGCTCGGCCGGCTGGCCGGGCTGGTGGAGTGCGGCGGGGTGGTGGTGCTCAGCGGGGCGGGCCTGTCCACCGAGTCGGGCATCCCCGACTACCGCGGCCCGACCGGCCGGTCCCGCAACGCCCAGCCGATGACCTACCAGCGCTTCGTCGGCAGCGAGCAGGCGCGCCGCCGCTACTGGGCGCGCAGCCACGTCGGCTGGCGGCAGATCGGCGCCGCGCTCCCCAACGCCGGGCACCGGGCGGTCGCCGCGCTGGAGCGGCGCGGCCTCCTGTCAGGCATCGTCACCCAGAACGTCGACGGGCTCCACCAGGCGGCCGGGGCGCGGCAGGTGATCGAGCTGCACGGAGGCCTGGACCGGGTGGTCTGCCTGTCCTGCCGCGAGCGCACCCCTCGGGCCGAGCTCGACCTGCGGCTGCGCGCCGCCAACCCCGGCTGGGCGGCCGACGCGGGGCAGATCAACCCCGACGGCGACGCGGTGCTCACCGACGAACAGGTCGAGGGCTTCCGGCTGGTCGGCTGCCGCTCGTGCGACGGCGTGCTCAAGCCCGACGTGGTGTTCTTCGGCGAGAACGTGCCGCGCCCGCGCGTCGAGCGGTGCTTCGAGCTCGTCGGGTCGGCGCGGGCGCTACTCGTGCTCGGCTCGTCGCTGGCCATCCGCTCCGGCCTGCGCTTCGTGGACCGGGCCGCCGCGCTCGGCCTGCCCATCGCGATCGTCAACCAGGGGGCCACGGGCGGCGACCACCACGCCACCCTCACCGTCGACGCCCCGCTCGGCGCCACCCTCACCGCTCTCACCGCGACCACTGCGCCGCTGCGGGCACAATAGGGTCATGCCCGCCACCTGCCACTGCGGCCTGCCCGCCGCCTACGCCGACTGCTGCGGCCGGTTCCACCGAGGCGAGGCCGCCGCCGCGACGGCCGAGCAGCTGATGCGTTCGCGGTTCGCCGCGTTCAGCGTCCGCGACTCCGCCTACCTGATGCGCACCTGGCACCCGGCGAGCCGCCCGCCCGGCATCGACCTGGAGCGGAAGACGCGCTGGGTGCGGCTGGAGATCCTGGAGAGCACCGGCGGCAGCGTCGTCCACACCGAGGGCACGGTCCGTTTCCGCGCCCACTACGTCCACCGCGGCAAGCCGGGCGAGATGGAGGAGCACAGCCGGTTCGTCCGCCACGAAGGCCGCTGGGTCTACTCCGGCGCTCTCTAGGAGGCCCGCCCCCGCCGCCCCGTCCGGTCCCGCCGGGTGAGCGCGGGCACCAGCCCCTGCGGCAGGAACAGCACGACCCCGATCAGCACCAGCGCGTACACCGCGTACGACAGCACGCTCGGCGCGTAGGTCGGCATCCCCGGCAGCGCGGCCAGCCGGTCGAGCCCCTGCACGAGCAGGGTGATCGCGCTCGCCCCCGCCAGCGCGCCCCACACCGTGCCCAGCCCGCCCACGACCGCCATGACGATGTACTGGATCGAGATCAGCACCGGGAACGACCCCGGCGCCACGTACCCGGTGTAGAAGCAGTAGATGCCGCCCGCCAGCCCCGCGAACGCGGCCGACAGCGCGAACACGACCAGCTTGTAGCGGCCCACCGGGATGCCGGAGGAGGCGGCGGCCGTCTCGCTGGTGGCCAGCGCGCGCAGCGCCCGTCCGGGCCGCGAGGCGATGACGTGGTGCGTGACCAGCATGACCAGCCCCAGCGCCGCCCACGTCAGCCAGGCGTACGCGGCCGCGCTGTCCATCTCCCACGACCCGATGCCGAACTGCGGGATGCCCTGCAGCCCGATGTCGCCTCCGGTGAACTCCAGCTGCCCCGCCAGCGACAGCAGGATGAGCTGCACCGCCAGCGTCGCGAACGCCAGATGGTGGCCGCGCAGCCGCAGCAGCGGCATCCCGATCAGCACCGCGAAGACGGCCGCCATCAGCGGCGCGGCCACCAGCCCCAGCAGCGGCGGGAACCCGTTCAGCGCCAGCAGAGCCGCCGTGTACGCGCCGACGCCGTAGAACGCGCCCTGCCCGAGCGAGACCTGCCCGGCGAACCCCATCAGCAGCGACACCCCGACGGTCACGATGGCCGCCAGCCCGAGCAGCACGTAGACGGCCAGCGCGCTGTCGTCGAGCACCAGCGGCAACCCCAGCGCGACGGCCACAACCAGAGCCGCGGCGGCGATCCTCTTCACACCGCCTCCTCATGGATGGCCGACCGGCGGCTCGCCTGCACGATCATGACCACGAGCATGAGCCCGAGCGCCACCTCCAGCTGGTGGGAGCCGTACCCGTACCCGGCGGCCATCGTCTCGGCCACCCCCAGCAGCAGCGCCCCGCCGAGCGCGACGACCGGGCGGGTGAGCGCGCCGAACACGGCCGCGGCGAACGCGTTCACGATCAGCGTCACGTCCGTGTCGAACGAGATCGGCCGCAGCGGCGTGATCAGCACCCCGGCGAGCCCGCCGAGCAGCCCGCCGAGGGCGAACGCCAGCAGCCCCATCCGCCGGGTGTCGATGCCGACCACGCGGGCCGCGTACGGGTTGGAGGCGCACGCGGTCAGCGCCTTGCCCAGGTAGGTGCGCCCGAAGAAGAGCGCGAGCAGCACGAACGTGGCGGCGGTGACGGCGATGACGAGCAGGTGCTGCGTCTGGATCCGGGCCCCGGCGATCGTCACCGACCCGGCCAGCCCCGGAGCCGAGCGCGGCTGGTCGCCCCAGAGCACGATCTCGACTGCGTACGCGAGCACCCCGACCCCGAGCGTGATGATCAGCGACGACAGCGGCGTGGTGCCCGGCCGGCCGATCGCGGCCAGCCCGGTCAGCAGCCCGGCCACGCCGGCCAGCAGGACCGCCGCCGCCTCGCTCACCCCGTGCGGCACCCCGAGCCCGAGCAGCGAGGACGTGCACAGCCCCGCGACCACGGCGAACGTGCCCTGCGCGAAGTTGACCACCCCGGTCACCCGGTGGATGGCGACCAGCCCGCTGGCGATGAGCGCGATCGCGCACCCCACGGCCAGCCCGTTCAGCAGGTACGTCAGGAACGCGCTCATGTGATCGCCCCGCCCAGGTAGGCGCTGGCCACCCGCGGGTCGTCCGCCAGCTCCGCGCACGCCCCCTCCGCACGCACCTGCCCCGATTCGAGCACGTACGCGCGCGAGCACAGCTCGAACGCCAGCCGCGCGTTCTGCTCGATGAGCAGCACCGCCAGCCCTTGCTCCCGGTTGAGCGTGGCCAGGTGGGCGGCCAGGTCGGCGGTGATGTTCGGGGCCAGGCCGAGCGACAGCTCGTCCACCACGAGCACCTGCGGCCGGGACATCAGCGCCCGCCCGACGGCCACCATCTGCTGCTCGCCGCCGGACAGCACGCCCGCCCGCCGCCCGGCCAGCTCGGCCAGGCGCGGCAGCAGGTCGTAGACGGGGGCCGGGTCGCGCTGCCCGGAACGCCAGCCGCCCAGCGCCAGGTTGTCGGCCACCGACATATCGGGAAAAAGCTGGCGGCCCTCCGGCACCAGCGCCAGCCTGCCCTCCACCCGCACCGTGCCCGACGCCGGAGTGAGCAGCCCGGCCAGCGTGTTGGCCAGCGTCGACTTGCCCGCCCCGTTCGGGCCGAGCAGCGCCACCATCTCGCCCTTGCCCACCGCGAGCGTGACGTGGTCGAGCGCGATGGCCGTGCCGTACGAGACCACCAGGTCCGTGACGTCGATCATGAGGCCTGTCCGAGGTAGGCGGCGAGCACGAGCGGGTCCTCGCGGATCTCGGCCGGCGGGCCGTCGGCGATGACCCGCCCCAGGTCGAGCACCACGACGCGGTCGGCCAGCCGGGTCACGAACCCCACGTCGTGCTCGATGAGCAGGATCGTCAGCCCGTCCGCGCGCAGCTCCTCCACCAGCGCGGCCAGCCGTTCCCGCTCGTGCCCGCGCAGCCCGGAGGCCGGCTCGTCGAGCAGCAGCAGCCGGGGCCGCGCGCACAGCGCGCGGGCCAGCTGCAGCGCCCGCTGCTGGCCGATCGGCAGCCGGTCGGCCGGCCGTCCCGCCCACTCGGCCAGCCCCACCCGCGCCAGCGCCGCGTCCGCCTCGCGGCCGATCTCCCGCTCGTCGCGCCGGTGGCGGGGCAGCCGCAGCGCCGCCGACACGAACCCCGACCGGGTACGGCCGTGCATGCCGACCATGACGTTCTCCCGGACCGTCATGCCGCGGAACACCCGCGCGCCCTGGAAGACGATCGACATGCCGAGCCGGGCCCGTCGGTGCGGCGCCAGCCGGTCCACCCGGTGCCCGAGGAAGGCGATCTCCCCGTGGTCGGCCGCCAGGTGGCCGGTGACGAGGTTGAACAGCGTCGACTTGCCCGCCCCGTTCGGCCCGATGATGGCGCACAGCTCGCCCTCGGCCACGGCGAGCGAGACGTCCCGCACGGCGTAGACGCCGCCGAAGGAGCGCGACACCCCGGTGACCGCCAGCACCCGCTACCCCAACCCGGCGACAGTCTTGGTCAGCTGCTCCCGCGCCCACTCGGTCGGCACGAACGCGCCGTCCTGGACCGTGTTGACCGAGATGTACTCGGGCGTCAGGCCGGAGTGGTCGGTGGGGGAGTAGCGGAAGCGGCCGTTCGGGGTGATCAGGTCCATCGTCTCCAGCGCCTGCTGGACCTTCTCCTTGTCGGTGCCGCCCGCCTTCCTGATCGCCTCGAACAGCAGCAGGCTCGCGCTGTAGCCGTCCTGCGCGAACTGCGGCGGCGGGTAGCCGTGCTTCTCCTGGTAGGGCTTCGCCATCTGCTCGATGACCTGCTTCTGCTTGCCGTCCGGCAGGTGCTCGCCCACCACGCCGATCGCGCTCTGCACCGTCATGCCCTCGGCGGCCTCGCCCATCGGCTCCAGCCACAGCTTGCTGGCCTGCGACGCGGTCAGGAACAGCGGCGTCTTCAGCCCGGACGCCGCGTACTGCTTGGCCGCGGTCACGCCCGGCGCGCCCGAGCCCCAGAACACCAGCGCCTCCGCCTCCGAGTCGCGCACGTGCTGGAACACCGGGCTGAAGTCGGCGGTGGTGGTCTCGTACGGCTCGTCCACCGCGATCGTGACCCCGTACTTCGGCGCCAGCGCGACCATGGACTCGTGCCCGGAGACCGAGTAGGCGCTCTTGGAGTCCCAGGCCACCGCGATCGTCTTGATGCCCTCGGCCTGGATGTACTGCAGGTAGCGCTCGGCGTACATGCTCGACAGCGCGGGCGTGACGAAGATGTACGACTTGATCGGCTCGACCTGCTCGACGGCCGGGGCCAGTGACAGGTAGGGCATCTTCTCGCGCTGCGCGAGCGGCTCGATGGCCAGCGCCGAGTTGGAGAACACCGGGCCGATGAGCGCGTCGATCTCGCCCTTGATCTGGTTGTAGGCCACGATGCCCTGGTCCGGCGCGGTCTTGTCGTCCCGCACGACCAGCTCGACCTGCCGCCCGAGCAGCCCGCCCTGCGCGTTGACCTGCTCGACGGCCAGCTCGACCGCCTTCTTGTCCTCGCTGCCGAGCGGCGTGTAGTTGCCGGTGAGCGAGACGATGAGGCCGACCCGGATCGGGTCCTGGGCGCCGGAGCCGCCGCCACCACCGCCGCCGTTGCCGCCGCACGCGGCGAGCGCCACGGCGAGACTTGCCAGGAACGGTAGAAGCTTGCGCATCAGGACCTCCTGGTGGGAGTGGCCCGAATGTAGGCAGGTACATTACGGCTGTCAAGACAATGCCTAACATTGCGGCGGAGCGGGCTGTGGTGGAACGGGACGGCGGCGTGCGGCCGCAATCGGTGATCCTGACCTTTCTCGGCGATCACGTGTACGGCCGACGCTCCTGCGTGTTCTCCGGCAGCTTCATCGAGGCGTTCGGCCGGGTCGGCATCTCCGAGGAGGCCACCCGGTCCACCCTCACCCGGATGGTCCGGCGCGGCCTGCTGCGCCGCCAGCGCGCGGGGCGGCGCATGTACTTCGGGCTCACCCCGACCAGCGCCGAGGTGCTCAAGGACGGCGAGCGGCGGATCTGGCACACCGGCGTGGTCAACGACGCCGCCGGCGACCGGTGGACACTGGTCGGCTTCTCCCTGCCGGAGTCGTGGCAGCGGCAGCGGCACGAACTGCGCTCGCGGCTGATCTGGGCCGGGTTCGGCCCGTTGCAGAACGGGCTGTGGATCGCTCCAGGCGAGGTCGACGCCTCCGGCCTGATCGACGACCTGGGCGGCGTGAAGGTGTTCTCCGCCGAGCCCCGGCATCCCACCGACATGCAGGCGCTGGTCGCCGACGCCTACGACCTGGCGGGGCTGGGCCGGCGCTACGAGGGGTTCCTGCGCCGGTGGGACCGGCCCGATCCGGTGCCGGCCGCGCCGGACGACCTGGCCCGATCGCTGCTGCTGCTCACCGAGTGGCTGCAGATCATCAGGACCGACCCCCGGCTGCCGCTGCGCCACCTGCCGCCCGACTGGCCCGCCGAGAAGGCCCAGCGGCTCTGCCACGCGCTGCACCGGCGGTTCAAGCCGGAGGCGACGGCGATCGCCGACGAACTCCTCGACACCGTTCCCGATCTATGTTGGGCAGAACCGTGACAGCCGTTGCATAGTGGCCTAACTTGATGGCGAGAACGTCGAGGAGCGCGATGCGGAATCAGGGGCTGGGCTCGTGGCCGGCACGCAGGACCCGGATGACGCCCGACGGGGTGGCTCTCACGTACCGGGATGACCGGCGCACCTACCGCGAGCTGGCCACGCGGGTGGACCGGCTCGCGTCGGCGCTGCGCGCGCTCGGCGCGCGGCGCGGCGACCGGATCGCCTACCTGGGCGCCAACCACCCGGCGCTGGTCGAGACGTTCTTCGCGGCCGGGGCGCTGGGCGCGGTCTTCGTGCCGCTCAACACCCGCCTGGCCGCGCCCGAGCTGGACTACGTCCTGCGCGACGCGGGCGCGGAGATCCTGCTGCTCGGCGAGGGCCACGACGGCGCCGGGCTGCCCGGTCGGCACATCGGGGCGGGGGAGTACGAGGACCTGGTGGCCTCGGGCGACCCCATGCCGCTCGACGAGCCCGTGGCCCAGGACGACATGTGCCTGATCATGTACACCTCGGGCACCACCGGGCGGCCCAAGGGCGCCGTGCTCACCCACGCCAACCTCATCTGGAACACCTTCAACCTGCTCGTGGACGTGCCCTTCCGGCATGACGAGGTGACGCTGATCAGCGCCCCGATGTTCCACATCGCCGCGCTCGCCCAGACACTCGTCCCCACCGTGCTCAAGGGCGGCCGGGTCGTCCTGGAGCCGTCCTTCGACGTCGGCCGCACCTTCGACCTCGTCGAGGCCGAACGCGTCACGGTCATGTTCGGCGTGCCCGCCATGTTCACCTTCCTCGCCCAGTCGGACCGCTGGCCGCACGCCGACCTGACGAGCCTGCGCCACCTGTTGTGCGGCGGGGCCCCGGTGCCCGAGCCGCTCATCCGCCTCTACCAGGACCGCGGGCTCACGTTCCTCCAGGGCTACGGCATGACCGAGACCGCGCCCGGCGCGCTGTTCCTGGCCGCCGAGCAGTCGATCGCCAAGGCGGGCACGGCCGGCGTCCCGTGCTTCTTCTCCGACGTCAAGCTGGTCGCCCCCGACGGCTCTCCCGCCGCGCCCGGCAGTCCGGGCGAGGTGTACGTGCAGGGCCCGAACGTCACGCCCGGTTACTGGAAGCGGCCCGAGGAGACCGCCGAGGTGCTGTCGAACGACGGCTGGTTCCGCTCCGGCGACGTCGGGGTGGCCGACGAGGACGGGTACGTGCGCATCTCCGACCGGATCGGCGACATGTTCATCTCCGGCGGCGAGAACGTCTACCCGGCGGAGGTGGAGAGCGCCCTTTACAGCCATCCCGCGGTCGCCGAGGTCGCCGTCATCGGCGTCCCCGACGACAAGTGGGGCGAGGTCGGCAAGGCCCTCGTCGTGCTCCGCCCCGGCGCGGGCGCGCGGGCCGACGAGCTGATCGCCCACCTGTACGGGCGGCTGGCCCGCTACAAGATCCCGAAACACGTGGAGTTCGTGCCCGAGCTGCCCAGGAACGCGGCCGGCAAGCTGCTCAAGACCCGGATCAGAGCCCTTTACGGCGAGGCCGGCTCCGGCTCGCCCGATCCCCGTGACACGAGGAGATGACCCCGCATGCGCACCTCACCGCCGTTCCGCGCGGACCACGTCGGCAGCCTGCTGCGACCCCAGCGGCTGCTCCAAGCCAGGGAGACCCTGTCCGGGGAGGCGCTGCGCGAGATCGAGGACGAGGCGATCCGCGAGGTCGTGCGCAGGCAGGAGGAGATCGGCCTGCAGTCGGCCACCGACGGCGAGTTCCGGCGCGCCTCCTGGCACATGGACTTCATCTACCGGCTCGGCGGCATCGGCCAGGCCTCGGACGAGCACATCACGGTCCGCTTCCACAACGAGCGGGGCGACATCGAGTTCACCCCCGCCGCCCTGCGCGTGCACGACAGGATCCGGCTGGAGGAGCCGATCTTCGCCGGAGACTTCGCGTTCCTGCGCGACACCGTCACCACCGCGGTGCCCAAGCTGACCATCCCGTCGCCCAGCATGGTCCACTACCGCGGCGGGCCCGCCGCCATCGACCCGGACGTCTACCCGGACGTGGAGGAGTTCTGGGCCGACCTCAGCGCCGCCTACGCCGAGCAGGTGCGCCGCATCGGCGAGCTGGGCTGCACCTACCTGCAGTTCGACGACACCAGCCTGGCCTATCTGAACGACCCCGCCCAGCGCGCCGAACTGGCCGGACGCGGTGACGACGCCGATCACATGCACCTGCGCTACATCAAGCAGATCAACGCCGCGCTCGCCGCCAAGCCCGAGGGCATGACCATCACCACCCACATGTGCCGCGGCAACTTCCGCTCCTCGTGGGCCGCCGCCGGGGGCTACGACTTCGTGGCCGAGGCGCTCTTCTCCGAGCTGGCCGTCGACGGGTTCTTCCTGGAGTTCGACGACGAGCGCTCGGGCGGCTTCGAGCCGCTGCGGTTCGTGCCGCCGGGCAAGATGGTGGTCCTCGGGCTCGTCACCACCAAGCGTGGCGAACTGGAGTCGAAGGACACCCTCAAGCGCCGCATCGACGAGGCCGCCAAGTTCGTCGACCTCGACCAGATCTGCCTCTCGCCGCAGTGCGGCTTCTCCTCGACGGTGGAGGGCAACGTGCTCACGTCCGACCAGCAGTTCGCCAAGCTGGCGCTGATCGCGGAGACCGCCCGGGAGGTGTGGGGCTGACGGCCGGTCCGGACGCCCCCGTCGGCCCTTTTTTCGATGAGGGTACGGCTGGACGCCGTTATCTTCTCTGTGAACGAGAGGGTGTTCATTTATCCGTTTTTATTGGGATTAATTCCTGAGGTACTCCGCCGCCGGGCAATGGGCCGATCTGACCCGCACCCTCCCTGACCGGGCCCCGCCACCGGGGCCCGGTCTTCCCGCGTCCGTCAGAGGCGGGGCTCCGCGCGGTTGAGCACGACCACCACCACGGGGCGCCCGGCCTTCCCGGCGCAGGGGCCGGCGGCGTGTTCGGCGGGCGCGGCGAAAGGGCGGGCGTTGACGAGGCGCCCGCACTCGGGACCGTCGGACTGCCGGTCGCACGAGGGGCGGGCCGGGAGGCCGAGCGCGGTCATCAGCGCGTGGGCGCCGGTGTTGGTGAGGCTGACCGGAGGTCCTGCCACGGCCTCCGGGCGCGCACCGCGGGCGGCCTTGCCGCGCCGGGGCGGTGGCTCGCCCCTGGCCCGGAGCAGGCCGAGCATGGTGAGGAGCACGACGAAGCCGCCGATGACACCGGCGACCTCGTCGGCCGCGTCCGTGCCGCGCACGAGGACGGTGACGCCCAGATACACCAGCCCGACCGAGGCCAGGAGGGCGGTGAAGACCTTTATCGCTCGATTTTTACAGTTTTTCGGCATCGGAATCGTGTCTCGGCTTTCCCTTTAAGCGGTCGTTTCACCGTGATCTGACGAGGGTCAGCCGAGTTTCGCCGAAGTGTGGTCGTCACGATTCCGCAACGTTGAAAGTTGTACGAGAAATGCTGGGCGACATTTCGAGAAATGTCAGGTTGTCGAGCATGAAAGGGCGGGCGCGGTATTCGTGCCGTTCCATGACGCCAGGAAACCGAAACTCGTCGACCCGCCGGGGGAGAGGAGGGCGTTCCAGCCGACGTGCGTCACGGTCACGTTCGCGCCGGAGGCCGCCAGGGTGCCGTTCCAGATCTGGGTGACGCGCTGCCCGTCGGCGAACGTCCACGACACCCGCCACCCGCTCGTCGCGGCGGCGCCGGTGTTGGTGACCGTCACCTCGCCCTGGAACCCGCCCTGCCACTGGTTCGTGTTCCGGTACACGGCGGTGCAGCCGCCCGGCGGCGTGACGGTGGGGGTAACAGTGGGCGTGACGGTGGGCGTGACCGTCGGCTGCGGGCCGGACAGGACGTCCACCAGCGCCGGGTACCACCGGTCGGCGATCTTGCGGTCGCCCGCCGCGTTCGGGTGCACCCCGTCGTAGGTGTCGGCGCTCGTGCTGAACCCCGTCCACTGGTCGACCACCACCACCGGCGACTGCGCGGTGGAGATGCCCGCGGCCCAGGCCGGGATGGCGTTGTTGAAGGCCACGACCCGCTGCGCGCACTCGCCGCAGGTGTTCGGGTTCATCGGGATGATCTGCGCGACCAGGATCCTCATCGCCGGGTTGCTCGCCCGCATCTGACCCACCAGCGTGGTGAACGCGCCGAGGATGGTGGCGGGCGCGACGTTGCTCCACACGTCGTTCGTGCCGAAGTGCATCAGCACGACGTCCGGCCTGGTGGCCGCCAGCCAGCCCGGCAGCTGGTTCTGGCGGGCCACGTTGGTGACGAGCGCGCCGCCGTGCCCCTCGTTGTCGCCGTCGTACGCGACCGAGCAGCCCTGCGGAGGGAGGGTGCCGACGAAGTCGACGTCCTGGTAACCGGTGTCCTGCAGCCGGTTCCACAGCAGCGCACGCCAGCAGCCGGGGGAGCCGGTGATCGAGTCGCCGAGAGGCATGATCCGGGTCGCGGCGGCGCCCGCCGCGGTCCCGTTCGCGGCCACGAGCATCGCCGCCACCAACGCCAGCACCGCCACCAGGATGACCCGCGCCCTCGCCATCGCCCGCTCCCGTCGTCGCCTCCGCAGATCGTAAGGAGCCCGATCCGCCCCGGAAAGGCGGCCGGCCACCGCAAGGGCGTGACCTGCGCGGATGGGCGGGGAAGCGCTGTAACTTTCAGGATCCGCGCCGGTGGGGGAGGCCGTTCCCTCGTCCGGTTGACGGGTAAGGGGACACGGAGTCATCGGAAAGGGGGACTGATGATGAGCGGCATGGGCGACTGGGCCAAGAAGGCCGAAGACCTGGCCAAGAAGAACCCGGACAAGGCCGACGAGATCCTCGAGCGCGGAGAGCAGGCCGCCAGCGAGAAGACCGGCGGCAAGTACGACGAGCAGATAGGCAAGAGCGTGGACGCCGCGCAGCGCCGCTACGGCGGCGGCAAGGGCGAGGGCGAGGACCAGTCCGACCAGCAGCAGGGCTGACGACCCTCCGGGACCCACCCTTTCCACGGTGGGTTCCGGCCTGTCCGGGACCCCGGGAACGGGCCGTCACGGCGAGGAGAGCCGGTGAGCACTGTCACGGTCTTACCTGTATGGCTAAAAGGCGGACGGCGCTTCCCTCGCCGCCGTTGAGCGCGGAGATCACCGACCCGAGAAGATGTCCTCCGGCAGCAGCGCCGACACCAGGAAACTGGGCACGTCCACGAGCTGGCTGACCCGCAGGTCCACCGCCACGCTGCAGATCGCGTACGCCTGCTGCCTGTCGAATCCCCGCTCCCCGAGGTGGTCGATCATGTCCAAGAGGGCGTTGCGCGCCGCCAGGGTGAGGTCTTCGGCGGCCACCTCGCCGTCCCGGCTGACCGACATGCCGGTGGTGGCGTAGAAGGAGCGCGGGGCGGCGAAGGGGGCCGCGACCCAGTAGTCCGAGCGGGCGAACCGGGGCCCGCGGATGCCCTTGGCCGCGGCCTCGCCGGTGTGGACGGTGAAGCGGACGCGCAGGGTGGCGCGCATCTCGATGGCGGTGCCGCAGGTCTCGCTGTCGCCCTGGGCGTAGTGGGCGTCGCCGGCGGAGAAGAGGGCGCCGGGTGTGTCCACCGGGATGTAGAGGCGGCTGCCCGCGCCGAGCTGCTTGATGTCGACGTTGCCCGCCTGCTCGCGGGGCGGGATGGTGCGCAGGGCGCGGGTGGCGATGGCCGGGTCGCGGGGGACGGCGCCGTCGGCCGACGGCGGGAGGACGAAGCCGCCGCGCTCCATCGACGCCTGCTCGCGGGCGGTGGTCCTGGCGAGGCTCTGGTGACCGGGGGACAGGCCGATGGTGCCCATGAAGGGCGCGGCGGGGATGCGGACGCCCGGCAGGCCGGGGGAGTACGCCCAGCCGTCCGACAGGTGCCAGCGCACGATGTACGGGTCGGGGAACACGTCGCGGAGGAAGCCGAAGCCGGGCACCTGCACCGTGTAGCCGTAGGTGCCGGGCACGACCTCCAGGATCTCGATCTCCAGCAGGTCGCCCGGCTGGGCGCCGTCGATGTAGACGGGGCCGGTGAGCGGGTGGACGACGTCGAGGTCGGGGGAGCCGACGGTCTTCAGGGTGGCGCCGGGGCCCATCTGGCCGTCGAAGGCGTCGCGGGTCTCCATGACGACCTCGTCTCCCGGCTGGACACGCAGGATGGGCGGGATGTCGGGATGCCACCGGTTGTGGCCGGTGGCCGGCTCCTCGGCGAGGGTGCGGTTCGGGTCGATGCGGAGCTCGTGGACGGCCATGTCAGGACCCCCTCAGGGTACGGGGACGGCGAGGATGGTCACCGGGCCGGGCAGCGGGTTCAGCACGTCGGCCTGGGAGACGCCCGCCGGCAGGACGACGTCGAGCGCCTTCGGCACCGCGCCAGGGGCGGACGAGCAGATGGGCTCGGCGCCGCCGGGCGCGCACACGCCGAACTGGAACGGCTGCGGCGTGGGGGCGAAGCCTCTGGCCTGGTCGGCGCTGAAGCCGTCCTGACCGGTGAGCACGACGGCGAAGCGCCAGCCGGGGCCCGGCGTGCCGAACGACGCCCGGGGCAGCGCGACGGTGATCGTCCTGGTGGCGCCCGAGGCGCGCACCGCGGCGCCCGGCAGCGCGGTCCCGCCGGCCGTCACCCACACGGGCGCGGCGAACCCCTGCGCCTCCACCCGCTGCGTCCACGGGTCGGCGAGGCGGTGGTTGCGCTGCGGGAACGCGGCCTCGGCCGACCGCTCGGCCACCTGCGGGTCCTGGACGTAGACGTCGAGCAGCTGGGCGCCCATCTGGTTGCCGAAGGTCGGGGTGAGGTCGCGTACCTCGGCCCGGAGGTAGACGGTGGTCTCGTCGGTGATCACCTGGAAGCGGCGCAGGTCGAACGCGCCGTCGTGGAAGTCGGGCGAGGTCGGGTAGGCGTACGTGCCGGGCCCGTGGTCGTCGCCGTCCGGGTCGGTCACGTCGAGCACGGTCGTGGCCCCGGTGATGTCGCCGACGACCGAGCGGCGGGCGTAGGCGGTGCGGTCGTCCGCGGTCGCCGTGACGACCAGCGCGACCTCGCCGAACGAGACCGGCGCCGCGGCGGTGAACGAGCCGTCCGTACGGGCCCGTACCGACACCAGGCGGGCGGGGGCGCCCGTGTCGACCGGGGTGGCGGCGACGTCGACCCGCGCTCCCGGCGCGGTGGTGCCGGTGACGGTGACGGAGGTGCCGGAGGGGGTCGCGCCGTCCTCGGGGGCGGTGACCGTGAGCGGGACGGTTCCCGGCATGCCGCGGTCGGCGTAGCGGCGGCGGACCACCTCGGGCTGCTCCAGCGGGCGGCCCTCGGCCAGCGACAGGATCAGCCGCAGCTCCTGGGCCTGCGCCCAGGTCAGCGGCGAGGCCGAACCCGCGGGCCCGCCGGCTGTGAAGCCGATGGAGGCGGTCGCCGGGTCGGACCCGTACGGGGAGGCGGGCAGCGCGGGGTTCTCCCACGTCTGCTCGGGGACGAGGCCGGTGCCGGACGCCATGGCGTGCATGGCGTCCAGCAGCGATCCGGCGGCGGCCCGGTCGCCGGTCTGCAGCGCGTGCTCGGCGCGCTCGCCGGACAGGACGGGCCACAGGTGGCCGGAGCCGGTGTTCGTGGTGGGCCACGGGCTGCCGGTGGGCGCGCAGGCGGTCGGGTCGGGTTCGTAGCAGTCGCCGTAGCCGTCCTCGGTGCCCTCTGTGCCGGAGCCGTACCGGTACCAGCCGGGGCCGTTCGGCGTGGTCCGCCGGATGACCCGGTCCACCACCTGGAGGCTGGCCAGCACGTCCGGGTCGCCGGGCGGCAGGACGCCGAGCCTGGTCAGCTCCAGGAAGCCCGCGTCGACGACCCGCCGCTGGTCCTCGGTCGGCGCGCCGTTGCCCAGGTTGTAGGAGTCGGCGGCGTCCGGGTCGCCGTGGCGCGACAGCCGCAGGAAGTAGCGGTCCGCGTACGGGCCCGTCGTGGTCACGGTCCAGCCCTTGACCGAGCGGGCGAAGTGGTCGGCGGTCGCCCGGTAGAGCCTGGCCCTGGCCGGGTCGTCCTGCCGGGAGGCGATCTCCCCGGCGGCGACCAGCCCGGCGATCTGGGAGGCGATCGTGGACGGCGAGTGGCCCGACTGCTCCTCCCACCGCTCCACGCCGAACGCCGGCCCGTGCGCGACCACGAAGTCGGCCGCCGCCCGCACCCGGGGCCACAGCTTCCGGTCGCCGGAGAGCCCCGCCTGGTAGGCCATGAGGATCGGGAACGCCGTCTCGTCGAGCTGGTCGCCGCCCGAGTCGGGGGCGAGCCTCCCGTTGATCAGCGAGTTGCGCGGCATCCGGCCGTCGGGCAGCTGCTGGCGCTCGAACAGGAAGCGGGTCACGGCCCGCGCCGTGGCCAGGTCCCCGGCGGTGAGGAACCCGGTGAACGTCTCGTACGCGTCGCGGGCGAACACCTGGCGGTACGAGCCGAAGTAGACGGCCCGGCCGCCCACCACGGCGCCCGCGTCGACGGCCTGCCCCCACGGGCTGCCCAGCGAGGCGACGACCGCGCCCGGGAACGTCTTGTCCTCGCTGGCCTTGAGCACGTTCGCCGACAGCCGGTAGCGGTCGGCCAGCTGTCCCGGCGGGCGCCGCAGCCCGGCGTCGTAGACCGTCCAGCCCGCCTCGTACCGGGCCAGCGTCGCCGCGAAGGGACGCCCGGCCGCGTCGCCCGCGGTGCGCAGCGCGGCGGCCTTGGTGCGGCCGAAGCCGAGCGCGAACGTCACCTCGCCCGACCGGTCGAGCGGCAGCCGGGCCGCGGCCACCACGTTGCCGTCCGGGGCGGCGGTGTACGGGGTGAGCGAGCGTGCGCCGTCGAGCTGGACGGCGCCGTCGCTCCCGGTGCCCGCGTAGCCGACGCTCGCCTCCGGCAGCCGCCGCTCGGCGCGCAGGGCCAGGTGGGTGGGCACGGCGTAGTCGCGGCCGGGCGCGGATGTCACCGTGTTCACGTCGGAGACCACCGGCGCGCCGGTGGCGGCGTCGACCGTGCCGCTGTCGGCGCCGCCGTTCGCGGTCCCGCCGCCGCCGTTGCCGTTCACGCTCGCGTCCAGCAGCGCGTACAGCCGCAGGTTCGCGGGCCGCAGCCGGGCGCTGACCACGACGGCGTCCCGGTCCGGGTCGGTGACGTACGTGGTGGTCAGCCGGTAGCGGCCGGCCCTGCTCGTGGCGGTGACGGTGCAGGCCATGCCGGAACGGCTGGTGGTCACCTCATAAGTCGTGTCGCGGGACTGCAGCTCGGTGAACGTGCGGCCGTCGGTGACCGCGAACCGCATGGTCTCCACGTTCGTGTTGTCGATGGTGGGCTCGTACACGTCCGACAGCACGCCGCCCGCCACCGTGAACCAGACCTTGGACTCGCGGCCCGCGGACGTGCCGACGCAGTCCTTGCGCGCGAGCCCGAAGTGGGACGCCGAGCCGGGCCCGCCGGGCGCGGGGGCGGCGTGCGCGGGCAGCGGCGGCACCCCGGCCAGCGAGGCGGCGACGACCAGGGCGAGCGCGAACCGGCGGACAGCAGCCATGCGAAGCTCCCTCTGGAACCGCACGCGCCCCGCCCCGTGCCTGGTAATCCCCTTTGCAGACAAGACCGTCACCGCCCGCGTGTCAACCCCGCGGGTGAGCCGCCACGCTGACGGGGCAGGGGCGACCGTCATGAAGAAGACACTGCTGGCCACGGCGCTCGGCACCGCCGCCGCGGCCGCCCTGGGCGGGATCGCCACCAGATCGGGGCGGCCCTGGTTCCAGAAGCTCGACAAGCCCTCCTGGCAGCCGCCACCGGCCGCCTTCCCGCTGGTGTGGAACCCGCTGTACGCGCTCATCGCCTACGGCGGCGCCCGCGCCCTGGACCGGGCGGGCGACGAGCGCGCCGCCCTCGGCCGCACGCTGGCCGCCAACCTGGCGCTGAACGCCGCCTGGCCGGCGCTGTTCTTCGGCGTCCGCTCGCCGCGCCTGGCGTTGGCGGAGATCGTCGCGCTCAACGCCGCCAACGTGCTGCTCGTGCGCAAGGCCATGCGCGCCGACCGCACCGCGGGGCTGCTCCTGGTCCCGTACGCGACGTGGACGGCGTTCGCCACCGCCCTGAACGCGGAGATCGTCCGGAAGAACCCCGAGTAAAGATCAGTAGATTCAAACATTAAGTAGCCAATCCCTCACTATGGGTACTGATCACTTCGGATGATCACATCACCGCCCGCAGGGGGATGCATGTACAAGTACGCCATGACCGCACTAGCCACCGCCGCCACCAGCGTGCTGCTGGTGGCGGGTCCCGCGGCAGCCGAGGACGCCGGCCAGTGCGCCGGCTCCGTCCCGAAATCCGGCTCCGTGGGCGGCGTGACCGCTCCGGCCCACACCGCGGAGACCCAGCGGTTCGTCGAGAAGCTGGTCCAGGTGGTCCAGCCGGGCCCGGCGGCACCAGTGCTGGACGAGTCGGGCGCCAAGGCGCTGCTCGGCCAGCTCGCCTGCCAGTCGGGCGCCGACGGCCACGTCGCGCGGACGGCCGACAACGAGGAGGAGAACTGCATCAGGTACCGGGTGGGCCCCGGCTGGTCGCCGAACTGGCCGATGCTCGACGCCCTCGGCGTCAGGGATCTCATCGAGCGGTCGTCGGGCACCGCCTCGGTCTGCGTCGGCGACCCGTCGATGCTGCCCGGCACCACGGCCGTCCAGCCGCAGCCCGGCCCGCAGGCCGGGTCCGCTTCGCAGGCCCTGTCCGACGACCCGACCCCGGCCCCGGCCGCGCCGGGCGCCGACGCCCAGCCGCAGCCCGAGCCCCAGGCCCAGCCGCAGCCCGAGGCGCAGAACCAGCCTGAGGTTCAGCAGCAGGTCCAGGTCCAGCCGCAGGTCCAGTGGCAGGGCCGGGGGCAGCAGCGGGCCCAGGCTCAGGTGCAGCCGTACCAGTACTCGCAGGTCTACGTGCAGCCGAACGGGCAGTCGCTGATGGAGAGCCTCGGCATCGGCCTGCTGCTGCGCGGCATGGTCGACGACGACTGACGGCCGCGGCCGGGCGCCGGGTTCGGCGCACCCGGCGCCTGACACCGTACGGGTGACAAGGTCAGGCGACAGGTGAAGAGAACCGGCGCCCGCTGAGGCCGTACGCTGCTGCGCATGGTGAATCGGGTGATCGACGGCCGATTCGAGCTCGTGGAGCGGCTCGGCGGCGGGGGCATGGGGCTGGTGTGGCGGGCCTGGGACCAGGCGCTGCACCGGGAGGTCGCGCTCAAGGAAGTGCGGCCGCCCGACCCCGCCCTGGGCGACCCCGACCCCGCCCGGGACCGCGAGCTGCGCGCCAGGGTGCTGCGCGAGGCCCGCGCCCTGGCCCGGCTCAACCACCCGCACGTCGTCACCATCCACCACATCGTCGACACCGGCGAGGACGGCTTCCCCTGGCTGGTCATGGAGCTGGTGACCGGCGGCTCGCTGCAGGACCGGCTGTCCGACGGGCCGATGGCCCCGGCGGAGACGGCCCGGCTGGGGCGTGAGGTGCTGTCCGCGTTACGCGCCGCGCACGCCGTCGGCATCCTGCACCGTGACGTCAAGCCGGGAAACGTCCTGCTCCGCCCCGACGGGCGCTCGGTCCTCACCGACTTCGGCATCGCCGCCGTGCGGGAGTCGCCCGGGCTGACCGCGACCGGCTCGTTCATCGGCTCGCCCGAGTACATGGCGCCCGAGCGCATCAACGGCCACGAGGGCGACCCCGCCTCCGACCTGTGGTCGCTCGGCATGCTCCTGTACGTGGCCGTCGAGGGTCGCCACCCCCTGCGGCGCGCCACTCCGCTGGCCACCCTGGCCGCGGTGCTCAACCAGGAGGTGCCGGCGCCGGAGCGGGCGGGCGGCCTGACCCCGGTGCTGTTCGCCCTGCTCAACCGCGACCCCGCCGCCAGGCCAGGCCCCGACGCCCTGGACCGCATGCTCGCCGCCCACGACGCCCCGCCCCAGAACTTCTCCCCCCACCCCGGCCCGCCCTTGGCCCACCCACCCCACCGCCCACCCCCGACCGGCCCACCGTCAGGCTTACCGTCCGGCCCGCTGTCAGGTCCCCCGTCCGGCCCGCCGTCCGGCCCGCCGTCCGGCCCGCTGTCAGGTCCCCCGTCCGGCCCGCTGTCAGGTCCTCCGTCCGGCCCACACCGGCCCGCCGGTCCCGCGTACCCCGGCTCGCACGGCGCCCCCGGTTATCCGGGCGCGCCCGGGTATCACGGCGCGCCCGGTGGGCACGCGTATCCCGGCTCGGCCAGGCCGTCCGGCCCGCAGTGGAACACCGAGCCGCCCTCGGTGACCGCGCCCACCAGGGCGTCCCGGCGCAGGAGTCAGGTGACGACGTCGATCGTCGCCGGGGTTGCGGCGGTGTCGGTGGCGGCGGTCGTGGTGTGGGTGTTGCCGCCCGGCCATCGCGGCGGTGCCGCCGAGAGCCCCGCCGCCGACAGACGGACGAGTGCCGCCGAAGAGACCCCGGCCACGGAACGGACCTCGGCGGAGACCAGCACGGAACCGACCCCGGCGGAGACCGGCACGGAACCGACCCCGGCGGAGACCGAGGAGCGCGAGCCCGTCAACCTGCTCACCCCCGCAGGGATGCGCCGCCTCGTCGCCGACCTGAAGCCGGTCATGGGCGGCACCCAGGTGGTCGACCTGACCGTCTACCCCACGTACGCGATCGCCGGCGCCCCGGTCAAGGGCCGCAAGACGGTCTACGACCGGTACACCTACCGCGACGGCGTGGCCACCAAGGACGGCCCCGGCTCCACGGTCAGCAAACCCATCGTGGACCTGCGGAAGTACAACTGGGACGCGCTGCCCGCCCTGATCCGCAGGGCGAACAGGGAGCTCGGGGTCAAGAAGCCCACCACCCGCTACATCATCGTCGACGCCGCCTTCCACGAGACGGGCGCGATCCGGGTCTACGTCTCCGACGAGTACCACGCCAGCGGCTACCTGGCCGCCGACCCGACGGGCAAGGTGATCGCGAAGTACCCCGCCGGCGGATGAAGCGGTTAGTTCCCGGCGAACACGGGCACCTCATCGGCCATGGCGGAGCACGGGTTCGTGGTGATCGGCAACGCGGCGGCCGGCGGCGTCGACGGGACGGCGCGCGAGGAGGTGCTGGACGCCCTGTCGGGTGACGTGGTGGTGTGCGACGTCGAGCGGCCGGGCGACATCGAGCGCGCGCTGGCGGAGCATCCCGGCAGGGTCCCGGTGGTGCTGGGCGGCGACGGGACCGTGCACGCCGTCGTGGCGGCGCTGCTGGCCAGGGGAGAGCTGGCCACCCGCCCGATCGGGCTGGTGCCGCTCGGCACCGGCAACGACCTGGCCCGCGCGCTGGGCATCCCGCTCGACGCGCGCGAGGCGGCCCGCGCGCTGTCCGACGGCCGGGAGCGGACGCTGGACCTGCTGGTCGACGACGAGGGCGGCATCGTGGTGAACGCCGTGCACGTCGGCGTCGGCGCGCACGCCTCCGAGCACGCGGCCGCGCTCAAGCCCTTGCTGCGCAGGGCCGCGTACGCGGTGGGCGCGCTGGTCGCCGGGGCGCGCAGCAAGGGGTGGCGGCTGCGGGTGAAGGTGGACGGCGAGCCGGTCACCGACGGGCGGCGGCGGGTGCTCATGGTGGGGATCGGCAACGGCGTCTCGATCGGCGGCGGCACCCCGCTCGCCCCGCACGCCCGCCCCGACGACGGCCTGGCCGACGTGGTGATCTCGTACGCGGTCTCGCCGCTGGCCAGGCTGGCCTTCGGCGTCCTGCTGCGCCGGGGCAGGCATCCGGAACGCGCCGACGTGATCACCGTCAGGGGCAGGGGCATCACCGTCGAGGGCGAGCCGGTCGCGGCCAACGCCGACGGCGAGCTCCTCCCGCCGGCCCCGCACCGCGCCTGGACGCTCCGCCCCGCGGCCTGGAGCGTGATCGTCCCCAAGGAGGGCTGAACCCTGGCGAGGCGGCGCGGGATCGATCACAGTGGAGGCATCCGGATACTCACCTCCAGGGGGATCGCGTGAGCGAGCCGACGCAGCCGCCGATGTACATGCGCAGGGACGGCTTCGGCCCCGCGCCCGAGCTGTCCGCCCTGCGCGCGGAGGGCGTCAGCAGGATCGGTACCCCGTTCGGGGTCGACGCCTGGATGGTCACCCGCCACGCCGACATCCGCGAGGTGCTGGGCGACGCCGAGCGCTTCCCGATCGCCTTCTTCGGCCTGCCGCAGTTGCCCGGAGCGCCGGAGCTGTCGGAGGAGCAGCTCGCCACCCTGCGCGCCGGCAACCTGCTGCAGCTGAACCCGCCCGACCACACCCGGATACGCCGGATGCTGGCGCCCGAGTTCACCATCCGCCGGATGCGCCGCCTGGAGCCGCGCATCGCCGGCATCGTCGCCGAGCACCTGGACGCGATGGAGGCGGCCGGCCCGCCCGCCGACCTGGTCCGGTCGTTCGCGCTGCCGATCCCGTCGCTGGTCATCTGCGAGCTGCTCGGCGTCCCGTACGAGGATCGGGAGGGTTTCCAGCGGCGCACCAGCCGCATGCTCGACATGTCGACCCCGCCGGAGGAGGCGCTGGCGGTCCGGCTGGAGTCGCGCGCGTACATGGCCGGGCTGGTCGCCCGCGAGCGGGCCGAGCCGGGCGACGACCTGATCGGCACGCTGGTGCGGGAGCACGGCGACGACCTCAGCGACGACGAGCTGATCGGCATCGGCGGGCTGCTGCTGCTCGCCGGGCACGAGACCACCTCCAACATGCTCGCGCTGGGCACGCTCGCCCTGCTGCGCCACCCCGGCCAGCTCGACCTGCTGCGCAAGGAGCCCGCCAGGATCGACGCCGCCGTCGAGGAACTGCTGCGCTGGCTGAGCATCGTGCACTCCGGCACGCTCAAGCTGACCGCCACGGAGGTCGAGATCGCCGGGCGGCGGATCGGCCCCGGCGAGCTGGTGGTGTGCGCGCTCCCGGCCGGCAACCGCGACCCCGGCCTGGCCGCCGACCCGGACACGCTGGACCTGTCGCGCGGCGAGCCCGGCCACCTGGCCTTCGGTCACGGCGTGCACCACTGCCTGGGCGCCCCGCTGGCCCGGATGGAGATGCGCATCGCCTTCCCGGCCCTGCTGGAGCGCTTCCCCACGCTCAGGGAGGCGGAGCCGGCCCCGGTCTTCCGCACCATGCACATCGTCCACGGCCTGACGTCCCTGCACGTCGCCTGGTAGCGGTCAGGCGGGCGTGATCGGGAAGTTGTGGCGGAACACGTTGCCCGGGTCGTACGCGGCCTTCACCTGCCGCAGCCTGGCCAGGGTCGCCGGCGGGAACGCCCTGGTCAGCAGCTTGTCCTCGAAGCGCGGCTCGAAGCTGAGGTAGGCGGCCGTCACGCCCAGCCCGTCCCACGCCCGCTCGGCCGGCGCCGCCCGCGCCGCGGAGATCACGCCGTTCACCGAGAAGTTCTGGGTGCGGTGGGCGTACGCGGTGGCGCCGGGGGCGACGTCGTTGACGGCGCCGCCGACCGAGCGCACCTGGATCATGGTGAGCAGCCGCTGCTCGAACATCTCCGCCAGCCGCCCCGAGGTGTCCGCGTCGAGGTGGTCCACCAGGGCGGAGTGGCCGCGCAGTCCGCCCTGCTGCCCGGTGTGCCGGTTGTGGTGCGGCGCGACGACAGCCGCGTACGGGGCGAGCTGCGCCTGCTGCTGGAGCACCGGCGCCACCTCCAGGAACGGCTCCAGCGCCGCCACCGCCGCGTCGGTGTCGTCGCCGGCCCACACGGCGAACGTCTGGGCCAGCGCCGAGTAGCCCTGCTGCCCCGGGAACACGGTGGTGAACGGGGTCAGCTTCCGCGGGCTCGCCTCCACGGCCCGCCCCCAGCTCTCCAGGAACGCGGCCGTGTCGGAGGCGTCGTGCACGAAGACCGCGAACACCACGTCGGACAGCTCGGTCGCCTCGATGTCGAACGAGGTGACGACGCCCAGGTTGCCGCCCGCGCCGCGCAGCGCCCAGAACAGGTCAGGGTGGTGCTCCGGGTCCGCCCGGACGGTCCGGCCGTCGGCCAGCGCCACGTCGGCGCCCACCACGTGGTCGATCGTCAGCCCGTAGGAGCGGGCCAGGAAGCCCTGCCCGCCGGCCGTGGCCAGCCCGCCCACGCCGACGTCCCCGTAGTCGCCCGAGCTGATCGCCAGCCCGTGCGGGCTCAGCGCGCTCGCCACGTCGCCCCAGCGGGCGCCGGCGCCGACGCGCACCAGCCTCCGCCCGCGGTCGAGGACCTCGACCGCGTCCAGCGCGCCGACGTCGACGACGATCCCGCCGTCGTTGGTGGACCGCCCGCTGATCCCGTGCCCGCCGCTGCGCACGGCCAGCGGCACGTCCTGGCTCCGCGCGTACGTGAGAGCCTCGGCCACCTGCCCTGCCGTGGCGGGGCGCAGCACCAGCCCGGGGGAGCCGGTCCAGATGTAGGAGGAGCGGACGCGCTCGTACTCGCGGTCGCCGGGCTCCACCGCGGCGCCCGCCAGCGAGGCGGGCACCGCGTCGTAGTCGATGCCGGGACGGCGCAGCGCGAGCGCCCGGGGAGGCCGCGCGGGGCCGGTCGTGACGCCGCGGGCGGCGCGTTCGGCGGCGACGGCCTCGCGCAGCGCGGGCGCCACCTCCCGGCCGAAGCGCTCGATGGCGGCCGGGTCGTCGCCGGGCAGGATGAACGTGCTGATCCCGTCCTCGACGGCCAGCGGCAGCAGCCGCTCCACCCATTCCTCGACGGAATCGCCGGCGAACTCGCTCATGAGGTTGAGCAGGCGCCGGATCTCGCGCGGGTCGCGGCCCGCCCCGTCCGCCGCCTCGTCGATGATCTTGTTGCCGGCGGTGAGGTCCTCCGGCGTGGCGTAGCCGAGGCTGGGCAGCCACCCGTCCGCCTTCGCGCCGACCAGCCGCAGCATCCTCGGCTTGTACGCGCCCAGCCAGATCGGCACGTCGTGGGCCGGCGCCGGGCCACGCTTGGCGCCCTTGACCGTGTAGTGGGCGCCGTCCACCCGCAGCGGGCGCCGCTCGTCGGCGTCCCACACGCCGCGGATCACGTCGATGGCCTCGCTGAGCGCGTCCACCGCCTGGCCGGGGCTCAGCCGCCGGCCGCCCATGGCCTCGATCGCGTCCCAGAACCCGCCCGCGCCCAGGCCGAGCTCGACCCGCCCGCCTGACAGCAGGTCCAGGCTCGCCACGGACCTGGCCAGCACCGCCGGCGGGCGCAGCGGCAGGTTGAGCACGTTGCCGGACAGATGGACGCGCTCGGTGCGCGCCGCCACCCAGCTCATCAGCGTCCAGGTGTCCAGGAAAGTCGCCTGGTACGGGTGGTCCTGGAACGTCACCAGGTCCAGGCCCGCCTCCTCGCTCAGCCGCGCCAGCTCGGCGGCCAGCTCGGGCCGGCCGTTCTGCGGGGTGATGAACGACCCGAAGCGTAGGTCGTGGCCGTAGTCGGGCATCCCGTCCTCCATATGGTAGATGTGTCAACCTTATTCGGGATGGATGACATGTCAACCTTTGTGACGTAGGCTGGTGGCATGACAGCCGACCTGGCCGCGTGGCGTGCTTACAGCACCGTGCACACCCAGCTCGCGGCTCACCTGTCCCGTGAGCTGACCCGGGCCACCGGGCTGTCCGAAGCCGACTACCAGGTCCTCGACGCGCTGCTCGACGCCCCCGGCGGCCGGATGCGCGCGCTGGAGCTGCGCTGGGTGCTGCAGTGGGAGAAGAGCCGGCTGTCCCACCAGGTCGGCCGGATGGCCAAGCGCGGCCTCCTGGGACGCGAGTCGTGCGCCGAGGACGCGCGCGGCTGGGACATCGCGCTCACCCCCGAGGGGTGCGAGGCGGCCGCCCGCGCCCGGCAGGTGCGCGACGACTCCGTCCGCCGCCTCGTCCTCGACGCCCTCGGCCCCGACCGGCTCGCCGGGCTGGAGGAGACGGCCGCTCTCCTGTCGGCCCGCCTGGAGAGGGCCGCGGAGGAGGACCCGTCGTGCCGCGCCGCCCGCGCCGAGGTCTTCCCGTCAGGGGAGTGAACGCAGCAGGAGCAGCGCGATGTCGTCGAGGCGCTGGTCGACGTTGGACAAGGGGGCGATGAGGGCGTCGGCGAGCTCCTGCAGCGGCCGCCGGGCGAGTCCGGCGAGGTGCCGGGAGAGGTCGGCGATGGCGTCGTCCAGCAGCACGCCGGGCGCTTCGACCAGCCCGTCGGTGTAGAGGGCGAGCGTGCTGCCGGGCGGCAGCGCGACCTGCAAGGTCTCGTACTCGGCGTGCGGGTCGATGCCGAGCAGGAGCCCGGGGGGCGGCTCGATCAGCTGGGTCGCGCCGCCGTGGTGGTGCAGCAGCGCCGGCAGGTGGCCGGCGCTGGCCACGTCCAGCACCCTGTTGTGCAGGTCGAGGTTGATGTAGAGGCAGCTGGTGAACCGGTTCGGCGTCAGGTCGATGACCAGCCGGTTGGTGTGCGCGAGAATCTCGCCGGGATCGGCTCCCGAGGCCGCGTAGGCGTGGATCGCCGTGCGCACCTGCCCCATCAGCGCCGCCGCCGTCGGGTCGTGGCCCTGCACGTCGCCGATGACCGCCGCCGCGCACTCGTCACCCAGGCTGATCAGGTCGTAGAAGTCGCCGCCGATGTCCATGCCGCGGGTGGCGGGCAGGTAGCGGGCGGCCACGTCCAGCCCGTCGATGTGCGGCAGGCGGCGCGGGAGCAGGCTTTCCTGAAGGCTCTGCGCGAGCCGGTGCTTGGCGTCGTACAGCTTGGCCCGGTCGAGCGCCTGGGCGACCAGCCCGGCGAGGGAGGTGAGGGTGGCGCGCTCGTCCTGGGTGAAGTGGTGCGGGCGGTCGTAGCCGATCACGAGCTCGCCGAACGGCCGTCCCTGCGTGGCCAGTGGCAGCACCGCGCACGCGGCGGTGGGGTCGTCGACCACCGGTGGATAGACCTCGCGCAGCTCCCGCCGGGAGGCGTAGAACCTGGGTTCGGCGGCGTTCTCCGGCCCCTTGGCGCCGGGTCGGCCGGCCCTCGACCAGTCGTTGAACCGCTTGATGCTCTCCGGGTCCGAGCCGTGGCTGCCGAGCACGACCAGCCGGCCGTCGTCGGAGGACAGGACGGACAGGGACTGTGCGGTGAAGACCGGCAGCACCTGGTCGCCCACCAGGTCGACGATCTCCTGAACGGTGGCCGCCCGGCTCAGGCTGGACGCCAGCTGCAGCATGCTGTGCAGCGTGGAGCTGGCGGTCCTCCTGCTGTCGGCCACAACCGGGTCCGGCATGAGATGCCCGGGGTCACGCGCCATGGTGCTGGGTGTGACGCGGACGCTGATGCCCAGCGGCGCGGGATAGAGCTGGAAGGCCAGCCACTGCCCGCTGGGCCGCCGGGCGGTATAGGAGGTGGTCTCGCGGCTGATCACCGCAGCCCTGTAGTGGTCTTCGTACTCGGGGGTGTTCAGCCACGGCAGCGCCTCCCAGGCGCGCCGGCCGAGCAGACGGGACGGCGAGTCGCCGAGCAGTTCGGCGGCCGGTGGGGTGAGGAACGTGATGCGGCCCTCCAGATCCAGCGCCAGATAGCCTTCTGGCAGGCCGTTGAGGCAGTCCAGGGCGGCCATGCCGGCGTCGGGGTCGATCTTCCGTCCCCGGTAGGGGGAGATCACGCGCGGCCGGACGTGGGGCTTCACCGGTTGCCCGCGCCCCGCGGCGTCGCTCAGCACCGTCCCCATCCGGTGGCACGTCCGCTCGATCAGCTGCCGGCGTTCCCCGGTGAGCTCCGCCTGGCCCGGTGGCCAGGCCAGCAGCAGCGCCCCCCAGTCGGCGTCGCCGGCGCGGATGGGCGCGGCGGCCATCGAGAAGTGGTAGGGCAGGGCCAGCGCCGCGCCGGGGAAGCCGCGGGCCAGCTCCTCCTGGTTGGCGAGCCAGACCAGCCGCCGCTCGCGGAGGGCCACCGCGACCGGCACCGGTCCGTTCACGCGCACCCTCGACCAGGCCCTGGCGATCGTGATGGGGAAGCCCTGCTCGGCGTCCATGAGCAGCAGCTTCTGGTCCTCGTCGAGGAGGTAGAGCGCGCCGAGGTGGGCCCCGGTGGCGTTGATGACCGCCACGAGCAGGTCATGCAGCTGCCGCGCCTCCGGACCGGGAGCCGCCATGGCCTCGAACTCCTGTCGCACGCCGCTAGCCCGTCCGGCCCCCGGCGTGCGGAGCCCGTGGAAACGGTCCTCCGAAATCCCCCATACAGGCAGGATGCATCCATAAAGCATCAGCCAAACCTAAAATCTCGGGCGCCGTCATCCGGTTTCGCGGCCTTGAGGTCGGCTTTTCCGCAGGTCGATGGGTATGGGGCAGGTGGAGCTAGGGCATCGGGGGAGGCGTGAGGGGTTCGAGACGGGTGCGGTGCGGGCGGGCCGTTCTGTCAGAGTGGACGTTCGCCGCCATGCTGCTCGTCGTCACCGTGGCCGTGCTCGGACTCGGCCTGCTGGTCGGGGCCGTCGACCGGCTGGTGCCGCTGCTCATCTTCCTGCCCGCGGTCATCTCCGGCGTGGGCAGTGTGGCGCAGACGACCACGGCGTCCGTCTGGGTGGTCGCGACGATCGGCTTCGTCGTGGCGTCCGAGGGCGAGGGCATCGGCATGGATCTGGGCGCGATGACGTTCACGGCCCTGTTTGGCGTGTGGAGCGTGCTCAGCTGCCGCTACCGGATCGCCCGCGAAGAGGAGATCCACCGGCTGCGCTCGGCCGGTGCGGCGCTGCAGAGCCAGATCGTCCGCCCGCTGCCGGTGCGCACTGCGGACGTGGTCGTGGACGGGGTCTACGAGCCCGTGGAGGAGGACGCCACGGTCGGCGGCGACATGTACGAGGTCGTCGACACCGATCACGGCACCCGGGTGATGATCGCTGACGTGCAGGGCAAGGGCCTGCACGCGATCGGGGCGGCCATCGCGCTGCTGGGCGCGTTCCGGGAGGCGGCCCACCGTGAGCGGAGCCTGGCCGGGGTGGTGGAGGCGCTGGAGACCGCGGTGGTCAGGCACAACGAGGGCGCCCGGCGCACCGGCGAGCACGAGCGGTTCGTCACCGCCCTCGTGCTGCACATCGACGCCCGTGTGGAGGTGGAGGCGGTCAACTGCGGCCACATCGCCCCCTACCTGGTCGCCCACTCCCACGCCTGGCAGGCCGACCTGGGCGAGCCGGAGCTCCCTCTCGGCCTGGGCCGGCTGGCGGACAAGCGCCGCGAGGCGGTGCGCTTCGCCTTCCCGCCGGACGCGACGATGCTGCTGTGCACCGACGGGGTCACCGAGGCGCGCGACCCACGCGGCGCCTTCTACCCGCTGGAGCCCCGGCTGCGGGCCTGGGCCAGGCGTTCTTCGTCGGCCCTCGCCGAGGCCCTGCTGGACGACCTGCACGCGTTCACCGCCGCCGACTTCGGCGACGACCTGGCCATCCTCACGTTGCGCAGGAGCGGCTCGGGGCGGCACTGATCAGGAGGGGTCGCTCTCCTCCGCGCCGGCGGGCCCCAGGTCGCGGTGGCGGAACATGTCGATCAGCGCCTGGACCGGGATGCCGGCCTCGGTGTGGTGGCGCAGCTCGGCGCTCGGGTTGATCTCGTAGCGGTTGCGGCGACCCATCCGCTCGCGCATGAGGTATCCGGCGTCCTCCAGGTCGGAGACGATGCCCTGGGCGGCGCGCTCGGTGATGCCGATTTTCGCGGCGATGTCGCGGAGCCGCACCTCGGGATCGGCGGACACGGCGATGAGCACCCGGGCGTGGTTGGTCAGGAACGTCCAACCCGATCGCCGATCGACGACGCCGTTCATCGACTTGCCGCCCTCCTTGGGGCTCGATTTCCGTACCGGAACATTTTATACAGAAAACTTCTTCCTGTATTGTGTTGGCAGGAGGTTGGCCGGGTCGTGGCGAGGCCTGGAGACGAGGGGTCGGGGCGATGCGTGCGCTGGCGGGAGATGCGATGGTGATGAGTGGTGCCGGGCACGCCTACGTGCCGGCGGCTGAGCATCTGCTGTATGTCGACAGCCTGCTCCGCGTCACCTGCACGGTGATGCCCGGTCCCTCGCTGGTGCGGCTGGAGGGCGACATCGACGTCACCAACCGCGCGGAGGCGGTGTCCGCGCTGCAGCGCGCCCGGCGCATCGACGCCGACCTGATCGTGGACGTCGGCCGCGTCGGCTTCATCGACCTGGCGGGGCTGCGCTCGCTGCTCGGCCTCGCCGCGTGCGACGGCGTCGTCGTCCGCGACACCCCGCGGCAGATGCGCCGCCTGATCGACGTGCTCGGACTGCCCCCACTCGACTGACACCCGCCGGCGCCCGCCCCCGTGCGGGAGCGGGCGCCGGGGGAGAGTGTCTACTTCAGCGCCTCCGCCGGTCCGTGGCGGTGCTCGGCCTGGGCGGCGCGAGCCTGGGTCGGCGCCGCGGCGCCGATCGTGCCGGTGTCGAAGGCGTAGGTGGCCGCCAGGGTGGCGATCGCGTCGGAGTTCACGTCCAGCGCCTTGTCGCTGATGTTCTTGATCGTGTCGCAGGCCTGGTGGTAGCACGGGTCGAGCGGGATGCCCGCCGTGCCGCCGAAGATCGCGGCCTCCTCCGCCGTCTTGAGCACCTCGGCGCCGGTGAACAGGCCGCCGGCCGGGATGCCGACCGCGATGAACGGCCCGTAGTCCGAGCGGCCGGTGAACGCGGTCGCCTTGAACGGCTCGCCGCGATCGGCGAAGAACTTCTCGAAGTCCGCCTCGATCTGGTCGGATCCGGGAGGCCCGGCGGTGCCGAAGGCGTCGCCGTCACCGTCGTAGATGCCGAAGGTGTAGTTCGGCGAGGCGATCATGTCGAAGTTGAGGTACAGAGCGATCTTGGCCCGCTCCGCCTCCGTGAGGTTGGCCACGTAGTGCTCGGAGCCGAGCAGGCCGAACTCCTCGGCGCCCCAGAACGCGAAGCGCATCTTGTTCTTCGGCTTGAGCTTGGCCATCTGCAGCGCCACTTCGAGGGTGCCGGCGCTGCCCGAGCCGTTGTCGTTGATGCCGGGGCCCTCCTGCACGCTGTCGAGGTGCGCGCCGAGCATGACCACGTTGTCCGGGTCGCCCTTCCGGCTCTCCGCGATCACGTTGTACGTGGTCCGCGTCTCGGAGATCGGGTCCCAGTTCATCGTGACGGACGTGCCCTCGGCGGCGAGCTCCTGGCCGACGGCGAAGCTGGTGAAGAACGACGGGATCGTGATCCCGGGGCCGCCGAGCACCGGGTTCAGGTCGATCTCGGTGCGGCCCTCCTGGCCCTCGTTGAAGATGATGGCGCCGCTCGCGCCCGCGGCGATCGCGTTCTCCACCTTGATCCGGAAGTTGCAGGTGCCGCGCTGCATGAGCGCGATGCCGCCCGCGGTGAAGCCCTCGAAGTCGCTCGCCTCGCAGCCGGAGCTGGAGCTGTTGGGCTCGCCCGGCGGCAGGACCAGGTCCACCGGCTGGACCTGGCCGCTCACCGAACCGGCGGGGGAGTCGCCCATGGCGATGTAGTCGCTGAAGAACCCGTAGTTGTAGGTCTCCTGCTCCGGCGCGGTCCGCTTGAGCACCGGCGGCGTCCGGTAACCCTCGAAGAGGAACTCGAACGGCTGGACCGTCACCTTGTAGCCGGCCAGGCGCAGCCGCAGGGCGACGTAGTCGCGGGAGGCGTCGTAGCCCCTGGTGCCCGACACGCGGGTGCCGTCGAACCTGTCGGCGATCGCCTGGAACACCTTGAGGTGCTTCTTGACGTTCTTGCCCGAGACAGCCTTGACGATCTTGCTTACGTTGTCGTGGGGTTTGGGGTGGGCTTGAGCCGGTCCGGCGGCGGCGACCGTGGAGAGCGCCACTGCGGCGGCGACCGCGCCGACCACGCATTTACGCAGGCGGGAACGCATGATTGCTCCTCAGAACCATGGGAGGTGACCCCGGGGTCAAAAAGCGCGCGTTCCCCGAACTTATTGATAAATCCGGCTATCAGGGAAGATGTGGCAATGCATCTGTTGCATCACGGAGTCAGAACGGGTCAGGAGGATTACCCGTCACCGTAGGGTGGGCGGCATGTCTCCGAGGATCGCCACCGCGCAGCGCGTGGAACTGCCCGAACTGCTCGACTTCCTCCGGCCCCGGCATCACGGCCTGCTCTCCACCGCGCGGGCGGACGGGCGGCCCCAGCTGTCGCCCGTCACCTGCGGCGTCGACGGCGACGGGCGGATCGTGATCTCCACGTACCCCGACCGGGCCAAGACGCGCAACGCCCGCCGCGACGACCGGGTGTCCATCTGCGTGCTGTCCGACGACTGGGACGGCCCGTACGTGCAGGTCGACGGGCGCGCGGAGGTGCTCGACATGCCCGAGGCGCTCGACGGCCTGGTGGAGTACTTCCGGTGCATCTCCGGCGAGCACCCCGACTGGGACGAGTACCGCGAGGCCATGCGCCGCCAGGACAAGTCGCTCATCCGCCTCCGCATCGAGCGCTGGGGACCGATCGCCACCGGCGGTTTCCCCGCGCGTCTGGCCGGGTGACCTGGGCGTTCACCCTTGTGGTGACCCGGTGCCGAGGCGGAGACTGAAAATGACGGAGGGGGGACGTCATGATCGAAGTCAAGAGTCTCGACAAGCCGGACGAGCGCCGCGACTTCCCGCAGGGCCATCTGGAAGTGCTGGAGCTGAGCGGGCTCAGCTTCGGCGTGTCCACCTTCGAGCCCGGATGGCGCTGGTCGGAGTCGGTCAAGCCGATCGCCGGAACGGAGTCCTGCCAGATCCACCACAGCGGGCTCGTGGTCCGCGGCCGCCTGTTCATCAGGATGGACGACGGCACCGAGACGGAGGTCGGGCCCGGCGAGCTCTTCGTCTGCCCGCCGGGACACGACGCGTGGGTGCTGGGTGACGAGCAGGTGATCGTCTACGACTTCGCGGGTGGTGCCGCTGAGTACGCCAAGGCAAAGGAGTCCTGAAAAATCCGGACACGTGGGGCCCTTTGGGGCTCCCGTGTTCTCCTACGCGGAGCGGCGCGAGACCCCCGGTGGTCCTCCGTCACGGCAGGCGGGTCACCAGGATCCCGTCGTCGTCGCTCCACAGCTCCGCGCCCGGACGGAAGGTGACGCCGCCGAACGTCACCGGCACGTCACGCTCGCCCGCGCCGTCCTTGGCGCTCTTGCGCGGGTTGCTGCCCAGCGCCTTGACACCCAGGTCGAGTTCGCGCAGCGCGGCGACGTCGCGCACCGCGCCGTTGATCACCACGCCCGCCCAGCCGTTGGCCACAGCGGACCCCGCGATCACGTCTCCCATCAGCGCCGTGCTCACCGAGCCGCCGCCGTCGACCACCAGCACCCGCCCCTCACCAGGCTCCGCCAGGGCCGCCTTGACCAGGGCGTTGTCCTGGTGACAACGCACGGTCGCGACCCGGCCGCGGAACGCGCGACGTCCCCCGTACTGACGCAGTTGCAGTTCGCAGGAGTCGAGCTCGTCGCCGCGCTCGTCGTACAGGTCGGCGGTGATGACGGTCATGGGGGCTCCTTCGACGGTCCGGTACGGCGACACAAGCTACAGCCCAGCGGGCGGCGTCCCGCTACCGGTGGTGGCGCCACGGCATGGCCAGGTCGGCGCCGCGCGGCGCGTGGACGCCGGTGTGCAGGCCGGAGGTCTGGATGGCGCGGCTGATGTCGGTCGGCGTGAGCAGACCGACCAGGTGGCCGCCGGGATCGAGCACCACCGCCCGGCCGTCGGCGCAGCCCGTCATCCGGGGCAGCAGGTCCATCAGCGGCTCCTCCGGCGTGGACCTGGGCACCTCGCCGGGCGGGCAGGCGATGTCCGCCAGCCGGGTGGTGGCCCGCGCCTCGGGCGGCAACTGCCGGATGCGGTTCAGCGTGACCAGCCCCGCGAAGCCGCCGTGCTCGTCCACCAGCGGATAGGTCGACAGGCGGCGGCTGAGCACCACCTCCTCGATCAGGTCCGCCACGGTCTCGTCGGGACGCGACACCACCGGGTCGCGGGACATCACCTCGCCCACCCGTACCCCGCGCAGCGCCACGCCGAGCTGCGCCTGCTGCTCCTCGGCGCTCGCGGCGTTGACCAGGAACAGGCCGATCAGCGCCAGCCAGATCCCGCCGAAGCCGGCGCCGACGGCCACCTGGAGGAAGCCGAGCGCGATCAGCACGTACCCGAACGTCCGCCCGGCCCGGGCGGCGGCGACGGCGGCCCTGCCGCGGTCGCCCCACCGCCACCACAGCGCGGCGCGCAGCACCCGGCCGCCGTCCAGCGGCGCGGCCGGGACCAGGTTGAAGACGGCCAGCAGCACGTTCACCGCCGCCAGATAGACGAACACGTCGGAGGCGAGCGATGGCCCGGCGGCGGCCCGGACCAGCACCGCCACCACACCGAACAGCAGGCCCGCCACCAGGCTCGTCAGCGGCCCCACCACCGCTATCTGCAGGTCGGCACGGGGCGTCTTGGGCTCGCCGCGCAGCTCAGCCACCCCGCCGAGCAGCCACAGCGTGATCCGCGACACCCCGATGCCGTGACGCCCCGCCATCAGCGCGTGCGCCACCTCGTGCGCCAGCAGCGAGGCCATGAACAGCAGAGCGGCCACCACCCCGGCGGCCAGGTAGGCGGCCGTGGACAGGCCGGGGAAGGTCAGCGGGAACCGGCCGAAGGCCAGCCCGAAAATCAGGATCGCGACGATGAGCAGCACGCTGAGGTTCATCCCGACCGGGACACCGCCGATCCGGCCGAGTGGGATCGTTGAGCGCATCTTCCCTCCAAGGGAGCTGACGTCCGCCATGCGCCTACCCACGCCGCGTCCGAGGTCACCGGCCCCGACCTGCTCCGATCCGGTTTCGGGACGGGAGCGCCGGGCAGGTCGCACCGGGTGACGAGACGACGTTTCACCCCGCTCGACAACACGTTGGTCCTGCTCACCCGCGGTTACGCCTGGCTGCCCGACCTCCTCCGGCGGACCCGCGGCGACGTGATGACCCGGGTCATGGGTAACCGGGCCACCGCCCTGCGCGGGCCGGAGGCGGTGCGGTTCCTGTACGACGAGCGCCACGTGCTGCGGCACGGCGCACTCCCCGAGCCGATCCAGGCCACCCTGCTCGGCAAGGGCGGGGTGCACTCTCTCGACGGCGCCGCCCACCGGGCGCGCAAGGCGCTCTTCATGTCCGTGCTGGCCGACCCCGAGTCGGTCGCCCGCCTGGTCCGCCACGTCGGCGACGCGTGGGACGAGACCGTCGCGACCTGGCCGGGACGCTCGCCCGTGGTGCTCTTCGACGAGGCCGCGGAGATCATCGCCAGGGGAGCCTGCCGCTGGGCGGGCGTGCCCGTGGCCGAGGCCGGCGTCAAGGCGGTCGCGGAGGACATGGTGGCCATGGTCGACGGGTTCGCCACGCCGGGGCCGCGCCACTGGCGGGCCAGGCGTGCCAGGAAACGCAGGGAGCGCTGGCTCACCCGGCTGTTCGACGACGCCCGCTCCGGCTCGGTCACCCTGCCCGCCGGCTCGCCCGCCGACCTCGTCGAACGCCACCACGACAACGAGGGGCAGCCGCTGCCGTCGCACGTCGCCTCGGTCGAGCTGATCAACCTCATCAGGCCGACCGTCGCCGTCGCCTGGTTCGTCGCCTTCGCCGGGCACGCGCTGCACCGCCGGCCGCACCTCAGGCAAGCGCTCGCCGATCCCGCGTACGCCGAGGCGTTCGCCCAGGAGGTCAGGCGCTTCTACCCGTTCGCCCCGTTCATCGGCGGCCGGGCGGCCGGCGACCTCACCTGGCGCGACCTCCGCATCCCCGAGGGCACGCTCGTCCTGCTCGACCTGTACGGGCAGAACCACGACGCGGGACTGTGGGACGACCCGTACACCTTCGACCCCGGCCGGTTCGTCGAGTCCCCCGCGGGCCGCGACGACCTGGTGCCGCAGGGCGGCGGCGACCCGCACACCGGCCACCGGTGCCCCGGCGAGCCCGCCACCGTCGAACTGCTGAAGAGCCTCTCCGCGCGGCTGGCCGGCCTGGAGTACACCCTGCCGCCGCAGGACCTGACGATCCCGCTGCGGCGGATCCCCACCCGGCCGCGCAGCGGCGTCGTCATCGACGGCGTGCGGGTGCCGGCTCAGTCGAGGTCGACCACGACGGGCGCGTGATCGGACGGCCCCTTCCCCTTGCGGGCCTCGCGGTCCACGTACGCCGACCGCACCCGATCGGCGACGCCCGCGGCCGCGTACACCAGGTCGATGCGCATCCCCATGTCCTTGTGGAACATGCCCGCCCGGTAGTCCCAGTACGTGAACGGGTGCGGCCCCTTCATCGGCGTCGGCACCACGTCCCTGAGCCCGAGCGCGCGCAGCTCGGTCAGCGCCTGCCGCTCGGCCGGGGTGACATGGGTGGACCCGGCGAACACGGCCGGGTCCCACACGTCCGCGTCCGTCGGCGGCACGTTGAAGTCGCCGCACGCCACCACCGCGCGCCCGGCCCGCAGCTCCGCCCGCACCGCCTCGCCGAAGGCGGCGAACCAGGCCAGCTTGTACGTGTAGTGCGGCGAGTCGAGCGTGCGCCCGTTCGGCGCGTAGATCGACCAGACCCGCAGCCCTCCGCAGGTCGCGCCCACGGCCCGTGGTTCGGGCGTGGCCGTGACGGTGCCCTTCGCCGAGTCGAAGCCCGGTTCGCCGGGGAAGCCGGGTGACACGTCCTCCAGCCCGACCTTGGACAGCACCGCCACCCCGTTCCATCGGCCGTCGCCGTGAGCGGCCGTCGCGTACCCGAGCGCGGCCACCTCCCGCGCGGGGAAGCCGTCCGCCGGGCACTTCGTCTCCTGGAGGCAGAGGATGTCGGGCTCCTTGTCGGCCAGCCAGTCGAGCAGGCGCGGCAGCCGGGCCTTGACCGAGTTCACGTTCCACGTCGCCAGGCGCATGGTGCCAGCTTGTCAGAGGCGAGGTAGCGTCGCGGGCGTGCGGCTGGAAGGAATGCCGGCGGGTCACCGGCTGCGTTACGGGCCCGCGGCCGAGGGCATCGAGCGGCTGGAGGCGTCGCTGGTGGGCGTGGCGTTCTCGCCGCACCGCCACGACACGTACGCGATCGGCGTGACGCTCGCCGGGGTGCAGACGTTCCGTTACCGGGGCGAGTCGCGTCACTGCCTGCCGGGGGAGTGGCACGTGCTCCATCCGGACGAGGTGCACGACGGGGCGGCGGGGACCGGCGACGGGTTCGGCTACCGGATCTTCTACATCGACCCGGCGCTGGTGCAGGAGGCGCTGGGCGGGGCGCCGCTGCCGTTCGTGGCCGACCCGGTCATCCGGGGGCGTGGCGTGCCCGCGTCGCTCGCGGCCTGCCTGGCCGGGCTCGACGAGCCGCTCGACGGCTTCGCGCGGGTGGAGGTCGGCGTGCTGGTCGCCGGGATGCTGGCCCGGTACGGGGCGGGACGGTACGGGTCGGCGCGGTACGGGCGCCGGGGGCCGCTCCCGATGGCGGCGCTGGCCCGGGTGCGTGAGCTGATCGCGAGCGACCCGGTGGTGCGGCGGCCGGTCGAGGAGTTCGAGCGGGTGACAGGGCTGGACCGGTGGACGATCGCACGCCAGTTCAGGGCCGCCTACGGCACCAGCCCGACGCGCTTCCGCACCATGCGGCAGCTCGACCTGGTGCGGCGGCTGCTCCTGGCGGGCACGCCGGCGCGCGAGGCCGCGGTGGGGGCGGGCTTCGCCGACCAGGCCCACATGACCCGCATGTTCAAACGCGCCTACGGCCGCACCCCGGCCGCCTGGCGAGCCGCCCTCCCCTGACCTCCCGCGGACCCTCCGCACAGGCGGTCGCCCGATCGGGCGGGACCGGTCCGGTACGGGCGATCGCCCGAGGGGGTCGGATCGCGGCTGGGTGGCGGGGGCGGTCGTCCGGTCAGGTCGGGTCCGGGTGGAGGGTCGCGGTCCGGTTTTCGAGGGCGTGGATGACGGCGGCCATGTCCTGGGCGCCGTGGCCGAGTGCGAGCGTCTCGCCGAAGAGCGCGTGGCAGACGTCCAGCAGGGGCGAGGCCAGTCCCCGTTCCCTGGCCGCCTCGGCGATCAGCCGGTTGTTCTTGAGCACGTCCGCGATCGCCGCCTGGGCGGTGAAGTCCTCCCGCGCCAGCTTGGCCGCCTTGGTCCTGGACACGTCGCTGGCCATCGGCCCCGAGTCGAGCACCTCGCGCAGCCGGTGCACGTCCAGCCCGTGCCCGCGGGCGAAGTGCACCGCCTCCGCCAGCCCGGTGACCGTCGTGATCAGGAACACGTTGACGGCCAGCTTCATCAGCAGCGCCCCCGGCACCGGCCCGCAGTCGAAGGCCTCGGCGCACATCGGGCGCAGCAGCGGCCGTACCTCCTCGACCGTCCCGGCGCCCCCGGCGAGCATCGCCACCAGCCGCCCCTCCTCGGCGGGCCGGCGTGACCCGGAGACGGGGGACTCCACGTATCCGCCCCCGGCGGCCAGGACGTCGGCCTCCAGCCCCGCCGAGTAGCCGGGCGAGGTCGTGCCCATGTGCACGATGACGCGACCGGCCACGTTCCCGGCGAACCGCGGCGTGCCGCGCCCCAGCACCGTGTCCATGGCGGACTCGTCGGCCAGCATGAGGATCGACACCCGCGCCCGCCGCAGCACCTCGTCGGGGCTCGCGGCCACCTCCGCCCCCGCCGCGCGGACCGGGTCGCAGCGTCCGGGGGTGCGGTTCCACACCACGAGGGGGATCCCGGCGCGTGCCAGGTTCACTGCCATGGGCTGCCCCATCAGGCCGAGCCCGAGGAAACCGACGTTCATGGGGCTTGTTGTAGCCGGAACGGCCGGTCCGGGTCTTGTACGGTTGTGACACCTCGCCACGCCGTGTCCGGCGGTGCCTTGATCGTACGGATGCGTGCATCTAGCCTCGTTCTGGGTGTTCAAACCTGTTCGGCTAGGGGGGCCACATGGCAAGAACGCGCAAAATCACTGTGGCGACGGCGGCGGTCGTACTCACCACATCCGCTCTGACCACGCCGGCGGCGGCCGCGAAACCGCCCCGCTGCCCGCTGATCTTCGGCCACGGGGGCTATCCCGACAACCCCGGCGCCAGCCTCAAGGACCGCATCCGCCAGGCCAACAACCCCAGCGCCGTGCGCCACATGCGGCGCTCCGGCGCCCAGGGCGTCGAGGCCGACGTCCAGCTCACCAAGCACGGCACCAAGGCCGTCATGTGGCACAACACCACCACCAACGGCCTGACCGGTCCCCGGCGGGCGATCACCGACCTGTGGTGGAGCACCGGCGACGGCAATCTCAGGTCCCGCCGGATCTCCCGCGGCCCCTACAAGGGCGAGAAGGTCTACACGCTGCGCGCCTGGCTGCAGCATGTCGCGTCGGTCCGCATGATCGCCCTCCTGGAGGTCAAGCCGGAGGCCAAGCGCGTCCTGGCCAGCAAGGCTCACTCCGCCGCCGCGTGGCGGGAGCTCTCCTACCCGCTCCTGGAGCGGCAGGACCTCCAGCCGATCATGGTCTACTCGACCGACCCGTGGATCCAGAACCAGCTGGCCAAGCGCCACCCGTCGCTGCTCAAGGGCGAGCACGCGCGCTGGACCGACAGCGTCGTCTGGGACGAGCCGCCGCCCGGCTGGAAGGGCAACACCCACCGCTGGCAGAGCATTCTCAAGCTCCGCCCCATCAGCATCATGACCAACTACCCGCTGGAGTACCGCCGCTGGCTGGAGGGCCGGTGCGACTGACGGCTACCTGGCCGCGCTGAAGTCGTTCAGCTCGCGTACGGCACGGTCCATGTCGTCGGCGGTGCCGAGGCGCAGCAGCTTGGTGTAGAGGATGTCGCCGGCGGCGGCGCCGCGGCGGATCGCCAGCGCGCGGGCGGTCATCCGCGCCTGGATCTCGTTGACGATCACCTGCGGGTCGCCGCCCCAGCCGTACGCCGACAGGAACTGCCGCAGCCGCTTGGGCCTGGCCTCGAACGCGGTGAAGCCCTCCGCGGCGGCCACGTGCCGGGAGTGCAGCGGCACCCAGCTCAGCGCCATCCACGCCACGTCGGACTCCACCGAGACCGGGCCGGCGAAGTCCCAGTCGAAGAAGCCGGTCAGGCGGCCGTCGTGCCAGGCGGCGTTGAACGGGCTGGCGTCGTTGTGCGCGATGATCAGACCGGGCCGCCAGCGCCCGCCGCCGCGCCAGGCCGCGTCCGGCGGCGGCACGAACCCCGCCACGGCCTTGTGGTAGTCACGCAGCCACCAGGCCACCTGCCGCAGCGCGTCCTCGGTGCGGGTCCACTCGGGCCACACCTGGCGGGTGCCCAGCGTCTCGCCTTCGAGGAAGGTCAGGACCTCCCGCCCCTGGCTGTCGACGCCGACCACGCGCGGCGCCCCGGCGAAGCCGACGCGCTCCAGGTGTCTCAGCAGCTCGTGGACGGCCGGGGTCCACGAGCGCACGGTCCTCCTCACTGTCGCGCCCAAGCGGGTCGCGCCCCCGTCGTTGCCTCCATCGAGGCGAGTCTCCAACTCTCACCCACCTGCCTCTGGGCTCGCAGGAACGCCTCAACCCAGGCTCTCAACAGGCAGGGCAATCTCCAAGATGGAGAACTGCCAAGGAACAAGCTTTGTCCACATTTGGACATACAAAAAAGCCAGCTAAACGGGTGTATCTGCTTATACGCCGATTTTTCGTGCTTGACAAGATCTTGTCAGGCCATCCGGCCGGTGCTACCTCTTGCGGATGCGGGTGAAACCGCGCGTCCCGGGCACCACTGGAGGGAAAACGTGCCGACCATACCCTGGTTACGCAGCACCGTTGTCGTCGCCGCCACCGCGGCGTTAGTCCTGCCCCTCGCCACGCCGGCCCTGAGCGAGCAGACCCGAACCGCCGGCAACGACCCGATCGTCCACGACTTCCAAGCAGAGGAACACGGCAAACCCGACGTCGACAACCGGCAGGGAACGGTCCCGCCGCCGATCGGGGCCAACGCGCGCACCGCCGCGCCCGAGGCGACCGTCCGATGGAACGCTCTCGGCACCCCTGCCGTCGTCACCGCCGCCCAACCGCTCGCCGAGGGCCTCGGGTCAGACCCCGAGCAGGCCGCGCGCGCGTACCTCAAGAACAACGAGCGGCTGTTCGGCCTGTCCGCCGAGGCGGTCGACGCGCTGGAGAAGGTCGCCGTCAACCCGATCGGCGACGGCCACGCCGTGCTGTTGCGCCAGCGCTTCGGCGACCTGCCCGCCGGGGTGGACGGCATGGTCGCCGTCGGCGTCCATGACGGGACCGTACGGCACGTCACCTCGACGCTGTCACGCGAGAGCGCCGCGCCGCCCGCGGCCACGCTCAGCGAGCAGCAGGCGCTGGAGATCGCGGCGAGGGACGGCGAGATCGACCTGGCCACCGCCGTCACCAAGCGGGTCACCAAGGTCGCGGTGCCCGCGCCCGACGGCGTGCACAGCGCGTACGAGGTCGTCCTGATCGGCGGCGCCGACGGCGAGGCGGCCGCGTACACCACGCACGTGGACGCGGTGAGCGGCCAGATCCTGGTCCGCGAGAACCTCGTCGACCACCACCACGACGCGGACAACCCGAAGTGGGACGTCTTCCCCGCCAACCCGCCGGCGAACTACTCCTCCCGCGACACCCGCGAGACCTGGTGCCACGAGGGCGAGCGCGGCTGTGACTACGTGCCCGGCGGCGACCCGGCGACCGGCAAGGCGTGGGACGTGGACCACGCCACGGACCAGCCCACCGGCACCAGCCTCGGCAACGCCGCGCGCACGTACGAGAACCGCGCCAGCGGCGACCCGTTCACCGTCGGCACCCGCAGCAACGTGCTCACGCCGAGCCGGAACTACCAGTACCCGTGGCGCAACACCTGGTTCGAGGCCAAGTGCAACCCGGCCGTGTTCGACCAGGAGGGCGAGGCCGACCTGGAGGCCGCGATCGCCAACCTGCACGTGATGCACAACCGCATGCACGACTGGTCCTACCGGCTCGGCTTCACCGAGACCGCGTGGAACATGCAGCAGGACAACGGCGAGCGCGGCGGGCTCGGCGGCGACCCCGAACAGGGCAACGCGCAGGCCGGCGCGCGCGACCTGATCGTGCGCGACAACGCCAACCAGATCACCGGCCCCGACGGGGTCGCGCCGATCACCAACATGTACCTGTGGCAGCCCATCGCCGGCGCCTTCTACGCGCCGTGCGTGGACGGCGACTACGACATGTCCGTGATCGGGCACGAGTACAGCCACGCGATCTCCGGCCGCATGATCGGCGGCCCGAACGCCGGCTGGAGCGGCGCCCAGGCCGGCGCCATGAACGAGAGCACCTCCGACCTGATCTCGATGGAGTACCTGTTCGAGTACGGGTTCCGCCCCGCGGGCAAGACCCCGTACGTGACCGGCGGGTACGTCACCGGTGACCCGGAGCGTGGCATCCGCAACTACGACATGTCCAAGTCGCCGCTGAACTACAGCGACATCGCCTACGACCTGGTGGGCCAGCAGGTCCACGCCGACGGCGAGATCTGGACGGCGACCCAGTTCGACGTGCGCGAGGCGTTCGTCAAGAGGTACGGCAAGGGCACCGCCAAGCAGCAGCGGGAGTGCGCGGACGGCAAGAGGCCGGTGGACAAGTGCCCGGGCAACCGGCGCTGGGCGCAGATCTCGTTCGACGCGCTGCTGCTCATGGCCTCCGGCGCGGTCAGCTACGTCGACCACCGCGACGCGCTGCTCGCCGCCGACACCATCCGGTTCGGCGGCAGGAACCACGACATCATGTGGCGCGCGTTCGCCGCTCGGGGCCTGGGCGCGGCCGCGGCCAGCAACGGCTCCGGCGACCCGGACCCGACGCCGAGCTTCGTCGACCCCGAAGGCCGCAACGGCTCGCTCAAGCTCAAGCCGCTGGGCGAGGCCAAGGGCGCGGCGCTGCGGCTGTACGTGGGCGACTACGAGGGCCGCGCGGTGCCGGTCGCCGACACCGACCCGGCCACCGAGCTGGGCGACACCGTCGAGATGACGCCCGGCGTGTACGACTTCGTGGTCACCGGAGCCGGCTTCGGGCACACCAGGATCAAGGGCGCGGTGGTGCCCGGCGTCACGCTGCCGCTCCCGCTGGCCCTGACCCGCAACCACGCCTCCGGCTCGGCCGGCGCCACGGCCGCGGGCGACGGCGTCAACCACGGCAGGCTCATCGACGAGACCGAGGCCACGAACTGGGCCTCGCTCACCGGCGCCCCGGCCGGCAAGTCGGTCACCGTGGACCTGGCGGGCGACAAGCCCGTCAAGATCCGCCGCGTCCAGGTGAGCGCCATGCTGCGGCCCAACGTCAACGACCCGGCCGACCCGGGCGGCCAGAACCGGTTCTCGGCCCTGCGCTCGTTCGAGGTGCTGGCCTGCGCCAAGGACTGCGCCGATCCGGCGAAGTTCAGGAAGATCTACACCAGCCGGGCGGACGCCTTCGACACGGCGCTGCCCCGGCCCCGCGGAGCCGACCTGCTCATCAAGTCGTTCCGCGTGCCCGCCACCGACGCCACCCACCTCATGATCCGCGCGCTGACCACCCAGTGCACGGGCAACCCGCTGTACGCCGGAGAGCAGGACGAGGACCCCAACTCGGCGACCGACTGCGGAACGGCCAGCCCGGCCCGCGACCAGGTCAGGGCCGCCGAGTTCCAGGCGTTCTCGCACTGACCGCCGGCCCTGCGGCCCGCGCTGTGCGCGGGCCGCGGGGCCCAAGCATGCGAAACTTGCGCATTTCTGGGGCCACTTGGGCGATCGGTGACGGTTTGGCATGGATTATGCGTCGCTATGATCACGCAGTCTTGTGGTGAGGGGATCTCGGACCGTTGTCTACGCGCAGTCGCACTACATCCGTGGAGGCCCCGTGCGCTTACCCGTCGCCATAGCGGCCGTCGCCGTATCCGCCGCGCTCCTCACCTCAGGAGTGGCCGTCGCCGAACCCGTCCAGCAACCCGCACCGCCGTCCCGGGACTTCGGCAACGGGCCGGACCGCAACGAGGAGGCCGCGGGGGCCGGCGAGCGGGCCTCCGCCCTGCGCGCCGCCCCCGGCGAGGACTTCCGCCGCCGTCCCGGCCATGACCAGGGCTACCCCCGGCGGAACACGCTGCCCGTCCCCGCCGAGAACCCCGCCGACGCCGCCATCAAACTCGGTCTCGTCCCGTACCACGGCATCGCCGCCAAGCTGAACGACCTGCAGCGGCGCAGCGACCGGGTGAGCGCCGAGATCACCGGCCGCAGCCACAACGGCCACGACCTCTACCTGGTGACCGTCACCGCGCCCGAGAGCCGCGGCGAGGCGCGCGAGCAGGACCGGATCCGCGAGCGCATCGAGAACGACCCCGCCGGGGCGGCCCGCGACCGGAAGCTCGTCAAGAAGTACAAGGCGCCGGTCTTCTTCAACGGCAACATCCACGGCAACGAGTGGGAGGGCACCGACGCCGTCCTGCGCGTGATCGAGGAGCTCGCCACCAGCACCGACCCCAGGACCGCCGCCCTGCTGGGGCGGACCAGGCTGTACTTCAACGTGACCGCCAACCCCGACGGCCGGATCGCCGGGACCCGGCAGAACGGCGCCGGGTTCGACCTGAACCGCGACTTCATCACGGCCTCCCAGCCCGAGGTCAGGGCGATGCGCCAGATCATGATCGACACGCAGCCGGTGGCCATGCTCGACCTGCACGGGTACGTCAACGGCACGCTCGTCGAGCCCACCACGCCGCCGCACGGCGCGAACTACGAGTACGACCTGTTCATCACCAACGCCTACCCCAACGGCCTGGGCATCGAGGCGGCCATCCTGGCGCTCGGCTACACGCCGGAGGCGGACGGGGTGTTCCCGCCGCAGATCCCGTTCCGGGACTCCGCCGAGGGCTGGGACGACTGGCCGCCGATCTTCACCCCGCAGTACGCGCCGTTCCAGGGGGCGGTCGCCTCGCACACGATCGAGTTCCCGATGCGGGTGAACGGCTCCGACTACACCAACCGGCCCGTCGAGGAGCTGCGCCGCCGCTCGGCCATCAACGTCGACATCGCCGCCGCGGCCGTCCGGGCCACGTACGCGTTCGTGGACTCCCGGCACGACCGGATCATCGCCGACCAGATCGAGGTGTTCAGGCGCGGCGCGGCGGGAGAGCCGGCCAAGGAGGTGCCGCTGGGCATCGTGCCCGGGTTCGGGCCCGAGGACGTCTACACCACCACCTACCCGCGCGCGTACGTCATCCCGGCGGGCAACGCGCAGCGCTCGGCCACCGCGGCGGCCCGCCTGGTGGACCACCTGGTCGCCAACGACGTCCGGGTGGAGCGGGCGAAGCTGCCGTTCCGGGCCGGCGGGAAGACCTATCCGGCGGGCTCGTACGTGGTCGACATGCGCCAGCCCAAGCGAGGGCTGGCGAACGTGATGCTGGAGCCGGGGCAGGACATCTCCCCACGGGTCGACGCCATGTACGACATCTCCGGCTGGAGCCACGCCCTGCTCTGGGGCGCCACGGTGGACACCGTCACCTCCGGCTCGCTCCACGTGCTCGGCGTGCCGGTGAGCGCGGCCGCGCCGACCGGGTCCGTGCCGGACGGGCGCGGGCCGCTGGCGCTGGCCGTACGTGACGCCAAGGAGGTGCGGGCCGTGAACGACCTGCTCTCCCAGGGGGTCGAGGCGGTCTGGGCGGACGGCGCCGTGGTGGTACCCGCCGGGGCCCGTGGCGCTGCCAGGACCGTGGCCGACCGCTACGGGGTGGCCTTCACCAAGGCGCGCTCGGGCGACGGCGTCCCGCTGACGGCGGTCCGCGTCGCCGCGGCGGTCTCCGCCGACGAGCTGTTCACGCTGCGCGAGCTGGGCTTCGCCGTCACCCCGGTCTCCACCGCGGTGCTCAACGCCGGCTTCGACTGGAGCGGTACCGACGTGCTGGTCGTCTCCAGCGGGCTCAGCTACGCCGCGCTCGACCCGCAGGCCAGGGCGGCGCTCGACGCGTTCCTCGCGAGCGGCGGCGTGGTCACGCGCGGCGGCACCGGCGCGGCCTTCAACGCCGCCGCGGGGCTGCTCACCGCGACCTCCGTGGCGGGCCGGGGCGACGCCAACGGCGTCGTCAGGGTGACGAACGGCGACGGGCAGGTGGCCGGTGACGCGCCCGCCCACGCGTTCGTCTACTCGCCGCGCTGGTTCACCGGCCTCGGGCCCGAGGTGACGGTCGAGCAGTCGTACGCGGCCGGCGACCCGCTCGTCTCCGGCCACTGGCGTCCGAACCCGGACGGCACCGGCGGCCAGGACGCGGCGGCTGGTCAGGCGGCCGTGGTGAGCGGGCGGGACGAGCGGGGCGCGGCGGTGGTGCTCTTCGGCACCGAGCCGCTGTTCCGCAACCACCCGAAGGGCCTGTTCCCGCAGGTCGCCCGGGCGCTCTACTGGTCCGCCGCCGTCACCGGCAGCCCCGTGACCACCCGATAGCCGGCGTGGCCGGCGGCCCCGCGCGGGCCGCCGGCCCGTCCGTCAGTTCGGCGCCGGGACCAGGGGCAGGAACTGGTCGTAGAAGTCCGTCTTGATCCGCAGGACCCGCTGCTCGGTCTCGCGGAAGCCCGCCGCGGACTCCTCCCCGGTGACCAGCTCGGCCAGCCGGGCGCCGAGCTGGTCGGAGTGCGTCGCGGACGGGAGGGACTCCGCGCCGAGGGGGTGCGCCTTGGCGTCGTGGACGAGATGGGGATGGTAGAACCTCGACCGGTTCACGCCGTCGCCGGTCAGCGCCTGGGCCATCCTCGGCCAGAGCCGCCCGTACTCGGCCGCCACCAGGATCTCGCCCCAGAACCGCAGGATCGTCACGAGCCTCAGGTCGGCGTCGGGCCCGCGGCCCGCCTCGGCGATCAGCCGGAAGATCGCGGTGGTCGCCTCCACCGTGACGGCGGTCGGCGCGGTCTCCACCAGCGCCTTCCTGGACACGCCCAGCCGGAGCATGTCCGCCTTCATGTCCTCCCGGTGCGAGGGCACGCGGCCGTCGCCGCCGGGGTACTCCTCGCGCAGGATGACGCGCGCGATCCGGCGGCTGGACTCGTCCTCCAGCAGGTCGATGGCCAGGTCGTAGGCGGGGGTGAAGGCGAGCGACAGGAACCGCCGCTGGAGCAGCACGGCGGCGAAGCCGTCGGCGGAGAGCAGGGCCGCGCCGGCCAGCACCGGGTGCCGCTCGAACCGCGCGACGAGGTCGTCCTCGAACGCGTCCAGCTCCTTCATGTGGGCCTCCTGGGCGGGATGTCCTTGAGTGATGTGCGCCAGTCGGAGAGGTCGACGTCGTGGCCGACGGCCCAGAGCATGTCCAGCTCGCCCTGGATCTCCGCGCCCATCGGGGTGTCGGCGCCGTCGATCTCCAACTGCGTCGAGTCGACGGCCAGCTTGCCGTGCAGGAACGAGCTGACGAAGTAGCGGTCGTCGGCCCGGTAGACGGCTATCGACGGCAGGGAGTCGTAGATGCGGACGCCGAGCAGGTGCTTGTTCGCCCCGGCCTTCTTGTGCACCGAGGCGAGGACGGACAGGCACCGCTCCACGTTCGCCGGCACGTCCTCTTCGAGCGCCGGGTCGCGCACCACCCGAAGCGCCTCCTCCCGGAGCTTGGCCACGGCCGACCGGGGATGCAGGAGCAGGACGCGCACCCGGACGCCGCGGTGCAGGGCCTCCTCCAGCGCGTCCTCCAGCCGGTGCAGGTGAGGTATCCACGTCTGCAGGATCGCGGCCTCGCGCCTGGCCGTGACCAGGTGGTCGATGAACACGTCCTCGGCGAAGCGGCGGTGGATCCGGATGACGCCGCCGTAGTGGGAGACCTTGCGGTCGCGGGCGATGGCCTCGACGTCGAGGGTGACGATCAGGTCCTTGATCTTCTCGATCGCCCTGAGCCGGTCCAGCTCCAGGAGCAGGAAGAGCGTCACCGTGCTCAGGATGAGCAGCGTGATCTTCGGAATGGCCGCGCCGAGCATGCCCGGGTCGAACCAGCCGAACAGGGCGGCGGCCGAGACCACCGCGCCCAGGCCCACCGTGAGGGTGAGGGTGACGCGCTCCGCTATGTGACGTATTCCGCTGGCCATGGCAGATCCCGGGGGGTTGCGCGCTGCGATTGACTGCGACGATAACCGCGGATCGGCCGCCGCGCTGCGGGAGTGGTGAAGTGCGGTGTTTCGTCCCCGCGCAGGGCGGTCCCCGGGGCGCTGGCGTAGGATGGAGCGATGTTCTGCCGCGTCAGGGACGGCGTCGTGCCGGAGAGGGACGGATGAGGCTCACGCTCGGCTCCCGGACGTTCGGAGAGACGCCGCTGCTGATGGCGATCGTCAACCGCACCCCCGACTCCTTCTACGACCGCGGCGCCACGTTCGCCCGCGAGGAGGCGCTGCGCCGGGTCGACCAGGTGGTGGCCGAGGGGGCCGACATCGTCGACATCGGCGGAGTGAAGGCGGCGCCCGGCGGCGACGTCGACGTGCGCGAGGAGATCGAGCGCACCGCCCCGTTCGTGGCCGAGGTGCGCGAGCGCCACCCCGACCTGGTGATCAGCGTCGACACCTGGCGTCACGAGGTGGGCCGCGAGGTCTGCCAGGCCGGGGCCGACCTGCTCAACGACGCCTGGGGCGGGGCCGATCCCAAGCTGGCCGAGGTGGCCGCCGAGTTCGGTGCGGGGCTGGTGTGCGCCCACACCGGCGGGGTCGAGCCGCGCACCCGGCCGCACCGGGTGGAGTACGACGACGTGGTGGCCGACGTGATCGAGCGGACCGTCGCGCTGGCCGAGCGGGCGATGGCGGCCGGGGTGCCGCGCGAGCGTCTGATCATCGACCCGGCTCACGACTTCGGCAAGAACACCTGGCACAGCCTGGAGGTGACCCGGCGCGTCGACGAGCTGGTGGCCACCGGCTGGCCGGTGCTGGTGTCACTGTCCAACAAGGATTTCGTGGGCGAGTCGCTCGACCTGCCCGTGGGGGAGCGGCTGATGGGCACGCTCGCCGTGACCGCGCTGTGCGCCTGGCAGGGGGCGCTGGTGTTCCGGGCGCACAACGTGCCCGAGACGCGGCAGGTGCTCGACATGGTCGCGGTGACGCGCGGCGTCCGCCCGCCCGCGCGCACCGTACGGGGGCTGGCATGATCGTCGCGGCGGCGACCGTTCCCGGCGCGCCGCTGCTGCTGCCCGGCGTCACCGGCGGGCCCGTGCGGGAGGTCGCGAAGACGCGCGAGGCGATGGCCGCGGCCGTCACCGCGCTGCTCGACCAGGGGGCGGAGGAGATCGTCGTGGTGGGCGGCGCGCCCGCCACCCGCCCGTTCCCGCCCGACGCCCCCGGCCCCGAACAACGCGTGGCACCGGGCTGGCGACGGCCGCATCATGACCGCCGGTCCGCGCCCGACGAGCGGCGGGGCGACGAGGTGCTGCCCGAGGGTGCTTACTCAGAGGTGTCCGGGCCGGGTGGCGAGAGCGTGCAGGGGTCGGCTGGGCTCGGGGGGAGAGACGGCGCGGGGGAGACGGTGGAGGATCTTCTTCCCGTGTCGCTCGCCGTCGGGCGGTCCCTGCTGGGAGGGTGTCCGGTGCCGTGGACCTTGCGGGGGGTGGGTCGTCATGAGTCGCGTGACCGTTGCCTTGAGCTCGGCCGTGAGCTGAGGGAGGGCGGGCGTCCGGCCGGGCTGCTGGTCGTCGCCGACGGCAGCGCTCGGCGGAGTGAGAAGGCTCCCGGTCATCTCGACCCGTCCGCGATCGAGCTCGACGCCCGGATCGGGGCCGCGCTCACGGCGGCCGACGCCGGCGCGCTGCTGCGCCTGGATCCCGCCGCCTGCGAGCGCGCCCTGGTCGCCGGGCGGGCCGCCTGGCAGGTCATGGCCGCCGCCTGCGAGGACCGGCCATGGCAGGCCCAGGTCCTGCACGAGGAGGACCCGTTCGGCGTCGCCTACTGGGTCGTCACCTGGACCTGACGCGGACCTAGTCTCACCCGGGCTTGGACGCGAGCCGAGGAGTGCCCACCCCGGAAGGACGGGGTGGGCGGAGGGTGTCAGCGGAGGCTTGCGTGCTGGGTGGCTGAGGCCCAGGTGCGGAGGTAGGACTCGGCGCCGGCGGCCAGGTCCTGGACGATCTCCGGGCCGGCGATGATCCGCATGTCCTCGATCCAGTCGGGCACCAGGCCGTAGTTCGCGACGCCGTCCTGGTTGACGTCCCAGACCCGCTCGCCGGTGCGCTGGCGGTCGAGGGTGACGCCGTCGAGGGAGGTGAAGGGGTACGTGACCGGGTTCGACGCGTTGCCGGCCCGGGGCGCGGGGAGGCGGCCCATGCCGTTGGCGTCCAGCCCGTACCCGTAACCCGGCACCTGGTGGGCCTGCCGGAGAGGCTCGGTGCGCCGCCACTCGTCCACGAAGTGCTCGGCGTCGTGGCCGTACTGGGTGACCATGCCGCCGAGGGCGTAGATGCGGTCCAGGTAGTGCGGGTCGGTCCAGCTGTGGGAGGAGATGACGCCCGGGTAACCGGCGGCTTCGAGCAGGTCGAGAGCGCTGTCGGCGGCCTTGACGCTCATGTGGTCGACCTCGATCATCATGCCGCGCCGCATCATGCCCTCGATCATGTACTGGCCGAGCGAGGTCAGGCCGCGCGTGTTGCAGTGCGGGGCCGCGGGATAGATGGGCAGCGAGACGCCCGGCGGCAGCAGGCGGGCGATCTGACCGGGCAGCACGCCCGCGGGCTCGATGGTGTTGTCGTGCTCGGCGGTGGTGCAGGTGCGCGCCTGCCAGAACCTGCCGGTGCCGAGCAGGTTGCCGATGTTCACGATCGCGCCCTGGGTGCCCGAGTCGAACCGCACCCCGCACAGCGCGTTGTCGTACTTGTGACAGGCGAACATGCTGCGCACGCCCAGCTCGTACATCTCGTCGAGGCCGCGGTCGATCTGCGCCCGCGTGCACGCGGAGATGCCGAGGACCTGCCGGCAGCCGAACGGCTCGGAGGTCTCCACGCCGAGCACCACGGCCAGCTTGCCCGCCTGGACGACCTGCCGCGCCTCGGCGGGGTCGCGGACGATCCGGAACCAGCCCCGGCCCGGCCCGCCGTGCTCGGCGTCGATGTGGGCCTGCAGTTCGCGGGCGCGCTGGGCCTGGAGCCTGATGGAGTCCATCTCGTCGCAGCCGTGGCGTCGCAGCGGGTAGATGGCGCACAGCTGGCGGTTGGCGACCAGGTGGTTGACCATCACCCGCAGCCCGCCGCGCCAGGCCCGCTCCACCCAGGTGTAGTACGCCTGCTGGTGGGTCAGCGAGTCGTGCGCGGGCCAGTCGCGGAACGTCGGCCAGCCCACCGGGTCGTGGGTGCCGGTGGGCGAGCCGGTGCGGGTGAAGTTCTCGAACCAGGCCAGCTCGCCGTTCGGCAGGTGGTCGGGGCAGTCGCGCAGCGCCTTGGCGATGCCGTCGGGATCGAACGGCTTGCCGCACATCAGCATGCCGCCGAACGCCTCGTACGAGAACAGGTGGCTGTGGGCGTCGACGAGGCCGCGCACGTCGGCGGCGGCCGAAGCGGTGGCCGGGGTGGTGGCGGAGGTGGCGGTCGCCGGCGCGGAACTCTGCGCGATCAGCGAGCCGGCCAGGAGGACGAGGCCGGAGGTGATGCGGACGAGGGATCGGAGGCTCTTCACGGACACCTCACAAGTGGGGGGTGCACTCAGCATCCGCCGCCCTCAAGGACCCGGCAAGGCCCAAACATGAGCTGCTCTCATCAACTCGCGAGCCGGACCAGCCGCGTGATCGTCACCAGCACCCCGGCGGCCGCGGCCGCCAGCAGCGCGATCGACAGCGGGGCGGCGTAGTACGTGACCTGGGCCCAGGTGACGGTCCGCCCGTTCATGAGGGTCGAGACCAGGTCCGGATAGGCGGCCAGCAGCGCGACCGGCAGCAGCGCCGGGACCAGGCGCACCGCGATCCGCCACCGCGGCCTGCCCGCCCGCTCGGCGGCCCAGCGCCGCGCCCGGAGCGCGCCCGTGATCCCGAGGCCCGCCGCCAGCAGCGTGACCGCGGCCAGCACCGCCTCGAACAGCTGCCGGTCGCCTCCGGGCACCTCGGGCGCCCGGCCCTCGCTCATGGCCACGAGGCCCGTCATGACCGCGTAGGTCTCGTCCGTCAGCCCGGCGCTGTCCGTCATGACCGCGAACCCGTACCCCGTCCCGGGGGAGATCGCCTGGACGGCGTTGTAGGTGAACAGGTTGCCCGAGTGCACGAGCAGGCCGGACTCGCGGTCGGGGCTCCAGCCCATCCCGTACTCGTGGATCCCGGAGGGGGCGTGCATGGTCTCCAGGCTCTGCCGCTGCACCAGGGGGCGGCCGTCGCCCGTGTGGAGCCTCAGCCACCTGCCCATGTCGGCGGCGGTGGTGATGACGCCGCCGCTGCCGCTCTCGTCCAGGAACCCGTCCAGCTCGGGACGGGGCAGCCAGAGGCCGAAGATCGAGTTACGGCCGTCGGCCGGTCTGACGACCTCGTCGCTGACCGCGCTGGACGTCATGCCCAGCGGGGTGAAGATCCGCTCGCGCAGGTAGTCGCCGAAGCGGCGGCCGCTCGCGGTCTCGACCAGCCTGGCGGCCAGGTTGTAGTTGACGTTGCAGTACTCCCAGCGGGTGCCGGGGGCGGCCGCGAGCCGGTCGTCGGCCAGCCGCGAGGTGTAGTCCGCGAGCGAGGCGGCGTCGCCCAGATCCGTGACGTCCACCGAGGTGTCGGACAGGCCGGAGGTCTGGTTGAGCAGCTGCCGCACGGTGATCCCGGCCGCCCGCGGGTCGGCCATGCGGAACCCGGGAAGCTGCGCGGCGACCGGCTCGTCGAGCCGGATCTCGCCCCGCTCGACGAGCGTCATGACCGCCGCCGCGGTGAACGACTTGCTGACCGAGGCCACCCGCATCGGGGTGCCGGCGGTGATCGGGGCGCCGCGGGAGTCGTGCCCGTACCCGGCCGCGTGCACGACCTCGCCGTCCCTGGTCACCACCAGCGACATGCCGGGCACGCCCGTCGACTCCATCGCCTGCCGGGCGTAGGCGTCGACGGCGGCGGCCGTGAGCTCGCCCGGCACGCGGGCGTCTCCGTCGAGGGCGGCGGGGGTGAGGGCCAGGAGCAGGGAGAAACCGGCCAGAAAGGACTTCATGGGCAAGCACCGTACGAAGCCCGTTACCCCTGCCGGATCCGCCGAACGTCCAGTGACACCCCTGACGAAGGTGAGGAGTCCCGCCCGGGCTAGGCGACGGAGCTGTACACGGGGTCGCCCGTCCACGCGTAGGTCATGTAGACGACGCCCGCGTCGGTGGTGGTGCAGCCGGTGAGCTTGAGCCCGGCCGGGAGGGTGCCCTCGGCGAACATCCGCTTGCCCTCCCCGAGGACGACGGGGAAGACCATCAGGCGGTACTCGTCGACCAGCTCGGCCCTCTGCAGCGTGCGGATGAGGTCGCTGCTGCCCTGGGTGATGATCTCGCCGTCGGTGCGCCGCTTCAGGTCGGCGACCGTCTGCGCGGCCTCGCCCGCCAGCACCTCGGTGTTGCGCCACTCGGCCGTCATCGGCGACCTGGTGGCGACGTACTTGCGCATGCTGTTGATCTCGGCGCCGCCGTCCTCGTCGGACACGTGCGGCCAGTACGAGGAGAGGATGTCGTACGACCTGCGGCCCAGCAGCATGCCGTCCGCGCGGTCGAGCTGGTCGCCCATGATGCGGTTGAACCCCTCGTCCACGTGCGGGGCCAGCCAGCCGCCGTGCTTGAAGCCGTTGTCGTCGTCCTCGCCGGGCCCGCCGGGAGCCTGCATGACACCGTCCAGCGAAACGAAGGCGGAAACCACCAGCCTGCTCGTCATCTCGTACTCCTTCTTCCCGATACGGGCCCTTTCTCCGGGCCCGCCGTGTTCATGTCCCCAAGGCTGCCGATGCCCTCTTACGGGATGCTTCAGGTTTCCTTCAGCGAAAGGCCGGTCCCCCCAAAAGGAGGGACCGGCCCCGGCCGTCACGGCATCCGGGCGTAGCCCGCGGCACGGGTGGTGAACGTGCCCCGGCCCTGCGTACGGCTGCGCAGATGGGTGGCGTAGCCGAACACCTCGGCCAGCGGCACCGTGGCGGTGGCCACCACCGTGCCGGCCTTCGCCGCCGTGCCGCTGATCCGGCCGCGCCGGGCGGCCAGGTCGCCCAGCACGCCGCCCGCGGCCTCCTCAGGCACCGTCACCGTGACCTCGACCACCGGCTCCAGCAGCGCCATCACGCAGGACCGCAGCGCCTCGCGCAGGCCCAGCCGGCCCGCCGCGCGGAAGGCCGTCTCGGAGGAGTCCTTCACGTGCGTGGCGCCGTCGGTCAGCGTGACGCGCAGGCCGGTCACCGGGTGCCCGCCGAGCGGGCCCTCGGCCAGCGCGTCGCGGCAGCCCGCCGCCACCGCGCGCACGTACTCGCGCGGCACCCGGCCGCCGGTCACCGCCGACTCGAACGCGAACCCGGTGCCCGGCTCCACGTCGAGCACCACGTGCGCGAACTGCCCGGCCCCGCCGTCCTGCTTGACATGTCGGTAGAGGAGTCCGGACACGCCGCGCACGACCGTCTCGCGCAGCGCCACCCGGGGCCGGCCCACGGCGACCGCCATCCCGTGCTCGCGGCGCACCTTCTCCACCGCCACCTCCAGGTGCAGCTCGCCCAGGCCGGACAGCAGCGTCTGCCCGGTCTCGGGATCGGTCCGTACGGACAGGGACGGGTCCTCGTCCGTCAGCCGCGCCAGCGCCGACGTCAGCCGCCCGGCGTCGGTGCTCCGGCGCGGCTCGACGGCCACGGACACCACGGGCTCGGTCGCCGACGGCGGTTCGAGCAGCAGCGGCGCCTCCCGCGCGCACAGCGTCGCGCCGGGACGCGCCGCCTTCGGCCCGGCCACCGCGACGATGTCCCCGGCGACCGCCCGGTCCACCTCGGTGTGCCGGTCGGCCTGCACCCGCAGGATGCGGGCGACCCGTTCGGTGCGATCCGCGCCCGCGTCCAGCACCGTGTCACCCTTGCGCAGCGTCCCCGCGTACAGCCGCAGGAACGTCAGCCGGCCGGTCGCGGTGGAGCTGACCTTGAAGGCCAGCGCCGCGAGCGGCGCCTCGGGGTCGGCGGCGCGCTCCTGCTCCGCGCCGGCGTGCGTGCCGCGCACCGGCGGCACGTCCAGCGGCGAGGGCAGGTACGCGACGACGGCGTCCAGCAGCGGCTCGACGCCCCGGTTCCGGTACGCGGACCCGCACAGCACCACGACGCCGTCACCGGAGCGGGTGAGGTCGCGCAGCGCCGCCTGGAGCGTGCCGGCGGAGATCTCCGGTCCTGCGCAGAACTCCTCCAGCGCGCCCGGGTGCAGCTCGGCCACGGCCTCCTCCAGCAGTCTGCGGCGCCGCCGCGCCTCGTCCAGCAGGTCGTCCGGCACCGGGCCTTCCCTGAGCACGTCCCGATCCCAGGTCAGGGCCCGCATGCGCGGCAGGTCGACGACGCCGGTGAAATCGTGCTCGCGGCCGATCGGCAGCTGCGCGACCAGCGGCGTCACCCGCAGCCGGTCGCGGATCGAGGCGACGGCCGTGTCCAGGTCGGCGCCCGCCCGGTCCAGCTTGTTGACGAAGGCGACGCGCGGCACGCCGTGGCGGTCGGCCCGCCGCCACACCGACTCGCTCTGCGGCTCGACGCCCGCGACCCCGTCGAACACGGCGACGGCGCCGTCGAGCACCCGCAGCGAGCGCTCCACCTCGTCGGAGAAGTCGACGTGTCCGGGAGTGTCGATGAGGTTGATCCGGTGTCCGGCCCACTCGCAGCTCACGGCCGCGGCGAAGATCGTGATGCCGCGGTCGCGCTCCTGGGCGTCGAAGTCGGTGACGGTCGTCCCGTCGTGCACCTCGCCGCGCTTGTAGGTGGCGCCGGTGGCGTACAGGACGCGTTCGGTCAGGGTGGTCTTGCCGGCGTCGACGTGGGCGAGGATGCCCAGGTTGCGGACGACGGCAGGCGATCGAGTGGTGTGACGGCGCACGGTCCATGACCCTTCTTGCGGGATGGAGAACAGGACGGCGCGATGTGCCGGACGAGAAAAGGGGCAGGGCAGAGCAGGGCCCCGCCCCGGGAGGATCAGGGGTTCGTCACGGCGTCCGGTGGCGGGCGCGCAGCCGGCACCGGGCCGCCGGAGACACCAGGATCACCTCGTACCGCGACGGGGGGACGGCGGCCGCCGCGGTGCTGTGGTGGCGCACGGCGGGCTCCCCTCACACGTCGGAGCGCGCCACTGCGGCGCGCGGTACGGCGGCGAGTCTAATGATCGCGAGGGTGACGCGGAACCGGTTTTTCCGGTCAGCGTGACGTCCAGCGGGGGTCGTCGAGGCGCTCGCCGTTGTGCAGCGCGGTGAACAGGTCCTCCCACAGCGGCATGACGACCTCGGGCGAGTAGCTCTGGGCGGTCCTCGCCGCGGCGGCGCCCAGCCGCCGGCGGGTGTCGATGTCGCCCATCAGGCGAGACAGCGCGGCGCCCAGCGCCTCCGGGTCGCGCGGCGGCACCAGCACCCCGTCCACGTCGTGCGTCAGCACGTCCGCCGGGCCGGTCGGGCAGTCGAAGGCCACCACCGGCAGCGCGTGGCCCATCGCCTCGATCATCGCCATCGGCAGGCCTTCGATGCGCGAGCTGAGCGCGTAGATCGACGCCGCGGCCATCTCGTCGTGGATCGTCTCGGTGCGGCCCATCAGCTTGAACCGGCCGGTCAGGCCCGCCTCCTCGATGCGCTCGCGCAGCTTCTCCTCGGACGGGCCGGTGCCGAAGACCTTCAGCTCCCACTCGGGGCGCTCGTCCGCGATCGACGCGAACGCCTTGATGAGGTAGTCGAAGCCCTTCTGCTTGACCAGCCGGCCCACCGCGATCACCACCGGTGCGGTGTGGTCGGAGTGCACGCGCCCCGCCATCGGGATCCCGTTGGGGATGCGGATGACCGGGCAGCCGGGGAGCGCCTCGCGGTATTCGGCGCGGCTGGTCTCGGTCAGCACCACGACCGCGTCGAAGCGGCTGTAGTGGCGGCTGATCTGCTCCCGCACGGGCTTCCGGTACGAGCCCAGGTTCATGTGGTCCTGGGCCACCCGGATCACGCCGGACGTGGCCCGGCGGGCGGCGATGAGGTTCAGCGCCGGGCGGGTGGTCACCAGGATGCCGTCGCTCAGCGGGCTGACGTAGTCGATGACCGCGCGCTCCACGCGCTCGGTGAAGTAGCCGGCGGCGAACTCGCCCGCGGGCACGATCTTGCCCCGCGCCCGGCGCCACACCTTGCGGGCCAGGGAGTCGGTCTCGACCGCCGTCCGCTGGTCGACCAGGGCCCACACCTTCACCCGCGGATCGATGGCGAACTGCGGCTTGGTCCGCCGGCGGACCGCGCTGACGATCTCCACGTCGTGACCCGCGGCCGCCATGGCGTTCGCCTGGTTGACCACGGTGCGGATGGTCCCGCCCATGCCGTAGGCGTGCAACAGCATGTACCGGATCTTCATCTCTTGCGTCTCCGAGGCATGTCTCAGCCGGATGGCGTCCCGGGGCCACCCGTTTCATGCGGAACGAGGCTAATGCCTCTAGCTGGGAGTTCACTGGCAACGGCCCATGGACCCGCTCAGCCAGGGTACTGGCGATCCGGAGGACAATGATCAACGGAACGGGCGTCAGGGGCGGATCGAGCGGCGCAGCAGGGCCCAGGACCGCTCGGCTGCGGCCGGCCGGGCCTCCGCCGAAGCGCTGGACAGCACCCCGGCCAGCATGGCGATGACCAGCAGCAGGTCGTCGGCCGTGACGTCGGGGCGCACGGTCCCTTCGCGCCGCGCCTGGTCGAGCTTGCCGGCCAGCAGCCGGGCCACCCGGGTGCGCACCGCGGCCATGCGCTCGTCGGCCGAGGTGACCAGGTCGAGGAACGCCACCGAGGCGACGGTCTGCTCGATGATCCGCGCGAACAGGTCGTCGAGCGTGGTCGTCCGTTCGGCGGCGAGCGATTCCAGTTCGGTCACGTTTCCGTCGAACACCGCCAGGGCCAGGCTCGCCCGGTCGGGGAAGTGGCGGTAGAGGCTGCCCTGCCCCACACCTGCCCGCCGCGCGACCGCGCTCAGCGGAGCGCCGAACCCGGCGGTCGCGAACAGCTCCCGGGCCGCGGTGACGAGCGCCGCGCGGTTCTCCGCCGCCGCGCTGGGCCCTCTGTTGGCTTTCCGTACGTGCGCCACGGCAGCAACGGTAGCCACCGGACAGTAATGTCCTGGGGCTTGCGGCGAAATGTCCCGTACGTGCCATGGCATTCAGGAGGCGCGAGGGGAGCCGAGGCTGCGGGAGAGGGCGCGGGCGGTGGCGCGCAAGGCGGGGGCGAGGGCGCGTGGCTCGGCGCCGGAGGCGGGGACCACCACCGACAGCGCCGCCACCACCCCGTCGTCGGCGCCGCGGACGGGCGCGGCGACGGTGAGGAGCGGCCCCGGCTCCGACCGCTCGGCCACCGCCAGCCCCGTCTGGCGCACCCGCGCCAGCGTCCGCCGCAGCGCGGCCGGTGAGACGGGCAGCCCCTCGGGCTCGTGCACCAGCGGCTCCGCCAGCACCCGGTCCTGGAGCTCGGGCTCGGCGTGCGCCAGCAGCACCAGGCCGACGCCGGTCGAGTGGAGCGGCAGCCGCCCGCCGACCCGGTAGAGCACGTCGACGGCGTCCCTGGCCGACAGCCGCTCCACCAGCAGGGCCTCGTGCCCGTCGCGCACCGCCAGCAGCACGTGCTGGTGCGTGGCCTCGTACAGATCCTCCATGTACGGCAGCGCGGCCTCGCGCAGCCCGTGCCCGCGCGGCGCGAGCGAGGCGAGCTCCCACAGCCGCAGCCCGATCACGTACCGGCCGCCGCCGTCGCGTTCCAGCGCGCCCCAGTGGAGCAGGCGGCGGGCCAGCCGCAGCGCCGTGCTCGGCGGCGTGCCGGTGGCCCGGCTCAGCTCGGCCAGCGTCATCGCCCGGCGGGTCGCGGAGAAGGCGCCGAGCAGCGCGAAGGCCCGGTCGATCACGGGGGCGCCGTGCGGCGGCCGGCGTCCGCGTGGAGCGTTCGTCACCCGTGCAGTGTGCCAGTGACGCATGCCATTGAGTGAAATCCTCCCTGGTGCGCGCCGGGGCCACGCCCTAGGGTTTGCCGATCAAGACAGATGTGGAGGCGACGATGACCGCGAACCCCGGATCCGACCGGCTCGACGCCCTGCTCGCACAGGTGCTCGCCTCCGTCGGCGGCGCGGACCCGCGGGTGCGCGAGCTGGTCGGCGGCCTGGTCACCCACCTGCACGCGTTCGTCCGCGAGACCAGGCCCACCGAGGCCGAATGGCTGCGTGCCGTCGACTTCCTGGTCCGCGTCGGGCAGACCTGCACCGAGACCCGCAACGAGTTCATCCTGCTGTCCGACATGCTGGGCGTCACCTCGGCCGTCGACGAGGTGAACCACACCGGCCCGCCCACCATGACCCCCAGCTCGGTCGAGGGCCCCTTCCACTCGCCCGCGCCGCCCCGCCCCATGGGCGCCTGGATCGCCGAGGGGCCCGAGCGGCACCGCGGCGAGCCCGCCGTCGTGCACGGCCGCGTCACCGACTGCGACGGCAACCCCCTCCCCGGCGCGGTGCTCGACGTCTGGCAGTCGAACGACACCGGCCTGTACGACAGCCAGGACGCCGAGCAGCCCGACGGGAACCTGCGCGCCCTGCTCACCACCGGCGACGACGGCGCGTACTGGTTCCGCACGGTGAAGCCGAGCAGCTACCCGGTGCCGACCGACGGCCCCGTCGGCGAGCTGCTGCGGGCGGTCGGCCGCCATCCCATGCGGCCCGCGCACGTGCACATCAAGGTCCAGGCGGCCGGGCACCGGCCGCTCACCACCCACATCTTCGTCGCCGGCGACCCCTACCTCGGCTCCGACGCCGCGTTCGCGGTCAAGGACGCGCTCGTCACGGACTTCCTGCCGTCCGCCGACGCGCGCTTCGGCATGGACGGCCCGTTCCTGGCGGCGGAGTTCGACATCAGGCTGGTCGAGGAAGGAGACCCGCGGTGAAGCTCGTCGGCATGGCCGCGCGCGACAACAGACGGCACGTCACGGTCGGCGTCCTGGCGGACAGCACCGTCACGCCCCTCGCCGAGGTGACCGACTTCTACAGCGACGTCCCGTACTGGCTGGACCGGGCCCGCCAGGCGGGGCCCGGCGGGGTGCCGCTGGCGGAGGTGGAGCTCGCCCCGCCCGTGCCGCCGTCGGCGCGGGTGCTGTGCGTGGGGCTCAACTACCGCGCGCACGCGGCGGAGGGCGGCTTCGAGCCGCCCGCGCACCCGACCGTGTTCGGCCGGTGGACGGCCTCGCTCTCGGTGACCGGCACGGCCGTGCCGGTGCCCGCCGGAGAGCCGGGGCTGGACTGGGAGGGCGAGGTCGCCGCCGTCGTCGGCGCGCGGCTGGCCGACGCCGGCGAGAGCGAGGCGGGGGCGGGCGTCCTCGGGTACGCCGCGTTCAACGACATCACCGCCCGCACCGCCCAGAAGCTCACCAGCCAGTGGACGCTCGGCAAGAACGCCGACCGCAGCGGCCCGATCGGCCCGATCGTCACCGCCGACGAGACCGGGAGCCCCGCCGACGGATGGCGCGTGGTCACCCGGGTCAACGGCGAGGTGATGCAGGACGGCGACACCAGTGACATGATCTTCACCGTGCCCGCACTCCTGTCCCGCATCAGCGCCACGCTGACACTCCACCCCGGCGACGTCATCGCCACCGGCACCCCGGAAGGCGTCGGCTACGTCCGCACGCCGCCCCGGCTGCTGACACCCGGCGACGTGGTCGAGGTGGAGGTCGACCGGCTGGGCGTGATCCGGACCCCGGTCACCGGCCCGTCCGGCAGGAGGGGCGCGTGAGCCGGGTCCTCGTCGCGGGCGGCGGCCCCGCCGGGCTGGCCGCGGCCGTCGAGCTCGGCCGCCGCGGCGTCACCGTCACCGTGGTCGAGCCGCGCACCACGATCGACCAGGACCGGCCGCGCGCCAAGACCACCAGCATGCGCACCATGGAGCACCTGCGCCGATGGGGGCTCGCCGACCGGTTGCGCGCCGCCGCGCCGCTGCCCGTCTCCTGGTCGCAGGACGTCCTGTTCTGTACGAACCTGCTCGGCGTCGAGCTCACCCGCTTCCCCCACGCCTTCGGCCTCTACCCCGAGCGCGACGAGCGGTGGGCGGAGCCCGGCCAGCAGGTGCCGCAGCCGATCGTCGAGCGGCTGCTGCGCGAGGCGGTGGCCGAGCTGCCCGCCGTCACGCTGCTGACCGGGGTCGCCGTCACCGCGATCGACCAGGACGGCGACCGGGTCCGGGCCCGGCTCTCCGACGGCTCCACGCTCGAAGCCGACTACTTACTGGGCTGCGACGGCGCCGCCGGGGTCAGCCGCGAGGCGATCGGCGCGTCGTACGAGGGCTCGTCCGGCGAGCGGCCCAACCTGAGCGTGGTGTTCCGGGCGCCCGGCCTGGCGCAGAAGATCCCGCTCGACCCGGCCGTGCAGTACTGGGTGATCCATCCGGAGGTGTCCGGCCTGATGGGCCGGATGGACCTGGACGACAAGTGGTGGGCGATCATGGTGGGCGTCGACGTGCGCACCTCCGCCCCGGACCCCGAGCGGCTGGTGCGCGTGCTCATCGGCGCCGACCTGCCGATCAGCGTCGTCAGCACCGACCCGTGGGTGGCCCGGATGCTGCTCGCCGACCGCTACCGCGCCGGCCGGGTCTTCCTGGTCGGCGACGCCGCCCACCTCAACCCGCCGTGGGGCGGCCACGGGTTCAACACCTGCGTCGGCGACGCGGTCAACGTCGCCTGGAAGCTCGCCGCCGTGCTCCAGGGCTGGGGCGGACCCGGCCTGCTCGACAGCTACGAGGCCGAGCGCCGCCCGGTGGCCGTCCAGACCGTCGCCGACAGCTCCGCCCAGGAGAAGCTGCTCGCGCCGACCTTCGCCGACCGGCCGCTCACCGGCCCGGGCCCGGAGGCCGCCCGCGCCCGCGCCGAGACGGCCGCCGCGCTGCGGGTCAAGGCCGGCGAGTTCTACAGCGAGGGGCTCGTGCTCGGCTACCACTACGCGGGCTCGCCGATCGTGGCCGACGACGGCTCGCCCGTCCCGCCGCACACCCCGCAGGACTACCACGGCTCCGGCCGGCCGGGCGCGCGGCTGCCGCACGCCTGGCTGCCCGGCGGCCGTTCCCTGTACGACACGCTGGGCGAGGGGCTCACGCTGCTGCGCCTGACACCGGAGCCCGGCCCCGCCTTCGAGGAGGCGGCGCGGGCCCTCGGGGTGCCGTTCACGGTGGTGGACCTGACGGGCGAAGGGCTGCTCGACAGGTACGGCGCGCCGCTCGTCCTGGTCCGGCCCGACCAGCACGTGGCCTGGCGGGGCGGCGGCGGCGACCCGGCGGCGATCCTGCGGACGGTGCTCGGGTTCAGCGGGGAGTGAACCAGACGCTGATCTGGTTCAGCTGGTCGGCCGGGCCCTCGGCGAGGACCCGTACGGCCTCGCCGTCCATCCCGCCGAGCACCAGCCGGCCCTTCTCGCGGCCGATGACGGTCGCCAGGAAGTGGCTCCGGTCCAGCCAGCCGTTGAACACCATGCCCTTCGCCGGCGGGATCACCGCCTTCCGCTCGCCGGTGGCCGCGTCCCACAGGCAGACGTCGCGCGACCCCTCCCGGCAGGTGGTGGTGAACACCCGGCCGGCCGTGGTGCCGGCGACGCCGCCCCGGATCAGCGCGCCCTTGCCGGTGAACGTGCGCAGCACCCGGCCGTCGAGCCCGACATACCGGATGGCGCCGTCGCCGCCCTGGGTGACGAGCGTCGAGCCGTCCGGCCCCCACCCGTAGCCGGCCTCGCCGCCGAAGTCCGTGCGGCGGGTCTGGACGCTCTTGGCTGCCGGGTCGACGACGACGAAGCCGACGGTGCGCTGCTCGTCCGGGCCCGCCCTGAGCGTCAGGAGCAGGCGGCCGCCGTCGGCGGTCCAGGCCGGGTCCAGCGTGAGACCTGGCTTGCCGGCGGTCCGCAGCGTGACGTCCTCGCCGGTGCCGCGGTCCACCAGCCGCAGCGTGTTGTGGTCGGTCACGTCGAGGTTGGAGACCGGGAGCGCGGCCACGTACCGGCCGCCGGGGGACACGACCGGGATCTGGAAGCTGCCGAACCGCTGGAAGGTCCCGCTACGGGGATCGCGGACGTAGGCGGGGAAGTCCGCCTCCGCGAAGCCGCCGTAGTAGGAGCTGGCCCAGATCGGGTCGGCGGGGTTCTCGTGCAGCTCGACCCCGGTGCCGGGGAGCGTCGAGGTGGTGGTGGAGCCGGTGCTCATCGAACCGGAGGAGACGCGCTGCGGCGCCGGCGGGATCGGGCCGTCAGGCGTGCTCCGGAGACCGAGCACGACGGCCGTCGCCGCGCCCGCCAGCACCACGGCGGCGGCGCCCGCGACGAGCACCCGCCGCCGCGGCCCGCGCGGGGCGGGCTCCGGGGCCGCGCTCCTGGTGCCCTCGGCGAGCAGGCGCTGCGGCTCCACCCGGTGACCGAGCAGCCGCAGCAGCGCGGTGCGCGCGGTCGGCCGGGCCGCCGGGTCCTTGGCCAGGCAACTGCTCACCACCTCGCGCAGGTCGCCGGGGAGATCGCCCAGGTCCGGCTCGGCGCGCAGGATCCGGTTCACCAGCGCGGGCACGTCGCCGGAGCCGAACGGCGGCGAGCCGGTCGCCGCGCACACCACCGTGGCCGCCCACGCGAACAGGTCCGCGGGCGCGCCCGCGCCGCGCCCGAACTGCTCGGGAGCCATGAACGGCGGTGTCCCCGTCAGGTGGTCGCCGTCCGGTTCCGCGGCGTCGAACGTCCTGGAGATGCCGAAGTCGATCACCCGCGGCCCGTCCCGCCCGAGCAGGACGTTGCCCGGCTTGAAGTCGCGGTGCACCACCCCCGCCTGGTGGATGGCCGCCAGCGCGGTCACGCTGCCGATCGCCAGCCGGCGCAGCTCGGCCCCGCCCAGCGGCCCCCGCTCGGCGAGCACCCGGGCGAGCGACGGCCCGTCGACGAACTCGCTGATCACGTACGGGACGCCGTCGAGCTCGCCGCTGGCCAGCACGCTCGCCGTGCAGAACGCCTTGACCCGCCGCGCCAGCTCGACCTCCTTGGCGAAGTCGGCCCTGGCCTCCTCGTCCAGCGCGTGCGCCAGCAGCTTGATCGCCACCCGCTCGCCGGCGGCCGACTCGCCCAGGTAGACGACGCCCTGCCCGCCCTCGCCCAGCCGGCCCGCGACGCGGTACGACCCCACCCGCGCGGGGTCCTCCGTCAGCAGCGGCCTCGGCTCCACGGTCACCGCCGGATCGCCGCCCACTGGCGGTTGCTGCCGCGCTCGTCCACGTCCGCGAGCACGCGCTTCGTCCTCCCGAGGAAGTCCACGACCTTCACCTGGAGGCGGCCCTTCTTCTTGCCGGGATCCTCGATCAGCAGGTGATCATCGTTGAACCAGCCGATCAGCCGGACGTCGTCGTCCAGGCCCTCCACCGTGGCCTTGCGGGCGCCGGTCACCGCGTCCCAGACGCACACGTCCCCGCTCTTCGGGCAGACGGTGAAGAACTGCCTGCCGTCGGGCGAGTACCAGTCGCGGTCGCGCGGCATGCCCACCCAGTGCTTGGTGGTCGTCACCTTGCCCGACATGTCGTACGTCTCGATGCCCTGCGACTTCTCACCCGAGTAGCCGCGGGCGATCGTCCCGTCCGGGAGGAACGTGAACGGCAGCGAGATCGCGTCCTTGTACTGGGTGTTGACCACCGTGGAGGTGCGCGCGGCCACGTCGACGACGACGAAGCCCGAGAACAGCTTCGCGTCCTCCGTCCTGATCGACAGAAGCAGCCGGCGGCCGTCGCGCGACCATGCCGGCACCTGCGTCGACTCGGGCTTCTTCACGGTCTGGACGGTGAAGGTCTCGCCGGTCGACAGGTCGCGGAACCGGACGTGGTCCATGTCGGAGTTCTGGTACTTGAGCCACGGGTTGAGCGCCACCCACCGGCCGTCCGGCGACACCCGGGGCTCCTCGGCCAGGCCGACCTCCTCGAACCGGCCGGACGCGTCCCTGACGAACGTCTTGAAGGGCCGGCTCACCTGGAGGTAGGCCGTCAGGCGCGCGACGTCGTCCGGGTGCTCGTGCAGCGTGGCGCCGATGTCGGGCAGCTCGACGTCCTTGTCCGCCTTCGGGGGGACGCTGGCGACCGGCGCCGTGGTCACGCTGGGGGTGATCGGCGCGCCGGAGGTGATGACCGCGCCGGGCGAGGGGGACGAAGCCGCCGAGGTGGTCACCCACGGGGGCGCCAGCGTGTACACGGCGGCGCCCGACAGCAGCGCCCCGGCGGCGAACGCCGCCACCGCGACCAGCGGCCCCCGCCCGCGCCGCGCGGGCGGCTCGTCCCTCCAGCCGGCCTGCGGGAGCAGCTTGCCGGTCAGGAACCGCGTCTCGCCGACCAGCCGCAGCAGCACGTCGCTGGAGGAGGGCCGGAGCGCCGGGTCCTTGTCCAGGCACCCCTCGACGACGCCCCGCAGGTCCCCGAGATCGGGCAGGTCGGGCGGCTCGCCGACGATCCGGTTGACCGTGCCCGCCATCGACCCGCCGTCGAACGGGGAGCGCCCCGTGGCCGCCGACACCAAGGTCGCGGCCCACGAGAACATGTCCGCCGCCGGCCCCGGCTCCGCCCCGTCGAGCCGCTCGGGCGCCGCGAACGCGGGCGTCTCCACCTGCCGGGTCGTCGTCTCGGCGGAGGCCGCCATCGCCCCCGCCACGCCCACGTTGATCAGCCGGGGGCCGTCGGGACCGAGCACCACGTTCTCCGGCCGCACGTCTCCGTGGACCGCCCCCGCCTGGTGGATCGCCACCAGCGCGGTCACCGTGCCGACCGCGAGCCGGTGCAGCGCCGCCTCCCGCAGCCGCGTCCCGCCCGCCGTCACCGCCGCCAGCGTCGGCCCGTCGATGTACTCGCTCACCACGTAAGGGCGGCCGCCCGCCGTGCCCGAATCGAGCACCTGGGCCGAGCAGAAGGCGGACACCTCGCGGATCGACTCGACCAGCCGCAGGAACCGCTCCTGGTCGACCTGCGGGCCCAGCAGCTTCACCACCACGGGCCGGCCGGCCTCCGCGCCCTCGGCCGCGTACACGCCCCTGCCGAGCCGGCCGATCAGCCGGTACGGGCCCACGTGGGTCGGGTCTTCCTCGCGTAGCGGTAAGAACTCGGGCATCCCGGTTTCTCCTCCCGGCAGGTGAGGCTGCCGCGTAGATCACCGATTATGAGTGTTCACCGGGCGGATTGACATGCCCTTGACACCCATTGTGCGCCCGGATCCGCGCGGGAGCGCTACCCCGGATCCCGGTGCGCCCGCACCGCCCCCACCAGCAGGACGACCAGCCCGAGCACGATCCCGGCGACCACCAGCGGCTCGTTCCAGCCGGTGACGAAGGGGGTGGCCGCGGTGACCGCCCAGAGGACGGCGACCGCGTACGAGAAAGGGGCGAATCTGACGTGTATCCGCCGCCAGGCCTCGTCGCTCGCCATGGACGTCCTCGTACGGACCCCGAAGAGAGGGTTGCGCGGCAGCCGCCGGGACGCGCCCAGCAGGCCCAGGGCGAGCGCGAGGAACGCCGCCCCGCCGAAGAGGACCGCGACGATGATCTGCTCGCCCGCCGTCATGATCGCCCCTCCTCGGATCGAGGCTGTCACGCGCAGAGGGCGGTGTCCAGGGCGGCTTCCAGGTTCTTGACGGCGGGCAGGTCGGACGGCAGGGAGGTGACCGCGACGGTGGCGGCGCGGCCGTCCTCGGTGACGCCGTTGCCCGTGGCGTAGCCGGGGGCGGAACCGCCGTGGGACCAGGCGAAACCGCCGCAGCTCAGCTTGAAGGTGGCGATGCCCAGCCCGTACCGGGCGCCGCCCACGGTGTCGAACTCGGGCGCGGCGACGGTCTTCTTCATCTGCTTGAGCTGCGCGGGCCTGAGCAGCTCGCCGTCCATGAGCGCGGTCATGAACGTGTTGAGATCCTTCGGGGTGGCCACGAGCGCGCCCGCCGCCCACGCCATCGACGGGTCCAGCCGGGTGACGTCCCGGTACGGGTCGCCGGGCTTCAGCGCGAGGTAGCCCTTGGGGTGCGGGCCGCGGATGTCCCGCTCGCCGACGCCGGGCCAGTACGTGTCGCGCAGGCCCAGCGGCTTGATGACGCGCCTGGTGATCTCCTCGCCGATCGGCCGGCCGGTGACCTTCTGCACGAGAAGCCCGGCCAGGATGTAGTTGGTGTTGCTGTAGTCCCAGCCCTTGGCGGGGGAGTCCCGGCGCGCCAGCGCCGTGTCCACCAGCTCGCGCGGCTCGAAGTGGCGCTCCAGCACGGAGAAGAAGTCGCCGATGAGGACGTCGTCGTAGTCGCGCAGGCCGCTCGTGTGCTGGAGCAGCCGGCGGGTGGTGATCTTCCGCCCGTCGACGCCCTTGCCCCGGACCACCCCGGGCAGATACTTCTCGATGGGCGCGTCCAGGTCCAGCTTGCCCTCACCGGCCAGCTGGAGCGCGACCACGGCGGTGAACATCTTGGTGTTGCTGGCGATCCGCACCCGCCCGTCCGCCGGCATCTTCGCCTCGGTCTTCAGGTCGGCCACGCCGGACGTGTAGGTGCGGGTCCGTCCGTCGCGCCCGCGCACGGCCGCGATCGCGCCGGGGAACGACGACTCCTGGACGAGCGTGTCCAGGCGCTTCTGCACGGGGTCGGCGGGGGCGGCGTGCGCGACCGGGGCGGTCAGGCCCAGCCCGGCCAGCGTGGCGAGTGCCGACGCCGCCAGGATGCGTGCGGGGTGCTGCGACATGGGTGGCTCCCTCTGCTCGGATGGCTCGTTCTCGAACACCACCCAGCCTGTCGGCGCGCCCCCTCAAGATCGATCCAGCCCGCTGGAGACCGCTGGTACAGCCTGCACTACGTCGTGGGAACGGCGGCGGCGAGCAGGTGCTCGTCGCCCGGCCGGCAGACGAGCTGCAACCCGACAGGCAGCCCGCCGGCCAGGCCCGCCGGCACGGACAGCGCCGGGAAACCGAGCACGTTCCACGGGGAGGTCAGGGCCAGCAGCGCGGCGCGGACGCCGACCGGCCGGCCGTCGAGCACCGTCTCCCGCAGGCCCAGCGGCGGGGCGGTGAGCGGCACGGTCGGCAGCGCGAGCACGTCGTGGTCCTCGAACAGCTTCTCGGCCACCCCGGCGAGCCGCCGCCGCTCCGCCGTCGCGCGGACGTACTTCCAGCCCGGCACCCGCATCGCGCCCCTGAGCCGGTCGAGCACCTCGGGCTGGAACAGCTCAGGCGCCTCCGCCACCCGCTCGGCGTGCACCTCGGCCGCCTCGGCGCCGCCGATCGTGACGTACACGTCCATGAACGCCTCGGCGGCCCCCGGCGGGAGCGCGACCCGCTCCTTCGCGCCCGCAGCCCCGGCGGCGACCCGCACCACCTCGGGGTCGCAGGGGTGCAGGTCGGAGGGGTCGAGCCAGGCGACGCGTGGCGTGACGGAGCCGCTCTCGACGGCGTCCCGGCCGCTGAGGAGACGGTAGGCGAGGAAGCACTCGCCGGCGGTGCGGGCGAGCACGCCCACGTGGTCCAGGCTGGGCGACAGCGGGAAGGCGCCGTCAGCCGGGATCGCGCCGTACGCGGGCTTGAGACCGGCCACCCCGCACAGCGCCGCGGGGATGCGCACCGAGCCGCCGGTGTCGGTGCCGATCGCCAGCGGCACCAGCCCCGCGGCCACGGCTGCGCCGCTGCCGCCGCTGGAGCCGCCCGACATGCGCGCGGGGTCCCACGGGTTGCGGGACGCGCCGTTGGCCGAGCAGTCGCCGGTCGGCCCGTACGCGAACTCCTGGGTCGTGGTCTTGCCCACGATCACCGCCCCGGCCTCGCGCAGCCGGGTCACGCACGCCGCGTCGGTGTCGGGGACGTACCCCGCGAAGTGCCGCGAGCCCATGGTGGCGGGCATGCCCGCCACCAGGAGCAGGTCCTTGACCCCCACCGGCAGCCCGTGCAGCGGGCCCCGGTCGGCCCCACCGGCCAGCTCGGCGTCGGCCTCCCTGGCCGCCGCCAGCGCGCCGTCCTGGTCGACGCTCACGAAGGCGTTCAGTACGGGATCGAGCCTGGTGATGGCGTCGAGCGCCTCCCGCGTCAGCTCCTCGGCCGTCGTGCGGCCCGCCCGCAGGTCGCGGCCGAGGTCGTCGATGGTGCGGCCGGCGAAAGGCCCGGAAGACGTCGTCATGCAGTCACTTCTACATGCTCACGCCACGCGCCCCAAATGTGCGGGTGGTTAACCGATTCAGGGTTCACGACATGACCTTAGTTGTGTTGGGCTGGCGAAACTTTCAGTCGGTTCGGTGAACCAGTTAAGAAAAGCGTTGACGGTGTGGATCAGCGTAGGTAGCGTCCCCGATCGCGTACCCCGCCATCAGCCGGAGGCGTCCATGCGGCTCACCGCCCTCGTCACCGCCCTGCTCGTCGCCGGAGCGACGCTCGTCGCGGCGCCGGTCCAGGCCGCGGCCCCCGCGCCGCCGACCGCGGGGCCCGCCCTCGCCGCCACCCCGCCGATGGGGTTCAACAACTGGAACGCGTTCGGCTGCGAGGTCAGCGAGACCCTGATCAAGGAGACGGCCGACGTCCTGGTCTCCAGCGGGCTCAGAGACCTGGGGTACGAATACGTCAACATCGACGACTGCTGGTCCCTGCGCGAGCGCGGACCCGACGGCAGGCTCGTCCCCGACCCTGACAAGTTCCCCGGCGGGATCGACGGCGTCGCGGACTACGTCCACGCCAAGGGCCTCAAACTGGGCATCTACGGCGACGCCGGCACCAGGACGTGCGCCGGTTATCCGGGCAGCCTCGGCCACGAGGAGATCGACGCCCGCACGTGGGCCGGCTGGGGTGTCGACTACCTCAAGTACGACAACTGCAACAACCAGTCCGACGGCTCGCAGGAGGACTACATCCGCCGCTACACGGCGATGCGCGACGCGCTCGCCCGAACCGGGCGGCCGATCGTCTACTCCATCTGCGAGTGGGGCACCTCCCAGCCGTGGACCTGGGCCGAGGGCGTCGGGCAGCTGTGGCGCACCACCGGCGACATCAGCGACGACTGGTCCAGCGTCCGCTCCATCATCCGCCAGAACGCCCCCCTCGCCCCGTACGCGGGACCGGGACACTGGAACGACCCCGACATGCTGGAGATCGGCAACGGCGGCATGACGGCCACCGAGTACCGCACCCACATGAGCATGTGGGCGATGATGGCCGCCCCGCTGATCATCGGCACCGACCTGCGGGCCGCCTCCGCCGAGACCCTGGAGATCCTCGGCAACCGCGAGATCATCGCCGTCGACCAGGACCGGCTGGGCGTCCAGGGCGCGGTCGTCTCCGACGAGAACGGGCTCATGGTCCTCGACAAGCCGCTGGCCGGCGGCGACCGGGCGATCGCCCTCTACAACTCCACCGACACGCTCGCCACGGTCGGCGTCGCCGCCGCCGACACCGGGCTGCGCCGGGCCGGGGCGTACCGCCTGCGCGACCTGTGGACCGGGCGGACCCTCCAGGCCCGGTCCACCATCTCCGCCGCCGTCCCCGCGCACGGCACCGTCGTCTACCGGGTGAGCCCGCTGCGCGGCCCCGGCGACGTGCCGCCGTCCGTCGTCGCCGGCGCCGCCCTCGGCACCGTCGTCCCCGCCGACGGCGGCACGCTGACCACGGCGGTCACCAACCGCGGCGCCGGAGACGTCCGCGACGTCAAGGTCACCGTGCGGACGCCCGAGGGCTGGACCGCCACCGCGACCGGCCCGTCCGGCAGCGCCCGGCTCCGGACGGACGCCGCCCTGGAGACCGCCTGGCGGATCGGCGTCCCCGCGACCGCGGCAGCCGGCCGCCACCCGATCGAGATCACCGCCGCCTACCGGTGGGGCCGCCGCTCCGCCGGCACGTCCAGCGAGATCGTCGCCGTGGTCGTGACCGCCCCCGGGGACGGCCGCCGCCACCTCAGCACCGTCGCCCCGGTCAGCACCGTCAACGCCACCGGACCCGTCGAGGCCGACCAGAGCAACGGCGGGCCGCTGGAGGACGACGGCAACCTCATCACCATCGGCGGCCGCGTGTACCAGCGCGGGCTCGGCACCACCACCGGCAGCGAGATCAGCTACTACCTCGGCGGCCGCTGCTCCCGCCTGGTCACCGACGTGGGCGTCGACGACGAGGCGGCGGCCGGCGCCCCCGCCACGTTCACCGTCCACGCCGACGCGCGCACCGCCGCGACCAGCGGCCCCATGACCTCCGGCCAGGCGCCCGCCACGCTCACCGCGGACCTCACCGGCGCCGACTGGCTGCGCCTGACCGCCGAGTCCGGCGCGGCTGCGGTCCACGCCGACTGGGCGTCACCGGTGCTCACCTGCGGCGACGTCCCCGACGACAGCCCGGTGCTGCCGGTCTCGCGCACCCTGTTCTCCTTCGAGACCGGCACCGACGGCTTCACCATCGCCAACCCCGGCGACGGCGGAACCGTCGCCCGGTCACCCCTCTTCCACACCCACGGGACCAGCGGGCTCAAGGTGTCCACCCCGGTCGCCGGCAACTGGTTCGGCAGGCCGCTGGACGAGCCGCTCGACCTCACCGGCACGAGCATGCTCAGGTTCGACGTGCGGGCCGGCGAGGTCGGCACCGTCGGCGAGATCGCCATCCAGGTCGGCGAGGACATGTCGTGGTGCCAGGGCGGCCGGTGGGGCTGGATCGGCCCGCACTCCAGCAGGACCGTCACCGAGCGGTTCGACCAGATCGCGTGCCCGCTCGGCGTCACCCTCGACCTGGCCGACGTCCGCGCCGTCTGGGTGTTCCTCAACACCGGCGGCGACGTGCACATCGACGACGTCCGCGCCGAGTAGGGCGCGCTGTGCGACGATGCGGTGTCGTCCCGCGCCGATCGGAAGCAGATGAGATACGGAGTACGCGAGTTCGAGCTCACGCTGATGCACCGGATGCGCGACGTCAACGCCCCGCGGGTGGAGCGGGCGCTGCGCGACCTGGGCGCGACCCGGGCCGAGCTGCGGGCCGCGCACGCGCACTGGACCAGGCTGGCGCACGCCGCGCGGGCGCCGAAAGGGCTGACGGCGCTGCGGTCGGCGCTCGGCCCGCCGGCCCATGAGGGCGAGCGGCCGGTCGGCAGCCTGACGTGCGAGGTGGCGTGCTGGGTGCTGCCGTCGTGGCCGGAGCTGGAGTTCGAGGTGCTGACCGGGCCCGGCGGCGCCCCGCACCACTGGGCGGCCGACTTCCGGCACGACGGCGCGACCTACCGGGCCCGCTTCGTGTACGGCCTCTACCAGGGCAAGGAACGCGTCACGCGGTGACGAAGTCGGCGACGAGCACCGTGGCGTCCTCCTCCGGCTCCACCACCGACATCTCGTCGTACAGCTGATCCAGGCAGGACGCCGGGGACCGGCCGTCGGCGAACAGGGCGGTCATCCGCTCCGCCCCGAGCGCCGTGACCACGCCGTCGGTGACCACCACGATGCGATCGCCCTGGTGGAGCGGCACGCTGCCGACCTCGGGTTCGGCCGTCCCCACCGGGCCGTCCCCGGGCCTCGTCAGCCGCCGCGGCCGCCCGCCCTTCGCGCAGTACCAGATCGCGCCGCCGCCGACGTGGGCGTAGCGCAGGCGCGGGCGCTCGCCCGCGTCGAGCACGATCAGGTCCAGGCCGGTGGCCCGCTCCGCCAGGGCGAGCTCGTCGCGGGCCGCCCGCGCGCAGCCGCCCAGATCCTCCTCTTCCGTACCGGCCGTCTGCGGTCGTGCCGCGACCACCGCGCCCAGGGCCAGCGCGGCCGCCGTGTGACCGCGCCGGCCTCGCCCCCCTCCGTCCGCCACCGCGATCAGCCGCTCCTGGATCACGTAGACGTCGGACGGACGGCCGTTCGAGCCCTCGTACGTGCCGCCCGCTGCCGACAGCCGCGGCCGTGCCACCGGAATGCCCGGTGGCCACGGCCCCCGCCTGCCACGGACCGCCATCACCGACAGGCAGGAGATCAGGATCGAGATCGAGATGAGCGTCATTGAGGTCCCCCCTCGGCCGCAGTGATCGCGACACGGATCAGTACACGCCGCCCCGCCCGGGGTGGCATGACGGTCGATCAGCCGTCATGCCGCAGAGGGCGCGGACGGTGGAAGGTTCGAAGGTGAGACAGGCCCGAGGAAGGCTGCCATGCGATCCATGACCGCGCACCCGGCCCGCCCGCGCCCGGTGCGTTATCGTGAGTGCCGACTTGTGATCTCGTCGCGGGCGGACGGGCGATGGCTCACCTCGGTTCCACGCGCTACGACTCGGCGGCCAGGCAGCTGGAGCGCACCGCCGCGCGCACCGCTGCCGGCGCGCGCGGTGTCGTCGGCCTGGTCGCGGCCGTCGCCGCGGCGCTCGGGGCCGCCCCGCCCGTCTCCGCGGCCTGGCTGGCGCCCGCCCTGGCGGTGGAGCTCGGCTGGACCGCCCTGTTCCTGTGGCGGATGTGGCGCGGCACGCGGCTGCCCGCCTGGCTCGTGGCCGGCGACGTGGCGATCACCGTGGCGCTCTGCCTGGCGCAGCGTCACCTGGTGGCAGGGGAGGCGCTGGCCGGCGGCGCGAGCTGGGTCGCGGGGCTGGTCACGATGACGATCATCGTGCCCGCCGTCGTCTGGCGGCCCGCGGCGGCCGTGCCCACCGGCCTGGTCGTCGCGGTGGCGTACCTGGCCGGGATGCGGCTCGCCGACCCGGGGCAGGACGTGACCGTCTCGCTCGGCATCCACCTCGTCCAGGTGCTGGCCATCGCGGTGCTGATGACGCTGCTGCGCCGCTCCGCCGCCTCCGCCGACGGCTTCCTGCGGGAGAGCGCCAGGGCCGACGTCGCGCTCATGGTCGAGCGGCTGCGCCGCGAGGACGAGCTGAAGCAGGTCGGCAGCGTGCACGAGACGTCCCTGCACACCCTCACCATGGTCGGGCTGGGAACCTACGACGGGCCCTCGGCCACGCTGCGCGAACAGGCGTCCCACGACCTGTCCGCGCTCGACCGGCTGCGCGACACCCCCGGCAGGGAAGGCGTGCCCATCGCCCTGGACGCGCTGCTCGACGAGGTGGCCGGGCGCGCCACCGGGCTGCGGGTGCGCAGGCGGCTCACCCACGAGACCGTGCCGGGCGAGGTGGCCGAGAGCTTCGCCCGCGCCGTCGCCGAGGCCCTGTCCAACGTGGCGCGCCACGCCGGCGTGCGCGAGGCCGAGCTGACCTCGCGCAGGAGCGGCGGCGAGATCCGCGTGGAGGTCGCCGACCACGGCCGCGGCTTCGACCACGACCGGCTGCCGCCCGACCGGTTCGGCGTGCGCGGCTCCATCCTCGACACCATGCGCGCCCTGCCCAACGGCGGCGCCGACATCACCTCCGGCGGCGACGGCACCCGGGTCACCCTGTGGTGGCGGCCATGACCGGCGACATCGAGCAGGTCGCGCGGCGCTACGCCCGCTACACGGCGATCGGCGCCGTGGTCATCGCCGGCGTCTGGCACGTCGGCTACGACCTGACGGTCACGGTCACCGGCTGGCACGACTTCCGCTGGCCCGTGCTCGCGGCCGTCGCCTGGGTGGTCTACACCGCCGTCGGGGCCGTCGCCGCCGTGGCCCTGTTACGCGGCGCCGAGCCGTCCACCGCGGGGACGGGCCTGCTCGTGGCCGCGACGCTGGCCGTGGACGTCGCGGTCATGCTCGCCTGCCACCCGCGCGACCTGCTCGGCACCATCGACTGGGGGTGGGGCTCGGTCGGCTGGGTCGGCGTCATGCTGCTGTGGAACCGGCCGCGCTGGCGGGCCGAGCTCATCGCGTTCCTGGCGGCGAACGCCGGGCTCATGCTCGCCGCGATGGCCGTCACCGGCACGTTCGACCGCGTCTCGGTCGCCAAGTATCTGGTGGTCGTGGCCGGCAGCATCACCCTGCAGCTCGGCTACAGCGTCGGCTGCCACGCGCTGCGCGCCAGCGCCGAGGACGCGGCGCTGCTGGCGCGGCGGCTCGCCGCCGACGACGCCTGGCGGATGTCCGCCCAGCGCATCCACGCCGACCGGCTGCGCCGATACGCCGCCATCCGCGACGTGGCCGAGGACCTGCTGGAGCGGCTCGCCGACGGCGCCGACCCCGGCGACGCGCGGGTCCGCGAGGAGTGCACGGCCGGCGCCCTGCGGCTGCGCCGCCTCATCACCGAGCGCGAGGACGTGCCCGACGCGCTCGTCACCGCGCTGCGCGAGCGCATCGACGCCGCCGAGCGGCGCAAGGTGCTGGTGACGGTCCCGCCGTTCGGCGGCACGCTGCCCGACCTGGCCGACCGCGTACGCGAGGACCTGCTCAGAGTGCCGCTCCAGGCGCTGGACGGGGCCAGGTCGCGGGCCAGGGTCACCGTGTCCGCCATGTCGACCATGGTGAGCGTGGCCGTCGTGGCCGACAACGACGACCTGCCCGTCAGCCCGGCGCCGGTGCGCGAGGCGAGCGGGGTCGTCATCACCTACCAGCGGCAGGGAGGGGAGGTATGGGTCAACAGCATCTGGCAGGCCCCGTGACGGTCGCCCTGGTCGAGGACCACCAGGTGGTGGTCGACGGCGTCCGGTCCTGGTTCGGGCAGCCGGGCCCGGTGACGCTCGTCGCCCAGGGGCCCACCATCGAGTCGGTCCGCGGCGTCCACGCCGACGTGCTGCTGCTCGATCTCAACCTCAACGGCACCATGATCGTCGACCGGATCGGCGACCTGTGCGAGGGCGGGCAGCGGATCATCGTCTTCTCCGAGCACGAGGAGCCGGAGACGGTCCGCGCCGTGCTGGACGCGGGCGCCTCCGCGTTCATCGGCAAGGGGCGGGCCACCCGCGAGTCGTGCGTCGAGACCATCCTGGAGGTGGCCGCCGACCGGCCCAGCGTCACCCCGCCGATGGCGCAGGCGATCGCCACCGACGAGAGCCCGCACCGGCCCCAGCTCTCCGACCAGGAGCGGCTGGCCCTCCTCTACTGGTTCCAGTCCATGTCCAAGGCGTCCGTGGCGGCCCGGATGGGCATCAAGGAGCGCACCGTGCGCCAGTACATCGACCGGGCCAGGGTCAAGTACGCGGCGGCCGGCCGGCCCGCCCCCACCAAGGAGAAGCTGCTCATCTGCGCCATCCAGGACGGCCTGATCAGCCCGGGGGAGGTGGACGTCTACACCTCGCTGGCCGCCCGTCCCGACCGGTAGGCGATCCGGCCGCCGAGCATGGTCAGCCACGCGTCCACGCCGGACAGCTCGTCGGCCGGCAGCGACCGGACGTCCGCGTCGAGCACCACCACGTCGGCCAGCTTGCCGGGGGCGAGCGAGCCGATCACGTCCTCCATGCGCAGCGCGTACGCCGCGTCGACGGTGTGCGCCCGCAGCGCCTCCTCCAGCGTGACGGCCTGCTCGGCGCCGATCGGCCCGCCCTCGCGGGTCCGCCGCCGCACCGCGTTGGACACCGTCTCCATGGGCCGCAGCGAGGAGACGAACGAGTCGCTCGACAGCACCGGGCGCAGCCCCGCGTCCAGCTCCTCGCGCATCGGCTGCAGCCGGTGGGCCCTCCTGTCGCCGAGCCGGCGCACGAAGTCGGTGCCGCTGTCGTACAGGAAGTTCGGCTGGTTGACCGGGATGACGCCGAGTGAGGCGAACTCGCGCACCTGCGCCGGCGTGGGGTGGCCGCAGTGCTCGATCCGCGGCCTGGCGTCGTCGCCGGACACCGCGACCGCTGCCTTGAGCGCGTCGAGCGTGTAGCCCATCGCCCGGTCGCCCTGGGTGTGCACGCCGACCTGCCAGCCCGCCGACGCGGCCCGTCGCACCAGGTCGACGAGCTCCTCCGGCCGGTGGTAGAGCGTGCCGGTGAAGTCGTCCCCGTACGGCTCGTCGAACATCGCGGTGCCGCCCAGGAGCGTGCCGTCGCAGTAGAACTTCATCGCGCCGAACCGCAGCCGGTCGTCGCCGAACGGGCCCGCCAGGCCGATCGAGGTCAGCTCGTCGAGCATGTGCGACAGCGGCATGACCACCGTGCGCACCGGCAGGGTGCCCGCGTCCCAGGCGGACCGGTAGATCTCCAGCTCGCGGCGCGACACCTGCGGGTCGCACACGGTGGTGACGCCGGCCTTCAGGTACGGTTCGGCGGACATCTCCAGCCAGGAGCGCAGCTGCTCGCGCGGCAGGTCGACGTGGAAGTTCGGGCCGTGGCAGCCGATGTCGACGGCCACGGGCAGCAGCAGCTCCATGGCGGAGTCCAGCACCATCCCGGTCAGCCGGCCGCCCTCGTCCCTGACGAACGCGCCGCCCGCCGGGTCGGCCACGTCCTCGCCGATGCCGCGCCAGGCCAGCGCCGCGGAGTTCACCACGGCCTGGTGCCCGGAGACGTGGTAGACGATCACCGGGTGGTCGGTGGTGGCCTCGTCGAGCTGCCGCCGGGTGGGCCGGCCGCCGGGGAACTTCGCGTCGTCCATGCCGTACGCGCGGATCCACTGGCCGGCCGGGGTCCTGGCCGCCTCGGCGGCGATCCTGGCCACCAGGTCCCGCGCGCTGCCCACTCCCGGATAGCGGGCGTCCACCGCCACCAGCGACTCCGCCGTGGACAGCAGGTGGTTGTGCGGGTCGACGAACCCGGGCAGCACGCTGCGCCCGCCCGCGAGCACGACCTCCGCGCCCGGCCCGGCCGCGGCCAGCACCTCGGGCTCCCGCCCGACGGCCAGGACGCGGCCGTCGCGCACGGCCACGGCCTCCGCGGCGGGGTTCGCCGGGTCCATGGTGATGACCTTGCCGCCGGTGATGACGATGGTGGACACGCGACTCTCCTTACGGGATCAGTGGGTGGCCGGGGCGGCCGGGGCGGGGTCGCGGTAGCGGGGCGCCACGGCCAGGCAGATCGCGCTCAGCGCGCACATGCCGACCAGCATCGCCACGGCCGGCCAGGCCGCGCCGCCTGCCGCGCCCACGAAGGCGGTCGCGACGATCGGGGACAGGCCGCCGAAGATCGCGCCCGCGCCCTGGTAGGCCAGCGAGATGCCGGTGTAGCGCACCTGCGGCGGGAACATCTCGGACAGGATGGCCGCCATCGGCCCGTACGTCCCCGAGGTGGCCAGCCTCATCAGGCCCAGCATCGCGAAGATCAGGAACGCGTTCTGCGAGCCGAGCACCGCGAACTGCGGCACGGCCAGCGCGGCGGTGATCACCAGGAAGAAGACCACGACCTTGCGGCTGCCCAGCCGGTCGCCCACCCAGGCGATGGCCAGCGTGGCCACCAGCTCGACGAACGCGGCGAAGCTCAGACCGCTGAGAATGAGCTGCTCGGACGCGCCGACCGACTCGCCTGTCGCGTACGCCAGCAGGAAGGTGGTGAGGATGTAGTAGCCGCCGATGGCGACCGGCAGCGTGCCGATGCCGAGCAGGACCGACCGCCACGAGAGGCGGAACACTTCCTTGATCGGCGTCGCGGCCTTCTCCACCTTCTGGAAGACGGGCGACTCCTCGACGCGGAGCCGGATGAACAGGCCCACGAACACCAGCACGGCCGAGACGATGAACGGCACCCGCCAGCCCCACGTGTGCAGCACGTCGTCGCCGAGCAGCGTGATGAGGCTGAACGCGCCGGTCGCGAGCAGCGCGCCGGCCGGGTTGCCGAGCTGGGCGAACCCGCCGAAGAACGTCTTGCGGCCCTCCGGCGCGTGCTCGACCGCCATCAGCACGGCCCCGCCCCACTCGCCGCCGACGGCCAGCCCCTGCACGAAGCGGAGCACCACCAGCAGCAGCGGCGCGAGCGCGCCGATGCTCTCGTACGTGGGCAGCACGCCGACCGCGAAGGTGGCGGCGCCCATCATGACCAGCGTCACCACCAGCGCCGACTTGCGGCCCACGCGGTCGCCGAAGTGTCCGAACACGATGCCGCCGAGCGGCCGGGCGAAGAACCCGACGGCGTAGGTGGCGAACGACGCCATCAGGGCGACCGTGGGGCTCGACGCGTTCGGGAAGAAGAGATCCCCGAAGACCAGCGCGGCCGCTGTGGCGTAGATGTAGAAGTCGTACCACTCGATCGTGGTCCCGACGAAGGCGGCGCCGGCCGCTCTGTTGGCGCGTTTCATGGGGTCCTCCGGGGTCATCAGGGGGTGCGATGACGATATGCGCAGGTCACAGCACCGGCCCCCGGGGCAAATCGCACCGTTGGCGATGAATTAGAGTGCGGTATGCACCTTGCAGAGGATGCGTCATGGCCCTGACCGTCGCCCAGGCGATGACGCTGCCCGGGATGAGCATGCGCCTGCTCGCCGGACGGGCGGGGCTGGGCCGGGAGGTCCGCTGGGCGCACGTGTCGGAGCTGGCCGACCCGGTGCCGTGGCTGCGCGGCGGCGAGCTGGTCCTGACCATCGGGCTTGGCCTGCCCGGCGACGCCGAGGGGCGGCGCGCGTACGTCGAACGGCTGTCCGTCGCGGGCTGCGCGGCGCTCGCCTTCGCGCTGGACGAGGCGATGGCGGAGGTGCCACGCGACGTCCGGGACGCGGCCGATTCGTGCGGGCTGCCGGTCCTGGAGATCCTCACCCCGTTCGTCGCCGTGACCGAGGCGGTCGCCCGCTGGCACGCCGACGAGCGGGTGCGCGGCGAGCGGAAGGTCGTCGCCGCCCAGGAGGCGACGGCCAGGGCCGCGCTGACCTCGGGCACGACGGGCATCCTGCGCGCGCTGGCCGAGCACGCCGGCGGCGAGGCGCTGCTGCTCGGCCCGCACGCCGAGCCCGCCGCCGCCAGCCCGGAGGGGGAGCGGCCGTGGCACGCCCGCGCCGTGGAGGCGGCCGGCCGCGCGGCCCCGCGCAGCGCCGGCGTGCTCGACGACGGCATCCAGGCCGTCCAGGTGCAGAGCCTCGGCTTCGCCGGGCCGCCGATCGGCTGGCTGGCCGTGTGCACCGCCTCGCCGCTGGACTGGCACGTGCGGATGCTGGCCAACCAGGCCGCCTGCCTGCTCGCCCTGGAACTCCTCGGCGTGCGGGCCGGCCGGGTCAGGGAGCACGTCCAGCGCGGCCGGCTGCTGTCGGCCGCGCTCGACGGGGTGCTGCCCGCACCCGCGCTCGGCGAGCTGTGCCAGGTCGCGCCGCCCCCGTACGAGGTCGTGCTGGTACGGGAGGAGATCGCCCTTGAGACGGCCGTCGAGGCGCTCGAAGAGGTGGCGGCCGGCTCCCACGCCTTCGTCTGCGCCCGGCCCGAGGGCACGCTGTTCGTGCTGCCCGAGGACGGGCGGCGGCGCGGCGGCGACCTGTGCGGCCTGCTCGGCGCCGCGGGCGGCGGCTGCCGGGCGCACCGCCTGGACGAGCTGCCCGCCGCCGTCCGGCACGCGGCGGGGCTCGCCGCTCTCGGCGGCTACACCCACGTCGACGACCTGGAGCCGTGGGCGTTGTTGCGGGAGGCGATCGTGCCGGACGCCGCCGGCCGCTTCGCCGCCGCGGTGCTCCGCCCGCTGCGCGAGCACGAGGAGCGGCACGGCGGTGACCTGATCGCGTCCGTGCGCGCCTACCTGGAGTCGGGGGAGAACCTGGAGACCGCCGCCCGCCGCCTGGGCGTGCACCGCAACACGCTGCGCCGCCGGCTCGCCGCCGCCGAGCGCGTCTCCGGCCGCCCGCTGTCCGATCCGGACCACCGGCTGCAGATCTGGCTGGCGCTGTCGCTCGCCGACCTGGTCCCGCCGGGCCGGCCATGAAAGTTTCTCGCCGTTGCTAGATCGTCTGCGCATGTCAGAGGGCTGACCTGCTGAGGGCGGGCGCGCCACCGGTTGCTCGACAAAAAATTTCGGCTCACCATCGAAATGTTTCGACCCCCCGATGGGAGAGGCGCGGATGAGAGCACGTCACCGTATAGCCGGAGCCGCGGTCGCCACCGCCCTCCTGGCCGTCCTCGGCCTGGTCCTCGCCGCCCCGGCCTCGTCGGCCCAGCTGGTGGAGGTCACCGGATTCGGGACCAACCCCACCAACCTGCGGATGCACCTGTACGTGCCCGACGGCGTGGGGTCGCGGCCGCCGGTGCTGCTGGCCGTGCACTACTGCACCGGCTCGGGCCCCGCCCTGCACTCCGGCACCGAGTTCGCCTCGCTGGCCGACCGGCACAAGTTCATCGTCGTCTACCCGTCGGCCACCAGGAGCGGGGCCTGCTTCGACGTCTCCTCGCCGCAGGCGCTGCGGCGCGACGGCGGCAGCGACCCCGTCGGCATCATGTCCATGGTCCGGTACGTCCACCAGCGCCACGGCGGCGACCCGGACCGCACCTTCGTCACCGGCGTCTCCTCCGGCGCGATGATGACCAACGTGCTGCTCGGCGACTATCCCGACGTGTTCAAGGCCGGCGCCGCCTACATGGGCGTCCCGTTCGGCTGCTTCGCCACCACCGACGGGTCGAGCTGGAACAGCCAGTGCGCCAACGGGCAGATCGTCAGGACGCCGCAGCAGTGGGGCGACCTCGTCCGCGCCGCCTACCCCGGCTACGCGGGCCCCCGGCCGCGCATGCAGATCTGGCACGGCACCGAGGACAGCACGCTGCGCTACCCCAACTTCCAGGAGCAGATCAAGCAGTGGACGAACGTCCACGGCCTGAGCCAGACGCCGTCCTCCACCGACACGCCGCAGGCCGGCTACACCCGCACCCGCTACGGCGGCACGGGCGGCACGGCCCCGGTCGAGGCGATCAGCCTCCAGGGCGCCGGGCACGACCTGCCCAGAGGCGGGATGGCCGCCGAGACCATCCGCTTCTTCGGCCTCGACTCCGGCGGCGGCCCCACCTCCACACCCACCATCACGCCCACCGTCTCGGGACCCTGCCAGGTCGGCTACACCATGAACACCTGGAACACCGGCTTCACGACCGCCGTCTCCATCACCAACAGGGGCACCTCGCCCGTCACCGCCTGGTCGCTGGCCTTCACCCTGCCCGCCGGCCAGACGATCACCGGCGCCTGGAACACCACGATCACGCCGTCGAGCGGCCAGGTCACGGCCACCAACGCGCCCTACAACGGCACCATCGCCCCCAACGCCACGGTCACCTTCGGCTTCCAGGCCACCCACACCGGCAACACCGCGAAACCCTCCGCCTTCACCCTGAACGGGGCCGCCTGCGCGGTCCAGTGAGTCCCCGGGACGCCAGGAGGATGACCGCCCGGCGAGGCGGCGCGCGGATCACCACCGGGGGTGACCCGCGCGCCGGCCGGACAGGCGGCAGGCGCGATCTCCGGGAGCCGTCCGGGCCCTCGACCGCCGGTGCAGCGGGCGATCGAGGGCCCGGCGGTGTGCCGCTACCCGGCTCCGAAGAACCGGGTGATCGCCTCGGCGAGCGCTTCTGGATGGGTCAGCGGGGCGGCGTGCCCGGCGCCGGGGATCTCGCGCATCCGGCCGTCGCGGACGTGACCGGCCACATGCCGTGCGCCCGCGCGGTAGAAGGCCATGGTGCCGGACCCGTACAGGACCAGCACGGGAGCGGAGACCGCGCCCAGCACGGCCGGGTCCTCGACGGTGGGACCTCCGGACGACTCCACCTGCCCGAGGAGGCTGAGCAGGTGCGGGACGTATCGGCCTGCGGCCTCGAAGTAGCCGGCCTCCTCGGCGACGGCGAGTTCCTCGTCGCCGAAGGGCCCGCCGGCGAACGCCCGGATCGCGGCCGTCACGTCGCCTCCGGCGGCCAACTCGCCCATGCGGGCGATGGCGCCGACGATGACGGCTAGCTCCCGCTCGTCCATCAGACCCCGCATCGGAGGCTCCAGGAGGGCCACCGCGTCCACCGCGCCGGATCGCGCCGCCGTGTCGGATCGCGGCGTGCCGGACCGCGCCGCCGCGCCGAGCGCCAGGTTGGCGCCGGCGGACCAGCCCACCAGTCCGGCCGGTTCGCCCAAGCTGTCGAGGTAGGCGAGGACGTCGTCGACCTGCCTGCCCGGGCTGAGGTCGGGGTGGTCGCCGCTGAGGCCGCGGCCGCGCATGCTCGGCAGATGGCAGGTGAACCGGCCGGTGAGGTGTCCCACCAGCCGGCCCCAGTCGAGGTCGCCGTCGCCGATGGCTCCGTGCAGGAACACGAGCGGCCGCCCCCGGCCGTGCACGGTCCCGCCGATGGTGACGCCGTCGGTGGTGGTGACGTGGTGCGTGCGCTGTGTGCTCATGGCAGGCTCCGGCGTTCAGGCGAAGTAAACAGGTTTACTTTAGCCCGGGCCTCTTCAATAAGTAAACACGTTTACTTGGTGGTGTCACCGTGCAGCAGCGCCCGCACTCCCTGGCGGACGTACTCGACCACCTGCTCGGGCGGCGCGGTGGCCAGCCGTCCCTCCGGGGACGCCCACCGCATCACCCGGATCCCGGCGAGCAGCGCGGCGGCCAGCTCCGCGCGCAGCCGCGGGTCGTCACCCGCCGCGACCGTGGTGAACGGCCCGACGACGGTGTTCTCGGCGTAGTCCCGCACTTCCTCGGGCAGCTCCACCTGACCAGGGGTCTCCCCGAGGAGCCGCCAGACCGTGAGCAGGTCGTCCAGGGCGAGCGGGCTCTCCGAACCGGACCCGTACAGCTCGGCCATCCGGTCCGGCAGTTCCTCGGCCGGCACGTCCAGCTGCCCGAACATGGCCGAGTCCGCCGCGGCCATGGCGAACAGCCCCGCCTTGGACCCGAAGTAGCGGTACACCAGGGCGACGTTGACGCCGGCGTCCGCGGCGACGTCCCTGACGCTGACCGCCTCGTAGCGGTCACCGGCGAACCGCCGGCGGGCCGCCTCCAGCAGCGCCTGCCGCGTCGCGGCGGCATCGCGGCGTCGCCGCGGCGCCGCCGCGCCCTCGGGAGTCTTCTTCTCCGCCGCCATCACCGTCACCACCATGACTCGACGTCAACGGCGGTAACGCTAGCGGACCCCGCCGGGCCAGGAGGGTCGTCAGTCCGCCTGGAAGTGCCAGATGACCATCGAGGACAGGCCGGCGCTCGCGGCCCTGGCCGCCTCCGGGGCCAGGTCGGTCAGCACCCACGGCCACACGTCCCACGGGCCGAGCGCCTCGGCAGGGGCGGGCGGCGGGCCGTCGTCCGGCTCCGGAGTCAGCTCCTCGCAGCGGCGCGGGCGCAGGCCGGCGGCCAGGGCGGCGCGCAGGTAGTCGCCGATGCCGTGCCGGTACGTGGTCACGCGGCCGGGGCTGCCGTCCGGCAGGCGCACGGGCGGGACCACGCCGCGCGCCACGCTGTCCGGATGGATGTCGGAGAGCACCACGTGCCCGCCCGGCCGCAGCACCCGGGCGAACTCGGCCAGCACCGGCCCGAGCGCGGGCACGTGCGTCAGCGCGAGCGAGCAGGTGACCAGGTCGACGGCGTCGTCGGCCACCGGTAGCCGGTCCAGGTCACCGTCCAGGAACGCGCGGCCGGGCGCCTTCTTCCGTGCCAGCGCCAGCATCTCGGGCGAACTGTCCACGCCCCGCACGCGGTGGCCGTACCCGGCGAGCAGGGCCGTGAGCCTGCCGGTGCCGCACGCCGCGTCCAGGGCATCGCCCGCCGGGATCGCGCCGAGGATCTCGTGGAGGATCGGCTCGTCGAGGTCGAAGGCCGCGTTGGGGCCGTCGTAGGTGGCCGACCAGATGCGGTAGCCCGCGACGGGGTCCACGCGAGCGACGTCCACGGCGGCGTCGGCCAACCGCGGGTCATCCAGAAATTTCCGGATCTCGGCGATGCGCGCCTCGGTGAACTCGCGCCCGTGCGCGCCGGTGAAGGCCCGCAGCAGCGCCATGCCCTCGATGCCGAGCAGGTATCCCAGGGGACTCTCGTGAATCATCGCCCGCCACGCTAGGCCCCAGCCTCCGGAGACCGCCACGGATTATCCTTTCCGGGCCACTTGCCGGTGATTGGCCGGATACTCCCGGCGGCCCCGTCCCTACGCTGGGGCCATGGACCCGCGACTCGACGACGATCTCGTACAGCTGCCCGACCTGCTCAAGGAAACCCAGGAGCACGCCGTACGCCTACTGGAAGGGCTGGCGGAGCGGCCGGTGGCGCCGCCACCCGGGCGGCGCGAGCCGGTGGCGCTGCCGGAGCGCGGCGAGGGGGCGCGCGGTGCGCTGGAAGCGTTCGCGCGGCGCTGGGAGCCCGGCTTCTCGGCCAGCGCGGGCCCCCGCTACCTGGGGTTCGTCACCGGCGGCAGCACCCCCGCCGCGCTCGCGGGCGACTGGCTGACCGGTGCGCTGGACCAGAACGTGGTGGGCGACCTCGACTCGGCCGCCGCCGGCCTGGAGCGTGAGACGGTCTCGTGGCTGCGCGAGCTGCTCGGCCTGCCGGTCGCGTACGAGGGCGCGTTCGTCAGCGGCGCCACCATGTCCAACGTCACCGGACTGGCCGTCGCCCGCGAGTGGATCGGCGAGCGGCGCGGCGTCTCGGTCGCGGAGCAGGGGCTCGCCGCGCTCGGCCCGGTGCGGGTGCTGTCCGGCAGCCCGCACTCCAGCATCGGCAAGGCGCTGTCCGTGCTCGGCCTCGGCCGCTCGGCGCTGCGGCGGGTCGAGCCGCTGCCCGGCAGGGAGGCGGTCGACGTGGACCGGCTCGCCGAGGCGCTGCGCGAGCTGGACGGGGAGCCGGCGATCGTGGTGGCGAACGCCGGCACGGTCAACACCGTCGACTACGACGACCTGCGGGCCATCGCCGCGCTGCGCGAGCGGCACCCGTTCTGGCTGCACGTGGACGCCGCCTTCGGCGCCTTCGCCGCCCTCTCACCTGAGCACGCCCACCTGGTCGACGGGCTCGGCGAGGCCGACTCGATCTGCGTCGACCTGCACAAATGGCTGAACGTCCCGTACGACAGCGCCGTCCAGCTCACCCGCCGCCGCGACCTCCAGGCGCGGGTCTTCCAGAACTCCGCCGCCTACCTCGGCGCTGTCGGCGACGACCCCGACTTCGTCCACCTGACCCCGGAGAACTCGCGGCGGCTGCGGGCGCTGGCGGCCTGGTTCACGCTCGCCGCCTACGGGCGCGAGGGCCACGCGGAGATCGTCCGGCGTGACGTCGCGCTCGCCGCCCGGCTCGGCGAGCGGCTGGCCGCCATGCCCGCCTACCGGCTGCTCGCCCCGGTACGGCTCAACGTCGTCTGCTTCACCGTCGCCGCGGACCCGTCCCGCGCCGACGAGGTGGCGCGGGCGGTCGCCGCGTCCGGCGAGGCGTTCGTCACCCCCACCGTGTACGCGGGCGTGCCCGCCCTGCGCGCCGCCTTCTCCAACTGGCGTACGACCGAGGCCGACGTCGAACGGGTGGCCGAGGCGCTGGCACGGGTGGCCGGCTAACCCCACACCAGCCGGGCCGTCCGCGCGACCAGCTCCAGCTTGCGCCGCTGGTCGTCGACGGTGAGCAGGTTGCCCCTGGAGGTGGAGGCGAACCCGCACTGCGGGCTGATCGCCAGATCCTCCGGCGGCACGAACGCGGCGGCCTCGTCGATGCGGCGGCGCAGCTCGTCGGGTGACTCCAGGACCGGCACCTTGGACGAGACGAGCCCGAGCACCACCGTGGTCCCCCGGGGCACGAACCGCAGCGGCTCGAAGCCGCCGGCCCGTTCGGTGTCGTACTCCAGCAGGAACCGGTCCACCGGGACCTCGCCGAACAGCCGCTCGGCGACCGGCTCGTAGCCGCCGCTGGACATCCAGGCGCTGCGGTTGTTGCCGCGGCAGATGTGCATGCCGACCGTGACGTCCGGGTTGATCGCCTTGGTGGCGCGGACCAGCTCGGCGTCCACCGCGATCGTGGCGTCCAGCAGCACCTCCGGGGGAGGGGCGGCGGCGCCGAACATCCGCATGCGGAACCCGGGGTCGATCACGAAGTTGTAGCCCAGCGAGTCGAGCTGGATCCACCGCACGCCGAGCCCGATCAGCTTCCTGATCTCCTCGATCCGCAACGCGACCAGGTCGCGCATCATCGCGCCCGGGTCGGGGTACGCGTCCGCGCTGATCTCCGGCCGCCACAGGAGGTTCCCCATGGACGAGCTCATCATGGTGATCTTGAAGGGGCCGGGCGCGTGCCGCCCCAGGAAGTCGGCCTCGGCGGCGGTGAGGTGCTTCTTCTGGGTGAGCCGGGCGTTCGCGGCGACCATGTCGAAGGAGGTCTCGTCGGGCGGCACCGGCTGACCGTCGCCTCTGAACCAGGCCGAGTTCGTCACCTCGGCCGGCACCACCCCGCCGAGCGACTCCAGCAGGCCGGCCATCCAGGTCGCCCGGCGCATCTCGCCGTCGGTGAAGACCTCGATCCCGGCCTCGCGCTGCAGGTCGATCGCGGCCAGCGCCGCGTCCTCCGTCAGCTTCGCGAGGGTCTCCTCGCTCAGCTCGCCGCGCCGGTGCGCCTCACGGGCCCGCAGCAGCTCGGGCGGCCGCAGAAGGCTGCCGACGTGCTCGGCGTGATGGGTGGTGGGCATGCGTTCCTCCCGGTTCGTCAGGTGGAGCGTCCGCAACCACTTTCCGCCCGCCGCCCCGGATCGTCCACCCGTTCCCACGAGATCGCGTCCTCATCTGCGCCTTTTCGTCAGGACGCAATGGTGTGGCCTCATCTTCACCTCCTGGCACAAGCTGTGGATCGGGGGAGATCCACTCGGGGGCTTGAGGGGGAGCTGAAACGTGGCTTCGGACGACGGGGGAACCAGAACCATCCGTGACCGCTTCGTACCGCTCGCCGCGGCGGCATGCCTGCTGTCCCTGGCCGCGTGCGCGGCGGAGCCGGAGCCGCCCCTGGACCCGGGCCTCCGTCTCGACCAGCGGCCACTGGTGCTCCCGCTCGACGCCTATCACGCCTCCCCTGAGGAGGAGGCCGTCGTCCTGCGGGCCCGGACCGAGCTCTTCCGCGGCTGTATGGCGAGGCTCGGCTTCACGGCGCCCCCGCCACGGGGATCGACCGCAACCACGAGCGCTACCTGCTGGAGGACGAACGACTCGCCAGGACTCGCGGCTACCACCCGTCGGAGGCGCCGCGGGCCGGGCCGCAGCGGGTGCCCGACCCGGGCTACCTCGCCGCGGCCAACGGCACCGGACGTCCCGGCGCCGCCGTCCCTCCCGGAGGGTGCGAGGCGGAGGCGCACGACCGGCTGATCCCCGTGCCCGCCGCCGAAGCGATGCGGCGCGTCACCGACCTGAAGGGGTGGAGCTGGGAGCGCTCGCTGAGCGACAGCCGCGTGACCGGCGTCTTCGCGGCCTGGTCGTCGTACATGGCCCGGCTCGGCCATGACTATCCCACGCCGCGGGCGGCGAACAACGACGTCGCGTTCAGAACCGACCGGCCGACTCCCCGGGAGATCGCGACCGCCGTCGCGGACGTCCGGTGCAAGCGGCAGACGGATGTCGTCCGCACCTGGGCGGCCGTCGAAGCCGCCTACCAGCAGCAGGCGATAGCCCGGCACCTGGACGAACTGCGGGAAGGGAAGAAGGCGATCACCTCCTTGGTGGCCGCCTCCCGGGCGATCGCGCGGCAGCGCTGACGCCTCGCGCCCTCATGCTCCAGGACCGGGGCTCTCCCGTTCCGGGCCCACCAGAAAGAAAGGCATCACCACCGATGAAGCGTGTCACGCGTTCTGTCGCAGCCCTGGCCATGCTCGGCGCGGCGGCCGTGGTCACGACCGCCACCCCGGCCGCGGCGGCCGCCTGCACCGACGCCGTCTGCGTCTACGAAGGGCGGGGCGGGACCGGGACTGTCGCCGGGTTCACCACCGCCGACAACGACTTCTCCAACAACAAGTTCCTCAACGGCACCAACGTCAACGACCGGATCTCCTCCATCAGCGTGGCGACCAACCGCAACGCCGCGATGTTCTACACCGATTCCTACTGGCGTGGCCACGCGCACCGGATCGAGAATTTCGGGCACAGCCGGCCGCACGACGCCGTATGGGACAACCAGTACAGCTCGTTCCGCTATGTCGTCATCGACTGAGTCCTGACCCGGCCGGTGCCCCGCGGGGGCACCGGCCCTCAGCCGATGCGGACCGGCAGCGAGCGCGGCCCGCGCACCTGGCCCGAGGCCCACCGCACCGCCTCAGGGTCGGCCAGCGAGAAGGACGGGATCCGCTCCAGCCACACCTCCAGGGCCACCCGCAGCTCCATCCGGGCCAGGTGGGAGCCCACGCAGCGGTGGATCCCGAGACCGAACGCCGCGTGCCGGTTGACCTCCCGGTCGATGACGACCTCGCCCGCCCGGTCGAACTGCTCCGGATCACGGTTCGCCGACGGGAACGACAGCAGGATCCAGTCGTCGGCCTTCATGTCCACGCCCTGCCAGGTCATGTCCTCCTTGACCAGCCGGGCCATCGTGACCGGCGCGTACGCCCGCAGGAACTCCTCCATCGCCGTCGGCAGCAGCCCCGGCTCGGCCACCAGCCGCTCACGGTCGGCGGGGGTCTTCGCCAGGTGCCACAGCGACGCGCCGATCGCGCTCCACGTGGTGTCGATGCCGGCGATGAGCAGCAGCGCCATGGTGCCGGACACGTGCTCCGGCTGGAGCTTCTGCCCGTACAGCTCGGCGTCGATCAGGTACGTGGTCAGGTCGTCGCGCGGGTTGTCCAGGTGATCGTGGATCTGCGCGTACAGGTAGTCGAAGAGCTCCTGGAAGTTGGCCATGCGCTCTTCCGGCGGCAGGTTGACGCCTTCGAGCACGTTCTCGATGAACACCCGGAACCGCGGCCCGTCCTCCGGCGGGAAGCCCAGCATGTCCGAGATGACCCGGATCGGGATGTGCTGCGCGTAGTCGGCGGCGGCGTCCACCACGTCACGGCCCTCGAACGCGTCGATGAGCGAGTGGCAGTACGCCCGCGCCGCCGCCTCCCGCCTCGACACCGCGGTCTTGGTGAACGCGGGCAGCAGCAGCTTGCGCGCGTCGTGGTGGAACGGCGGGTCGGAGGAGATCGGCGGGGTGCCGCCCACCGGCGCGAGCTCTCGCGGCGGCCGGAAGTTGCTCATGACGATCGACCGCGACGAGAAACGCTCGGTGTCGTACGCGACGGCCGCCACGTCCTCGTACCGGGTCGGCAGCCAGCCGCCGCCGAACCGGCCGGTGTGCGCGATCGGGCAGCGCTGCCGCAGGTCGTCCAGGATCGGGTACGGGTCCGCCGCCCACTCCGGCTCCAGGTGCGAGAAGTCCGTCGCCCAGTCCTCGACGGGACCGGTGATGATCTCGCTGCGGGTGCCGAGGGCCTCGTCCTCCTCCTCGCGAAAGTCCCGGGTGAAGCGGTCGTCGACGCTCATGTCAAGCCTCCTCCGATACGGTGATCGCGTTCTCCGGGCAGTTGGAGACCGCCAGACGGGCCGTACGTTCCTCGCCCGGCGGCACGACGCCGTCGCCGATGACCGTCCCGTAACCCTCGTCGTCCTCGCCGAACAGACCGGGCGCGATGTCGTAACAGCGGCCGTGGCCTTGGCAGCGCTCGGGGTTGATCTGAACTTTCACGGTGTCGAATCCCTTTTTATGGTGTCTTCGGCGGGCGTGAGGCCGTGGACGACGCGGGCGAGCAGCGCGGCCCACTCCGCCTCGTCCACCGCGTGCAGGTCCGGCGGGACGAGCGCGCTGCCGATCGCGAGCAGGAAACAGAAGTGGGCCAGAGCCTCCGGCGACAGCGCCGGGTCGAGCTCGCCGTCACCCTGGGCGACGCGCACCAGCCCGGCGATCCAGTCGGCGCGCTCGCCGACGTAGTCGCGCGTGGGCGTGGCCACGTCCGGGTCGCGGCGCGCGGCGACCAGCGCCTCCACGAGAAGGTAGCCGGGGGCGTCGCGGCGGCGGGGCAGCCGGCGCCCGATGGCCAGCAGCAGCTCGGTCGCCGACCGGTCCGGATCGTCGGCGAGCAGGTCGGCCAGCATCCGGCTCGCGTGCGCCCGCAGCGCCGCCACCAGCAGCTCCGCCTTGGAGCCGAAGTGGGCGTAGAGCGCGCCGTTGCTCACCCCCGCCGCGGCGGCGATGTCGGCCACCCGGGTCCCGTCGTACCCGCGCTCCGCGAACACCTCAGCGGCCGCCCGGAGCAGCCGCTCACGGGTCTCGGCGGCGGTGACACCGGCGATACGCCCCATGCACGAATTAAAAGACCGTTCATTTGATTCGTCAACGGGTGCCCGCTCGCTGGTTCCTTGTTGTCTGACGCGCTCGCAGATGGCAGACAGGCACGGGGTGTCAGAGGACCTGGCAACAGGCCCACCGGAGATGTCCTCCCGCATCGCATGGCCCGAACGCGAACACGGCTACACCAGTGCCAACCGCCTTCTCTTCGCGACGGCACCGCGCTGACACCGAGCATGCTTCTGATCGCATGGGCTGTGAACGATAGTTGGGGGAATGAGAGTTCTGGCGTTTAAATGATCTTGCTGGTGGGGGGCGGAGATGAACCGTGGCTCCCACCCTTGGCGGGGCCACGGTGGCGCGATTGTGGTTAAGCCTTCATTGGTGCGGCCGCCCTGGCGACCTGCTCGATCTTCGCGCGGTAGGCCGCACGGGCTTCCTCGTCGATCTGCTTCTCGTGTTCGGGGCGCATCCCGGTCCGGCCGTCGAGGCCTTCGCGCAGGATGTCGGCGTGCCCGGCATGCCGGTTGGACTCGCCGAGGACATGGACCATGACGGCGAACAGGTTCGTGTTGGGATAAGGCTCCGGCCACCACGGCACGTGGCCGGGGGCGTCGAGGGGAAGCTCGTTGATCGTCGCGTCCGAGTGTTCCCACGTGCGCCGATAGAACCCGATGATCTGATCGCGGGTCTCGTCCTCGGTCGCCCACAGGTCGCTGCCGTCGGAGTCCTGCCACCGAGGCAGGGGTTCCGGGGATGGGCGGTCGAAGACCTCGCCGAAGTACCGGGCCTCGACGCTGGCCACGTGTTTGACCAGGCCGAGGAGGTTGGTCCCGGTCGCTGTCAGAGGTCGGCGGGCGTCGTATTCGGACAAGCCGTCGAGTTTCCAGAGCAACGCCTCGCGGTCCCGCCGCAGTCTCCCGTGCAGATTGTCTTTCGCGAAATCGTCGATCATGGCTCACGATTCTGTCAGGCTGCGCCGGTGGGCTCAGGTTGCGAGCTGCCTGGCGTCGGCTCCGTCAACCATCGCTCACGGCCACATCGCGGACACGCGTCGAAGCACCGCCTGTGGGAGTGCCTCTCAGTTGATCGGGACGGCGGCGGAACCGGCCGAGCGCCACGTGAGGTGTGCGAGCCGACGCCACTGGTCGAGTGGGAGGGTGACCGGATCGGTGGGCAGCGCCTGAAGGCACACATGGTCGGCACCTGCTGCCAGGTGAGCGCTGACCCGCGCCATGATCTCATCGTCGCCGATCGCCACCAGCGCGTTGACCAGGCGATCGCTTCCGCCATCGGCGAAGTCGGCGTCGTCGAACCCGAGCCGCTGCCAGCTCGCCCGGTACGGTGCGCCGGGAAGGTAGCCGGCGATGTGGGCGCGCGCCCTGGCCCGCGCCTCGCCGGCGCTCACTCCGGTCACCACGGCTTGTTCGACGATCAGGGCACGGTCCGGCCCCAGCACCGCGCGGGCATGGGCTGTGTGTTCCGGCGTGACCAGGTAGGAGAACGCGCCGGCAGACCGGTCCCGCGCCAGTTCGAGGGCCCGGGGGCCCAGCGCGGCGAGCACCCGGGGTGCCTGGGGCGCCGGACCGCTGTCGACCGCGGCCAGTTCGAGTAGGGGATCGGGCTCGTCCAAGTGGTCGAGGTGTTCGCGCAGCTTCGTCAGAGGCCGCTCGTAGCGCAGGCCCAGCACGCCCTCGACCAGCCGGGCGTGGGACGTGCCGAGTCCCAGCACGAACCGGCCGGGATGAGCGTCGAGCAGCGCCCGCGACTGCGACCTGATCACTCGGGGGTGGCGCCCCCAGATCACCGCGATGCCCGTTCCCACGATCAGTGAACGGGTGGCCTTCAGCAGTGTGGACGCCTCCATGAACGGGTCACGGACCAGCCCTTCGCTCAGCCACAGTGCGCGGTAGCCGAGAGTCTCGACCTCGGCGGCGACCTCGGCGGCCGCAGTCGGTGACCGTAGGTCCATGCCGGGCACCCACAGTCCCACTGCGCCGATGAACGGCAGCGTCGACTTCATGAACGAGCTCCTCGCTAGAATCCGGAGTATCGCTCCGAATAATACCGGAGCGCCACTCCGTTACAACCGGGAGAGGGAACGACGTGATGACCGGAAGCCCCCGACGCAGCGACGCGCGCCGCAACCGAGCTCGTCTGATCGAGGCGGCGACTGCGCTCTTCGACGAGGTCGGCGTCGACACGGCCGCGATGAACGACATCGCCCGCCGCGCGGGTGTGGGACCGGGCACGCTGTGGCGCCACTTTCCCGACAAGGAAGCGCTGACGGCCGAAATCGTCGGTCAAAGCCTGGACGGCCTCGCCGCGCTGGCCATCGAACTGCTCGACGAGCCGGAATCGCGAGACATCCTGCGTGAGTGGGTCTCCGCCCTCGTGCGGCACATCACCCGGTACCGCGGGATCGCCACCAGTTACGCGCGGGCAACGCGCACGGGGGAGGGCCCGCTGGGCGCCCGCTGCCTGGCCGTCGAACAGGCCGCCACCGAGTTGCTGCGCCACGCACAAGCCCGCAGCCAGGCACGAACCGACCTGACCGGCTCCGAACTCATCGAGATGGCTACGGCCGTCGCCTGGGTCAACGAGACGACCGCCCCGCCAGACACCGCCGAACGCCTCCTCGACCTGCTCTTCGAGGGCCTGCGTCCACGCTGAATCGCATCATCGACGAGGCCGCCGGGTGCAGCGGCGCGCCTGGTGACGGTTACAGCGGCTCAGCGCCAAGCCCCGGTTCGGCTCGGGAGATGATGACGCCCTGGCCCGGCGGTCGGCGGTCACGAAGTCGCTGGAGAAGCCGAAGGCTCACATGGTGGATGTGGATCCAGGCCCGCCGCGCAGGCGGCGCACGAGGTCGTCGGCGGCCTCAGGCCACTGCGGGTAGTCGAAGGCGAAGCCCGCTTCGAGTAGGCGGCCGGGAACGACGCGGCGGCTCTTCAAGAGGAGTTCAGTGTCCGAGCGCAGTGCGAACGCGCCGAGTTCGGCCATCCACTTTGTTGCGGGCAGGCCTACCGGGACGCCCCGCGCGGCGCGCAGCACGCGCATGAACGTGCGTTGCGGCAAAGGAACGGGAGCGGCGAGGTTCACCGGCCCGGCGAGGTCGTCCCGGTCGATCAGGAACTCGACGGCGCGGACGAAGTCGCGGTCATGGATCCAGGACACGTACTGCGCGCCGCCGGCGACCGGGCCGCCAAGTCCGAGGCGCACGAGCCGCAGCAAGACGTCGAAGACGCCGCCACGATCGGGGCTCATCACCATGGCAGCGCGCATGCTGACCTTGCGCGTGTGCGGGGTCTCGGCTTGCTTCTGCGCGCGCTCCCACGCTTTCGCGATCTCAACGCTGTAAGCCCAGTAGCCTGGCACGCCCGGTTCGGTGCCGCCGAGCACGCCGGTCACCTCATCGTTGGGGGCGTCGAAGCGGTGGGCGTAAATGGTGGCGGTGCTCATCTGCAACCAGACTTGGGGAGGCCGTGAGGCGGCCGCGACCGCCTCACCCATCACCCGGGCGGAATGCACCCGCGAATCCATCATCGCCCGCAGATTGTCCGGTGTGTAGCGACAGTTGACACTGCGTCCAGCCAGGTTGATCACGACGTCGCTGCCGTCGAGTTCCTTCGCCCATGGGCCAAGGGTCTCGGCATCCCACCGGACGTCGCGATCGCGCACGGGCCGCCTGGTCAGGATCACCACGTCATGGCCTGCGGCGGTCAGCGCACGACTGAGAATGGTGCCTACTTGCCCGGTCCCCCCGGATGTCACGACTTTCATCCGGCTTCCCCCAAGGTGAGTGGGACGAGCCTAGCGCGGCTGGCTGAACACGTTCAATGGGGCTCATTGCCGCGACCCGGGGAACCACCGTTGCCTGTGACACACCGGGGTCTCACATCACCACGTGCCCCATCGTGAGCGCCGCCTGGTCGGCTCGTCCACGCTTCGGTCAGGCTGCAGCAGACACCATCGCCGCGTCCAGACAGCGTTTTCTGGCGGCCTTGAAGATGACAGTCCGTCCGCCATCTGGAAGTGGACATGACAGCGGGCCATCGGAGTTGAGTGGAACGGACGCCCGCCGTGGACGATGGTCGCCCGCCTGCCGCAGGTGGAGCCGCTGCCGGACGCCGGCCCCGCCGAGCCGCCGACGCTGTCCTGACCCGCTCAGCGGCCGTGGAGGAAGTATCGAGCCGGGACGAACAACTCGTGCCCGCTCATGAAGCGTACCCGTACCCCCTCCGGCGTCCACGCCGTCTCCGCGATCTCCTTGCCGGCGTCGATGACGGACGTGTGGACGTTCACCCAGTGGCCGTATCCGAAGCCGGGGTCGCGGCCGACGACCAGCAGGTGTGTCGCGTCCCCGAACAGCGTGTCCCTGCGGATCAGGCCCAGGTGGTGCGCCGAGTCGTCCTCGTACGTCACGGTGGAGGGCTGCTCGCTCCGGTACACCACCTCCGCCCTCGGCCACTGACCGGCAAGCATGATCGCGACACCGGCGAGAAGTCCAGCCAGGAGCAGGGAGAGGTTCTTGACCATGCCCTCATGATCTACCGTCGGTCGCATGGACCTCTTGCTTTGATCCTTTCGTGCACGGGCCGGAGCCGGGATACCAAGATCTAGTCCTTGATCTTGCCGGGATGGCCTGGTTTCCAGCGTCGGCCCGCCCCCGGGGCGGTCGAACCTCGCCGGCGACCATCCGGCTGGCCGGTCGTCGGACAACGTGTCGGTGATGTCAATCGGTCGTGCCGGCGTGCACGGCGATGATTCGCCAGCCGTGCGTCTCGTCGTACAGCCACGTACGGGTGTAGCGCATCCTGGCCGCGAACGGCGCACCGGAGACGGTCCCTTCGACGGTGCCGAGAAACCACGTCACCCCGGTGCGCCCATCGGCGAGCACGGTCAACTCCTCCTCGGCCACCTTCGTCATCACCTGCGTCCGAGTGCGGTGCAGCTCCAGGTCGTCCGCCTTGGTCGCGACGTTCGCACCGAAGGTGAAGATCAGCCGATCATCCAGCAGCCGATCCAGCGCCTCGACATCTCCAGCGAGCTGCGCGGCCTGAAGCCGGCGCTCGGCGTCCCGCAAGTCCTCCATCATGAGGCCCACCCTCCCAGCCGGCGCCGTATCCGCGCCGGGACGTTCACGCTCGGCTGATCTTCGCAGTCCGATCCAGGGACTCCGATCGTCGGTGAGCGGGTGTCGGGTTCGAACCCCGGCAGGACTTCACCCTCGCCACACGGCTCGCGGGACACCCGCTCCCGGCCAGCCGCTGGAGCCGAGATGCCCCGGCTTGCACGGCCGGGGCATCAAACCTTCGATTCGCTGCTTCCAGACAGTTGTCTGACGGCCTTGCAGATGTCAGTACGGCACCAGAGATGTCAGTAGGCACGTGTATCGCAGCAGGTTCGGGGCCTGGTCGTCAGTGGGCGCGGGGTGGGTCGAGGACTTCGGCGATTCCCGCCCGTTCGTACTCGTGACCGCTCGGTATGGGACTCGCGTCGCCGGCGAGTAGCGTCTCGGCGACGGCCGTACGGGCATAGAGCACATATCTCCCCGTGCGGTGCGCGCTGGCCAATCCGGCCCTGCGGAGAGCGGTGAGGTGCTGGTTCGCGCCTGGTTCCGACAGGTCGAGGCGGGCGGCCAGTTCCCTGGTCGAGGCGGGCTGGTCGAGTTCGGCCAGCAGTCGGGTGCGGGTCCGGCCGAGCACGGCGGCCAGCGCCTGTGGCGGGTCGCTCTCGCGGTGCTCCCAGAGCGTCGCGACGCCGCGCGGGGGGTAGCGGATCGTGGGCTGCCAGGGCGGGGTCGTGATGGAGAAGACACGCGGCCAGGTGAACACCGATGGCACAAGCAACAGTCCCAGGCCGCCTAGCGGGCGCACACCTTCGCAGACCGTCTTGGGCAGGCGCAGTGTCTCTCCCTCCCACGTCACGGCGGGGTCAAGGTCGCTGAGCATGCGCCGCAGGCCGCCCTCGGCCAGCAACCTGGCGCGGTAGAGCACATCGCCTTCGAGCAGGGCCCGTACGCGCGGCCAGTAGGGCGCGATGGCCGCTTCCCAGTAGCTGCGGATCTCCTCGGCCAGCCGTTCGAGGCCGCCCACGGGGTCGGCGTAGAGCTCTTGGAGTGCTCGGGTGCGCGGACCGTCCCAGACGTCGAGACCCTCCTGAACCAGGGGCGCCATCGCCGCCATCCCGGCCAGCTCGACCTCCAGGTCGGGCACGGAGGTTGAGGGCGGCGGGCAGACGAAGCCGACGATCGAGATCGTCGGCACCGGCACCAGGTCGGACAGCAACCGCCAGTCGACATCGGCGAGCCGCCGCCGCACCCGTTCGGCCCAGGGCTTCAGTACGGCATGCGCGGCCGGATCCTTCACCACCCGCACGCTGGCGACGACCTCCCACAGAGGAGAAGCCGCGAAACGGACATTGGCCGCATCCTGTGCGGTGAACGTCAGCTCAAGGCCCAACCGATTCGTCCTCTGCTTAATCAATAGCGCTCGGACTGACGATTCCATCATCTAGGTGGTATGACAACTGTTGCCGAGCCTCCGCTCCTGCATGACCCCTCCTTCAGAAATTTCTACCTGGCGTCGGCGGTCAGCCAGTTCGGCACCCAGGTCGGCTACGTGGCGATGCCCCTGCTCGCGGTGATCGCCCTCAACGCGGGGCCCGGTGAAGTGGGACTGCTCAGCGCCCTCACCACCATCACCGTGCTCGTGCTCGGCTTGCCCGCCGGAGCATGGGTGGACCGGGTCAGGCGCCGCCCGGTGATGATCGCGACGGACCTGGTTCGCGCCGTGCTTCTGGTGTCGGTAACGGTCACGTGGTGGCTGGACGCTCTCACGATGACCCAGCTGTACGGCGTCGCCATCGCGACGGGAATTGGCACGCTCTTCTTCGACGTCGCCTCGCAGAGCACGCTCCCGCACCTGGTCGGCCGCGACCGGCTCACCGCCGCGAACTCAGTGCTCGTCGGTACGAACGCGGCGATGGATGTGGGCGGCAGAAGCTCCGCCGGAGTGTTGGTGGCTCTCGCGGGCGCGCCGGTGGCGATCCTGCTCGACGCGCTCACCTACCTGTGGTCGGCCGTGTGGCTACGCCGGATCAGTAAGCCCGAACCCGCGCCCGCCCCCGTACCCGGCGAGCGACTCGGACGGCAGATCGGCGAGGGGGTGCGATTCCTCTTCGGCAACCGGGTCCTCATCGCCATCGCGACACAAGGCGGCATGACGAACCTCGCCTTCCCGCTCTGCTCGACGCTGCTGCCCGTGCTACTCGTCAACGAGCTCGGGCATCCCGCCTGGGTGCTCGGGGCTTACCTTGCCATCGGCGGGCTCGGTGTGCTGGCCGGTTCCTCGACGGCTCACCTGATCGGCCGGCGGTTCGGCCGCGGGCGTGCCGTGTGGATCGTCGGCATGACCACTGCGCCGTTCGCGCTTCTGGTGCCGTTCGTCGGCTGGAGCGTCTGGATCTCGGCGGCCGCATGGAGCATCTTGTGCTTCCGGACAGGGATGAATAACGTGCTGCTCGTCAGCTTCAGGCAGAAGGTTACACCCGACCCGATGCTCGGCCGGATGAACGCCACCATGCGCCTGATCCTTATCGGTGCGGTCGGCGTCGGTGGTCTGCTGGCGGGCCTTCTTGGCGAGGTCTGGGGCATCGGGACGGCAATGTGGACGGGCGCAGCGATCATGGCGCTTAGCTGGATACCGATCTGGTTCAGCCCACTCCGCCACGAGGTCTGATGCAGGCCGCCCACCCAAGCCATGACACTTGGTCTTCGGCCGGATACTGCCGGCTTCGATGACGCGAGCACTGGTAATGCGACACCATCGAAGTGCCAGTGCCCAGGTCGTAAGCAGGTCCTCCTGTCATCTTCGCCGCGTCCAGACAGTTGTCGCCGAACCGATAGTCCGTCATCGACCGGCGTGCGCCCGTGCCCCGGAGCGGGGCACGGGCGGTCCGGCGGGCCCTCTGACGAGCGGCTCTGGGGTCCGGTCAGACTCTGTCCGGGTGTGGCCGGAAGCGCGGGCCGCCGAGCGCTTCGTACCAACCGGCGACCTTGTCACCGGGCGGCGCGACCGCGTCGATCGCGGCCAGATCCTCGGCGGTCCACTCGATCGCCAGGGAATCCGCGCACGAGTCGAGGTCGGCCAGCCGCTCCGGCCCGCACAGCGCGCTCGTCACGCCGGGCTGCCGTGCCACCCAGGAGTAGGCCAGCTGGGCGACGGTCATGCCTTGCCGCGCCGCGATCTCCTCCAGCACGTCGAGCACGTCGAACACGGCGTCGCTGAACCGGTCACCGGCGAACCCGGCGAGCACGCCGCCCGCGCCGTACCTGCTGCCCTCGGGCGGCGGCTCGCCGCGCCGGTACTGTCCCGTGAGCACCCCTCCGCCGAGCGGCGCCCACGGGTTCACCGCGAGCCCGAACGTCGCGGCCATCGGCAGCAGCTCACGCTCGACCCGCCGGTCGAGGATGTTGTACGGCGGCGTCTCGGCCACGATCCGGTTGAGCCCGAACTCCTTGGCCACCCACAGCGACTCGACGACCTCCCACGCGGCGGACGTGCTCACTCCCAGGTAACGGACCTTGCCCGCGCGCACCAGGTCGTCCAGGGCGCGCAACGGCTCGTCGACCGGCGTGCCGGGGTCGAACCGGTGCAGCGTGAACACGTCGACGTGGTCCGTCCGCAGCCGCCGCAGGCTCTCCTCGCACTGGCGGATCAGATGACGGCGGCTCACGCCCCGCCCGTTGGGGTCGTCGGGGTCGACCGGCATGTACGCCTTGGTGTTGATCACCACCCGGTCGCGCCGGGACGACCTGGCCAGGCTGGCCCCCACGATCGACTCACTGCGCCCGGGTGCTCCGCCGTAGTTGTTCGCCGTGTCGAAGAAGTTGACGCCGAAGTCGAGCGCCCTGTCGATGATCCGGGCCGACTCGGCCTCGTCGGCCCGGTCACCGAACATCCAGCACCCGAGGCCCAGGGCGCTCACCCGTACGCCGGTCCGCCCGAACGGCCGGTACTCCATGGCGGTCACTCCCTACTCCACGCCCGCGACCGCGCGCACGGCGTCGGCCAGGGGGACGAACGGTTCGGCGCCCGGCGCGGCACCCAGGAACATCCGGTTGTGGGTGATGACGACGGCCAGGCCGCTCGCGAGGTCGGCCCAGCCCATCGACCCGCCTATCCCGGCGTGCGCGAGCACCTGAACCGACCGGCCGAGCAGCGGGTCGGCGGGCGGAGACTCGCCGCCCAGCCAGAAGCCGCCGGTGCCGATCCAGGTCGTGCCCTGGTAGACCTCGTCGAACTCGCCGGCGCCCGGCCGCGGCCGGGTCAGGGCGAGCAGGCGGCCGGCCGAGAGGTACCGGCGGCCGCCGAGCTCACCGCGGTTGGCGAGCAGGCTGAAGAACCGCGCACCGGCGCGGGCCGTCATCACCGCGCCCGCCGCCGGGACCGACGACGACCGGAACCGGGGGTCGTTCCAGCGGTCGGCGTCCGGACGGATCTCCGGGGGCATCGACAGCAGCGGCACCCCGGTCATCGGCGCCCGCTTCGGCGGGTTCGGCCCCCAGGTCAGCCGGGCGACCCGATGCTCGTGCTCCGCCGGGAGCACGTCCCAGACGTCATCGGCGCCGATCGGCAGGCACAGCTCCTCGCGCAGGAACCGGTCGTACGGGCGGTGCTCCGGGTCGGTGCGGCGGACGACCTCGCCGAGGATGTGCCCGAAACTCATCGAGTGGTACATGGAGCGTTCGCCCGGCGGGTGCAGCGGTTCGACGCCCGCGAGCCAGGAGGTGATGGCGTCCCAGTCCGCCAGTCCGGCGGCGTCCAGGTCCGGCGGCATGTGCGGGACGCCGGCCCGGTGCGTGAGCACGTGACCGACGGTGATGCGCTCCTTGCCGCGCTGCCCGTACTCCGGCCAGTACGTCGCGACCGGCTCGTCCATGTCCACCAGCCCTCGTTCGCACTGGAGCTGGATCGCCGTCGCGAGCAACGCCTTGCTCACCGAGAAGACGGGGAACAGGGTGTCGCCGTCGACCGGCCGGCGGTCGCCCGGGTCGGCGACGCCGGTCCACGCGTCGACGATGAGCTCGTCACCGAGGTAGGCGGCGACCTGCACGCCGACCTCGCCCAGCTCGACGGCGCGGGCGAGCGCCTTCTCGATCCGATCGTCGGACCTCATTGCTCGACTTCCTCTCTCTCGCGGGCCGTCTCGTTCCGTGCTACGACGGGTTCCCGAGGTTCCGCTTCCGTCGGCTCGTCGCCGAGGTACGCCGCGATGACCCGGGGGTCACGGCGCACGTCGCCCGGTGTCCCGTCGGCGATGATCCGCCCGCGTTCCATCACGATCACCCGGTCGCACACCCGCATGACCAGCTCCATGTCGTGCTCGACGACCAGCACTCCCATGCCGCGCTCGTCGGCGAGCCGCCGCAGCAGCACGCCCAGCTCGGCCGACTCGGTCGAGCTCAGCCCGGCCGCCGGCTCGTCGAGGCAGAGGATGGACGGCTCGGCGGCCACCGCGCGGGCGATGCCGACCAGCCGGCGCCGGCCGTACGGCAGCTCTGTGGGCAGCCGGTCGAGGTCGGGACCGAGCTCGAACAGCTCGACGGCGGCGAGCGCCCCCGCGGTGAAGGCCGTCGGGCGCGGCCAGACCAGGTCGGTCAGGTAGGCGCTGCCGGACCGCGCGTCGACCGACGCCTTGAGGTTGTCGGCCACGGTCATGTCGTCGAAGAGTTCGAGGCTCTGGAACGACCGGCCGATCCCCTCCCTGACCCGGCGGTGCATCCTCATGGACCCGATCGGCTTGTCTCCGAGCGTGACCGTGCCGGCCTTCGGTCTGGTCGCGCCGGTGACCGCGTCGATCAGGGTCGTCTTGCCCGCGCCGTTCGGCCCGATGAGGCCGACGATCTCGCCCGGCCCGACGTCCAGCGAGGCGTCGTCGACCGCGACCACCCCGCCGAAGGCGACCGTCAGCCCCTGGCCCCGCAGCGTCCGTTCCGGCACGCGGCCGGGCGGGGCCGCGGTCGTGGCGGTCACCGGCGCCGGACGGGACCGGCGGGGCAGGTGGATATGCCGCCCGAGGCCCTCCGCGGCCCCGTCTGGCCGCGCCTGCAAGTACCAGATGGACAGGATGCCGCCCACGAGCGCGATCCACAGCGGCGTCGTCGCGCTGTCCGAGTCGAGCAGCGTGGAGACGAAACCGCCGGGATGCCCGAGCACGCCGAGGAGCGGGCCGGCGATGTAACCGATGCCGCCCAGGACGACCTGGGAGATCCCCAGGATCGAGTCGAAGGCCGCGAAGCCCCGCTCGAACACCATGGTCGGCTGCCGGAACACCACGAGGATCCCGCCCAGCGCGGCGATGGCCGCCGAGAGGGCGAACGCGTAGAGGCGGACCCGCCACGGGTTCAGCCCGACGGACTCGGCCGCCCGCTCGTTGGTGCGTACCGCGATCATGCGGCGTCCGACGCGCCCGCGCCGCACGTTGGCGACCACGAGACCGGCGAGGACGAACGCGATCAGGCACACGATCGCCCACCGCTCGGGATGGACGAGCGAGTCCACCTGCCAGCCGAACACCGTCAGCGGCCCCGGCAGGGGCGTGTAGGCGCCCGAGTACGTCGGGTTCTGCAACAGCACGCCCTGGATCGCCACGGCGGAGCCGAGCGTCGCCACCGCGAAGTTCACCCCGCGGGTGCGCAGCAGCGGCACGCCGAGCAGCGCGCCGACGACGAACGTCGCGACCAGGCTGAGCGCGATCGCCGGCAGGAACGGCATTCCGGTACGGGTCAGCAGCAGTCCGGTGATGACCGCGCCGATGCCGGCGAAACTGAACTGGCTGAGCGACAACTGCCCGGTGTAACCGGTGATGACGACGCTGGACAGCAGGATGATCCCGTACGTGCAGGTGATCGTCATCGCCGTCACGTACGAGAGGTCGAACACCAGCGTGAGCAGCAGGATCGAGCCGCCGACGAGCGTGAGGAGGATGAACGGCCGGATGTGGCCGTCGCCGACCTTCGGCCGCCGCTCGACGATGGCCGTACGGATCCCGCCGCCCGTGCCGCGCCACACCATCACGAGCACGATCAGCAGGAACGGCACCGCGTCCGCCCAGCCGGGCGTGGCAACGTAGCGGGTCACCTCGGCCTGCGTCACCCCGATGAGCAGGGCGCCCAGGTACGTGAGCGGGAACGAGCGCAGCCCGCCGATCAGCGCGGCGGCGAGCGCCGGGACGATCAGGTGGGTCAGCGTGACGATCTGCACCCCGACGATCGGGGCGAGCAGGACCCCGGCGACGCCGGCGAACACCGAGCCGATCACCCAGTTGCTGGTGGCGATCCGGACCGGGGAGATGCCCAGCGCCGCCGACGCGATCGGGTTCTCCACCTGCGCCGCGGTGGCCAGCCCGAACCGGGTGCGGCCGTAGCAGGCGGTGAGCAGGGTGACGAGCACGGTGGCGATGAAGAAGGTGATGATCCGGTCCTTGCCCAGGTGGATCCCGAACAGCGACACCGGATCGGTGGGGAAGATGGGCTGGACGATGCGTTCGTCCGCGCCGTACCTCAAGGTCAGCGCCGACTGCACGATGACGAGCACGATCAGCGAGACGCTGGTGCGGCTCAGTGTCGACATGCGCGCCATGCGCTGGATCGCGAGCCGGTAGGTCAGGTAGCCGCACAGCGCGGCGGCGAGCAGCGCGCCGGGCACCGCGAGCACGGGCGAGAGCCCCTGGCCCGCGTTGAGCTCCCAGTAGGCGAACGCCGCCACGGTCCCGACGATGCCGTGGGAGAAGTTGATGATCCCGGACCCGCGATAGGCGATCACGATGCCGAGCGCGGTCAACGCCAGGAGAGATCCCGACGACATCCCGACCAGCGCGAGCTGGATGGCGCCGTTCATGACCCGTGGCCTCCGATCGTGGCGCCGGGTTCGTCGGCCGCGGCCGACAGATAGCTGGCCTCGATCTCGGCCAGCCGCGATCCCATCTCGGCCGCCGTACCCTCGATCACGATCTCTCCCCGGCGCAGCACGCAGACGCGATCGGCGATCTGGAGAGCGCGCTGGACCCGCTCCTCGACGATGAGCACGCCGACGCCCCGGTCGGCGGCGGCGCGCAGACTGGTGAGCAGCCGGGCCACGATGAGCGGGGCGAGGCCGAGGGTCAGCTCGTCGGCGAGCAGCACCTTCGGCGAGCCGGCCAGCGCGCGGGCCAGGGTGAGCATCTGCTGCTCGCCGCCCGACATCAGCCCCACCTTCCGGTCCAGCAGCGGCTCCAGTTCGGGCATCAGAGCCAGGCTCTCCTGGACGCCGCCGCGGCCGAGCCGGAGGTTCTCCCGGCAGGTGAGGCCCATGAAGACCGAGCGGTCCTCGCAGATCAGCGCCACGCCGGCGTCGGCCCTGCGATGCAGCCCCTCCGGCGCGGGCCGGCCGTCGAGCCGGACCGAGCCGGAGATCGGTGTCAGGACTCCGGACAGGGCCATGAGGGTCGTGGTCTTGCCGGCTCCGTTCGCGCCCAGCAGCGCGACGATCTCGCCGGGACGGACCGCGACCGACAGCCCTTTCAGTACGGGGAGGTGGCCGTAGCCGACCTCGAGGTCGGCCGCCTCGAGGATCGGCTCCGCCACTGTCCGGTCCCCGGTCTGGGTCACCCGTTCGCCTTGACGGCGTCGAGCACGCTGAACGGCTCGGCGGCCGGGCCGTAGGTGCCGTCCTTGACCGTGTACGTGACGACGTTGGTGTTCAGGATCCGGCTGAAGTCCTTGATGCCGATCGGCGTGGTGAGGTCGATGGCCGGTCCGACACCCGTCTCGACGGCGTCGAGTGTGCCGAGCGCCTGCTGCATCGCCTTGCCGTCGATCGGGCCCTGGATGGATTCGGCGGCCGCCTTCACCACGGCCAGCGCGGACCACACGACCACGCCCGCCGACGTCGGCTTCGCGTCCGGCTGGTACTTCTTCATGGCGTCGCGGAAGGCGACCATGCCGGCCTCGTCACTGTTCACCGGCAGGAACGAGTCGGACAGCAGCACGCCCTCGGCGGGCTTGCCCACCTGGTCGATGAGCGCCTGGGTGAGTGACGCGGCGGCGAGCCCGGCCTTCACGCCCGGCGCGCCGGCGCCCAGGGCTGTGATCGCCTTGCCGGCCTCGCCCGGCGGGAGCGCGATCACCACGCAGTCCGCGCCGTTCGACACGACCTGGGCGACCGGGGCTCCGTAGTCGGCGTTGGTGGTCGGCACCGCGATCTTCGCGTTCAGCTTCATGCCGAGCGACTTCAGCCCGGCGTCGGCGAAGTCGGCCGAGGCGATCGAGGACGGCAGCGACTGCGTGATCGCGTCCACCTTCTTGCAGCCGTAGGTCTTGACCAGCCCGATCGCGGCCCCGCTGAATGACACCGGCGTGCCGCCGGGGATCGGCCAGGAAGCCTGGCTGGTGAACTCGAGCGGGTTGATCGGGTGGCTGAGCAGCGGGATACCGGCCTGTTCGAGCACCGGCACCATGCCGCTGCCGCCGACCGACAGGCCGCCGATCACGGCGATGGCGCCCTGGGCGACCGCATCCTGGGCGCACTTCGCGCTCACGTTGGGGTCGGCCTGGTCGTTGCAGACCGTCAGCTCGACCTTGCGGCCGGCGATGCCGCCGCTGTCGTTCGCCGCGGACACGGCGGCCTCGATCGCCGCTGCCTGGTCCGGGAACCCGACAGACGGCGCGGACACGGTCAGGATGCCGACGAGCTTGAGCGGGGCCGCCTCGGAGGAAGCGGCAGCGGCGGGCGCCGCGTCGGGGGCGACGTCGTCCGAGGACGAGCACGCCGCGGTCAATGTCAATGAAGCCGCCGCGGCGACGGCTGCGAGCCGCCGACGACGGCCGGCGAGGGAAGTTCTGTTGGTCATTACGGCGATCCCATCAGCTGGTCATGAACTCGTCCCCCGACGCGAATAGGGGGCAGCGTGATCGCGCTCTGTTACTGCTGGCATTACCGACCGCGGCAGCGGGATCGGTAACAGAACCCCCGTGCCGGGCACGGCCTCGCGACAGGGGCCGCGACCAGGTGCGCTCTTCCGCTCCTGTGGTTCGGAGGGGAGACTTCCGATGGTGGGTCATGTCAGGACGCGGCTTCACCGGCACCCTGCCGGACGGGGCGCGCCACAGCCGACACCGCTCGCCTACGTCGCTGACGAGGCCGAGTGCGACAACGGTGGGCATTGCGCCATCACGCTTCACGCCGACGGCTCAGTGTCAGTGGCAGACACCCATCGAAATGACAGTGCCCAGGTCGGGAGCAGGCCGCACTGTCATCGTCGCTGCGTCCAGATAAGTGTCTCGCGGCCTTGAAGGCGACAGTCGGTCGCGACAACTGGAAGCGCACGGTCGAAGCCGCAGGGCCATCCGATACACCCACGACGCGAACGACTCGCTGTACGCCGGCTGCCAAGCTGCGCGCCCGCGCCATGATGCGGATGGCGCTGTTCGGTCAGGGCGGTCAGTTCATCACCTACAGCTGGACCGGCAACACCAGCACCCGGCCCTGGCCCTGGCGCCTGGAGACCGCCGCCGTCTGCCCCCGCTGCCTGGCCGGGCCCGACCCGCTCTGGCGCATCGTCGGCGCCCGCAACTGCCGACAGCAACTCGCCCAGCTCCCCTGCCAGCCGGTCGGAAGCGAGAGATCGCTGCGCATCCAGCAGGACCTCCTGGCGCGGATACGCCGCCCACGCGATGGCCCCATCGAACCCATAAAGGCGTTCTGGGACCTCTATGAGCTGCTGTTCCGCCTGGCGATCTATTTCGGCACCCCGGAGATGCTCCCCACCGGCACCGACGTCCACCTCTGGTGGACCTTCCACGAGTTCTGCCACCTGCGCGACCAACTCGCCCTCACCGCCGGACCCGCCGCCCGCGAACGCTGCGGCGACCTGCTCTCCTGGACGGTTATGACCAGCACGCGCTGCGTCATGGAGGTCTCGGTCTGAGCGGCTGGCGGGAGTGGCTGGTGGCGCGGCGGGGCCGGGACTGCAACCACGGCTGGCATGGGCAGGTGCGCCATATCGCTCTCCCCGGCGGGTGGGAGCAGTGGGGGCTGACCCGTGAAGAGGAGGGCAGGGTCATCGAGGTCCTCTTCACTGCTGGATGAGTTCCTCGCTGCCCGGGAGGTGTCGGACGCCCGCGGTACCTAGACGAGGAGAGTCGTTCCCGGTCGTGGACGTGCTTCGGTCAAGCGCTGCCTTCTTCGGCTCCGGGGCCGGGCAGCATGTCGACGTCCGTCGCGCGCATCGGCTGCCCGCAGGCCGAGCAGCGCAGTTCCACATGGCTGGTCCGGCCGCAGGCGTGGTGACGGTACAGCGTGGGCGGACCCGAGTCTCCGGACGTCCAGCGGTCGCCCCAGCGCGCCATCACCAGCAGCAGGTCGCACAGCTCCCGGCCCTTCTCGGTGAGGGTGTACTCGTGCCGGACGGGACGCTGTGAATATTCCCGGCGTTCCAGCACACCGCTTTCGACCAGCCACTTCAGCCGGCCGCTGAGCACTTTGCTGGAGATGCCGAGGTCGCGCTGGAGATCATCGAAGCGCTCGATGCCGACATAGACGTCGCGCAGGATCAGCGGAGACCACGGCTCGCCGATGATGTCCAGAGTGCGGGCGATGGAGCAGGTCATGTCGCCGAACCGGGTGCGCTGCATGAGGTCCAGCCTAGCCGACTGGCTTCCCTTAGGGAATCGACTCCGGTAGGGTCTGCCCCGTCACTTTCCTTAGGGAAGCAACAAAGGAGCAGCTGATGACCCAACCCCCGATCGTCTCGGAGCAGGAGTGGCGCAGCGCCCGGGACGCCCTGCTGGTCAAGGAGAAGCACCTCACCCGGGCGCAGGACGCCCTGGCCGCCGAACGGAGACGGCTGCCGATGGTCAGGGTGGACCGCGAGTACCGGTTCGACGGCCCGGACGGCACGAGAGGGCTGCCGGACCTCTTCGACGGGCGCAGCCAGCTCATCGTGTACTCCTTCATGTGGCACGGAGCCCACGAACTCTGCTCGGGCTGCGCGATGTTCACCGACAACGTTGGCCACCTGGCGCACCTGCACGCCCGTGACGTCTCCATGGCGCTGGTCTCCACCGGACCGCTGGCCGAGATCATGCCGTCCAAGCGGCGCATGGGCTGGACCATCCCGTGGTACGCGGCGCCGGACGGCGCCTTCAACCGGGACATGGACGCGGGCGACGGGTTCGCGGTGAACGTCTTCCTGCGCGACGGCGCGGACGTCTATCGCACGTACGTCACCACCGGACGAGGCGTCGAACGACTCGGCAGCAACTGGACCTTCCTCGACCTGACCCCGTACGGACGGCAGGAGACGTGGGAAGACTCGCCCGAAGGCCGGCCGCAGAGCCCGCCCTACCACTGGTGGCGGCTGCACGACGAGTACGGCTCCTGAACCGTCCCGCGATCCATCCGAAAGGGAAACCACTGCCATGTCCTACCCGAATCCCCGCGCCGAGCTCCTGTTCAGCGAGGCCGACGCGACACCGATGAGCACCGACCCCGCCTCCGTGCGACCGTGGACCCACGCGCAGGCGTGCGTGGGTGAGACGCCGAAAGCGTGGCTGTCGACGGTACGGCCCGACGGGCGCCCTCATGCCATGCCTTTGATGCCGGTCTGGGCCGACGGAGCCCCGTGTTTCACCACCCGCCCCGGCTCGCGCAAAGGCCGGAACCTGGCTCACAACGGTCACTGCGTCCTCACCGTCGCCGGGGCGGACCTCGACCTCGTGATCGAGGGCGTCGCCGCCCCTGTCCTCGACCCCGACCGGCAGCGGGAGGTGGCCGACGCGTTCGTGGCGAAGTATCAGTGGCGACTCTCCCCGCGCGACGGCCGCGTCCACGACGACAGCCTGCCCGGCTCACCGGAGTACGGTCTCTACCGGATCACCCCCGATCGCGCCTACGGCTACGGCGCCGACGGCCGGACCGCCACCCGCTGGCGCTTCTGACGCGGTCCTCCACCACGTGAGGGGACAGGCCGCCGCTTGTCCTGGTGGCGAGATGTCCGCCACATGCCCGGCTGCCGCCCTGGCCGTGCGATCTTCGGCGATGGAGGGTGAGGAGTGCGGCGTCACGCCGCTGCCAACCGGCCCCGGGCCCTCTCCGCCGACTCGGACGAAGGTCTTCGCGCAGGCCGTCCGTGGTCCCCCCTTGACGGGGGCGCTCCACGCCAGCAGAAGGAGAATGACATGCGTACTCGCCCGAAACCGCCGACGATCGCCACGGCCCGCAGGCACAGCCGCTCCATCGCCGCGCTGGCCCTGGTGGCCTGCGGCGTCGCCGCCGCCCCGGCGGCGGCGGCGTCCACCGAGAGCCCCGCCCCCACCCGCTCCTGCTCCGTCCTGCTGGAGCCGATCAAACCGGGAGAGACGTTCTCCCGGGTGGTCAAGGAGGTGTGCGCGGACACCATCGAGAAGGCGGACCAGGCCGCCCTCGGCGGGACGCGGACCGCCGCGGAGGCGACGCTGCTCCTGGAGGCCGCCGACAACATCAACCAGGGCCTTCCGAGGTACCGCTGGTGGGGCTACTCCGGCCCCTGCGACACCGCCGGGTACGGCATCCGCGACCTCGGTGTCATGTGGAACGACAGGATCTCCTCCTGGCGGCAGGGCCATTCCCGCTGCAACTACCTCAACGTGTGGGAGCACAACTCGTACCAGGGCGCGAAGAGGTACTGGCACAACTGGACCAAGGTGGACTACGTCGGCGACGCCTGGAACGACCGGATCTCCTCGATGCACATCCATTACGAGCCGTAGGGCGGCGGCGCCGGGCAAGGAAGATTGATGTCCGCCGGGGGGCCCATTCGTCATCCTCTCGGCCCGTAAGCCGACATGAGGACGTGTACGGTGACGAGGACGACGATCCAGACCACGGCGCGCCTGGTCGGCGGGGGGCCGTCGCGCAGCAGCGAGACGCCCAGGGGGATGAACGCGAGGCACAGGCCGCCCACGGCGATGAACGACTGCGGCTCGGTGCCCTTGAGCGTGCCGAGCGCCAGCGCCGACATCAGGCCGAGGGCGATCGAGCGGCCCAGCCGGGGCACGCTCGCCGAGATCCACCGGGTGCTCGGTCTCCTGCGGTCCGACGGCGACCTCGCGGAGGGCCCCGTGCCCGTTCCCGGCATAGCGGATCTGCCCGAGCTGGCCGCCCACGCCCGCGCGGCCGGGGTCGAGGTCGACCTGACCGTCCGCGAGGAGGCCCGGCTCTCACCCGCGCTCGCCGTGTCGGTCTACCGGATCGTGCAGCAGGCGCTGACCAACGTCGTCACCCACGCGGGGCCCACGCGCTGCTCGGTCACCGTGGACATCGACGAGCGGGCAGCCGCCATCGAGGTCGTCGACGACGGCCCCCGCCACGGCCGCCCGCCGCGCGCGGCCGGCGGCGGGCACGGCCTGATCGGCATGCGCGAACGGGTCAAGCTGTACGGAGGCTCGTTCAGCGCCGGATTCCGGCCGGACCGGGGCTTTCGCGTCACGGCTCGCCTGCCCTGCGAGAACGGCACCATGACGTGAGCGGCGACGTCCCCGCTCCGCCGATCCGCATCCTGCTCGCCGAGGACCAGCTCCTCGTACGCGACAGCCTGAAGGTCCTCATCGACGCCACACCGGGGCTGACCACCGTGGGCGAGGCCGGCACCGGCGCCGAAGCCGTGCGCCTGGCCCGGCTGCGGCGACCGGACGTCGTCCTCATGGACGTCAGGATGCCGGACCTGGACGGCATCGAGGCGACCAGGCGCATCTGCTCCGACCCCGCCGGCGCCGGGATCCGCGTGCTGATCCTCACCACGTTCGACCAGGACGAGTACGTGTACGCGTCCCTCAGAGCGGGAGCCAGCGGATTCCTCCTCAAGAGCGCCTCGGCGACCGACCTCCTGGCCGCCATCCGGGTCGTCGCCTCCGGCGAGGCGTTGCTCGCGCCCACCGTGACCCGCCGGCTCATAGCCGAGTTCCTGCGCGACTCCCAGCCCGCCCCGGTCGTGAGCGGTCTCAGCGACCTCACCCGGCGCGAGCGTGAGGTGCTCACCCTCGTCGGCAGGGGGATGTCCAACTCCGAGATCGCCGGGCACCTTCACCTCACGGTCGGCACGGTCAAGACCCACATCGGCCGCCTCCTGGCCAAACTGCAGGCCCGCGACCGAGCCCAGCTTGTCGTCGCCGCCTACGAGAGCGGGCTCGTCGCCCGCCGATGACCATCCGGCCCTCCCGCACCGGCTTCCGTGAAGCCGCCCGCGCGGGCTTCCGCGAGTGCGCCGGATACCACCCCTCCCCAGGGGCACACCACGGGCTTCCTGGAACAACACGACGCAGTCCGTCGTGGCGGCGCTGAGCGAGTGGCTCGTTCACACCGACCGCCGCCTGAACGGGGCCTGGAGCCGGCGGTACAGCACGGCGTCCCCGTCACCGGCCTGAACCCGATCGCCGCCGACGGCAGTTGACGCCGGGCGCGGCTGCGGTCCGTCAAGGAGCGGGCCGAACGGGGGCGTCACGTACGCCCGCCGGCCCACGACCGGTACGGCTGACCCCCATCAACCGATCGGTGGATGTCGGCGGCGGCGCCCGGCGGCGAGGCTCGAAGCATGACAGCGATCATCGAGATCAACGAGCTGAGCAAGAGCTACAAGGCGGGCAAGGCGGTCGACGGCGTCACCCTGACCGTGCGGCGCGGCGAGATCTTCGGCATCGCCGGCCCCAACGGCGCGGGCAAGACCACGCTCGTGGAGTGCGCCTCCGGGCTGCGCCGGCCGGACGGCGGCACCCTGCGCGTGCTCGGCCTGGACCCGTACGACGACCGTCGCGCGCTCCTCCAGCGCATCGGCGCCCAGTTGCAGGAGGCGGCCCTCCCCGACGCCATCAAGGTAGGCGAGGCGTTGAGGATGTACGCCTCCTTCTACGACAAGCCGGCCGACTGGCGGGCGGTCATGGACGAATGGGGGCTCGCGGACCGGAGACGGGCCCGCTTCGGGAACCTGTCCGGCGGCTGGAAGCAGCGCCTGTTCATCGCGCTGGCCCTGGTCGGCAACCCCGAGGTCGTCTTCCTCGACGAGCTCACCACCGGCCTGGACCCCGCCGCCCGCCGCACCACGTGGGGCCTCATCCGCGAGATGCGCGGGCGCGGCGTCACCGTCGTGCTGGTCACCCACTTCATGGACGAGGCGGAAGCGCTGTGCGACCGCCTCGCCATCGTCGACCGCGGCCGCGTCGTCGCCGAGGGCAGCCCGCGGGAGCTGATCGCCAAGGCGGGAGCCGACTCCCTGGAGAACGCGTACTTCGCCCTGACCGAAAGGGAAATGGCATGAAAGGCCTCGCGAACGTCGTCGCCGTCGAGCTCAAGCTGATCGTCCGTGACCCGATGTCGGCCTTCTTCGCGCTCGTCTTCCCAGCGATCATGCTCTGGGTCAAGCTGCGCGGCGGCAACAAGCCCTTGCGGGGCGGGACGCCGCTGATCGACGCCACCGTGCCGATGCTGACCGTGTTCGTCATCGGCCTGGCCGCGCTGGTCGTGCTCCCCGCCACGCTGGCCCACTACCGGGAGCGCCGGGTCCTGAAGCGGCTGCGCGCGACCCCCGCCTCCCGCGCCATGCTGTTCGGGGCACAGTGGGCGGCGCACATGCTGCTGGCGGTGCTCGGCTCGGCGCTGCTGATCGTCATCGGCCTGGTCGCGTTCGGGCTGACCGCGCCGGCGAACGTCGTGGGCGTCCTGGTGGCGTGGCTGCTGGGCGCGCTCAGCCTGGGCTCCATAGGGCTCCTCCTCGGCGCGCTCGTCCCCACCGGCCGCGCCGCGACCGTGATCGGGCTGGCCGTGTTCTTCCCGATGGTGTTCCTGTCCGGCGCCATGATCCCCCGGGAGACCATGTCCGGCTCGATGCGCGCGATCGGCGATCTCCTCCCCATGGCTCCGGCGGTCCAGGCGGTCCGCGACGGCTGGGCGGGCGGCGCCACCTCACCGCTTACGCTGGGCGTCATGGTCGCGATCTCGATCGTCGCGGGCGGCCTCGCCCTCAGGACGTTCCGATGGTGACGACCGACCCGGGCCTGACGCGCTGGGACCGGGTCCAGGCCGCGCTGCCGTACCTGCTGGTCCTGCTTCCCGCGCTCTTCGCCCTGCTGCGGGAGTGGCGGCTGGAGGTGCTGGTCCTGGCGCTGTTCGCGGTGGCCTGGCACTGGCTGATGGTGACCTCCCACCCTGGCTGGATCGCCCGCCCCGTGGTGCTGATCGCCTACTTCGCCGTCCTGCTCGCCGTCATCGGGGTCCTGGTCAGGATCGACAACGTGTTCACGGTGACGGGACTGGGGGCGTTCGTCCAGTGTTTCGCCCTGCTGCCGGGGTTGTGGGCGTACGGCGGGGTGGCCGTGACGGTCGGCGTGCTGATCGCCGCCCGCCCGCAGCTCGGGCGCACCCCGGTCGAGCTGCTCGGCTCCTTCGTCGTCGGGGTGCTGGCCGCCTCCACCGTCGGCCTGGTCATCAAGGCCATCTCCGACCAGAACGACCAGCGCAAGGTGATGATCGCGGAGTTGCGGGAGACGAGCGCCAAACTGGTCGCGCTCGCCGACGACAACGCGAACCTCCAGGCCCAGCTGCTGACCCGGGCCCGCGAGGCCGGCGTGCTGGAGGAGCGGCAGCGGATGGCCCGGGAGATCCACGACACCGTCGCGCAGGGCCTGACCGCCATCCTCACCCAGCTGGAGGCCGTCGGGGACGTGCCGCCTCCGGCCCGTGCCCGCCTGGACACGGTTCAGGCCATGGCCAGGGAGAGCCTGACCGAGGCCCGCCGCTCGGTGCAGGCGCTGCGCCCGGCGTCGCTCCAGCACGAGGGCGAGCTGGCGACCGTTCTGGAGAGGCTCGCGGCGACCTGGTCGCGGAACACCGGCGTGCCCGCCGCCGTGTCGATCACCGGCGACCCCCGGCCGCTGCACGCGGAGGTGGAGACGGCCCTGCTGCGGGTGGCGCAGGAGGCGCTGGCCAACGTGGCCAAGCACGCCTCGGCCGGGCGGGTCGGCCTCACGCTCTCGTACATGGACGACGTGGTGGCGCTGGACGTCCGCGACGACGGCGCCGGCTTCGCCCCGGCGGCCGCGTCCCACGGCGAGGGCTTCGGCCTCGTCGCGATGCGCCAGCGCGTCACCCGCCTGGCCGGGAGCTTCGCGATCGAGTCCGCCCCCGGCCAGGGCACCGGCGTCTCCGCCACCGTCCCGGCCATCCCCGCCGACCCCGACCCGGGACCGTGAGGCCATGCCGCCGATCCGTTTGATCATCGTGGACGACCACCCGATCGTCCGCGACGGCCTGCGCGGCATCTTCGCCGCCGACGCCGGCTTCGAGGTCGTCGGCGAGGCGGCCGACGGTCCCGAGGCCCTCGCGGTGGCCCTGCGTACGGATCCCGACGTCGTGCTCCTGGACCTGCGCATGCCGAGGATGAGCGGCGTGGAGGTCATCCGCCGGCTCCGCGAGCAGACGCCCGGCATCCACGTGCTGGTCCTGACCACGTTCGACGATGACGCCGACGTCCTGCCGGCGATCGAGCAGGGCGCCACCGGCTATCTCCTCAAGGACACGCCCCGCGCCGACCTGCGCCGTGCCGTGCTGGCGGCCTCCCGCGGCGAAACCGTGCTGTCTCCGACGGTGGCCGGTGTGCTGACGGCGAAGGACCGCGCGCCGGAGGCGCCGCGCACGCTGAGCCGCCGCGAACTCGAGGTGCTCAAGCTGATCGCCCGGGGCGCGACCAATCGCGACATCGCCGGGAAGCTCTTCATCACCGAGGCGACGGTCAAGACGCATCTGCTCCACGTCTTCGCCAAGCTCCAGGTGAAGGACCGGGCGGCGGCGGTGGCGGCGGCGTACGAGATCGGCCTGCTCAGACCGGCCGCCGACGGCTGAGGGTAAGTACTTCGCCAAAGGCGGGCGCCCGCCCGGGGGCGGGCGTGAGCATGGGTGACCGTGCGTCATGTCCTCGCCGTCCTGGTCCTGCTCACCGCCGGCTGCGCCGCCACCGCGCCGGTCGCCCCCGGACCCGCCTCGGTGTCCGCCGGAGCCTCCGAACGCGCCGCGCCCGCGCAGGCGCCGCCCGCGCCGTGGCGCATCACCGAACGCGGCGGCGAGCACGAGATCGAGGGGTACGCCGACCGGGTCAGCGTGCTGCCGGGGGAGCGGTTCCGGCTGCTCGTCTCCACGACCGCGCCGCGCTTCACCGCGTCGGCGTTCCGGATGGGCGCCCGGCCGGTGAGGGTCTGGCGTTCCACGCCGGTCGCCGGGACCCGGCAGCCGCCGCCGCGGACCGTCGAGGGCATGGTGACCGCCGCTCACTGGAAGCCCTCGCTCACCGTCGACACCACCGGCTGGGCCGAGGGCGCCTATTTGGTGCGGCTGGACGCCTCGACGGGCGGCCAGCGCTACGTGCCGATCACCGTGCGGTCGGCCTCGGCCGAGGGCCGGGTCGTGATCGTCAACGCCGTGACCACCTGGCAGGCGTACAACCTGTGGGGAGGACGCAGCCTCTACAGCGGCCCCGGCGGATTCGACGACCGGTCACGCAAGGTCACCTTCGATCGTCCCTACGACGGCTCGGGTGCCCGGCTCTTCCTGGACTTCGAGTGGAACGCCATCCGGCTGGCCGAGCAGAGCGGGGTGCCGCTGGCCTATCTGACCAGCCTCGACCTGCGGCCCGGGGCGTTGGGCGGCGCGCGGGCCGTGGTGTCGCTGGGGCACGACGAGTACTGGTCGCCGACGATGCGGAAGGTCGTCACGCAGGCCCGTGACGCGGGCGCGAACCTGGCCTTCCTCGGGGCCAACGCCGTCTACTGGCGGATCGGGCTGCACGGCAGGACGGTCATGTGCGACAAGGAGACCCGGTGCCCGCTCTGGCGGCGGTCGGAGCCTGAGAGCGGGCTGGTCGGGCAGATGTACGACTGCTTCCCGGCCGAGGCGACCTACCGGGTGAGCAGGCCGGGCCACTGGATCTTCGAGGGGACTCGGGGCAGGAGCTTCCCCGGGCTGGCCGGCGTGGAGACCGACAAGGTGTCGCCAGGCTCACCGGACGACATCGAGGTGCTGGCCGAGTCGCCCGTCGACTGCGGCGGCCGGGCCACGGTGAGCCACACCACCTACTACGTCGCTCCCAGCGGCGCCGGGGTGTTCGCCTCCGGCACGATGCGCTGGGTGTGCGGCATGAAGGGCGCGGCCTGCGGCCACGGCGTGACCCGGGCGGCCTCCGCCTTCACCCGCCGCGCCACGCTCAACCTGCTGACCAGGTTCGCCAAGGGGCCGGCGGGGGACTGCTCGAACCCGTCGTCCGGGTGCTCCGGCCGGGCGTGAGACGCCGGCGCGTCACGCCGCGTTCCCCACCACCCGCTCCGGCGTGATGCGGATCGTCACGCGCACCTTTTCCGGCGGCAGCCGGAGGTACTCCTCGCCGGCTCCTTCGCCCTCGTACTCCTCCGCCAGCCGCACCGCCAGCCGCCTTCCCTCGTCCTCGGTGACCGTCGCGACCCCTCGGACCTCGACGTACCTGTCGGGGTCCGCAAGGTCGAACACGCTGAGGCTGACCCGTGGGTCCCGCTCCAGGTTCACCACCTTGCGCCTGCCGGCCTGGGAGGAGATGACCACGTCGTCGCCGTCGGTGCCGACCCAGACGACCGAGGTCTGCGGACTGCCATCGGGGTTGAGGGTGGCGAGAACGCCGAGGTTGGGGGCGCTGAGGATGCTCCGGGCAGCGTCGCTGAGAGAGATGCTCATGATCGGCAGCATAGAGGGCCATATCCAGTGAGATCGCGGGACAATGGCCGCCATGCCCGACGAACTGACGCTCTGGTACGAGGAGCCCGCCGTCGACTGGGAGACCCAGGCACTGCCCATCGGCAACGGGCCGCTGGGCGCCATGGTCTTCGGTGGCGTGGCCACCGAGCGGATCCAGTTCAACGAGAAGACGCTGTGGACCGGGGGTCCCGGCCACGACGGCTACGACTTCGGCGACTGGAGGACACCGCGTCCGGACGCCGTGGCGGAGGTCCGGCGGCGGATCGACCGGGAGGGCAGGGTGCCGGCGGAGGACGTGGCGGCCGTGCTGGGGCAGCCCAAGACCGGGTTCGGGGCGTACCAGACGTTCGGCGACCTCCACCTGGACTTCGGCGCGCCCGGCGGCGCCGGAGGTTACCGCCGTGAGCTCAGCCTGAGTGAGGCCGTGGCGCGGGTGCGCTACACCGCCGGGGGCGTCACGCACACCCGCGAGTACTTCGCCGCCAACCCCGGCAACGTGATCGCCGGGCGCATCTCCGCCGACCGGGGTGGCGCGGTCTCGTTCACGCTGCGCCACACCTCGCCCCGGGACGACAAGACCGTCACCGCCGAGGGCGGCCGGCTCACCGTCCGGGGACGGCTCGCGGACAACGGGCTGGTCTTCGAGGCCCAGGTCCAGGTCATCGTCGCGGGCGGCACCCGTACGGACACGGGGGAGACGATCACGGTCACCGGGGCCGACAGCGCGGTCTTCGTCCTGTCGGCGGGGACCGACTACGCCGACACCTACCCGCGCTACCGGGGCGAGGACCCGCACGCCCGGGTAACCGCCGCCGTGGACGCGGCCGCCGCGCTGGGCTACGACGCGCTCAGGGCCGCCCACGTGGCCGACCACCGCGCGCTGTTCGACCGGGTGCGGCTCGACCTCGGGCAGTCCGCGCCGGAGAGCGGTCCCGGAAAGGGTGAGACCGACGGGTCCGCTGGTCTGGAACGGGGTGGTCCCGGAAGGGGGCCCGCAGGTCCGGTGCGGTCCGGGTTCGGGGGGCCGGTGCCCACTGCCCGGTTGTTGCGGGGTTACACGGGCGGCGACGGTCCGGACGAGCGCGCGGTGGAGGCGCTGATGTTCGCCTACGGCCGCTATCTGCTGATCGCGTGCTCGCGGGAGAACGACATCCTGCCCGCGAACCTGCAGGGCGTGTGGAACGCGTCGACCAGCCCGCCCTGGTCGGGCGACTACCACGTCAACATCAACCTGCAGATGAACTACTGGCCCGCGGAACCGGCCAACCTGCACGAGACGGCCGTCCCGTACGACAGGTTCGTCCGGGCCCTGGTGGAGCCGGGGCGCAGGACGGCGAGGGATATGTACGGCGCCCGCGGCTGGGTGGTGGGCAACGAGACGAACCCGTTCGGCTTCACCGGCGTGCACGACTGGCCGACCGCCTTCTGGTTCCCCGAGGCGGCGGCGTGGACGACGCGGCACCTCTACGACGGCTACCGGTTCACCGGGGACCTGGAGTATCTGCGGGAGACCGCCTATCCGGTGATCAAGGGGGCGGCCGAGTTCTGGCTGGACTTCCTGCACACCGACCCGCACGACGGCCTGCTCGTCGTCTCGCCCAGCTACTCACCCGAGCACGGCGACTTCTCCGCCGGCGCCGCGATGTCGCAGCAGATCGTACGGGAGGTGCTCGAAAGCGCGCTGGCCGCGGCGGCGGCGCTCGGCGTGGACGAGGAGTTCCGGGCGGCGGCGGAGGCGGCGCTCGGCAGGCTCGACCCGGGGATCCGGATCGGGTCCTGGGGGCAGTTGCAGGAGTGGAAGGAGGACCTGGACTCCAGGACCGACACCCACCGGCACGTCTCCCACCTGTACGCGCTGCACCCCGGCGACCGGATCGCGGCCGGCACGCCGGAGGCGGAGGCGGCGGCAGTGTCGCTGGAGGCGCGCGGCGACGGCGGCACCGGCTGGAGCAAGGCCTGGAAGATCAGCTTCTGGGCGCGGCTGCTGGACGGCGACCGTGCCCACCGCATGCTCGCCCAGCAGCTGAGGACCTCGACGCTGGACAACCTGTGGGACACCCATCCGCCGTTCCAGATCGACGGCAACTTCGGCGCGACCGCCGGCATCGCCGAGATGCTGGTGCAGAGCCACCGCGGCGAGGTGCACGTGCTGCCCGCGCTGCCCGCCGTGTGGAAGGACGGCTCGGTGTCGGGGCTGCGCGCCCGGGGCGACGTGACCGTGGACGTCTCGTGGCGTGACGGCGTCGCCGAGACCATTACCCTGCGCCCGGGCCGCACCGGCCCCCTCACCGTCAGGACATCCATCGCGAACCACTGCCACCTCCACGACGACGGAGAGGGAAAGGCCGCGCCGCGCCGGCTCCGCGACCACGGAGGTGGGGAGGCCGCGTCGCGCCGGCTCCGCGACGATCGGGGGATCGCGCCGCGCCGCGCCGGGGACACCCTCACCTGGGAGGGCGTCGCGGGGCGGAGTTATGTGATCAGCCGGTGGTGACGGTGAGGCCGCGGATCTCGTAGCCGCCGATCTCGTCCTTGAAGCCGACCCTGGGCGCCGTCGCCATCCGGATGCCCGGCAGCGCGAAGAGCCGGGTGAGGAACATGTCGGTCTCCAGGATGGCGATGCCCGCGCCGGGACACCGGTGCGGGCCGTCGCCGAAGGAGAGCACCGCCGGCCCGGCGCCCGCGTCGAGGGCCCGGCCTGGGCACGCGGACAGAGGCTGGGAGCCCACCGCCCGGGGGTCCGCGTTCACCTCGTCGACGAGCAGCTCGACCACCTCGCCCGCGGGAACGGTGACCTGCCCGGGGAGTTCGAGGTCCGCCGTGGTGCGCCGCCGCAGCCGCGCCACCGCGGGGTCGAGCCGCAGCAGCTCGTGCAGCACGGCCAGCCGCTCCGGCTCCTCGGCCTTGAGGTACCGGTCGAGCAGCGCCTCGTCGGTGAACAACTGCCACGCGGCGACGCAGATGAACTCCCGCGTCGTCACCATCCCCGCCGCGGCGAACGTCAGGCACTCGCCGAGGATCTCGGCGTCGGTGCACCCTTCGGCGATCAGGTGGGAGATGAGGTCGTCGCGCGGCTCCCGGCGGCGCGGCCGGACCGCGGGGCGGACGTCGGCCAGGTAGATGCTGCCCCAGCTGTAGATCTGCCGTCCCATCCAGTAGATCCCGCTCAGGCTGGTGAAGCCGGGCCTGCCGAACTTCTCCGGGAAGAAGCGCTCCAGCCTGCGGCGGATGCCCGGCCTGCTCTCGGTGAGGCCGATGACCGCGCTGGCCACGCCGATCGCCATGCCGAAGCTCAGGTCGGACAACTGCGCCGAGCCGTCCGTACGCAACCGGGCGAGCGCGCGGTCGGCCATGTCCGCGATCAGCTCGCGGTAGTGCTCGTCCACGCGACGCGGCGTGAAGTAGCGCGCGGTCTGCCGCCGGTGCTCGCGGTGTTCGGGGCCGTCGCGGTAGAGGACGGGCCGGCGGATCCCGGCCGGGGCCTTGTCCACCGTCTCGACGCCCAGCCCGGCCTGCACGGTGGCGTCGGCGCGCAGCACGGCCCGCGCCTCGGCGTATCCGCGCACCTGCCAGGTGCCGTCGGCGGCCCGGGTGACCGGGCAGGTCCCGGAGGCGTCGGTGCGCCTGATCTTGCGGGCGTCGTCCATCACCTGACTCGGCTCCTGTCTCGGCGTCTGAGCACACGGATATCACCGCACCGGGATCGTGAGCAAGGGTCATCTCACCCACGGCGGCGGCCGGCCGTGACGCTCAGGCGGGGGTGATGACGGCGCGGCCGGAGATCTCGCCGTTCTCCAGCCGGTGATACGCCTCCACGGCCCGCTCCAGCGGGAACGTGGTCACCTCCGCGGTGATCAGCCCGCGGGCCGCGAGGTCCAGCACCTCGATCAGCTCCGGCCTGGTGCCCCAGTACGTCGACTGCACCGACACCTCGTACGGCGGCGAGCCGAACGTCACCGGCAGCGCGCCCCCGGCGATGCCGACGATGGTCACATCACCGAGCATCCGCGCGACCGCGCCCGCCAGGGCCAGCGTCTCCTGCGCGCCCACGCAGTCGACGACCACGTCCGCGCCCCGGCCGCCGGTGGCCTCGCGGATCTCCGCCGCCGCCCGCTCACCCGGCGCGACCGCCTGGTCGGCGCCGTGCCGCAGCGCGCTGGCGCGGGCCTGCTCGCGGGTGTCGACGGCGATCACCCGGGCGGCCGTCGTCGCCTTGAGGATCTGCACCGCCATGTGGCCGAGGCCGCCGACCCCGATCACCACGGCCGTGCTGCCCGGCGGCAGCTTCGCCCACGACCGGCGCACCGCGTGGTACGGCGTCAGCGCGGCGTCGGTCAGCGGGGCCGCCGCCACCGGGTCGAGCCCGTCGGGCAGCGGCACCAGGAGCCGGGCGTCGGGCACGAGCAACAGGTCGGCCATGCCGCCGTCGAGCCCGAGCCCGCCGCCGCCCCCGGGCACCGGCGCGCCCGCCGGGTTCTCGCAGTAGTTCTCGACGCCGAGCCGGCAGCGGTCGCAGACCCCGCAGCCCCACGGCCCGTAGACGGCCACCGGCAGTCCCGGCTCCACGCCGGTGACGCCCGCGCCGACCGCGTGCACCCAGCCCGCGTTCTCGTGGCCGAGAGTGAAGGGCGGCTCCCAGGGCAGGCCGCCCGTGAAGTCGCGCATCAGGTGCAGGTCGGAGTGGCAGGCGCCGGCTCCGCCCACCTTGACCACCACCTGCCCCGGCCCCGGCACGGGATCGGGCACCTCCACCAGTTCGGGCTCGGACTTCCAGGCCGGCAACCGCAACGCGCGCATCCACGCCACCTCCCGGCCCTGTCGTACCCATGACAGAGCCGGGCATCTCACCCGTATGCCATCGAAAGCGTCAGCGGCGTTCGCTGTACGGGGCGATGGTGATCTTGTCGATGATCGGGGCGTGGCGGGAGCGCAGCAGGACCCCGGGGAAGGTGTCCGACGCGTACGTCTCGCCGTCGAAGTTCGGCAGCTCCTGCGCCGCGAACCGCACCGTGTTCGTCCCCTTCCTCAGCTCCACCGGCACCGTCAGCTCCCAGAAGTTGTTCGCGTGGAAGCTCCGGGAGTAACCCGGCCCTCATGAGGGCCGGCACAGGGGTCCTTATTTGTGTGAGCGCTGACATCTCAAGTCGGGAATCGTTCGCCGGGCGACGGAAGTTTCGCGTAGATTACGTAGCCGCGCGCTGCGCGTCAATGGGTCGGCAGAGAATCGAACCGGTTCGATTATGGAGACGAGAATGGCGACGATCGGTGACGTGGCGGCCGCGGCCGGAGTCAGCCGCAGCACGGCCTCCTACGCCCTGTCCGGCAAGCGGTCCATCTCCGAAGGGGCGCGCAGGCGGGTGCTGGAGGCCGCCGAGGCGCTCGGCTACACGCCCAACGCCGGCGCCCGCGCGCTCGCCACCTCCCAGACGATGGTGCTCGGCCTGCTCGCCCGGTTCCACGCCGACGAGTTCGCGCCCGCGATGACGCAGTACATCCTCGGCGTCACCGACACCGCCCGCGACCTCGGCTACGACACCCTGCTGGTCACCGAGCCCGACGGGGCCGGGGCGCTGCGGCGGATCACCGAGTCGCGGATGGTCGACGGCGTGGTGCTGCTGAACGTCGCGCACGACGACCCCCGGCTCCCGGTCCTGCGGGCCGCGCCGCAGCCCGGCGCGCTGGTCGGGCTGCCCGGCGACTGTTCCGGCGTGGACGTGTTCGACCTGGACTTCGAGCAGGCCGGACGGGTCATGGTCGACCGTCTGCACGGCCTCGGGCACCGCGAGCTGATCCTGGTCTCGCAGCCGGAGCACGTGGTCGAGCGCGGCGGCGCCTACGTGTGGCGGCTGCGCGACGCCGCGCTGGAGCGGGCACGCCGGCTGGGCGTCCGGCTGCACGTGGTGTACGGGGAGTCGCGCAGGCCCGCCGCGGAGCGGATGCTCGGCGCCCTGCTCGACGCCCGTCCCGGGGCGACCGGGCTGCTGCTCGACAACGAGGCGGCCGCCGCCGCGCTGCCCTCCGTCACGCGGGCGCGCGGGCTGGAGGGCCTGTCGGTCGTCGGGCGCTACTCCGCGGAGTTCGCCGAGACCTTCGCGCTGCCGTACGCGTACGTCGAGAGCGCGCCGGACCGGCTCGGCGAGATGGCGGTCCGGCAGCTGGTGCGCCGGATCGAATCCGCGCGGGCCCGGGCGGAGCCGTTCGTGGTGCGGCTCGTCCCCGCCGAGCTGACGTCGCCGGGCGCCTGATCAGCCGGCGGACCAGCCGCCGTCCACCGGCACGATCGCGCCGTTGACGAACGAGGCCGCGTCCGAGGCGAGGAAGAGCGCGGCGTCGGCCATCTGCTCCGGCCGGGCGAGCTGGTCGCCGAGCGCGAGCACGGGGCTCAGGCGGGCGGCGCCGGTCGGGTCGAAGGTGGCGCCGTCGGCGATGCCGGTCAGGGTGGCGCCGGGCAGGATGGCGTTGCAGCGGATGCCGTCCTTGGCGTACGCCCAGGCCACGCTGCGGGTCATGCCGACGACGCCGTGCTTGGACGCGGTGTAGGCGGCCCCCGCCGCGCCGCCGCGCACGCCGGCCTCCGACGCGGTGTTGACGATCGCGCCGCGGCCCGCGCGCAGCATGTGCGGCAGCACCGCGCGGGTGACCAGGAAGGTGCCGGTCAGGTTGACCCGCAGCACCCGGTCCCACAGCTCCGGTGAGATGTCGGCGGGCAGCGCCATGTCGTCGATGATCCCGGCATTGTTGAAGAGCGCGTCGATCCGCCCGTACGCGCTGATCGCGCTCTCCACGAGCGCGGCGACCGCCCTCTCGTCACCAACATCGGCCGCCACCGCCACCGCGACCCCACCGCCGCCCCCGCCGTTCGCCCCGCCGACCGCTCCACCGTCCGGCCCGCCGACCGCTCCACCGTTCGGCCCGCCGACCGCTCCACGGTTCGGCCCGCCGACCGCTCCACGGTTCGGCCCGCCGACCGCTCCACCGTTCGGCCCGCCGACCGCTCCACCGTTCGGCCCGCCGACCGGCCCGCTGACCGCCCCGCCGTTCGGCTCGCCGACCCCGCCGTTCGGCTCGCCGACCCCGCCGTTCGGCCCGGCGACCGCCCCACCGACCGCCTCGCCGTTCGCCCCGTTGTCGGGTGTCGCGTCCGGTGCGCCGGTCTTTCCGGACGGGTGGTCGCCGGTTTTCGAGGGGGCGCCGCTCGCGGCGTGGATCTCCGCGGCCGTCCGGGCGGCGCGGTCCTCGTCGATGTCGCAGACGACGACGCGGCCTCCGGCGGCGGCGAAGGCCAGGGCCATGGCCCTGCCGATTCCTGAGCCCGCGCCGGTGACGAGGGCGACGCGGTCGTCGAAGCTGGTCACAGAGGTCGTCCTCTCGCTGGGCGGGCCAGACCGGACAATGGTGTCCGGTTGCTACGATAGCCGCCATGCCTGCCGAGCGTCGACCGAATCGTGGACCGAGCGCCGCGGCGGAGAACCGCGCGGCGCTCATCGCGGCGGCCCGCGAGGTCTTCGCCGGGGCCGGCTACGACGCGCCGCTGAGCATGGTCGCCCGCGCGGCCGGCGTCGGGCAGGGCAGTCTCTACCGCCACTTCCCCGACCGGGTCAGCCTCGCGCTGGCCGTGTTCGAAGACAGCGTCGCCGAGCTCGAAGCGCTCGCCGCCCGCCCCGGCGCCACGCTCGACGACCTGCTCGCCCTGATCACCGAGCAGGCCATCGCCTCCACCGCGTTCGTCGCCATGGTGACCGTGCCGCCGCAGCCCGACGAGCGCATCCTGGAGCTGCGCGAGCGCGTCGCCGAGCTGCTGGCGGCCCGGCTCCCGGCGGCGCGGGAGGCCGGCCGGATCCGCGACGGCGTGACGGCCGGCGACCTGATCCTGGCCGTCGGCATGCTCGCCCTGCTGCTCTCCAAGGTCCCGGCGCCGGAGCGGCCCGCGACGGCCGAGCGGATGTGGGCCCTGCTGCGCCGGGGCGTCGAGCCCTGAGCGTCACCGTGTGGCGGCGTGCCGCGACGCGAGATAGCCGAAGACGACGGCAGGCCCGATGGTCGAGCCGGGTCCCGGATACGTGCGCCCCATGACCGACGCCGTCGTGTTGCCCGCCGCGTACAGGCCCGTGACGACCGAGCCGTCCTCGCGCAGCACGCGCGCGTGCTCGTCGGTGAGCAGCCCGCCCTTGGTGCCCAGGTCGCCGGGATGCACCCGGACGGCCCGGAACGGCCCCTTCTCCAGCGGCCCCAGGTTCGGGTTCGGCCTGACCCGGGGGTCGCCGTAGTAGTTGTCGTAGACGGTCCGGCCGCGCCCGAAGTCCTCGTCCACGCCGGTGCGGGCGAAGCCGTTGAACCGCTCGACGGTCGCGAGCAGCCGCTCCGGCGCCACGTCGATCTTCCTGGCCAGCGTCTCCAGCGACGCGGCTTCGAAGAGGATGCCGGCCCGCGTCCACTCCTTCTTGTGGCCGAGCAGGGAGGTGTTCAGGTAGCGCCGCGCGTGCCGGGCCTCGGTGATCAGCCACATCGGTCCAGGCACGTCGTGCCGGAGCATGTGGTGCCCGAGGTCGACGTACGACTCCGACTCGTTGGCGAAGCGGTCACCGCGCGCGTCCACCATGAGCCCGAAGGGCATGGACCGCTCGGCGACCATGAAGTGGGCGTCGCCCCCGGTGCCGAGCACGCTCGCGCCCCACCAGGCGTCGTCCATGAGCGCCAGCGCGCCGCCCGCCCGCGCGCCCGCGTCGATGGCGGTGCCCAGGTCGCCCTCCGGCGCCGAGGAGTAGCCGGGCAGGCCGTGGTGCTTCTCCCGCCACTCCCGGTTCCGCGCGAAGCCGCCGCCGCCCAGCACCACGCCGCGCCGGGCGCGCACCCTGCGCCGCCGGCCGTCCTTCTCGACGACGGCGCCGGTCACCTCGCCGTCCTCCACGACCAGCTCGACGACCGGGGCCGAGAGCCAGACCGGCGTCTGCTGCGTACGGACGATGTGCATGAGCGAGCACACCAGCGCGCCGCCGAGGCCGACCGGCCGCTTACCGCTCGCGTACGCGCCGAGCGACCGGAACACGAACCGCGCGCCGCGCACGAACCCGCTGACGGTGGACCAGGCGCGCGTCAGCAGCCACACGTCGTCCGTCATGAGGGGGAGCGGGACGCCGTCCCGGGCGCGTGAGGAGGCGTACCAGTCGCCGAGCAGCCTGGTGTCGAAGGCGGCGACCTCCAGCGAGCGGCCCACCTTGCCGCCAGGCCGGTCCGGGTAGTAGTCGGGGTAGTCGGGCGACCTGCGCCAGCGGACCCCCTTACGGCCGAGGAACCGCACGACCTCGGGGCCGGTGCGGAGGAACGCCATCCTGCGCTCCGGCGACGAGGCCGGTCCCGCGTCCCCGATGACGTCGTCCATGTACTCCAGGGCCTCCTTGGTGGAGTCCCGGACGCCGTCCCGGATCATCAGCGGGTTCGCCGGCATCCACAGCCCGCCCCCGGAAATGGACGTGGTGCCGCCCCACTTCGCGGTGCTCTCCACCACCAGCACGTCCAGGCCCTGGTCGGCGGCGGTGACGGCGGCGGTCAGCCCGGCCGCGCCCGTGCCCGCGACGAGGACGTCCACGAGGTAGTCCCACTGGTCGCTCATCCAGCTCTCCTCCGGATCCGCAATACCGGACAATACTGTCCGGTATGGGCCAGTCTGCGTGATCGCCGAGCGTGGAGTCAAACGCCTGCCGTAGGCTGAAAAATCATCATTCGGCGGGCGAAACTTTCGGGGGAGCGCGTGGGGCGCTGGGTGCACACGTGGACGTCGGCGCCGCAGCTCACCGAACCGGAGAACTTGCCGCCCGCCCCGTACGCCGGGCGCGGCCCGGTCATGGCCCGCAGCACCCTGCGGCAGACCGTGCGGGTGTCGATCGGCGGCGAGCGGCTGCGGCTGCGGTTCTCCAACGCGTTCGGCGGGACGCCGCTGCCCCTCACCCGGGTCACGGTCGCGCTGCCCGCGGGCGGGCGGGCAGGGGAGAGCGCGGTCGTGCCGGAGACGATCCGGGCGGTGACGTTCCACGGCCGGCCCTCGGCGGTGGTGCCCGCCGGTGCGCAGGTGGTGTCCGACCCGGTGGACCTCCCCCTGGTCGCGGGCGCGGTGCTGACGGTGAGCCTCCACCTCGCCGACGGCCGGGCGCCGGAGGACGTCACCTCGCATCCCGGCTCCCGTACCACCTCCCACCTGGCCGGAGGCGACCAGACCGGGAGCGCGGACCTGGCCGGCGCGACGCCGGTGGAGCACTGGTACTTCCTGAGCGGCGTCGAGGCGGAGGCGCCGGCGCCGCTGCTCGCCCTCCTCGGCGACTCGCTCACCGACGGCAGAGGGTCGACGACCGACCACAACGACCGCTGGCCCGACCAGCTCTTCGACCGGCTGGGCGGCTTCGCGATCGCCAACCAGGCAGCCGGGGGCAACCGGGTGCTCAACGACGGACTCGGCCCGAGCGCGCTGGCCCGGCTGGACCGCGACGTGCTCGCGCTGGGCGGGGTCAGGTGGCTGATCGTGTTCGAGGGGGTCAACGACCTCGGGACCGCCGACGTCGACGCCCAGGAGAGCGTCGCCGCCGACCTGGTCGCCGCCTACGAGCAGATCGCCGTGCGCGCGCACGCGCACGACATCCTCGTGTACGGCGCCACGCTCACGCCTCTGGGCGGCCATCCCTACGACGATTCGCGGGGCCGCCGCGAGGCCGCCAGGCAGGCGGTCAACGCGTGGATCCGCACCGGTGACGTGTTCGACGCGGTGATCGACTTCGACCGGGCGGTGCGCGACCCGGCCCACCCGCGCAGGCTGCTCCGGGCCTGCGACGCCGGCGACCACCTGCACCTCTCCCCGGCGGGTTACCGGACCCTGGCCCACGCCGTGCCCGCGAGCCTGCTGGCCTGAGACCCGGATCCGCGCGCGCTTTTCCCGCCACAGTCGTGACTGTTGAGATCATTGTTAGGCGTGGTTCCGATTTCCGGCGGCCGCCTCATGAATGGCGCTCTTTCCCATGGCATAGTTGTCCACGGACAGTTTCCGGGGCGATCCTTTTTCCACGCGCACGATCGAACGGGGCAGATATTCGTGAATCGTCTCGTGATTCCGCACCACATGTTCGAGGCCCTCGCCGCCGGTCACGGGGGTGCCGCGGCCGGCCGGTTTCTGGCCGACGCGGCCCGCGACCGCAATCTCGTGCTCGTCAAGGCAGTGGCCGGCGCCGAGGCGATCGGCGACGCTTTCGAAGCGCTGGCCCGCATGCACGAGACGGCTCCCCGGCAGGTCGATCGCCTTCTGCGTTACCCCGCCGTCGGCGCGTGGGCGCTGGCCGCATCACGCGCCTTACGCGACCGCGACCACATTCCGCAGCCCAGCCGGCCGGCCGTTCTGGCGGCCGTCGCGGCGCTCCGGGCGCGGGTGCCCTTCGAGATCCGCGTGACCGCGCGCCCGGGCGAGCTCATGTTCCCCTCGCTGGGCCGCGCGTCGATCGGCGGCGCCGAGTGCTCGATCGAGATCACCCCCGAGGGCGGCGCGATCACCTCCGCCCGGTCCCGGGTCGAGATCCCCGCCGACCCCGCCCGCGACGGCGGAGGATGGCTCGGGCTGCGGCGCCTCACCGCGCGCCACCCGCTGGGCGACCTCCATCTCGTGCTGGACGACCTCGACCCCTACCGGTTTCCGCGGGAGGGCCGGCTGGCCGGGCGGCTCACCGCGGCCGAGGTCGCCGCCTGGCGCGAGGTGCTCCAGGAGGCGTGGGAGATCCTGCGGGCGGGCCACGCGCGGTCCGCCGACGAGATCGGCACGATGATCTCGGTCATGGCGCCGATCGCAGGAGGGGGATGGCCCGCCAGCGGCACGTCGCGCACGACCTTCGGCTGCGTCGCGCTGGCCCGTCCCTCAAGCGCGCCGAACCTCGCCGCGACACTGGTGCACGAGGTGCAGCACGCCAAGCTCACCATGCTTCTCCATCTGGTCGACCTGATCGCGGTGGATCCCGGCGCGCGCTACTACGCGCCGTGGCGTCACGACCCGCGGCCGATCAGCGGTCTGCTGCACGGCACGTACGCCCATCTCGGCGTCGCGGGCTTCTGGCGGCGGCAGCGGCAGGTGGACGACAGCCTCACCGCGCACGCCGAGTTCGCCCGCTGGCGCGCGGCCGCCGCCTCGACCGCGCGGGTGATCTACGACAGTTCGGCGCTGACCCCGGTCGGGCGCCGGTTCATGGAAGGCATGATGGCGACCCTCCGCGCCTTCGACGACGAGGAGGTGCCCGCCCGCGCCGCCGAGCTCGCGCGCCAGGCCGCCGACCGGCACCGGCGGGACTTCGGCCGGGCCGGCGGCGAGGCGCGGGTCTGACCCCGTCCGCTAGATCGGCGGCGGGTCGAAGTCGAAGTCGAGTCGTCCGCCGTTCACGACCGCCTGGTGCGCGGGGTGCCCGTCGCCCAGGCGCCGCCGGATCCCCTCCAGCGCCTCGGCGCGCATGGCTCGCGCGTCGTCGGCCCTGCCCAGGTCCGACAGGTCGAGCGCGAGGTTGGCCATGCAGCCCAGCGTCATCGGGTGGTCCGGGCCGAGCAACCGCCGCAGTTCGTCGAGCGCCCGCTCTCCGGTGTCCACGGCCCGGTCCAGCTTGCCCAGCGCCGCGCGGTCGCCGGCCAGGCCGAGCACGGCGGTCAGCGTGTAGTGGTGGGTGGGGCCGAGCAGCTCGCTCAGCCGGGTGACGATGAACTCGTGCAGGTCGTGGGCCTTGGCATGCTCGCCCGCCAGCCGCATCAGCAGCGCCAGGTTGCCCCGGCAGCCGTGGGCGTAGGGATGGTCGGTGCCGTAGACGTGCGCGTAGGCCAGCGTGGTCAGCTCGGCGATCGGCATGGCCTCGTCGATCCGCCGGGCCTCACGGTAGGCGTTGACGAGGGCCATCTCGGCGGCGAGCTTGTCGGGATGGCGGTCGCCCATGAGACGCCGGTAGCGATGGACCAGGTCCTCGGCGTAGTGCAGGACCTCGGGGCTGCCCGACTCCGCCTTGCGCATGGCCACGGCGAGGTCGCTGGCGGCCCGCAGCGTCGTCGGGTGGTCGGCGCCCAGGGTGCTCACGCCCACCGCGTAGACGTCCTCGCCGAGCTCGCGCGCCTCGGCGTAGTCGCCGCGGAGCCTGATGACGCGTACGAGGTTGTTCATGACGATCTGGGCGGTCGGGTGGTTGGGCGTGCCGTAGAGGTCGCGCAGCGCGCCGTAGACATGCTTGAGCAGGCGCTCGGCCTCTTCGTATTGGCTGGTGAGCGTCAGGTCGAGGGCCAGGCTGGTGTGCATCCTGAGGGTGCGTTCGTTGTCGTCGCCGAACACGTCGCGGTGGCGCTGCGCGGCGGAGGTGGCGAGCGCGAACGACTCCGAGAAGCGCCCCATGGCGCGCAGGTCCGTGCAGTGGTTGTTGGTCAGCCGCAGCGTCTCCTCGTCGTCGGCGCCGAGGGCGGTCTCGGCGTCCTGGAGCGCCTGCGAGCCCACCCTGAAGGCCTCTTCGTACTCGCCCACGAAGCGGAGCGAGACACTCAGGTGCCGCTTCATCGTGCACAGGTCGCGCGCGTCGGACGAGGGGTCGGCCTCCCACGCCTCCAGGCACGCCTTGGCCAGGGAGAGCGCTCCAGGGGCGTTTCCCGACTGGTAGAGGTAGCGGACCATGTCGTGCATCGGCCGCCGGACGGCCGGATCGGCGGACCGGGCGATCTCCGACGGCTCCAGATGGGGCATCAGCCGCGCGAAGGTCGGCCAGGTGGCGGTGTCGTCAGGCGGGCCGGGCACCGCCGCCGCCAGGAGCCGCTGGACGTTCAGCCTGAACCGGTCGCGCTCGCTCTCGCTGACGTCCTCCCTGAGCAGCGCCTGCACCAGGCGGTGCACCAGCAGGGTCTGGTTCTCCCTGTCGATCTGCACGAGCGCGTAGCGGCCCAGCGCTCCCACGCCCCTGCTGAACCTGAGCGGGTCGTCGAGAATGCCGGACAGCGGGGGTTCGACGGTGCCGCGGCTGGTGCTGAAGACGTCTCGCGGGATCGGGTCGGAGCCGAAGAAGGCCAGCAGGTGGAGCAACTCCACCGCGTCCGGCTGCTCCTCGCGCAGGGTGGTCACCGACAGGGCCCACGTCGCCGTCAGCGGGACGTCGTACTCCATCGGCCTGCCCTCGGCGAGCAGCTTGCCGGTCTGGTCGCGCAGCAGCGTCAGGTATTCGCGCACCGGCATGCCCGTCTCGGACTGCATGGCGCCCGCCTGGTCGAGCGCGAGCGGCAGGTCGCCGAGCGCCTCGGCCAGCGCGTCCGCCTCGGTGCCGCCGATGCCGGGCACGCGCCGGTCCAGGAACCGCCGGCTCTCCTCGCGGGAGAACACGTCGACGGTGAGGGTGCTGACGACGCCGTCCCAGGCGAAGTTGCGCGAGGTGATCAGGATGCCCCCGGGCCCGTCGGGGACGTACTGCATGATCGACTCCGGCGCGTGGGCGTTGTCGAAGATGAGCAGCCACCGGTCGTAGGGCTCGCCTCTGCGCAGCGCCTCGACGACCGCCTCGGCCGACTCGGCGACGCCGATCTCGTTGGCCTTGGGCAGGTCGAGGTGGGGCGCGAGCCGGGCGATCGAGGAGGCGATCAGCATCGGCTGGTCGGACGGCACCCACCAGACGAGGTCATAGTCCGATTTATACCTATGCGCATATTCTGCGGCGATTTGCGTCTTCCCTACCCCACCGAGCCCGTGGAGCGCGGTCGGCAGCACCGCCGTGACGCTGCCGCTGACGCCCTGGCGTAGCCGCTCAAGAAGATCCTCGCGGCCGGTGAAGTCCTTGTTGCGGGGAGGAATCCGGCCCCACACCTGAGGTCTGCGCCGCATCTCGGTCATGACCGCTCCATAAAACTCAGCACACGGCCATCGTAGACATGAAAGCCAAGGTTTTTGAGCAGGGAAGAGAGTAGCCACGGCTGCGGTCGTCGGTGATGATGTTCGACGGGTCGAACGGAAGGGGAAAGGGCCGCGATGGCGCAATTTTCGCGCGACGTCGAGACCGAAATCATCGATCTGACCGATGCCAGTTTGTCCAATACCGATGCACTTGACCCTTCTTGTCTCAATCAGATGGTGGCGCGCATCCTCGCGGCGGACGCCGATCCCGCGGAGCCCCTCTTCGGAGGCGACCCTCCCCGGCCTGGGGATGAGTCACCGTGAGACGCGGAAGACGGCGGGCGCGCCTCGCGGGCGAGGCGATCACCTGGATGTGCGCGCCATGCCGATGGGGTCCTCTATCGTTGCTGCAGTGTCCCTCCTCGCAAGGCGCTGACCATGGCCGCGAATAGCGTCACGGCATTTAGCGAACTATGTCCGTTTCCTGGCATGCGTCCTTACCGGCCGGCCGAAGAGTTGCTGTTCACGGGGCGCGACCAGGAGTCGGCGCGCGTCTCCGAACTGTGGCGCAGCAGAAACTTGACAATTCTGTACGGACCAGCAGGTATAGGAAAAACTTCACTTCTCCATGGTGGAGTTATGCCCTATTTGTGGAGACTCGGGGCGAATGTCCTGCCGGTGGGTCGAGTTTCGGGTGGGCCGATTTTCCCGGAGGCCGCGGTCCCGTCGCCCAACTCGCTCGTGCGCACCCTGCTGCGCACCTGGGTGCCCGAAACCTCCCTGCCGCCGACCGGAATCCGGCGCATCCTGCGCCTCGCCGAACGCGGGCCGAAGCCCCTGCTCGTCGCCGTCGACCAGATCGAGGACATGTACCTCGGCGACCACGACGACGAGCGGCGCGAGCTCCTCGCCGCGCTGGCCGCCGCCCGCAACGTCCACCTGCTGCTGTGCGTCCGCGACGACCGGCTCGACGCGCTGCTCGACGAGGCCGGCGACGGCTTCCCCGACGTCGCCCTGTTCGGGCTCGGCGGGCTGCCGCCCCGGGCGGCGGCCGAGGCGATCGGGCAGCCCGTGCGGGAGGCCACCGGCCGCGCCGTGCCCCCCGCCGTGGCCGAGGCTCTGGTGGAAGAGCTTCTCACCGTACGGATCGTCGACGACTCCGGGACCCAGCGCGCACGGGAGCGCGCCCCGGCCGTCAATCCGCTGCATCTGCAGGCCGTGTGCCGGTGGATGTGGCGGACATGGCCGGAAGGTGAGAGTTCGCTGTCCGGTGACTGGCCGGTCAGCGTGGACGAAGCACTCCGGGATGCGCTGTGGACGGCCATCGGCGAGGTGGCGGCGGCCTTCGAGCGCGACCCGGTCCGCCTGTGCTCCTGGGCCGCCACGCGGTTCGTGGCGCCCACCGGCGAGGCGCAGGTCCAGCCGCAGGGCCCGGCCGAGACGGCCGGGCTGCCGAACGCGGTGCTCAGGGCGCTGAGCGGCCGCGGCGTCCTGCGGGTGCTGCGGGCCGGCGACGGGCCGGCTTACCAGGTGGCCGACCGGCGCCTGCTCGAACCTCTCGGACAACTGGCCCATCGGGCCGGCTCGCTCACCCCTCCGGTCACCCGGCCCGCCGACCGGCTGCGCGCCGCCGCCGACGCCCTGGCGGACGGCGACCCGGCCAGGGCCGAGCGGCAGGCGCGCCTGGCCGCCTCCGCGGCGGCCCATGACATCCGCGTGCAGATCGACGCGCACACCGTCCTGGGCAACATCGCCTTCGCCCGCCGCGACCTGGAGCAGGCCCAGGAGGCATACCGGCGGGTGCTCGTCCTGCTGGAGACCCAGCAGGACGAGGCGGCCGTGGGGGTGATGCTCGCGGCCATCGGCCGGCTCTCGCTCGCGCGCGGCGACGTCGCGGCGGCTCAGGGGCTGCTGCGCGCCGCCGCCGGGCGGCTGCCGGCGGACCCGTTCATCAGGATCGAGCTGGCGCGGGCGCTGGCGGAGGCCGGCCAGCGGGCCGCGGCCGTCGCCATCCTGCGCTCGGTGATGACCGCGGCCGAGGACGACGAGGCGCGCATCCTGCACGGCCGCCTCATGGCCGAGATGAGCGGCCGCCCGGCCTGAAGCGGCGTCAGGCGAGGCGGCGTCAGGCGACGCCGGGTCAGGAGAGGCGGCGTCAGGCGAGGCGGCGGATCAGTCTGCCGTCCGCCTCGCGCCGCCAGCCGGACGGCAGCCGCGCTCCGTCGGACGCCAGGGCGCCGGTGAGGTCCAGCCCGACGAGCTTCACCACGGTCAGGTCCACCCCGTCCAGCCGGGCGCCGGCGAGCCGGGCTCCCGAGAGGTTGGCGTCGGTGAGCCGGCACCCGGTCAGGTCCGCCCGGCACAGGGAGGCGTCGCTGGCGACGGCGTCACTGAGCACGGCCCCCGACATGACGGCCCCGTCGGCGCGGGCCCCGGGCAGCGCCGCCCGCGCCAGCACGGCGCCCGTCAGATCGGCGTCCTCCATGACCGCGCCGCTGAGGTCGGCCCCAGAGAAATCGGCGCCGGTCAGGTCGGCCCCCGACAGATCCGCGGCCGCCAGGCACGCCCCGCGGGCGACGGCCTGCGCGCAGCGGGCCCGGCGCAGGCGAGCGCCGCCCAGGTCGGCGTCCACGAGCTCGGCGTGCGGCAGCCCGGCATCGGTGAGGTCGGCCGTACGCAGCGACGCGCGCGCCAGCTTCGCCCCGTCGAGGCGCGCTCCGCCGAGCCGGGCCCCGCCCAGGTCGGCGCCGGCCAGGTCCGCGCCCGCCAGATCGGCTCGCCGGAGGTCGGCTCCGGTGAGGGTGACGCCGGTCAGATCGGCCCCCGCCAGGTTCGCGTCCGCGAGATCCAGACGGTCGAGCCGCGCGCCGGACAGCTTCACAGGCCCCCTGTCGGCGTCGGCTTTCCTGCGCACCAGCACCGTCACCGCCGCCTGCAGGTCCAGGGGCGGCTCGCCGGAACACGCCTGTGAGGCGCGCCGGACGAAGGCCGCCAGCGCCTCCATGACGGCCGGGTGGTCACGGGCGGAGTCCTGGGCGATGCGCTCCAGTGAGTGGATGCCACCGAGGCGGATGTCGACGGCGTCGCTGCCGAGCTGGTCGATCGCGCGCATGAACCGATCGGTCATCTGCGCGCTCTCGCTCTGTTCGAGCGTCCGCCTGGTGGTCTCCGTCTGCTCCCGGGCCTGCAGGGTGGCCAGTTCCAGGGTGCGCCGGTTGAGCTCGCTCTGCTGCCGGGCCAGGGTGAAGTTGCGGGCGGTGTAGACGAAGCCGCCGACGGCCAGAAGGCCGAGCACGACCTGGATGATCCGGCCCCTGGCCGCGTCTCTGGCCAGGCGTAACTCCTTGGCCCGGTCCGCCTCCGCGACGCCCTGCACGTCATGCTCGGCGATCATGTCGGTGAGCGGCCAGAACAGGAACACCGACACGGCGATGACGGCCGAGCACCCGAGCACGATCGCGATGCCACCCCATACGGCGCGCTTCCGATTGTCCACGATCTGTACGGTAGATGCTCGCCCCCGCGCAGCGCGGGAACCGGCCGCCGCGGGTTCAGCCCAGGCGGGCCAGTTCCTCCGCGGTCAGCTCCAGCGTCGCGGCGGCGGCGGAGTCGCGGATGGACTCCGGACGGCTCGCGCCGGGGATCGGGATGACGACCGGGCTGCGGGCCAGCTCCCAGGCGAGGCAGACCCGCTGCGGGGAGACGCCGCGTGCCTCTCCGATCTCCGCGAAGGCGTCGCGCAGCTCGCCGGTGCGGCCGATGCCGCCGAGCGGCGACCAGGGCAGGAAGGCGAGGCCGAGCTCGGCGCACACGTCGATCTCCGGCTCGCTGGAGCGGAAGCGCGGCGAGTACTGGTTCTGCACGCTCGCCAGGCGGTCGCCCAGGATGGCGTGGGCGAGCCTGATCTGCTCCGGGTTCGCGTTCGAGATCCCGGCCAGCTCGATCTTGCCGGCGTCGTGCAGGTCCTTCAGCGCGCCGATCGTGTCCTCGTACGGGACCTTCGGGTCGGGCCGGTGGTGCTGGTAGAGCCCGATGCTCTCCACGCCCAGGGCCTTCAGCGACCGGTCGCAGGCCCGCTTGAGGTACTCGGGGCGGCCGTCGACGTCCCAGCCGCCGCCGGGCGTGCGCACGTGGCCGCCCTTGGTCGCCACCAGCACGTCGCCGGCGTCGCCGGACCACAGCGACAGGGCGCGGGCGACCAGCCGCTCGTTGTGGCCGGGATCGTCGTGCGAGGGCGTGTAGGCGTCGGCCGTGTCGATCAGCGTCAGCCCGGCGTCCAGCGCGGCGAGCAGCGTGCGGACCGACTGGTCCTCGTCGGGCATGTGCCCGGCCACCGACATGGGCATCGCGCCGAGCCCGATGGCGCTCACCCGGCGGTTTCCGATGGTACGTGTCTGCATGGGACCAGCTTGTCGCCTGGAGCGCGCTCCAGGTCAACCGGGGGGTGGCCCCGGGTGGTGGCCTTCCGTGCGCGGGTGCGTACGGTACAGACATGTGCAAGCCGAGCCAGGGCGCGACAGACCGGTCATGACCTTTCCCTCCTTCACCTCCACCGAGACCGAGCCGCGCGCCCGTGGCGCGGAGCTCGGCGCCCGCCTGCGCGGCGCCGTCGCCGCCAACCTCGCCGGCTACAACGCCCTGTTCGCGGCCGCCGGGGCCACCGACGAGCAGGTGCGCGCCTGGGGCGAGCGGGCGCTGGAGCGCGCCGCCGGCTGGGCGCCCCACCTGGCCGACGAGATCGCCGGCGTCGCGGCCGGCGCGGGGCTGGAGCCGTGGCAGGTCGCCGTGGTCAACGCCCGCACCGAGATCCTGGCCGCGCTCGACGTGGCCGGCCGGGGGGAGTGCTCGACCTCGGTCGTGCTGCCCGGCGACGGCCTGCCCCCGCGCACGGTGCAGACCTGGGACTGGCTCGGCCACCTGCGCGACGCGCCCGTGCTGTGGGCGTACGAGGCCCGCCCCGGGCACGGCGTGCGCACGTTCACCGAGGCGGGGGCGCTGGCCAAGATCGGGGTGAACACGGCGGGCCTGGGCGTCCACTTCAACATCCTGCGCCACGGCGCCGACGGGGCCGATCCCGGCGTGCCCGTCCACCTGATCGCCCGCCGCATCCTGGACGAGGCCGCCACCGTCGAGGAGGCCGCCGACCTCGCCCGCTCCGCCACGGTCTCGGCCTCGACCGTCATCACGGCCGTGACCGCCGGCGGGGCCGGGGCGATCGAGATCTCCCCGGCGGGCGTGGCCGTGGTGCCGCCCGGCCCCGGCGGGGTGCTGCTGCACTGCAACCACTTCCTCGACCCCGCGCTGGCGGAGGGGGAACGGCTCGGCGCCGAGGAGCCCGGCACGTACGCCCGTCTGCGTCATCTGCGCGACCACGCCGCGGAGCTGGGCGGCGAGGACGTCACCGGGCGGGCGCTGGCCATGCTGAGCCACGCGCCCGGCGGGGCGCCCGTGTGCGCCCACCCGGACCCGGCGCTGCCGCTCGGCGAGCGGTGGGAGACGCTCGCGACCATCGGGCTGGACGTGACCGCCGGGCGGCTGCTGGTGCACCAGGGCGGGCCCTGCCAGGTCACCGGGACGACCTGGCAGGTCTTCTGACGGTTGTCAGGCGAACGCGGCGATCCCGGTGAGCGCCTTGCCCAGCACCAGCGTGTGGATCTCCGAGGTGCCCTCGTAGGTCAGCACCGACTCCAGGTTCACCGAGTGCCTGATCACCGGATACTCCAGGGTGACGCCGCTCGCGCCGAGCAGCGTGCGGCACTTCCTGGCGATGTCGATGGCCTCGCGGACGTTGTTCAGCTTGCCGGCGCTCACCTGCTCGGGGGTCAGCGTGCCGGCCTCCTTCAGCCGCCCGAGATGCACCGCGAGGAGCAGACCCTTCCCCAGCTCCAGCGCCATGTCGGCGAGCTTCTCCTGGGTGAGCTGGAACGACGAGAGCGGCCTGGCGAACACCTCGCGCTCGGCCGCGTACCCGATCGCCGTCTCCAGGCAGTCGAGCGCCGCGCCCATCGAGCCGAAGATGATCCCGAAGCGCGCCTCGTTCAGGCAGCCGAGCGGCCCGCGCAGCCCTCTGGCCTCGGGGAGCATCGCGTCGGCGGGCAGCCGGACGCCGTCGAGCACCAGCTCGCTGGTCACGCTGGCGCGCAGCGAGATCTTGTGCTTGACGTCGTTGACCGTGAAGCCGGGCGTGCCCGCCGGGACCAGGAAGCCGCGGATGCCGTCGTCCGTCTGAGCCCAGACGACCGCCACGTCGGCGACCGATCCGTTGGTGATCCACAGCTTGGTGCCGTTCAGCACCCAGTCGCCGCCGTCGCGCTTGGCGTTGGTGCGCATCCGCGCCGGGTCGGAGCCGAAGTCCGGCTCGGTGAGGCCGAAGCAGCCGATGAGCTCGCCGGCCGCCATGCCGGGCAGCCACCGCTGCTTCTGCTCCTCGCTGCCGTACTTCCAGATCGCGTACATGGCCAGCGAGCCCTGCACCGACACCAGGCTGCGCAACCCGGAGTCGGCGCCCTCCAGCTCCAGACAAGCCAGCCCGTACGAGACCGCGCCCATGCCCGCGCAGCCGTAGCCGTCGAGGTGCATGCCGAGGACGCCGGTCCCGCCGAGCGTGCGGGCCACCTCCCTGACGGGCAGCTCCCCGGCCTCGAACCAGTCCGCGACGTGCGGCCGGATCTCCCGGTCGCACACGCGCCTGACCGTGTTCCTGATCTCGCGCTCCTCCTCGGTCAGCAGCGTGTCGAGGGCGAACAGGGCGGTGGGGGAGATCATCCTCCGAGCCTCCGTATTTTGGATCCAATATTGAAAATCCAATATGCCACAGTTAGGGTGCTTTGCCTATGGACGTTCTGAATCTCATCGGCGGCCGCTGGGTCGAGGGGGACGGCGCGGAGTTCGCCTCCGCCAACCCCGCCAGGCCCGCCGAAGTGGTGGCGCGCGGGCGGTTCGCCTTGCCCGCCGAGGTGGAGCGGGCGGTGGCCGCCGCCCGCGAGGCCGCGCCCGGCTGGGCCGCCACCCCGCACCACGCCCGCGCCGCCGTGCTCACCGCCGCCGCCGGCCTCATCGACGACAGCGCCGACGCGTGGGGCGCCGAGCTGGCCCGCGAGGAGGGCAAGACGCTGCCCGAGGCCGTCGCCGAGGTACGGGGCGCGGCCCGCATCCTGCGCTACTACGCGGGCGAGGCCGACCGGGAGAGCGGCGAGGTCTACGCCTCCCCGCGGCCGGGCGAGAACGTGCTCGTCGTCCGCAAGCCGATCGGCGTCGCCGGGATGATCACCCCGTTCAACTTCCCGATCGCCATCCCGGCCTGGAAGATCGCCCCCGCGCTCAGCTACGGCAACACCGTCGTGTGGAAGCCGTCCTCGCTGGTGCCGCTGCTGGCCTACCGGCTGGCGCGGGCGCTGACCGACGCCGGGCTGCCCGGCGGCGTGCTCAACCTCGTCCACGGCGAGGGCGACGCCGGCTCGGCCATCGTGGACCACCCCGGCGTGGACGCGGTGTCGTTCACCGGCTCCACCGCGGTCGGCCGCGCCGTCATCGCCCGCTGCGGCGAGCTGGGCAAGCCCGTGCAGACCGAGATGGGCGGCAAGAACGCCTCGATCGTGCTCGCCGACGCCGACCTCGACCACGCCGCCGAGCAGGTGTGCCTGGGCGCGTTCCGGTCCACCGGCCAGAAGTGCACGGCCACCTCGCGGCTCATCGTGGCCGACCAGGTCGCCGACGAGCTGCTCGAACGGGTCGCCGACCGCGCCGGGCGCCTCGTCGTCGGCGACCCGCTCGAACCGGGCGTCGAGATGGGCCCCCTGGTCAGCTCGGCCGCCCGCGACCGGGTGACGGCCGGCGTGGCGCGCGCCGTGGCCGAGGGCGCCGAGCCGCTGGCCGGCGGCGAGCCGCTGGACCGCGACGGCTGGTTCACGCCGCCGACCGTGCTCGGCCTGCCGGGCACCGGGGTCGACTTCTGGCGCACCGAGCTGTTCGGGCCGGTCGTCGGCGCGGTGCGGGCGTCCGGCGCCGAGGAGGCGCTCGCGCTGGCCGATCTCAGCGACCACGGCCTGTCCGCCGCCGTCTTCACCAGGGACCTCGGCGTCGCGCTGTCGGCCGTCGACCGGCTGGAGGTCGGCGTCCTGCACGTCAACTCCGAGTCGGCGGGCACCTTCCCGCACGTGCCGTTCGGCGGGGCCAAGCAGAGCGGCTTCGGGCCCAAGGAGCAGGGCCGGGCGGCCAGGGAGTTCTACACCCGGACGGTGACGGTCTACCTGGGAGCGCCGGCATGACCGCGCTGGACGGGCTGCTCGTCGCCGACTTCAGCCGGGTGCTGGCCGGGCCGTACGCCACCATGCTGCTCGCCGACCTCGGGGCCGAGGTGGTCAAGGTGGAACGGCCCGGCGCGGGCGACGACACCCGCCACTGGGGCCCGCCCTACGCCCCCGGCGGCGAGGCCACGTACTATCTCGCGGTCAACCGCAACAAGCGGTCGATCGCGCTCGACCTGCGCGACGAGGCGGACCTGGAGGTCGCGCGGGCGCTGGCGGCCCGCGCCGACGTGGTCGTGGACAACTTCAAGCCGGGCACCATGGAGCGGCTCGGCCTCGGCCACGAGACGCTGCGGGCGCTCAACCCCGGGCTGGTCTCCTGCTCGGTCACCGGGTTCGGGTCGGGCGAGGGGGCCGCGCTGCCCGGCTACGACCTGATCGCGCAGGCCGTCGGCGGGCTGATGAGCGTCACCGGCGAGCCCGGCGGCGAGGGCACGAAGGCGGGCGTGGCCGTGGTCGACGTGATCACCGGCCTGCACGCCGCGCTCGGCATCCTCGCGGCCCTGCGCCACCGCGACCGCACCGGCGAGGGCCAGCACGTCGAGGTCTCGCTGCTGTCCTCGGTGCTGTCGGCGCTGGCCAACCACTCCTCCGCGTACGCCGCCGCCGGGGTCGTGCCGCGGGCCATGGGCAACCGGCATCCGAGCGTCGTCCCGTACGAGGTGTTCCAGGCCGCCGACCGGCCGATCGTCATCGCGGCCGGGAACGACCGGCAGTTCGTGGCGCTCTGTGAGGTGCTGGAGCGGCCCGACCTCGCCGGGGACGCCGGATACGCCACCAACGCCGGCCGGGTCGCCGCCCGCGACCGGCTCGTGGACGAGCTGAACAAGGCGCTCGCGGCGCGCACCGCCGACGAGTGGTTCGAGCTGCTGACCGCCGCCGGGGTGCCGTGCGGGCCGATCAACGACCTGGCCGCCGCGTTCGCCCTCGCCGGCGAACTCGGCCTGGAGCCCAAGGTGGAGATCGACGGCGTGGGCCAGGTCGCCAACCCCATCCGCCTCGGCGCCACCCCGCCCGCCTACCGCCTGCCGCCCCCGGCGCTCGGACAGGACGGGGATTGGGTTCGTGGGATACTAATGGGAAACCTGCTAAATGGACTGCCGCTGCGGCCTGAAGCCGAGGACGACCATGGGGCGGCAGGCTGATGAGCAGGTTTCCCATTAGCCTGGGGGGATGAGTGCGGATGAGGCGCGGCGCAGGCCGCCGACGGCCCAGCAGTTCGTGCTGGGCGAGCTGCGCCGTGCCATCACCACCGGCCGCCTGCGACCCGGCGCCCCGATCAGGCAGGACGCGCTGGCCGAGGAGCTCCAGGTCAGCCGCGTCCCGCTGCGCGAGGCGCTGAAGACGCTCCAGGGCGAGGGCCTGGTCCGCTACGAGGCCCACCGGGGCTACTCGGTCGAGACGCTCTCGCTCGACGACCTGCGCGAGGTCTACCGCATCCGCGAGCTGCTGGAGGAGGAGGCCGTGCGCCGCGCGGTGGCCCGGCTCGCCGACGCCGACCTCGACCGGCTGCGGGCCGCGCAGGACGACGTCGAGCGGGCCGCCGACGCGGGCGACGTGCTCGCCATGGCCACCGCCAACCGGCTCTTCCACATGACGCTGTTCGACTGCGCGGGCATGCCCCGGCTGTCCCGCCTGATCAGGACGTTGTGGGACACCACCGACGCCTACCGGTCGATGTACTACGGCGGCCCGGCCAACCGCGAGCGGGTCGTCAAGGAGCACCGCGCCACCCTCGACGCGCTCCGCCGCCGCGACGCCGACGAGGCCGTGGCCACCCTGACGGTCCACCGCGCGCACGCGGTCGCCGAGCTGGAGTCCCTGCTGTCCTGACCTGCGAAGGGACGCGCGCGCACCGTTCTTCGCTTACTGTGCATCTCGGACAGCTCGACACGGAGGATGACGTCGGTCAATGAGCACGCAGGCGCAGGAGCAACTCGGCCCGTACCGGGTGATCGAGAAGATCGGCGAGGGCGGCATGGGCGTCGTGCACCTCGGCCTCGACGGGGCGGGCCACAAGGTCGCGATCAAGGTGCTGCACCCGCACGTGGCCGCCGATCTCAAGGCCCGCGACCGGCTCTTCCGCGAGGTCGACGCGATGCGGCGGGTGCGCAGCCGGTACGTCGCCGAGGTGGTCGGCGCGGAGCTCACGAGCGGGCAGCCGTTCGTGGTGACCCGGTTCGTCCCCGGCCGCACGCTGGAAGAGACCGTGCTGACCCAGGGGCCGCTGGAGGCCCGCGAGGTCATCAGGCTCGCCCTCGGGCTGTGCCGGGCGCTGGTCGACATCCACGCGGCCGGCGTGATCCACCGCGACCTCAAGCCCTCCAACGTCATGCTGTCCGGCGGCGAGCCGCTGGTCATCGACTTCGGCATCGCGCACCTGGTGGACGCGGTCAGGCTGACGCGGACGGGCATGTTCGTCGGCACGCCCGGCTACCTGGCCCCGGAGATCATCCGCGGCACGCAGATCACCCAGGCGGCCGACGTGCACGCGCTGGCCTCGACGGTGTTCTTCGCCGCCACGGGGCTGCCGCCGTTCGGGACGGGGACGTTCGAGGCGGTCTGCTACAACACGATGGAAGGGCGGGCGCAGCTCGACCGGGCCCCGGCCTGGCTGCGCGGCTGGCTGAGCCGGGCGCTGGAGATCGACCCGGTGGCCCGGCCCCGCGCGGGGGAGCTGCTGCGGATGGCCGAGGCGCTCGATCCGTCGGGCGGCACGGACCGCACCCGAGTCATGGACCCCGCCTCCGCGCCGGGCCACTCCTCTGCGGCCTCGGCGGTCCCCGCCTCCACTGCCAGGCTCGCCTCTTCGTCGGGCCCCGTCTCCTCGTCCGGCCCTGCCTCCTCGCCCGGGCCCCTCGCCTCGTCCGGCCCCGTCTCCTCGTCCGGCCCCGCCGCCCGGGCGGGCATCGGTCCGTACGGGAAGACCGTGTCCGACCTGCTGCCGCCTGTCGAGTACGCGGCGAGCGCGCCGGAGGAGGGCGGCCCGCGGAAATGGCCGCGTCTCCGGTCTGCGGAGCGCCGCCCGTCCCCGTCGCCGTCCCCGTCTCAGCCGTTCGAGCTCCGGAGGTTCCTGGCCGGCAGCGACTTCGTCGGCGTGCTCATCCTCGTGACGCTGGTGTCGATGACCGTCATCATGCCGGTCGCCGTGGGCCTGGCGATGGCGGCGCTCGCGCTGGCGCTGCGCGCCGGCGACCACTTCCTCGACGAGCACCGGCAGCCGCTGGTCAGGGCCGCGCTCGTGGCGCTCGGCCACACGCTCCTGGCGCTGGCGTTCGGCATGGCCGCCGCGGTCTTCCTGCACTGGGCCGGCCCGCTGAGCGCCGGCCACGTGGACTCCCTGGCCGCGGGCGCGTTCACACTGGGCCTGTTCGTGCTGCCGGGCGCGGGCGCGGTGCGGCGGGCCGCCTCGCGGATCCTCGCCCGACTGCTGCCCGGTCACCGCGCGACCGTGATGTCGGCGGCCGTGATGGGACCGATCGCGCTGATCTCGCTGATCGCCCTCGTGATCCCGGGGTAGCGACCGCTGACCGGCCAGGTCAATGTGAGTCAAGCGCACATTTCTGTACACCCTCCGCTTTCCATATGCGTCTATATCCCGTTCAGTCCTGCTGTTCACGGGAGACGCATCGATGCACATCCGTTCCCTGGCCGGGGCCGTCACCGCCGTGGCCGCGATCCTGTCCGTGGGCGTCGCCGCACCGGCGACCGCCGCCGACCGGCCGTCAGGCCTGCCCAAGGGCGCCATCGCCACGAAGGTGGTCAAGATCGTCGACGGGGACACGATCGACGTCATGCGCAAGGGGAAGAAGATCCGGGTCCGGCTCCTGGAGGTCGACACCCCCGAACGGGGCCAGTGCTGGTTCCAGACGGCGACCGACCGGACCGCCGCGCTGCTGCCGCTCGGCAAGACCGCCTACCTCGTACGGGACAGGGACCCGAAGGACCGGTACGGCCGCTGGCTCTACTACGTGTGGAACGCCAAGGGCGTGCACGTCAACCGCAACCTGGTCCGCTACGGCTACGGCAAGGCGGTGCTGTACAAGCCGAACGACCGCTACATCAAAATCATGCGCGCCGAGCAGCGCAAGGCCCAGAAGCAGCGGCTGCGCATCTGGTCGGGCAAGTGCGACAAGGGCGCCGCGCCCACGTCCACGCCGGCCCCCAAGGCCACCAAGACCCCGAAGCCGACGAAGACCCCGAAGCCCGGCACCGACCCGCGCTTCCGCACCTGCGGCGACGCGAACGCCGCCGGCTACGGCCCGTACCAGCGTGGCCGCGACCCCGAGTACGCCTGGTACCAGGACCGCGACGGCGACGGCCTCGTCTGCGAGCGCTGACCCCGCGGGCGAGCCGACCCGGGGCCACCGGGTTCTGTCGGAGACGATCTCTACGGTGTGCGGCATGACGACACACCTCCCCGGCGACGGGGCGTGGCCCCGCGTGCGCAGGGCCATCACCACCGGCGACCCCGCCCTGGTCGCGGACGCCGTGCTGTCCCTCGACGAGGCCGGGCGCCGCGAGGTGGCCGACGGGCTGCCCGGCCACATCGGCGTCGCCAGGAAGGCGGTGACCGAACGCGACCGGCGCCGGGGCGTGTGGACCGACGGCGAGGAATGGATCGAGCCCATGCGGGTCGCCGGCGCGGGTGTGCTCGGCGGTGCGGCGGCTGTCGCGACCTGGCTCTACCGCCGCGACTTCACCCGCTGGCGGCGCCCGCTCGACTCCGGGCCGCTGCTGCGGGTGATCGCCGCACGGCCGCCGCGCTGGCAGGCCGATCTCGCCGCGCGGCTGGCTCTGCGGCTGCGCGGCAGCCGCGCCCAGGCTCGCGACGACAGCGTGCCGCTGGCCCTGGAGCTGCTGCGCCGCTCCGGCGCCGTGCCGCCCGACCACGACCCCCTCACGGTCGCCTGGGTGTCCCAGCCGCCGGACCTGGAGCACGACCCGCTGGCCGGCCACCTCGTGCCCCGGTTGTTCGAGGCCGAGGGCGTGGGCCGGGCGCTGCGCGAGGACAACGTCGACCCGCCCTCCTGGGATTCCAGCCGCCGCACCTGGCTCGGCGCGCTGCGCGACGCGGTCGCGGCCGGCCGGCTCGACCCTGAGCCGCTGGTCGACGGCTGCTTGAGCCGGTTCCTGCGCGGCGGTGACGCCACCGACCTGCGGTTCTTCGCCCGTCTGCACGAGATGTTGGCCCCCGCGCCGAGCGAGCGGCGCGTCCCCGACTACCTGCGGCTGCTGCCCGCCTCGCCGGGCGCGGTGGCGGAGCTGGCGCTGCGGCAGCTCCGCGGCGCCGGCGGGCTGAGCGGCGCGGATCTCGGCGAGGCGGTGGCGGCGCTGCTGTTCCGCCCCGAGGGCAAGTTCGTGCGCGCCGGCCTGACCCTGCTCGACCGGGCCGCCCGAGACGCGGCCGGCGACCTCGACGACCTCGCCCCCGCGCTCGCCTCGGCGTTCCTGTGCGAGTCGTACGAGGTACGCGAGCGGGCGGTGCGCCTGGCCGTCAAGCACGCGGCGCGGTTCACACCCGCCGGGGCCGAGGCCGTGCGCGAGGCTGCGGGCGTCCTGCCCGCTGAGCTGGCGGCGTGGCTGCCGGAGGCGTACGGCGCGGTGGCGGCCGAGCCGGAGCCGGCCGACGACTTCGAGCCCGTGCCGCTGCCGCCGTTCGAGCCGCCGGCCCGTGAGCCGTTCCCGCCGCCGCTCGGCGACCTGACCGCCGCCTACGACAAGGTCGACGACGGCATCGTCTTCGAACGGTGGCTCGACGGCTTCGTCCGAGACCCGTCCAAGCGGCCCCGCCCCGGCCAGGGCCGGATCTACGAGCGGCCCCACTGGTGCCACTTGGCCGAGTGGACCGAGGCGCTGCTGCGCGAGGCCGCCGACCCCGGGGCGGAACCCCCGGTGCGCCCTCGCGCCGGCCACGCCGCCGAGTGCGACACGGACACCGGCTTCGACCGGCTGCCGGCCCCGGGTCACGTCTCGGCACCCCACTACGCCATGCTGATGCGCTGCGCCGAGATCCACGCGGCGCTGAAGGCCGGCACGCTGCCGCCGTACCTGCTGGCCACCCCCACCCTGACCTCCGGCCACCTCGACCCCGCCGAGCTGGTGGCCCGTGTCGAAGGGTACGAACGGGCCGGTGCCGAGGCCCTTCCCGCCGACCTGGGGCAGGCGCTCCTGCGGCTGCCGCGCGAGGTGGACCCGGAGGTGATCCACCGCGCCGGGAAGCTCACCTCGGAAGCGGGCGCGACGCTGGCGCGCCGGCTGGCCGCCCGCCCGGAGCCGGAGCTGCGCGTGGACTGGTCCCACGCCAACGGTGACTACACGCACGACCGGCAGCGGGGTGAGCACAGCCCGCGGCTGCGCCCGCGCATCCGGGTCGAGCCGACCGGGCTGGCCCTGGTCGACACGCTGCTGTCCGATCCGCGCCCCTGGACGTTCGAGGACCACGGCCGCTACATGGAGTCCTGGCGGCTGACGCTGCCCTCGGACCGGGAGGCGGTGGCCATGCACCTTCTGCCGCACCTGCTCAACATCTGGGAGCGGCCCGGCTACTTCCACCGCTACGTGGCCGCGCTGTTCTCCCAGGACGGGCCGGTGGGCGAGGCGACCGCGCTGCTGATCGCCGCCCAGGTGGCCGAGCGTGGCCGGGACCTGCTGCTGAGCGCCGCCGCCGCCGGGCTCCTGCCCGCCGTGGAGTGCGGCCGGCAGCTCGGGCTGTGCCTGCGCAGGGACGTGGCCAGAATGAGCGACGTGCGCGCGATCCTGGAGGAGTGCGCCGAACGGGGCGCCCACCGGGAGGTGTGGCAGATCATGACCGGGCTGCTGGCGGTCTATCTGCCGGGGCCGGACGAGCGGCCGCACGCCTCACACACCCAGGCGCTCTCGTTCGCGATCGACGCCGCCCGCCGGGCGGGGGCGCGCGGCCCGCTCCCCGCCGCCGAGGAGGCGGCGGCGCGCAAGGGGGCGAGCCGCTTCGTACGGACCGCCCGCGCCCTGCACGCCCAACTCGGCGGATGATCGGCTCAGCCCCGGGCCTGTGCCAGCGGGAGGCGAGGTGACCTGATCGGCTCACTCCTGGGTCTAGGCCAGGAGGAGGTTGAGCACCAGGGCAGTGATCTGATCGGCTCAGCCCCGGGCCTGGGCCGGGGGGAGGCGAGGTGATCTGATCGGCTCAGCTCTGGGCCTGGGCCAGGGGGAGGCGTAGCACCAGGCGGGCGCCGCCGGGGTGGTCGGCGACGTAGAGGTCGCCGCCGTAGGCCTGGGCGATCTCGCGGCCGATCGCCAGGCCGAAGCCGGACCCGCGCGGGTCCTTCGCGCGCGCGTCGGCGCGGCGGTACATGCGGTGGAACACCTTCTCGCGATCCGCCGGCGGGATGCCGGGACCGTCGTCGATGACCTCCAGGAAGGCGGACGGCGGGTCGGCGGTCACGACGATCTCGATCTTGCTCGTGGTGTGCCGCTCGGCGTTGGCGACCAGGTTGGACAGGACCCTGGCCAGCCGGACCCGCGAGGCCCGGACCACCACGCCCGGGTCGAGCCGGGTGATCACCTCGCCGCTCGGCGGGTGCTCCTCCAGCTCCTGCACGACCAGCCGGCCCAGGTCGACGCGGTCGGTCGCGGGCGGCGTCGCCGTGTAGAGGCGGGCCAGGGCCAGCAGGTCGCCGACGATGGCGTCGAGCCGCTCGACGTCCCGGTGCAGTTTGCGCAGGGTCGGGTGCATGCGGGCGTCCGACTCGGTGAGCGCGACCTCCAGCTCGGTCATCAGCCCGGTGATCGGGTTGCGCAGGTCGTGGGTGGCGTCGAACAGGAACCGCTGCTGGTGCTCGATGGCCTCGTGCAGCGCCGACACGGTCTGCTGCTCCTGCCGGTACGCCTGTTTCAGCCGGGAGCTGAGCTCCACCAGGTCGCGGGCGCGGCGGTGGATGTGCGGCTCCAGCTCGTCGCCGTCGTCGTGGGCGTCCGGCGCGGCCCCCAGCAGGGGCGTGATGTCCTCGGCCCAGCACATGATCCAGCTCAGCCGCCTGTCCCGGTCGAAGACCGGCACGTGCACCAGGTTCCAGTGGTGCTCCTCCAGCTCGCCCCGCCGCTCGGCCTCGACGTCGTGCCGGACCAGGGGGATGACGTCCACTTCTCCCGTGCTCGTCACCTGCTCCAGCGAGGTGCGCAGGGCTTCCACGAACCCCGGAGGGCTGGCGAACGCGGTCAGGATGGACCGCCCGACGACCTCCTCCCGGGTGCGGCGGGTCGCCCTCAGGCAGGCGTCGTTGACGGCCACGATGACCAGATCCGGCGTCACCACCGTGCACGGCGTCGGAATCGCGTCGAACACCGCCGCGTAGTCGAGCTTGGCCCCCATCGCACATCCCCCTCGACCCCTCCTACCCCGAAAAGGCCGTTGAGGTGCGAAAACAGGGCAACCATCACCAGCGGACCGGCACCCGCTCCAGCCCGCCGACGATCAGGCCCTCGCGGCGCTCCAGCTCTCCGGGCGGCACGGCCAGCGCCAGCGACGGCAGCCGCTCCAGCAGCACCTGGAGCACGGTCTGCAGCTCGACGCGGGCCAGCGCCTGGCCCAGGCAGGAGTGCGGGCCGACGCCGAAGGTGACGTGCGCGTTCGGCGCGCGGTCCAGCCGCAGCTCGCCGGCCTGTTCGAAGCGCCGCTCGTCGCGGTTGGCCGCGGCCAGGCTGCACACCACGGTGGTGCCCTTCGGCAGGGTCTCGCCCGCGACCTCGACCTCCTCGCTGAGGTAGCGCGGCATCCCGAAGCCCGGGTTGGCGTCGAAGCGCAGGACCTCCTCCACGGCCGGCGGGATCAGCGACGGGTCGGCCAGCAGCGCCTCCCAGCGGGAGCGGTCGGCCAGCAGCATCGACGCCATCTTGCCGATCATGTTGGCGGTGGTCTCGTGCCCGGCGACCAGCAGGCCCTTGGCCGTGCTCAGCATGAGCCGCTCGGTCAGGCGGCCGTCCAGCCCTTCGACCATCGCGAGCAGCTCGCTGATCAGGTCGTCGCCCGGCCCCGCCCGCTTGGCCTGGACGAGCGCGACGAGATAGGCGTCGAACTCGGCCTGGGCGGCGTCGATCTCGGCGGCGCCGTACCGGGTCATGCTGAGCAAGGTGTCGGACCAGTACGAGAACCGGTCGCGGTCGGTGTCGGGCACGCCGAGCAGGTCGCAGATCGCCCAGACCGGCAGCGGGAACCCGACGCCCGAGACGAGGTCGGCCGGCTGCCCCCGCGCGGCCATCTCCTCGACCAGGTGCCCGGCCATGGCCTCGATCCTGGGCCGCATCGCGGTCACCCGCCTGGCGGTGAACGCCCGGCCGACGAACTGCCGCCAGGCCCGGTGCTCGTCACCGGTCATGGAGCGGCCGAGCGAGCCGAACACGCCCCCGGACTCCTGGGCGGTGGCCCGGGCGGCGTCGGGCGCGTCGAGCTGCCGGGTGAAGCGCGGGTCGGACAGGACCTGCCTGACGTCGTCGTACCGGGTCAGCAGCAGCGCCCGGTCACCGCTCGCCAGCCTGATGGGCGCCACCGGGCAGCTCCGCCGCAGCTCGGCCCACTCCGGCGGCGGCTCCAGCGCGCTGGGATTGCGGAACGGGTAAGCGGGTGGCTCACTCACGTCGATCTCCCTCGGACGACGACTCACCACCCAGGGTCTACCCCGAACACGGGTCAGCCGACGCCCAGCAGGGCGTGGTGCGGCCGTCCGAGTCGGTGGGGGGAGCCGTGCCGGTGACCGCACTCTACAGATCACTGTGCCAACGTCAATAGTTTGTAGCCCTTCCTAGCCCTCCTCGACCTCGATCGCGGCCCCCGGGCACACGGCCGCGGCCTCGCGCACCGCGGCGTGCCGCTCCTCGCCCGGCTCGGCGTCCAGCAGGACGACGATGCCGTCCTCGTCACGCTGGTCGAACACCTCCGGCGCGAGCAGCACGCACTGACCGGCGCCGCAGCAGCTGTCCTCGTCGACGACGACCTTCATGGGATTCCCCTCTCGATTCTCGGATCACCAGCGGACCGGGACCGTGCGCAGGCCGCCGACGGCCAGCCCTTCCACCCGCTCCAGCTCCGCCGCGGGCACGGCCAGCTCCAGCGACGGCAGCTTGCGCAGCAGCACCTGCAGCACGACCTGCAGCTCGGTGCGGGCCAGCGCCTGGCCCAGGCAGGAGTGCGCGCCGGCGCCGAACGCCAGGTGCGGGTTCGGCGTGCGGCCCAGGTCCATCTCACCGGCGGCGTCGAAGGCGCTCTCGTCGCGGTTGGCCGCCGCCATGCTGCACACCACGGTGGTGCCCTTGGGCAGGTGGACGCCGCTGACCTCGGTCTCGTCGCGCAGGTAGCGCGGCAGGCCGAAGCCGGAGTTGGCGTCCATCCGCAGCGTCTCCTCCACCGCGGTACGGATCAGCGACGGGTCGGCCAGCAGCCGCTCCCACCGCGTCCGGTCGTCCAGCAGCATGGCGACCATCTTGCCGATCATGTTGGCGGTGGTCTCGTGCCCGGCGACCAGCAGCCCCATCCCGGTGACCAGCACCTGGAGATCGGTCAGCCCGCCCTCCTCAGGGCCGCCCGCCGCGAGCAGCTCGCTCAGCACGTCGTCGCCCGGCTCGGCCCGCTTCGCCGCGAGATGGTCGGACATGTACTGGAAGAACTCGCCCTGGGCGGCGTCGATCTCGGCCTTGTCGTAGCGGGTCAGGTTGAGCAGCGTGTCGGACCAGTACGCGAACCGCTCCCGGTCCTCCGCGGGCACGCCCAGGATGTCGCAGATCACGTACACCGGCAGCGGGAACCCCAGCGCGGCCCGCAGGTCGCCGGGCGCGCCGTGCTTCACCATGTCGTCGATGAGCTCCTCGGCCATCGCCGCCATCGACGGCCGCAGGGCGGCCATCCGCTTGGCGGTGAACCACCGGCCGACCAGGCGCCGCCAGTGCAGGTGCTCCTCGCCGCCGTCGGGGATGATCTGCGCCATCTCGCTGTTGAACAGCCCGCCGTCGTCGGTGGCCGACAGCCGGGCCGCGTCGGGCGCGGTGAGCAGGCGGGTGAAGCGCGGGTCGGCGAGCACCTGCTTGACGTCCGCGTACCTGGTCAGCAACGTCGCCTGGTCGCCGCTGGGCAGCTTCACGTGGGCCACCGGGCACTCGCCGCGCAGCTCGGCCCACTCGGCGGGCGGCTCCAGCGCCGCCTCGCTGGGGATGGGGTAGCTCAGGTCCTGCTTCATTCGTCATCTCCTCCGTACGGATGATTCATCAGGACGAGCCGGTCGTCAGGCGAGCGCGCGCTGCCTCAGCAGACGCGCCTGCTTGGCCATGTTCCAGCCGAGCACCCCCGTGACCCGCCCGCCCTCGCGGTAGAGGGCGGCGAAGCGGCGCTCCGACGGGTCGCCTTCGGCGACGCTCAGCTCGGCCTCCGGCGACGGCAGCCCGTGCGTCTGGATCTTGACGTCGTACTGGTCGGTCCAGAAGTACGGGATCGGCACGTACGGGCGATCGGCGCCGAGCAGGTTGGCCGCGACGACCTGGGCCTGCTCGGTGGCGTTGGTCCGGTTCTCCAGCCGCAGCCTCCTGTGGAGCCCTTCGTGCCAGAAGGAGGCCACGTCGCCCACGGCGTAGACCCCGTCGGCGGCGCGGCACCGCGCGTCGCACGCCACCCCGTCACCCAGCACCAGCCCACTGCCCTCCAGCCAGCCGGTGGCGGGCCGGCACCCGACGGCCACCACGACCGCCTCTGCGGGCAGCAACTCCCCAGTTGTCAGCCGCACCCCGCTGACCCGCCCGCCGTCCACCGGCCCGCCGGTCGTCGGCCCGCCGTCCATCGGCCCGCTGGTTGTCGGCCCGCCGTCCGCCGGCCTGCCACGTACCGGCCCGCCAGTTGCCAGCTTGTCGTTCACCGGCCCGCTGGTCGCTGGTTTGTCGCTCGCGAAGCCGGTGACCTCGGCGCCGAGTCGCAGGCGGACGCCGCGTTCGGCGTGCAGCCGGGTGAGCATGCCGCCGACCTCGGCGCCGACCTGCTCGCCGAGCAGGGTGTGCCCCATCCCGGCGAGGGTGACGTCCAGGCCCAGGCCGCGGGCGGTGGCGGCGACCTCGGCCCCCAGCACCCCTTCGCCCACGACCACCAGCCGAGGGCCTTCCGCCAGGTGCGCGCGCAGGGCGACGGCGTCGTCCATGCCGCGCAGCACGTGCACGCCCGAGAGCCCATCCTGGCCGGGCAACGCGGCGGTGGCCAGGCCGGTGGCGATCACCACGGCGTCCGCGCGATGCGCACGCCCGGACCCGTCGGTGACGGCCCGCGCCTCCGCGTCGAACGCGGCGGCGGGCTCGCCCAGGATCAGCTCGGCGTCCAGCGCCTCCAGCTTGGCCACGTCACGCAGCTGGGCCCGGGACGGCTCCCACTCGCCGGCCAGGACCTGCTTCGACAGCGGCGGCCGGTCGTAGGGGAGCCGGGCCTCGGCGTCCAGCAGCGTCAGCCGCCCTCCGTAGCCGAGCCGCCGCAGGGCCTCCGCCGTGCTCAGCCCGGCGGCCGACGCGCCGACGATCAGGATGCTCCGGGGGGTGGTCACGGGACACACGTCCGCATATGGCGATCCTTCCGCTCGTCCTGCTTCGACGTTACCCTACACGTGTAGGAAATCGTGCACCTTGTAAAGTGATGGGCGTGGCAATACCCCTGAGCAGCGCCTCCGGCGACCGGCGCGTGCGCCGGACCCAGGCCGCCCTCGCCCGTGCGCTGATCCAGCTCGTCGCGGAGCGCGACCTGCCCCGCGTCACCGTCGCCGACGTGGCCGTGCGCGCCGGAGTGAGCCGCTCGACCTTCTACGACCATTACCGGGATGTGCACGAGCTGGCCGAGGCCGCCTGCACCGCGATGATCGACACCCTGATCGAGTCCCTGCCCAGCCCGCACCCCGGCACGGCCGACCCCGGGCCGGAGGCGATCCGGTCACTGGAGGAGTTCTTCACCAGCCTCGCCGAGCACGCCGGCCTCTACCGCGCCCTGCTCGGCCCCCAGGGCAGCGCCCGCGTCTGCGACCACATCCGCCGCCGCATCATCACGGCCATCCAGAGGCACCTCCACCCGCCCGCGCCACCGGGTGAAGACCGCACTCAAGACCGCGCCGAGCCGCGTGCCGACGGCTGGGCCGACGACCGCGTGGAGGTCGCCGCGGCCTTCACCGCCGGGGCGCTCATCGGCGTGGCCACCGACTGGCTCCAGCGCGGCTGCCACCGCACCCCCGCCGACATGGCCGCCCTGACCTGGCCGCTGGTCGGCGCCCTCCAGCCGCTGTACGTCCCGGAGGGCGCCGGTCAGGTGGAGGGCCGGGCCCGCCACAGCAGGTAGACGAAGTACGGCGTGCCGATCAACGCCGTCACCAGTCCGGCCGGCACCTGCGCCGGCGCGATCACCGTACGGCCGAGCGTGTCGGCCAGGCTGACCAGCAGCGCGCCGAGCAGCGCGGCGACCGGCAGCACCCGGTTGTGGTGCGCCCCGACCAGGGCGCGCGCCGCGTGCGGGGCGACCAGCCCGACGAAGCCGACGACCCCCACCGCCGACACGGCCGTGGACGTGAGCAGCACCGCGCAGGCGAGCGCGGTCAGCCGCACCGGCTCCAGCGGCACGCCCAGGACCCGCGGCGTGTCCTCGTCCAGCGACAGCAGGTCGAGGTCCCGGCGCAGCCAGGCCAGCAGCGGCACCGTGACCGCGAGGGCCAGCGCCACCGGGATGAGCTGCGCCGGTACGCGCCCGTACGTGGAGCCGGAAAGCCAGGTCAGCGCCTTGGCCGTGTTCCACGGGTCGGACAGCACGATGATCAGGACGATGATCGACGTGCACGCGTACTGCACGCCCACCCCGATCAGCACCAGCCGGTCCGAGCTCAGCCCGCCACGCCACGACAGCCCGTAGACCACGGTGAAGGCGATCAGCGCGCCCGCGCCCGCCGCCGCCGACATCGTCCAGATCCCGGCCATCGGCACCACGGTGAGCAGCGTGATCGCGCCGACCCCCGCCCCGGCCGTCACGCCCAGCACGCCGGGCTCGGCCAGCGGGTTGCGGCACACGGCCTGCACCGCGGCCCCCGCCACCGCCAGCGCGACCCCGGCCAGCGCGGCGGCCGCGACCCGGGGCCACCGCTGGTCGAGCACGAACGTCAGCGCCCGCCCGCTGCGCCCCTGCAGCCAGTTGACCACGTCGCCGGTCAGCAGCCACCGGTCACCACCGAGCAGCCCCAGCACCAGCGCCCCCACCAGGAGCACCACACCGGTCGCGACCACGGCCAGGAAGGCCCCCCGCGACCGCGACGCGCCCGTGCGCGCCTCCGGCGGCCGCCGGGTCGGCCCCGCGTCACGGTAGCGACGCGCCAGCCAGATCATCACCGCCGCGCCGAACACGGTCGTCACCACGCCCGGCGGCACCTCCACCCCCGCCTGCGCGCCCAGCACGGCCCGCAGCGCGATGTCGGACCCCAGCACGACCAGCACGCCGACCAGCCCCGCCAGCGGCAGCATCGTCCGGCTCCTGTGCAGGCCCGGGATCGACCGGGGGAGCAGCCGCACGATCACCGGCGCGCACAGCCCGACGAACCCGATCGGCCCCGCGATCGTCACCGCCGCCGCCGCCAGCAGCACCGCCAGCATGGTCAGCCACAGGCGCAGCCGCGGCACGTTCACCCCGAGCACGGTGGCGGTGTCGTCGCCCAGGCCGAGGATGTCCAGCCGCGGCCCGGCCAGCACCGCCGCGACCAGCGCCACCGCGATCACCGGCCCGAGCTGCGTGACCGCGACCAGGTCGGTCTGGACGAGCGAGCCGCTGCCCCACGCGAACAGCCCGGTCGTCTCCTGCTCGAACAGGATCATGAGCAGGTTCGTCAGCGAGCTGAGCGCCAGCGCGGTGGCCGACCCGGCCAGGATCAGCCGCGTCGTCCCCGTACGCCCGCCCGACGACAGCGCCAGCACCAGCGCGGCGGCGGCCAGACCGCCGATCAGCGCCAGCACGCCGGAGACCGGCACCGGCAGCGCCAGCCCGGCCACGCTCCCCGCGACCACCGCCAGGTAGGCGCCCGCGCTGACGGCCAGCGTGTCCGGCGAGGCCATCGCGTTGCGCGCGATCGCCTGCAGCAGCGCGCCCGCCACGCCCAGCGCGACGCCCACGCAGACCCCGGCCAGCAGCCGCGGCAGCCGCGAGGCCAGTAGCACCCGGGCCGCCTCGTCGCTGCCGCCGAACGGCAGCGCCAGCAGGTCGAGCGCGCCGACCGAGGAGGTGCCCTGCGTCACGTGCACGGCGGCCACCAGGACGACGGCCGCCAAGGTCAGGAGAAAGACCCCGGCGGTGCCCAGCCGCCGCAGCGGCGTGTCGGGCACCGACGGGGTCAGGACTTCGGTGCTCAACCGGTGAACGCCTTGACCAGCGCGTCGGCGTACTGCTGGGCGGAGAGCGGCCCGCCGAACGTCCAGATGCCGTCGGGCATCCGGGTGACCTGCTGCTTCTCCACGAACGGCAGCGACTTCCAGATGGCGTTCTTGGCCAGCCCGTCGGCGAAGACGTCCTCGCCGTCGGAGGCGTTGTAGAAGAAGCGGGTCTCGGGGTCCTTGAGCACGGTCAGGCCCTCGACGTCGGTGGTGCCCAGGCCCCACTGCTTGTCGACCTCGCCCTTCCAGGCGTTCTCCAGCCCGAGCTGACCGCCGATCTCGGACACCAGCGAGCCCTTGCCGAACAGGCGGATCGAGATCGAGCTGCCCTGCTTCCACCCGTCGGCCATCACGAACGGCTTGCCGGCGCCGCCCGCGGCCTCGATCTTCGCCTTGCCGCCGGCCAGCGCCGCGTCGAAGTCGCTCAGCAGCTTGGCGCCCTCGTCGGACTTGCCGACCGCCGTCGCGATCATGGTGACGTCCTCGCGCATCCGCTCCAGGTTGCGCGTGGCGTCGCTGCCCTTGGCCACCAGCACCGGCACGAACTTCTCCAGCTGCGCGGCCAGCTCCACGTCGTCGGACTCCATGACGACCAGGTCGGGGTCGAGCGCGCTGATCGAGTCGACGCTGGGCTCCTGCCGCATGCCGACGTCCTGCACCGAGGGGTCGAGCTTGACGGCGGTGTTCCAGACGGCGAACCCCTTCACGTCGGCCGCGCCCACCGGCATGACGCCCAGACTGGCCAGGATCTCGGTCTCGGCCCACTCCAGGCTCACGACCCGGGTCGCCGGCTGGTCGAGCTTGACCTCCTTGCCCCGGCTGTCGGTCACGGTCACGGGGGCCGCCGACGGCTCCGCGCTCGCCGACGCCGCCTGCTCGGGTACGGGTGCTTCGGTCGTGCCGCAGGCGGCGAGAAGGGCGATGGCCGCGATGGCCGTCAGGGCACTGCGCATGGTGGTTCCTGTCATGTCGTTGCGATGACGCTCTTGCTGTGCCGGCCGATCGGCCGGGTGGTCACGGTCCCGCTCACCGGGTCATGGCTGACCTCGATGCGGATCCCGTACGTGTCACTGAGCAGGTCCTCGGTGAGGACCTGCGCGGGCGGCCCGTCGGCGCGGACCCGCCCCTGATGGAGCAGGACGACGTGGTCGGCGATCTCGGCGGCCTGGTTGAGGTCGTGCAGCACGACCCCGATCGCCACGCCGTGCTCGTCGGCCAGGTCGCGCATCAGCTCCAGCAGCTCCACCTGATAGCGGAGGTCGAGGAACGTGGTGGGCTCGTCCAGCAGCAGGACGCCGGTGTCCTGCGCCAGGCAGGTGGCCAGCCAGACGCGCTGCAGCTCGCCGCCGGACAGCTCGTCGACCGGCCGCTCGGCCATCGCCGTCACGCCGGTCAGCTCCATCGCCCGCGCCACAGCCGCGGCCCCGTCAGGATCCGCCGCCTTCCAGCGCTTCCGGTACGGGTGCCGCCCGTACCCGACGACGTCCGACACCCGCACCCCGCCGGGCGTGGGCCGGCTCTGCGCCAGCAGCGTCACCCGGCAGGCGAAGTCGCGCGCCGACAGCCCCAGCGCGTCGGCGCCGTCGCCGAGCGTCACCGCGCCGCTGTCGGGCCGGTGCAGCCGGGCGAGCGCGCGCAGCAGCGTGGACTTGCCGCTGCCGTTGGGGCCCACCAGCGCGGTCACCAGGCCCGGCCGCAGGGCGATCCGGCCGTCGTGCACCACGGTGGCGCCGTGATAGCTGAGGCACAGCTCCGCCCCGCGGAGAGAGATCTCCTCGGTCATGGGAATAAGGTTAGGCTAACCTTGCTGATCGCGCTACGGCGGGGGCCGCCGGGAATCGAAAACGCCCCCCGGCAGGCCGGGGGGCGTCACTCTGACCTCGTTCAGAGGGTCACACGAGCCAGGAGCCGGTGCACGTGGCCGGGCTCCCGCCGAGGATGGACGCCTTCGCGCACGCCTTGTAGAGGCGGCCGGCGATGGCCCGGTGCGCGGGGGAGTAGGTCGTGTTCTTGATCCCTGTGCCCTGGCTGTCCCACTTCCCCGTCTTGGGGTTGTAGACCTGCAGGATGATGCGGTGGCTGTCCGCGTCGGAGTCCTTGGGCGCGCGAGCCCAGAGATAGCTGTACGACCCCCACTTGCCCGAGCGAAGCTGGATCGTGAAGCTGCCCCCGTTGCCGATACGGACCGACTTCGTCTTCAGGGTCCCCACCTTCGTCGCGTACTTCGGCGCCGACGAGCTCCAGTAGCTCGCCGCCGACGCGGGCGTGGTGCTCAACAGGGTGACCCCCGCCACGGCAGCGGCCACGGTTATACGTGCCAGTCGCATGTTGCCCCTTCATGGTGTTCGACTCGCTGTCGTCGAAGACCCTAGGGACCGGCGGTATAGAGGCAGTATGTCCACGCGTACCAGCCTCCGGACACCGCATCGGACGAGACCGGCTCGGCATACCGGCACCATCACGGCCTCCGTGGGATGAACCTGGGCACTCATCGAACCCGTACTCCTCGCTGACCGATCGCGGCGGCGAGGACCGTACGAGGAGGCTTCCATGCCACGACCCACCATGGCGTTACGCGCCGCCATCGCGCTGGCCGTCACGGCCTGCGGCGGAGGCCCGGACGAGATCACGCTTGTCGGCCGGGATCCGCAGATCATCGTCAACACGCCGAGGGACATCAGCCTTGAGATGAGCATCCCCGGAATCCTCGGCTACGACGCCAGGAGCAAGTGCCTCACCATGACCTTGGAGAGCGGCTACGAAGGGGAAGTCGCGGCCCCGGTGTGGCCCGCCGGCAGCAAGCCGGTGATGCGGCAGGGGAAGCGCGGCGTCGAGGTGCCCCACGCCGGCACGATCCTCGAAGGCGAGCGTCTGTACGGGGACTCGTACGCTCCCCACACCACCGACGGCTTCGACCACCTCAACCTGCCTGATGAATGCGTTCCGCCGAACCGCGGCTACGTCTTCATCACCCCGGACCAGCGGCCCCTGGAAGACCCCTAGGTCATCACGCCAAGACTCCGCTCCCTCTGAATCCGCTGCCGCCGTGGGATCGTCAGGCGCAGTATGTTCACCCGTACGTGTCCGCACTTGGGGGGAGCGTCATGAAGAAGGCTCCGTTGATGGTCGCGCTCCTCGCCGTGTCGGCCTGCGGTGCGCAAGGCGTGCTCAGCCAGGCCGCCATCGACCAGGCTCTCGGCCAGGGCACCGATCCGGAGCTGATCTACGTCGTGGATCTCCCCGGGTACGAGCTCCAGGAGCAGTCCGTCGGCGCGGTGGGTGAGGAAGGGTTCGGGGCCTTCTACGTCTCACCGGACGGCAGGCAGGTGCAACTGCGCGTCGATCGCGGCGCCTTCGACGACGCGGTCTGCCGCGAGCGGCCGGTCACCGACGCCGAGCCGGTCGATGCTCCTGTGCGGTGCACGCCTGATGAGGGCGGCTGGTATCGGGAGGCGGCCGGGCGGCATGAGTACGTCGCCGTCAAGGGTGATGCCTTTCTCCTCCTGGCTGGGAAGGTCACCGACGTGAACCGGGAGACGTTGAAGAACGCGATAGCCGGTGCCCGTCAAGCAGCCGTGACCGCATCGCCGTCACCATGGCGTAGTCCGGTTGAGCGCGGAGACCTGCCTACCACCGGGGACGGGGCTCCGAACAATGAGGTCGGGCCGGGCGGGTGACCACGCGAGCGGGCCGCTCCTGAGAGATGAAGCGCCATGGCGAGAACGGGACCACGATCAACCCTCGCTCGCCCCACAAAGGCCTCGATGCGGCACCGTTATGGATCAGCCCTTTCTTCTATTTCGTGCGCGCCAAATTGACGGCCAGCGAATGGTAGTCGGGGGAACCGCGCGAGGTGCCCGTTTCTTCCTCATTTGGAAGCCCGCGTGGGGCGATTGGCGGTAGCATCCCCCACGCAGATTCGTTAGCAGATTGGCGGTGACGTGGTGACTGAAACGGTCAACCTTCGCATGGATGGAGATTTCGCCGAACAAGAGCTTCGGTCGCTCTACGACTGGCTGATGAGGGATATCGAAGCTCTTGACTATATGGACGTGAGCCTGAAGTCGAAGGATCCAAAGCCTGGCGAGATGGGTGACGTACTCGACCTCATCGCCCTAGCTGTGACCAGCGGCTTGCAATGGCCGGCATTCATCGAGACACTATCGCGGTGGCGCGGTACGCGGCGTCACCTTCCAAAGGTCACGATTGAACGCGGAGGGACAACCGTCGTCGTGTCTGAGGCAGAGTCGGCGCTCATTGTCCAGATTCTCAAAGCGATGGAGGATCACGATTGAACCTCCCTGACCCTTTGACGTCGCGTGCTGTGTTGATTGGCACAAGCGAGTACACCCATCTCAGCCCTCTCCCTGCCGTCGCCAACAACCTCAAGACCTTGGGTGGGTTGCTCCAGCGCTCTGACCTGTGGGGCCTACCAGCAGAGCATTGCACAGTCGTCCATAACCCCGCGTCGGTAGAAGCGATGATGGACCCGCTGTACGACGCTGGAAAAGAGGCTAAGGACACTCTTATTGTATACTTCGCTGGCCACGGGTTGATGCATTCTGTGGAGAGCGATCTCTACCTCACTCTGGTCGACTCGCACCGGGATCGTATGTACAGCGCGGTGGCCTACGACACCGTACGAAACGAGCTTCGGGCGAGTTTGGCGCGGCGTAAAATCATCATCCTCGACTGCTGCTACAGCGGACTTGCGCTTGGGTTGATGGGTGGCGAGGACCCTGTAGAACGGGTGGCTAACAGCACCCGCATCACGGGCTCGTACATGATGACAGCGACGACCGAGAACAAGACTGCGCTCGGCGGTCTGGACGACTATACGGCCTTTACTGGCGAGCTGATCCACCTCATCCGGGAAGGGATCCCCGAGCAGCCAGAGTTGCTGGACCTGGACACGGTTTTCAAGCATGCGCAGGAGTCGCTGCGAGATAAGGGTCTGCCCGTACCACAGAAGCGGGAGACTAACTTTGCAGCTCACATCGCGCTCGTACGCAACCGTGCCCATAAGAATCAGAAGCGCTTCGTCCTCAAAGAGTTCTATGGCCCTATCGACGGCATCCACTCAGGCACCCTTTTCCACAACCGCCGTGCCCTACATGAAGCAGGTGTGCACCGGCCGCTACAGGCGGGCATCTGTGGCACAGCTGAGCGGGGTGGCGCGGAGTCCATCGTGGTGTCGGGTGGATACAAGGATGACGAAGACTACGGGGATGTGATCATCTACACCGGTCATGGAGGGCGTGATCCTAATACCGGTGTGCAGGTCAAGGATCAGTCGGCCGACGATCCGGGTAACGCTGCCCTCATCAAGAGCATCATGACTGCCCTCCCAGTTAGGGTTATTCGTGGGTCTGGTGGCAGTCCGGAGTTCTCGCCGGCGGCCGGTTACAGCTACGACGGACTCTTCACCGTTGCTGACTACTGGACCAAGCGCGGCACCGACGGGCCTACTGTGCTCCAGTTCCGGCTTGAACAGATAAATGACGGCTCTTCCCACAAGCCCTCAGCACGCCACCTGAGCCGCAAGCTTCCCCCAGGGCGGCGGGAAGAGGTTGCCCCCGGTATCTACGCAGACAGATTGCTGGCGACCGAACTCAAGCAGATGTACGACCATGCCTGTCAGGTGTGTGGCGTGGTGCTCGAAGTGCCAGGCGGCCTGCGGTTTGCCACCACGGTGCACATCCGAGGGCTAGAGCAACCTCACCTGGGGCCCGACGTTAAGGCCAACCTGCTGTGCCTCTGCCCCAACCATCGAGACCTGTTTAAGTATGGGGCGATCACCATTGAAGATGACTTCAGCGTGATTGATCAGACGGATGGCGAACCGATCGGCAAGCTGACGCTGAAGCACGACATCGACCGCGACCACCTTCAGTACCACCGTCAGCACCACACGCTTGGCCACCGACGGATCTCGGACGAACTCAGTTAGCTGCGCAGAGCCCGGACTCGGTTTGAGCTGCCGGAGTACACGCTGTCAAGGTCTGGACGTCGACGTAGCAGTTGTGTCTGCGGCCTGGAGTCGTGGTTGCCTCCGATCTGAGGCCGCTTGCCGTCCGAGTCAGTTACCAGGCTGAGACTCGAAAGATGAATATTCTTCGCATGGTCGTCCTAGGCTCCGCTCATGGCGAACCAGCTCAAGCCGGGCGAGATTCGGACACGTGGGCAGCTTGCGCCCATATTCGGAGGAAGTCCTCAAGGTGGGATCTGTCCCTCGGGAACAACCCCCAACGTCCTCCTCTACTCCGATCCTAAAGTGGGTGAACTACGTGGCTATTACGATGGTTGGCTAGCTGAAGTAGATGAGCGGGGCCTGGTATTTGAATATACCGGTCACGGCGAAAGTGATCAGACTTTCGAAGGGCAGCATGGCAGGGGAAATCGTGCAGTCTTGCATCATTTTGATGATGGGCGAGCTCTGCAAGTTTTCAAGGCTGTCGGCGTAGTTCCCGGGACCGGCACTAAGCGCCATCGTTACCTGGGGCGTTTTGAATTGGACGAGGTCAAGCCATATGTAGTGCGGCAAGTGCCTAATAGTAAAGGCATGATGCGGCGCGTTATCGTTTTCCGCTTGCGGCCTATTGCTGATGAGTATGAAAAAGTCGAAGACGATGTCGTTCCGCCGGTGGCCACGACTGTGGCGACGCTTGTGCCGGCAAGCGTAACCGCTAGCAAAATTGTCGAACCTGAGATTAATAATAAGACGAGGAGCTCACGATCTGCCGCGCCTAGGACTATTGCTGAGCGGCGTGAAGCCGAAATCTCCGAGCAGTTTCAAGCCTTTATGGCAACTCATGGTCGAGTCCTCAAGCGATTTCAGATAAGGATAAAAGGGCTCACCGGGACACTACTCACCGACCTGTATGACGCCCAAACGCATGTGTTGTACGAGCTGAAGGGTTCATCCACTCGGGAAGCCGTACGGATGGCTATTGGGCAACTTTACGACTATCGGCGGCACATTAAGCCCGATGACCCGCGACTTGCGGTTCTCTTGCCTGATGAGCCTAACGGCGATCTTCAAGCGTTGCTGGCTAAGCAGGGTATCGCGCTAGTCTACTGGGACGGTAGCTCATTTGTCGGTGTTCCACTTCATTAGCGCGCTGCGCTGAGTGTCTTCCGTATCGGATAATCTCGCCTCTCCCGTGAGGATCGAGTTCCATATCAGCTCTGCCATGCTGCGCGCCCAAGGGCCAGCGTAGGCGACTCGCGGGGGATTGGTTTGATGCGTGCGGCGAATCACGTACATCCCGCCGGAGGCGAGCAGCTCGTACACGATCGTCCGGCACGAGCAGGTGTAGCCCAAGACTCGCGACCGATACGGCCGCTCGGCCGTCCAGTCGAGCGGCATCATCGGCAGACCGATGCGGCCTGGGGGATGCGGGGCGAGCTGAGGGCAGGTCCAGTCCTCCGGGTTGATCATGACGCCTCGCCCAGCATGGCCCAGACGATCTTTCCGCCTGTCTTCGGCCACCGATACCCCCAGGTGATCGCTACAGTGTCGATCACGAGCAGCCCTCGGCCGCCGACTGCCCCCGCGTCCGGACGGCACAGTTGCGGAGGACGGCGGCAGCAGTCCCAGACCTCTAGGACGACTCCATCGGCCGCCCGGTGGAGTCCTATGCGAACCCTCCGATAGGACCCAGCGAGCATCCCGTACGCCTCAATCTCTTCCTCGCTGGGATCCGAGGCTTTGATGCCGTTCGTGACCAACTCGCTGATCACGAGTTGGGCGTCGTCGATGAGGGCGCCGCGCCCCCAGTCCGCCAGCACGCACGCCACATGTCTACGAGCGAGGGACACCGCGATTGGGTGGACCGGCAGCTCCGTGTAGTTCTGCCGGGTCGCCAACAGGTTCACGCTCATGCCGACCTCCCGTGACAAGCAGTGCGTCTAGTACGACTGCGTGGAGTCTCAGCATGAGCTTCGGGAGCGTTCCGCAGGGGCTGTACCTGGCCTTATCCGGCGACGGAAGTAGACACAAGTGCCATGTTGCGCGTCGCATTGCTGTAGTTGTACTGTCACAGAAAGTAAAGACTGCGCAACGCGTCAGCGACCTGTCTATGGAGGAGCAGCATGGACAATGGCATCAGTGACCAGATGTCGCCTCGTGCGCGCTTCGCCGCCGACCTGATGCGCCGCCGCAGGGAAGCGGGCATATCCCAGACCGCGCTGAGCAACAAGGTTCGATGTCATACCTCCCTGATCAGCCATATCGAGCGAGGGCGGCGGGCTCCCACGGTGGAATTCGCGGAGGCGCTTGATCGGGTCTTCCAGCTCGACGGTCACTTCATGGACCTATTCACACAAATATCGCATTCGCCGACCCTCGGCTGGTTTGCTCGCTGGGTAGAGGAGATCGAACCGCAAGCCGCCATCCTTCAGTCGTGGGACCCGCTCGTGATCCCTGGCCTGCTCCAGACACCCGAGTACGCGCGGGCCATCTTCGGCACCACGATCCCGACCGAGCAGGTCGAGGAACGGGTTCAGGTCCGGATGCGACGCATGGAGATCTTCAATGCCCCGAACCCGCCTGTTTTCCTGGCAATCATCGATGAAAGCGCACTGCACCGCCCAATAGGCGGCCCGAAGGTTCTCGCTGAACAGCTCGGCTGTCTTCTGGAACACGTACAGAATTCACGAATCACTATCCAAGTCGTGCCTACCGCGGCTGGGTGCGCGGCTGGCATGATGAGCGCGTTCACGCTGGCACGACTACGCGACGGCGCAGAAGTCGTGTCAGCCGATTCCGTGCTGTCGGGTCTGGTCACGGGCGATCACGAATCCGTTGTTCGGGTCAAAGTGAGGTATGACACCATCAGAGCGGATGCCTACCCTCAATCAATGTCACTGCAGGTCATAGAGGATGCGGTAAGGAAATGGACCCCGTGAACCTTGAGAATGCGGAATGGCGCAAAGCGACTGCCAGCGGCGACAACGGGCAGTGCGTTGAAGTGGCGACGAACCTTCCCGGTGTCGTCGCCGTACGCGACAGCAAGAACCCCCACGGCCCGGCGCTGATCTTCACGCCAGGCGAGTGGAAGGCGTTCGTGGGCGGTGTCCAGGACGGCGAGTTCGACCTGGCCTGACCTACGGCGGCTTCCGGACGCTCGACTGGGACCACTCCCGGAGGGGTACGCATGGCAGCCTGCTACCGGATGTCCGGTCGGGCTGCCTACGCGTCGAGGGTGCACTCAGCGGATGCTTCACCTTCGGTCCGGTCCACGGTCCGTCGAGACAGCAGTGTCACCTCTGCCTGCTTGAATCGCGTGATCGCCCACGGACGAAGGGATAGGCGTCATGGCGGAGCTCATCAAGCACGTGGTGGTGGATATCAGAAGCGCTTGGAATGGCCCCATGGTGGTCGACCCCACCGTCCTCGCCGGCGAGGATCATGCTCCTTGGGATGAGGAGTGGTCGCCGTCCGGGTTAGATGGCTGGGCGCGAGTGGGACGCAATGCGGTGGTCTTCGACAAGCACACGGACATAGACGCTTGCATCCGGCTCGAACTATGGACTGACGAACCTTCCATGACGCAACCGATGTGGAATCGCATGTGGGCCGGCGAGATCTACCTTCGGTCGGGGCAGCTCCAGATCCACGATTTTTATGAGGCATGGTCAAGGGGGGACGTGTTCGACCTGGGGCAGCGAGACGCTACCTGGGCCGTACGGATCCAGCACAGGAGACTGGAAAACGATCAGGAGCCGGACTTTCCGCGCGACATTTACCAGGTGGATATCTTCAAGCTGCAGTTCTGGATGCTTGAGTCCCTTCTCACCTGACTGCGGCGTCACAGCCCGATGTTGGCCTTGTCGCCCATGTACGACCCCGCCCCCGGCCATCCGGCCTGGGCCAACTCGACGAACCGGGAGCCGAACCCGAGCCCCGGCAGCTCGGCCAGGGGCACGAAACGCACGCCCCGGATTCGGTTGGTGTCGACGCCCTCGGTGACGACCCCCAGGGTGCCGCCCACACGGGTGACCTCGAACGTCATGTGGATGACGTGGAGGCCGCCGCCCGGAAAGTTGTCGCACACGTACAGCAGCCGGCCCACCTCCACGTCCAGCCCGGTCTCCTCGCGCATCTCCCGTACCAGCGCGTCGGCGAGCGGTTCGCCTGCCTCGACCCGCCCGCCGGGCAGTGTCCAGGAACGGGTGTCGGTGTCCTGATCCAGCAGGAGGATCCGGTCGTCCTCGATGAGGATGCCGGTGACTCGTACGATGATCATCTCGATGCCCGCCTGCCGACCAGCAGCAGCAATCCGACGGCGGCCAGGATGCCGACGGCGATGGCCGGGACGAGTGCCCCGAAGCCCAGTCCGGTCGCCACCAGGCCGAACAGCGGCGGGCCGAGCAGTGATCCGAGGCTGCCCGCCTGGGCGACCACGCCGTTGCCGACGTCCGCGTGGTCGAGGCGCTCCAGCACCAGCGGCAGGGCGGCGAAGCCGAGGGCGCCCAGGAAGCCGTTCTCGATGGAGACGATCGCCGCGCCCGCCAGCGCGGCTGACGCCGAGCCGTGGTCGCCGAACAGGAGCCAGGCGGCCGGGAGGGTGAGCAACCCGGTCAGCGCCAGGGTGCCGACCGGGATGCCCCGGCGGAGCAGCACTCCCACGGCCAGCCCGCCGAGTGCGCTGAGCACGGAGATCACCGAGGTCAGGGCGCCCGCGGCGGCGGCCGAGTAGCCCTGCTGCTCGATGAGGAGCGTGGGCAGGAGGACGATCACCGGGAGGGTCACCAGGATGGCCAGGCAGAAGGCCGTGGCGAGCACCAGCGGCCACCACAGCGCCCCGGCCCGGGGGCGCGGGCCGGCCGCCTGCCGTCCGGGACCCCGCGGCAGGCGCGCCCAGAGGACCAGCGCCATCGCCAGCGTCAGACCGGCGACCAGCGCGATCCAGCCGCGCCAGCCCAGAGCGGAAGCCAGCGCGCCACCCGCGAGCGTGCTCGCCCCGAGACCCATCGGGACGAACGTGGCCCAGATCGACAGGGCCGTGCCCCGGTCGCGTCCGGTGGCCAGGCGGACGACCAGGGCAGGGCAGGTGATGATGATCAGGAGATATCCGATGCCCTCGGCGACCCGGGCGGTCAGCAACCAGCCGAAATCGGGCGCGGCCACGCTCGCCGCGCTCGCCGCCGCGGTCAGGGCGAGGCCCGCGACCAGCGAACGCTCCGCGCCGATGCGGCGTACGAGGTAGCCGGCGGGCAGACCGGCGGCGGCGCCGACGCCGACGACGGCCGAGATCACCCAGCCCAGCTGCGACAGTGACAGCCCCAGCTCGGCCGCCACCTCCGGCCCGACCGGGGAGAACTTGCCGAAGCTCATCGCCGCGACGACCCCGCCGAGGTAGATGACGGCGATCGTCAGCCACGGGGTGCGTCGTGCGGACTCCCCGGCCGGCTCGGACGTGTCCGGCATCGAGGGAGAGTCCATCGGGCTCCTTGTGTGTCGTCGCGGGCACGTCCAGGCTCGATCATGGCTCTGTCGGGTGCCCGGTTCAACCCTTTTGCCGCCACCCGGATCTTCACCGCGCGGACGGCTGAGCACCGCCGGTGGTGCCTTCCAGGAGCGCCGTGCCCAGGGGAGTGAGCGTGTGCAGGACCGCGGTGCCGTCGCGGCGGGTGTCGATCAGTCCCGCCTCTCGCAGCACCGTCGCGTGCCGGCTGGCCGCCGTGGGTGAGATCCGCAGCATGCGGGCGAGCTGCGTGGTCGTGGCGCTGTGGTCGAGCGCGTGCAGCACGGCCGAGCGGTTCGCGCCCATCAGCGCGTCGAGGTCGGCGCGGCGCTCGGCTGCCGGACGCCACCGGTGCCGTTGCTCGATCGGGTAGATCAGCACGGGTGGCAGCTCGGGGTCGGCCAGCGTCATGGGCGTCCGCTGGCAGAAGTACGACGGCACCAGCCGCAGGCCGCGCCCGCCGAGCACCAGGTCCCGGTCGACGACGTACTCGGTCTCCAGGACGGGCGGCGTCCAGCTCATGAGCGGCGCGAACCCGGCGAACAGCCCCTCGACCCCTCCCCGGAGCAGGCCGCGGGCCCGGCAGGCGCGGTCGGCGGCGATGGCGGAGCCGGAGAGTTCCCTGAAGGGGGCGACGGCCGCCTCGTAGTAGTCGCGCAGCGCGGCTCCCATCTCCTGGAGCATGGGCCCGTTGCCCTGGGCGATGGGGCGTACCCACCCGGGCAGGGGCCGGTGGCGGGCGAGCAGGCGCAGCTCGGCGGCCAGTCGCCGGGCGGGGGTGCGGAGCAGCGCGGCCAGGCCGCTGTCCAGTCCGAGAAGTCCTTCGTACGGGGTGAGGAAGTCGGGGAAGTAGGGCCCGGCCGGAACCAGCACGTCGAGCAGGCGGGCTCCGCGCCGCATCCGGGAGGATCGGGCCGGGTCGGCGTGCAGCTCCTCGAACCAGGGCCGGAAGGCCGGCGATCGCACCCGGTCACGGAAGCGGAACCGCGTGAGGATCATTTCCCACAGGGGGTCGGGTTCGTCGGCGAGAGTGACGCGCGTCAGGTCTTCAGCAGTGAAAAGGATCCGCAGAGTCCCCATTCCGTCCCCGGTGTTTGACAGCGCCTGTCATCCGGCACGACACCATGGTGAGAATCTCCAGTCAAGCAGGTTTGAGGCTTTTGTCGTTTTTGCGGTAGAGCGCAAAGGCTCTTTCGACCCTCATCCTCCGGGGTCACGATGGAGGGCGTCCTGATCCGTTGATCATCGATGGAGGAAGCGCCCGTGAAGATCGCCCGTCGTCTGTTGACCGCCGTGTCCGCGCTCGCCCTCGTCATGACCTCGCCCGGCTTCGCCGGCCCCGCTCACGCCGAGCCCGTCCAGGTCAAGCCCCTGTCCGTACGGAGCGTCGCGCCGATGGGCGCCGAGGCCGCGGCGCTGACGGCGAAGGCCCGCGGGGGCCAGGCCAGGTCGGCGCTCGCCGCCCGCCCGGACCGGCCCGCCAGGACGCAGGCCGCGCGGTCGTTCTACGAGCTCCAGCTCAACCTGTGCAACAGCGGCAAGGCCGGATGCTACGCCGGCGGCCAGTCGATCTACGAGGGCGGCGACCTGATCTACTACCTCGCCCCCGACCTGGTGACGCTGAACGAGATCTGCTCCGTCGACCTGCCCAACTACCTCCAGCCGTCGCTCGCCGAGGCCTGGCCGAACGACTGGACCTACTCCGTCTTCTACCCGGCGCTCGACAAGCCGACGGGCAACCCGATCACCTGCACGAACGGCGGCACCTACGGCAACGCCGTCCTCGGCCGGGTCCCCGCCGCCCTGTGGCAGGGGGCCAACGGCTGGGTCGGCGAGTACACGACCCAGGACAGCGGCAACGAGGTGCGCACCTTCGCCTGCGCCTACGCGGTGGGCGACCACCTGTCCTGCGCCACCCACCTGAGCGCGAACAGCGAGCCGATCGCGCTGACCCAGTGCCAGGCCCTGATGTTCAGCGCCGTGCCCTACATCAGGTCGCAGGAAGGCATCTCCGGCAAGACGGTCGTCGGCGGTGACTTCAACCTGGAGTACGACACCTCCGACCCGGAGAACGCGCAGAACTGCGTACCCAGCGGCAACACCCGCAAGGGCGACGGAGACGTGCAGCACGTCATCTTCAGCAACGACTTCACCTTCGTCAGCCGAAGCCTGTACGGGCTGACCTACACCGACCACGACGGCATGCTGATCCGCCTGACCAAGCCGTGACCCCGTTCGGCGTCTGACGGCGGATCCCAGGTATGTCCTCGGAATGTCCGGCTGCTGACCTGTCTGTGATCGGAGCGAAAACGCTATTTTTCTCGCGACGGCCGTTTGTTCATCGCAGGGAAATTCAGCGGGAAATCACAAGGCAGGAGAGGAAAATGAGGAAAACGACCTGGGCTGCCGCGATCGCCCTGACGGCCGGTCTTCTGGCTGGTGGGGCGCCCTCGGCGGCGACGGCGGCCTCGCCGACGGACAACGGGGTTCACAACACCAGCACGATCGCCGTCGGCGCCGTCCAGACCTGGATAACGAACGCCTGTGTTTATCGGCAGGGTTGTTACGACGCCCTGATTCCGGCCGGGCGGTATTCGGGGTGGCGGTACACGGCCGCCGTCTACTTCGGGGACAACTACTGCCTGAGGGTCCGCGCCTGGCAAGCGGGAGGTGGTCTGGGGCCCGTGACGATCACCGGCGAGGGCCCCGCGTACTTCGTGTTCAACAGCGTCCACCCCGGCTTCGACGTGCGGGCGGTGCCGATCAACCACGCCGACTGCCACAGCGCGGCGGCGACCTTCAGCGGCGACGCGGGCGAAGTCGTCCAGGCCGGGCAGTGACATAACCGGGTGCGGGACCAGACGTCCGCGTCCGCTGCGAGATCATCACCGGCCGTGGCCGGGTGGCGATGATGACCGCCGCCCGGCCAGGTGCTGGTGATTCCGCGCGTCCACGTCGCCGGGACGCGGCGTTGATCAGGAAGGCACTCGCGTGACGCGCGATTGATCGGCGGGGATATACCCCCCGCCCCCTTGGGAAAAGCCCCGCGTAGGATGGTGCCCGCGCACGCCATCGCATCTCTACGGGGGGTTCCCGATGGGGACTTTGCGTATTCATTTTACGGCGGATGATTTAGTGCGGACCACGCTCGCCGCCGCTCCCGATCCCTTGTGGGAGGTGGTGGTGCTGAGCCACTTCCGGCTGAGGGAGCGAAGCCTTCGCCCGGTTTATCGTTCCTGGATGGGGGACCTCCGGGCCGACCCGGAGCGGATGGCGCGCGTCAAGACGGGCGCCCGCCTGCTGGACGTGCTCGCGCCGCTGGGTCCGTACTGGCCCGACTTCCTCACGCCGCACGAGTCGAAGAGCGGTCTCGCCGGCGGCCTGGACGCGATCATGTCCACGCCGCGTGCCCGATTACGTGAGGAGTTCGAGCGGCTGGCGCAGCATCGGCGCCTGCCCGGCTGGGTCGGCAGCCTGGCCGACGGTGACGTGGAGACGCTGACCCGGGTGAGCGCCGCCATCCGTTCCTACCACGACGCGGCCATCGCCCCGAGCCACCAGCTCATCCACCTGGCGGTCGCCGCCGACCGCGCCCAACGGGCCCGCGACATGCTGGAACACGGCACCGAAGGACTGCTGGCCGGGATGGGCACGCTCATGCGGTGGCGCCCCCCGGTGCTCGAGGTGGCGTACGACATCGACGCCGTGCTCCACCTGGGCGGGCGCGGGCTGAGGCTGGTGCCGTCGTACTTCTGCCAGCGCACCTCCGTCACGCTGGCCGATCCGGAGCTCCCACCCGTCCTCATCTACCCGATCGACCACCAGCACCACTGGTCCACGGTGGTGCGGAGGGGCGTCGAGCCGTTGCTGGGCAGGACCCGCGCGGCCGCCCTGCTCGCCGTCGCCACGAGCGCCCCCACCACCGGCGAGCTCGCCCGGACCCTGCGGATCTCCCCCGCCTCGGCCAGCCGTCAGGCGACGGTCCTGCGCGAGGCCGGGCTGATTCTGACGGTACGTGACGGATCTTCCGTCCTGCACGCGATCACCCCTCTCGGGGAGGCCCTGCTCGAAGGCAGGCCGCTGTGATCAGCCTCCTTGCGTACGCTGAAGCGCACGGGCCCTGACGCGCCGGGCGGGTGTCGCCGGATCGACCGCCGCGCCCGCCAGGGGGACGGCGGGCGCGCTCCGATCGGTGCGGAGCTCCGCGGCGACCCGTGCCAGCTTCCTGCTGCCCGGCGCCACGTCGATCTGGAAGTGCGACGCCTTCACCGGGGTCAGGTCACCTCCCCAGCGCACCGTGCCCGCGCAGTCGGCGAGGATGTCTCGTACGATCAGCTCCTGGTGAGGCCAGAGCCGCTCCGAGCCGCGCAGCGGATAGGCGGCCGGGTGGATGGCGATGGCGGTCCCCGACAGGTAGGCGGACTCGAACGGGGCCTCCACGACCTGGCCGGCCCTGTAGCCGAAGACGCCTCCGCCTTCTCCGCTGTCCACGGCGGCGATCTCGTAGTGCCATCGGCGGGCGACGTGGAGCAGCACGGTCGCGACGTCCCCGGCACGCAGGGCCACGGTCGCGAGCGAGCCTTCGATCGCGTACGTCCTGATCGCGCCGTGGTCGTGGGGCCGGCCGGTGAACGACTCGCCCGCTTTCCCGGGAACGGGGACGGGTACGGCCATCACCAGGGCGCCGGCGGCGATGAAACGGCGGCGTGTGATCACGTGAACGCTCCTCATGGCGAGACGACGGAGGAAACTCCCGGGTCGCCGCCCTGGCGCCACACGTTACGGTCCAGGCCCCACCCGGGCTGGAACGCGTACTCGCGGATCTGGTTGAGCGACCAGTTGTCGGGCAACGGGTAGCCGAGGTTCCCGGAGAACCCCCACGACATCCCGGAGACGAAGGACCAGCGCGCGCCGGCCTCGGCGGACACGCGGCTGCAGACGTTGCGGGAGCCGTAGACCCCGAACTGGTAACGGCCGCCGAGTTGCTCCAGCGCCGTCCTGACCCCGCGGAAATAGGGCACGACATTGCTGGTGATCTCGGTGTCCAGCGCGTCGTAGTCGACCGCGAAATAAATGCAGGCGCCCGGTGGCAGGCCGAACGCGCGGGCCTTCTCGTCGGCTTTCCTGCCCTGGTCGTAGCCCTTGTCGTAGGTGAAGTTGGCCAGCTGGGTCCCGTTGTACTGGAAAATGGGGAACATTCTCAGCCCCGCCGCGAAGATGTTCTGCAGTTCGCCGGGCTTGAGCGCCTTCCCGAGATAATCCGGGTCGCTCGGGGGGAGGTGCTCGTCGAGATAACGGCCGACGATCCGGTAGCCGTTCTGCATGAGCAGCCGGCCGCGCTCAAGCGTGATCTCGGTGATGCAGTCGCAGCCGGTGGCTTCGCGATCGGTGTCGCCCGCGGAGATGAGGAGCTGCGCCCACGTCGTGTAGTCGTTGGTCCCCGTGACGGGAATCTGGGAAAAGCTCTGGAACGTCCGCAGCCAGCTCGTGTGCGTGGCGGTCTGCGTGTCCGTGTAGATGTCCTGGGAGGAGTACGGGACCTGCCGCCCGTTGTCGTAGGTGGGTGAGTTGAAGAAGCAGGCGGCGCGGAACAGCAGGCGGAAATCGCCGGTGAGCGTCCCCGCCCCCCTCGTCCTGAGCCCCGACTGCGTGCCCGGCCCGAAGTAGCCGTTGATGTCGTTAAGCCCGATCCCCAGCTCGTACTGAATGGCCATCATCAGGCCCTTCTGCACCTCACGGGAGTAGAAGCCGTCGCACGGCACGAGATTCATCGCCGGGATCGCCCGCTGGGCCACGTAACGCTTGTTGAGGTGTTGCTGGATCGCCTGGGTGGCGGCGTCTCCGCCCGGGACGAGGCGGAACTGGTCCATGGTGAGCAGCGCCCGGGCGATGCGTGCCCACAGCGCGTTGGTGATGACGACGCCGGTCAGGCCCATGTGCCCGATGAGCGCCTGGAAGGAGTCGCGCGATCGGGTGTCCCAGATATAGGGCGGATCGGTCGCGTAGTAACCCTTGCACCACAGGGCGTAGTTGTAGATGGTGATGATGCTCGGATTCGTCTCGGTGTCCGGGCGCAGCGGGTGGTCCTGCACGGCCCGCATCGTGGCCGGGCCGAAACTCTGCACCGTCGGGGAGATGCCCAGCTCGTGCTGGAGCGCCTGCGTGAGCGAGAGCACCGTGGCCCATCCAGTGCGTCCCGTCTCCAGGACCCTGACGTAGCCCGGGGCCACGCCGTCGTACCTGGTGTTCACCCACTTCTGCGCGGCGAACACGTTCATGTCCATGAGCGTGCCCTCGTCCCATGACACCGCCGGGTCGATGGGGGAGCCGTTCGTCGCGTACGGGGTCAGATTGCCCGGGCATTCGGTGTCGTAGCCGGCCGAGTGAGGAAGGATGCGCCGACCGGCCCGCCGACTGGCCGGGGCCTCGCCGCGCAGATGGGCGATGAGGTCCCTGATGCTCCGCAGCATGGCGTCGGTCGGCTGGTCCCACGACCTCAGCAGCCCGCAGATGGAGTAGAAGGCCGTGTTGCGGCCCAGGCTGACGCCGTCGACGGTGATGTAGGCGCCGAAGTTGGCCTCGCCCCGCTCGTAGCCCCGGCCCTCGTAGACGATGCCGTGCGGGCAGACGAAGAAGTTGTACTGGATATCGGCGTAGTCGCCGGTCACGTCATGGGCGAAGACCTCGGCCACGTCTTTCTTGCAGTCTTCCTCGGAACCGGGGGAGAAGGAGCGGTTGCCCCGGTGATGAAGGAAGACGCCTCCGGTCGAGGGCTCCCAGGCTCCGGAAGAAGGCACCGGAGCGGCGAATGCCTGGGCTTTCTGCGCGTCCGTGACGTCCGTCACGTAACCGGCCCAGGTGCTGCGTGCATTGATGGTCACCGACACGAGGGCAGCGTGACCGATGCGCGCCGGGCGGGTCCAGCTCTTTCCGCGTCAACGCAAAAGCCGCGTTCAGCCGCCGATTACGACCGCGCTGCCGGCGGCGGCCAGCGGTTTTCCGGCACGACGCAAAAGCTTTGTCCGCCGGTTCGGGACCGTGCGCTAATTCCGTTGATCCCGAATCGAAGAAGGAGTGCACATGTTCAAACGCCTGGCCTTGTTCGCGGCCACCGCGGTCGTCGCGGCGACCGTCGCCGGAGTGTCGCCGGCGGCGGCGGAGAGCGCTTCCACGGCGCTCGCCTGCTCCGGCACGTCCTGCAACGGGAAGAACCCCAACACGGAGGGCTGCTCGGCCACGGGCACTCCGCGCGAGCTCTTCCTCCACAGCGGGAGATACACCCTGCAACTGCGGGACGGCGCCGGTTGCCGCGCGTTCTGGGGGCGTATCGTGCGCGACGACTGCGACCTCATCCAGGGGTTCGCGCATCTGCGCGTGCAGCGCCGGCAGTGGACCACCTACGGCTGGTACACCACGCACACCTACTACCGGATACAGTCGTCGGTCCCCTGCAACGGCGGTGTCGGATACACGTCCATGGTGGGCAACGCGAACGATGACAACTTCCGTGCCTGCCACTCCGGCTACATCACGGCTTCCGCTCCGTCCACCATCCCCGAGAGCGCGTGGACCTGCACGAGCTGGTACTGAGACGTCGCCGCGGGTGCGGTCCGGCCGCCGGACCGCACCGTGCAGTAGTTCACCTGTTCATGACCGGTACACGGCGATGCTCCGGGTACGTGCGTGGCATGAAAGCCATCAACGTGTGTTTCGGCATAGACGTGGACGCGGTCGCCGGCTGGATCGGCTCGTACGGGGGCCAGGAATCCCCGAACGACATCCAGCGGGGTGTCTTCGCGGCCGAGGTGGGGACGCCGCGGCTGCTGCGGTTGTTCGCCCGGGAAGGCATCAGGACGAGCTGGTTCGTACCGGGGCATTCGGCGGAGTCGTTCCCGAGGCAGACGCACATGATCGTCGAAGCCGGGCATGACGTCGGCGCGCACGGCTACATGCACGAGAACCCGGTCGCGATGTCCGCCCAGCAGGAGGAGGACGTGCTGGCGCGCAGCGTCGAGCTGCTCGACAAGGAGTTCGGCGTCCGGCCGAGCGGGTACGTCGCGCCGTGGTGGGAGATGTCGGCGCGCACCATCGACCTGCTGCTCAAGTACGGGTTCAGCTACGACCATTCGCAGTCGTACCGGGACTTCCAGCCCTTCTACGCCCGCCGCGGCGAGGAGTGGACGCGGATCGACTACGACAAGGACGCCTCGACCTGGATGAAGCCGCTGGTCCACGGCGAGGAGGTGGATCTGGTCGAGTTCTCCGCGAACTGGTATCTGGACGACCTGCCGCCCATGATGTTCATCAAGAACTCGCCGAACAGCCACGGCTTCGTGAACCCGCGCGATCTCGAACAGCAGTGGCGCGACCAGTTCGACTGGGTCTACCGGGAGCTCGACTACGCGGTCTTCCCCATCACCCTGCACCCGGACGTGAGCGGCCGGCCGCAGGTGCTGCTGATGCTGGAACGGCTGATCCACCACATGCGGGGTCACAAGGGAGTGAAGTTCATGTCGTTCGCCGAGGCGGAGAAGGACTTCCGGGCCCGCTACCCGTTCAAGGAGCGGGCGCGACCGGCCGACGTCCACTGAGCCGGGGCCATACTGGCAGGCATGAGCTGGACCCCTGAGCCGCCGGTGAACGCCCTCCGCGACGGCTTCACCCACGGCTGAGCCGGGATGACCCCATCGCCCGCACGTCTGCGCGCCCGCATCGACGACGCCCCGATGTCCCGATCGCAGTGGTCGGCGATCGCCGTGTGCGTCCTGCTGAACGTCGTCGACGGGTTCGACGTGCTCGTCATGTCGTTCACCGCCGCGGCGGTCTCCGCCGAGTGGCGGCTGTCGGGGACCGAGCTGGGCCTGCTGCTGAGCGCCGGGCTGGTCGGGATGGCGCTGGGGTCGCTGTTCCTCGCGCCGGTCGCCGACCGGACGGGGCGGCGGCCGCTGATCCTCGCCTGCCTGGCGGTGTCGTCGTCCGGGATGCTGCTGTCGGCCCTGGCCGGGAGCGCCGTCCAGCTCGGGCTGCTGCGGCTGGTCACCGGGGTCGGCATCGGCGGCGTCATCGCCGGCAGCAACGTCATCGCCGCCGAGTACGCCAACCGGCGCTGGCGCGGCCTGGCCGTCAGCCTGAACACCACCGGTTACGCCGTCGGCGGCACGGTGGGCGGCGTCATCGCCGTGGTGCTGCAGAACGCGTCGGGGTGGCGCTCGGTGTTCGCCTTCGGCGGGGTCGCCACCGCGCTGCTCGTCGCCGCCGTGCTCCGGAGGCTGCCCGAGTCGCTCGACTTCCTGCTCACGCGGCGCTCGCCCGGCGCGCTCGACAGGCTCAACGCGCTGCTGACCGCGATGCGGCAGCCGCCGCTGCGGTCGATGCCCGAGCCGGACGCGCCCGCCGGGCCCGCGCCCGGGCTGCGGCAGCTCCTGTCGCCCGCGCGGCGTCGTAACACGCTGCTCACCTGGGCCGGCTTCTTCACGAGCATGTCCGGCTTCTACTTCGTGGCGAGCTGGACGCCCCTCGATCTACCCGCCGGAGATGCGGGCCACCGGCGTCGGCTGGGGCATCGGCGTCGGCCGCGTCGGCGCGATCCTGTCACCTCTGGTCGCCGGCCGGCTGCTGGACGCCGGGTGGGGGCCGGGCGGGCTCTACCTGCTGGCCGCGGCGGTGCTCGCCGCCGGCGGGCTGGCCGTGGGCGCCTTCCGCCTGGACGCGGGCTCGCCCGTACCCGTGAAGACGGAGGCGTGACCGCGGGTCAGGGCAGGCGGTCGGTGCGGTGGGCGGAGAGGCGGGCGGGGTCGGGCCAGCGCACGCCGTGCGCCCAGCCCGCCCGCTCGAACCAGCGGATCAGCCGCGCGCTCGGGTCGAGCTGGCCCTTGAGCACGCCGTGGCGGGCGCAGGCGGGCTCCGCGTGGTGCCAGTTGTGCCAGCCTTCGCCGAACGTCAGCAGCGCCACCCACCACACGTTGGACGACCGGTCGCGGGTGCGGAACGGGCGGTCGCCGAAGGTGTGGGCGACCGAGTTCACCGACCAGGTGACGTGGTGGACGACCGCGTAACGGACGAGCCCGCCCCAGAAGAAGGCGGTCCAGGCGCCCGCCCACGACATCGACCACAGCCCTCCGGCGGCGGCGGGCAGCGCGAACGAGAGGGCCACGACGGCCGGATAGGCGGCGTCGAAGCGCCGCACGTCCGGGTCGGACAGCAGGTCGGGCACCCAGTGGCGGGTGCTGGAGCGGCGCCGGGCGGTGTAGAACCAGCCGACGTGCGCGTGCAGCATGCCGCGCAGCAGGCCCAGGCCGCTCTCGCCGTAGCGCCACGGGGAGTGCGGGTCGCCCTCGCGGTCGGCGTACTTGTGGTGCCTGCGGTGCTCGGCCGCCCACAGCGTGACCGGCCCTTCGACGGCCATGCCGCCCGCCAGCATGAGCGCGACCCTGAGCGCCCGGTTGCCGCGGAAGGCGCGGTGGGTGAACAGCCGGTGGTAGCCGACGGCGATGCCGAAGATGCTCACCGCGTACATCACGGCGGCGATGACCAGGTCGCGCGGGCCGATGCCCCAGCCCCAGGCGGCCGGCACCGCGAGCGCGAGGAGCAGCACGGGCAGCACGACCAGGACGACCAGATAGGCGGTGCGGCGGCTCGTGGTGACCGCCACCGTCTCCGCCGCGCTCCGGCGTGGAATGGCTGACGTCAAGCTTCCTCCCTGTGGTGACCCCGGCTCCCCATTCAACGGCGGGGGTCCTGGAGTGCGGCTATGACCTGACAGTGACGACTCGATTACTTTCAGGAGGCAGAACAATGCGCTCCGTAGCCATGAAGAAACGCAGAGGGTCTCCCTAGATTGTGGTTGCACAACGTGATCATTGATGATCGCTCCGGAACCATGCGGAAAGGTCCACGGAATGGGTGCTGTCGGCCAGACGACCACGGGCGGCTATCTGGAGAGGTACGACGAGGCGCTCGCCAGCGCTCCGATGTCCGCGTTCGGGCTGGTCAGAGAGTGGATCCGGAGCGACTGGCGCGGCCTGTTCGCCGAGCTGCGCGAGCGGCGTCCCATCCTCGTCACGCCCGCCTTCACGGTCGTGACCCGCCACGCCGACGTCACCGAGGTGCTCTCCCGCGAGGAGATCTTCTCGGTCCGGGCCTTCGGCCCGCGGCTCGACGCCGCCCTGGGCGGGCCGTTCATGCTCGGCAGGGACGCCACCGCGATGAACTGGCGGGAGAAGGGCCTGATGCAGGTCATGCTCGACCCGGGCGACGTGGCCGGGGTGCGCGAGCTCGCCGGGAACCTCGCCGACGAGCTGCTCGACGCCGCCTCGCCCGGCGGGCGCGTCGAGACGGTCGGCGGGCTGTTCAGGCCCGTCGCCCTGGGGGTGTGCGCCCAATACTTCGGCTTCCCCGGCCCCGACCCGCAGACCCTGTCGCGGTGGACGCGCGCCGTCGTCACCGACGGCTTCGCCAACTTCCACGGCGATCCGGAGATCCAGGCCGCGTCCGTACGAGCCGGCACGGAGATGATCGCCTACCTGCGCGAGCGGCTCGCCGAATACCGGGCGGCGCCCGATCCGCCCGACGACATCTTCGCCCGGCTCGTCCGCTCCTCGCAGGTGCCCGACGACCGCATCCTGATCAACATGGCCGGGCTGCCGCTGGGCTTCGTGGAGAGCGCGCCCGGAGCCATGACGGAGGCGGTCGAGCAGCTGCTGATGCGTCCGGAGGTGCTGGCGGAGGCCGTCGAGGCGGCGGGGGACCCCGAGCGGTTCGACCGTTACGTCTGGGAGGCGCTGCGGTTCAACCCGTTCTTCAAGCTGCTGCCGAGGCTGTGCGAGCGCGATCACGTGCTGGCGGCGGGCACGCCGCGCGCCACGCCGATCCCGGCGGGCACGTTCGTGCTCGCGGCGCCCGCCTCGGCCATGTTCGACGCCGACGTGGTGCCGGAGCCGGGCGAGTTCCGCCTCGACCGCCCGGCGCACCACCACCTGTTCTTCGGCCACGGTCATCACGCCTGCCTGGGCGTCCATCCGGCCAGGGTCGTCGTGAGCGAGACCGTACGGCGTCTGCTGCTGCGTCCCGGCGTCCGCCTGCTGCCCCCGCCGGAAGGTGCTGTCGAGCGCGCCCTCGGCGTCTTCCCCGACCGCTTCGTCGTCGGGCTCGGCACCGAGCGGGAGGGCTGACGATGGCGGGCAGCACGACAGCGCGCGGCGTCGCCTCGGACGGGCTCGTCAACCGGCTCAGGTTCCTGGCCCTGACCAGCGGCCGGCCGTTCTGGGACCTCCTGCAGCGGGTCGATCCGGTGCGGCGCAGGGTCAACGCGACCCTGATCGACCAGGCGATCCGCGAGATGCCGCCGCGGCCGGAGCCGCTGAGCACCATGGCCGGCTACACCTCCTGGGCCTCGCTGACCGACCGCACCTACAGCGGGCGCCACCTGCCCCCGATCACCGTGGCCGACGACAGGCGGCCGACCCCCGAGCGGGCCGCCGAGCTGTTCACCCGCGGCGAGTCCATGATCCACTGCCCGCGCTCCACGGTGCTGTTCGCGTACTTCGCCCAATGGTTCACCGACGGCTTCCTGCGCGGCGACGTGAACATCCCGCGCGACCCGCGCAAGAACAGCTCCAACCACCACATCGACCTCAACCAGGTCTACGGCCTCGACGAGCGGGCGACCGCCGCGCTGCGCACCTTCGACGGCGGGCTGCTGAAGAGCCAGTTGCTCGACGGCGGGGAGTTCCCGCCCTTCCTGTGCGAGAACGGCAAGATCAAGCCCGAGTTCGCCCCGCTGCGCGTCATCCGCTTCGACGAGCTCAGCGACGAGCAGCGCGACACGCTCTTCGCCACCGGCAGCGACCGGGGCAACATCCAGCTCGGCTTCACCATGCTCACGGTGTTGTTCCTGCGCGAGCACAACCGGGTGGCCCGGCTGCTCGCCAAGAACCATCCGCGCTGGGACGACGAGCGGTTGTTCCAGACGGCCCGCAACATCCTCATCGTGCTGCTGATCAAACTCGTGGTCGAGGAGTACATCAACCACATCACCCCCTACCACTTCCGGTTCACCCTGGACCCGAAGCTGTCGGCGCTGCTGGCGCACGCCCCCTGGCACCGGGAGAACTGGGCCTCGGTGGAGTTCAACCTCGTCTACCGCTGGCACAGCCTCATCCCGTCCCACCTGTCCGTGGGCGGGCACGACCTGCCCCTGGCCCAGACCATGATCGGCGGCACGCTGATCCCCGGCCCCGGGCTCGGCCGGCTCTTCGAGGACGCCTCACGCCAGCGGGCCGGCCGCATCGGGCTGTTCAACACCGACCCGCTGCTGCGGGAGGTCGACGCGGCGAGCATCGCCGACTCGCGCGTGCTCGGGCTGGCCTCGTACAACGACTACCGGCGACACTGCCGCTTCCCCCGGGTGCGCCGGTTCGAGCACGTCTCCGGCGACGCGCGGGTCTCCGGCGCGCTGCGCGACCTCTACCGCGGCGTCGACGACCTCGACCTGTACGTGGGACTCTTCGCGGAGGAACCCGGGTCCCCGGACGCGATCCTGCCGCCGCTGCTCACCAAGATCATCGCCATCGACGCCTTCTCCCAGGCGCTCACCAACCCGCTGCTGGCGCCGCGCGTGTTCAACGCCGCCACCTTCTCCCCGACCGGCGTGCGGATCATCACGGCCACCCGCACCCTCGCCGACGTGGTACGCCGCAACACCCCCGAAGACCCGACCCCCCGCTTCGTCAGCATGACCCGGCAGGCCTTCACATGACCTGCCCACCCATCCCACCCGACCCGTCCCCGTCTGTCCCGTCCAGTCCCTCCGAGGCGTCCCCGGTCGGTTCGTCTGATTCGGCCGCCGCGTTGCTGCGTGCCGCTGCCCGGGAGGTGGTCGATGTCGCGGTCACCCTTCGGGAGGTGGCGGGTCACGCGACGGCCGCGCTCACCGACGGCGAGCTGCTGCGTGGCCTGCCGCGCGCCCCCGCCGAGGGCCGGTCCGCCTGCCGTGCGCTGCTGCGGGCCACCACCGGCCGCCGCGGTCTCGGGTACGCGCTCACCGGCGGGCCGCTGGTCACCCTGGCCGCCAAGGCGGGCGCCATGGCCGGGGCCGAGAGCCTGGTCGTACGCGTGCTGGCCACGTCGCTGCGGCTGCGCATCGCCGCCGTCGCGGTCGACCACCCCGAGCTGGCCGAAGACCCGATGATCGCCCGGCTCGTCGACGCGGCCGCGGCCGACCGCGACCTGGAAGCCGTCCGCGCCCTGCGCGCCCTGCTGAAGGACCGCGGCGTGGTGCGCGGGCTCAGCGGGCTCGCCCCCGTCTTCGGGGAGGTCCTCGCGCTGCGGGCGCTCCTGGACGAGAACCCGCTGAACGACGCCACCGCCTGGCTCATCGCGACCGGCCGGGGCCGCGCCACCGCCGACCCGATCACCGGCATCAGCAACCGGGCCATCGCCGTCCTCGACACCGGGGAGGGCGCCGCCCGCCGCACCGACCTGAGCGACGCCGAGTCCGCCCGGCTCGGCGACCGGGGATCACTGCTCGGGTTCCTGGGCAACATCAGCGTCATCGGCCCCACCGGGCGGATCCTCGTCCAGAGCGTCCAGGGCCCTGACGGGGTGGTCCGGCACGTCGTCCAGGTGCCGGGCATGGCTGGGCTGCTCGACGGCGACTCGCCCCAGGACCTGCTCGGCGCGTTCAGCAGCGCCGTGCTCGACAGCAGCCCCTACAGCCGCGCCCTGGCCAGGGCCGTCGCCGACTACGGGCTGCCCGAGGGCGCCGAGGTGGCGCTCGTCGGGCACAGCGCCGGCGGTGCGGCGATCATGAACCTGGCGCAGGACTCCGGCTTCTGCGCCAGGTTCACCGTCACCCACGTCATCGCCGTCGGATCGCCCGTCGACTTCAAACGGCCCGCCGACCCGCGCACCTGGGTGGCCAGCGTCACCAACCAGCACGACATCATCCCCACCCTCGACGGACAGGGCGCGGGCAACTGCTTCGACCTGAACCCCGGCTGGTACGTCGTCGACTACTACGACTCCACCCACCTGTTCCCGCTCTGCCACCGGCTGGAGCACTACATCGACAACCTAGCCCGCGACCTGCCCGAGGCCCGCGACCACATCGACGACCGGCTCGCGCCCTACCGGGGGCGGGTCGTGCGGTCCCAGGCGTACCAGCTGTTCGACCGCGCGCCCGATCCGGCGGGTTTCCCGTTCCTGACCGTGCCGACCTACTCGCTGGACGGGTCGGTCGAGCTGCCGATCAGGTGCCGTCGCGGCAGCGCGCTCACCGCGCTGTTCGCCGCCGACCGGGAGGCGGTGGCCGGGGTGCTGGAGGGGACCGGGTTCGGGCCCCTGCTCGTCGCGGGCCGCGCCCTGGTCGCCGTGCACGCGGCCTGGAACCGGGACACCAGCTTCGGCGGCTACCGGGAGGCGCACCTCGGCGTCGTCGTGCCCGGCCCGTGGCGGTCGCCCTCGCTCTGGCCCGACCTGCTGCGGAGCGCGGGGCGGCGGCGTTCGGGCAGCCTGCTCGTCGGGTCGGCCGTCGACACCGAGGCCGTCCGTGCCGTCGCGCCGCGGCTGTGGGGTGGTGAGACGCATCTGGAGCCCGTCGATGTGCGGCTCGCCGCGGGGCGGGCGCGGGTCACCGTCGGCGACGCCTTCACCCTCTCCGGGAGACTCGGCCCCTTCCTGCCCGTCGGCGACCGCGACCTGGTCGGCTACACGGCCGGGACCGGTGCCGGCACGCTGCGCTCATGCGTACGGGTCCGCGGCCCTGGACGTCTCCACCCCCTGCCCTTGCTGCGGCTGACGGCCGAACCGGGCTCGGCGCATCCCCTGGCCGAGCGGGTACGCGCCCTCGGGCTCGACGGCGCCAGCCCTCTGTTGTCCTTGTCCTCGCCCGCCCGCCAAACCCTCAGAGACGCCGCCGTCCCCCTGCACTCCCCGTGACCGCCCGCCTGTTGCCGGAGAAGTGTCGCCGTCCTGCTGGTGATCCGCTGATGGAGGAGAAATGCCGGTCGAACACGCAGGGCTCGCCACGCACGCCGAGGTGTTGCGCTCGGACGCCCGCGCGCTCGCCGCCTGCGCCGAGCGCCTGCGCGAGATCGGGGCGCGGCTGGAGGCGGCCGGCGTCGCGCCGCCGTGGCTGCGAGCCTCGGTGAACGCCCACGTCGCCGCCTGCGCCGCCGCCGTCACCGACCTCGACGAGGCCGCGACCCACCTGCACCGCTACGCCGCCCGGGCCCGCCCTTGACGCGGCACGGCTGCCTCGTACGGGACGGACTCGCTCGGGGTGGGTCAGTTCGCTTCGTGGACGGCGCGGGCGGCGCTGAGTCCTGATTCGAGTGCGCCTTCGATCCAGGCGTGCCAGAGCGAGCAGTGTTCGCCGGCGAAGTGGACGCGGCCCTCGGGGGCGATGATGGCGTCGTGCAGGGCCGTCTGCTGGTGGGGCTCGAAGAGGGCGAACGCTCCGGCCGCGTACGGGTCGTTGTACCAGGCGTGGGAGACGCCGAACTCGAAGTGGTCGTAGATCTCCGGGTGGATCTTGGCGACGTCTTCGAGCGCCTGCTCGATGCGTTTCTGGGCGGGCATCGCGCCCCAGCGCAGCGCGTCCTGCCCCCAGGTGTAGGCCGCCAGCAGGACCGCCCGCTCGTCGCCGTCGGCGGGATGCGAGGGGTAGCAGATGCGCCGGATCGGCAGGTCGGTGACCGTGGTGCCGCCGACGATGCCGTCGGTCCGCTCCCAGAACGCCCGCCGCACCTGCAGCAGGATCTTGGTGGAGGCGTTGTAGTTGAGCTCGCGGATGGCGCGCTGCTTGCGGCGGGAGAAGGCGGGCCTGGTCTCGACGTCGCGCAGCACGGAGAACGGGATGGCGCAGATGGCGTGGTCGCCGGTGATCGACGTGCGGCCCGAGCCCGTACGGACGTGCAGGGTCACCGAGTGGTCGTCCTGCTCGATGGCCGTCACCTCGTGGCCGAACCGGATGTGGCGCCTCAGCTCGCGGTAGAACGCGACGGGCAGCCGGTCGGCGCCGCCCACGATCTCCTGCATGTCCTCGAACGCCCGCCCGACGATCTCGCGGAACTGCTCGATGACGGCCGCGTTGAGGTTGGACTCGCGGAAGCTCATCACGCCGTAGAGCTCGATCGCCCCCTCGGAGAACCCACGCTCGCGCAGGAAGCCGCGGATGGAGTAGCGGTCGTACTCGGCGCAGATGCGGTCGAGCGCCTTCTCGCCCTCCAGCGCGTAAAGGTCGTGGATCTCCTGGGTGGCGGTGCGCCACAGATCCTCGTAGGTGCGGCCGCGCTCGTGCTCGGCCAGGCCGAAGTCGACGAGCTGCGGGTTGCGCCCCAGCTCGCCGATGGTCGTCCGGACACCCTGGATGTACGCGAGCGTCCGGGGGTTGTTCATGACGAAGGGGCGCAGGGGCAGCCCGAACCGTTCGCAGTAGGCGAGGGTGAGATCGTGCACGCGGGGTATGCGCATCGCCCCCGCTTCCGCGTACAGACCGGGGGCGAAGTCGCGCAGGGTCAGCACCCGCCCGCCGGCCCGCTGCTGGGCCTCCAGGACCACGGGCTCGTGGCCCTGGCGCATCAGCTCGTAGGCGGCGACCAGCCCGGCCATCCCGGCGCCGATGACCAGCACGCGCTTGCGCGGCCGGCCACCGGCGCCCAGCCCGCGCCCGGCCGTCGCGACCAGCTCGGCCGGGACGCGGAGATCGTGACGCGGGCGGGGCACGCCCGGCGGGTTCGCTTCCAGGGTGCCACGCCCTTCCCTGACGGCTACACAAGGTAATGAAGTGACTACCTGAGGTCAATGCCTCTGTCAAGCCGGGCGCCCGGCTTGACAGTCGGCAGTGGTCAGGAAGACTCCGGCTTGCCGTGACGGTGCTCGTGCGGCCCGTCCATGTGGCGCCGGTCCTTCCCCTTCCCCTCGCCCTCGGACTTGGCCCGGATCGCGACGGCGGTGGCCGTCTCGCCGTCCACCTTCGCCAGGACGGAGACCTTCTGCCCGGTCTTCACCGTGTCGATGGTGGCGTCGCGGTTGATCCGGGTGTCGGCGCCGACCGCGTACTCCCTGGAGTAGCCGTCCTCGCTCTTGACGGTGAGCGAGTCCTGGTCGACGGCCGTGACCTCGCCGCGCTGGGTGGCGACGGTGACGTACTCGCCCTCGCCTTCCCGCACCACGAACTCGCCGTGGAGGTTGATCTTGGGGCCGTCCCAGTGCCGGCGGTCCTCCTTCTTGGAAGGCTTGTCGGACGGGCCGGTCGACGGGGACTCGGTGGCCGTGGGGGCGGGGGCGGGGGTGCCCGACGGGGGTGTGGCCGCCGCGGTGGCGACGCCGGCGCCGGTGGCGACGACGAGCGCGGCGGTGGCGGCGAGCAGCAGGGTACGCGGGAAGCGGCGCTTGGACGGCTGGTTCGCCGCGGTTTCCGGCTCAGTGGTCATGTGAGGTTTCCTCCCCGATGTGCAGGTGTTACCCCAAGAGTGCATGTGGCTGCTTAAGGCTGAGTTAAGCGCTGCACCTGCCTTGACCTGCGCTTTAGGTTCGGCGGGCATGGCGGAGGACGGTCGCCCCGGCGAAGTAGGCGACGAGGGCCGGGGTCGACAGACCGGTGGGGCCGTGGTCGCCGGGGCCCGCCACCGCGGCGACGAGCAGACCGGCCAGCACGCCCGCCATCCCGGCGACGGCCGACACGATCGGCGAACTGTGCGGATCGGGCCGTGGACCGGCGCGCCGCTCGATCGGCCCGAACACCGCCACCAGGCCGGCCAGGACCAGGGACAGCGCGAGGAGCCAGGGCACCCGCAGGACGAACCAGGACGAGGAGCCGGCCGGCGGGTCCGGCAGCACCCCCGTCGGATACAGCGCCACCACGCCGATCACCGCGGCCGTCATGTGCCACAGGAACACCGTCATGATCACGGAGTTGACCGCCACGACCGCCATCCAGGGGCGCGGACGGCGCAGCCACCGGTTGGCCGGATCGCGCAGCCACAGGGCCAGGCCCGCCTGCGTGGCGGCCAGCGCCAGCAGCGCGAGGGTGGGCGGGGAGGTGTTCTGGATCTCCTCTCCCGGAATCCCCACCATGCTGATCGGATACGGCCCGGCCACCGTCATCACCACGAGGGCGGTGAACCCGCCCAGGGCGAGCGGCGGCCCGACGCGCCACCCGGACGGCAGGCGCCCGTCCTGCCAGGAGAATCCGAGCTGGTAGACGGCCAGCCAAGCGAGCAGGAAGCTGGCGTACGCCACGAAGCCGAGGACCGAGGTCATCCGCGCCAGGTCACCCACACCGACGAGCACGGTCAGCAGGATCGGCACGGCGAGCCCGTACCTGCGGTGCAGGGCGTGCATCAGCGGGGTGAGGACCACCACGGCCAGGTACGCCACGAGAAACCAGAGCGGGATCGCCGCCAGCCAGACCCCGGTGCCGACCAGCTCCGCATCGACCCCCAGCGCCCGCGCGGCCAGGGCGCAGACCGCGAGCACGCCGAGGAACGCGGTGGTGGGCCGGACGAGCCGGTCCGTACGGCCAAGGATCCAGCTCACGGCGGTGCCGCCGCGCTTCCGGTGGGAGGTGAGGGAGGCCGCGCCGGCGACCCCGCCGACCAGGAAGAAGACCGGCATCACCTGGAACAGCCAGGTCAGCCGGCGCGTCCACGGAACGACGTCCAGCACGCTGCCGCCCCGCAGGCCGCCGTCGTACGTCACGTACACGGCCAGCCAGTGACCCGTCACCACGGCGATGATCGCGACGGCGCGCAGCAGGTCGACCACTCGATCCCGATGCGCCGGGGTGTTCCCGGCCAGCTGCCGCAGCCGTCCCATAGGCATCTGCTTACCCGGGCGGGCACGGCCGTCACACCGGCGGCGGGTCTCAGGACTTGGGGCGGAACTCCTGCCGGAGCCGCCAGAATTTTTTGCCGGACGCGGTGGTGCAGGCGGTCGCCCCGGAGTAGCCGTACGTGGAGTCGAACCCCGACCGGTTCATCGTCGTGCCCGCCGCGGCCGTGTCGTAGACGCTGTCGACCATGACCTCGACGTGCTTGTCGAACAGCCGGACGACGTCGTCGCAGAAGTACTCCAGGCGTTTCTTGCACGCGTCGCAGGGGCCGATGTTGCTCACCACGAGGACGTGGATGGTGCGGACATTCTGGAGTTGCGTGCCCTGTCCCTCGATCCAGTCGTAGGCGTCCTGCAGCGCGGCGACTTCGCTGTCACGGCTGGACAGGCGTGCCTCGTCCGCGCTGATCCCGGACGGCCGGGGGTGCGCGCCCTTGCTCGCGGAGGTCAGGGAGTAACGCTCCTCCCCTCCGGAGCCGGCCGCCTTGACCGCCGTCCGGTAGCTGTTCGCGTCGTCGAACGAGACGTCGCTGTCGACCATGACCAGGACCTGGGTGAACAGGCCCTGGTGCTGGGCGTGCACGTCCGTCAGCGCCTGGACGACGACCTGGTCGAGCGGGTCGTGCGAATGCGGGGTCGAGGTGGACATCAGGCCTCCTTGCCGATGCGAGAACCCCAATGTTTCACCGGAGGGAAGGAGGTCAACGCCGCGGTGCCGTCCAGGATTGACAGGCCACATCCGGCCGGCACGTGTATCACGGTGAGCCGACGGCCCGGCCAGGGCGGGCGAACGCCTTGGCCGGGCCGGTGGATGTCAGGAGGGCCTGTCGTCAGGTGGGGGTGCGAACTGGCCGAAACGGACGTCGCGGGTCCGGTCCTCGTAGGGCGGCTGGGGCCGGCCCTGCGGGGGCGCGGGATGCCCGTACGGGCCGGCGCCGTGCGGGCCGCTGTGCTGACCGCCCGGCTGGTGGGCGCCGTAGGGACCGCCGCCGTACTGGCCGTGCTGGCCGCCCTGGTGGCCGCCGTACTGGTCCGCGCCGTACGGGACGTTGTTGTGCTGCGGGCCTGAGCCGTACGGGCTCTGCGCCTGGTGATGCGGGGCGGCGGGGAGCTGCTGCATCGGGTACGGCGACGGCTGGGCGTAGCCGCCGCCCGGCGGGTGCGGAGGGAAGGACGGCGGGGGACGCCGGCGGCCGCGCAGGACCTTGACCAGGATCAGCGCGACCACCAGGGCGACCAGCACACCTGCACCGATCAGCACCCACATCAGCATCGGCCGGGGCGACTGGTCCTTGCCCGCGGAGATCGCCTGCTGGGTGTCGCTGATGTACTTGGCCACGTACGGGTGGTTCGGGAACAGCGCCTGGACCTCGCGGAACTTCGGCAGCGCGTCCTCGTAGTAGTGACGGAAGTAGTCGTTCAGCGCCTCGTTGTACCGGGTGGTCGTGGTGGCCTGGGCCGCCTTGATGTTCTTCTCGCCGAGCTTCTCCTTGACGATGCTCACCGGCAGCACGAAGCTCTCGCTCTCCGAGGCCTCGCCGCCCTCGCTCACGGTGCCGGCGATCAGCATGCCGATGACCTTGCCGTCCTTGCTGAAGACGGGGCCGCCGGAGTTGCCGTGGTAGGAGGGCGCCTGGGTCTGGATGTACGGCACGCCGGTCTGCGTGGCGCGCGTGGCGTTGTACGGGCCCTCGGTCAGCGCCGGCTCCAGCCTCGACTCCAGGCTGAAGAACGCCGTGTTGGTGACCAGTCCGGGGAAGCCGCTGATGTAGAGCGTGTCGCCGGTGCGCACGTCGCCGTCGTCGCCGAGCGGCACGGTCGGCATGTTCTGCTGGCCGTTGACCTTGAGCAGCGCGAAGTCCTTGCCGGGGTAGTTCTCGCCCACGGAGACCAGCTCGGCCGGTACGGCCTTGGCGGTCTTGTCCACGCCGCCGCCGGGCAGGCTCTGCAGAACCGTCAGGCTCTGCTGCAGGCCGCGGATCTTCATGTGGGTGCTGTTGAACGTGACGAAGATCTGCTGCGCGAGCTTGAGGATCTCCTCGTCCGTCTCGATGCCCTGCAGGCCGCTGACGATCCCCTGGGCGTCTTCCTTGTTGAACGTGGCCAGCGCCTGCTGCGCGAACATCTGCGCGAGCTCGGTGTCGCCGACCTGGACGCAGTGCGCGCCGGTGACCATGTAACCGTCGGGGGTCACCCACCAGCCGGTGCACAGGCCGCCGACCTCGGCTTCGACGGTGCGCTCCGGCGAGCTCACGGTGAGGTAGGCGTCCACGTTGCCGGCGATCCGCTGGAACATCCACTTGGCGATGCTGCGCTCGTCCGCGGAGATCTTGCCGGACGTCACGGCGTCGGTGGCCTGCACGGTGAGCTGGTTGAACGCGGCCTGGTTGAGCGCGCTCGACGGCACGGCGACCGTGCCGGTGTAGGTGAGGCTGATCAGCTGCACCGCCGGCTGGGTGCGGGCGGCCAGCCAGGTGCCGACGGGCACGTCGGGACGCTCGTCGGCGCCGTCGTCGGCGACCGCCGGTAGGGCGGGCAGCGCGACCGCCATCGCGACCACCGCGGCTGCGGCGATCTTTCGCAACTTACTGCTGTGATTTCCACGCACAACCGCACATGGTGACGAATCGATCTTGTGGATGACTTGTGGATGACTTGTGGATGACTTGGCGACAGTGCCGCCGAGGGTCACGTGGTGACGGTCACGTCGCGCAGCAGGAGCCGGCTGGCCGCGTAGGCGTGCAGATAGAGGTGGAAATCCTCGGCCTTGGCCTTGGCCGACCTGTCGGCGGTGACGACCGTGGCGACCACGTAATTCTGCGACGGGTTCGTACGGATCATCCCGTAGGCGAAATCGGCATGCGTCATGTCCCTGCGGGTGTTCACCGAATTGCCCGCCTGTTTCTGCAGCTTCTTGGCCGTGGCCCTGGCGACGGAGGCCGTCGGGAACTCCATCATGACCTGCACCGCTTTCACATGTCCGCGGTAGGCCGTGTAGGCGATCTGAATGGCGCGCTGACACTTGTTCCCGGCCAGCACACCCCGGGCGTCCACCGGGTCGCACGTGTCGTACGTCCAGCCGTCGACTTTCTTGGCCGAGTAACGCACGCCCTGGAACTCGAACCGCCAGTCCTGGAACTCGGTGTGCGCGAATCGCGTCCCCGACTCGTCCGGCGCGGCTGTCGGTTCGGGCTCGGCGGTCGGCTCCTGCGAGGGCTCCTCGGACGGCTCGCCCGACTGCCAGGGCGCCGTCGTGGGGAACGAGGGCGCGGTGCTCGGCTGGGCGGCGGGCGCGGAGCCGGAGGCGTTGACGTAGTAGGCCGCACCGGCCACGCCCCCGCCCACCAGGACCACGGCCAGGCCGACGGAAAGCGCGACGATCAGGCCGGTGTTGCGCCTGGGCGGCGGGTCATACGGAGGCAGGTTCATGCCGAACCCGTCCTGCCAGGCCCGAGGGTCGAACTGGTCCTGCGGGCCGTGGTTCCGGTGGCCGGTTCCCCGGGTCTGACCGGTGTCGTCCCACTGTCCGAAGTCGGACCGGGGGAACGCGTGATCGGGGGACGGCTGCCGCCCGTGTCGCATCGGTGGCCGCTGTGGCCGGGAGGCCCAGGGGTCGTCCGGATGAGGCTGTCGAGGGTCGGTCATTGCCCCATTGTGAGATGACTTTTCGCAGTTAATCGGACTACGCCGGTTAATGGCATGGAAGTGAACCGGGCCGCCGCTTTCGTGCGTACTACCTCAATCGAGCCGTCTCGCGAACAACGGGATCCTCACTCACGGGGAAAGGCTGAAACCATTCTCCCTATGCGCCTTTCCCTCCGTCATCGGCAGCGCCGGCCATAAGGAGCAGGGCGGCATGTTCCGCCGGTACATCATCTGGCGGAGCAAGCATGCCGCCGACGAACGGCTCCGCGAGGTCGTGAACAGGGCGGAGGTTGCCGGACGCGGCACGACTAGCGCCACGGATCGAGGGCGTGTTTGCCGCGGGTCCGGCCGGCTTCGAGTTCCCGCAGCACCGTCGCCCCCGCAGCCAGGGGGTGAACCTGGGGGGTGCCGGGCGTGTACACACCGTGGGCGATGAGAGCGTCGATCTCGACGAGCAACGACTGATAGATCGACGGGACCGCGGTCGCCAGCGCACCGATGTGCAGGCCCTTGACTTGAACCTGGTGGGTGAAGACCAGGTCGTGCGTGGTCAGGGTGGCGTCGCCGGAAGCGGCGCCGAACACGATGACGCGTCCGGTGAAGGGTTTGGTGACCGACAGGCTGGTTTTGAACGTGGCCTGTCCCACCGATTCCAGGACCAGGTCGACCCCGCCGGTCAGGCGGGTGATCGCCTCAGCCAGATCGGGACGCCGGCTGTCGAGGATCTCGTCGGCGCCGAGCGCTTCGACGGTGTTGTGCTTCGCTGGTGAGGCCGTGGCGATCACGCGTGCACCGTAGTGGCGGGCGAGACGAACGGCGGCCTGCCCCACGCCTCCGGCCGCGGCATGAACGAGCACCACCTCACCCGTCTTGATCTCGCCCAACGGCTTCAGTGCCGCCAAGGCGGTAGCCCAGTTCAGCACCAGGCCGAGGGCTTCGGCATCGCTCCAGCCGGAAGGCACGGGCAGCACACCCGCAGTCGGCATCGTCATGTACTGCGAGAATGCGCCGGGGCCGGCTCCGACGACGCGGGTGCCGAGCCGCAGTGGCCTCTCAACGTTCGGGCCAACACCCACGATCTCCCCGGCGGCCTCGAAACCCGCCACATAGGGCGCCTGCGGGCCTCCTCCGTAAGTTCCACGGGTCTGCATGACGTCAGCGAAGTTGACCCCGGCGGCGCCCACGCGGATCAGGTACTCGCCGGGCCCTGGGGTGGGGCGGCGATGATCGGCCGTGAGGGTCAGATCCTCCGGTCCCCGGTGCGACCGCTGGACCAGCGCTCGTACCCACTGCTCAGCGGTGTGCTGCTCGTTGATCTCCATGCGCCGAAGGTAGGAGCCTCACACTTACGTCAGGGTCAAGTAGCTGTCAGAGATCAGTGCGGCAGGCTTCTCGAAGGTAGGCGTCGAGTGCCGCCTGCTGATCGCTGAGAATCGCGATGCGCGCGGCGAGCCGATCGCGATAGCTCTGCACCTCGTGCAGGAACTCCGCGCACACCACGCCGGTGCCGGCATCGGGTCCGTCGGTGAGGCGGGGCAGGGCTTCCCTGATCAACCGTACGGGCAGCCCGGACTCCAGCAGCGAGCGGATGATGAGCACCCGGTCGATCGTGGACTGGCAGTAGTCGCGGAACCCATTGCTGAATCGGCCAGGGACGATCAAGCCCTCATCCTCGTAGTGCCGCAGCGATCTCACACTCACACCGCTGACCCTGGAGGCTTCGCTGATCTTCACACTCGGAGACAACACCCAGGAGCACCGCGGTCTTCCAGCGATCACCACGACGAAGTGCACCGCGCCGGGATCAGCGCACGTCACAACAGGGCGAACGTCGCCTGATGCGGCATTAGGGTTGTCGACGCGCGCGCAGGTGGTGACCGGACCGTCCACACCAAGACCGTCAACACCCCCTGGCAGCACGAGACCGCCTCCCGCACCCGCTCCTGGGGCACCTCCGCCGCGGTCCTGACCGGCGTCGCCACCACCCGCACCTGGACCGCCATGGACGGCGGCGGGTGGCGGCAGACCCGCACCGACACCGCCCACGACACCGTGACCGGCCTGCCGACCGAGGTCGACGCTACACGGACGGCCACCCCTACACCGAGCGGATCGACGCCTACGACCACCAGGGCCGTGCCGTCAGATACACCGTCGTCATCCCGGAGACGGAAGGAGCCCTGGCCGGAAGTTACACCTTCACCACCGCCTACAACCCGGACGGCACGGTCCGCACCCAGGGCTTCCCGGCGGCAGGCGGTCTGCCCGCCGAGAGCGTGACCACCACCTATGACGAGCTGGCCCGAGCCACCCGCCTCACCGGCAGTCTCGGCACCTATGTCGGTGCGACCGTGTACTCCGCGATCGGCGACCCTCTGCAGTACGAGCTGACCACCGGCGGCAAGAAGGTGTGGCAGACCTTCACCTACGAGTACGGTTCGGGCCGGCTGGCCACCGCCCGAGCCGAGCGCGAAGGCATGACCGGCGCGGACCGCAACGCTACCTACACCTACGACCAGGCCGGGTCTTTCACCTCGATCTCGGACGTGTCCCGGTCGGGCACTGATACGCAGTGTTTCGACTACGACCACCTCCAGCGCCTCATTCAGGCGTGGAGCCAGGCCACGCCCGGCTGCTCGGCGGTCCCGGCGGTCTCCGCCGTCGGCGGGCCGGCGCCCTACTGGCACAGCTACTCCTACGACGCGACCGGAACCCGCACCCGGGAAGTCCGGTCGGCATCGGCGGCGAGACCGACACCGTCAGGTCCTACGCCAACGCGCCCGCTGGGCAGGGGCACCAGCTCCGCTCGGTCTCCCAGACCGGTGGCGCGAGCCCCCGCACCGAGACATTCGACTACGACGCTGCCGGCGGCGTGACGCTGGGGGTGGACGGTCAGGTGGGGACCGCGATGCGCGGTGACGGCTCGACGGGCCATGCCGAGACGTCCGCATCGGTCGTCGACACCTCCAGGACGTACGCGGTGGGCGCCTGGGTCAGGCTCGCCCACACCGACGGCTTCGCCACCGTCGTCAACCAGGACGGCGACGTGGTCAGCGGCTTCTACCTGCAGTACGTCAAGGACGAGAACCGCTGGTCGTTCAGCCTGACCGACGCCGACGCCGTCCAGGGCCGTCACCTGGAACGCCACCGGCCCGATGGCCATCGGCCGCGCGAAGCACAACGGCGCCGCAGTGGACTTCTTCCCCGGGGAGATCGACGATGTACAGGTCTACGACCGCCTGGTCAGTGCGGAGGAGGCCGCAGACCTGTTCACCCGTCACCCCGTGCTCTCCGGCCGCTGGACGCTCAACACCGACGGGCAGGACGGCACCGGCCACGGCCGCCACCTCACCATGGGGGGTGACGCTCACGTGGATCAGGCGGCCGGCTGGCTGGGCTCCCCGATGGGCGCCCTGGTGCTGGACGGCGCCGGCGACCACGCCGCCACGACCGGGCCCGTGGTGTCGACCAGCCGCAGCTTCGCCGTCGCCGGCTGGGTGACCGCCGCGGGCAGGCCCACCGCCCGATCGGCCGTCTTCTCTCAGGCCGGCAGCACCAACAGCGGCTTCACCGTGCGGTATGACCCTTCCGCCGCGGATGGCGCCGGCGGCTGGCAGGTCGAGATGCCGGGCTCCGACGCGTCAGGCGCGGTGGCTCAGCGGGCGGAGCACTCCGCCTATCAGAGCCAGCTCGACTGGGACCATGTGGCCATCGTGTACGACTCCTTCGCGGACGTCCTGCGTCTGTATGTCAACGGCTGGCTTGAGGAGACCGAGGAACGGGTTTCGGCTCGCTGGCACACGATCGGCTTCGACGCCACCGGCCCGCTCCAACTGGGCCGTACGAAGACCGCGGGTGCCTGGGGCGAGCACTGGTCCGGCGTGATCGACGACGTGTGGGCCTTCTCCGGGGTGCTCACCCAGGAGCAGATCCAGACGCTCGCGGGCTACACGGAACTCCCGTCGGACTCTCCTTTCTGACTTTGGGTGAGATGGCGAATCATCGGTAAACAGAATGGATCTGTAATCGGCGTAAGAAAGAACCGGGCGTGCCTTTTGGCGCCGGTCCGGTCAAGCCGGGGCGTGCGGCGGTTCGCCGTCATTCGGGGCCGAAGCCGCCACCTTCTCCCGGAAAGCGCGCAGTGCCGCGGCGCCCACCGCCTTGTCCTGCTCGCCGTTGCCGCCGCTCACGCCCACGGCGCCGACCACCTGGCCCTCGTGCACGATGGGGAAGCCGCCGACGAAGACGGCGAACCTGCCGGGGTGCATGTGGCTGATGCCGAAGGCCTCGTTGCCGGGCAGGGCGGGGCCGTTCGGGGGTTCGTTGAAGAGGTGGGTGTCGCGCTGGTGGCCGGCCGCGGTGAAGGCCTTGGCGATCGCGATCTCCACTCCGGTGAGGCGGGCGCCGGTCATCCGGTGGAGGGCGATCGGATGGGCCCCGTCGTCGGCGACGCAGATGGTCTGTTTGACGCCGATGCGGCGGGCCTCCTGTTCGGCGGCCTCCAGCATGACGAGGGCGTCCTCAAGGGTGAGGCGGAAAACCGTGTGCATTGCCTTTTCAGCTCCTGCCCGCATGAATATTCCGGCCGTCTGACAAGAGAAAGCGGCGCGACGCCATTTACCGGCGACCCGCGGTCCCTGACATCGGGCTATTGCCTTCCGTTCCCCCGAAATGGAAAATGAGGGAAATCCGTCCTCCCTCCTCACCCGTGACTCGCGGCGACTCCGTTGACACCGTCAGTCTCCGAGGGCCGGTGGCCCACGGCTACGTACACACTGCCGAACCGGCGAGACAGGATTTGGGCACATGGCACAGACGTCCCCCAGCAGTGTCGACCTGATCGATGCCCAGGACCGTGACCCCAGTGGGCAGATCTCCCTGCGAGCGCTTCTGGCCGAACCTCTGCTGCGCGGCCGGGTCATCGCGGGCACGGCCGGGCTGAGCCGGAGCGCGTCCTGGTGCCTGCCGCTGTCCGAGCTGGGGGAGGCCGGGCCGGTGTCCTCGCCGGACCTCTCCGGCATGGTCGTCCACCTGCCCGCGGACGCGCTGGCCGAGCCGGACGAGGCGTGCGCGCTGGTCGCCGACCTCGCCCGCAGGGACGCCGTCGCGCTGCTGGTCTGGCCGTCTCCCGAGGGCCGCGTCCCGGACCTGACCAGGGCCGCGCGGGCGGCCGAGGAGGCCCGCATCCCGCTGCTGGTGCTTCCGGCGGAGGCCGACTACCGTGCGGTGAGCCGCCTGGTGGGGCAGAAAGCCCTGGCCCAGACCTCTCATGTGCTGGAGTACGGCTCGCGGGTGCACCGCACGCTGGCCGAGGTGCTGGCCAGGGGGTCGGGAATCCCGGCCATGGCGCGGGCGGTCGCCGGGCTCGCCCGCTGCCCGGTCCTGGTCATGGACGCCGACGGCGAGACCCTCGTCTGCGCGGGCTTCGAGCCGGGCGCCGCCGGTCTGGCCGCCGAACCGGCCAGGATCGCCGACCTCATCGCCGAACGCCTGCCCGACCTGCGGGAGAGCGACGACTGCGCCCGGACGCTGACGGAGCTCAACCTGCGCGAAGGCGAGCTGGACGACCCGGTCCGTGTCCTGATCGCGCCCATCGTGGTGGGCGGCGACCTGTACGGCAGGCTGGTGCTCGTGGAGAACGTCTGGCCGCCGGACGCCCACGACCTGGCCCAGCACCGGGTCATCGCCGAGCACGGGGCCACCCTGACCGGCTCGGAGATGTTACGCCAGCGTTCGGTGCGGGCCGCCGAGGAGCAGGCCAGGGGCGACTTCGTCGAGTCGCTCGTGCACGGCCGCTTCGCCGACCCGCACGAGCTGGAGGCCCGCGCCCGCCACCACGGCTTCGACCCGGAGGGCCGCTACGCGGTGCACGTGCTGACGGCGGGCGCCCTGCTGCCGGCCGGCCGGCGCGACCAGCGCCGGGCGGGGGCCGTGACCCGCATGGTCCAGGTGGTCGAGCCCTCCGACACCCAGCGGACGCTGGCCGCCGCGATCGGCCCCTTCATCGTGGTCATCCGGCAGGTCACCGGGGACGCGCTGGCCGGGCAGGCGTCCGTGGCGCAGTTCGCCGGGCAGCTGCACCGGGCTCTCCGCCCCCACCTGGGGGACGACCTGCGGCTCACCCACGGGCGCGCGGGCCGGGGCGCGGCGGGGGTGGCGGCCAGCTACTACGAGGCGCGGGTGGCGATGGGGCTGGCCCGGCACACCGGTGCCGCCCCCGTGTGCGGGTACGACGACCTGCGCGTCCACGCCGCGCTGAAGGACGTGGCGGCCAGCGTCGAGGGGCGGGCGTTCGCCAGGGAGATCCTGGACGCGCTGCGCCGCGTGCACAGCCAGACCGGTGACCTGGAGCAGGTGGTGCTCGCCTACATCAGGTCCGCGGGCAACCTGAACGCGGCCGCCCGGACGCTGAAGCTGCACCGCAACACCATGCTGTACAAGCTGGACCGGGCCTCCAGGGCGCTGCGGATGGACATCCGGTCGGCCGACGCCCAGTTCATGGTCTGGCTCGCGCACCACATCGACACTCTCGCGGCGGTCACCGGCGCGCTCTCCGACGAGTTGTCGCCGCCCGTCGACTCCGTCGAGGCCCTCTGACGGCTCAGCCCTGGGCGGCCTGCCGCCGGCGCCTGGGCCCGTCCTGCTCCTTGGCGTCGTCGGGAAGCAGGACGAAGATCTCGCCGTTCTCCTCGCGCACCGGATACACCCTGATGGGACGCGTCGCGGGCGGCAGGATCGGCTCGCCTGACTCGTAGTCGAAGACGCTGCCGTGGCAGGAGCAGAGCAGCCCCTCCTCGGTGGCCCGGCCGGAGGAGAGCAGGCAGTCCAGGTGGGTGCAGTAGTTGGACATGGCGTGGACCCGGCCGTCCCAGCGCGCCACGGCGACCTCCACCTCGTCCACGAAGAATCTGCGTACGAGCCCGTCGGGCACCTGCCCGGACCGTGCGACGCGCCGGTATTCCATGGTCTCTCCTCAGAGCAGGTCGATCAGGTCGGTGTCCTCGTCGCGGAGCGCGGCGGGGTCGGGTGCGGCCCCGGCCGCCATGAGCTGCCGGGCCGCGGACACCTCGGCGCCCCGGTCCATCCCGAAGGCGGCCTTGAGCACGCCCTTGCGCAGGTAGAAGGCGACGAAGTCGAACTCCTCGGCCGAGCCGCGCACGACCAGCTCGTCCCAGCCCTCGGCGTGTCCCGCGTACTGCAGATCGCGGCCGAACTGCTCCGACCAGAACCAGTGGGGGGCTGTGTACGGGACGTCGCGGCCGAGGATGTTCCTGGCCGCCGCGGCGCCCTGGCCGCTGGCGTTGTCGAAGTGCTCCACCCGCACCGGCCTGCCGGCCAGGGGATGGAAGGCGCGGGCGACGTCGCCGGCGGCGTAGACGCCCGGCACGTTCGTCCGGCAGTACTCGTCGGTCAGGACCCCGTCGTCCAGGTCGATGCCCGAGCCGGCGAGCGGCTCGACGTTGGGCACCATGCCGACGCCCACCACCACCACGTCGCCCTCGACGATCCGGCCGGCGCTGGTCCGCACGGCGGCGACGTCCGGCGTCTCGGCGTACTCCACGACGCTCTCCCCGGTGCGCAGCGTCACCCCGCCGGCCCGGAGCAGCGCGGCGCACACGTCGCCCATCTCCTCGCCGAGCACCTGCCCGAGCGGGTGGTCCAGGCGCTCGATCACGGTCACCGCCGCGCCCCTGGCCCGCGCCGTGGAGGCCACCTCGGAGCCGATGAACCCGGCTCCGACCACCACGACGCGGGCCCCGGGCCGCAGGTCGGCGCGGAGCCGGTCGGCGTCGGCCACGGTGCGCAGGTACCGTACCCGGTCGCCGGCCACCCCCGGCAGCGCGCGCGGCCGCCCCCCGGTGGCGATCAGCAGCGCGTCGGCCGCGGCCGTGGAGCCGTCGGCGAGCTCCACGGCGCGGTCCGCGCCGCGCACGGCGGTCACCGCGGTGCCCAGCAGCAGCTCCACCTCGTTGGCCGCGCACCATCGCGCGGTCAGCAGGTCCAGCCCTGCCCGGTCCTCCTCGCCCGCCAGGTACTCCTTCGACAGCGGCGGGCGCTGGTAGGGCGGTTCCGGCTCGGCGCCGACGAGCGTGACACGGCCATCGAAGCCCAGCCGCCGCAGCGTCCGGGCCGCCACGGCGGCCGTCTGCCCGGCCCCGGCCACCAGCACCGACCGGATCATCGGCTCTCCTCCGCCGTCAGCGCCCGCGGCCGCGGGTCCACGTAGACCACGCCGTCGTCCACCCGTACGGCGTGCACCGGCTGGCACCGGTCCTGCCCGTCGGCCTCACCGGTGCGCGGGTCGAACGACCACTGGTGGCCCGGGCAGATCACCCTGCCGTGCAGCAGCGTGCCCTTGCTGAGCGAACGCCGCTTGTGCACGCAGGTGTCGGCCAGCGCGTACACCTCGCCGTCCACCAGGAAGAGCGCGATCTGCTCGGCGCCCACCGTGACCAGCTTGCGGTTGCGCCGCTCCAGCTCGCGGAGCGAGGCGACCTCCACCCACTCGGCCGGCGTGCTCACTCCGCGGCCACGAGGTCCGGCCGGACGTAGTGGTCGTACAGGCCCTGCGTGTACGAGTAGCGCATCTCGGCGCCCCACCGGCACATCCGCAGGCACCGCTGCTGCAGCTCCGGCGTGTCGGCGTGGTCGAGCACGATCTGGTAGCCGCGCTCGCCGTGCACCTCGTCGGAGGTGATGTGCAGGTCGAAGAACTCGATCTCGTCCTCGCTGAAGCCGTAGACCTCGCGCAGGGGGACGATCTGCTTGCGGTAGATGTTCGGCACCTGCGACTCCAGGCCGACGACCAGCGCGGCGGTGGCCACCACGAAGTGCTCGCGCATGGCGACCGCGTAGCACCACGACTGCAGGCCGCGGGTGATCGGGTTCGCGTTGTCCGGGTCCTCCACCCGCTCCCGGGTGGTGCCGCACGCCTCCGCGAACTTGATGAGCAGGTCGGTGTGCCGGATGTCGGCCAGCTCCTCCTCGTACATGTTCTGCAGGGTGAAGTCCTTGGCGCCGGTGTACTGGTCGGGGGTGTTGGCGTAGACGCAGGCGAGGTAGTCGGCGAACGGGCCGACATAGTGGTAGTGGTTCTCGGCCCAGCGGGCGAAATGCTCCCGCTTGAGCTTGCCCTCCGCCCAGGCGACGCTGAAGTTCGCTTTCGAGGCCTGCCGGCCCTTGATCGCGTTCTCCAGGGCCGAGCGGAAATCATCCCGCGACAGCAGTTCCGGCATTTCCGGTCTCCCTTTCCCCGAGACGGCTTTTCTCGTCTCACAGTAGGAATTCCGCGGTTCGTTTCGTACGGTCAACCGGCACAGGGAACCGCCGATTTCGTGTGCACGTTGCACGGCTCATTCGAGCGCGGACAGATAAACGCTTTTCTCCTGTGTGTAGAAGAGCATCATCGTGGGCCCGGCCTGCTCCTTGAAGGTCTGCGTCCCGGACTCCTTGAGCCCGCCGAAGGGCACGTTCATCGCCATGCCGGTGGTCGGCTGGTTGACCTTCACCAGCCCGGTACGGCTGCGCCGGGCGAAGTCCAGGGCCCGGCCGAGGTCCCGGGTGACGATGCCGGAGGCCAGGCCGTACTCGGTGGCGTCGGCCAGCGCCAGGGCCTCTTCGAAGTCCGCGGCCCGCTGGAACGCCAGGACCGGCCCGAAGATCTCCTCGCGGGCCAGCCGCGTGTCCGGCCGCACCCCCGCGAACACCGCCGGGGACACGAAGAACCCGCGCTCCAGGCCGTCACCGGTGAGCCTGCGGCCCCCGGTGACGAGCTCCGCGCCCTCCTCCTGGCCGGCGCGCACGTGGTCGAGCACCTTGGCGAGCTGGAAGTCCGCGGCGAGCGGGCCCATGTCCACGCCCGGCGCCCGGCCGTCGCCGACGGTGCGTTCCCCGGCCAGCTTCGCCACCCGCTCCAGCAGCGGCTCGTACACCTCGCCGAGCGCGATCACCCGGCTGGTGCCGGTGCACGCCTGGCCGCTGAGCCCGAACGCCCCGGTCGCGATGATCTGGGCGGCCCGGTCGAGATCCGCGTCGGGCAGCACGACCACCGGGTTCTTGCCGCCCATCTCCAGCTGGACCCGGCGGGACGGGCCGGCGGCGGCGTGCACGGCGCGGCCGGTCGCGGTGGATCCGGTGAACGTCACCGCTCCCACCCTGGGGTCGCCGGCCAGCGCCGCGCCCGGCTCGGGGCCGCCGTGCACCAGCGCCAGCGCGCGCGCCGGCAGCCCGGCCGCGAGCAGCGCCTCCACCAGCCGCTGCGCCGTCAGCGGGGTGAGCGGCGAGGGCTTGAACACCACGCCGTTCCCTGCGGCGAGCGCGGGACCGAGCTTCCTGGACGGGATGTTGAGCGGGAAGTTCCACGGCGTGATCGCGCCGACCACGCCGACCGGCTCCCGCCAGGTGTAGACCAGGGCGCTGCCGGGGGCGGCGTAGGTCTGCCCGCTCATCCGCACCGCCTCGGCGGCGTGGAAGCGCAGGTTCATCGGCGTCCGGCGGGTCTCCACCGACGCCTCGGCCAGGGTCTTGCCTTCCTCCCGTACGATCTCCGCGGCCAGTTCGGCGGCCCGGGCCTCCAGCAGGTCGGCGGCCTTCTCCAGGACCCTCGCCCGGGTCTCGGCCGGCGTGGCGGCCCACTCCGCCGCGCCCCCGGCCACCGCCTCCACGGCGGCGTCCACGTCGGCGGCGGACGACTCGGGGAACGCGCCCACCACGTCGTCGACGTCCGCCGGGTTCCTTCGGGTGAACGTCTCACCCGAGAGCGCGGGCACCCACCGGCCCCCGATCAGGTTGCGACCCTCGTGCGCGCTCACCGGCACGCCTCCTCGGGCACACGCCGGGAGAGCGCGTCGGGTGTGGCGTTTTGCGGGATGAGGGCGGTGGGTGCGGTGTCTTGCGCGGTGGGGGTGTCGGGTGCGGTGTGCTGCGTGATTGGGGCAGCGGGTGCGGTGTCTTGCGCGATGAAGGTGTCGGGTGCGGCGTCTCGCGGGATCGGGGCGGCGGGCGCGGTGTCCTCCGTGATGGGGGTGTCGGGTGCGGCGTTCTGCGTGGTCGGGAGGTGTTGGGCTGCTGCGGTGAGTTCGATCTCCACGGGGGCGCCGCCTGGTAGGGCCCGTACGCCTACCGCTGTGCGGGCGGGGGTGCCGAGTGCCGGTGCCGTACGGGCCAGCGCGGCGGACGCGCCGTCCGCCACCGCGGACAGCTCCGTGAACCCGTCCACGCAGGCGATGAAGACGCTCAGCCGGAGCAGCCCGTGCAGCCGGTCGAGCCCGCCCGCCGCGTCCGCCACCGCGGCCAGGGCGTTGCGCGCGGCCAGCCCGGCCGCCTCGGCGGCCGCGGCCGTATCGACCTCGCCGCCGACCAGGCCGGTCACGGTGAGCGTGCCGTCGCGCCTGGGCGTCATCCCGGCGCTCACCACCAGCGCCGAGCAGGGCACGTACCCGCGTCCCAGACACAGCGGGTGCGGCTGGCTCACGGCGGCCGCGTACGCCCCGCGCGGGCACGGCACCTCGGGGAGCTCCTCCGGGATCGCTCCGCCCGTTCTCCTGTCGGTCTCAGACACCGAGAGCCACTCCGTCCTGTCGCGGATCCGCCGCGCCGAGCAGCGCGCCGGACTCCTCGTCGATCGAGATCACCAGGGCGCTGCCGCCCGCCCCCCACGCGCCCTGCGTCCGGACCTCGTGCCCCAGCTCGGCGAGCCGGGCAAGCGTCCGCCGCCCCAGCCGGGTCTCGCACCGCAGCTCGTACGGGCTGCCCAGGGTGTCGGCGTCGCTGCCGGGGTGCACGGTGAACCGGGGGGCGCCCACCGCCCGCGCGGGGTCCGCCCCGTGGTCGAGGAGGTGCGACAGCAGTTGCGTGTTCCACTGCACCTGGCCGTCGCCGCCGGGCGTGTTCCCCGCGTGCCGCAGCCGGCCCGCGTCGTCGGTGACCAGCCAGGCGTTCAGCGTGTGCAGCGGGCGGCGGCGGGGGGCCACCTCGTTGGGGTGCCCGTCCAGGAGGTACGCCCCCCGGCCCAGCCGGTTGTTCAGCACCACGCCGGTGCCGGGCACCGTGACCCGGGCGCCGAACGTGAAGGCGAGCGAGTGGATCAGGCTCACCGCGCGCCCGTCGCCGTCCACGGCCACCACCGAGGTGGTGTCGCCCGCCGCAGGCACCGCCGGGGCAACCGGGTGGGGCAGCCGCCCGGCGGCGAGCAGCGCCCGGCGGGCGGCGATCTCCCGAGGTGTCAACAGCTCCCGCCATCCGTCGTCGCCGTCGCCGCAGCGGGCCAGCCGGTCGGCGAACGCGAGCCGCGCCGCGCCCGCCGCCCAGTGCACCGCCTCGGCCGACAGCCAGGGCAGCTCCGCCAGCGTGCCGTCGCACATCCCCGCCTGCTGGAGCACCATCCACCCGGGGGAGGGCGGCGGGGTCTGGTGGACGTCCATGCCCCGGTAGCGCCCGGTCAGGGCCGGACCGGGCACGACCTTCCCCGTCTCGGCCCACTCCATCCCGGAGAACGGGGCGCCGGCGGTGGCCAGCGCGGACACGGCCCGCTCCGCCAGCTCTCCCGTGTAGAGGTCACCGGGGTCGCCGGCGAGGCGGCGCAGCGTGGCGGCCAGCTCCGCCTGGACGATCGGGGCGCCCACGGCCGGCACGGCGCCGCCGGGCAGGAACACCGCCGCGGTCCCGGGATCGGCGGCCAGGGCGTCACGGTGCTCCAGGATGTCGGCCCTGGTCTTGGCGGTGCAGCGCAGCCCGCCCTGCGCGGCGGCGATCGCGGGGGCCCAGAGCTCGGTCAGGCTCCTGGTGGCGCCGGCGCCGTGCAGCGCGGCCAGCGCCGCCACCGCGCCGGGCGCGGCCACCGCCAGCGGCCCCTCCATGGGGACGGCGGTCAGCCCGCGCGCCCGGTAGAAGTCCGCGGCGCCCCCGTCGGGGCCGTATCCGCTGCCGGAGAAGGAGACCACCGCGCCGTCCGGGCGCCGCAGCAGGGCGAAGGCGTCCCCGCCCACGCCGCACTGACCCGGCAGCGCCAGCCAGCTCATGGCGGCCATCGCGAGGGCCGCGTCCACGGCGTTGCCGCCGTCCTGGAGCACGCGCACCCCGCTGAGGCTGACGGCGGGATGGCTGGAGGCCACCATCCCTCCTGCCGACACCGCCGGTCCCCGTGGAGGGTCCTGCCAGTCCTGTCGTTCTGAACGCACGAACCACAGTGTCTGCCTGTCCACAATGTCCGGATATGGAGGAAGTGTTGGATTCGGCGTGCGGAACTTGGGCGTCCTGCACATCTAGGGAAGCGACCTCCGGCGCGGCGACGCGGGTGTGAGCCGGTTCCGGGCTGCCGTCGCATCGGCACGCTGCACAAACAGCCGGGCGCTTAATGTGCAGTTTCCTCATTGTTCGCCTCGGGCCGACCCAGGACATTCTGTGCAACAGTTCGCAGCTTTGGTACGCCATGCCGTACCGAAAGGGAGGTGCCATGGAACTGGGTGCCGCTCACTGGATTTACCTGGCGGGAATGGCAGTGATCATCGGCGTGATGGTCGCCCGCAAGAACATCGTCATCCCCGCCGTCGCCGCCACTTTCCTCACCGCCTGGGCATACACGGGAGACCTCGTCTCCGGGTTCCGGTCCGTCTTCGGCGCCAGCCTCACGGCCGCCGCCGAACTGTTCAACATCTTCCTCATCATCGCCCTGGTGACCGCGCTGCTCGGCGCGCTGAAGTCGCTGGGCGCCGACCGGCGCATGGTCGAGCCCTTCCGGGTGGTCATGCGCAACGGGCACACCGCCTTCTGGGTGATGGCGGCGGTGACCTACGTCATCAGCCTGTTCTTCTGGCCCACCCCCGCCGTGCCGCTCATCGGCGCGATCCTGCTGCCCGCGGCCATCAGGGCAGGGCTGCCGCCCCTGCAGTCCGCCCTGGCCATGGCCATCGCGGGACAGGGGATGGCGCTGTCGAGCGACTACGTCATGCAGGTCGCCCCCGGCCTGTCGGCCACCGCCGCCGGAGTCGAGGCGAGCGTGGTGGCCGACCGCGCCATGGTGCTGTCGCTCATCACCGGCGGCGTCGCGCTGGTCCTCGTCTACGTCATGAACCGCAGGCACATCCTGCGGCCGAGCATGACCCATTTACAGGCGTGGGAGGCGCTCTCCACGAGCGCCGCCGAGACCGTCCAGGAGACCGGCGCCCAGAGCGGGGTTCCCCAGCCCGCCGGGAGCAGCGTGCCGGTGGCGCACACGGCCGCCGGGCCGGTGGAGATGACCGCGGCCGGCGCCACGGTGGCCGTCGCGCCCGCCCCCCAGGACGGCGGGCCGGGCCACGGCGGCCCTTCCGGGGAGGGCGCCGGGGCTGGGCGTTCCAGGGCCTTCGCCGTCATCGTGCCGCTCGTCCTGCTCGCCGTGGTCGGCTACATGCTGCTCGGCAAGTTCACCGGCCTCGTCCCCGAGACGGTGGGCTCGGACGCCGCCGCCCTCGTCGGGGGCGTGGTCGCGCTCCTGCTGCTGGCCGCCTCGATCACCAAGGACGCCCGGGGCAGCCTGGAGGCGTGCGCCGAGCACGTCGTGGACGGCCTGGTGTTCTCGATGAAGGCGATGGGCATCGTGCTGCCGATCGCCGGCTTCTTCTTCATCGGCAACGGCGACTTCGCCGGTCGGATCATGGGCCTGGAGGAGGGCGCCGAGGCGCCGAGCTTCCTGTTCGAACTGGTGAGCGCCGCGCAGGGCGCGATCCCGTCCAACGCCTTCTTCATGGCCTTCGCCCTGCTCGTCATCGGCATGATCACCGGTCTCGACGGTTCCGGGTTCTCCGGCCTGCCGCTGACCGGCTCGCTGTCGGGGGCGCTGGGCCCCGCCGCGGGCGTCGACCCGGCCACCCTGGCGGCCGTCGGTCAGATGGGAGCCATCTGGGCCGGCGGCGGCGTGCTCATCGCCTGGTCCTCGCTCATCGCGGTCGCGGGCTTCGCCCGCGTCTCGGTGCTGGACCTGGCCCGGAAGGCGTTCCTGCCGGTGATGCTGGGACTGCTGGCCTCCACGCTGGTGGCCGTGCTGATCTTCTGATGGCCGCCTCCCTCTCCGGTTCTTGCAAGGTTAGGCTAACCTTATCTAGCATGTCCGGCAGAGGGAGGCGATGCCTCGGTGGAGACACTGCTGAGCGGACCGGACGGCACCTACGACATCCTGGGAATCGGCTTCGGCCCATCCAACCTCGCGCTGGCGATCGCGCTGGCCGAGCACAACGCGCGGGTCCCGGAGAGCGAGCGGCTCCGCGTCGGATTCCTGGAGAAGCAGCACGACTTCGGCTGGCACAGGGGGATGCTCCTCGACGACGCGACCATGCAGGTGTCCTTCTTGAAAGACCTGGTCACCATGCGCGACCCGGCCAGCGACTTCAGCTTCCTCTGCTTCCTCAAGCAGAGCGGCAGGCTGGTGGACTTTCTCAACCACAAGACGCTCTTCCCGTTACGCATCGAGTTCCACGCGTACTTCGAGTGGGCCGCCGCGCGGATGCGCGACCTGGTCGAGTACTCGGCGGAGGTGGTGTCCGTCGAGCCGGTGACCGGGGAGGGCGGTGAGGTCCACGCGTTCGACGTGATCGTCCGCGATCCGGAGCGTCCGGAGCGCACCTTCATCCGCCGCGCGCGCAACCTCTGCGTCGCCACCGGCCTGGAGCCGCACCTGCCGCCGGGGACCGTCGTCTCCGACCGGGTGTGGCACAACAGCGAACTGCTGCCCCGCGTGACCGCGCTCCAGGAAGCCGGGACCCGGGTGCGCAGGGCCCTGGTGCTCGGGGCGGGCCAGAGCGCCGCCGAGACGGCCGACTACCTGCACCGCACCTTCGACCAGGCGGAGATCTGCGCCGTCTTCGCCAAGTACGGCTACACCCCCGCCGACGACAGCCCCTTCGCCAACCAGATCTTCGACCCCGCCGCCGTCGACACTTACTTCGGCGCCCCGCCCCAGGTCAAGCAGTCCCTGCTCGACTACCACCGGAGCACGAACTACTCGGTGGTGGACATGGACCTCATCGAGTCCCTCTACCGGACCGTCTACCGGGAGAAGGTCCGGGGCAGCGAGCGGCTGCGCCTGCTACGCGCCTCGCGCATCCGCGAGGTGCGCGCGCTGGACGACCGGCTCCGCGTCGAGGTGGAGTTCCTGCCCACCGGCGCCCGCGAGGTGATCGAGGCCGACCTGCTCGTCCACGCCACCGGCTACCGGCCCCAGGACATCGGCGCCGTGCTCGGCCGGGCCGCCAAGCTCTGCCTCCGCGACGAGGAGGACGAGGTCAGGATCGGCCGCGACTACCGCGTACTGACGCCCCCGAACGTGCCGGCCGGCATCTACCTCCAGGGGGCGGGCGAGCACACCCACGGCCTCACCTCGACGCTCCTGTCCACCACCGCGATCCGGGCCGGGGAGATCCGCGACTCGCTGCTCGCCCACCGCACGCCGCGGGCCAGGGCGGCGACCTAGTGGTCGTCGCCGAGGGCCGGCCGGGCGTCTCCGCGCAACGGCCGGCCGGCCTCGCCGCGGGCGGCGCCGGCCGGAGCGGCGTCCTGCTCCTGCTCGTGGCGGCGCTGGCCGCCACGTGCGTCCTCAGCGTCGCCGCCGGCACCAGGACCATCGCCCTCGGCACGGTCTGGGACGCGTTCGCGCACTTCGCCGGCACGGAAGAACACGTGATCGTCCGCGAGCTGCGCGTGCCGAGGACGCTGCTCGGCCTGCTGGCGGGGGCCGCGCTCGGCGTCTCCGGGGCGGTGCTCCAGGCCGTGACCCGCAACCCGCTGGCCGACACGCAGATCCTCGGGATGAACGCCGGCGCGGCGCTCTTCGTGGTGTTCGCGATCGGCGTGCTGGGGCTCACCGGCATCTGGTCGTACGTGTGGTTCGCGTTCGCCGGGGTGGCCTTCGCCACGGTCCTCGTCTACGCGCTCGGCTCGATCGGGCGCGGCGGCGCGACGCCGCTCCGGCTGACGCTGGCGGGCGTCGCGCTCGGCGCGGTCATGTCGGGCGCCTCGGCCGGGATCCGGCTGGTCAAGCCGAGGGCCTTCGACTACCTGCGCTTCTGGGACGTCGGCACGCTCGCCGGACGGCCGGCGCAGATCGCCGTGGCCGTCGCCCCGTTCGTCGTGCTCGGCCTCGGCCTGGCGCTGGCCGCGGCCCGCTCGCTGAACGCCGTCGCGCTGGGCGACGACCTCGCCCGCACGCTCGGCGCAGGGGTCGTCAGGACGCGCGTGCTGTCGGTGCTCTCGGTGACGCTGCTGACCGGGGCGGCGACCGCGGCCGTGGGGCCGATCGGCTTCGTGGGCCTGATGGTGCCGCATGCCGTGCGCCGGATCGTCGGGCCCGACCAGCGCTGGATCCTCGCGTACACGATGATCTGCGCGCCGATCCTGCTGCTCTGCGCGGACATCGCCGGGCGGATGCTGATCCGTCCGGCCGAGTTGCAGGCGGGCATCGTCACCGCGTTCCTGGGCGCGCCGGTCCTGATCTGGCTGATCAGGCGGAGAGCGGTGAGCGGCCTGTGAACGGGGTGGACTTCGGCCACCGGGTCGTCGTCGCGCGCGGACCCGGCCCGCTGTCGGTCCGGTTCGGCGCGCGTACCGCGCTCGTCTGCGCCGGGCTCGGCCTGGCCGCCCTGGCGGTCGCCGTGCTCGGGCTGGGCACCGGCGAGTTCGAGGTGCCGCCTGGCGAGGTGATCGGGGCGCTGGCCGGGCAGGGCTCCGGCGCGACGCGGCTGGTGGTCGTCGAGTGGCGGCTGCCGCGCGTGCTGCTGGCCCTGCTCGTCGGCGCGGCGCTCGGGCTGAGCGGCGCCGTCTTCCAGTCGCTGCTGCGCAACCCGCTCGGCAGCCCGGACGTGATCGGCTTCAACACCGGCGCCTACACCGGGGTGCTGGTCACGATGCTGCTGGTGGGCCGCGACTACCACCAGACCGCGGCCGGCGCGCTGGCCGGGGGACTTCTGGCGGCCGCGGTGGTCTACCTGCTGGCCTACCGGCACGGCGTCCACGGGTTCCGGCTCATCGTCGTGGGCATCGCGATCAGCGCGATCCTCGCCTCGGTGAACCAGTGGTTCGTCATCAAGGTCCAGCTGCAGCTCGCCGTCGCCGCCGCCATCTGGGGGCAGGGCAGCCTCAACACGGTCACGTGGGAGCAGGTCCCGGCCGTGGCCGTCGCGGTCGCGCTGCTCGCCGCGGGCCTGCTGGCTCTCGGGCCGCGCCTGTCGCTGCTGGCCATGGGCGAGGAGTCCGCCGCCGCTCTCGGCGTGCGCACCGAACGGACCCGGCTGCTCTACCTCGTCGTCGGCGTCGCGCTGACCGCCGTGGCCACCGCCGCCGCGGGGCCGATCTCGTTTGTCGCGCTCGCCGCCCCGCAACTGGCCCGGCTGCTCACCCGTACGGCGGGCGTCGCCCTGGCGCCGTCGGCCGTGATGGGCGCGCTGCTGCTGACCACGAGCGACTGGCTCGGCCAGCGGCTGTTCGCGCCCACCCAGCTGCCCGTGGGCGTGGTGACGGTGTCGCTCGGCGGGCTCTACTTCGCCTGGCTCCTGGCCAGGCCGATGCGGAAGGCGGCACCGTGAGACTGAGCGCCAGGGACCTCACGCTCGGCTACGACCAGCGGCCGATCAGCGAGCACCTCGACCTGGAGATACCGGACGGCCGGCTCACCGTGATCGTCGGGCCGAACGCCTGCGGCAAGTCCACCCTGCTGCGGGCGCTGGCCCGGCTGCTCAGGCCGTCCGCCGGGCAGGTCGTGCTCGACGGCGAGGACATCCATTCCTACCCGGCCAAGGAGGTCGCCCGGCGGCTCGGCCTGCTGCCGCAGACGTCGATCGCCCCGGACGGCATCACCGTGGCCGACCTGGTGGCGCGCGGCCGCCACCCGCACCAGAGGCTGCTGCGGCAGTGGTCGGAGCGGGACGAGGCCGCCGTGGTGAACGCGATGGCGGCCACCGGCGTCACCGACCTGTCGGGACGGCTCGTCGACACGCTCTCCGGCGGCCAGCGTCAGCGGGTCTGGGTGGCGATGGTGCTCGCCCAGGAGACCCCCATCATGCTGCTGGACGAGCCGACCACCTTCCTCGACATCGCCCACCAGATCGAGCTGCTCGACCTCTGCCTCCGGCTGAACCGGGAGCAGCGCAACACCATGGTGGCCGTCCTGCACGACCTCAACCAGGCCTGCCGGTACGCCGACCACATCGTCGCGATGAAGGCGGGCGCCGTCGTGGCCCAGGGCGACCCCAAGGCGATCGTCACCGCCGAGCTGATCGAGGATGTGTTCGGGCTGCCCTGCAGGATCATCGACGACCCGGAGACCCACACCCCGCTCGTCATCCCCCGCTCCCACCACGCGAACAGGAGAAACGATGTCCGACAACCCCTTCGACGATGAGGACGGCACCTTCTACGTGCTGATCAACGACGAGGAGCAGCACTCCCTCTGGCCCACGTTCAAGGAGGTGCCACAGGGCTGGCGCGTCGTCTTCGGCGGGGAAGGCCGGAGCAGACGCCAGGAATGCGTCGACTACGTCGAGGAGCACTGGACGGACCTGCGGCCGAGGAGCCTGCGCGAGAGCATGGCCGCCGAGCAGTGACCCGACCCATGACCCGCCCCGTCACCGGGCGCCGCGTCCTCTGGCGCGCGGTGACCCGCAACCGGCGCCGGCTGGGCGCCGGCACCGGCCTGATCAGCCTGCACCAGGTGTGCGAGTCGCTGGTGCCGATCCTCATCGGGGTCATCGTCGACCAGGCCATCGGGCCGGGCGACGGCGGCGCGCTCCTGCTGTGGGTGGCGGCCATGGCCGCGCTGTTCACCGCGCTGACCATGTGCTACCGCTTCGGCGCCCGCCAGCTGATGATCGCCATCGCCGACGAGGCGCACACCCTGCGCGTCGAGGTCGCCTCGAAGATCCTGCACCCGCGCGGGATCAGGACAGACCGGCGGGCCGGCGACCTGCTCACCGTGGCCGTCAACGACACCGACAACACCTCCTACCTGCTCGACTACGTGCCGCGCGTCGCCGGAGCGGTGACCGCGACCGCGGTGAGCGCCGTCGCGCTGCTCGTGATCGACGTCCAGCTCGGGCTGGCCGTGCTGATCGGCACGCCCGTCGTGCTCGTCGCCCTCCAGGCCGCCACCCCGCTGATCACCAGGCGGGTGGCCGAGCAGCAGGAGCTCGCCGGCGAGGCCACGTCCCTGGCGGCCAACGTGGTCAGCGGGGTGCGCCCGCTGCGCGGCATCGGCGCCGAGGGCGCGGCGGCCCGCCGCTACGACGAGGTCAGCAGGCGCTCCCTGCGGGCGGCGCTGCGCGCGGCCCGCACCCAGGGCGGCTACCTGTCCGCCTCCATGTCCAGCGGCGCGCTGCTGGCGTGCGGCGTCGCGATCCTGGCCGGGTGGTTCGCGCTCAACGGGCGGATCACCGTCGGCGAGCTCATCACCGTCATCGGTCTCGCGCAGTTCCTGATGGAGCCCATCGGCCTGCTCGCGGTCGTCCCCGGCTGGGTGGCCGAGGCCAGGGCCTCCGCCGACCGCGTCGCCGGCGTCCTGGACGCCGAGCCGCTGCTCCCCGAGGGTACGGAGGAGGTCCCGGGTCCGTCCGGCCTGGAGCTGCGGACGCTCAGGTACGGCCCGCTGGACGGGGTCGACCTGCGGGTGCGGCCGGGCGAGTTCGTCGGCGTGGTGCCCCACCGGGCCGCCGACGGGGAGGCGCTCGTCAAGATCCTCTCTGGACAGGTGGCGCCGGAGGAGTACGAAGGCGGCGTGCTCGTCGGCGGCGCGCACCTGTCGCGGCTCGCGCCCGCTGACGCCCGCCGGGTGATGCTGGTGGAACCCCACCTCACCGACCTGTTCACCGGGACCGTCGAGGAGAACGTCACCGCGGGCGGGCCGCTGGACGAGGCCGCGCTGGAGGCGTCCGCGGCCGGCCAGGTCGTCTCCGCCCATCCCGACGGCCTCGCCCACCTGGTCGCCGAGCGCGGCGCCAGCCTCTCCGGCGGGCAGCGGCAGCGGCTCGCGCTCGCCCGCGCGCTGATGGCCCGCCCGCCGATCCTCGTGATGCACGACCCCACCACCGCCGTCGACGCGGTGACCGAGCACGAGATCGCCCGGGGCCTGCGCGCGCTGCGCGGCACCGGGGAGCTCACCACCGTGGTGGTGACGAGCAGTCCGGCGCTGCTCGCCATGACGGACCGGGTCGTGGTCCTCGACGGCGGCCGGGTCGCCGCCGAGGGAACACACGCCGACCTGGCCGTGACGGACGACGACTACAACCGGGCGGTGCTGAGATGACGGCCTCCGACCAGGCGACGGGCCCGGAGCGGCTGCCCGTCGCGGACGCGCGCAGGACATGGGCGTGGCTGCGGGAGGAACTGCGCGGGCGGTGGCGGGCCGGGGCGCTCGCAGTGCTGGTGGGCGCCGTGGGCGCCGCCGCGTCGGTGGTGCCTGTGTACGCGCTGGGCAGGCTCGTCGACCTCGTCACGGAGCGGGCTCCCGGCTCGGCGATCGTCCCCGTCGCCGCGGTGATCCTCGTGGGGGCGCTCGTCGGCGGCCTCGCCGCCGGGCCCGGCACGTACCTGATCAGCCGATTGTGCGAGCAGCTGCTCGCCGACCTGCGGGAAAGCACGGTGGCCCGCGCGCTCTCCCTGCCCGTCACCACCCTGGAACGGGTCGGCAAGGGCGACCTGCTGTCACGGGTCAGCACCGACACGGCCGCGATCGGCAAGGCCGCCTCCAACGTGGTGCCCACGATGATCTCCGCGTTCCTGCTGGTCGTGGTGAGCGTCGCCGCGATGGCCGGGCTCGACTGGCGGCTCGGGCTCGCTGGCGCGGTCGCCATCCCGCTGTACGTGATGGCGCTGCGCTGGTATCTGCCACGCGCCGCGCCGAAGTACGCCGAGGAGCGGCGCGCGGTGGCGGACAACTCGCAACTGCTGGTGGAGAGCATGCAGGGCGTCCGCACCGTGCACGCCTACCGGCTGGAGCAGCGGCGCCTGCACGGCATCGGGAACGCCTCGCACGAGGTGCGCGACATCTCGGTGTCGGTCTTCACGCTGTTCACCCGGTTCGTCGGACGCGTCAACCGCTCGGAGTTCTTCGGCCTGGCCGCGATCCTCGTCACCGGCTTCCTCCTCGTCCGCCAGGGGCACGTGACCGTCGGCGAGAGCGCGGCGGCGGCGGTCCTGTTCCACCGCCTGTTCAACCCCATCGGCATGCTGCTGTTCACCTTCGACGAGGTGCAGGCGGCGGCGGCGAGCCTGGCCAGGCTCGTCGGCGTCATCGACCTCGCCCCCGCGGAGGAGCCCCGCGACGGGACGGGCGAGCCGGTCGACGCGTCCCTTGAGCTGGCAGACGTGCACTTCCGTTACGACGGCGCCCCCGAGGTGCTGCACGGCGTCTCCATCAGCCTGCCGGCCGGCTCGCGGGTCGCGCTGGTCGGATCGACGGGCGCGGGCAAGTCCACCATCGCGGCGATCGCCGCGGGCATCCTCACCCCCGGCAGCGGCTCCGTACGCGTCGGAGGAGCGGCGCTCCCGCCCGGGAGCCTGCGCGAGCATGTCGCGATCATCACCCAGGAGGTGCATGTCTTCGCCGGACCGCTCATCGAGGACCTGCGCCTGGCGCGGCCGGACGCCTCGCCGGAGGAGGCCGCCGCCGCGCTCGCCGCCGTCGGCGCCCTGGACTGGGCGACGGACCTGCCCGACGGCCTCGGCACGGTGGTCGGCGAGGGCGGGCACGAGCTCACCACCGCCCAGGTCCAGCAGCTCGCCCTCGCCCGCCTGATCCTCGCCGACCCCCCGATCGCCATCCTCGACGAGGCCACCGCCGAGGCCGGCAGCCTCGGCGCCCGCAAGCTGGAGGAGTCCGCCGCCGCGGCCACCCGCGGACGCACCACCCTGATCGTCGCCCACCGCCTGACCCAGGCCGCCTCCGCCGACCGGGTGGTCGTCCTGGAGCACGGCCGGATCGTCGAAGAGGGCGGGCACCGGGAGCTCGTCGCCGCAGGCGGCCGGTACGCGGAGCTCTGGCGTGCCTGGGAGGCGCGCACCCCCACGTCGTCATCACGTTAGGGCAGCCATGGAAGCGAACCGTCCCGCCAGGATCACCACCATCGCCGACCTTTTCATCGACCAGGTGCGCCGGACCCCCGGGGCGCCGGCCGTGGTCGCCCCCGACGTGCGGCTGACGTACGCGGAGCTGGGCACGTACGTCTTCCAGCTCGCGCGGCACCTGCAAGCGCGCGGGTTACGGCCCGAGGACGTCGTCGCCGTCTCGACTCCCCGCTCCGCCGAGATGGTGGTCTGCGTGCTGGCCGTCATGGTCGCCGGCGGCGCGTTCGTGCCCGTCGACCCGTCCTGGCCGCAGGCGCGGCAGCGGCAGGTGCGCGCCGAGGCGGGGGCCGTCCACGTGCTGGACGCGCGCGAGGTCGATCTCTCCTCCTGGCGGTACGGCGACGAGCCCGCCGAGCCGCCGGCCGTGTCCATCCAGGGCGGCCGGCTCGCCTACGTGATGTTCACCTCCGGCTCCACCGGCACGCCCAAGGGCGCCATGATCCGCCACGAGGCGATCAGCCACCGCCTGCTCTGGCAGATGGAGGAGATCCTCGGGTTCGGGCCCGGCGACGCGTCGCTGTTCAAGGCGCCGCTGTCGTTCGACATCTCCGTCAACGAGATCCTGCTGCCGCTCGTCTCCGGCGGGTACGTGGTGGTCGCGGAACCCGGCGGCGAGCGCGACCCCCAGTACCTGCTGGACCTGATCGCCCGCGAGGGCGTCACGTTCGTCTACCTCGTGTCGTCGATGCTGGACGTGCTGCTGGAGATGGCGCGCGGCACCTCGCTGCTGTCCGGGCTGAAGCACGTCTGGTGCGGCGGCGAGGTGCTCACCCCGGAGCTGTTCGAGCGCTTCCGCGGCCAGCTCTCCACGACGCTCTACCACGGGTACGGGCCGGCCGAGGCGACCATCGGCGTCTCCCACGTCATCTACCGCGACACCGCCGAGCGCATCGCGACCTCGATCGGCCGCCCCAATCCGCACACCCGGCTGTACGTGCTCGACGAGCGTCTGGAGCGGGCACCCGAGGGGGCCGTGGGAGAGCTGTACGCCGCCGGGTTCCTGCTCGGCCGCGGCTACGTCAAGGCGCCGTCGCTGACGGGCTCCCGGTTCGTCGCCGACCCGTTCGCCGCCGACGGCTCCCGGATGTACCGGACCGGCGACCTGGCCAGATGGGCGCCCGACGGGTCGCTGGAGTTCGTCGGCCGCGCCGACCACCAGGTGAAGATCCGCGGCATGCGGCTGGAGCTGGAGGAGGTCGAGGCCGCCCTCGCCGCCCACCCCCAGGTGCGGCAGGCCGTGGTCGTCATGGACGCCACCGGCCGGCGGCTCGTCGGGTACGTCCGGGCCGACGAGCCCGTCCCGGCCGCTGCGCTGCGCGACTGGTGCGCCGGCCGCCTGCCCGCGTACATGGTGCCGGAGTCGTACGTCGTCCTGGACCGCTTCCCCCTCACCGCCAACGGCAAGGTGGACCGGCAGGCGCTGCCGGAGCCCGCCGTGCGCGCCCGCACGCGCTCGCCACGCACCCCGCGCGAGCGCGCGCTCTGCGAGATCTTCGCGCGGGTGCTGGGCGTGGCCGAGGTGGGGGCGGACGACGACTTCTTCGCGCTGGGTGGTGACAGCATCGTCGCGATCGGCGTGGTCAGGCAGGCGCGGCGCGCGGGCCTTGAGGTACGCGCCCGTGACCTGTTCGCCCATCCCACGCCCGCCGCGCTCGCGGCCGTGGTCACCTCTGTGGACGTCGTCGCGGTGCCTGGAGTGAACGGGGTCGGCGCGGTCCCCGCCACTCCGATCACGTCGTGGCTCCAGGACGTCGGCCCCTCGATGGACGGCTTCGTCCAGTCGATCACCGTCCGCACGCCCCCGGGGCTCACGGGCGGCCAGCTCGAAACCCTGGTCGACGCCGTGCTGGAAACCCACGACATGCTCCGCGCCCGAACGGTCGCCGTCGGTGATCAGGTCGTGTCCGGGGGTGTGGGGGCGGTCGGTGGTGACGGTGGTCCCGTCTCTGGGGGGTTGGGGGAGCGCGGGGGGCCGTCCGGTGGTGGTCGGGATGGTCGTGGTGAGGTGCGGTGGTCGCTGGTGGTGGGGGCTCCTGGGTGGCCGCGGGCCGCGGAGGTGATCACTCGGGTCGTGACGGAGGCGGAGCTGGAGCGGCAGGCCGCCGTGGCGGCGGAACGGCTTGACCCGGGCCGTGGACGGATGATCGACCTGGTGTGGCTGGACGCCGGGGCGCACGCGCAGGGGCGGCTGACCATCGTGATCCATCACGTGGTCGTGGACGGCGTGTCGCTCCGCGTGCTCCTGGAGGACCTGAGCCAGGCGTGGGAGGCGGTGCGGGCGGGGCGTCCCGTCGAGCTGCCACCGGTGCCCACGTCGTTCCGGCAGTGGGCGACGCTGCTCCGGGCCCGGGACTTCGCCGCCGAAGAGGACCACTGGCGGGGCGTCTGCTCGGCGCCCGACCCGATGATCGGCGACCGGCCGCTGGACCCGCGCCGCGACGTGGTCGCCACGGAGGAGTCCCTCACGGTCGAGATCCCGGCCGAGATCGCCGGGCGGCTGCTCGGCGCGGTCCCCGCCGCCGTGCACGGCGGGGTGAACGACGTGCTCGTCACGGCGGCGGCGCTCGCGCTGGGCCGATGGCGTGGTGCCGGTCCGGCCGTGCTGCTGGAACTGGAAGGACACGGACGGGAGGAGGAGGCCGTCGGGGACGTGGACCTCTCCCGTACCTTCGGCTGGTTCACCACCCTGTACCCCGCGCTGATCGACCCCGGCTCCGGCACGCCGGGCGAGGCGGTGAAAGCGGTCAAGGAACAGCTCCGCCGCGTGCCGAACCGCGGGCTCGGCTACGGCGCGCTCCGATACCTGGGGGACCGGCCCCGCCCCGACCTGGCGGTCACCCCACAGGTGCTCGTCCACTACCTCGGCCGCTTCGACGCGACCCCCGACAGTGGCCCGGACGCGACTTCCGAGGGTGGCCTGGGCACGTCTTCCGGCGCTGGTTTGGATGCGATTCCCGGCATCGACCTGAACGCGACCTCCGGCGTCGGCTCGGACGTGATCCTCGACGGCGGCTTGGACGCGACCCCCGACGCCGACCCGGACGCCGGGCGGGTGGCCGGGGTGGTCGGTGACTGGGCGCCTGTGGGGGAGGGCGAGGTCGTGGGGGAGCGGCGCGATCCGCGGATGCCGCTGCCGCGGGTGCTGGAGATCAACTCCGTTGCCGTGGACGGGGCCGGTGGGCCGGTCCTGACGACCAGGTTCAGCTGGCCGGCGGGTGTGCTGGACGCCGGGCGCGTGCGGGAGCTGGCCGCGATGTGGACGCGGGCCCTCACCGCCATCGCCACCAGCGACACGGTCACCGGGCACACGCCGTCCGACTTCCCGCTCGTACCGCTGGACCAGGAGGACGTGGCCGCCATCGAGGCCGAGTCGCCGGGCCTGGAGGACGTGCTTCCGCTGTCGCCGTTGCAGACCGGGCTCTACTTCCACGCCACCTTCGACCCCGGACGCGACCCGTACGTCGTCCAGCAGATCATCGAACTCGACGGCCCGCTCGACGGCGAGCGCCTGCGCCTGGTCGCCGACCGGCTGGTCGGACGGTACCCGAACCTGGGCGCGGCCTTCCGCACCACGGGTGACGGGCACGTCGTGGCCGTGATCGCGGGCCGTCAGACGGTGCCGTGGCGTACCGAGGACCTGAGCCACCTCGACCACCCGCGGCCCGCCGTCGAGGCGGCGGCCAGGGCGGAGCGGTCGGCGCCGTTCGACCTCGCCCGGCCTCCCGCCATGCGCTTCGCGCTGCTCAAGCTCGGCCCTCGGCGGCACGCGCTCGTCCACACCGTGCACCACATCCTGGCCGACGGCTGGTCGGTGCCCCTGATCCTGCGCGACCTGCTCGCCCTGTACGAGGACAGGGACCTGCCCGCACCGCCGCCCTACCGCGACTTCTTGAAGATGCTCGCGACGCGCGACCCCGGACCGGCGATCGAGGCGTGGACCGCCGCCCTGGCAGGAGTCCACGAGCCGACCCGGCTCGCCGAAGCCCTCACCAGCCCCGCCGACAGTCCAGCCGGTGGGTTCGGGCGTGTGGTGCGGGAGTTGCCGGATGAGGTGGGGGAGCGGCTGCGGGGGTGGGCGCGGGAGAACGGGCTCACGGTGGGGTCGGTGCTCGCCGCTACGTGGGGGGTCCTGCTCGGACGTCTGACCGGCCGGGACGATGTGACGTTCGGATCGACCGTTTCCGGACGGGCGTCCGGAGAGGTGCCGGGCATCGACGCGATGGCCGGGCTGCTGATCAACACGGTGCCGGCGAGGTTGCGGTGGCATCCGTCGGACACGCTGGGCGACGCGTTGAGCCGATTCGCCCGCGCTCAGCGGGAGGTGATGGAGCACGAGCACGTTCCGCTGGCGGCGCTGCACCGCAGGCTGGGCGTGACCGAGCTGTTCGACACGCTGGTGGTCGTCGAGAACTACCCGGAGTCCCCGGCCGGGGAGGGTGAGCTTCGGATCGCCGGGGTCGACACGATCGAGGCGCCCCACTATCCGGTGACGCTGCTGGCCAAGCCAGGGACCCGGATCGCGCTCACGCTGACCCACGACCGGCGGCTGGTCTCCGGCACGTCGGCTGCCCTGCTCATCGGTCAGTACGAGAAGCTGCTCGCCGCCGTCGCCGACGACGCCACCCGGACATGCGGCCAGGTGGAGCTGGTCTCCGAGGAGCAGTACGCGCAACTGACGGCTTTCGGCACCGGAGCCCCGGCGGTTGGTGGCGCCGACGTGAACGACGCGTTCTACCGCCAGGACGCGGGAACCCCGGCGGGTGGTGGCGCCGCTGTGAATGAAGTGTTCGATCGCCAGGTCGCGGGAGTTCGGGGGAGCGGTGATGGCACAGTGATCGGCCTGTTCGAGCGTCAGGCCGCTGAGCATCCCGCGCGCACCGCCGTCGTCTGTGCCGGTGACATGTTCACCTACGCCGAGCTGCGCGACCGTGCCGATCGGGTGTGCGGGACACTGGTTGCTGCCGGGGTACGGCGCGGTGACATCGTCGCGGTGGCCGCCAGCCGCTCGGCGGACATGGCGGTGGCCCTGCTCGCCGTGATGCGGGCCGGGGCCGCGTACCTGCCCGTCGACCCCGGCTACCCGGCCGCCCGGATCGAGTTCATGCTCGCCGACGCCCGCCCGGTCTGCGTTCTCACGGACGAGGTGAGCGCCAGGACCCTGCCCCCGCACGACCTGCCCTCCTTCACCATCCGAGCAGCAGCCGCCGGACCGCCCGCCGGACCGCTCGCTGGGTCAACCGTCGTCGGGCCGTTGGACGTGGTGTCCGTCGTCTATACCTCCGGCTCGACCGGGCGGCCCAAGGCGGTCGTGGGCACGCATGGCGCGCTCGCCAACCGGCTCGGGTGGGCGGCGGAGGCGTGGGACGCGCGGGTGCGCCTGGCGAAGAGCTCGCTGAGCTTCATCGACGGTACGACCGAGCTGCTCGGCGGCCTGGTCGCCGGCGCCACCACGGTCATCGCGGGCGACCGGGAGGCGACCGACGGGGCGGCGCTGGCCGGGCTCGTCGAACGGTCGGGGGCGACCCAGCTCCTCGCCGTGCCCAGCCTGGCGGCGGCGCTCGCCGACACCGCGCCCGAGCCGCTGGCCGCGCTCACCCGCTGGATCTGCAGCGGCGAGCCGCTCGACCGGGCCTGCGTGCGGTCGCTCAGGAAAGCCTCGCCGAACGCGCGGATCGTCAACTCCTACGGCTCCTCCGAGGTCGCGGGAGACGTGCTCCAGGGCGAGGCCGGCCCCGAGGCGCCGGTGACACTGGGCAGGCCGGTGCCGGGAACGCGTCTCTACCTGCTCGACTCCACCCTCCATCCGGTGCCGCCCGGCGTGCCCGGGGAGATCTACGTCGGCGGAGTCCAGCTGGCCCTCGGCTACCTGAACCGGGCCGGGGTGACGGCGGGCCGGTTCGTCGCCGACCCGTTCGGCAGCGGCGCCCGCCTCTACCGCACTGGTGACCTCGGCCGGTGGACGCCTGACGGGCAGGTCGAGTTCCTGGGCAGGGCCGACGACCAGGTGAAGATCAACGGCTACCGGGTCGAGCCGGGCGAGCTGGAGGCCGCGCTGATGCGCCGCGCGGGCGTGGCCGACGCGGCGGTGGCGGTGCGGGGACGGGCCCTGCACGCGTACGTGGTGGCCGCGCCGGGAGAGCGGCTCGACCCGCGGGCGCTCCGGGGCCTGCTGGGCGCGGAGCTGCCCGCCTACCTGCTCCCTGCGACGGTGACCGTACTGGACCGGCTCCCCACGCTGCCCAATGGCAAGCGGGACCGCCGTGCGCTGCCCGACCCCGAGGTCACCACCGGCGGCGGGAAGCCGCGGACGGCGGGGGAGGCGGCGGTCCTCGCCCGCGTCGCCGGCCTGCTGGGCATCGACGACCTCGGCGTCCACGACGACTTCTTCACCGCCGGCGGCGACAGCATCCTCGCCATCCGCCTCGTCAGCCTGCTCGCCGGGGACGGGATCGAGGTCACCACCGATGACGTCTTCCGCCTGCGCACGCCCGCCGCCATCGCCGCCTCCGTGACGGGGACCGGACAGGATGCGGCGGAGACCCTTGAGGGCGAGGTCTGGCCGCTGTCACCGCTCCAGCAGGGCGTCTACTACCAGGCGACGTTCGCCGACAGCGGCAGCACCTACATCGCCCAGAACGTCTTCGACCTCGACCGCCGCGTCGACGTGCCGGCCATGACGGCGGCGTTCGCGGCCCTGCTGCGCCGCCACCCCACCTTGCGCGCCTCCTTCGCCGCCGACGGCGCATCCCAGCGCATCGCCGCCACGGTGCCCGCCGAGGTGCGGGTGATCGATCTGACCGAAGCCGCCGCGAGACCGGCTGAGGTCCGGGCGGCCGGTGCCGCTGGTACGGGCGCCGATCCGGCCGTCCATGCCGCCGTCCGCGACGAGGAACTCGCTGGGGCGAAGGCGGACGGGTTGGGTGCCGTGCGCGGCGAAGGGCTCGCTGGTGGGGAGGTGCCCGGGCTGGGTGCCGTGATCGAGGCGGTGACGCGGGCGGACCGGGAGGAGCCGTTCGATCTGGCGCGTCCGCCTCTGGTCAGGCTGACCGTGGTGCGGTTGCCGGGCGGGCGGGACCGGCTGCTGCTCACGTCCCACTTCCTGCTGTGGGACGGGTGGTCGCGGGAGCTGGTGCTGCGGGAGCTGTTCGCGCTGTACGACTCGCGTGGCGCACGCGGCGCGCTCCCGCCCGCGGAGAGCACGTTCGCCGACTACCTCGCCTGGGTCGGCGGCCGGGACCGTGACGCCGCCGCCGCGGCCTGGGGCGCGGCTCTCGCGGGCGTCCGGGAGCCGACCATCCTGGCGCCGGAGGCCATCGGCCGCGAGCCGGTGGTGTCGGAGCGGATCGTCGCCGCGCTGCCCGCCGAGGTCACCACCCGGCTCGGCGAGCAGGCCGGCCGCGGCGGCGTCACGCTCAACGCGCTCCTGACCGCCGCGCTCGGCATCCTGATCGGGTACGAGGCCGGTCGCACCGACGTGGTGTTCGGCACGACCGTCGCCGGGAGGCCCACCGAGCTGCCCGGGATCGAGAACGTGGTCGGCCTGTTCCTCAACACGGTCCCGGCCAGGGTGTCGGCCACGCCGTCCGCCACCGTGATCGAGCTGGCCCGCCGGGCGCAGGACGACCGCGTCGAGCTGGCGCCGCACGAACACCTCGGGCTCGGCGACATCCATCGCGCCTGCGGCCAGGAGCAGCTGTTCGACACCCTGTACGTGCTGCAGAACTTCCTGAACGACAGCACGTTCACCGAGCTGGAGCGCGAGCACGGCATCGTCGGCGTGGAGTACACCGACACCACCCACTACCCGTTCACCTGGGTGCTCACCCCCGGCGCCAACCTGCGGATCAAGCTCGAATACCGGCCGGACGTGGTGCGCGAACGCGACGCCCGGCGGATGGTGCGCCGCTTCACCCGGCTGCTGGAGCACCTCGCGGGCGGCCTGTCGGCGCCGGTCGGCGCGCTCGACCTGATGCTGGACGAGGAGCGCGCCGAACTGGCCGGGCAGTGGGCGGCGGCCGAGCATCCGATCGGCACGGCGACGATCGCCGGACTGCTGGCCGAGCGGGCCCGCGCCTGCCCCGGCGAGGTGGCGCTGGTCTTCGGCGCGCGCTCGCTGACGTACGCCGAGCTGGACGGCCGGATCAACCAGTGCGCCAGGCTGCTGCGGTCGCAGGGCGCGGGGCCCGGCGAGATCGTCGCGCTCGGCCTGCCGCGCGGCGTCGAGATGGTCGTCTCGCTCTTCGCCGTCCTGCGCACCGGCGCCGCCTACCTGCCGCTGGAGCTGGACCATCCCGTCGAACGGCTGGCCGTCATGCTCGACGACGCGCGTCCCGTCCTGCTGGTCTGCGCCGACCCCGATGGCGACCTGGCCGGGCACCAGCGGCGGCTGGGCGGGCGGTGCGTCGTCCCGGACCGGCTCGCCGAGTTCCCGGCGGAGCCGCTGGACGTGGAGGTGCCGGGTGACCTGCCCGCGTACGTCATCTACACCTCGGGGTCCACCGGGCGGCCCAAGGGCGTGGTCACCCCGTACCGGGGTCTGACCAACATGCAGCTCAACCACCGGGCCGAGATCTTCGGCCCGGCCGCGCGCCGCACCGGGCGGGACCGGCTGCGCATCGCGCACACCGTGTCGTTCTCGTTCGACATGTCGTGGGAAGAGCTGCTGTGGCTGGTCGAGGGCCACGAGGTGCACATCTGCGACGAGGAGCTGCGCAGGGACGCCACCGCGCTCGTCGCGTACTGCCGGGACCACCGGATCGACGTCGTCAACGTGACCCCGACCTACGCCCACCTGCTGTTCGAGGAGGGCCTGCTGGACGGCGGCCACGCGCCCTGCCTGGTGCTGCTCGGCGGCGAGGCCGTCGGCGACGCCGTCTGGGACCGGCTGAGGCGGCCGGGCGGGCCCGAGGGCTACAACCTGTACGGGCCGACCGAGTACACGATCAACGCGCTCGGCGCGGGCACCCGCGACAGCGCCACCCCGACCGTGGGCCGCCCCATCTGGAACACCCGCGCGTACGTGCTGGACCGGTGGCTCCGGCCGGTGCCCGCGGGCGTGGTCGGCGAGCTGTACGTCACGGGCGCCGGGCTCGCCCACGGCTACCTGCACGCGCCCGGTCTGACGGCCGGGCGCTTCGTGGCCGACCCCTTCCTGTCCGGCGGGCGCATGTACCGCACCGGAGACCTCGTCCGCCGGCGTGACGACGGCAACCTCGACTTCCTCGGCCGCGTCGACGACCAGGTGAAGATCCGCGGCTACCGGGTCGAGCTCGGCGAGGTCGAATCCGCCCTGTCGGCGCTCCCCCAGGTACGGCAGGCCGCCGTCGTGGCCCGCCCCGACCCCCGCGCGCCCGGCCTCAGGAAACTGGTCGCCTACGTGGTCCCGACCTCTACCGCCGCCACTGGGTCGGTTGGTTCGGCGGGTGATGAACCGGCCGCCGCCCGCTCGGGCGGGGCCGAGTTCGCGGCGCGGTTGCGGGCGGCGCTGGCTGAGCGGTTGCCCGGCTACATGGTCCCCGCGCTGTACGGGATCACGCCCGAGTTGCCGCTCACCGTGAACGGCAAGCTCGACGTCGCCGCGCTTCCCGAGCCCGTGGCGCCGGGAGGCGGGGCACGGCGGGAGCCGCGCGGCGCCGCGGAGCGGACGCTGTGCGGCGTGTACGCCGAGGTGCTCGGCCTGCCGGAGGTGGGGATCGACGACGACTTCTTCGCCGTCGGCGGTGACAGCATCTCCTCCATCGCGGTGGCCGGTCGCGCCCGCGCGGCCGGGCTGGACCTCACCCCGCGCGACATCTTCCGCCGCCGCACCGTGCGCGCGCTCGCCGCCGCCCTGCCGCAGGCGGCCCCCGAGGCCGCGCACGACCCCGGCGCCGGGACGATCCCGCTCACCCCGATGCTGGCCGAGACGATGCTCGCCCGCACCCCGCTGGAGCGCTTCTACCAGTCCATGGTCCTTCCTGCCCCGGCAGGGCTCGACCGGGAACAGGTGGAACGGGCGGTACGCGCCCTCTGCCTCCACCACGACCTGCTCCGGGCCAGGCTCGACCGCCACGACGACACATGGACGCTGTCGGTGCCCCCGCCCGCGGAGTTCGACGCCTCCACCCTCTGCATGAACGCGGACCCGCAGGCTGAAGAGGAGGCGGCCGGGCGGCTCGACCCGGAGCGCGGGATCATGGTCCAGGCGGTCTGGTTCGACGGCGGCCCGCGACCCGGACGGTTGCTGCTGGTCATCCACCATCTGGTCGTCGACGGCGTCTCCTGGCGGGTGATCGCCGAGGACCTCGCGCGCGCCTGGACGGACGTGCGGGCGGGCCGCGAACCCGCCCTGGCCCCCGTCCCCACCTCCTTCCGCGCCTGGGCGGAGAAGATCCAGGACACCCGGGCGAGCTTCCGCGACGAGGCAGGCCACTGGCGCGACGTCCTCGCCACCGACGACCCGCCGCTGGGCGCCCGCCCGCTGGACCCCGCCGTCGACACGGCCGCCACCGTCAGGTCGCTGACGGTGGCGCTGCCCCCGGACACGAGCGCGGCCCTGCTGTCCGCCGTGCCCGCCGCGATGCACGGCGGCGTCAACGACGTGCTGCTGACCGGCTTCGCCGTGGCCCTCGCCCGGTGGCGGCGCACGCACGGGCGCGGCGGCGGCTCCGCCGTACTCCTCAGCCTGGAAGGCCACGGCCGCGACGGCGAGCTCGCCGGCGGCGCGGACCTGTCACGGACCGTGGGCTGGTTCACCGCCATCCACCCCGTGCGGCTGGATCCCGGGCCGCTGAGCTGGGACGAGGTCATGGCGGCCGGCCTCGGGCTGGCCGGCGCGGCCAAGGCGGTCAAGGAGCAGCTGCGCGCGGTGCCGCGCAACGGTCTCGGGCACGGGGTCCTGCGCCACCTCGACGGCCTGGACCTGCCGCGGCCGCCGCAGATCCTCTTCAACTACCTGGGCCGGTTCGCCGCCGGCGGGAGCACGCTGCGCGAGGGCGTGCACCCGGACAACCCCGCGATGGGGCTGGAGATCAACGCCCTGGCCCAGGACGGGCCGGACGGGACCACGTTCACGGCCACGCTCTCCTGGCCGACCGGCGTCATGCGCGCCGAGGACGTCGCCGAGCTGGCGGAGCTCTGGACGGCCGCGCTGACGGCGCTGACCCGCTGCGCCGAACTGGCCGGGCACACCCCGTCGGACTTCCCCCTGGTCAAGCTGACGCAGCGGGACGTGGACCGGTTCGCGGGCGCGCGTGACATCCTCCCGCTGCTGCCGCTTCAGCAGGGCATGTACTTCCACGCGTCGTTCGGCGCCGGCCACACGGACACGTACGTGGTGCAGCAGGTCGCCGAGCTGTCCGGGCCCGTGGACCGGGCGGCGCTGCGCCGCGCGGTGACCGCGACCGTGCACCGCCACGACGCCCTGCGCGCGAGCTTCCGCGAACTGGCCGACGGGCGGGTGGTCCAGGTGATCGCCGAAACCGTCGAGGTGCCGTGGCGCGAGGCCGACCTGAGCGGCCTGCCCGCCGAGGAGGCCCGCGCCCGGCTGGCCGAGCTGACCGCCGCCGAGCTGGCCGAGCCGTTCGACCTGGCCACCGCGCCGCTGGTGCGCTACGCGCTGGTCTCGCTCGGCGACGCCGACCACCGGCTCGTGGAGACCATGCACCACATCGTCGCCGACGGCTGGTCGTACCCGCTGGTGTTCGGCGACATCGTCGAGTCGTACGAGCGCGGGCGCGCGCTGCCCGCGCCGGCGGTGACGTTCCGCGACCACGTGGAGGCGGTGGCCGGGCTCGACCGGGCTGCCGCCCACGACGTGTGGGCCGCCGCGCTGGCCGGCGTCTCCCCGGCCCGCCTGTACGACGGCGCGTACGCGGTGTCCAGGCACGACGGCGTGCACCGGGACCTGCCCGTCGGCGAGGTCGTCGCGGCGGCCCGCGAGCGGGGGGTGACGCTGAGCACGTTCGTGCACGCGGCGTGGGGGCTGGTGCTGGGCGGGCTGCTCGGGCGCGCGGACGTGGTCTTCGGCTCCACGGTGTCAGGGCGCGGCGGCAGCCTGCCCGGCGTCGAGACGATCGTCGGCCTGCTGATCAACACCATTCCCGTGCCGATGTCCTGGGACCCCGGCGCCACGCTGGGCGACGTCCTCGACCGGCTGCACGCGCGGCAGGGCGACCTGCTCGACGCGCAGCACGTCGGGCTCGCCGAGCTGGCCCGTCTCACCGGGGTCCGCGAGCTGTTCGACACCATGGTCGTGGTCGAGAACTTCCCCGCCGTGCCCGCCGGCGAGCGCTCCGGGCTCACGTTCCGCGGCTTCACCGGCACCGACTCGCCGCACTACCCGGTCTCCCTGGTGGCCTTCCCCGGCGAGCGGCTCACCCTGGAGATCAAGTACGACGTCGCGCTGGTCGGCGAGGAGAGGGCCGGGCGGCTGCTCGACCTGGTCGTCCGGGTCCTCGGCCAACTGGTCCACGCCCCCGGCACGCCCGTCTCCCAGCTGGACCTGCCGTCGCTCGGCACGTCGCCGGGCCGAGCGGGTGCGGCGGCATCCCGTACGGCGTTCCTCGGGGCGGCGACGCTGGCGGACGCGTACGCCGCCGCTCGGCCGGAGGCCACCGCCACGGCCGTGACCTGGCGCGACACCTCGCTCACCCACGCCGAGCTGGACGAGGCCGCCACCAGGCTGGCCAGGACACTGGTCGCCAGGGGAGTGGGGCCCGAGTCGAGGGTGGCCGTGGCGCTGCCGCGCTCGGCCGATCTCGTCGTCGCGCTGCTCGCCGTCGTCAAGGCCCGCGGCTGTTACGTGCCGCTGGACATCGACGCCCCCGCTGCCCGGCTGAGGTTCATCATGGACGACGCGGCCCCGGTGTGCCTGCTGACCGATCCCGCGACCCTGGCCCGCCTGCCCGAGCCGACCGTACCGGTCGTCCTGCTGAACGAGCCGCCCCCGTACGGGTCAGGTGCCGGTGCGAGTCTGGACGGACCTGCCCAATACCGGTCTCATCTGGATGATCCAGGTGAGAACGCGGCGGGGTCGGTTGCCGCGGACAGTGCGGCGTACGTCATCTACACCTCCGGGTCGACGGGGCGGCCCAAGGGGGTGGCGGTGACGCATCGCAACGTGCTGTCGCTGTTCGGGGCGGCCGGTGAGCTCTTCGACTTCGACGCCTCGGACGTGTGGACGATGTTCCACTCGGTCGCGTTCGACTTCTCGGTGTGGGAGCTGTGGGGGGCGCTGCTGCACGGCGGGCGGCTGGTGGTCGTCGACCAGGAGGTGGCCCGCGACCCGCGGCGTTTTCTGGGCCTGCTGGAGCGCGAGCGGGTGACCGTGCTCAACCAGACCCCGTCCGCGTTCTACCCGCTGATCGAGGCGGCGCGGGGCGAGCTCGCGCTCCGGTACGTGATCTTCGGCGGCGAGGCGCTGGACCCGGGCCGCCTGGCCCCGTGGCGGCGGCGCCATCCCGCCACGGCCCTGGTCAACATGTACGGGATCACCGAGACGTGCGTGCACGTCACGTTCCACGCCCTGACGTCGGACGACACCGCGAGCGTCATCGGCGGGCCGCTGCCCGGCCTCCGCGTGCACGTGCTCGACCGCCACCTGCGCCCGGTCCCGCCGGGGGCCGCGGGCGAGGTGTACGTCGCGGGTGACCAGCTGGCCCGCGGGTACCTCGACCGCCCGGCGCTGACCGCCGCCCGCTTCGTCGCCGACCCGTTCACCCCGGGCGGGCGGCTGTACCGCAGCGGCGACCTCGCCCGCCGCACCCCCGGCGGGGACCTCGTCCATCTCGGCCGCGCCGACCGGCAGGTGAAGATCCGCGGCTACCGGATCGAGCTCGGCGAGGTCGAGTCCGCCCTGCTGACGATCGACGGCATCGCCGACGCCGCCGTGGTCGTCCGAGAGGACCGGCCGGGCCGCCGGCGCCTGGTCGCGTACGTGGTCGCGCGTCAGGGAGCGCGGGTGGACATGAAGGAGGCCAGGGAGCACCTGGCCAGGCTGCTGCCTTCCTACGCCGTCCCGGCCGCGTTCGTCCCCCTCGACGCGCTGCCGCTCACGGTCAACGGCAAGCTCGACCGCGACGCCCTGGCCGCCATCCCCCTCACCGTTCCCGTTCCGGCCGGAGGTTCCGGTGACGCCGCGGTCGCGGCCGCGTCTGCCGAGGCTCTCGTGACAGCCTCCGAAGAGGGGCCGGTGGAGCTGCTGCGAGGGCTCTTCGCGGAGGTTCTCCAGCTCGCCTCGGCCGGGGGCGACGACGACTTCTTCCACCTAGGCGGCGACAGCATCATCGCCATCCAGCTCGTGAACCTCGCCAGGCGCCGAGGGCTGCGGCTGTCACCGCAGGACGTGTTCGTGCACAGGACCCCGGCGGCCCTCGCTGCCGCGGTCGCTCCGCGGCCGGTCGAGCCGGTGGCGGACGCCGAAGAGGGAGACGGCGTCGGCGAGATCATGCTGATGCCGATCGTGCACCGGCTGGCCGAGCTGGGCGGGAGGATCTCGCGGCTGAACCAGGCCGAGCTGCTCCGCACCCCGGCGGGGATGACCCGTGAGCAGGTCGCCGCGCTCGTCCGGGCACTGGTCGACCGGCATGACGCGCTGCGGTCGCGGCTGAGCAGGCCGTCGCCGCTGCTGTGGTCGCTGGAGGCGCGAGCGGCCGGTGACACGCCGGATCCCGGCGTGCTCGCGGTGGACGCGACGGGGCTCGGCGACGACGGCCTGAGCGCCGCGATCGCAGCCGAGTCCGACGCCGCCGCCGACCGGCTCGACCCCGACGGCGGGCGGATGGTCGAGGCGGTGTGGTTCGACAGGGGGCCGGACCGGCAGGGCAGGCTGCTGATCGTCGCCCACCATCTGGTGGTCGACGGGGTGTCCTGGCGGATCCTCGTCGAGGACCTGAGGCAGGGCTGGGACGCCGTCTCGGCGGGGGAGCGGCCCGTGCTCGACCCGGTCGGCACCTCCCTGCGCGCCCACGCGCGGTCGCTGGCCGAGAACGCCGCCCAGGCCGCCAGGCTGGCCGAGTTCGAGCACTGGGCGGCCACGCTGCGACCGGGCGGCGAGCTCGACCCGTCGGCCACAACCGCAGGACTGACGGTGGGCGCCACCCGGGACCACGTTCTCCGCGTGCCCGGCGACGTGACCGGGCCGCTGCTCACCACCGTCCCGGGCAGGCTGGGCGTGGACGTCACCGAGGCGCTGGTCGCCGCGCTGCGCACGGGCGTCGCGCGCTGGCGGGCGGCGAGGGGCGGGGACGCCGGGGCGCCGCTGGTGATCGACCTGGAAAGGCACGGCCGCGAGGGCGACGCCGACCTCTCCCGTACGGTCGGCTGGTTCACCGCCATCGCGCCCGTACGGCTGCCGGGCGGCTCGGCCGGTCCCGCCGAGGTACGGCGAGCCGTGCGGGCTGCCCCGGACGGCGGGCTCGGGTTCGGGCTGCTGCGCTACTGCAACCCGCGGACCGCGGCCCCGCTCGCCCGGCTCGGCACGCCCCAGCTGCTCTTCAACTACCTCGGCAGATTCCCCGTCGGAGGGGAGGGGGATTGGGACACGGCGCCGGAGACCGCCGCGCTGCGCGTGGCCCCCGACCCTGACCTGGGCACCCCGTACCTGCTGGAGATCAACGTCGCCTGCCACGACACGCCCGACGGGCCGGAGCTGCGCGCCGTCCTCACGTACGCGGAAGGAGGACTGGGCGCGGACGACGTGCGGGCGCTCGCCGACGACTGGGCCGCCGCGCTCCGCGACCTCATCCTGGAGAAGGCCGAGCCGCGAGCACTGACCGCGGCCACCCGGGAGCCTCGGACAGATGCCGGGACCGCGACGGCGCCGGGGGACGGGCCGCGGACGTGGGCGCTGTCCCCGTTGCAGGAAGGGCTGTTCTTCCAGGCGCGTTACGCCGGGGACGCCGACGTGTACGTGGCGCAGAACGCGTTCGACTTCGCCGGGCGGCTCGACCTCGGGCGTCTGCGCCGGGCCTACGCGGCGCTCCTCGACCGGCACGCGACGCTGCGTCTCGGGTTCGTCGCGGACGGCGGGCACCGGCCGGTCGCCGTGGTCGGGAGCGGGCTGGACTCCGCCGTCGGGGAGATCGACCTGTCGGCGGACGGTTCCCGGCTGCCGGAGGTGATGGAGGAGGACCGGCGGCGGCCCTTCGACCCGGCCGCGCCGCCGCTCTGCCGGTTGACCGTGGTCCACCTGCCCGGCCGTGACCGCCTGCTGCTCACGTACCACCTGCTCCTGTTCGACGGCTGGTCGCGGGAGCTGGTGCTGCGCGAGCTGTTCGCGCTGTACGAGTCCGGCGGCGAGCGCGGCGTCCTCCCCGAGGGCGGGGCGGTCTACACCGGCTACCTCGCCTGGCTGGCCCGCCAGGACGGCGACGCGGCGGCGCGGGCCTGGGCGGAGGCGCTCGCGGGCCTGGAGCCCACCATCCTGTTCCCCGCGGCGGCGGGGACCGCGCCGGTGCCCGCGACCAGCCTGGCGTTCCGGCTCACCGAGGAACAGACGCGGCGCGTCACCCGCCAGGCCCGCCGGTCAGGGGTGACGCTCAACGCGCTGCTCACCACCGCGCTCGGCCTGGTGCTGGCCCACGCGTCCGGCCGCCGCGACGCCATCTTCGGCACGACCGTCGCCGGGCGGCCGACCGAGCTGGAGGGCGTCGAGTCGGCGATCGGCGTGTTCCTCAACACGGTGCCCACGGCGGTCCGGCTCGCCCCGGACGAGAGCGTGCTGGACGTCATGCGGCGGGTCCAGGCCGACCGCGTCGCGCTGATGCCGCACGAGTATCTGGGGCTCGGCGACATCCAGCGCGCGGCGGGCCGCGACCAGCTGTTCGACAGCCTGTACGTGCTGCAGAACTTCCTCGGCGACGACACGTTCACCGATCTGGAGGAGGCGCACGGCATCGTGGGCGTGTCCAGCGTGGACGCCACGCACTTCCCGCTGACCTGGGTGGCCACCCCGGGCGCGCGGCTGTCCGTGCGGCTGGAGTACCGGGCCGACGTGGTGGCGCGGGAGCGGGCGGAGGCGCTGCTGGCCCGGCTGGAGCGGGTGCTGCTCCGCCTCGTGGACGACCCGGCGGCGACCGTGGCCGACGTGCCGCTGCTGCTGCCGGGGGAGAGCGCCGTGCCCGCCGGGGCCGTGCGGCCCATCGGCGAGGACACGATCGCGGACCTTCTGGCGGCCCAGGCGCGACGCACCCCGGAGCGGGCCGCGCTCACCTCGGGCACGCGGACCCTCACCTACGCCGAGCTGGACGCCCGGGTGAACCAGATCGCGCGCTCGCTGCTGGCCGGGGGAGCGGGACCCGAGAAGATCGTCGCGCTCGCCGTGCCCCGGTCGGCCGACATGGTCGCCGCGCTGTTCGCGGTGCTCCGCACCGGGGCGGCCTACCTGCCGCTCGAACTCGACAACCCCGGCGACCGGCTGCTGGCGATGCTGGCCGACGCCCGTCCGGTGCTGCTGGTGACCACGCGGGCGGTGGAGCCCAGGCTCGCCTCCCATCCGGTGGCGCGGCTGTGCCTGGAGGACGTGTCGGGACCCGCCGATCCGGTCACCGTCGCGCGCGGGCCGGGTCACCTGGACCATCCCGCGTACGTCATCTACACCTCCGGCTCCACCGGCCGTCCCAAAGGCGTGGTCACGCCGTACCGGGGGCTGACCAACATGCAGCTCAACCACCGGGAGGCGATCTTCACGCCGGCCGTCGCCGCGACCGGCGGGCGGATCCTCACCATCGCGCACACCGTCTCCTTCTCCTTCGACATGTCGTGGGAGGAGCTGCTCTGGCTGGTCGAGGGCCACCACGTGCACATCTGCGACGAGGAGCTGCGCAGGGACGCCACCGCGCTCGTCGCCTACTGCCACCGCCACCGCGTCGACGTGGTGAACGTGACGCCCACCTACGCCCGGCACCTGCTCGACCAGGGCCTGCTCGACGGCCCGCACCGCCCGCCGCTGGTGCTGCTCGGCGGCGAGGCGGTGCCCCAGTCCCTGTGGTCGGAGCTGCGCGACGCCGAGGGCGTGAGCGGCTACAACCTCTACGGGCCGACCGAGTACACGATCAACACGCTCGGCGCGGGCACCGGCGAGAGCGCCACCACCACGGTCGGACGGCCGATCTGGAACACCCGCTGTCACGTGCTGGACGCCTTCCTGCGCCCGGCCCCCGTCGGCGAGCTCTACATCGCGGGGGCGGGCCTGGCGCGCGGCTACCTCGGCCGCGCCGGGCTGACCGCCGGGCGGTTCGTCGCCGACCCGTCCGTCCCGGGCGGGCGCATGTACCGCACCGGCGACCTCGTCCGCGTCCGGGAGGACGGCAACCTCGACTTCCTCGGCCGCACCGACGACCAGGTCAAGATCCGCGGGTACCGGGTGGAGCCGGGCGAGGTCGAGGCCGCCGTCACCGCTAGGCCCGGGGTGCGCCGGAGCGCCGTCCTCGCCGTCCCCGACGGCTCCGGCGCCAGGCGCCTGGTGGCCTACCTCGTCCCCGACGGCCCCGCGGGCGCCGAGCTGGCCGCCGCCGTGCACGCCGGGCTCAAGGAGGTGCTGCCCGGCTACATGGTGCCGGCGGCGTACGCGGTGGTGGACGCGCTGCCGCTGACCGTGAACGGCAAGCTCGACACCGCCGCGCTGCCCCCGCCCAGCGCGCCGGCGTCGCGTTCGCGACCGCCCGCCGACGAGCGGGAGCGGCTGCTGTGCACGCTGTTCGGCCGGGCGCTCGACACCGGCGACGTCGGGCCCGACGACGACTTCTTCGACCTGGGCGGGCACTCCCTGCTGGCCATCCGGCTGCTCGGGCTCGTGCGCGCCGCCACGGACGCGGACCTCACGCTGCGCGACCTGTTCGACGCGCGCACCCCCGCCCGGCTCGCCGCCCGCCTCACGAGCGGCGCGGCGCCGTCCGGGCGGCCCCCGCTCACCCCGCGGCCCCGCCCCGACCGGGTGCCGCTGTCGCCCGCGCAGGAGCGGCTCTGGCTGCTCCAGCAGCTCGACCCCGGCTCGACCGCCTACACCTACCCGCTGCTCGTCCGGCTGCGCGGCGCGGTGGACGCCGCCGCCCTGCGCGCCGCGCTCGGCGACGTGGCGGCCAGGCACGAGGTGCTGCGCACGGTCATCGACGCCGGGCCCGCGCAGCGGGTGCTCGCCGCACCCCGGATCGACCTGGACGTCGTACGATGCCCGGACGCGGGCCCGGTGCTGGCCGAGGCGCTCGCCCGTCCCTTCGATCTGGCCGCCGGGCCGCCGCTGCGGGCCACCCTCGTCGAGGAGCACGACACCGGCCACACCGTGCTGGCGCTGGTGCTGCACCACATCGCGATGGACGAGTGGTCCGACGGCCCGCTGCTGCGCGACCTCGGCGCCGCCTACGCCGCCCGGCTGGCGGGCCGGGCCCCCGACTGGGAGCCGCTGCCGGTGCAGTACGCCGACTACGCCCTCTGGCTGTCGCTCGACGACCGGCACGACGACGACCGCGCCTACTGGGAGCGGCGGCTGCGCGGCCTGCCCGCCGAGATCGCCCTGCCCGCCGAGCGTTCGCAACGGGTACGGACCGGGCGCCCCGCCGGGCAGGCGACCGCCACGATCCCGCCGGAGCTGGCCGCGTCGCTGCGGGAGCTGGGGCACGCCGAGTCGGCGAGCATGTTCATGGTGCTCCACGCGGCGCTCGCCACCCTGCTCAGCCGTCTCGGCGCCGGTACGGACATCCCCATCGGCACCCCCGCCTCCGGCCGCGCCGACCCCGCCCTGCACGACCTCGTCGGGTTCTTCGTCAACACCGTCGTACTCCGTACGGACCTGTCCGGCTCGCCCACCTTCGCCGAGCTGCTGCGGCGGGTGCGCGAGACGGACCTGGCCGCGTTCGAGCACGCGAGCCTGCCCTTCCAGCAGGTGGTCGAGGCGGTCAACCCGGCTCGGGCGCAGGGCCGCAACCCGCTGTTCCAGGTGATGCTCGGCTACCTGCACCGCCCGGCCGGGCGTGACACCGTGCTCGGCCTGCCGGTGGGGGAGGCGCCCCCGGTCGCCGCCGACCCGAAGGTGGACCTGAACCTCACCTTCGTCGACGGCGAGCCGTTCGAGATGGTCCTGGAGTACGACGCGGACCGCTTCCACCCGGCGACCGCGCGACGGCTGGCCGACCGCCTCCTGGTGCTGCTCGCCGAGGTCGCCGCACGCCCGGAGCAGCCGATCGAGACCCTGGACGTCCTGTCGGAACGCGACCGGACCGACCTGGCCGACTGGCAGACCGGCGGCCCGGCCCCGATCGGCGGAGCGCCGTGGCACGCCCGGTTCTCGGCGCTGGCGAGGGCGACTCCGGAGGCGGACGCCTGCGTGTTCGAGGGCCGGACGATGAGCTACGCCGAGCTGGACGCCGCCTCCGACGCCTTCGCCGCCAGGCTCGCGGAGCTCGGGCCGGAGGACCTGGTCGGGATCGCCCTGCCGCGGTCGGCGGAGCTGCTGGTGGCCGTGCTCGGCGTGGCCAAGGCGGGCGCCGCCTACCTGCCGCTCGACCCCGCGTTCCCGGCCGAGCGGCTGCGCTTCATGGTCGAGGACGCGCGACCGGCCGCGATCGTCGTGGACGACCGCACCCGCGACCTCTTCCCCGGCGGCATCACGCTCGACGGCCCCCCGGCCCCCGCCCGGGAGAGCGCGCAGTGGGATCCGCGGACGGCGGCGTACGTCATCTACACCTCCGGTTCCACCGGGCGCCCCAAGGGCGTGGTGGTGACCCGGGGAGACCTGGAGTGCTTCCTCGGCGCGCTGCCCGTGACCGGGCCGGGCGACCGGCTGCTCGCCGTGACCACGCTCTCCTTCGACATCTCGGTCCTCGAACTGATGGGGCCGCTGCGTACCGGAGGCTGCGTGGTCATCGCCTCGGACGCGCAGGTGAGGGACCCGCGGCTGCTCGCAGGGCTGATGCGGGACGAGCGGGTCACGATCACGCAGGCCACCCCGTCGCTGTGGTCGGCGCTGCCCGCCGACGCCGAGCTCGGCGGGGTGCGCGTGCTGGCCGGCGGCGAGGCGCTGCCCCCCGCCCTGGCGGAGCACCTGGCCGAGCGGGCCGCGAGCGTGACCAACCTGTACGGCCCCACCGAGGTGACCGTCTGGGCCACGGCCGCGGCCGTCCGCCGGGGCGAGCGTCCCTCGCTCGGCCGCCCGCTGCCGGGCACGGCCGCGTACGTGCTGGACGCGGCGCTGCGCCCGGTGGCTCCCGGCGTCGCGGGGGAGCTGTATCTCGGCGGCGCCCAGGTCACGCGCGGCTACCTGCGCCGCCCGGGGCTCACCGCGGCCAGGTTCGTCGCCGACCCCTTCACCGGCGGGCGCATGTACCGCACCGGTGACCTCGCCAGGTGGAGCGCCGACGGGGAGCTGGAGTTCCTGGGGCGCGCCGACCACCAGGTCAAGGTGCGGGGCTTCCGCGTCGAGCTCGGCGAGATCGAGGCGGTCGCCGCCACCTGCCCCGGCGTGGCGGCGGTCGCGGTCGCCGCCCGCCGGGACCGGACCGTCGCCTACGTCACCGCGCCGGCCCCCGGGCTCCGCGACCACCTCGCGGAGCGGCTGCCGTCCTCCATGGTCCCCGCCGCCGTCGTCGTGCTCGACGAGCTGCCGCGCACCCCCAACGGCAAGGTGGACCGGGCCGCGCTGCCCGACGTGGACTTCGCGCCCACGGCCGCCGGCGTCGCGCCGCGCACCCGTGCCGAGGCGGCCGTCTGCGCCGTCATGGCCGAGGTGCTGGGGGTCGGACGGGTCGGCGTGGACGACGACTTCTTCGCCCTGGGCGGCCACTCGCTCCTGCTCGTCAGGCTGGCCGCCGCCCTGCGCGCGGAGCTGGGCGCCGAGATCCCGGTCGCGGACCTGTTCACCGCCCCCACCGCCGCCGCCCTGGCCCGGCGGATCGCCGGCGGCGCCCCCGCCGGCGACGCGATGGCCGAACTGCTCGTCCTGCGGCCGGGCGGATCGCGGCCGCCCCTGTTCTGCTTCCCGCCCGCGAGCGGGCTCGCCTGGCAGTTCGCCGCGCTCAAGCGCCACCTGCCGGAGGACGTCCCGCTGTACGGGCTGCAGTCGCCCCGCCTGAGCCGCGACACCGCCCTGCCCGAGACCATGGACGAGCTGGCCGCCGAGTACGCCGGCCTGATCGGACGCACCGCCCCGGAAGGCCCCGTCAGCCTGCTCGGCTGGTCGTTCGGCGGCGCGGTGGCCCACAAGGCCGCGGTGCTGCTGGCCGCGGAGGGTCGTGAGATCGGCCTGCTCGGCATGCTGGACACGCCGCTGGAGGTGCCCGGAGGGGCGGACGACGTCGCCGCGCTGCTGGCCGAGATGGGTTACCGGGTGCCGGACGGGCGCATGTCGGTCGCCGACGCCATCGCGTTCCTGCGCGGCCTCGGCGACGGCGTCGCGGTCCTGGCGGACGAGCAGATCGGGCGCGTCGTGGAGAGCTACCTGGACAGCGACCGCATGATGGCGCGGGCCCGGTACGACGTGTTCCCCGGCGACGTGCTCTTCGTCGACGCCACCGTGCCGGAGCCGGGCCTCACCGGGAGGGCCTCCGGCCGGTGGCGCCCCCACGTGGCGGGCGAGCTGCGCGCGGTCGCCGTGGAGTGCCGCCACTCCGAACTGCTGGACGCCCGCGCGCTGGAGATCGTCGGCCCGCTGCTGGCCCGCCTCATGTGATGGCGGACAGGTCCTTGACCGGGGTGGAGGGGTCCATGTCGGCGGCGTTCGCGAGCTGCGGCACGAGCACGTCGAGCGCGTACAGCAGCGCGTCCGGCCCGCTGTAGGAGAGCGCGCCGCCGAGCGGGGTGGAGAAGTCCGTGTAGATCGTGCGGTCGCTCTCGACCACCTTCAGCCGGGAGAAGACCGGCGAGGCCAGCATCTTCTCCTTCGTCGAGCCGTTGACGAACAGCACGTCGCGGTCGATCAGGTCCAGCCGCTCCTCGCTGATCTCGTTGGCCTCGCTCTGCGCGGCGAAGCCGAGCGCGTCGAACAGCGCGCGGCGCGGGTCGCGGGCCGGGATCAGCCAGTGCTGCCCGTTCTCCGGCCCGAAGTCGACCACCAGGACCTTGCCGGCGAACTCGGGGTGCGCCCGCTTCGCCTCAGTGATTCTCGCGTTGACCTTGTCGACCAGGGCCTGAGCCTCGGCGGCCTTGCCCAGCGCCTTGCCCGTGGTGATCGTCTGGACGTCCCAGGGGGTCTGCTCGTCGGCGTAGGCGTCCGACTGGATCACGGTGGGCGCGATCTGCGAGAGCTTCTCGTACGTCTCCTTGTTGATCGTCTCGTAGATCGCGATGATCACGTCGGGGCGCTGTTTGATGATCGCCTCGAAGTTGAGCTCCGCCGAGAACGTGGACAGCTCCTGGCCGCCCAGCGCCTTCTTGACCCACGGGAAGGTCGCGTACGCGTCGAACCACGCGCGGGTGCTGACCGGGACCACGCCCAGCGCGAGCGCGAAGTCCTGGTCGTTCCAGCCGACGGTGACGACCCGGGCGGGCCTGGTCTCGATCGTGGTGCTGCCGAACTTGTGCTCGATAGTGACCGGGAACGCGGTGTCCGCCGGCGCGGAGGCACTCGGGGCGGCGGGCTCCGGGGCCGCGCAGGAGACCAGCGAGGCCGCCAGGAAGAGGGATAAGAAGGCTCGCGGAACCGCACGGGAACTGATCATGGGGATTCCTTCTGGCCGGAGGGCTGCAATCAACTTAGGATAGCATTACCTAACTTTGATCATCGGAGGCTGGAGATGCAGCGCACCCTGCTCGGCGGGAAGATCCATCGGGCCACCGTGACCCAGGCCGACCTGCACTACGTCGGCTCCCTCACGATCGACAAGGTCCTCATGGACGCGGCCGGGCTCGTCGAGGGCGAGCAGGTGCACGTCGTCGACATCGACAACGGGGCACGGCTGGTCACCTACGCCATCGAGGGCGCCCCCGGTTCCGGCGTCATCGGCGTCAACGGGGCGGCCGCCCATCTGGTGTCGCCGGGCGACCTCGTCATCGTCATGTCCTACCGGCAGGTGACGGAAGACGAGCTCGGCTCGTACGTCCCGTCCGTGGTGCACGTCGACGGGCGCAACCGGATCGTCGCGCTCGGCGCGGACCCGGCCGCCCCGGTGCCCGGAGCGGCCGGGCAGGTCACCGGCCGGTGAGGTAGCCGCCCATGGTGCGGAAGACGTCGGTGGCGGGCAGGTCCGCGCCCTCGTCGGTGCGGACCCGCTCGATCACCAGCCCCCGGCTGCGCCCCCGGCGGGCGTCGGCGCCGGCGACGATGACCACGCCGTCGCCCTCGCGGATGAAGACCCGCCCGGGAGTCCCTCCGTAGACGCCCTCCGACACCGACGCCTTCAGCACCCGTACGCGCTCGCCCCGGTAGAAGGTGAAGGCGTTCGGATACGGGTCCGACTGGGCGCGCACCAGCCGCTCGATGTCCTCGGCCGGCCAGGTCCAGTCGATGCGGCTGTCCTCCGGCGAGCGTTTGTGGAAGAAGCTCGCCCTGGACCGGTCCTGCGGGACCGGGACGGCCCGGCCGGTGTCGATCAGCGTGAGCGCGTCCCGCACGATCGGCTCGATCAGCGCGACGGTCCGGTGGAACAGGTCGGTGGCCGTGTCGGACGGTCCGACGGGGACCGCGCGCTGCAGGAGGATGTCGCCGGCGTCCAGCTCCTCGTCCATCAGGTGGGCGGTGACGCCCACCTCCTCCTCGCCGTTGATCAGGGCCCAGATGAGCGGGGAGAAGCCCGCGTAGGCGGGCAGCAGCGAGTCGTGCACGTTCAGCGTGCCGTGGCGGGGCAGCCGGAAGATCTCCGGCGGGATCCAGGTGCGCCAGTTGTTGGCGACGATGATGTCCGGCTCGGCCTCCTTGAGCGCGGTGACGAGCTCGTCGTCGGGCCGGGCGCGCAGCAGCACGGGCACGCCGTGCTCGGCGGCCAGGCCGGCGACGGAGTCGTCCCAGATCTTCTCGTAGGCGTGTTCGCTCTTGGGGTGGGTCACGACGAGCGCCACGTCGTGGCCGGATCCCAGCAGTGCCTGCAACGTGCGGTGTCCCCAGGTCTGGTAGCCGAACATCGCGACCCGCATCTGCGCCTCCTGGTGGGGAGAATCCCTGATTAGGTGAGCCTAACCTAAATAAGGTCGGTCAAGGAGGGCAGTTTTCCGAGCCCTGCTCGGAGTTTCCGACGCCTTCCTGGTGGGAGGACTATGCGGTTGGGAGCGCTCCCAACCGTCGTCCTAACAGAAGCGCAGATGGCGGTGAAAAGGTTGACTCGCGTGCTGACGCGAGCCTAGCGTTCCGTTTGGGAGCGATCCCAACGATCTTGCGAGTGGGGCGCGTGGCTGCCCCTTGCTGAACCCCATCACCGGCGAGGAGCGCCCGTTTCGTGGCGCACGGTTCCCTTGGTGACGGGTGTCGTTTCCGCGCTACGAGGAGAATGCGTCATGGCTGTGCTCGGCGTGCTCGAAAACGAGGTCATGCGGTTGTGGTCCGAGATCCTCGGGGTCGAGGTCGCGTCCGCGGACCAGGATTTCTTCGAACTGGGCGGCCAGTCGCTGGCGATGGTCCAGTTCCTGGCCATGGTGGAGAGTGAGTTCCGGATCGAGTTGCCGGTCGAGGTGCTCTTCGTCGACGGGTTGACGGTCGCGGAGGCGGCGCGGGCCATCGAGGAGGGGTCGCGGGCCCAGGCCGCGGCCGGGGAGTCCCCTTGACCACCGTCATCATGGTCACCCACGGCACGCACGGCGACGTCCTGCCGTTCGTGGGTCTTGGACGGATCCTCCGGGAACGCGGGCACCGGGTGGAGATCCTCACGCACGCCCCCTTCGAGGCGGTGGCCCGGCGCGAGGGCCTGGAGTTCACGCCCATCGACACCGAGCGCGAGTACGAGCGATACCTCTCGGACACGCCGATGCTGCTCGGCGCCGGGATGGACCGGTGGCGGCGCTTCTACGACGCCATCGGGCTGTTCGACCAGATCCGGTTCGAGTGCGAGGTGCTCAAGGCCCGTCACGTGCCGGGGGAGACGGTGTTCGTGGGGCGCCACACCACGGCGATCTCGACGCTCTTCGCCGGCGAGGTGCTGGACGTGCCCACCGCGTGGGTGGCCGTGACGCCGGTGCAGTACATGTCAGAACGCCCCGCCGTGCACATGTACCGGGAGACCATGAGCGACCGGCTCGACGCGGTGCGGGCGACGCTCGGGCTGGGGCCTGTCGGCGACTGGACGTCCTGGTTCACCTCGGCCCGGCTCCACCTGGGGCTGTGGCCGGAGTGGTTCGACCGGGCGGGGGTCGCCGCGCCGTCGCGGGTCCGGCTGACGGGGGCGCCGTACGGCGACGACACCTTCACCGACCCGGTCCCGCCCGAGGCCGAGCGCCTGCTCGACCGCGGCGCGGTGATCGTGACGGGCGGCACCGGCCGCATGATCCACGAGCGGTTCTACGCCGCCGCCGTCGCGGCGTGCGCGGCCGCGGGCGTGCCCGCCCTGGTCGTGGCCAGGCATCGGGACCTGGTGCCCGCCGACCTGCCCCAGGACGTCTCCTGGTTCCCGCACCTGCCCTTCCACCAGGTCATGGGCCGTGCCAGGGCGGTGCTGCACCACGGCGGCATCGGCACCGTGGTCAGGGCGGTGGCCGCGGGGGTCCCGCAGGTCCTGCTGGCGCACGGTTTCGACCGTTCCGACAACGGCATGCGCCTGGCCAGGCTCGGGCTCGGGTCCTGGCTGCCCGAGCGGCGGTGGACGACGGAGGAGATCGTCCCCCTGCTGAACGAGGCGCTGGCCGCCGACGGTCACCGTGAGCGGGTGGCCCCGTACGCGGGGGCGGCGCGGCCGGGGCTGCGGGCGGCCGCCGAGGCCGTCGAAGAACTGCTGCACGTCTGATCCCACCGGAGCTGACCATGTCGAACCGGAGTTGACCATGCCTGTTTTGGGAGCGCTCCCAACCCTTGTCGAATCGTTCGGGCGCCAGGCGGCGAGCACCCCGGACCGGATCGCGCTCGTCGCCGGCGACGAGCGCCTCACCTACGCCGCGCTGGACGAGGCCGTGGACCGGCTGGCCGCCAGGCTCGCCGCCGCCGGAGCCCGCCCCGGCAAGCTCGTGGGGATATGCGCGGCCAAGTCGGCGGCCTGCGTGACGGCGATGCTCGCCGTCCTGCGGACCGGCGCGGCCTACCTGCCGCTCGACCCCGCGCACCCGGCGGCCCGCGTCGAACTCGTCCTGGCGGACTCGCGCGCGGACCTGCTGCTGACCGAGGGCGAGCCGGTCACGACCGCGGTGCCGGTGCTCCGCTTGGACCGGGAGCACCCCCCGGCCGCGCCGGTCCCCGCCGCGCCCCCGGACCCCTCGTCCCCGGCGTACGTGATCTACACCTCGGGCTCGACCGGCACGCCCAAGGGGGTGGTGGTGCCGCACCGGGCGCTGGCCAACCTGCTCGCCGGCATGCGCGAACTGGTGGGCTCGACGGCCGGCGACGTCTGGCTCTCGGCCGCCTCCCTCACCTTCGACATGTCCGTGCCCGAGCTCTACCTGCCGCTCGTCACCGGAGGACGGCTGGTCCTCGTCGACCCCAGGACCGCCCTCCTCGGCAAACGGCTCGCCGCGCTGATCGAGCGCGAGGGCGTGACCCACATGCAGGCCACCCCCTCGGGCTGGCGGGTCCTGCTCTACGCCGGGTTCCGCGGCCCCCGGCTGACCGCGCTCGTCGGCGGTGAGGCGCTGCCCGCGGCCCTGGCCGGCGACCTGCGTTCCCGGGTCGGACGGCTCGTCAACATGTACGGCCCGACCGAGGCCGCCGTCTGGGCCACCTCCTGGGAGGTGCCGATCGAGCCGGGGACGGTCTCGATCGGCGACCCGCTCCCCGGCGCCACCGTCCACGTCGTGGACGACGGGCTCGACGAGGTCGGCCAGGGCGAGCTCGCCATCGGCGGCGTCTGCGTGGCCGACGGCTATCTCGGCCGGCCGGCCCTGACCGCCGACCGATTCGTCCCCGACCCCTACGGCGAGCCGGGCAGCAGGCTGTACCTGACCGGCGACGTGGTGCGGCGCACCGGCGCGGGACTGGAGTACCTGCGCCGGGCCGACACCCAGGTGAAGGTACGCGGCTACCGGGTGGAGCTCGGCGAGGTGGAGGCCGCCATGGACGGCCTGCCCGGCGTGCGGCAGTCCGTGGCGGCCGTGTCCGGCGACGCCCTGGTGGCGTTCGTCGTCGGTGACTGCCCTGACCTGCGCCGCCGGCTGGCCGCGATCCTGCCCGCGTACATGGTGCCGACCAGGGTGATCCCCCTGGACTCCGTGCCGCTCACCCCCAACGGAAAGATCGATCGGCGCGCTCTTGAGGAGAAGATATGAGCGATGTTCTGGTGGTCGTCAACCACGAGGAGCAGTACTCCGTCTGGGCCGCGGGACGGGAGTTGCCTCCCGGCTGGCGGGCCACGGGCTTCGCCGGCACCCGTGAGGAATGCCTGGCGCACATCGAGACCGTGTGGACCGACATGCGTCCCCTCAGCGTGCGCGGCGGGGGGTGAGGCGGCATGGACTCCAACCCTGACGCCGTCATCGTCGGCGCGGGCCTGGCCGGACCCCTGCTGGCGAGCATGATCGCACGGCGCGGGTACCGGGTCGACCTGGTCGAAGGCCGCCCCGACCCGCGCTCGGCCCGCCACGACAGCGGCCGATCCATCAACCTGGGCATGTCGGCGCGGGCCATCGCGGCGCTGCGCGAGGTGGGCCTGTGGCAGGAGGCGCGACGGCTGTCCGTGCCGATGCGCGGGCGCATGGTGCACACCGCCGGCGGACGGTCGTCCTTCTACCCGTACGGCAAGGACCCGTCGCAGATCCTGCACTCCATCAGGCGGGACGCGCTGGTCTGCCTGCTGGTCGAGCACGCGGAGAAGCAGCCCGGCGTGCGGCTGCGCTTCGGCACCAGGTGCGTGGCCGTCGACCGGGACGCCGCCGCCGTCACCATGGAGGACGGTAGCAAGCTGACGGCCGGCTTCGTGGTCGGCGCCGACGGCGCCTCCTCGCTCGTCAGGACCGAGATGCAGCGCGGCCTGCCGGCCGGCTTCAGCCGCGAGTACCTCGAATGGGGCTACAAGGAGATCACGATCCGGGCCAGGCCCGACGGCACGCCCGCCGTACCGCTGGAGGCGCTGCACATCTGGCCGGGCGAGCGCGGTCTGGGGGTCGCCCACCCCAACGTCGACAACAGCCTGACCTGCACGCTCTTCCTGCCGCGCGACGAGCCGCCGGACCGGGCGTCCGACGCCTTCCCGCACCTGGCGGAGCTGGTGCCCGACCTCGACGAGCAGGCGTCCGCCGCGCCGATGGGGCACCTCACGACCGTACGCACCGCGCCCTGGCACCACCGGGACACGATGGTCCTCGTCGGCGACGCGGCGCACGCCGTCTACCCCTTCTACGGCCAGGGCATGAACGCCTCGTTCGAGGACTGCCTGGAGCTCGACCGGATGCTGGCCCGGCACCCGCGCGACCGGCAGGCCGCCTTCGCCGCCTACGAGCGGTCCCGCAAGCCGCACACCGACGTGCTGGCCGAGCTGTCCGCGCAGAACTTCCTGGAGCTCCGCGACGGCATGCGCTCCCCGCTGCGGCTGGCCAGGAAGCGCCTCGACCTGCTGCTGCACAAGGCGTTCCCCGGCACCTGGGTGCCGCTCTACACGCTCGTCTCGCACACCACCGTGCCCTACGGCGAGGCGCTGCGGCGCGCTCGCCGCCAGGACCGGGTGGCCGCCGCGCTGACCGTGACAGGGGCGGGCGCGGCCGTCGCAGGCCTGCTCGCCGTGCTCGCGCGCCGCCACGGGAGGACCTCTCGATGATCACACATCCGCACGACGCATCCCTCGTGCTGTTCGACCCGGCCGACGTGGAGGCGGACCCCGCCGCGCACCCCCTGATCGGCGAGCACCGGGCCGACCTGCGGGCCGTCGTCGAATGGGCGCGCGCCTACCTGTGCCGGCCGCACCCGGAGCTCGGCCGGCTCGGGCCGGTGTGCCCGTACGCGCAGGCGTCGCTGGACCGCGGCGCCTTCCGCCTGGCCGTCCAGCCGGGCGGCGGCCACACCGTCGAGTCGTTGAGCGCGCTGCTGGCGCCCTACCGCGACTGGTTCCTCGACCTCGCCCCCCGCAGGATGCCCGCCGCGCAGTCGACGACCATCCTCGTCCTGCTGCCCGGCATGCGTGACGCGCGGGAGGTGATCGACGCCGCGCAGTGCGCGCTCAAGGACGCCTACGTGGGGCACGGCCTGATGATCGGGGAGTTCCACGACGGGCCGCCGGACAAGGCGGGGCTGTGGAACCCCGGCTTCCGCCCGCTGCGCAGCCCGGTGCCGATGCTGGTGATCAGGCACATGGTGCCGACCGACCTGCCGTTCCTGATCTCCGAGGAGGCGCATCTGGCCGCCTACCGGGATCTGTTCGGCGAGCAGGTGCCCGGGCACCTGCGGGACCTGGTGGCCAAGTCATGACCGGCACGAGCTTCCCCCTGACGCCCGCCCAGGAACGGCTCTGGTTCCTGCACCAGGCCGGCCACGACCCGTCCGGCTACCACGTCTGGGGCGGGCACCGGTTACGCGGGCCCCTGGACGCCGGACACCTGGGCCGGGTGCTGAACCGCCTGGCCGCCAGGCACGAGGCGCTGCGCACCGGGCTGGCCGACACCGGGGACGGGCGCCCGATCCAGATCGTGAGCGACGCGTCCGAGGTGGACCTGGAGGTCGTGGAGGTCCCGGACGAGGTCGCGGCGCACGCGGCGTGCGACTCGTTCGTGGCCCGGCCGTTCGCGCTCGGCCGGGCGCCGCTCATGCGGGCGCTGCTCCTCCGGCTCGCACAGGACGACCACGTGCTCGTCCTGTGCCTGCACCACACGATCTGCGACGGGCGCTCGCTGCAGGTCCTCTTCACCGAGCTGTACGGGATGCTGGCGGGGACCTTCGAGCCCGCCGAGCCCGCCGTCCCGTTCTCGGAGTACGTCGCCCGGCTCCGCGGGGGCAGCCGGGAGCGGGCCCAGGCGGCGCGCGACTACTGGCGTACCCGGCTGGCCGGCGCGCCCTCCCTGCTGGGCCTGCCCACCGACCGGCCCCGTCCCGCCGTACCGAGCGGGCGCGGCGCGCAGCATCGCTGGACCCTGCCCGAGCACCTGCGCGCCGGCCTGGTGGACGGCGCGCGCAGGACCAGGACGACGGTGTTCGCCATGGTCCTGGCGGCCCTGGGGGTCACCCTCGGCCGGTGCGCCGACCAGGACGACATCGTGGTCGGCTGCCCGATGGACGGCCGTACCGGGCGGGACGGCGGGACGGTCGGCATGTTCGCCAACACCGTCGCGCTGCGGCTCGACCTCGGCGGCGACCCGGCCGTGACGGACCTGCTGCGGCAGTGCAGGCGGACCGTGGCCGAGGCGCTCGCCCACGGCGGCACGCCGTTCGACGAGGTGGTTGAACTCGCCGGAGGCCGCCGCGACCTCAGCCACAACCCGCTCTTCCAGGTCATGCTCGTCATGGACCACCTGGACGGCCGGCCCAGGACCGCGGGTGACCTCCTCGTCGAACACTGGGAACTGCCCGCGCCCGAGGCCCGCTTCGACCTCACCCTGTTCGTCACCGTGGGCGACGACATCGAGCTGTACCTGGACTACGCGGCCGACCTCTTCGACGCCGACACGGCGGCGACCCTGGCGCACCACCTCACCACCGCCCTCGAAGCCCTCACCGGCGACCCTTCCCTCCCCCTGAGCCACATCCCCTTCACCACCACCCCAACCGAAGCGACCGGGGCCGCCTCCGCCGCTCCGGTCCCGGGGCTGGTTTCCGGGGAGGACGGTCCGACCGGGGCCGCCCCGGTGCCGTCCGGGGTGCAGACCGTCATCCCGCGGCTGTCCCGGGCGGGGCACCCCGTTCTGGGGGGCGGGTCATCCGGGGTGGCGGGCGAAGGTTCCGAAGAGTCCGCGCACCCCGTTCCGGAGGGTGGGGCGTCTGCGGCCGGATCCTCCGTTCCGGCCGCTGGGTTCTCTGTGGCGGGGAGTGTCGCATCCTCCGAGGTGCCGGCCGAGGGCTGGGCCGGGGTGGCGGAGCTGGTTGTGCGTCAGGCTGAGCGGGGTCCGGATCGGGTCGCGGTCATGGCCGCGGGGGAGCGGTTGACGTACGGCGGGCTGGTCGCGCGGGCGCGGGAGGTGGCGGCGCGGTTGGGGCCGCTCAGCGGAGACCCTGACGCGCGTCCGGTCGTCGGGGTGTCGCTCCCGGCGGGGCCGGACGGGATCGCCGCCGTCCTCGGTGTGCTGCTCGCCGGTGCCGCGTACCTGCCGCTCGACCCCGGCCACCCGCCCGCCCGTGTCACGCACCTGCTGCGGCGGGCACAGGCTGTCGCGGTGATCGCGCCGTCCGGCAGGCTCGCCGAGCTGAACGAATTCCCGGGAGCGAAACTGCCGGTCACCGACCAGACAGGACCGAGCGGCGAGTTCGTGACAGGCCGGACGCGTCGGGTCGGTCCGGGACGTCTTGAGGGGCGGATCACGGGCGAGGTACGTCCCGGCTCCGCAGACCCGGTGCGTGCTGCCGTGCGGCCGGGGGATCCGGCGTATGTGATCTTCACGTCCGGGTCGACGGGGGCGCCCAAGGGGGTGGTGGTGTCGCACGGCGCCGTCGCGGAGTTCACCCGCTCGTTCGCCGACGTGCACGGCTTCGGCCCGGAGCACCGGGTGCTGATGCTGCCGCCGCTCACCTTCGACGCCTCCGTGGGAGACCTGTTCCCGGTGCTCACCACCGGCGGCACCCTGGTCGTCCATCCGGAGCCCGCCCGGCTGGACGGCGCGGAGCTCGTACGGTTCTGCGGCGAGAACGGCGTGACCGCCGTCGACGCGCCCGTGGCATTGTGGCGGCGCTGGGTCACCGACCTGGCCGAATCGGGCGTACCCGAGAGCTGGCCGGTCGAGATCATGATGGTCGGCGGCGAGCAGGTCCCGGTCGAGGACGCGCGCACCTGGCAGCGGGTGACACGCGGCAGGTGCGCCCTGTTCAACCACTACGGCCCCACCGAGGCCACCGTCTGCGTCACCGTGCACCGGATCGGCGGCACGGACGAGCTCGGCGACCTGGGCCGGGTGCCGATCGGCGCGCCGCTGCCGCACGTGCGCGCCCGCGTCCTGGACCGGTCGGGGCGCGCGGTGCCGACCGGCGGGGTGGGCGAGCTGCACCTGGGCGGAGCCGGCCTGGCCGACGGGTACGCGGGCGAGCCGGCGCTGACCGCGGCGGCCTTCGTGCCCGACCCCGACGGCCCCGCCGGGGCGCGCCTGTACCGTACGGGCGACCTGGCGCGGGTACGGCCGGACGGCGCGCTCGAGTTCCTGGGCCGCCGCGACCGCCAGGTGAAGATCCGTGGCCACCGGATCGAACCGGCCGAGGTCGAGCACGCCATCATGGAACATCCGGACGTCACCGACAGCGCGGTCGTCGTCTCGGGGGACCGCCTCGTCGCCTACGCGGCGACCCGCACGCCGGACCTGACGCCGGGCGCGCTCCGCGAGTTCCTGCGCGAACGGCTGCCCGGATACCTGGTGCCCGGGGCCTTCGTGCCCGTCGCTGCCATCGCGCGCACCACGCACGGGAAGGTGGACCAGGCGGCCCTGCCGCCCCCGCCAGGACCGGCGGGCGAGGCGCCCGCGACCGCCACCGAGTCGGCGCTGGCCGCGGTGTGGCAGCGGGTCATCGGCGTGCCCGACGTGCGCAGGTCGGACAACTTCTTCGAGGTGGGCGGGCACTCGTTGCTCGCCGGCCGGGTGGTGGCCGAGATCAGGCGCGAGCTCGGCGCCGACGTGTCCCTGCGCGCGGTCCTGGAGACGGCCGACCTGGCCGAGCTCGCCGCCGCCGTGGAGCGCGGCGCCGACCGGGAGCATCTCGACCTCGAACCGCTCGCCGTCCTGCCGCCCGACCTCGCCGTGCGGCCCACGCTCCCGTCTCCGGTACGGTGCGGCTCGGCCATCCTGCTGACCGGCGCCACCGGGTTCCTCGGCGCCCACCTCATCGGCGAACTCATGGCCCGCACCGATGCCGAGATCATCTGCCTGGTCAGGGCCGGCGACGAGCACCGGGCCGGGGAACGGGTGCTGGCCAACCTGCGGGCGTACGGGCTCGACGCCCCGCCGGGCAGGCTGCGCGGGCTGCCGGGCGATCTGGGCTCGTCCCGGTTCGGCCTGGACCGGGAGCGGTTCGGCGAGCTGGCCCGCGAGGTGGAGGTGATCTGCCACAACGGCGGTCAGGTGAACTTCTACGAGAGCTTCCACCGCATGCTGCCGGTCAACGTCGGCGGCACGGTCGAGGCCCTGCGGCTGGCCGGGCTCGGCGGCGCCCGCCTGCACGTCGTCTCCACCCTCGGCGTCTTCCTGGGCCTGGCCCACCGGGGCCGGGTGGTGACCGAGGCGACCGCCCCCGACGACCCGGCCGGCCTGGAGACGGGCTACGACCAGAGCAAGTGGGTGGCCGACCGGCTGGCGCGCCGGGCCAGGGACGAAGGGCTGCCGGTCGTGGTGCACCGGCCCGCGCGGGTCAGCGGGCACAGCGCGACCGGCCTGGGCAACCCGGGCGACTACTTCAGCCGCCTGCTGGCCACGTGCGTCCGCCTGCGCATGGTGCCCGACCTGCCGATAGAGGAGGACCTGGCACCGGTGGACCATGTCGCCGCGGGCATGGCCCACCTGATCACCGACCCCGCGACGGCCGGCGACTTCCACTACTTCAACGGCGCGACGATCTCCTACCGGGAGATCGCCGAGGCGCTCGGCGCGGACTGCGTACCGTGGGACACCTGGCGGCGCGAAGCCGCCGGCCTGGGCGCGGACAGCCCGTTCGCGCCGTTCGCGCCGGTGCTGTCCGCGGCGGACCCGCAGTTCCGGCGGCCCGTCTTCGACTGCGGGCGCACTGAGCGGGCCCTGGCCCGCGCCGGGCTCGCGTGCCCGCCCGCCGACGGCGCGCTCATCAGGCGCTACGCCGGCCGCCTGGCCGAGGTGGTGCACGCATGAACATCGTCAGGTTCGCGCTCATCTGGACGGCGTCGCTGCTGTCGTCCGTCGGCTCCAGCCTCACCACCTTCGTCCTGGGCGTCTGGGTGTACCAGACCACCGGCTCGCCGACGGAGTTCGCGCTGGTCGTGCTCAGCGGCATGCTCCCGGGCATCCTCATCGGGCCGTTCGCCGGGCTGGTCGTCGACCGGTTCGACCGGCGCAAGGTGATGATCCTCACCGACTGCCTGGCGGCCGTGTCCACGGCCGCCGTCGGCTTCCTGATCTGGGCGGACGGGCTGGCCGTGTGGCACGTCGCCCTGGCCGGAGCCGTCAGCGGCGCGTGCGGCGTCTTCCACCTGACCGCCTACCAGGCCATGACGCCGCTGCTGATCCCCGAACGTCACCTGGGCCGCGCCAACGGGCTCATGCACCTGTCCAGCGGCATCCAGATCGCCGCGCCCGTCCTCGGGGCCACGCTCCTGGCCACCGTGGGCATGGCCGGGGTGGTGGCGATCGACCTGAGCACCTTCGGCGTGGCGATGCTGGCCCTGCTGCTGATCCGGCTGCCCGCCGCGGTGCTGCGGCCCAACGTGGCCGCCGAGCGACCCGCCGTGCTGGAGGACCTCGGGGCCGGGTGGCGCCACCTGCGGTCCAGGACGGGACTGACCGCGCTGGTGGCCGCGCTGACCGGCTTCAACTTCACCTTCGCCGTCGCGGGGGTGCTGGTGCAGCCGCTGATCCTGTCGTTCGCCGGGCCCGGGGTGCTGGGCGTGCTGATGTTCGCCGGAGGCGCGGGCATGCTCGCGGGCGGCCTCGTCATGGGAGCCTGGGGCGGGCCCCGCCGGAAGATCGGCGGGATGACGGCGTTCATGGCGCTCGGCGGCGTCTTCCTCGTGCTGCACACGGTGAGCCCGTCGCCGCTGCTGGTGGGGGTGGCCGCCGCCGGGTTCCTGTTCACGCTGCCCGTGGTGAACGGCTGCGCGCACGCCGTGCTGCAGAGCCGCGTCGATCCGGCCCTGCTGGGACGGGCCATGGGCACCGTGCACACGCTCGGCTCGGCCGCCGTCCCCGTCGGTTACCTGCTGGCCGCGCCCGTGGCCGAACACCTGCTGAACCCGGCGCTGCTGCCCGGCGGGGCCCTCGCCGGCAGCGCGGGTCTGATCGTCGGCGTCGGCGAGGGACGCGGGATCGCCCTCGTGCTGCTCCTCGACGGGCTGCTCCTGCTGACCCTGGCCGGCGTCCTGGCCACGCTCCCCGCCCTGCGCCGCCTGGACCGCCGGCCCGTCCCGGTCCCCGTCGCCTGAGAAACCCCGGGAGCCGCCCGGACCCCGGGAGTCGCCGGTTTCCCGGGAGCCGCCCGGACCCGAGAGCCGCCGTTCCCGAGAGCCGCCGTTCCCGAGAGCCGCCGTTCCCGGGAGCCGCCGAGAATCGCCTGAGAGGAATCGCATGCCGGTCGACCTGCCGCCCGACGAGGTGGACGCCTTCCGCAGGGGTGACGCCCCGGCGCCGATGCTGGACCTGATCGGCTTGATGGCCTGCCACGCCGTCGGGGCCGCGCGCTCGCTGGGCGTGTTCGACGCGCTCGCGGCCGGGCCGTCGACGACGGACGAGCTCGCGGCCGCCGTCGGCGCCGACCCGACGGGGCTCGACCAGTTGCTCGGCGTCCTCCGTACCACCGGATACGTGCGCCGCCACGAGGGCCGGCACGCCAACACGCCCGCCACCGCGGCGTGGCTCTGCTCCGGCTCGCCCACCGACTACGGTCGGATCCTCGGCCTGTGGCAGGCCATCGTCGAGGAGCGGTGGGCCGGGCTCGCCGGCGCGGTGCGCTCGGGGACCCCCGCGGGGGGCTTCTACGACTGGCTCGCAGGCCGCCCCGACCTGTCCGCCGCCTTCCACGACCTGCAACGCGGGCTCGCCGAGTGGCTGGCGGACGAGGTCGTCTCGCTGGTGCCAATGCCGGAGGGCGCCAAGGGCCTGCTCGACCTGGGCGGCGGCCACGGGGCGTACGCCGCGGCGTTCTGCCGGGCCCACCCCGGGTTGTCGGGCACGATCGTCGACGGCGCCGTCACGGACGGCTCCGACGGGAGCCTGACCTGGCGGGCCGGCGACCTGCTCACCGCCGATCTGCCCGGTGAGCAGGACGTGACCGTGCTCTTCAACGTGCTGCACGGGTTCGCCGCGCGGGACGCGGCCGAGCTCGTCGCCAGGGCGGCGGGCACGCTGCGGGCGGGAGGGCTGCTGGTCGTCCTGGAGAGCATGCCCGAGCCCTTGGGCACCGCCGCCGACCTGGCCTTCGCCGCCGGGTTCTCGCTCAACCTGTGGCACACGCAAGGCGGCGCCCTGCACCCGTTGGAGACGATCCGCGGGTGGCTGGCGGCGGCGGGATGCGCCCCCGGTCCCTGGACGGAGCTCACCCGCTCGCCGTCGCACGCCCTCGTGATCGCGACCACGTAAGCGCCCGGGGCTCGCCGTCACGTCGTCGTTGGGGATGAGCGACAACCGGGCCGCCGCGACGCGCGGGACCGCGCCGACCAGCTCAGGGCCGAGATGGTCGACGCGGTCAAGTGCTTCCACGACACTCCGGTGCTCCGGATGGACTGGTCATCCTCAAGCCCGGCGCGTGCGGGCTACCGGTAGGTGATGTCGGACGAGGAGTACAGGCAGTTGACGCCGTCGGCGCCTTCGCCGATCTTGGTGGGCTCGCTGCCCTTGGGCACGCCGCGGTACTTCTCGCAGATCGTGGCGCTGCCGTACACGGTGATCCGGCTGAACCTGGCCGTGTCGCCCCAGTTGGTGTTGATGCCGGCCAGCACCTTGGTGGAACGGGCGGTGATGCCGTCCATGACCACGTGCCGCTGGTAGGAGGTGGAGCAGTTGCCGCAGGCCCGGTAGAGCTTGCCGGCGCTGTGCACCTGGAAGTTGCGGATGGTCAGGGTGCCGGCGCCGTTGTGCTGGAAGACCTTGTCGGAGGCGGACTTGGCGCCGCCGCCGTCCACCAGGTAGGCGGCCGAGCTGCTGGAGCTGCGGAAGGTGGCGGCGTCCTCGCCGACGTCGTTCCACCACACGTTCCTGATCGTGCAGGAGCCTTCGCAGTGGATGCCGTCACCGGCCGGCGCGTCGATGATGACGTTCTGGATGGTGCCGCCGTTGGCCACCACGAACATGGGGTCCTGGCTCTCGCTCTGGCCGCCGTCGCCGATGCCGTAGTAGCGCTTCATGCCGCCGTCGAAGAACGTGCCGGCGTTGCGGGTCGTGGTCTGGTGCACGCTGCCGGTGTCGGACGGCCAGGCGCCGCTGCCGTCGCCGCCGCCGCTGGTGGGGGTGATGGTCGGCGTCGGGTCAGGGTCAGGGTTGCCGCCCCCGTTCGCGGGCCGCAGCGTCCACTGCTTGGTGGCGACCGAGTCGCAGCTGTTCTGCTGGAGCGCGGCGCCGGAGGAGGTGGAGTTGTCCTTGACGTTGAGGCACTTGGCGCTGTTGGCGTTGACGATCCGGTAGTTGCTGCCCGAGGTGGTGAACTGCCAGCTCTGGGAGGCGGCGGAGGTGCACGTCTCCTGCTGGACGGCCTTGCCCGCGCTGGTGGAGGCGTCCTTGACGCCGAGGCACCTGCCGCTGTGCGCCGCCTTGAGCTGGCCGCCGCTGAGGGTGAAGACCTGTCCGGCGGCGCCGGTGCAGGTGGCCTGGGTGAGCTGCACGCCGTCGCCGGTGCTCGCGCCCGGCACGGCGGCGCACAGCCCGCTGCCCGCGTTGACCAGCGTGTAGGAGCCGTTGGACGGGGCCGCCGAGGCGGCGCCCGCCATCACTGCCACCAGCCCGCTGCTCGTCACGAGAGCGGCGGCCAGCGATAGCGCCAATCTTCTTTTTTCGCGCACGGAGAACTCCAGTTCGGTAGGGGGAGCACGGCGAGCGGGTGGATGGGTAAGCGCTTTCCCGTCAGTGCTTCGCAGTGAAGCACAGGCGGCCGAGGCCGGGAAGGCCCAGCCGGGCGAGCCGCCTGGTCCGCCTACCGTCTTGGCTGGTCAGCCGCCCTGGGGGAGGGCGGTGGCAAGCGTGCGGACGATGAAACTTTCATCGATGCTCGTGCAAGCGGTTGCTGCGAGAGCACTCGCCTTTATCCGCCATATTCCAGCTGTCTCTGCAACCGGTTGCCACGTGCCTCGATAATTTTCCGGACGCCTTGAAGGATATTTTCGGACGAGAATGATCCATGAAAATTTTTTAAATAGAGAGTGGCGAGACTATGGACGCGCCCCTGACAGGGGATGACAATCCGATCGACACACGAGATCGGGGCTACGTCAGGTAATCGTTTACCGGGCGACAACTGCTGCTCACCGACGGGCGAGGAACCTATGCGTGCAGTGCATGGCCTGATCACGACGGCGTTGATCACCGCGATCCTGGTAGTCCCCCCGCCGGAAGATGCGGGGGCCGGCCGTGTACAGGCCGTCGACCGCGGGTCGGCGGTCGAGCCGGAGCCCGCCGCGCTGGCGCGCGCCCAGCGCACCGGGAAGCGGGTCGAGGTCGAGTCGCTGCGCAGCGAGACCGCCCAGGTCTTCGCCCAGCCCGGCGGGACCTTCCTCCTGGAGCAGCACGTCCGCCCGGTGCGCGTGCGCGAGGGGGACGGCTGGGTGCCCGTCGACACGACGCTCCGCACGCGCCCCGACGGGACGGTCGAACCGGTCGCCACGGCAGTCGACATGACGTTCTCCGGCGGCGGCACGGCCCCTCTCGCCCGCCTGGCCCGGGGCGGCAAGTCGATGGAGCTCGGCTGGCACGGCGCCCTGCCCAAGCCGGTGCTGAACGGCGACACCGCCACCTACTCCGAGGTCATGCCGGGCGTGGACCTCCAGGTCACCGCCGACGTGGACGGTTTCTCCCACATCCTGGTGGTCAAGTCGCGGGCCGCCGCGGCAGGCCTGACCGAGCTGGCCTACCCGTTGTCGGCCGAGAGCCTGTCGCTGAAGACGGACGAGGCCGGCAACCTGGAGGCCGTCGACCGCAACGGCGGCACGATCTTCATCGCGCCCACCCCCAAGATGTGGGACTCGGAGGGCGTCACCAGCCCGCGGGCGCTCAGGGAGGGACGCTCCCCGGACGCTCGCGAGGCCACCATGGGCGTCGAGCTCGCCGGCGGGAAACTGCTCCTCAAACCGGACAAGAAATTGCTGACCGGCCCCGAGACGACGTTCCCCGTCTACCTGGACCCCTACTTCTCGGCCGCGCGTGGCTCGTGGACGGCGGTCTGGAAGAACCATGCCGGCAGCAACTACCTCAACGCCAGCGACATCGCCCGGGTGGGGAAGATCAGCACTTCGCAGACCAACCGCTCGTTCTTCCAGTTCACCGTCGGCCCGACAGTCCACGGCAAGCAGATCATCAACGCGACCCTGCGCACGTACGAGACGTGGTCGTACTCCTGCCAGGCCCGCAAGGTCGAAGCCTGGGGGACCGGCGCGATCAGCAAGAGCACCACCTGGAGCAAACAGCCGTACTGGTCCACCAAGCTGGCCACGGTAAACGTGGCCAAGGGCTGGGGCACGGCCTGCAAGCCCGGCGGGGTCGAGTTCAACGCCACGCCGTGGGTCGTCCGGGCCGCGTCCGAAGGCTGGACCTACGCCACCATCGGTCTGCGGGCCACCAGCGAGTCCGACGTGTACGCCTGGAAGAAGTTCAGGAACAACCCGGTCCTGGTCATCGAGTACAACTCGCTGCCCGCCACGCCCGGGATCGTCGACGTGTGGTCGGACCCCGGCGGCGCCTGCGTCTCCGGTGACGGGCGGCCCGTCAGCAGCACCGCCACGCCGAGACTCTGGGCCAAGCTGAGGGACGCCGACAACTCCGTCCGGGGCCGGTTCGAGTGGTACGCGGCCGACGGGGTCACCAAACTGGGCGAGTACGTCACGCCCATGGGCTCGACGGGCAACGCGTTCTCCGCGCTCGTGCCGCAGGGCGCGTACGCCGACGGTTCGGTGGTCCGCTGGCGCGTGCTCGCGGAGGACGGCATCGTCGGCAGCGCGTGGAGCCCCTGGTGCGAGATCAGGGTGGATTCCACGGCACCGGCCAGGGAGCCCGTGGTGACCTCGGCCGAGTACGGGGAGAACGCCTGGAGCGACGGTGTCGGCCTGGCGGGCACGTTCACCTTCGCGCCCAACGGCGTCGCCGACGTCGCCGGCTACCTCTACGGGCTCGACACCACGCCCGGCGCGGAGGTCGCCGCCGGGCAGAACGGCACCGCCACGATCCGGCTCACCCCGCGCCACGACGGCCCCAACATCCTCTCGGTGCGCAGCAAGGACCACGCCGGCGGGCTCGGCCCGATCCGCGCCTACATCTTCAACGTCAACCCCGGCGCCGATCCGGCGGCCCACTGGAAACTGGACGAAGGCCAGGGCACCCTCGCCGCCGACGCCGCGGACTCCCATCCCGTGACGCTGCACGGGGCCACATGGACCTCCGGCAGGAACGGCGCCGCCCTGCGCCTCGCGAGCTCGTACGCGCAGACCCAGGGCCCGGTCGTGGACACCAGCCGCAACTTCGCCGTCGCCGCCTGGGTCCGTCTGACCGGCACCGGCGCCACGGCCACCGCGCTCACCCAGGAAGGCACGGGCACGGGAGCGTTCGCCCTGCAGTACTCGAAGCCCGACGACCGCTGGGCGCTGGCCGTCGCCGGCTCGGACACCGCCGGCGCCCCGGCCGTGCGCGCGCTCTCCGCGGCACCGCCGAGGCTCGGCGAGTGGACCCACCTGACCGGGGTGTACGACGCCGCGGCCGGGCGGGTCTCCCTCTACGTCAACGGCAGGCTGGAGTCGACCGTCGCGGCGCGGTCGTGGGCCGCCACGGGCAGTCTCACCATCGGCCGCGGCCAGGCAGGCGGCGCCGCGGAGTTCTGGCCCGGCGACGTCGACGAGGTCCGTGTCTACGGCCGGGCCGTCTTCGCCGGAGAGGTCGCCGACCTGATCCACAGCGCCACCACGCTCGTCGGCCACTGGAAGATGGACGAGACCACGGGCCTGTCCGCGGCTGATTCCTCAGGCCGGTCGACGCCTGCCACGCTGACTGGCGGCGCGTCGTGGACCGGCGGCTGGCTCGGCGGCGGGCTCGCCCTCGACGGAGTCACCGGCCACGCCCAGACGGCCGGCCCCGCCGTGAACACCAGGACGGGGTTCACCGTCGCCGGCTGGACGCAGCTGGACTACCTCCCCGCCGGGGACGCCGCGCTCGTCGCCCAGCCGGGCGACCGGGCCGCCGGTTTCCAGCTCGGCTACGACGGGGAGCGGGGCCGGTGGATGCTCGGCATGGCCGGCGCGGACACCGACACCGCCGCCCTCGTGCGCACCCGCTCCGACGCCGTGCCGGTGCCGATGGTGTGGACGCACGTCGCGGGTGTGTACGACCCGCTCGCCGGCCAGCTCCGCGTCTACGTCGACGGCCGCCTGTCGACCACTCACACCGACCATCTCAGCCAATGGAACGCCTCAAGGCCGCTGCAACTGGGCCGTACCAAGACCGCCGGAGCCTTCACCGGTTACTGGCCGGGGACGATCGACGACATCCGCCTCTACGACGGGGTGCTCAGCGTCGAGCAGATCGCCCAACTGGCCGCGCAGTAGGACACCATCCAGAACCCCCCACTGGAGAGACGCTCATGGATGTTCCAGGCGAGTTAGAGTTACCCGAATCCCGATGGAACGGCCTCCAGCAGGCCCCTCGGCAGCCCGACATCCCCGACAGCTCATGGAACCGCTTCGAGGGAGAGAACAAGCCCGAAGCCCGCTGGCCCCGCAAGCTGGCCCCCGCTCTCACGATCTTGCTCGTGGTGCAGCTGGTGCAGGCCACACCGGCCCAGGCGGCTCCCCGCCAGGACCCGGCCGTGCAGCGGGAAGCGCCCGTCAAGGGCACTGACGTCCCTGTCAGACCGCCCATGGCCGACCCCGCCGCCGAGCGGGCGTGGCAGAAGCCCCCGGAGGTCCGCTGGCCCCGCACGCGCAGCGCCGTGCTGGGCGGTTCCGCCGCCGTCCAGGTGGAGGACTTCCCCGTCAGGCTGGCGTCGGGAACCGCGAAGACCGCCGCCGCCCAGGCCCCGGTGAGCGTCGAACTGCTGGACACCGGCCTGCCCGGCCTGGCCCTGCGGCTCAAGCCCGGAGCGGGGGTCAAGACGGCGGCCACGACCCGCCTGGAGATCGACTACTCAGGCTTCCGGCACGCCTACGGCGGCGACTACGGCTCCCGCCTGCGCGTGGTGAAGCTGGAGGAGTGCGCGCTCGACGCCGCCGCCACCGGCTGCGCCCCGTCGCTGCCGGTGAAGAGCGAGAACGACGCGGCCAAGGGCACGGTCACCGCCGAGGTCGGGACCGACGGCCTGTACGCGCTCACCGCGGCCCCCTCCGGACCGTCCGGCGACCACGCCGCCACGTCCCTGTCACCCACGGCCACGTGGAGCGTGGGCGCCCAGTCCGGCGACTTCACCTGGGGGTACGAGCTGCGCACCCCGCCCGCCCTGGGCGGCGACGAGCCGGACCTGGCGCTGGCCTACTCCTCGCAGAGCGTGGACGGCCGCACCGCCTCCACCAACAACCAGGCGTCCTGGGCCGGTGAGGGTTTCGAGCTGAACCCGGGCGGCTACATCGAGCGCCGCTACAAGGCGTGCATGCTCGACGGCAAGAAGACCGGCGACCTGTGCTGGGACCAGGACAACGCCACCATGTCCCTCGACGGCACGGCCATGGAGCTCGTCAAGGACGCTGTGAGCGGGCAGTGGCGGCCCAAGCGCGACGACGGGACCAGGATCGAAGCGCTCGTCGGCGCCACCAACGGTGACGACAACGGCGAGTACTGGCGGATGACGAGCCCCGACGGCACCCAGTACACCTTCGGCATGAACCGCCTCCCCCGCTGGGCCGAGACCACCGGCAACCCCGAGACGAAGTCGGTGCAGACCGTACCGGTGTTCGGCAACAACAGCGGCGAGCCGTGCCATTCGAGCACCCCCGCCAACGCCTGGTGCCACCAGGCCTACCGGTGGAACCTCGACTACGTGGCCGACACCCACGGCAACGCCACCACGTACTGGTACGAGCATGAGACGAACCACTACGGCCGCAGCATGAAGCCGGAGCTCGGCACCCGGTACGTGCGCGCCGCCCCGCTCGCCCGCATCGACTACGGATACCTGAAGGACGAGCTGTTCACCAGGGCTCCGGCCGCCCGCGTGGTGTTCGAGAACGCCGAGCGCTGCATCCCCTCCGGCGCCGTCACGTGCGCCCCCGGCGAGCTGAAGAAGGACACCGCGAAGCACTGGCCGGACGTGCCGTTCGACCAGATCTGTGACGCCGACGTGAAGTGCACCGACCGGCTGGCGCCGACGTTCTTCTCCCGCAAGCGGCTGGCGAAGGTCACCACCCAGATCCTCAACACCGACAGCGCCAGATGCGCGGGCGCGCAGTACTGCACGGTGGACTCGTGGGAGCTGACGCACTCCTTCCCCGCCTCCGGGGACGGCATGAGCCCCGCGCTGTGGCTGGCCTCGATCCAGCAGTCCGGTCACGTGGGCGGCCTGCTCACGCTGCCTCCGATCACGTTCGCGGGCAAGCAGCTGCCCAACCGGGTGGACGCGCTCGAAGGGCGCCCCCCGCTGATCAAGTGGCGGGTGCAGGCGATCGGCAACGAGTCCGGCGGCGAACTGCGCATCAACTACTCGCCCGCCGACTGCGCCCCCGGTGACACGCCGGTCGCGGACCGGAACGCCAGACGCTGCTTCCCGCAGCGCTGGGCGCCCCCGGACGAGTCCGAGGTCACCGACTGGTTCCACAAGTACCTGGTCACCCAGACGGTCGAGGTCGACCGGGTCGCGGGCTCGCCCGACGTGGTCACCGGCTACGAGTACCTGGACGGCGCAGGCTGGCGCTACGCCGAGAACATCCTGGTCAAGCCCGCGCACCGGACGTGGTCCGACTGGCGGGGGTACGGCCGCGTACGCGTGAGGGAGGGCGACGGGCAGGACACGGAGCGGACGCTCAAGGAGTACCGGTACTTCCGCGGCCTGCACGGCGACAAGCGGTCGGACGGCTCCCGGCGCAGCGAGCAGGTCGAGGACTCCGAAGGCGGCAAGCTGGACGACCTGGACCAGCTGGCCGGCTTCGAGCGCGAGGAGATCCTCTTCGACGGCGACGGCGGCGCGATCCTGACCGCGACCCTGGAGGAGCCCTGGTCGGTCAAGACCGCGGAGTCCACCCATGACGGCGTCACCAAGGCCGCGCACGTGATCCAGCCCGCCTCCATGGTCACCCGCACCGCGCTCCAGGGCGGCCGGTGGCGGCGCACCGGCGAGGCTCGCTCGTACGACGAGACGGGCCTGCTCCTGCGGGTGCACGAGAAGGGCGACCTGGCCGCCGCCGACGACGACGAGTGCGTCCGGTACAGCTACGCCAGGAACGACACCTCCTGGATGCTCGACTACACGAGCCGGATCGAGACGGTCTCGGCCGGCTGCGACACTCCGGTCGCGACCCTGGCCGCCGGCGAGGTGCTCTCGGACGAGCGCATCCAGTACGACGGGAAGGCGAACGGCCAGCCGCCCACCAAGGGCGACGTGACCTCCGTCCAGGAGCTCGTCTCCGCCGACGGCCGGACGATCACCGGCAGCGCGCACACCTATGACGCCTACGGCCGGGAGACCAGCGAGACCGACCCGGTCGGCACCAGGTCCGTCACCGCCTACAGCCCCGCCTCGGGCGCCCCCGTGACGGAGACCACCGAGACCAACGCGCTCGGCCACACCGAGCGCACCCAGCTGGAACCGGCCTGGGGCGAGCCGGTCGCCGAGGTCGACGCCAACAACCGCCGCGTCGACCTGGAGTACGACCCGCTGGGCCGGCTGACCAAGGTGTGGCAGCCCGACCGCAGCAAGGCGGCGGGGCAGTCGCCGAGCACCGAGTACACCTACCTGACCCGCAAGGACGGCCCCAGCGTCGTGACCACCAAGACGCTGCGCGCCGACGGCGGCTACACCACCAGTCACGAGCTGTACGACGGCCTGCTGCGCGAGCGCCAGACCCAGGAGCCCGCGCCCCGCGACGACCAGGCGAGCGACCCCGCGCTGCGGGACGGCCGGACGATCACCGACACCCTCTACAACTCGCAGGGCGAGGAGCACAAGGCCAACACCGGCTACTTCGCCGTCGGCACGCCGTCCACGAGCCTGATCGCGGTGGCCGACGCCGACGTGCCCAACCAGGTCGTGTCACTCTACGACGGCGCAGGCGAGCTCGACACCCAGGTCCTCAAGGCGAAGGGCGTGGAGAAGTTCCGGGTGAGCGCCCAGGTGGAGGGCGACCGCGTCCACCTGACGCCGCCGCCGGGCGGCACCGCGACCACCCGGATCGGGGACGCCGAGGACCGGCTCATCGAGCTGCGCGAGTACAAGGGCGCGACCCCGACGGGCGCGTACGAGTCCACCAAGTACACCTACGACTCCGCCAGCCGGCTGTCCACGGTGACCGACGCGGCCGGCAACGTGTGGCGTCACCACTACGACCTGCGTGGCAGGGAGATCAGGACGGAGGACCCGGACAAGGGCGTCACGACCACCACGTACAACGACGCCGACGAGGTGGTGACCACCACCGATGCCCGCGGCAGGACCCTGTGGCACGGCTACGACGCGCTGGGCCGCAGGACGCAGCTGCGCGAGGGCTCGGCCACCGGCACGCTGCTGGCCGAGTGGAAGTACGACGCGCTGGCCAAGGGCGAGCTGAACGCCGCCATCCGCTACGTGGGCGGGCAGGCGTACAAGGCCGAGATCAACGCGATCGACGCGGACTACCGCACGTTACGCCAGACCGTCACCATCCCCGGGCGCGAGGGGAAGCTGGCCGGCTCGTACGTGCTCAACACCCGCTACACGCTCGACGACCAGGTCCAGTCCGTCAGCTTCCCCGCCGCCGGCGGGCTGGCGGACGAGTCCGTCGTCTACACCTACGACGAGCTCGCCCAGCCGACCCGGGTCGCCGGTCTGTCGCCGTACGTGAGCGCGGCCCGCTACTCGAAGATGGGCGAGACCCTGCAGTACGAGCTGGGCGAGGGGGCCGGGAAGACCTGGCTGACCTACACCCACGACGAGGGCACCCGCAGGACGACCGGCATCCGGCTGGACCGGGCCGGCGCCCCCGCCACCGACCTCGACCTCCGCTACGGCTACGACCCGGCCGGCAACATCACCAAGATCGAGGACCGGGCCGGCGGGCAGGACACCCAGTGCTTCAAGCACGACCACCTGCGCCGCCTGACCTCGGCGTGGACGGCCACGGACGGCTGCGCCACCGGAAGCCCGCAGGCCGCCACGATCGGCGGCGTGGCCCCGTACGCGTTCAGCTACGCCTACGACGTCACCGGCAACCGGATCAAGGAGACCAGGCACGGCTGGGGCGGCGCGCCCGACACCGTGCTCACCTCCACCTACCCGGCGGCGGGCGGCAGCCGGCCGCACGCGCTGCAGTCCGTCGGGCAGGACCTGTTCACCTACGACGCGGCCGGCAACACCACCAGGCGCAAGGTCGGAAACTCCGACCAGACCCTGGTCTGGGACGCCGAGGGCAACCTGGAGTCGGTGACCGAGGCGGGCAAGGTCACCTCGTTCGTGTACGACGCGGACGGTGACCGCCTGCTGCGCAAGACCCCGACCGACGCCATCCTCTACATCGACGACATGGAGCTGCGCTTCGACTACGCGAAGGACGCCGTCGAGCAGACCCGCTACTACACCATCGGCGGCCAGCCCATCGCGGTGCGCACGCCGGACAACCAGGTGTACTTCCTGGCCGACGACCACCAGGGCACCGCCCAGGCGGCCGTGAACGCCCGGACCGGGGAGCTCGCGATCAGGAGGATGACGCCGTTCGGCGAGGACCGCGGCTCACCGCCCTCCTGGTGGCCGGGTCAGCGCGGGTTCGTCGGCGGCACCCGGGACGAGACCATCGGCCTCGTCCACCTCGGCGCGCGCGAGTACGACCCCAGGAACGGCCGCTTCCTCTCCGTGGACCCGATCATCGACCCGGAGGAACCGCAGCAGCTCAACGCCTACGCCTACGCCAACAACAGCCCGGTCACCATGAGCGACCCCGACGGCCAGTTGTTCTGGTTCGCGGCCGCGGCGGTGGCGATACGGATCGCGGCCATGCTCGCCGCCAGAAGGGCGGCCGCGGCGGCGGCCGCGCGGTACGCGGCCTGGCTGGCCAGGAAGCGTGCGCTCGCGGCAGCGGCCAAGAGGCGCGCGGCCGCCGAAGCGGCCAAGCGCAAGGCGGCACTGGCCAAGAAGAAGGCGGAGGCCGCGGCCAGAGCACGGAGAATGAAGGCCGAGGCCAGGAGAAGGGCCGCGCTCGCCAGGAAGCGGGCCGCCGACATGAGGAAGCGGGCGGCGGAGGCGGCGGCGAGGCGCAGGGCCGCGGCGGCGAAGCGCAGGCAGCAGATCGCGGCCAAGCGCAGACAGATCGCGGCCAAGCAGCGGAGCAGGCGCGCGAGCAAGTCCCCGAGCAGGACCACCCGGCGGCAACGGCCCGCCAACCGCCCGACCAGCCATCGGGCGGCCCAGCGACAGTCGCCGCCGAAGGCGCAGCGCGCATCGGTGAGGCCACGGCAGTCGCCGCCCGCGACCCAGGCCGGGGCGGCGAACAGGCAAGGCTTCGTCCAGCGGGCCGCCATTCGGCACCCCCGGGTGAGATCGGGGCTGGAAACCGGGCTCGAATATCAGAGCAACTTCAGCACCACCTGGGGCTATGCCGCTGGGGCCGTGCCGAAGTACGGCGAAACCCTTTCCCCGGTGGGACGGGCGGGGGCGTTCGTAGGAGGTTTCATCAAGGGATTCATCAAGTCGAAGTACTGAGCGACGCCGCCCTGCCAGTCCGGCACCGGCAGGGCGGTCCGGGCGGCCGTCACCGTGAGGGTGGCGGCCGCCCGGCCCTACCGAGGGCTGGCCGCGCGGTCCCTGGTGGAGGTGACGATGCTCCACGGCAGCTCGGGCAGCGGATGCCGGTCCGGCACCGGGTCCAGGAGCAGGGAGCCCGCGGGTAACCGCGGCGAGTTGGTCACCACCACCCTGCCCTCGCCGTTCACCAGCGTGATCTGCGTGGGACTGGCCGCCAGCACGCCGAGCAGCAGCGCCTCGAACCTGGCCGCCCGCACGTCGGCGCCCACCACCCCGAGGAAGCGCCCGTCCACCTCGGCGGGCGTGGTGAAGGTCAGCATGTACGTGTCGGTGCCGCCGAAGTCGACGTACGGGCCCACGATGTGACGGCGGCGGGTGCGCTCGGGCACGGCGAACCACTCGGCGGCGGTGTAGTCGTAGAAGTCGAGGCTCTCCGGGTCGAGGTCCACGTCGAGGAAGATCGGATCCTGCTCGGGCGGCGCCTGCCACCACTCCAGCCAGCGGCGGCGGTCGGCCAGCACGCCCGGCGCGACGATGACGCCCGCCCCCGCCAGCACCTCCCGCCGCCCGCCCAGGCAGGCGAAGATCTCCGGCCGGACCGCGGCCAGGTCGGCGGAGGTGAACGAGCCGGAGGCGCGATAGCACGCCACGACGCCCGCCAGGATGCGATCCAGCGAGCGGAAGATGTCCGCGACGATGGTATGGACCCGGTCCGTCACCTGATCGACGTGCCGAACGCTCATCGTTGCCTCCTCACCCGGATGCGACGAGCCGCCAATGGAACTCCATCAGACGCTCTATCCCCTTGTCGATGTGTTCCTCGGTGATGGACCTGGCCCGGTCCGGATCGCGGGCCTCGATGGCGTCGATCACCTGCGTGTGGCTGCGCACCACGTCACGCGGGCCGACGGCCTCCCCGTACGGGAGCCAGAGCAGCTCGCCCACCTCGGCCTGGATGTCGATCTCGGCGCGCGTCAGCCGTACGGACTGGGCGGCGGCGGCGACCTCGATGTGGAAGCGGCCGTCGGCGCGGCGGCGCTCGCCCACGGAGGCGGCGGCGTCGAGGCGGGCGAGCACCTGGCGCAGGCGTGTGACGTTGTCGGCGGAGGCGCGCAGGGCGGCCAGCCGGGCGGCGGTGCCGGCGATCGCGGAGCGGTAGTCGCCGATCTCGCGCAGCTCCGACGTGCTCAGCTCGCGCAGGCGGCGGCGGAGCCGGGCCGTGGACGGGTCGGCGGGCGCGAGCACGAACGTGCCGCCGCCGCGCCCCCTGCGGGTCTCGACCAGGCCGCGCTCGCGCAGCGCGGCGAGGGCCGCGCGCAGGGTCACGGTGGAGACGTTGAGCGCGCCGGCCAGCTCCAGCTCGGCGGGGAGCTGGTCGCCGTCGGCGATCAGGCCGAGCGCGATCGCCTCGGCCAGCCGGCGCACCACGACCTCCACCCGGCCGGACCCGTCGTCGACCGGGGCGAACACCGCCGCCTTGGGGAGCTGGCTCACACGCTCCAGCATATTGCCTTTTGAAATATGAACTCATAGTTTTAAGCGCAACCCACCGAGGGAGGCCAGATGCCGGATCCCGAGAAGAGGTTCCCCGAGAAGAGGTTCGCAGAGGAGTGGCGCAACAGCGCTTACAACTGCTTCTCCTCAGGCCACAAGTTCTGCCGCGAGGTCTGCCCCGTCATGCAGGTCACGCGGAACGAGTCCTGGAGTCCCACCGCCTTCCACGCCAACGTCGTGGCGATGGAGAAAGGCGAGCTCGAGGTCGCGGACGTCGCGGCCGACTACGTCAACTGCACCGGATGCGGCGCGTGCGAGCTGCGCTGCCCCAACTCCCTGTTCACCGGCGACTTCTACCGTTTCCGCACCCGTACGGTCGACCTGGTCAAGGCCGTGCGCGGGCTGGCCGTCGAGCAGGGCGTGCACCAGCCGGGCTGGCAGCGCTGGAACCTGCTCACCGACGAGCGCCGGCACGAGCCGGTGCTCGACGGCACCCCCGTCGACCAGGAGCGGGTGCGCGACTGGGCCGAAGGGCTCGACCTCAGGATCGGCGGGGAGACCATCCTCTTCGTCGACTGCGAGGCGGCCTTCTACCGCACGTCGGTGCCGCGCTCGGTGGCCCGGATCCTGAATCTGGCCGGCTACGAGTTCGGGCTGATGAACGAGCAGTGGTGCTGCGGCGGCCCGGCCGCCGAGATGGGGTACGAGGAGCAGGCGCGCCGGTTCGCCCAGCACAACCTGGACGACTGGCGGGCGGCGGGGGTGCGCCGGGTGCTGGTGCTCGACCCGCACGACTACATCACGTTCACCGAGGACTATCCGAGATACTTCGGCGACGCGTACGACATCGAGATCGTGCTGGTCGTGGAGCTGCTGGCGGAGCTGATCAGGGAGGGCAGGCTGACGCCGCACGTCCCGGTCGAGCGCACGGTGACCTACCACGACCCGTGCCGGCTCAACAAGCGCAAGGGCGTCTGGCGGGAGCCGCGGGAGATCCTGCGGGCCATTCCCGGGCTCACGTTCGAGGACGTGGACCGGGTGACGCAGTGGTCGTACTGCTCGGGCGGGGGCGGCGGGCTGCCCGTGGAGAAGCCCGAGCTGACCGCGAAGATCAGCGAGCAGCGGGTCGGGAAGGCCGCCGAGCTGGGCGTGGACACGCTGGTCAGCGCCTGCCCGTGGTCGGAGCGGCCGTTGTCGGAGGCCGGCCGGGCGCGGTCGATCGACGTCGTGGACCTGCACGAGCTGCTGGCCGAGTCGCTGGGGGTGGCGCCATGAGCGGCGTGCTGCCCGGCGGTCCGGTGGCGGAGGTGGCGTCATGACGGTCCTGATCGGTGATCCCGTGCTGGACGAGCTCCGGCGGATCCTCGGCCCGGAGCACGTGCTGACCGGCAAGGCCGACCGGCTCAACCGGGCGCGGGTGCCGGCGCCGTTCCCGGTGCACCGGTGGGCGGAGCGGATGCCCGACCTGGTGGTGCTGCCGGGCTCCACCGAGGAGGTCGCGGAGGTGCTCAGGCTGGCGAACAGCCTGCGGATCCCGGTCGTGCCGCGCGACGGCGGCACCGGCCTGACCGACGGCGCGGTGCCGCTGCGCGGCGGCATCGTGGTGGACGTCAAGCGGATCAACCAGATCAAGGAGATCGACCTCGACAACCGCACCTGCACGGTCGGGACCGGCATCAACGCGCTGAAGCTGAACGAGGTCCTCGCCCGGCACGGGCTGATCTATCCGGACGACCCGGCGTCCTACCCGTGCTCGCTCGTCGGCGGCCGGATCGGCACCAGCGGCTGGTCGCTGATCGGCTCCCGCTACGGCCACTCCCGCGACCTGGTGCTCAGCTTCGACCACGTGCTGCCGACCGGCAAGGTCATCCACGTCGGCGACGGCATCGGGCGGAAGATCACCAAGAGCTCCAGCGGCTACCAGCTCAAGCACCTGTTCATGGGGCACCAGGGCACGCTCGGCATCGCCTCCGAGGCGACGCTCAAGCTGTTCCCGAAACCGGAGGCGGAGTTCTCGCCGTTCTGGGCGTTCGAGGACTACGACAGCGCCTACCGCGCGGTCGGCGCGCTGGCGCGGGCGGGCGTGGCCACGTTCGCCGGCGCGGTGCTGTTCGACGAGTGGAAGGTCGCCTACCTGCGGCGCGACGACGAGGCCTACATCCCGCAGCCGTCGTCGGTGCGGGCGCTGGTGTGCGCCGCGATGTACGGCTACGAGGACGAGGTCAGGGCCGGCGGCAGGAGGCTGCTGCGCATCGCCCGTGATCTCGGCGCCCGCTACCTCGGCGACGAGATCTCCGAGGGCGACTGGGCGGCCAGGCACGACAGGTACGCCACGCCGCTGCACGGCCGCACCCGCTCGGGCCAGGTCGTGCCGATGAGCTGGCACTGCGAGGACGCCTCGATCAACTACACGAACCTGCCCTCGGTCAGGCTGGCCTGGCACGAGATCGCCGACCGGCTCCGGCGGGAGAGCGACGTGTTCGACGACTGGGGCATGTTCGCCTACACCAACGGCTCGACCGGCGCCGACTACCTCACCGAGATCGACATCGGCATCTGGGAGCAGCGGCTCGACGACGCCGCCTGGGCCGCCTGGGTCCGGGCCAAGCGCGACCTCGCCGCGGTGGCGCTGGCGCACGGCGGCTCGATCAGCGCCTGCCACGGCTCCTGCCGCGAGGGCGAGGTGGACCTGATGCCGGAGGAGCTCGGCGGCGGCTTCGACGTGATGCTCGACATCAAACGGGCCATCGACCCGAACAACATCATGAACCCCGGCAAGTACCTGCTCGACCAGGCGTACGCGGAGCAATCATGAAATATCGCCATCAGGAGGAGATGTCGCATCCGCCGGCCCAGCGGGTGACCGACGTCGCGATCACCCGGTTCGAGCACGTCTTCGAGGTCGAGCCCGGCCTCATGACCGACCACGTGACCCAGCAGACCTTCCCCAACTGGGACACGTTGCGCCTGGTCCGGTCCCGGGCCGACCACCTGGCGTGGATGCACCGGCACTTCGCGGACAAGGTGATCTCTGGCGAGGAGCTCCTCCATGACCTCGACGAATGACGCCCCGCGCGACGACGCCGAACTGGCCGGCCTCGGCTACACCTCCGAGTTCCGCAGGAACATGAGCCTGTGGGCCAACTTCTCCCTCGGCTTCACGTACCTGTCTCCCGTGGTCGGCATCTACACGCTGTTCGCCTCGTCGCTGGCCATCGGCGGCCCGCCGATGATCTGGAGCCTGGTCATCGTGGGCGCCGGGCAGTTCCTGGTGGCGCTCGTCTTCGGCGAGATCGTCTCGCAGTACCCGCTGACCGGCGGCATCTACCCCTGGGCCAGGCGGCTGTGGGGGCGGCGGTGGGCCTGGATGACGGGCTGGGTGTACCTGGTCGCGCTGCTGGTGACGATCGCGAGCGTGGCGTACGGGGCGGGGCCGTACCTGTCCGCCCTCCTGGGGATCGAGGTCAGCACCTGGAACACGATCCTCTGCGCGCTGGTGATCCTGGGCGTGGCGCTGGTCATCAACCTGGGCGGGACCAGGGCTCTGGCGATGGCGGCGATCATCGGGTTCGCCGCCGAGCTGGTCGGGGCGCTGGCCGTGGGGCTGTGGCTGCTGCTGACCCAGCGGCACCACGGGCTGGAGGTGCTGTTCGACACGTTCGGCGCGGGTTCGGAGTCCGGATATTTCGTGGCGTTCCTGGCTGCCGGGCTTATCGGGATTTTTCAGTATTACGGGTTCGAGGCGTGCGGTGACGTGGCCGAGGAGGTGCCCGACCCGACCCGGCGCATCCCCAAGGCCATGCGCATGACCATCTACGTGGGCGGCGCCGCCGCGACGTTCGTCTGCCTGGCGCTGCTGCTCGCGGTGCCCGACTTCGCCGCCGTCATCTCCGGCGCCGACGCCGACCCGGTGACGAACGTGCTGACCGCCGCGTTCGGCCCCGTGGGCCTGAAGGTCGTGCTCGGCGTGGTGCTGCTGTCGTTCCTGTCGTGCGCGCTCAGCCTGCAGGCGGCCGCGAGCCGGCTGCTGTACTCCTACGCCAGGGACGACATGATCGCGTTCAGCCGCGTGTTCAGGAAGTTCTCCCCGGTCAGGCACATCCCGCCGAACGCCATGCTGGTCGCCGCCGCCGTGCCCGCGGTGATCGTGCTGGGCTCGATCGTGTCGGAGGACGCCCTCATCAAGATCATCTCGTTCGCGGTGCTCGGCATCTACCTGGGCTTCCAGATGGTGGTGCTGGCGGCGCTGCGGGCCAGGGTGCGCGGCTGGCGCCCGGCCGGCCCGTTCACGCTCGGCCGGGCGGGGCTCGCCGTCAACGTGGCCGCGCTGGTCTACGGGGTGCTCGCCATCCTCAACATGACCTGGCCGAGGACGCCCGACGCGCCCTGGTACGACAACTACCTGGTGGCTCTGTCCGGGCTGGTCGTGGTCGCCGCCGGGCTGGTCTACCTGCTGGTCGCCAGACCGTACGACAAGGGCGACGCCCCTTCCGGCGACGCCATCCCCCAGGAGGTCCGACGATGAAGTTCAGTTACGTCATGCTGCCCGACTACCCGCTGCGCGACTCGCTGGCGTCCATCCGCCTGGCCGACGAGCTCGGCTTCCATGCCTGCTACGCGGCCGACGAGACCTGGCACAAGGATCTGTGGCTGCTGTTCGCCGCCGCCGCGCAGCAGACCTCCCGCATCCGGTTCGGGCCCAGCGTCTCCTCGGTGGTGCTGCGCGAGCCGTCCCTGATCGCGCAGGCGGCGGCCACGCTCGACGAGCTCAGCGACGGGCGCGCCGAGGTGGTGCTGTCCAGCGGCAACTTCGGGCTGCTCGCTCAGTACGGCATCGACTGGACGGTCACCAAGCCGCTGTCGCGCGTGAAGGAGGCGGCGCACGTGGTGCGCACGCTGCTGGACGACGGCGCGATCACCTACGACGGCGAGTTCTTCAAGTACGACGGCCTGTTCACCTTCGCCCGCCCGGTGCAGGAACGCGTGCCGGTCAAGCTCGGCGCGATGCGCGGGCCGCGCTCCTTCCGTGCGGCCGGCGAGCACTCCGACGGCGTGCACCATGCGCTGAGCTACAGCCGTGAGGCCTACGACTACCTCGTGGAGCACTTCACGGCCGGGGCCGAGAAGGCGGGCAAGGACGCCGCCGCGATGGACATCGGCGCCTGGGTCGTCTTCGCCACCGGCCCGGACTCGGCCGTGGCGAAGGAGGCCGCCCGCAGCATGGTCGGCCTCTACGCCTCCTCCATGCCCGCCGAGCAGCTCGAACGCAACGGCGTCGAACCGGGCGCCATGAAGCCGATCGTCGACGCGCTCGGCGCCGGCGACCTGGCCAGGGCGATCGAGCTGACCACGCCCGAGGTGGGGGAGCGGCTGTCCATCGCCGGCACCCCGGAGGAGTGCGTGGCCAAGATCAAACGCGAGATCGAGCCGGCCGGCGTCAACCACATGATCCTGGCCATCACCGACGCGACGCTGGTCAAGCAGTTCATGGGGCGGGAGCTGCCCGAGGTGGCGGACGTGGACACCCAGCTCAGGCTGATCCACGACCAGATCATGCCCGCGTTCGCCTGACCGGGGGAGGGGCGCGGCGGACCGCGCCGTGCCCCTCTCAGGTGCGCAGCATGGGCACCAGGAACTGCCGCGCGACGGCGGCCAGCTGCTCGTCGTCGTCAAGGTCGACGATGTGGCTCGGGGTCGACAGGAAGGAGGCGGAGACCCGGACCATGAGCTCGGCCACCAGGTCGGCGTCCAGGTCGTCCGGCACGTGGCCCGCGCGCTGCTCGCGGCGGAGCTGGCCCGCGACGAACTGCCGCACGGTGGCGAGGGTCCGGCCCCCGTCGCTGATCATGGACGGCACGAGCAGCTCAGGCTCGGCCTCGATCAGGCCGCCGATCAGCGGGTTGCCACGGATCGCGCGCATCGAGCTGACGAAGCCCAGGACGACCCGGTCGGCGGCGGTGCGTGCCTGCTCGATGTCGATCAGGAACTGGTCGAAGTAGCGCCGGAACTCCCGGCGCACGACATGCTCGACCAGCGTGTCCTTCGTGGCGAACCGCCGGTAGACGGTGACGCGGGAGACCTTCGCCCGGCGGGCGACGTCCTCCATCGTGGAGCGCCGGATGCCTGTGCGGCAGAACTGCTCGTACGCCGCGTCGAGGATGCGCGCCCGGGTCGGGTCGGTGTCGTCCACCTGCTCCACCGCGTCGATGTAGGCACGTTCCAGCAACGACTCGGAGTCCGACGGCGGCATTAGCGCGGACAGGGCGGATTCCACGATCACCTCACGAACACGGTTCTGACTCGTTCCCCCACAACGGTGGCCGCGGTCTTGTGATGGGCATCACGTTGTGCTCTCATGATGATGATACACAGACGCGTTCTCTGTTTCATCGTATCAACGGGTGTCATCCCGCTCCCGGCGAGAAGAGGAGGAACGACGGCATGGACAAACCCAGCAGACGCAACGTGCTGAAGGCGGGCGGCGCGCTCGGCGCGCTCGGCGCGCTGAGCGTCACGACCCCGGCGTACGCGTGGACCTGGTCGCCCAAGGGCTCGGTGGCGGGCACGGGCGTCGGCGCCGACCCGCGATGGGTGTGGGACGCGGAAGCGGACCCGCTGGTCGCCTCGCTGCTCGACCGGGGCGACGTGCCCCTGGTCAACCGGCTCTTACGCAACTGGACCAAGAACGGCCAGCCGCTGCCCGACGGGCTCCCGGCGGACCTGCGGGCCTTCATGGAGGACGCCCGGCGGCTTCCGCCGTGGACCGACCACGGCAAGCTGGCCACCTCGTTCAGGTTCACCGAGAAGCGGGGACTCTACCTCGGCGTCCTGTACGGCATGGCCAGCGGCATGATGAGCACGGTCATCCCCCGGGAGGCCCGCGCCGTCTACTACTCGCAGGGCGGCGCGGACATGAAGGACCGCATCACCAAGACCGCCAAGCTCGGTTACGACATCATGACGCGCAACGCCTTCGATCCCGACGGCGAGATGATCGTGACCTGCGTCAAGACCCGGCTGGTGCACGCCGCGGTGCGGCACCTGCTGCCGCAGTCCCCGTACTGGCCCCCGGTCGCCGACGAGGAGATCCCGATCAGCCAGGCGGACATGATGGTCACCTGGCACAGCCTGGGCACGACCGTCATGCAGAAGATGCTCGACTGGAGGGTGCCGATCCCCAGCTCCGAGTCCACGGCCTTCCTGCACTCGTGGCAGCTCACCGCGCACATGCTCGGCATCAGGGACGAGTACATCCCCGCGTCGTGGGCGCAGGCCAACTCCCAGGCGGAGCAGGTTCTGACCCCGATCCTGGCGCCGACCCCCGAGGGCATCAAGCTGGCCGACATCCTGCTCAACCTCGGCGCCGAGGTCGACGGCGCCATCCTGTCCAAGCCGATCCTCGGCGCGTTCACCCGCTACGTGCTCGGCGACCAGATAGCCGGCTGGCTGAAGATCCCGAGGGAGCCCGTCTGGGACTCGCTGCTCCGGCTGTCCTGGCGGCCGTTCATCGCCATCCGCGAAGGTCTGCTCAACCTCCCGCTGGCGCCGGAGACGTACTGGCTCTTCGACGAGTTCCTGCGCAAGGCGACCCTGCTCTTCCTGTCCGAAGCGCAGCCGATCAGGATCGAGATCCCGGAAACCAACCGGCCGTCCTGATCGACCCCTTTGATTCGGCACACGGAGAGGAGTACGGGCAATGGCGGAGTTGAGCAGGCGCAAGATCCTGATCTCGGGCGGAACGCTGGGAGCGCTCGGCGCCCTGGGGCTCACCCCTCCGGCGGAGGCGAGCCAGACGCCCTGGACCTGGTCGGCGCGCGGCTCGGTCGCGGGCTCCGGCGCCGGCACGGACCCGCGATGGGTGTGGGACGAGGAGGCCGACGCGCTGGTCGCCTCGCTGATCGACCGGGGTGACGTGCCCGAGGTCAACCGCCTGCTGTGGGACTGGAACCGGAACGACCAGCCGTTGCCCGACGGCCTGCCGGCGGATCTGCGGGACTTCATGGAGCGGGCCCGCCGGCTGCCGTCGTGGGCGGACCGCGGCAAGCTGGAGACCGCGGCCGACTTCAACAAGTCCAGAGGGCTGTACCTCAACCTGCTCAACGGCGTGGGCGGCGGCATGCTGAGCACCGCCATCCCCAAGGAGGCCCGCGCGGTCTACTACTCCAAGGGCGGCGCGGACATGGAGGACCGCGTGGCCAAGACGAGCATCCTGGGATTCGCCGTCGGGTCGCTGAACGCCTACCGGCCGGACGGCTCGTGCGTGGTCGAGGCGGTGAAGACCCGGCTGGTGCACGCCGCGGTGCGGCACCTGCTGCGGCAGGTGCCCCACTGGCCCTACGGCATCCCGATCAGCCAGGAGGACATGCTGGTCACCTGGCACACCCTGCCGACCTTCGCCATGCGCAAGATGCTCGAATGGAAGGTGCCGATCAGCTCCGCCGACTCCGCGGCGTACCTGCACGTGTGGCAGGTGACCGCGCACATGCTCGGCATCAAGGACGAGTACATCCCCTCCAGCTGGGACGAGGCCTACGCGCAGTCGGACCAGGTCCTGCCTCGCAACATGGGGCCGACCCCCGAGGGCGTGGCGCTGACCGACATCCTGCTGGACCAGCTCGCCGAGCAGACCAGCCCCGGCAGCATCAGCCGGCCGCTCTGCAACGCGCTCGCCCGTTACCTGGTCGGCGACCAGGTGGCCGACTGGGACGGCATCGAGCGTGAGCCGGTGTGGGACCCGCTGATCAGCTCGGCCTGGCCGAAGCTGGTCAGGTTCCGTGAAGGGCTCATCCCGCTGCCGCTGGTGCCGCAGATCGCCTGGGTCATCGACGAGGCGGTCCGGCAGTACATCATGTTCTTCCTCACCAAGGGCAAGGAGACCAAGATCGAGATCCCCACGACCAACCGGCCCGGCACCTGATGACCGGACCGCAGGACGACGGGCCGGGCTCGGCCATCGGGCGGCGGCGCTTCCTCGGGTACGTGCTGGCGGCCCCGACCCTGGTGGCCGCCGCCGAGCTCGCCCCGGCGCCGGCCGGAGCCAGTGCCCCGGCCGGGGCCGGGGCACCGGCCGCGCCCGAACTGACCGAGCTGGTCGACCTCAACGACCTCATGACGGCGGCGGCGCTGCCCACCTCGAACCTGATCTCGGTCGAGGTGCGGCAGGACGGCACGGTGGCGTTCGCGCTGCCGCGGGCCGAGGTCGGCCAGGGCATCACCACCTCGACGGCCATGCTGATCGCCGAGGAGCTGTCCGTGCCGCTGGACCGGGTGCGCGTCACGCTGGCCGACGCCCGCCCCGAGCTGGTGTTCAACCAGCTCACCGGCGGCTCGAACACGACCATCGCCACCTATACCCCGATCCGGGTCGCCGCCGCCGTCGCCCGGCAGCGCCTGCTGACCGCCGCGGCGGCCGAACTCGGCACCGACGCGGGCAACCTGACGATCGAGGACGGGGTGGTCAAGGACCGCGCCGGCCGGAGCGTCGGCATCGGCGCGCTCGCCTCGAAGGCCGCGAGCACGCGGACCGAGCGGGTGTCCGTGGAGCTCGCGCCGCGGGAGAGCTTCACCGTCATCGGCAGGCCGCACAACCGCGTCGACGCCCTGGACGCGGTCACCGGGCGCAAGAAGTTCGCGATGGACCTCGACGTCCCTGACGCCAAGCCGGCGATGGTGTGCCGCCCGCCGACCATCAACGGCAAGGTCGGCTCGGTGGCGAACCTCGCGCAGGTCCGCGCCATGCCCGGCGTCACCGACGTGGTGACGATCTCCACCGGGGTCGCGGTCCGTGCCGAGACCTTCGGGCAGTGCGTCGACGCCGTACGCGCCCTGCAGGTCTCCTGGAGACCGGGCACCGCGGAGGGGAAGTCCGACGCCAGCGTGCTGCGGCAGCTCGAAGCGGCGGAACTGCCGATGGGGCTCAGGCCGCCGACCCCCGTCGTCGAAGGCAAGTTCACCTTCTACTTCCGCAGCAACAGCGCGCTCGAACCCAACTGCGCGATCGCCGACGTGCGGGCCGGGCGGGCCGAGATCTGGTCGGCGCTGAAATCGCCGATCGTCGCCCAGCAGGCCATCGCCGCCAAGCTCGGGCTGCCCACCGGCAAGGTCACCGTGCACGTCACCGAGGGCGGCGGCTCCTTCGGGCGCAAGCTGTTCTTCGACGCCGCGCTCGAAGCCGCCGAGATGTCACAGAAGATCGGCAAACCGGTCAAGCTCATGTGGCACCGCGCCGACGACTCCCGCCAGGGGCGCACCCACCCGATGGCCACCTCGCGGGTCCGCGTCGCCTACCTCGGCGACACCGTGCTCAGCTACAAGCAGCGGCACACCAGCGTCTCCACGGACCTCGGTCACGGGCTCGGTGAGATCATCACCGCCCTGGCCGCGAGGCTTCCGGTGGGCGACATCGGCTTCGCCCAGACGTTCTTCCATCTCAGCCAGGCGACGTCCTACCGGTTCGGGGCCGTCAGCCGGCTGCTCAGCGAGACGGACAAGGGCTTCAACACCGGCAGCATGCGCAACGTCTACTCGCCCGACGTCACCTGCGCCCGCGAGCTCATCGTCGACCAGCTCGCGGCGAGGATGGGCAAGGACCCCTACCGGTTCCGGCGCGACTTCCTCCAGGACGACCGGTCCAGGGCGGTGCTGGCGAAGGTGGCGGAGGCCGGGAACTGGGGCCGGTCCATGGCACCCGGCACCGCCCAGGGCATCGCGTTCCACGCCGAGTACAAGTCGGTCAGCGCCGCGCTGGTGGAGATCGACTGCCGGCCCGCGACGGTCGACCGGCCCATCCGCGACGGCGTGGCCGGGCCGCGCGTCACCAAGGTCGTCTTCGCCGTGGACGTCGGCCTGGCCGTCAACCCCCGCGGCCTGGAGGCCCAGATGATGGGCTGCGTCATGGACGGCATCGCGCTGGCCCTGACCTCCAGCCTCCACCTGCGCGACGGCCACTTCCTGGAGGCGAGCTGGGACAACTACTTCTACACCCGCCAGTGGAACACCCCGCCGGAACTCCAGGTCATCGTCATGCCCAGCACGTCCGACCAGCCCGGCGGCGCGGGGGAGCTGGGCGTCGCCGCGTCGATGGCCGCGGTCGCCTGCGCGTACGGCCGCGCCACCGGCACGATGCCCACCAGCTTCCCGATCAACCACGGGACGCTCTCCTTCACCCCCAAACCCACCGTCCCGCCGATCCCGCCGTCGCCGACCGACGGCCTGGACCACGCCCGCTGAACCAAGGAGATCTGAGTGCCCGAGCACACGTTCCGCGTCAACGGCGAGCAGGTCACCGTCGACGTCGCCGGCGACGTCCGCCTGCTGTGGGTCCTGCGCGACATCCTCGGCATCACCGGGCCGAAGTACGGCTGCGGGATCAACGTCTGCAAAGCCTGCACCAGCCACCTCAACGGCAAGGCCGTCAACCCCTGCGCGATCCCCGTCCAGGATCTCCAGCCGACCGACGAGGTCACGACCATCGAAGGGCTGGCGGCCACGGTCGGCCGGGACCTGCACCCCATGCAGCAGGCCTGGCTCGACCACGACGTCGCCCAGTGCGGCTACTGCCAGCCGGGCCAGATCATGGCCGCCGTGGCGCTGGTCCGCCGCGTCGCCGCCGAAGGCCGCTCGATCACGGACGCCGACCTCGACGGCCTGCGCAACATCTGCCGCTGCGGCACCTATCCCCGCATCCGCGAAGCCATCAGAGCCGGCGCCGAGGACATGTGAGGCCGTGCCCCGGGAGGGGCACGGCCTTTCGCGTGCCTAAAACCCTAAAAGCTAGTAGGAAATATTGACTTTGCCGGGACTGCGGCCTAACGTCGTTCCCATGAGGCAGGGTCTCCTCCTGACTAGGCGCTCCCACGTGGATTTCTGCCACGTCGCCAGCGCGCAGTGTCGTTGATCACGCATCCGTAGCCGCCACCTCCGTGCTCCCGGCGCGGCCGAAGCCGCCCGCGCCCTCGTCGACGACTTCCCCTTCTCCGCGACCCCGGACCGTCACCGGGGCGCCGCGCGAGCATGCCTTTCTCCTGTGAGGAACTCCCGTGACCGTTTCATCCCTGACCGACGGCCACGCCGTCGAAGCCGCCCGGTTCAGGCGGGCGCTGGCCGTGCACGCCAGCGGCGTCGTGGTCATCACCGCCCAGAGCGACGGCGTCCCCGTCGGTCTCACCGCCACCTCCTTCTCCTCCGTCAGCCTCGAACCGCCCCTCGTCTCCTTCTACGTGGACCGCTCCTCCACCACCTGGCCCAGGCTCGGCGCCGCCGACCACTTCGCGGTCAACATCCTGGCCAGCGACCAGTCCGAGCTGGCGGCCCGGTTCGCCAGGAAGAGCGTCGACCGCTTCGCCGAGCCCACCCGCTGGCGGCCGGGGCCGCTGGGCGCGCCGCTGCTGCAGGACGTCTCCGCGCACCTGATCTGCCTGCCCTACGAGACGGCGCAGGTCGGCGACCACGTGCTGGTGGTCGGCCTGGTCGCCGAGGCCGACGTCCACCGGCAGGGCCGCCCGCTCCTCTACCACCAGGGCCGCTTCGGCCGCTTCCTGGCCCACCCCGACTCCTGAACCCGGAGATCCCGTGTCCACACCCACCCGGACGGGCGCCTACGCGAGCCCCGTCGACCTCGTCGCGTACGGCCACTACGGGCCGGGCCGCCTGCACCTGTCGCCCGACTGGAACCGCCCCGTCTACCCGTTCCAGGGCCGGATCACCGCCGACGGCTCCAGCGGCCACCGCGCCGAGCCCGGCCGCTACCACCTCTACGTCTCCTGGGTCTGCCCGTACGCCCACCGCGCCGCGATCGTCCGCAAGCTCAAGGGCCTGGAGGAGGTGATCTCGCTGTCGTACGTGGACGACGAGCGCGACGGCCGCGGCTGGGCGTTCAGGGAGCGCCGCGGCGCCGACCCGGTCAACGGCTTCACCCTGCTGGAGGAGGCGTACGACGCCACCGAGAAGGGCTACGGCGGCCACGTCTCGGTCCCCGTGCTCTGGGACCGGCACACCGGCACGATCGTCAGCAACCACTTCCCCGACATCACGATCGACCTGGCCACCCAGTTCGAGCAGTGGGCCGGCACGCCGATCGACCTCTACCCGGACGCGCTCCGCCCGGAGATCAACAAGCTGAACGCCTGGATCTACCACGACGTCAACACGGGCGTCGCCCGGGTGGCCCGCGCGGCCACCGAGGACGACCGCGAGCGGGAGCGGCGGGTGGTCGTCTCGGCGCTGGAGCGGCTGGACGAGCGCCTGGCCGGGCAGCGGTTCCTGGCCGGCGACACGATCACCGAGGCCGACGTGCGGCTCTGGGTGACGCTGGCCAGGTTCGACGCCGAGCACAACCCCGGCCACCTGATCAGCGAGCGGGGGCTGTCCGGCTTCGAGCATCTGTGGCCGTACGCCCGCGACCTCTACCGGCTGCCGGCCTTCCGCGAGACGACCGAGGGCCTGCCCCAGAGCTGGTACGCGCCGCACGGGCGGGACCGATGACCCGCAAGCGGGTCCACCTGGCGGCCCACTTCCCCGGCGTGAACAACACCACGGTCTGGACCGACCCCCGCTCCGGCAGCCAGATCGACTTCGCCTCGTTCGTCCACCTCGCCAGGACGGCCGAGCGCGGCAAGCTCGACTTCCTCTTCCTGGCCGAAGGGCTGCGGCTGCGCGAGCTCAAGGGCCGCGTGCACGACCTCGACGTGGTCGGCCGGCCGGAGTCGCTCACCGTGCTCAGCGCCCTGGCCGCGGTCACCGACCGGCTCGGCCTGGCCGGGACCGTCAACACCACCTTCAACGAGCCGTACGAGCTGGCCCGGCGTCTGTCCACGCTCGACCACCTGAGCGACGGCCGGGCCGCCTGGAACGTGGTGACCACCTCCGACGCGTTCACCGGCGAGAACTTCCGCCGCGGCGGCTACCTCGACCGGGCCGACCGGTACGAGCGGGCGGCGGAGTTCGTGCGGCTGTCACGGGAGCTGTGGGACTCCTGGCGGCCGGACGCGGTCGCCGCCGACCGGGAGACGGGCACGTTCGTCCGCCCGGGAGCCATCGGCGACGTCGGGCACCGGGGCGCGCACTTCTCCGTCGAGGGCCGGTTCACGCTGCCCCGCAGCCCGCAGGGACACCCCGTCGTCATCCAGGCGGGGGACTCGGACGAGGGACGCGAGTTCGCCGCCGCCCACGCCGACGTGATCTTCACCCCGCACGGCAGGCTGGAGGACGGCAGGCGCTTCTACGCCGACGTCAAGCGCCGCCTGGCCCGGTACGGCCGTGAGCCGCACCAGCTCAAGATCATGCCGGGCGTGACGTTCGCGCTCGGCGACACGGACGAGGAGGCCGCCGAGAACGCCGCCGCCATCCGCCGGCAGCAGGTCGGGCCGCGGACCGCGATCGCGTTCCTGGAGCAGGTGTGGGGCCGCGACATGTCCGCGTACGACCCCGAAGGCCCGCTGCCCGACATCGAGCCGGACCCGGCGGAAGGCGTTTCCCAGGGCCGGGTGCCGATCAAGGACCGCGCCGCCGTCGCCGCCAAGTGGCGGGCGCTGGCCGGGGAGAAGGGCCTGTCGATCCGGGAGCTGGTCATCGAGGTGACCGGGCGGCAGACGTTCGTCGGCACCCCCGGGAGCGTGGCCCGGCAGATCGACGAGCACGTGCAGGCCGACGCCGCAGACGGGTTCATCCTCGTCCCGCACCTCACACCCGGAGGCCTGGACGAGTTCGTCGACCGCGTGGTGCCGCTGCTGCGGGAGCGCGGCGTCTTCCGTACCGACTACACCGGGGCCACCCTCCGCGACCACCTGGAGCTGACATGACGCTGCACCTGGCCGTGGCGCTGGACGGCGCGGGCTGGCACCCCGCCGCCTGGCGCGAGACGTCCGCGGACGTCTTCTCCGCCCGCCACTGGGCGGCCCTCGTGACCGAGGCCGAGCGCGGGCTGCTCGACTTCGTCACCATCGAGGACGCCCTGGGCCCGCAGTCGACCCTGCCCGACGGCCCCGACGAACGCACCGACCAGGTCCGGGGGAGGTTCGACGCGGTGCTGCTCGCGGCCCGCCTCGCGCCGCTCACCAGCCGGATCGGGCTGGTGCCGACGGCCACCACCACGCACACCGAACCGTTCCACGTGGCCGTCGGCATCGCCACGCTCGACCACGTCAGCGGCGGGCGGGCCGGCTGGCGCGCGCAGATCTCCGCGCGCGCCTCGGAGGCGCGGCACTTCGGCCGCAGGCGGTTCCCGCCGCTCGACCCGGGGGCCCGCGACCTCGCCGCCGACCCGCACGTGCGCGACCTGTTCGCCGAGGCCGCCGACGCCGTCGAGGTCGCGCGGCGGCTCTGGGACAGCTGGGAGGACGACGCCGAGATCCGCGACGTGGCCACAGGCAGGTTCATCGACCGGGACAAGCTGCACTACGCGAACTTCGCCGGGCGGTTCTTCTCGGTCAAGGGGCCGTCGATCACGCCCCGGCCGCCGCAGGGTCAGCCGGTGGTGACCGCGCTCGCCCACGCGCGGCTGCCGTACGAGTTCGCGGCCGGCAGCGCCGACGTCGTGTACGTCACCCCGCACTCCGACGAGCAGGCCCGCGCCGTCGTCGAGGAGGTCCGGGCGCTGTCGGGCGAGATCAAGATCTTCGCCGACCTGGTCGTCTTCCTCGGCGAGGACGCGGCGCGGCGCAAGGCGCGGCTCGACGAGCTGGACGGGGCCGAGCTCGCCTCCGACGCCGCGATCTTCACCGGGACCGTGCGCGAGCTGGCCGACGTGCTGCTGGAGTGGCGGCGGGCCGGGATCCAGGGGTTCCGGCTGCGGCCCGGCGTGCTGCCGTACGACCTGGAGCGGATCACCCGCGGGCTGACGGCCGAACTGCGCGGGCACGGGGTGTTCCGCCGCGCCTACGAGGCCACCACGCTGCGCGGGCTGCTCGGCCTGCCGCGCCCGGCCAGCCGCTATGCGGAGGTGTCATGAAATTTCTGGCTATCACGTTGATCGTCCATAACGATGACCGATCGCCCACCGAGCGCTTCCGCGAGGTCGTCGAGAACGCGGTGCTGGCCGAGGAGCTCGGCTTCGACGGCTTCGGTGTGGGGGAGCGGCACGAGCGCCCCTTCATCTCCTCCTCGCCGCCGGTGGTGCTCGGCCACATCGCCGCCAGGACGACCCGGATCCGGCTGTTCACCGCCGTCACCACGCTGAGCCTGCTGGACCCGGTCCGCGCGTACGAGGACTACGCGACGCTCGACCACCTGTCGGAGGGCCGGCTGGAGCTGATCATCGGCAAGGGCAACGGCGCGGCGCAGGCCCAGCTGTTCCACGTCACGGCCGAGGACCAGTGGGAACGCAACCGGGAGTCGTACGAGCTCTTCCGCCGCCTCTGGCGGGAGGACAAGGTCACCTGGGAAGGCCGGTTCCGGCCGCCGCTGACCGAGGCGGAGACCTGGCCGCGGCCGCTGCAGCGGCCGATCCGCGTCTGGCACGGCAGCGCCACCAGCCAGGAGTCGGTGGATCTGGCCGCCCGCCACGGCGACCCGCTGTTCTCCGCCAACGTCACCCACCCCATCGGCCCCTACGCCGAGCTGATCGACCACTACCGGGAACGCTGGGAGCACTACGGGCACGACCCGGCCGGCGCGCTGGTCGGCGCGGGGACGGCGGGCTACTACGCGGCCCGGTCCTCGCAGGAGGCCGTCGCCGCCTACCGGCCCGTCTACGACGCCCGGGTGGCGTTCCAGCGGAAGCTCGGCCTGCCGGTGGTCTTCCCGACCCTGGAGGACGCCATCGAGCGCGGCTCGATCCTGGTCGGCAGCCCGCAGCAGATCGTCGACAAGGTGCTGCGCTACCACAAGCGGTTCGGCCACGAGGTCATGCACCTGCACGCCGACGCCGACGGGCTCACGCCCGGGCAGCACCGGGACGCGCTGGAGCTGTTCCAGGCCGAGATCGCGCCCGTGCTGCGGGCGGAGATCCCCAGCAGGCCGTTCCCCGGAGGTGCCACGTGACGCTGTCCATCCTCGACCTCGCCCCGATCGTGTCGGGAGGCACGGCGGGCGACGCCCTGCGCAACACCCTCGACCTCGCCCGCCGGGCCGAGGAGTACGGCTACCGCCGCTACTGGCTGGCCGAGCACCACTTCGCGCCCGGCGTCGCCAGTTCGGCGCCGGCCGTGCTGATCGCGCTCGTGGCCGCGGCCACCTCCACGATCCGGGTCGGATCGGGCGCCGTGCAGCTCGGTCACCAGACGCCGCTGTCGGTGGTCGAGCAGTTCGGGATCGTCGACGCGCTCCACCCGGGCCGGATCGACCTGGGGATCGGGCGCTCCGGGCAGCGCCGCGCCGAACTCGCCACGGACCCGGTCGCCGAGAAGCAGGCGGTACGGGTCGTGGACGGGCTGCTGATCCCGCCGCCCTTCGACTGGTCGGCGCTCGCCAGGCAGCCCAGGCTCGCCCGCCAGATCGCCGCCCTCCAGCAGCCGGGCGCGCGGACGCCCGACTTCGCCGACCAGATCGACGACGTGCTCGCCCTGCTCGACGGCACGCACGAGGCGCGCGCCGTGCCCGGCGAGGGCGCGGACCTGCGGGTGTGGATCCTCGGCAGCAGCGGCGGGCAGAGCGCCCAGGTCGCCGGGGAACGCGGGCTGCCCTTCGCGGCGAACTACCACGTCAGCCCGTCCAGCGTGCTGGAGGCCGTCGAGGCCTACCGGAAGGCGTTCAAGCCGTCGGAGGCGCTGGGCGAGCCGTACGTGATCGTCTCGGCGGACGCGGTCGTCGCGGAGAGCCGGGCGCGGGCCCGCGAGCTGGCCAAGGGGTACGACCTGTGGGTCCGCAGCATCCGGACGGGCGACGGCGCGATCCCGTACCCCACGGCGGCGGAGGCCGACGCGCACGTCTGGACCGACGCCGACCGCGACCTCGTCAAGGACCGCCTCGACACCCGGTTCGTCGGCCCGCCCGCCGAGGTGGCCGAAGGGCTGCGCGTGCTCCGGCGGGTGACCGGGGCCGACGAACTGCTCATCACGACCATCACCCACGACCACGAAGACCGCGCGCGCTCGTACGAGCTGCTCGCCGAAGCCTGGAACCGCCCGTGAAGCGCATCCTCCCCGCCCTGCTGCTGACCCTCGCCGCGTGCGGCGCGCAACCCGTCCAGACCGCGCGGACCACCTCGCTGACCTGGGCCGTCGAGACGCAGCCGATCACCCTGAACCCGCAGCTGTGGGCCCAGAACAAGGCCAGGCTGCTGGTGTTCAACCAGTTCGACGCGCTGCTGTCGAAAGCCGCCGACGGCTCCTTCGGGCCCTGGCTCGCCACGGCGTGGACGGTGTCGGACGACGGGCTGACCTACACCCTCGACCTGCGCGACGACGTCACCTTCCACGACGGCACGGCGTTCGACGCCGCCGCCGTCAAGGCCAACCTCGACCAGTTCCTCGTGCCCGGCTACAACCCGTCGGTGGCCGCGATCCAGCTCAGGTCCTTCGACGAGGCCGAGGTCGTGTCGCCGCACCGGCTCAGGATCACCCTCAAGGAGCCGGACGCGCTCTTCCTCGACTTCCTCGCCTCACCCCTCGCGGGGCAGGTCTCGCCGAAGTCGCTGAAGGGCGCCGAGGACCTCAAGTTCGGCGGGCCGGACCTGGTCGGCACCGGGCCGTTCATCCTCGAACGGTACGTCCAGGGCCAGGAGATCCACTACCGGCGCAACCCCGCCTACGCCTGGCCCCCCGCCGGAGCGGCCCACCAGGGCCCCGCCCACCTTTCGGAGATCACCTACCGGTTCCTGCCCGAGGCCGCGGTCCGCGTCGGCGCGCTCACCTCGGGCCAGGTGCAGGTCATCGAGGGCGTCCCCGCGACCGAGGTCGCCCTCATCGAGAAGGACCCGGAGCTGACCCTGCGGACGGCGCTCAACTCCGGCACCGCCTACTCCTACTACTTCAACACCTCCCACGCCCCCTTCGACGACCGGCGCGTACGGGAGGCGTTCCGCGAGGCCGTGGACCTGGACGCGGTGCTGAGATCCGTCTACCAGGGCACCGCCACCAGGGCGTGGAGCATCGTCGGCAGCGAGAGCCCCTTCTACGACCCGTCCCTGGAGAACACCTACGGCGGCGACGTGGCCAGGGCCAACGCCCTGCTCGACGCCGCAGGGTGGAAGGAGCGCGACGCCGAGGGGTTCCGGGTCAAGGACGGCGAGCGGCTCACCGTGCGCGAGGTCGCCTCGGCGCCGTTCGTCCGGGACCGCCGCGACATCCTCGCCCAGGCCATCCAGGCCCAGGTCAAGCAGAACGCCGGCATCGACTTCCAGGTCAAGATCCTCGACCAGGGCAGCGCGCAGCAGGCCATGGACGACGACGCCTACGAGGTGTTCGGCAACTCCCGCGGCGACTCCGACGCGGGCGCCGCGCTCAACCTCATCCTGCCGGAAGGTGCCGCCATCAACCGCACCCGCTTCGCCGACCCCGACCTGGACAAGTGGCTCGCCGCCGCCTCCGCAAGCTCCGGCCAGGCCGAACGCAAGGAGCTCTACGCCAGGGCGCAGCGGGCGGTCGTGGCGGACCACGCCGTCGTGTTCCCGCTCTACGTGCCCGCCGACCAGATCGCCGCGAGCAAGAACGTCCAGGGGCTCGGCTTCGATCCCGCCTCCGGCACCCCGGCGAGCGCGTACGACGTGCGGATCGGCACATGATCAGACGGCTGGGCGCCGGGCTGGCGGTGCTCTGGGCCGCCGCCACCGCATCGTACGCCGCGCTGCTGCTCGCCCCGGGAGACACCGTCGACATCCTGGTCGGCGACGGCCCCGACACCCCGGAGATCCGGGCCGGGATCGTCGCGGAATGGGGGCTCGACCGGCCCGAGATCGTGCAGTACCTGTCCTACCTGTGGCGCCTGCTGCACGGCGACCTCGGCCGCTCGTACCAGCAGCAGCGCGGCGTCGGCGAGATCCTGGCCGGCCAGATCGGGCCGACCGCGCAGCTCACGCTCGCCGCGGCGGCCACCGGCGTGGTGCTGGCCGGCCTCATCGCGATCGGCACGGCGGGCAGGGGGCGGTGGCCGCGTGCCGTCGCCTCGGCCGCCGAGCTGGTGTCGGTGTCCGTGCCGCCGTTCCTCATCGGGATCGTGCTGCTGTCGGTCTTCTCGTTCACGCTCGGCTGGTTCCCCGTGTCCGGGGCGGACGGGCCGGCGGCGCTGGTGCTGCCCGCGCTGGCGCTCGGCCTGCCCGTCGCGGGCGTGCTCGGCCAGGTGCTCCGGGGCGGGCTGGAGCGGGCGCTGGAGCAGCCGTTCGCGGTGACGGCCAGGGCGCGCGGGCTCACCGAACGCGCCCTGGTCGCCCGGCACGCCCTGCGGCACGCGCTCATCCCGGCCGTGACGCTGGCCGGCTGGTTCACCGGCGCGCTGCTGGGCGGCGCGGTGATCACCGAGGTGCTGTTCGGCCGGCCCGGGCTCGGCCAGGTCGCCATGCAGGCCGTGACCGGTCAGGACATGCCCGTCGTGATGGCCGTCGTGCTGCTGTCGGCCGTCGTGTACGTCACGGTCAGCACGCTGCTCGACCTGGCCTACCGCGTCATCGACCCGCGGATCAGGGGCTGACCGCCGATGTCCCCGACCTCCCGCGGCACCGCCCGCCCCGCCGACGCCCCCTCTCCCGACGACCCGCGCCGCGCCGTCGAGTCCTCCCATCGGCCCGCTTCCGAAGTTCCGGGCGGCGCTGTCGGCTCCTCCCATCAGCCCGCTCCCGAGGACCTGCGCGGCGCTGTCGAGCCTTCCCATCGGCCCGCTTCCGAAGATTCGCGGCGCGCCGTCGAACCCGCTCCCGAGAATTCGCGCCGCGTCGGCCGGTCCTCGCGTGAGGGCCGGGGGCGTGGTGGGCGGTTCGGGTCTGTGGGGCTGCGCCGCCTCTTTCGTCCTGCTGTGCGCGGGAACGTCCTGGGGTGGCTCGTACCGGGTGCTCTTCTCGTGCTGCTGGCCCTCGCTGTCGCCGCGCCCGGTCTGCTGACGGCCGCCGACCCCCTGGCCGCCGACCCGATGGACGCGCTCGCCCCGCCCGGCGGCGCCCACTGGTTCGGCAGCGACCACCTCGGCCGCGACGTGCTGGCCAGGGTCGTGTACGGGGCCCGCCACTCCATCAGCATCGGCGTGGCCGCCACCGTCCTGGCCGTCACCTCCGGCGTGCTGCTCGGCCTGGCCGCCGGGCTGTCGCCGAAGTGGCTGGACGAGGCGCTGGCCCGCTCGTTCGACGTGCTGTCCACCCTGCCCGAACTGCTGCTCGCCCTGCTCATCGTGGCGATCACCGGCCCGGGGACGATGAACGTGATCTTCGCGATCGCCGTCGCCCAGATCCCCAGCTACGCCCGCGTGGTCCGCGCCCAGACCTTCGTCGTCCGCCGCTCCGGCTACGTCGAGCAGGCCGTCACCTTCGGCCGCTCCCGCCTGGCGATCACCGCGGGGCACGTGCTGCCGAACGTGCTCGGCCCGATCCCCGTCCTGGCCACCATCGGACTCGGACAGGCCGTGATCGCCGGTTCCGGGCTCAGCTTCCTCGGCATGGGACCGCAGCCGCCCGCCGCCGAGTGGGGCGCGATGCTCTCCGAAGCCCGCAACTACCTGCGGGTCGCCTGGTGGGAGGCGTTCTTCCCGGGCCTCGCGATCACGCTGACCGTCGTCTGCCTGACCGTCGTCGGACGCCGCCTGCAACGCCGTTTCGAGGGGAGGACACCATGACCTCGCTGGTGACCGTGGAGGACCTGCGGGTGAGCTTCGGCGGCGCCGAGGTCGTGCGCGGCATCTCGCTGTCGGTGGCGCCCGGCGAGTGCGTGGCGATCGTCGGCGAGTCCGGCTCCGGCAAGAGCGTCACCGCCCGCACCCTGCTCGGCCTCGCCGGACCCGGCTCGGAGGTGCGGGCCGGGGCGTTCCGGGTGTCCGGCGGGGACGCCCTCGCCTTCACCCCGGCCGACTGGCGGCGGCTGCGCGGCGGGTTCGCCGGACTCGTCCTGCAGGACGCGCTGGTCTCGCTGGACCCGCTGCGCACGGTGGGCGCCGAGATCGCCGAGGTGCTCGCCGTCCACGACGTCGTGCCCCGGGCCCGCCGCGCGGACCGGGTGCTGGAACTGCTGGACGCGGTGGGCGTCCCCGAGCCCGCGACCCGCGCCGGTCAGTATCCCCACCAGCTCTCCGGCGGGCTGCGGCAGCGGGCCCTGATCGCCTCCGCCATCGCCGCCGACCCGCCGCTGATCATCGCCGACGAGCCGACCACGGCGCTCGACGTCACCGTCCAGGCCCAGATCCTGCGGCTGCTCGCCGAGCGCCGGGCCGCCGGGACCGCGCTGCTGCTGATCAGCCACGATCTGGCCGTGGTCGCCTCGATCGCCGACCGCATCCTGGTCATGAAGGACGGCCGGATCGTGGAGGAGGGGCCCGCCCGCGACGTGCTGTCCGCGCCCGCCCACGACTACACCCGGGCGCTGCTGGCCGCCGTCCCGTCCGCGGCCTCCCGCGGCACCCGCCTCACCACCGGCGCCCCGCGCGCCCGTGCCACTCCTGACCTGTCCGCCCGGGTCCTCGCCGGGACCGGGCTCGCCCGCTCGTACGGCTCCCGCCGCGTCGTCCACGACGTCTTCTTCACCCTGCACGCCGGCGAGACGCTCGGCGTCGTGGGGGAGTCCGGGTCGGGCAAGACCACGCTCGCCCGGCTCGTACTCGGCCTGCTCGAACCCGGCGCCGGCCAGGTCACCCTGCACGGGCAGCCGTGGAGCCGCCGGCCCGAACGCGCCCGCCGCCCGCTGCGCCCCCGCATCCAGCTCGTCTCCCAGAACCCGCTCGACTCCTTCGACCCGCGCCACACCGTCGGCCGCCTGATCGCCGAGCCGCTCCGCCTGCCCCGGGCCGGACGCCGCGAGCGCGTCCTCGACCTGCTGGCCCGCGTCGGCCTGCCGCCCGGGACGGCCGCCCGCCACCCCAGGGAGCTGTCCGGCGGCCAGCGCCAGCGCGTTGCCATCGCCCGCGCCCTCGGCCCCCGCCCCGACGTGCTGGTCTGCGACGAGCCGGTCTCCGCGCTCGACGTCTCGATCCAGGCGCAGGTGCTCGACCTGCTCGCCGACATCCAGGCCGAGTACGGCACCGCGATGGTGTTCATCTCCCACGACCTGGGTGTGGTCCATCACGTGGCCGATCGCGTGCTGGTCATGAAGGACGGCCGGGTCGTGGAGGAGGGCGACGTCACGGAGGTGTTCGCGCGGCCGCGCGATCCCTACACGCGCGCCTTGGTGGCCTCCGTGCCCCGGCCGGCGCCGTCCCCCGACCGAGCCGCGTCGATCAAGCATGGAGCCGCCGGGTGACGGCGGGTCATCGGCCGGAGGAGGCGGCCACGAACAGGTCGACGTCGCGCATGGCCTCGCTGAACACCGGCGCCGGCACGTCCGTCAGCGGCGCGGCGCGCCACCCGCCCTCCACGAGACGGTCGAAGCCGACCTCTCCCGTGATCGCGTGGTCCTCGTCGTACAGGTGGTGGCTCAGCCTCGCCCGCCACCGTCCGCCCGCCATCACACGCCGGGCGTCGCCGTCGAGCTCGGCGCCGTCCCACGCCCCCAGGAAGGCGGACGTCCAGCCCCGCTCCTCGAACAGCGCGCGGAGCCTGCGGTAGCGCACCACCTGCTCGGCGAACCGGTGGGAGGAGACGCCGCTCGCCTCCTCCGCCGGCGTGAGCAGGTAGACCTCGCGGAAGGCCTGCTTGAACGGCTGGCGCAGCTCCTCGCCCCGTACCACCTCCCGCCAGGCGCGCACCTCCTCGGCCCGCGCGCGGGCCGGATGCCACAGCCGCACCGGCACGTCCGGCACGGTCAGCCCCAGCTCGGCGCGCCACACGCCGGGCGAGACCTCGAACTCCCAGATGAGCCGGTCCGTGATCGGATGCCCCTCCAGCAGCCGGTACGGCGGAGCCGACGTGCCGGCGCACCCGGCTTCCAGCGCCCTGACCAGGGTGGCCCGCTGCTGCCGGGTCCGCTTGACCAGCTCGCGCAGCCGCCCGACCTCCTCGGGGTGCTCCCGCGTGACCGCCACGGGAACCGTCTTCAGCTTCCGGTCGCCGTGCCACCATGACAGCTCGACCTCGTCGTCGGCCGAGATCACCGCCGTGTGCTCGCCGACGGTCTGCCGCACCGGCCCGTCGGGCAGCCGGAACGCCACCTCCAGCCGGTCGGCCAGGGCGGGCTCGACGCGCTTGAGCATGCGGGCGAGCTGCCTGGGCACCCCGGCGTGCCGGGTGGCCCGGCCCGCGGCGCGGAGCGCGGAGACCACCTCGGGGGTCGGGTGCTCCTCGGCCGCGCGGGCGATCTCGAAGAGCACCGCCTGGGAAGGCAGCGTCCCGGCCCCGGTGGGCGCCACCGCGACCCCGCGCACCAGCGTGTCGAGCAACCCGGGCAGCCAGGGCTCGTCCCGCATGAGGGCCAGCCGCACGGCCCGGCCGATGGCCGCCTTCTCCCCGCTGCCGAACGCCTTCTCCGCCTCGTACGGGATCTCGTCGGCCTGGATCGCCGCGACGCGAGCCGCGGCCGTCTCCAGAGCCGTCCGGGCGAACTCCGGGTAGCCGGGCAGGCCGCCGAGCCAGGCGGCCAGGCCGGGCGGCGGCGGCACGTCCGGCCGCACCGCCTCCCAGAACAGCGACCGCCGCTCCACGTCCCAGCCGAGCAGCACGTCCAGCTCCGCGACCGCGATCGGCCCGCGCTCCCCGGCGAACCGGGCGCGCACCTCGGCGTCCATGCCGGCCAGCCCCGCCGCCACCACGACCATGACGGGGTCGTCCGACCGCCGCCCGTCCTCCAGGAGGCGCCCGACCAGCTCGCGGGCCGGCGCGACCAGCACCTGCCGGGTAGGCTCGCCGAGCGCGTACCGGACCGACAACGGGATGCCGTCGCCGTCCGGGATCGGCGAGCCGCCCAGCCCGACGAACCCGACGCTCAGCCGGGAGGCGTCCGGCCAGTGGGTGGGGTCGTTCGCGGTGCCGGTGAGCAGGTTGAGAAGGCGCTGCGCGAGGGGGGAGAGGTGCATGCGGATCGTCCCTGTCGGAGGCGGGTTCGGCGGTGCAAGATCTAGCAGCAGCGGGCGACAGAATGAGACCGCCGCGGGCGGGCGGCTGCGCGCGGGCTTGTGACGGCTCCCGCCGTTGATCGAAGATGGCCACGGGCGAGGCACGCGGCGTCTCGGCGCGGCCGGAGAGGACTGGCGATGGACACGACGTTCTGGGAGGAGGCGGACCGCCTCCTGGTCCGCTACGGAGGCACTTTCACCCCGCGGGTCATCGAACGGGCCTCCGGCGCGCATGTCTTCGACCGCCAGGGCAGGCCGATCCTCGACTTCACCTCGGGGCAGATGAGCGCCATCCTCGGCCACGCGCACCCCGACATCGTGGCCACCGTCTCGTCCGCGGTCGCGTCGCTCGGCCACCTCTACAGCGGCATGCTCAGCGCCCCGGTCGTGGACCTCGCCGCCAGGCTCACCGCGACCCTGCCTCCGGCGCTGGGCAAGATGCTGCTGCTCACCACGGGGGCGGAGGCGAACGAGGCCGCGATCAAGATGGCCAAGCTCGCCACCGGCCGCTACGAGATCGTCTCCTTCGACCGCTCGTGGCACGGCATGACCCAGGGCGCGGCCTCGGCGACCTTCTCGGCCGGGCGGCGCGGCTACGGCCCGCCGACGCCGGGCAACCTCGCGCTGCCCGCGCCGAACGCCTACCGGTCGCCGTTCCGGTCCTCCGACGGGTCGCACGACTGGGAGGCGGAGCTCGCCTACGGCTTCGCCTTGGTCGACCAGCAGTCGGCTGGGAGCCTCGCCGCCTGTCTCGTCGAGCCCATCCTGTCGTCGGGCGGGATCATCGACCTGCCGCCCGGCTACCTGCGCCGCCTCAGGGAGCTGTGCGACGAGCGCGGCATGCTGCTGATCCTCGACGAGGCGCAGACCGGCCTCGGCCGCACCGGCGCCATGTACGCGTTCGAGCGCGACGGGGTCGCCCCCGACATCCTGACGCTGTCGAAGACCCTCGGAGCCGGGCTGCCCGTGGCGGCCGTCGTCACCACCGCCGAGATCGAGCAGGTCTGCCACGACCGGGGCTTCCTCTTCTACACCACGCACGTCTCCGACCCGCTGGCCGCCTCCGTCGCGCTGACGGTGCTGGACGTCATCGAGCGTGACGCCCTCGTCGAGCGCGCCGCACGGCTCGGCGACCGGCTCGCCGACCGGCTGCTCGATCTCCGCGACAGGTACGAGGTCGTCGGCGACGTCCGCGGCCGTGGCCTGCTCCAGGGCATCGAGCTGGTGGAGGACAAGCGGAGCAAGGCGCCCGCCGACGCGCTGGGCAACGCCGTCACCTCGGCCTGCCTCGAACGGGGCCTGCACATGAACATCGTCCAGCTGCCCGGCATGGGAGGCATCTTCCGCATCGCCCCGCCGCTCACGATCACCGACGACGAGCTGCACACCGGCGTCGACATCCTCGAAGCGTCGCTCAAGGCCGTGGCCGGGTGAGATGACCCCGGATATGGTGCTGCGGTGATCCGGGACGCTTCGGCCGCTTCCGCGCCGCGCCGCGCCGGCATGCGGCAGGTCGCGAAAGAGGCGGGCGTCTCCCCGACGACCGTGAGCAACGTGCTGAACAACCCCGAGCTCGTGGCCGAGGAGACGCGCCGGCGCGTGCACGCGGCCATGGAGCGCGTCGGCTACCTGCCGAACGACGCCGCCAGGCGGTTACGGGGCGCGCCCAGCCCGCTGGTCGGCGCGGTGACCCTCGACATCGCCGGCCCGTTCTTCACCGAGGTGTGCCGCGGCGTCGAGGACAGGCTGCTCCAGGACGGCTGCATGCTCATGACCTGCAGCACCGACCTGCAGCCGGGGCGGGAGCAGCACTACCTCCAGGAGCTGGAGAAGCAGGGCGTGCGCGGGGTGCTCATCACGCCGGTCGAGACCGACCTGGACCCGCTGGTCACCCTGGCCGGGCGCGGCGTCCCGGTGGTGCTGCTGGACCACAGGTCCGACGGCCGGCTGTGCTCGGTGTCGATCGACAACCAGTGGGGCGGCGAGCAGGTCGCCACCCACCTGATCGAGCTGGGGCACCGGCGGATCGCCCTGCTGGGCGCGTCGATCGAGGTGCAGCAGACCGCCGAGCGCCACGCCGGGGTGCGCAGGGCGTTCGAGCGGGCCGGCCTGGACCCGGGCAGGGGCGTGCTGGACGTCCGGGTGCCGTCGCCCGACATCACGGTGACCGCAGCGGCGGCGCTGGAGGACGTGCTGAGCGCCGCCGACCCGCCCACCGCGATCCTCTGCCTCAACGACGCGGCGGCCCTCGGGGTGATCGGCGGCCTGCGCGAACGGGGGATCGCGGTGCCGCAGGAGATGTCCGTGGTCGGGTACGACGACGTGGCGTTCGCCGCGCAGCTCGCCCCGCCGCTGACCACGGTGTGGCAGCCGAAGCGCGAGCTGGGCCGGGTCGCGGCGGAGCTGCTCCTGGACGAGGCCCGGCCGGGTCACCGGCACCAGAAGCTCGTCTACCGGCCGCGGCTGGTCGTCCGCGAGTCGACGGCGGCGCCCCGCCGCTGAGCGCGCCGATCCCGAAAGTTTCATGCTTCCGCGCCCGGCCCGCCGCTCTGACCTGAAAGGTAACAACCCGGCCCGTCAGGAGAGCCCGGCCACGATTGAACTCTGAGCAGGGGATTTCTACGGTGTAGGCGCTCAGCGGTCCATCGAAACCTCCCTTCTGATTGGACGCTCAATGAAACGTTTATCCCGTCCCACGCACCTCGTCGCGGCGCTCGGCAGCACGGTCTGCCTGGTGGTCGCGGGTGCCGTCGCCCTCCCCTCGCACGCCGCGGCGGTGGCGTGCGAGGTCGACTACGCCGTGGCCGCCCAGTGGCCCGGCGGGTTCACCGCCAACGTGACCATCCGGAACGTGGGCGAGGCGGTCGACGGCTGGCGCCTCGACTGGTCGTTCACCGCCGGGCAGCAGGTCAGCCAGGCGTGGAACGCCACCGCCACGCAGAACGGCTCCGCCGTCAGGGCCGTGGACGCCGGCCACAACGCCGCGATCCCGCAGGGCGGCAGCGCGACGTTCGGCTTCAACGCCTCCTGGAACGGCTCCAGCAACCCCGCTCCCGCCTCGTTCGCGCTCAACGGCGTCACCTGCACCGGCGACCCCGGCGAGCCGACCCCCACCGTGACCCCCACGGTGACCCCGACCGTCACGCAGACGCCTGTGCCCGAGGGGAACAAGCAGGCCGAGGACCTCGACCGCGGCCTGATCAGCGTCCGCTCCGGCAGCGGCAACCTGGTCTCCTGGCGGCTGCTGGGCAACGAGGCGCGCGCGACGTCCTTCAACGTCTACCGGGGCGGCACGCGCGTCGCGACCGTCACGAACTCCACCAACTACCTGGACTCCGGCGCGGCGAGCGACGCCTCCTACACGGTGCGCCCGGTCACCGGCGGGACCGAGGGCCCGGCCTCGGAGCCCGCGCTCCGGTTCGCGAGCGGCTATCTCGACGTGCCCATCTCGCCGCCCAGCGGCGGCCACCACGCCAACGACGCCAGCGTGGGCGACCTGGACGGCGACGGCCGCCTGGACCTGGTGCTGAAGTGGGAGGCGAACAACTCCAAGGACAACTCCCAGTCCGGCGTGACCGACCCCGTCTACATCGACGGCATCAAGCTGGACGGCACCCGCCTGTGGCGGATCAACCTGGGCCGCAACATCCGCGCCGGCGCGCACTACACGCAGTTCCAGGTCTACGACTACGACGGCGACGGCAGGGCCGAGGTCGCGATGAAGACCGCAGACGGCACCGTGGACGGCCGCGGCACCGTCATCGGCGTCGCGAGCGCCGACCACCGCAACTCCAGCGGCTACATCCTGTCCGGCCCCGAGTATCTGACCATGTTCAACGGCCAGACCGGCGCCGCCATGTCCACGGTGAACTACGACCCGCCCCGCGGCACCGTCTCCTCCTGGGGCGACAACTACGGCAACCGGGTGGACCGGTTCCTGGCCGGCACCGCCTACCTGGACGGCCGGCGGCCCAGCCTGATCATGGCCCGCGGCTACTACACCCGCAGCGTGATCGCCGCCTGGGATTTCCGCGCCGGCGCGCTCGTCAAGCGCTGGACGTTCGACTCCAACGCCTCCGGCAACGGCTCGTACGCCGGCCAGGGCAACCACGCGCTGACCATCGGCGACGTGGACGGCGACGGACGCGACGAGATCGTGTACGGCGCGGCCGCCATCGACGACAACGGCCGCGGCCTCTGGAACGTCGGATGGGGCCACGGCGACGCCGCCCACCTGGGCGACCTCAACCCCGCCAGGGCGGGCCAGGAGTACGTGAAGATCTCCGAGTCGGCGAGTCGGCCGGGCCTGTACATGGTCGACGCCCGCAACGGCCAGGTGCTGTGGCAGACCGGCACCGGCTCCGGGTCCGACGGGGAGGGACCGGGCCGCGGCGTGGCCGGAGACGTCTACGCCGGCAGCTCAGGCGCCGAGTCCTGGGCCGCGGGCGCGGGACAGAACGGGCTGCGCAACACCTCCGGCACGGTGGTCGGCCGCCAGCCGTCCTCGGCCAACTTCCTGTCATGGTGGGACGGCGACCCGGTGCGCGAGCTGCTGGACCAGACCCGGATCGACAAGTACGGCACCGGCGGCGAGACCCGCCTGCTGACCGCCTCCGGGGTGCACAGCAACAACGGCACCAAGGCGACCCCGTCACTGTCGGGCGACATCCTGGGCGACTGGCGTGAAGAGGTCATCTGGCCCACCACCGACGACCGCGCCCTGCGGATCTACTCCACGCCCCACGCGACCACCACCAAGATCCACACCCTGCTGCACGACCCGCAGTACCGGGTGGCCCTGGCCTGGCAGAACACCGCCTACAACCAGCCGCCGCACCCGAGCTTCTTCATCGGCGACGGCATGGGCACCCCACCCCAGCCCGACGTCTACCTGCGCTGATCGCCGGCGGAGGCCGCGGGAGAGCGGGCGCCGACGGCGGGCGCCAGGAAGACGGCGGAGACGACGAAGGCGAGCACCACCAGCATGGCCGCGCGCAGACCCCAGTGGTCGCCGAGGAAGCCGAGCGCGGGCGGGCCCACGAGGAAGGCGATGTAGCCGATCGTGGCCACCAGGCTGACGCGCGCGGTCTCGTCCGGTCCCGACTCTCCCGCGGCCGACAGCGCGACGGGGAAGCCCAGCGACGCGCCGAGGCCCCAGAGCAGCACCGCCGTCCCCGCCAGGACGGCGTGGTCCGAGAAGATCACCACGAGGAGGCCCAGCGCCCCGAACACGGCGCTGGCGCGCATGACGGCGGCGCGCCCGTAGCGGTCCAGGAAGAAGGCGCCGCAGAAGCGGCCGACGGTCATGGCGGCGGCGAACCCGGTGTAGACCAGGGAGCCGGACGCGGCGCTGAAGCCGTGCCCGTCCACCATGAGCAGCGGCAGCCAGTCGTTGGCGGCACCCTCGGCCAGGGCCATCGCCAGCACGATCGCGCCGATCAGGAGGAGCCTGCCGTCCTTCCAAACCTGCGGCTTCGACCGGCCGGTGCGGGTCTCGTCCGGCAGGCTCCTCCCGGTGCCCGCGGGGATGGCGCGGATGGCGTACCAGAGGATCGCGGCGGTGATCACGGTGACCGCGGCCAGGTGCCAGTGGACCGGGAGGCGGGCGGCCGTGGCCGCGATGCCCGCGCAGGCGCCGATGACGGTGCCCAGGCTGAAGCAGCCGTGCATGGTGGGCATCGTCGTCGTGCCGCTGATGCGTTCGACGTCGGCGCCGTCGACGTTGATGGCGACCTCGCCCGCTCCCATGCCCGCGCCGAACGCGAACAGGCCCGCCGTGACCAGGAGCGCGGACGACGTCAGGGCGCCCGCCGCGATGACCGCCGTGCTCGCGACGATCAGCCCGGTGCCCGCGCCGATGACCGGCCGGGTCCCGTAACGGGAGACGAAGCGGCCGGAGCACAGGATCCCGATCATCGAGCCGAGCGACAGGCCGAACAGCACCAGGCCCATCTGGGCGGTGGACGCCTCCAGCCGGTCGCGGAGGTCGGGGGTGCGGGTCACCCATGACGACAGCGCGATCCCGGGGAGGAAGAAGAACAGGAAGAGGGCGTGCCGGCGCCGGCGCGTGGCGAGGTCCATGCGGGGAGATCTCCGTGGGGGTGCGGACAGTCCGGCAGGTCTGGGGCTTCCGCGCCCACCGAGCGTACAGAAGCATGTTAATGGGGACGTTGATGTACATTCTGCCCCGATCCGATCTTGTCGTGCCGGGCCGGATGTGCGCGGCAAGATCCCAGCTATTGACGCCGTACGGCACTTGTCTGCATCTTCTTATGCGAGTTGTCGAACACGTGTGAGCAGCCATCGAGCGTTGCATCCGGTGGGGCGTCGCATCAGCAGGGAAGGTGATCGCTTGTCCCGGCCCGGTACGGCCCCCGCTCCGGCGCGGACGCCCGCGTGGCGCTACGCCATCGGGATGTTCGGCACATCGATCCCGATCAACATGATCAAGGGATCGATGATCCTCTTCTACGTCGACATCCTCGGGCTCGACGTGCGCGCCTACGGCGTGGTCATGGTGATCTACGCGATCATCGACGCGATCGACAACCCCGTGCTCGGCCACCTCTCCGACCGCACCCGGAGCCGGTTCGGCCGGCGCCGGCCGTGGCTGCTCGTCGGCGCGCCGATGCTCGCGGCCTGCATGATCGGCTTCTTCTCCGCACCGGCCTCGCTGGACGGCATCGGCCTCCTGCTCTGGTTCGCGGTGTTCGCGATCCTCTGCGAGGCCTTCGACTCGATGCTCAACGCCAACTACGGAGCGCTGCTCCCCGAGCTCTACCCGCGCGAGCGTGACCGCGCCGTCGCCAACGGGCTGCGCCAGGGCTTCCAGCTCGTGGCGCTGGTCATCTCGCTCGCGGTCACCCCGTTGCTCACCACGCAGGTGTTCGGCACCGAGGAGACCACCCAGGGCTTCCAGACCACCGCGATCATCTACGGCGTGATCGCGCTCGTCGTGATCGTGTTCATGGCGCTCGGCGCCCGCGAGAACCCCCGCTACTCCACCCGCGAGCGGCCGCCGCTGCTGCGCAGCGTGTGGTCGATCGTGCGCAACCGGATGTTCTGGACGGTCGGGCTCACCGGCGCCTGCTACGGGATCGCCATGGCGCTCGTGCTCTCGGGCATCCAGCTGTACGTCCGCTACTCGCTGGGGCTCCCGGTCGGCAACGCGCTCTACCTGCAGGGCATCGTCATCCTCGTCTCGGCTGGCGGCCTCGTGGTGTGGACGCGCGTCGTCGCGCGCCGCGGCGCCCTGTGGGCCTGGCGGGTCGCCTTCGCGGTCCTCGCGGCCAGCTTCGCCGCCCTGTTCCTCGCCACCGACCTGGTCACCGCGATCGCCGCCGGGGTGCTGGTCGGGGCCGGGTGGTCGGGGATGCTCGCGACGAACGACCTCATCGTGGCGCGGGTGCTGGACGCCGACGCGGCGCGCAACGGGGAACACCGCGAAGGGCTCTTCCTGTCGGCGTTCGGCTTCTTCGGCCGGCTCAACGGGATCGTGACCGGGCTCTCGCTCACCTCGCTCGGCGTCTTCTTCGGCTACAACTCCGGCGACGACCCCGGCGCCGACCCCGGCCTCGCGTTCCGCGTGTACCTGTGCGTCTACCCGTTCATCCTGACGACGATCGGCGCGATCGCGGCCCGCTTCGTCACGGTCCCCCTCGAAACACCCCCGGAAGCCTCCGAACCATCCCCCGGCTCGGCCGCGGAGCCACCACACGGTTCGGCGGCGGAGCCGCCTTCCGCTTCTGTGGGCGGGACATCCGGCTCGGTGGCCGGGCCGCCTCCAGGTTCGGCGGGGGAGCCACCCACCGGTTCGGTGGCCGGGCCGCCATCCGGTTCGGTGGATGGGCCGCCCCTCGGTTCGGCGGCGGAGCCGCCTTCCGGTTCTGTGGGCGGGACATCCGGCTCGGTGGCCGGGCCGCCTCCAGGTTCGGCGGCGGAGCCACCCACCGGTTCGGTGGCCGGGCCGCCATCCGGTTCGGTGGATGGGCCACCCCCCGGCGCGGCGGCGGAGCCGCCTCCCGGTTCTGGGGGCGGGGCGTCCGTCAAGCCTGTGGCGGAGCCGTCATCCGGGGTCGCGGACGAGGCTGTGGAGGGGCCGCGGTGAGGCGCCGGGTCGTGATCACGGCTGATGACCTCGGGCGGGAGAGCGGGACGACCGAGGTGATCGTGTCGCTGCTCGCCGAGGGGCATGTCAGCGCGACGACGCTCATCTGCGTCTCGCCGGTCGCGGAGGAGGCGGCCGGACAAGTACGGAAGCTCGGCGTACTGCCTCGGGTGCACGTCACGCTCACGAGCGAGCGCGGCGTCCCCCGGTGGCGGCCGCTCGACGGCGCGGCCAGCCTGGTCGAACCGGACGGGACGCTCAGCGAGGATCCGATGGCTCTGGGCGCTCGCGGGGAGGCCGAGGATGTCATCGGGGAGGCGGACGCGCAGCTGCGGTGGATGCGGGAGCGGGGTTTCACCCCCGTGGCCGCCGACTCCCACGCCGGCACCCTCTACGGCCTGCACGGCAGGTCGTGGCTCGCCGAGGCGCTGGAGTGGTGCGCGCGCCACGGCCTCGCCTTCAGGCTGCCCCGCGACCCGGCGCCGTACTTCGGCGGGCCGCTCCCGCCGCCGCTCGCGGCCCTCCACGAGCGCGCCGTCGCGCACGCCGTCGCGCTCGGCGTGGCCATCCCCGAGACGATCGCGACCAACCGGAGCACCGCATCTGAACTCGGCGCGTACGAGCGACTCCGGGACGACTACCTCCGCCGGCTCGCAGCCCTCCCCGAGGGCACGAGCGAGCTGTTCCTGCACCCGTCACGCGAGGACGCGGTCGAGGGACCGGACGGCGTCGTGCGGTCCTGGGAGGCCCGGCTGCTGCGCGACCCGGTCTGGCACGACGCCCTCCGGCGCGAGGACGTCGAGGTGGTCGCGGGCTGGTGGCCCTGACGCGGGCTTCCCCGTACGGACGATCGAGCCCTACGCGGCGTCCACCTCGCCGGAGGAGGCGGCGCGGGCCGGGAGGAGCAGGGCGGTGACGACCACGACCACGGACAGCGCCGCGCCGATCACGAAGGCCAGCCGCATGCCGCCGAGGTCGGCGAGCACCTCGGTGACCCCCGCCGCCGCCAGCGCTTCGGAGCGCGTGCTCATCACGGTGATCACGAGCGCGGTGCCGAAGGCCGCGGCGACCTGCTGCAGCGTGCTCAGGATCGAGCTGCCGTGGGAGTAGAGCCGCGGCGGGACCGCGCCGAGCCCGAGGGTGAACACCGGGGTGAACGTCGCTGCCAGGCAGACCGACAGCAGCGTGTGCAGGCCGAGGATCTGCCAGTAGGGCATGGTCATCGAGACCTGGGTGAAGCCGGCGAGCGTGAGCATGATGCCGATCGCGCCGGGGATGACCAGCACCCGGCCGCCGTACTTGTCGAACAGGCGGCCGACGGCCGGGCCGAGCAGGCCCATGGCGAGGCCGCCCGGCATCACCAGCAGCCCGGTCTCCAGGGCGCTGAGCCCGCGGACGCTCTGCAGGTAGAGCGGCAGCAGGATCATCGAGCCGAGCATGGCCATGAAGGACACCGCCATCATGATCAGCGCGATCGTGTAGGTGCGGTGGCGCAGGGTGCGCAGGTCGAGCAGCGGCACGCCGCGCTTCTGCAGCGACAGCTGGCGGAAGACGAAGACGGCGATGGTCGCCAGCCCGGCCGCCACGATGGCGGCGGCCACCCGGACGTCACCGCCCTCGAACCGGCTGAGCCCGTAGACCAGGCCGCCGAAGCCGGTCGCGGCGGCTGCCACGCTGAACCAGTCGACGCTGCCGAGCTGGGGAGTGCCGACGTTCTCCAGCCTCTTCAGGCCGCCCCACGCGATCAGGGCGGCGATGGGCAGCACCACGGCGAACAGCAGACGCCAGGACCCGAACTGGAGGATCACCCCCGAGACCGTCGGGCCCATCGCGGGCGCGACCGACATGGCCAGGGTGACGTTGCCCATCACCCGGCCCCGGTCCTCCTGGGGCACCACCCGCATCAGCGTGGTCATCAGCAGGGGCATCATCACGGCGGTGCCGGACGCCTGGATGATGCGGGCGGCCAGCAGCACCTCGAACGACGGCGCGACGACGGCCAGCGCCGTGCCGGCCAGGAACAGGCCCATCGCGGTCGAGTAGGCGGCGCGGGTGGTGACGCGCTGCAGGAACCAGCCGGTGATCGGGATCACCGCCGCCATGGTCAGCATGAAGGCGGTCGAGAGCCACTGCGCGGTCTGCTCGGTGATGTGCAGCGCGGCCATCAGCTGGGGGATCGCGTTGATCATGATCGTCTCGTTGAGGATGACCACGAACGTGGCGAGCACCAGCAACCGGATCACGGCCGGTGTGCGGCCCGGGGTGGTGGCCACGGGCTTGGCAGGTGGGTCGAGCAGTCGGCTGGACACGGTACCTCGATCGGGATAGTCAGGCGAGACATGGTCATGGCCGGCATCCCGGCACTGTGACTCACTGGAAGTCGTGGTCATGTACAGACTGACGGACGCCACTGACAAAACTCATCGACGACGCCCAGCCTTCCGCCACCCGCCAGGAAATGTCACCCGATTTTCCGCCGAGAAAACTATGCACTCCAGATAGGGAAGAGGCTTCGTCAAGGAGTCGCCGTAGGGGTCAGGGGGCGAGGAGGGCCGCCGCGAGCACGGTGGCGAGCCATTCCTCGTACTCGGCCTCGCTCCACCCGCACACCTCGGTCAGCTTCTCGAAGTTCTCCGTCGAGGTGAGCACGTAGATCTGCGCGGCCGCCCTGCCGGGGTCGAGGTCCGGGCGCAGCGCGCCGAGGGCGTGCAGATGCTCGGCCGGTCCGCGGCTTCCGGTCAGCCTTTCCCGCTCGATCCCCGCCAGCACGTCGCGCAGCCCGGTGTCGGACGGGGCCGCGGCGGCCGCCGCGCGCAGCACGCGGTGCACGGGGGTGACGCGCCGGAGGATCGAGGTGGCCATCGCGGCGTACCGGGCCAGCTTGCGTGCCGGGTCGCGCTCCTCGATGATCGCCCGGACCCCGGGCCGGTCGCTCTGCGGCACGGCCAGGGCGTCCCCGGCCAGCGTGATGTCGTAGACCAGCTTCGCCAGCGCGGGCTTGCCGCCGGGGCAGGACGTGTAGAGCGTCTGGACGGCCACGCCGGCGTCGCGCGCGACCTGCGCCATCGTGGTGTCGGCGTACCCCTTGCCGACCATCAGCTCCCGCGCCGCCGTCGCGATCCGCAGCCGGGTCGCCCGCGCGTGCTCGCGGCGCAGGCTGCTGGAGTACGAGCGGCGCTTCCTCGGCTCAGTCATCGCCATCATGCTTCCAGATCTATTGACTGGATTCATCTCTAATGAAAAAGTGCTGATCCAGCCAAAAGGAAGGCATGCTGATGTCCCTGGCTCTCAGCGCGTCCAGGATGGTGGCCCTGTTACTGGTCGGCGTGTACGCGGGCGGAGTCCTCTTCGTGGTGCTCGCCCCGTCCGTCGGCCGGATCCCGGGGCCCGCGTACGTCCGATACTGGCAGGCGCTCAACGCCGACTACGGCCAGCGCATGCCGCCGCTCCTGCTGATCAGCGTCGCGGCCCTGCTCGTCGTCACGGTCCTGTCATGGCAGCGCGGATGGCTCGTCTTCGGCCTGAGCGCGGCCGCCCTGATCCTGGTCGTCCTCACGGTCGCCCTCACCGTCGCCGGGATGGAACCCCTCAACCAGGCCGCGAACGCCTGGGACCCCGACGCGCTGCCCGCCGGCTGGGACGAGATCCGTCAGCGGTGGCTCAACCTGCACCTCGTACGGACCGGGCTCGCCCTCGCGGCGTTCGCGTGCCTGATCGTCGCCCGGACCGCCGACTGAAGGTGCTATTCGAACAGGTCCGCGGGCCCCGTGCCGTGACGGAGGATCTCGGGCTCGCCCTGCGAGAAGTCGACGACGGTCGTCGGGGTGGCGCCGCACTCGCCGGAGTCGATGACGGCGTCGACCGCGTGGTCGAGCCTCTCCTTGATCTCCCAGCCCTGCGTCAGGGGCTCGGTCTCGTCGGGCAGCAGCAGCGTGCTCGACAGCAGCGGCTCGCCCAGCTCGGCCAGCAGGGCCTGGGTGACGACGTGGTCGGGGATCCGCACGCCGACCGTCTTCTTCCTGGGGTGCAGCAGCCGCCGCGGCACCTCCTTGGTGGCGGGCAGGATGAACGTGTAACCGCCGGGAGTCGCCGCCTTGACCAGGCGGAACACGGCCTTGTTCACGTGCACGAACTGACCGAACTGGGCGAAGTCCCGGCACACCAGCGTGAAGTGGTGCTCGTCGCCGAGGCCGCGGATCTCCCTGATCCGGTCGATGCCGTCCTTGTTGCCGATCCGGCAGCCCAGGGCGTAGCACGAGTCGGTCGGGTACGCGATCAGCCCGTCCGCGTGCAGCAGATCCACCACCTGGTTGATCAGTCGGGGCTGGGGGTTGTCCGGGTGTACGTCCAGGTACTTCGCCACCCTTGGATCTTAGGAGCGGTCACGGGGTGACACGACACGCGGTCCCCGTACGGGGTCACACGCCGCCGGGCTCGGCCGTCCGCTCCCACATCGACCGCATCTCGGCGAACCCCTGCTCCATGATGTCGACCATGGCCTGCCTGGCCCGCTCGCCGTCGCGCCGCTGGAGCGCCTGGGCCACGTCGATGTGGAGCTGCAGCGCCTGCTCGTGGGGGTAGTGGGGCATCAGGTGGTAGTGGTGACGTCCGGCCAGCACCTCGGCGACGATCAGTTGCAGTTTGGCGAACATCTCGTTGCCCGAGGCGGCCAGCACCCGGCGGTGGAAGTCGATGTCCAGGCTGAGGAAGCGTGACTCGTCGCCGGCCTTCCCCGCGGCCCACATCTTGGCCGCGAGCCCGACCAGCTCGCTCGCCTCGTCGTCGCCGATCCGCTCGGCGGCCAGCCAGGCGGCGTGCGGCTCGATCGCGGTCCGCAGCTCGGTGATCGAGCGCATCTGCGCCATCCGCCCGCCGGAGGCGAGCCGCCAGCGGATCACCTGCGGGTCGAAGACGCTCCACGCGCCGGCGGCCTGGATCATGATGCCGACCCGGCGCCGGGTCTCGATGAGCCCCATGGAGGCGAGCACCCGCAGCACCTCGCGGATGACCGAGCGGGAGACCTGGTAGCGGTCGACCAGGTCTTCGATGCTCAGGACGGAACCGGCGGCCACGTCGCCGTTGCAGATGGCGGTGCCGAGATGGTCGAGGACTCGTGCGTGCAGCCCAGCCTCGGCAAGGGATCGCTGAGTGGGTGCGCCCCCTGGGGAGGACTGGTTCACGGCTGAAAGCATATCAGTTGACGCCAAGCCTTGAATAAATCAGCTTTTTTGCCCTAACATCCCGGCATTAGTCAGATGTTAGACGAGTGTGGCGCCCTTCAGGGGGGCGGCGGCCATGCCAGAAAGGCGAGATGACGTGCGACGTCGATCGATAACCGGTACTTCTCTGGCCGTGGTTGTCGCCATGAGCCTGACCGCCTGCGGCGGAGGCGACGGCGGCGGCGGTGCGTCCGACACGGTCCGGGTCACCCTGGCCAACCACGTGTGGACGGAGAACGTCAAGCAGGCACTGCCCGAGTTCGAGAAGCAGACCGGGCTCAAGGTGGAGATCACCCAGCTCGGCGAGGACCAGCTCTCCGACCAGTACAACGTCAAGCTCAACGCCGGCTCGGCCGACATCGACGTGATGATGTACCGGCCCCTGCAGGAGGGCAAGCTCTTCGCCAGGAACAAGTACCTGGCCGACCTCACGGAGCGGGTGAAGTCCGAGAGCTGGGACTTCAGCGACTTCCAGCCCGGCCCGGTGCAGTCCACCACGTACGAGAGCAAGCCGGTCGGCATCCCGATCATCACCGAGCAGGAGGTCCTCTACTACCGCAAGGACCTGCTGGAGAAGGCCGGCCTGAGCGCCCCGCCGAAGACCCTGGACGAGCTGAAGGCCGCCGCCGCCAAGATCAAGGAGTCGGAGCCTGACGTCGCCGGCTTCGTCGCCCGTACGGGCAAGTCCGCGGCGGTCACCCAGTTCTCCAGCTTCCTCTACAGCTTCGGCGGCGACTTCGTCGACGAGAGCGGCAAGTCGGCGGTCGGCACCGACGCGGCCAAGCAGGCGTACGCCTACTACGGCGAGCTGATCAAGGACTACGGCCCCGCGAACGTCAGCACCGACATGGGCTGGCCCGAGGCGATGGCGATCTTCACCCAGGGCAAGGCCGCCTTCTACACCGAGGCGAACTCGCTCTACAAGAACGCCACCGACGCGGACAAGTCCAAGGTGTCGGACCAGGTGGGCTTCGCGCCGTTCCCGGCCGGCCCGGCGGGCTCGAAGCCGTACAACATCCCGTCGTGGGCGCTGGGCATCAACGACGCCTCCGAGAACACCGAGAACGCCTGGAAGTTCATCGAGTGGGCCACGGGCAAGGAGCAGACGCTCGCCCAGCAGAAGTCCGGCGTGCCGGGCGCCCGCACCTCGGTCTGGGCCGACCCCGAGGGCGTCTCGACCTTCCCCGAGGACCTGGCCGAGGCCATCGCGGCCAGCACCGAGAACGGCGTCGGCCATGACCGGCCGCTGGTGGTGAAGGTCGCCGAGGCCCGCGAGATCGTCGGCCAGCCGATCGTCGACGCGATCACCGGCAAGGACGCCGCGGCTTCGGCCGACACGGCCCACACCGCCTTCCAGCAGTTCCTGGACGACGAGGCCGAGTAAGCGGCACGCGCGGGCGGCGGGCCGAGCGCCCGCCGCCCGCCCACCCCTGGAGACCTCATGGCAACGATCACCAGCAAGGCGCCGAGCGGCGCCACCGGCACGCCCGGCTGGGTGCGCTGGGTCAACGACCACCGCAAGTGGCTGTTCGCCGCGCCCGCGATGACCTTCGTCGCCGCGCTGCTCGTGTTCCCCCTGGCCTGGACCGGGTACCTCAGCCTCACCGACGCCGAGGGATCGGTCCGCGCCGAGAGCGAGTTCGTCGGCTTCCAGAACTACCTCGACGTGCTCTCCGACACCACCAGGTTCTGGCCCGCCGTCGGCCGGACCGCCACGTTCACCGGCGTCGCGCTGCTGTTCGAGATGGTCCTCGGGATGGCGATCGCGCTGCTGCTCTGGCGGCCGTTCAAGGGGCAGAAGTGGGTGCGGGTCGCGATCCTGCTGCCGCTCGTCGCCACCCCGGTCGCGGTCGGCATGATGTGGCGGCTCATCTTCGACCCGAACATCGGCATGGCCAACCAGGTGCTCGGCTGGATCGGCATCGGGCCGCAGCCGTGGCTCGCCGGCGAGCACACCGCCCTGCCCACCACGATCTTCATCGACGTGTGGCAGTGGACGCCGATGGTGGTGCTTATCCTGCTCGCCGGGCTCACCTCGCTGTCGGAGGAGCCGCAGGAGGCGGCCAGGATCGACGGCGCCAGCACCTGGCAGCGGTTCCGGCACGTCACCCTGCCGCTGCTGATGCCCACGGTGACCGTGGCGATCCTGCTGCGCGGCATCGACGCGCTGAAGACCTTCGACATCCTCTACGCCACCAAGGGCCGCGGGGGCGGCTCGTTCCACGAGGTGGAGACCCTGAACGTGTACGCCTACGGGCTCAGCTTCGACTACAACGAGTACGGGGTCTCCTCCACCGTCCTCATCCTGTTCTTCCTGATCATCATCGGGGCGATGTGGGCCCTGACCGCCCGGCGCAAGGAGGCGCGGCGATGAGGCCCAGTCTCGCGTACCGGGTGTTCCGGGTGGCGGCGCTCACCGTCGTGGTGCTCGCCCTGGTGGCGCCGCTGGTCTGGATGGTCGCCGCGGCGTTCAAGACCAACGTCGACATCTACGACCCGGGCAAGGCCCTGGTGTTCTCGCCCACCCTGGACAACTTCGGCAAGGTGCTCCAGCAGGCGAACTACGTCACGTTCATCGTCAACAGCCTCTGGGTGGCGTTCGCCGCCACGGTGGCGTCGCTGATCCTCGGGCTGCCGGCCGCCTACTCGATGAGCCGGTTCAACATGCGCAAGTCCGCGCTGGTGGTGCTGATGGCCCGGATCATCCCCGGCGTCTCGCTCCTGGTGCCCTGGTACTACGTCTTCTCCAACCTGCGGATGGTCGGCGGCTACGAGGTGCTGATCATCAGCCACATGTTCGTGTCGCTGCCGCTGGTGGTCTACATCATGATGGGCTACTTCGACAGCCTGCCCACGGAGCTGGAGGAGGCGGCGCTGGTCGACGGGCTGACCCACATCGGCGCGTTCCGCCGCATCACGCTGCCGCTGTCGGTGCCGGGCATCGCGACCGCCGGGATCCTGTCCTTCATCTTCTCCTGGAACAACTTCATGTTCGCGCTCGTGCTCTCCGACGCCGACACCAAGACGCTGCCCGTCGCGATCTTCGACTTCGTCGGGTACGCCAGCATCGACTGGGGCGGCCTGATGGCCGCGACCACCGTGGTCACCCTGCCGATCATGGTGATCGCCCTGTTCGTGCAGAAGTACGTGGTCTCCGGCCTCACCGCCGGCGCGACGAAGGGCTGAGCCGATGACGACCATCGCGCGCGTCGAGACCTTCCTCGTCGCCCCCCGCTGGCTGTTCGTCCGGGTGGAGACCGGCTCCGGGATCGTCGGCTGGGGCGAGGCCACCTGCGAGGGGCGTTCCGAGACCGTCAGGGCCGCCGTGGACCAGCTCGCGGAGCTGCTGATCGGCAAGGACGCGCTGCGGATCGAGGACCACTGGCAGGTGCTGACCAAGGGCTCGTTCTACCGCGGCGGCCCGATCCTGGCCAGCGCCGTGGCGGGCCTCGACCAGGCGCTCTGGGACATCGCCGGCAAGCACTTCGGCGCCCCGGTGCACCAGCTGCTCGGCGGGCCGGTACGGGACCGGATCCGGGTGTACGGCTGGGTCGGCGGCGACGAGCCGGGCGAGGTCCGCGACCACGTCGCCGCCCAGGTCGAGGCCGGGCTCACCGCGGTGAAGATGAACGCCTCGGGCAGGATGAGCCCGGTCGCGTCGGTCGCCGAGCTGAACGGCGTGGTCGCCCGGGTGGCCGCCGCCCGCGAGGTGCTCGGCGACCACCGTGACGTCGCCGTCGACCTGCACGGGCGGTTCACCCTCGCCAGCGCCCGCCGGGTGGCGCCGCTGCTGGAGCCGTACCGGCCGCTGTTCCTGGAGGAGCCGGTCGTACCGGAGAACTCGCACCTCATCGGCGAGTTCGTCCGCTCGACCACCATCCCCGTCTCGACGGGGGAGCGGCTCTACAGCAGGCAGGAGTTCCTGCCCGTCCTCCAGGCCGGCATCGCGGTCGCCCAGCCGGACCTCTCGCACGCCGGCGGCATCACCGAGGTGCGCAAGATCGCCGCGCTCGCCGAGGTGTACGACGTGCAGCTCGCCCCGCACTGCCCGCTCGGCCCGATCGCCCTCGCGGCCTGCCTGCAGGTCGGCTTCGCCACGCCCAACTACCTGATCCAGGAGCAGAGCCTCGGCATCCACTACAACCTGGGCGCCGACATGCTGGACTACTGCGTGGACAAGACCCCGCTGACCTTCATCGACGGGTACGTCGAGCGGCTCACCGGGCCCGGCCTGGGCATCGAGGTCGACGAGCAGGCCGTGCGCTCGGCCGGCAAGCGGGCACACGCCTGGCGCAGCCCCGTCTGGCGGCACCGGGACGGCTCCTACGCGGAATGGTGACCATGACATCCGACTTCACCGCCACCCTGGCCGCCACCCGGCTGCTGGCGATCATCCGCGGCTCCGGCGGGGCGGCCGCCGTCGCCGCCGGGACCGCGCTGCTCGACGAGGGCGTCCGCGTGCTGGAGGTGGCCCTGACCACCCCCGGCGCGCTCGACGCCATCGCGGCCATCCGGGCCGCCGCGCCGGCCGGCACGCTGGTCGGCGCCGGCACCGTGCTCACCGAGGCGGACGTCGCCGACGTGGCCGCCGCCGGCGCGCAGTTCGTCGTCACCCCGGCCGTCGTCGACTCCATCGGCGCGGCGGCCAGGCGAGGGCTCCCGGTCGCCGCCGGAGCGCTCACCCCGACCGAGGCGTACACCGCGACGCGGATGGGCGCCGCCGCGGTCAAGCTCTTCCCCGCCTCGCTGGGCGGCCCGGCCTACCTGAAGGCGCTGCGCGACCCGTTCCCGCACCTCCCGTTCGTCGCGGTGGGCGGCGTCGGCCTGGCCGAGCTGCCCGGCTTCCTCGCCGCCGGCGCGATCGCGGCCGGCGTCGGGGGGCCGCTGGTCGGCGACGCGGCGTCCGGCGGCGACCTGGACGCCCTGCGCGAGCGGGCCCGCGCCTTCCTGGCCGCGACGTCGTGACCCCTCGTTGAGAAAGGCATCCACGTGAAGATCACCGCAGCGGACGTCATCGTCACCAGCCCCGACCGCAACTTCGTCACCCTCAAGATCACGACGGATGACGGGATCACCGGGCTGGGCGACGGCACACTCAACGGGCGGGAGCTGGCGGTCGCGTCGTACCTGGCCGACCACGTCGCCCCCCTGCTGATCGGCCGGGACCCGCACCGCATCGAGGACACCTGGCAGTTCCTCTACCGCTCGGCGTACTGGCGGCGCGGCCCCGTCACCATGGCCGCCATCGCCGCCGTGGACGTGGCGCTCTGGGACATCAAGGCCAAGGCCGCCGGGATGCCGCTCTACCAGCTGCTCGGCGGAGCCTCCCGGAACGGGATCATGGCGTACGGGCACGCCTCGGGCCGCGACCTGCCGGAGCTGTTCGACTCGATCCGCCTGCACCTGGAGCTGGGGTACCGGTCGATCCGGGTGCAGACCTCCGTGCCGGGGGTCGACGCGGTGTACGGCGTCGCCGCCCAGCCGAGCATCGACGGCAAGCGGTACGACTACGAGCCGGCCCAGCGCACCCCGCTGCCCGCCGAGGAGGACTGGGACACCCGCGCCTACCTGCGCCACCTGCCCGGCGTCTTCGAGGCGGTGCGGAACGAGTTCGGCCCCGAGCTGCCGCTGCTGCACGACGGGCACCACCGGATGACCCCCATCCAGGCGGCCAGGCTCGGCAAGGACCTCGAACCGTACGACCTGTTCTGGCTGGAAGACTGCACCCCGGCGGAGAACCAGGAGGCGCTGCGCCTGGTCCGGCAGCACACCACCATCCCGCTGGCCATCGGCGAGGTCTTCAACACCGTGTGGGACTACCAGACCCTGATCCGCGAGCAGCTCATCGACTACGTCCGCTCCGCCGTCACCCACACCGGCGGGATCACCGCCATGCGCAAGCTCCTCGACTACGCCGCCCAGTACCAGATCAAGTCCGGCATCCACGGCCCGACCGACATCTCGCCGGTCGGCATGGCCGCCGCACTCCACCTGGACCTGGCGATCCACAACTTCGGCATCCAGGAGTACATGCGGCACGGCGCGGCCACCGACGAGGTGTTCCGGCAGTCGTTCAGCTTCACCAACGGCTACCTGCATCCCGGCGAGCTGCCGGGGATCGGCGTGGAGCTCGACGAGGAGGCGGCGGCGCGCTTCCCGTACCAGGCGGCCTACCTGCCGTTCAACCGGCTCAAGGACGGCACCGTCCATGACTGGTGACCGTCCGCCCACCCGGCACATCGTGGTCATGGGCGTGTCGGGCGCGGGCAAGACGACCGTGGCCCGCGGCATCAGCGAGGCGACCGGGCTGCGGTTCGCCGAGGCGGACGAGTTCCACTCGGAGGCGAACGTGGCCCGGATGCGCGCCGGCGTCCCGCTGGACGACGCGGACCGCTGGCCGTGGCTGCGCGACCTGGCCTCCTGGATGGCCGACCGGCACGCCGAAGGCGTCTCCACCGTCCTGGCGTGCTCGGCGCTCAAGCGCGCCTACCGCGACGTCCTGCGGCAGGGCCCGCCGGACGTGGAGTTCGTCCACCTCGACGGGGCCCCGGAGCTGATCAGGGACCGGATGACCCGCCGCACCGGCCACTACATGGCGGCCAGCCTGCTCGACTCGCAGCAGCAGATCCTGGAGCACCTCGATCCGGACGAGTCCGGGATGGTGCTGGACGTGGCGCTGTCACCGGACGAGCTGGTGGCGGCGGCGCTCACCCGTCTCGGCCTGCCCGGCCGGATGTTTCCCTCTGGTGAAATTATCTGAACGTCCTTGTCCTTAATGCCCGGTTACCGGTACAACGTCAGAGATAGACAGGACTCTGACCGGTGAACTGGCACGCGGGAGCGTTCAGTGAACGGAAGGCCTGACTGAACACGTCGTCTCTTCCGTGTCCCCCAGGAGGACCCCCATGGCCGGATTCTCACGTGCGGTCGCCGCCGGCTCGCTGCCGATGTCGCGCAGGTCGGCGCTGCGGCTCGGCGGCGGCGTGGCGCTGCTGCTCGCCGCCGGGTGCGCCGCCGGGACCAAGGGGGGCGAGCAGCCGCAGCCGTCGGGGGCCGCGTCCGGCGGGGAGGGCGGCGCGCTGCGCATCGCGGTGGGCGGCTACGTCAGCAGCTGGGACCAGGACTTCGTGGGGTTCGACCTCACCGCGCTCATGCTGTTCAAGAACGTCTTCCCCTACATGATCGACTACGGCGTGAAGGACGTCGGCGGGGCGCAGATCCTCGACACCGAGAGCATCGCCCCCACCTTCGCCGAGTCGTTCGAGCCGGACGCCGACAACAAGGTCTGGACGCTGAAGCTGCGCAAGGGCGTCAAGTTCGCCAGCGGCAACGAGATGACCGCGGCCGACGTCAAGTGGTCCAAGGACCGGGCGTTCGCCGCCAAGGCCAACGTCGCGGGCGTCTACCGGCTGATCGGGCTCACCGAGGCCGACCAGGTCAAGGTGGTCGACGACTACACGGTGGAGTTCCACCAGGCGTTCCCCAGCGCGCTCACCCGGCAGATCCAGGCCATCTCCCTGTACGTCTTCGACTCCGCCGAGGCCAAGAAGCACGCCACCGACGCCGACCCCTGGGCCAAGGAGTGGTTCGCCAAGAACCCGCCGACCGGCGGCTACTTCGAGGTCTCCAAGGCGGTCCAGGGCCAGGAGATCGAGCTCAGCGCCAACACCGGCTACCCCGGCGAGGACCCGGCCAAGCTGAGCACCATCCGCCTCACCGTGGTCTCGGCCGCCGCCACCCAGCGCCTGCAGCTGGAGGCGGGCGACGTGGACATCGCCCTCGGGATGAGCCGCCGCGACGTCGCCGACCTGAAGGACGCCCAGGGCATCAAGGTGATCTCCGCGCCGAGCAACAACCAGGTGGCCATCCAGATGTCGGTCGCCACCGCGCCGTTCGACGACGTCAAGGTGCGCCAGGCGCTGGCCTGCGCGGTTCCGTACGAGCAGATCATCAGCAACGTGTACGGCGGCGACGCCCGCCCGGCCAAGAGCCTGGTGCCGCTGGACATGCCGGGTTACGCCGAGACCGGCTACCCCTACGCCTACGACCTGGACAAGGCGAAGGCCCTGCTGGCCGAGGCAGGCAAGCCGTCGATCAGCTCCGAGCTCGTCTTCGAGGCCGACAACGCCGAGCAGCAGCAGATCGCCGTGCTGGTGCAGAGCGAGGCCAAGAAGGCCGGCATCGAGCTGAAGCTCGCCCCGCTGGACCCGGCGACCCTCGGCGAGCGCCGCGAGAAGAAGAGCATCCCGCTGCAGCTCACCGCCGGGCAGCTGTGGGTCAACGACGTCGAGTACATGCTCGGCACCAGCTTCACCAAGGGCGCCAACCTGAACTACTCCAACTACGTCAACGACGAGATCGAGAAGATCTTCGAGCAGTCGCACACCACGGTGGAGGAGGCCGAGCGGCTCAAGCTGTGGGCCCGGGTGCAGGAGATCCTCGCGGCCGACGTGCCGTGGGCGATCATCTGCCAGCCGAACTTCACCCTCCCGGTGCGCGAGGAGGTCGCCGGCTGGGTCCAGCCGATGGACGGCCTGGCCCGCCTGCGTTACCTGACCAAGGCATAACTGTGCGGATCGCCCGATTCACCGCACGGCGCCTGCTGCAGGCCGTGCCCGTCCTCCTCGGCGTCGTCGTGGTGACGTTCGTGCTGGTCCGCGTGCTGCCCGGCGATCCGATCCGGACGATCCTCGGCCCCAACGCCACGGAGGCCGACGCGGCGGCGGCGCGTGCCCGTTACGGGCTGGACCAGCCGATGTGGCAGCAGTTCGTGGACTACCTGGGCGGGCTGTTCACCGGTGACCTGGGCCTGTCCATCCAGAGCGGCCAGTCGGTGATGGGCGAGATGGCCGTCCGCCTCGGGCCCACGCTGGAGCTCGTCGTGATCGCCGTGACGATCGCGACGGTGCTGGCCACCGTGCTCGGCATCTGGTCCGCGCGCCGCGCGGGCCGCGCCGGTGACCACACGCTGCGGGTGCTGGCCCTGGTGGGCAACTCGCTGCCGGAGTTCTGGCTCGGCCTGGTGCTCATCCTGGTCGTGTACAGCGGCCTCGGCTGGGTGCCGGCGCCCAGCGGCCGGGTCGACCCGGACACGAACCTGTCGCTGATCACCGGCGCGGACCTGCTGGACGCGGTGCTCACCGGCAACGGCCCGGCGTTCGCGTCGGCCGCCGGCCACCTGGTGCTGCCGGTGGCGACCATGGTCGTCGTCATCGTGGCGCCGCTGATGCGCAGCGTGCGCGCCTCGGCGCTGGAGGTGCTGGGCTCGGAGGCCTACCGGGCGGCCGCCGCGCACGGCCTGCCGGAGCGCACGCTGCTGCGCGGCTATCTCGCCCGCGCCGCCCTGGTGCGGCTGCCCGCGCTGGCGGCGCTGGTGTTCGGGTTCGCGATCGGGTCGACGGTGCTGGTGGAGTACGTCTTCTCCTGGCAGGGCTTCGGGCAGTGGGCGCTGCGCGGGCTGCTGTTCCGGGACTACCCGGTGGTGCAGGCGTCGGTCGTGGTGATCGCGCTGTGCTACACGCTGATCTTCCTGATCGCGGACGTGGTGCACGCCGTCCTCGACCCGAGAGTGAGGATCTGATGGCCGACCTGACCACGGCGGGGGAGGCCGGCCCGCCGCGCGCCGCCGCCGCGGACCGCGGCTTCGCCACCACGCTGATCCGGACCGGGTCGGTGATCCTTGGGCTGGTCGTGCTCGCCGTGCTGATCGGGCCGCTGCTGGTCCGCTGGGGACCCGAGGAGATCGACGCGGCGGCCTCGCTGGCCCCGCCCGGCGGGGCGCACCCGCTGGGGACCGACGTCAACGGCATGGACATCCTCAGCCGGGTGCTGCATGCGGGCCGCCTGGACCTGGGCGTCGCCGTCGCGTCGGTCGCCCTGGCCGTGGTGCTCGGCACGCTGCTCGGGATCGTCGCCGGGTACCGCGGCGGGCTGGTCGACGACGTGCTGATGCGGATCCTGGACGTGTTCCAGGCGTTCCCGGCGTTCATCCTGGCGCTGGCGGTCGCCGCCCTGCTCGGGGGCGGCGTGCCCGAGCTGATCCTGGTGATCGCCCTGGTCAACGCGCCCGCGTACGCCCGTCTCGTCCGGGCCGAGGTGCGCACGGTGCGGGAACTGCCGTTCGTGGAGGCGTCCAGGACGTCGGGATCGTCCGGCCTGGGCACCCTCTGGCGGCACGTGCTGCCCAACAGCCTCACCCCGGTACGCGTCATCGCGCCGCTGAACTGCGGCTGGGCCATGCTCACCCTGGCGGGGCTGTCCTTCCTGGGTCTCGGCGTCACCGTGCCGACGGCGGAGTGGGGGGCCATGATCAGTCTCGGCTCGGCGGACGTGGTCGCCGGGCGCTGGTGGACCTCGGTGCCGCCCGGCCTGCTCCTGCTGGTCAGCGTCCTCGGGTTCAGCCTCCTCGGCGAAGGGCTGCAGGAACGCGCGGGGGTCACCCGATGACCCTGCTCGACATCCGGGACCTGAAGGTCGCCATCGGTTCCGTACAGGCACTCGCCGGCGTGGACCTCACGGTCGCGCGCGGCGAGGTCGTCGGGCTGGTGGGGGAGAGCGGCGGCGGCAAGAGCATGATCGCCAGATCGGTCGTGGGGCTCCTGCCGGACGGCGCCCGCGCCACCGGCCAGGTCCTCTTCGAGGATCGGGACGTGCTGACGATGGACGCCGCGGCGCTGGCGGCGCACCGCGGCGCGGGCGCGGCGATCTGCTTCCAGAACCCGCGCGGCGCGCTCAGCCCGACCCGCGTCATCGGCCGCCAGCTCACCGACCGCCTGGTGACCCACCAGGGCATGGACGCCTCCCAGGCGCGCTCGGCGGCGGTGGACCTGTTCGAGAGCGTCGGCATCCGCGCGGCGGCCCGGCGGTTCGGCAGCTACCCGCACGAGCTCTCCGGCGGCCAGGCGCAGCGCGTCATGATCTCCCTCGCCACCGGCTGCGCCCCCGGGCTGCTCATCGCCGACGAGCCCACCACCGGCCTGGACGTCACCCTCACCCGCGAGATCCTGCTCCGGTTCCGCGAGGCGGCCGACGAGGAGGGCCGCGGCGTGCTCCTCATCTCCCACGACCTCGCGTCCATCGCGCGCATCTGCGACCGCCTCGTCGTCCTGAACGCGGGCGCGATCGTCGAACACGGCCCCACCACCGCCATCCTGACCACCCCAGCCGCCCCCTACACCCGCACCCTCCTCGCGGCCGTCCCCACCCTCCCCACCCCAACCCCCCACCCCGCCGAGTCCGGGGAATCCGGGGAGGCCAGGGAGGCCGGGGAGGCCGGGCAGGCCGGGCAGGCCGCAGGTTCCGCCGACTGCGCCGATCCCGCCGACCGTGCGCGGCCCGTAGGTGCGGGGGTGTCTGCCGAGTCCGGCGAGTCCGGCGAATCCGTCCCTTCCGCCGGTTCCGGTGATGAGGTTGTGCGGGTTGAGGATGCGCATGTGGTGTACGGGAGCCGGTTCGGGGCGGGGGGGCACCATGCGCTGCGTGGGGTCAGTCTGACTGTGCGGGCGGGGGAGACCGTGGGCGTGGTCGGCGAGAGCGGGAGTGGGAAGAGCACGCTGGCCCGGCTCATGCTCGGCATGATCACCCCGTCGCGGGGAGTGGTCACGCTGGCCGGGCAGGAGCCGTCACGTCTGCGCGGGCGGGAGCTGCGCGCCCTGCGCTGCCGCGCCCAGCTCGTGTTCCAGGACCCGATCGGCTCGCTCAGCCCGCGCCGCACCGTCGCCGACGCGGTGGCCGAGCCCCTGCGCGCCGCCGGGGTCAAGGCGCCCGAACGGGCCCGGCGGGTCGCGGCGGTGCTGGAGCGCATGGGCCTGGACGGGACGTACGCCGAGCGCCGCCCGCACGAGCTGTCCGGCGGCCAGGCGCAGCGCGTCGGCATCGCCAGGGCGCTGGCCGGTGAGCCCGACCTGATCGTCTTCGACGAGCCCACGTCCGCGCTGGACGTGACCGTACAGGCGCAGATCCTGAAGGTGATCGGCGAGGTGACGGCCGAGCGGGGCCGCGGCTCGGTGTTCATCTCGCACGACCTGGCCACCGTGCGCGGCTTCTGCGACCGGGTCGTGGTGCTCTACCTGGGCCGGATCGTCGAGGAGGGCCCGGTCGAGGAGGTCTTCGCCCGGCCGCGGCATCCGTACACGATGGCGCTCCTGGCCGCCGTGCCCTCGCTGGACGGCGAGGAGGAGACCGGCCGGGTGCGCCTGACCAAGGACCCGGAGGAGGCCGCCGCGGGCGGCGGCTGCGCGCTCGCGCCGCGCTGCCCGTTCGCGGAGGACGCCTGCCGCACCGAGGAGCAGGAGCTGCGGACCCTGGGCCGCGCCCGCGTGGCCTGCCGCCGCGCCGGCGCGCTTCCCGATCTCGAAGGACCAGAGAGGTGACACATCCCATGCCCGCGATCAGGCTGGCCGTCGACATCGGCGGCACCTTCGTCGACGCCATGGAGCTGGACACGCGCACCCACGCGGTCCGCTTCCGCAAGGCGCCGACGACCCCGGCCCGCCCCTGGGAGGGCGTGCTCACCGTCGTCGAACTGCTCGGCACCGACCTGCGCGAGGTGGAGCTGTTCATCCACGGCACCACGCTCGGGCTGAACGCGGTGCTGGAGCGGCGCGGCGAGACCACCGGGATCATCGCCAACGAGGGCTTCCGCGACGTCTTCCTGCTGGGCCGGGGCAACGTGCCCTCGGACCACATGTACGACTTCCAGTACCAGCGCCCGGAGAGCCTGGTCCGGCGCGCCGCCACGATCGGGGTGCGGGGGCGGCTCGACTACAAGGGCCGCGTCGTGGAGGACCTGGACCCGGACGACGTGCGGGAGGCCGCCCGGATCCTGGTGGAGGAGCAGGGGGTCCGGACGATCGCGGTCTGCTTCCTGCACTCCTACCTCAACCCCGAGCACGAGAAGCAGGCCGCGCGGCTCATCCGCGAGGCGTACCCGCAGGTCACCGTGTCGGTGTCGACGGACATCGTGCGCGAGTACCGCGAGTACGAGCGGACCAGCACCACCGTCCTGGACGCCTACATCCGCCCCATCTTCGAGCGTTACGTCGACCGCCTGGAGGCGGGCCTGGCCGAGGACGGCTTCGACGGCCGGTTCCTGATCATGCGGTCCGGCGGCGGTTCGATGACCTCGGGGGTGGCCAAGACCTCGCCCATGCACACCGTGCTGTCCGGCCCGGCCGGCGGCATCGTCGGAGCCGCGCACGTCGCCGCCGCGCTCGGCCGCGACAACCTGCTGACCTTCGACATCGGCGGCACGTCGCTGGACACCTGCGTGATCGAGCGGGGCGCGGCGGTGGCGGCTTATGAGGCGAAGCTGGAGCACTTCCCGCTGCTCATCCCCGCCTACGACATCCGCACCATCGGCGCGGGCGGCGGCTCGGTCGCCCACCTGGACCGCGGCCTGCTCAAGGTCGGCCCGCAGAGCGCCGGCGCCGACCCCGGCCCGGTCTGCTACGGCCGCGGCGGCACCCGGCCCACGGTCACCGACGCCGCCGTGACCCTCGGCTACGTCGACCCGGACCGCTTCCTCGGCGGCGACATGCGCCTGCACGACGAGGCGGCCAGGGACGCGCTGCGCGAGCAGATCGCCGAGCCGCTCGGGCTCGGCGTCGAGGCCGCCGCGGCCGGGATCTTCGACGTGCTGCTGGCCAGGACGGTCGGCGCGGTCCGGCAGATCACGGTCGAGCGGGGCCATGATCCCCGGGTCTTCTCGCTGCTGGCGTTCGGCGGCGCCGGGCCGCTGCTGGCGCCGCTCCTCGCCCGCGAGATGGGCATCCCCGAGGTGATCGTCCCGTTCGCGCCGTCCGGGTTCTCCGCGTGGGGCATGCTGGCGGCCGACATCGTGGACGACGTGTCGCGTACCGTCATGGTCACCCTGGAGGACGCCGACCTGGCCGCGCTGGAGTCGGTGTTCGCCGAGGCCGCGACCGAGGCGGCGGCCTCGCTCGCCGCGCAGGGCATCCCCGCCGGGCAGGCCGTGCTGGAACGCGCCATGGAGGTGCGCTATCTCGGCCAGGAGCACTCGCTGACGGTCCCCGTCGGCCGCGACCTGCGCCCCGACGTGGTACGGGCCGCGTTCGAGGAGCTGCACCACGCCCGGTACGGGCACGTCATGGACAACCAGCTGCAGATCCTGAACCTGCGGGTGCGCGGCATCGGGCGCATCGAGAAGCCGGAGCTGCCCCGGCACGCCCCCGGCGACGGCGACCCCGGCCGCGCCCGCACCGGCCGGCGGGACGCCTACGACTTCGGGACGCGGGCGGTGACGGAGTTCGCCGTGTACGACCGGGCCAAGCTGGAGCCGGGCGACGCACTGGAGGGTCCCGCCCTGATCGACGAGGGCACCTCCACCACGGTCGTGCACTCCGGGCAGCGCGTCCAGGTGGACCCCTTCGGTCATCTGCTGGTCACTCTCACTCCGGAGGCTCGGGCATGAGCGAGGCGAACGTGCGGCTGGACGGCGCGACGGCCGAGGTGGTCCGCAGCTACCTGCTGGCCGCGGCCGAGGAGATGCGGGCCACCCTGATCCGCACCTCGTTCAACCCGGTGATCTACGAGGTGCACGACTTCGGGCTGTCCATGTACGACGCGGACCTGCGGCTGGTGGCCGAGGCCACCGGGCTGACGTTCTTCCTCGGGGCGAACGACTTCTCGCTGGCCAAGGGCGTGGAGTACGTGGGCAGGGAGAACCTGCACCGCGGCGACATCGTGCTGCTCAACTACCCGTACTGGAACGCGGCCCACTCCTACGACGCGACCCTGTTCGCCCCGGTGTTCCAGCCGGATCCCGCGGACCCGGAGGCCGACGGCACGCTGGTCGGGTTCCTGTGCGTGCGGGCGCACTGGATGGATCTGGGCGCCAAGGATCCGGGCTATGTCCTGGATTCGACGGACATGCACCAGGAAGGGTTGATTTTTCCGGGTACGAAGGTGTTCTCCCGGGGTGAGCCTGTCCGGGAGATCCATGAGCTGATCCGGTTCAACTCGCGGATGCCGGATCTGGTCATCGGCGACCTGCACGCCCAGGTGGCCGCTCTGCGCACCGGCGAGCGCCGCCTGCTGGAGATCCTGGACAAGTTCGGCCGCCCCACCGTGGACGCGGCCGTCCAGCGCATGGTCGAGGACGGCGAGGCCCGCACCCGCGCCGCCCTCGCGGCGCTGCCCCAGGGCACGTGGACGGCCGAGGACTGGGTCGACGACGACGGCATCACCGAGGACCCGGTCAAGATGCGGGTCACGGTCACGATCGCCGACGGGCGCTTCACGGTCGACTTCGACGGCTCCGCCCCGGCCACGCCGGGCCCGATCAACATGCCGTTCGGCGCCACGGTCGCGCTCTGCAAGGTCATACTCAAGTCGCTGACCTCGCCCGACGAGCCGTCCAACCACGGCACGACGGTGCCCCTGGAGGTCCGCGCCGAGCCGGGGACGCTGTTCCACGCCGTCTACCCGCAGCCCACGTTCACGCTCTGGACCGGCATCGTGGCGGTGGAGCTCATCCTCAAGGCGCTGGCGCAGGGCATGCCGGACCGGGTGCCCGCGTCGTCCGGGGGTGACGTGCCCGGTTTCATGATGGTCGGTACGCATCCCGACACGGGTCAGATGTTCGCCGTCAGCAACAACGACCTGGTCGGCTGGGGCGCCACGCCGGACCACGACGGCATGAACGCCGCGACCCACGTCTCCGGCAGCGCCGGGCGGAGCACCCCGATCGAGGTGCTGGAGGCGCGTACCGGGATGTTCTTCGAACGCCTGGAGATGCGTACGGACTCGGGCGGCGCGGGCCGTCACCGGGGCGGAGTGGGCCTGCGGCGCGAGATCCGCTTCACCACGCCGGGCGAGTTCCTGTCGGTGATCAAGAAGACGCGTTCGCGTCCGTGGGCGCTGGAGGGCGGGCTGGAGCCGGACCCGAACCAGGTGATCGTGTTCCCCGGCACGGATCGTGAGGCCCGGGTGAGCACCAAACGGGTCAAGGTCGAGCCGGGGGACCGCGTGACGCTGCTGACAGCGGGCGGCGGCGGCCACGGCGACCCCCGCGATCGCGATCCCGAGGCGGTCCGCCGAGACGTCGCCGAGGGCTACGTCTCAGCGGAAGCCGCCCGCGAAATCTACGGCGTGGACGATGGCTGACCCCACCACGCCCAGCCCCGCACGGCCGAATCCCGCGACGCCTGGCCCCGCGCGGCCGGACCCCGCGACGCTCGGTCCTGCGCGGCCGGACGCCGGGGTGTCGGATCCCACGCGGCCGGACCTCACGACGCCCGGCCATGCGCGGCCGGACCCCGCGACGCTCGGTCCTGCGCGGCCGGATGCCGGGGTGTCGGATCCCACGCGGCCGGACCTCACGACGCCCGGCCATGCGCGGCCGGATCTCGCGGCGTCCGGCCACGCATGGCCGGACCCCGCGACGCCCGGATCCGCGCGGTCGGACGGCGGGGTGTCCGGGCCTGCGCGGTCTGGTGCCGGGGTTTCTGGCATCGCGCTGGACGGGGCGACGGCGGAGGTCGTGCGCTGTCATCTGGTCGCGGTGGCCGAGGAGATGCGGGCCACCCTGGAGCGGACCTCGTTCAACCCCGTCATCTACGAGGTGCGCGACTACGGGATCTCGGTCTACGACCCGGACCTGAGGCTGGTCGCCGAGGCCACCGGGCTGAGCCGGTTCCTCGGCGCGAACGACTACTCCATCCGCAAGGGCGTGGAGTACGTGGGGCGGGAGAACCTGCTGCCCGGTGACGTGGTGCTGCTGAACTACCCGTACTGGAACGCGGCCCACTCCTACGACGCGACCCTGTTCGCCCCGGTGTACGGGGACCCCGGGCTGCTGGGCTTCGTGTGCGTGCGGGCGCACTGGATGGATCTGGGCGCCAAGGACCCGGGCTATGTCCTGGATTCGACGGACATGCATCAGGAAGGGTTGATTTTTCCGGGTACGAAGGTGTTCTCCCGGGGTGAGCTTGTGCGGGAGATCCATGAGCTGATCCGGTTCAACTCGCGGATGCCGGACCTGGTCATCGGTGACCTGCACGCCCAGGTGGCCGCCCTGCGCACCGGCGAACGCCGCCTCGCCGACGTGCACGCCCGCTACGGCACGCCCCTGGTGACCGCCGCCGTGGACAGGGCCGTCGAGGCCGCTGCCCGTTCGGCCGCCGACGCCGTCGCCGCGCTGCCTCAGGGCACGTGGACGGCCGAGGACTGGCTGGATGACGACGGCATCACCGAGGACCCGGTCAAGATGCGGGTCACGGTCACGATCGCCGACGGACGCTTCACCGTCGACTTCGACGGCTCGGCCGCGATGACGCCCGGGCCGGTGAACCTCCCCCTGGGCGCCACCATCGCCACCTGCCGGGTCGCGTTCAAGGCCATCACCACCCCGTGGGAGGAGACCAACGCGGGCCACTTCGCGCCGCTGGAGGTACGTGCCGAGCCAGGCACCCTGTTCCACGCCACCTATCCCGCGGCCACGTTCACCCAGTGGACGGGCACGGTCGCGCTGGAGCTGATCTACAAGGCGCTGGCGCAGGGCATGCCGGAGCGGTTGCCGGCCTCGTCCGGGGGTGACGTGCCCGGCTTCATGATGGTCGGTACGCATCCCGACACCGGCCGGATGTTCGCCGTCAGCAACAACGACGCCGTCGGCTGGGGCGGCACCCCGGACCACGACGGCATCGGCCCCGCCAACCACCTGGCCCAGACACAGGCCCGCAACACGCCGGTCGAGGTGCTGGAGGCGCGTACCGGGATGTTCTTCGAACGCCTGGAGATGCGTACGGACTCGGGCGGCGCGGGCCGTCACCGGGGTGGCGTGGGCCTGCGGCGCGACATCCGTTTCACCACGCCGGGCGAGTTCCTGTCGGTGATCAAGAAGACGCGGTCGCGGCCATGGGCCCTGATGGGCGGGCTGGAGCCGGACCCGAACCAGGTGATCGTGTTCCCCGGCACCGACCGTGAGGCGCGGGTCAGCACCAAACGGGTCACGGTCCAGCCAGGAGACCGCGTGACGCTGCTGACAGCGGGCGGCGGCGGCCACGGCGACCCGCGCGATCGCGATCCCGAGGCGGTCCACCGAGACGTCGCCGAGGGCTACGTCTCAGCGGAAGCCGCCCGCGACGTCTACGGCGTAGCGGCGCCGCTCCCCGTTCCCTCCCCACCCCCGACTGCGGGCGGCTCCACGCTCAAGCCCTCCCCGCCCCCGACGGCGGGGGGCTCCATGCTCAAGCCCTCCTCACCCCCGACGGTTGAGGGCTCCATGCTCAAGCCCTCCCCACGCCCGACGGCAGGGGGCTCCATGCTCAAGCCCTCCCCACGCCCGACGGCAGAGGGCTCCATGCTCAAGCCTTCCCCACCCCCGATGGCGGAGGGCTCCATGCTCAAGGAGATGCGATGAACACGGTCGTGATCACCGGCTGCACCGTGGCCGACGGCCGGGTGGCCGACGGGGCGAGCCCTGTCGAGGACGCCGGGATCCTCGTACGGGACGACCGCATCGCGGCCGTGGGCACCCGGCAGGAGATCCTGGCCGAGGTGGCGGACCGGACGGACGTGGACCGCGTCGACCTCGGCGGCGCGTACGTCACGCCCGGCCTGGTCAACATGCACACCCACCTGTCCCTGTCCCTCCCCGGCGCCGGCGGTGACCAGGTCAAGGACCTGAACCCGCACGAGCTGGCCCTCTACATGGCCGACGGCGCCCGCCGCACCCTCGACTGCGGCGTCACCACCGTGCGGTGCGTGGCCGAGAAGGACCACGCCGACTTCGCGCTCCGGCGCGCGATCGAGGCCGGCCGGGTGCCCGGACCCCGCATGTTCACCGCCGGGCGCGCCCTGGTCTGCACCGGCGGGCACGGCCACGAGGGCACCGACACCCTGGAGTGCGACGGCGTCGACGGCTTCAGGCGCGGCACCCGCGCCCAGCTCAAGGCAGGCGCCGACCTCATCAAGGTGATGATCTCCGGCGGCATCGCGGGACAGCACGAGTCGATCGACACGCCCCAGCTGTTCGCCGACGAGATGGCGGCGGTGATCGAGACCGCGCACGCCTGGGGCCGCAGGGTCACCGCGCACGCCGGCCCCGCCGCCGTGATCGCCCAGGCCGTGGAGCTCGGCCTGGACTGCGTGGAGCACGGCTACCAGCTCACCCCCGAGGTGGCCGCCCGGATGGCCGCCCGCGGCACCGCGCTGGTGCCCACCCTGCTGGTCACCCGGTGCAAGGGGTTCTTCGACGAGCTGGGCGTGCCGGAGTGGATGCAGTGCCGCTCGCTCGGCGCCGGCCCCGCCCACCTGGACAGCTTCGCCACCGCGGTGGCCGCCGGGGTGGAGGTGCTGCTAGGCAGCGACATGCCGCCGTTCTGGTCGTTCGAGGGCACCAACGCGACCGTGCGCGAGCTGGAGCACATGGCCGAGGTGATCGGCCCGGCCCGCGCGCTCCACGCCGCCACCCTGGGCCCCGCCCGCTGGCTCCGCGCCGAGGCCGACATCGGCACCGTGGAACCCGGCCGGTACGCCGACCTGATCGCGATGGACGAGAACCCCCTGGCCGCGGCGTCCGCGTACCGGGGCGTCCACTGGGTGATGAAGGGCGGCCGCGTCGTGCGGACCGGCCCCCCGACCTCTGGAAGGAAGACACCGTGACCCTGGACGCCGCGGCGGACATCGCCGCCGCCATCGACGACATGTACGCCGCGTTCGTCGCCGGCGACCGCGCCCGCTTCGACGGCCACCTGCACCCCGACGTGACCACCTGGGAGACCCACCTGCCGGGCCCCCTGCGCACCCGCGCCGAGCTGGACGCCTACCGCGACGCCCGGGACGGCGCCGGCCGCCGGCCGGTCATGGACACGCTGACCGCCCGCGACAAGCGCATCGACGTCTGGGGAGAGGTGGGCGTGGCCCGGTACGTCCTGGTGGCCGAGCCGCACGGCGCCCCCGCCCAGCACACCAGGGTCACCGACGTGCTCCGGCACACGCGCGGCCGCTGGCTGATCGCCCACCATCACGCCGAGCTGCTGAGTGAGGGAGCATGACCACCGGCGACACCGACATGGAGCTCTACGACCTGCGGGTCACCGTCGACACGATCGAGGGCCGCTCGGTCTGCGGCATGGCCGTCGGCGACTACTTCGAGCTGGAGAACAGCGCCCACCTGCGGATCCCCGACGGCCGCCACTTCTGCGTCTGGGCCCTGGCCGCCGTCCTGCCCTTCCTGGCCGCCAAACAGCGCGACCTCGGCCCGGGGGACTGGCTGGAACGCGACACCCTGTTCTGCTGCCCGGACCCGGAGGAGCGGCTCACCATGCGGCTGGAGCGCGTCCGGCGCCGCCCGATGAACTCGGCGGACCTCACATGAGCCGCGGCTACGAGATCGGCATCGGCCTGCAGAGCGACAAGCGCCCGGGCGACTACGCCCGGCTGGCCCGCATCGCCGAGGAGCACGGCATCGACGTGGTGTCGGTGTTCGGCGACCTGATGTACCAGCCGCCCATCTTCCCGCTGCTGGAGATGGCCGCCGCCACCTCCCGGGTGCGCCTGGGCACGGCCTGCCTCAACCCCTACTCGATGGCCCCGTACGAGATCGCGGGTCAGCTCGCCGCGCTCGACCTGGCCTCCGGCGGGCGGGCCTACCTGGGCCTGGCCCGCGGCACCTGGCTGGGCGAGGTGGGGCTGGCGCAGCCGCGCCCGCTGACCGCGCTGGCCGAGTGCGCCGAGGTCGTGTACCGGCTGCTCGGCGGCGACACCTCCGGCTTCTCCGGCGAGGTGTTCACGCTGGCGCCCGGCACCGCGCTGCGCTACCCCGTACAGCGTCCCCGCCCGCCGCTGCTGATCGGCGCCTGGGGCGCTCGCGGCGCGGCGCTCGCGGGACGTCTCGCCGACGAGATCAAGGTGGGCGGCAGCGCCAACCCGGCGATGGTGCCGGTGATCAGGGAGCGGTTGCGTCCGGGGGCCGAACAGGCCGGGCGGTCCGCCGACGACGTCGGCATCGTGCTCGGCGCGGTCACCGTCGTGGCCGCCGACGGCGCCGCCGCGCGCGCGAAAGCCCGGCGTGAGGTGGCGATGTACCTCGCCGTCGTGGCCGACCTGGACCCCACCGCGAACGTCCCCGCCGACCTGCTGGCACGGGTCAAGACCGAGACCGCGGCGGGACGCCACGACGAGGCGGCCGGGCTCATCCCGGACGACCTGCTGGACCTGTTCGCGTTCTCCGGCACACCCGACCAGGTGGCAGCCCAGGCACAGCGCCTGATCGACGCGGGCGTCCACCGCGTCGAGTTCGGCACCCCGCACGGCCTCACCGACGATCAGGGCGTCTCCCTGATCGGGGCGGAGGTCGTCCCCATGCTGAGGCCCGCGACGCGATGAGACCACCACGGGGTCGTGCCGACGCCGGGCGCGGCGACACGATCAGACCACCACGAGGCCGTGCCGACGCCGGGCGTGGCGGCGCGATGACGGCTGTCACGATGGGGAGGTCCGCGACGTCATGACGACTGTTACCGTGCTCACCGCCCCCGGGCTCGTCGCGGATCTCGGGCTGCTCGGGGAGCTGGCCGGGCGCGAGTTCGCGGCGCTCGGGGTCGCCGGGCGGGTGGTCTCGCCGCCGGACACGCCGTCCTTCCAGGTCGCCCTGGACGCCGCCGGAGCGGACGGACTGGTGGTCGCGCTGCCCGGCGCCGATCCTGAGGTGCGCGGCCTGATGGATCCGCCCAGGCCGTACGCGTCGCGGCTGGTCTGGCTGGACCTGGGGGTGACCGGCCCGCACCCGGCCGGCGGCGCCACCCACCTGTACGGGCGCGGCGCACAGGGCCTGACCTGGGCCATCCGGCACGTCGTGCACCGCGCGGCGGCCCGGCCCCGCCGCGTCCCCTACGGCCCGCACCCCGACCAGTACGGCGAGCTCCACCTGCCGGGGACGCGGCCCGCCCCCGTGGCGATGCTGCTGCACGGCGGCTTCTACCGGTCCATCTGGGCCGCCGACCTCATGGACGCCCTCGCCGCCGACCTGGCCGCCCGCGGATTCGCCGCGTGGAACGTGGAGTACCGCCGCCCGGACAGGCACGGCTGGGCCGCGACCGTGTCCGACGTCGCCGCCGCTTACACGGCGCTCAGCACCCTGCCGGACCCCGACCGGCCGCTCGGTGACCGTTCGGACCTCGACCCCGCCCGCGTCGCCGTGATCGGCCACTCCGCCGGCGGTCAGCTCGCGCTGCGCCTGGCCGCCGACCTGTGGCAGTCGGGACGCCCGGCCCCCGCGCTGGCCGTCTCCCTCGCCGGGCTGCTTGACCTGGTGGAATGCGACCTGCGCGACCTCAGCGGCGGCGCGACCGCCATGGCGCTGGGCGGCCGCAGCACCGAGATCCCGGAGGAGTACGCCAGATCCAGCCCGCTGGCCCGTCTCCCGCTGGGCGGCCCGCAGCTCGTCGTGCAGGGCGCCCAGGACGACCCGGACCTGGTGGACTTCAACCGCCGGTACGCCGCCGCGGGGACGGACGACGACGTCACCTACCTGGAACGCCCCGGCGACCACTTCGACGTGATCGACCCGGCCGCCCCCATCTGGGACGCCACCGCCGAGCTGATCGCCGCGAGGCTCAGGGCAGCTCCGTGACCGGCCGCCACCGCACGGGGCTGGACAGCACCATCGTGCTCGACGGCCGCCCGTACTGAGCCAGCCGGTCGATCAGCCCTTCGAAGTCCGCCATCGACGCCAGCGCGACCACCAGCAGGCAGCACGTGTCACCGGTGACCCGGTACACCTGCACGATCTCCGGCTGCTCCAGCGCCTCCTCGTGGCGCAGCACGCAGCGCGCCCCGTAACAGGACATCCTGATGAGCGCCCGCACCGTACGCCCGGCCCGCCCCAGGTCGACGTGCGCGTGGTAGCCCTCGATCACCCCGGTCTCCTCCAGCCGCCGCACCCGCTCGGCCACGGCGGGGGAGGACAGGTGCACCCGCCGGGACAGCTCGCTGAAAGAGAGCCGGGCGTCGGCCTGCAGCTCGGTAAGGATCGCCCAGTCCATCGCGTCCACGGCACCCACCCATCACTCTCGGCAGCGGTGAAGGCGAACCCGCGGTCCTGCTTTGAGAACGGAAAGTCTCCCCGTCCCAACGCCTTCGACATGCCATTTCATCACAGTTCGTCTTCGGTGAACATTGAGGTGAACGAGGAGGAAGCGATGGTGACCCCCAATCTGAGCTTCGCGCAAGCCACGCCGTACGACGAGTACGTCGGCACGGACACCCTGCGCGCGCTGCCGGGCGCGCGCACCGACGCGCCCGAGGAGCCCGCCTTCCTGGTGACCACTCAGGTGATGGAGCTCTACTTCGGCCTGGTGCGCACCGAACTGCGTCTGGCCGCCCGCCTGCTCGGCACCCCCGACCTGCCCCCGGCGACCGCCGCCATCGCCCGCGCGGCGGCCTACCTGGAGGTGGTCAACACCGCCTGGCGCCCGCTGAACCGCCTCACGCCGCGCCAGTTCAACGCCTTCCGGCCGGCGCTCGGCGAGGGCTCCGGGTTCCAGTCGGCGCTCTACCGCGAGGTCGAGTTCCTGCTCGGCGACAAGTCCGAGTCCCTGGCGCGGGTGCACCGCGGCAATCCCGAGGCCCACGGCGAGCTGCTGGCGGCGCTGCGCGCGCCCAGCCTGTACGACGTCGCCCTGTCCGTGCTGGCCCGGCTCGGCTACGAGATCCCCGCCACCACCCTGGCGCGCGACCCGGCTCAGCCGTACCAGCCCGAGCCCCTGGTCGAGCAGGCCTGGGCCCGTGTGTACGCCGAGCGCGGCGCCGGCGACCACCTCTGGGAGCTCGCCGAGGCGCTGACCGACGTCGCCGAGGGGTTCATGCGGTGGCGCACCCTCCACCTCATGGTGGTCCGCCGCGCGATGGGCGCGAAGACGGGCACCGGAGGGTCGAGCGGCGCGAGCTGGCTGGAGCGGTCGCTGCGCCGCGAGATCTTCCCGGAGCTGTGGTCGGCCAGGACCCTGATCTGAGCGTCTAGAACAGCCTGGGCGTCACGACGGACACCACCGTCGTCACCTCGTCGGTGTCGTTGTACATGCTGTGCGGCACCGTCGAGCGCAGGTGGACGCTGTCGCCGGGGTGGAGCCGGTGCTCCACCCCGTCCACCTCGTACAGCAACTCCCCGCTCAGCACGTAGGCGAACTCCTCCCCGGAGTGCCCGTACGCCGGCTCCCGCCGCCCGCCCGGCGCGATGTGCACCAGCAGCGGCTCCAGCACCAGGCTGGGCCCGCGCGAGGACAGCATCCGGTACGTCTGGGCCCCCGACACGTACTCGGTCGCCGCCGTCTGGGCCCGGGTGAGGGTGAAATGCTCCGGCAGCCGCTCGGCGTCCCGTCCGGGCTGGTGGCCGGGGGAGTCGTCGAAGAACTCGGCGACGCCCCGGTCCAGCGCCGCCGCGACGCTGTTCAGCGCGACCAGCCCGATGGTGGAGATCCCGCGCTCCACCTGGGAGAGGAACCCGATCGACAGGCCGGAACCGGCCGACAGGCCGCGCAGTGTCATCCCGCGTTCCTTGCGGAACTGGCGCATCCGCGCGCCCACGAGCTCCTGACGGGGCTCGTCCGCGGACCGGCCTCCCGACGTCACCGGTGACCTCCAGGTAAAAGGGGGTTGTTCAGCAGCATGAACATATTTCACGGAAGGCGCCTGGGCCAACCTTTTCCGGCGAACCCGATGGTCATGCGGAGTCGTGTCACGGTTTCGGTATCACACCGGCGTATCAGGTGCGTCACCGTTGGAGAGTTCACCCTTGCTTCGCCACCACCATGCCCCGAAGGTTCACTGAACGGGGTGAAGGGGGAAGGATGCGGGGGCCGCTGGTCGTCAGAAGGGCGTTCAGCGAGCCGCTGCTCCTCCTGGCCGCCTTCGGGTCGATCCTGCTGGCGACCACCACGCTGGTGGCGCTGACGATGTACGTCTCCTCCATCGGGGACGCCGGTGTCCGCCGGGCGATGGAGACGGCCTCGTACCGCGAGACCACCACCACGATCAGCTCGCTGGTCACCGCCGAGACCCTCCCCAGGTACGACCGGGCCGTGCGCGACGTGCTCACCGGAGTCCACGGCACACCCCCGGCCCTCACCGTCAGCCTCCGCTCCGACTCGTACGTCATGCCGGGACAGGACGGCGAGAAGGCGCCCGAGCTGCTCAGGTTCGGCAGCCACGACGGGCTCGACCGGCACGCCAGGCTGGTCTCCGGCAGGTGGCCGCGCACCGGCGGGCCGGTCGTCGAGGCGGCGATCCCGCTGCCCGCGGCCTCGGCCCCCGGGTTCGGCGCCGGCCGGGAGTTCGTCACGGAGGGGCGGCTCGACCACCGCCCCGTCACGGTCCGCGTCGTCGGCGTCTTCCAGCTCCACGACCCCGCCGACGAGCGCTGGGCGGGCGAGGAACTGCTGCGCAGGGGTGTGGAGCACGGGGACTACACCACCTACGGGCCGCTGATGGTGGCGCGGGAGACGTTCACCGCGCGCTTCGCCACCAACGTCAGGGCCGTCTGGACCGCGGAGCCGGACCTCGGCACGCTCACGCTCGACCGCCTGCGCCCGCTGGCGGAGGCGCTCGGCCAGGTGCGCGAGCGGCTGACGGCGGCGGGCTGCGTGAACTGCCTGACCGCCGGCCGGCTGCCCGGCATCCTCACCCAGCTCGCCACCGCGTCCCTGGTGACCCGCTCCACCATGCTGGTCCCGGTGCTGCAACTGCTGGTGCTGGCCGCGTACACGACGATGCTCACCGGGCGGCTGCTCGCCGACCACCGCCGCATGGAGACGGCGCTGCTGCGCTCGCGCGGCGCGGGCACGGCGCGCCTGGCCGCGCTGGCGGGAGGCGAGGCGCTGTTGGTGGCGGTCCCGTGCGCGATCGCCGCGCCGTGGCTCGGGCCGCCGCTGCTCGCGCTGGTCCACCGGCTGCCGTGGATCGAGGCCTCGGGGGTGCGCCTGACGCCGGCGGCCGATCCGGGCGCGTTCCTCGTCGCGTTCTGCGTGGCCCTGGCCGCGGCCGTGCTGCTGGCCCTGCCTGCCCTCGCCGGCGCGCGGCGCACGTACGTGGAGGAGCAGACGGCGCGCGGCCGCGGCGTGCGCGGGCTGATCGAGAGGGCGGGCGCGGACCTGGCGCTGCTGGCCGTGGCCGGGCTGGCGATCTGGCAGCTCCAGCACTATGGCGCGCCGGTCACCGGGACGGCGGCGGGCGGCCTCGGCGTCGACCCGCTGATCGTCTCCGGTCCGGCGCTGGCCCTGCTCGCGGGCGGCATGCTGGGGCTGCGGCTGGTGCCGCGCGTGTCGCGGCTGGCCGGGCGGCTGATGTCGCGCAGGCCCACGCTCGCCCCCGCGCTGGGGGCCTGGCAGGTCGGCAGGCGGCCGCTCAGGTACGCGGGACCCGCGCTGCTGCTCACGATGGCGATCGCCATCGGCATCCTGTCCATGGCCACCACCTCCACCTGGCAGACCTCACAGCTCGACCAGGCGGTCCACCGGGCGGGGGCGGGCCTGCGCCTGTCCGGACCGGCCGCCGGGCCCGAGCTGGGACCGCTCGGCCGGGGCACCGCCTTCACCACGCTGCCCGGCGTCACCGCGGCCTCCCCGGCCTTCCGCGGGCAGGCCGAGGTGGGCGGCGAGAGCGCGCTGCTGCTCGGGCTCGACGCCGCCCGGCTCGGTGAGCTGTTCGGCCTGCGTCCCGACCTGTCGGCGCGTACGGTCGCGCAGCTGTCCCGGGCACTCCCCGGGGACCGCGCCGGCAAGCTGGACCTGCCCGGCCGGCCGCGCGCCCTCACCGTGCGGGTCGAGGCGGGCGCCGCCGTGCCGGCGCGGCTGGTGCTGTCCGACGCGCTGGGCGCGTGGCACGACCTGCCGCTCGGCGGGCTGCGGCCGGGCGGGAACCGGGTCGAGCTCGATCTGACCCCGCTGGCCGGACGTTCCGGCGCGATCACGTACCCGCTGTCGATGCGCGGCCTCGTCACGGACGGGCGGACCGCTCTGCGGCTGACCGGGCTGAGCGCGGACGGACGGGACGTGCCGGTGCCCTCCGGCGCCGTCGCCTTCGGCCCGTCGCGGGAGCCGGGACCGCTGCCCGTGGTGCTCACCCCCGGCCTGGCCGCCTCGCTCGGCCTGGGCGTCGGCCAGACCGGGCCGGCCACCTTCGCCGGCCGGGTCCTGCGGGTGGAGGTGGCCGGCGTCGTGGAGAGCATGCCGACGAGCGCCCCCGGTCAGCAGGCCGTGCTCGCCGACTGGGAGACGCTGCAGGCGCGGGAGCTGGCCGCGGCGCAGCCGCCCAGGCCCGTGACCGAATGGTGGCTCGCCGCCTCCGACACAGCACCGGCCCGCGCGATCCTGCGCGAGAACCCCCAGTGGGACGTGACCGTCGTCGACCGGGGGGAGCTGGCCGCGAAGCTGCGGGACGACCCGCTGGCCAGCGGGCTGCGCGGGGCACTGGCCCTCGGGTTCGGCGCCGCGCTGGGGTTCGCGCTGCTCGGGTTCCTGGTGAACGCCGTGGTCGCGGCCCGGGAGCGGAGGGCCGAGTTCGCCGTCCTGCGGGCGCTCGGCGCCGGCTCCCGGCAGATCTTCGGGATGCTGGTGACGGAGCAGGCGTTCGTCGTCGGGCTGTCGCTGGTGTCCGGCACCGCGCTCGCCGTGGTCGTCGGGAACCTGGTGGTGCCGCACATCGTGCTGACCGGGCAGGCGTCGGCGGTCACGCCCGGCGTGCTGTTCCAGGTCCCGTGGGCGGCCACGGCCGCGATGCTGGCGCTGGTGGCGGGGGTGCTGCTGTTGATCGTGGCCGGGCTGGCGCGGCATCTGCGGCGCGGGCAGACGCTGGAGGAGCGATGAGGGCCCGCGTGAAGGGGCGGCTCGCCGTGCTCGGCTTCCGGACGCACGGCGGCGCGACGGGGCGGCTCGCCGTGCTCGGCGTACGGACGCACCCCGGCACGACGGCGCTGCTCGCCGTGCTGACGGCGGTCGCCTGCCTGCTCGTCGCCGGGCTGCCCAGGCTGACGCAGGCGTCGTTCGACGAGGCGCTGCGCCGGTCGCTGGCCACCGCCGACGCCGTCCAGACCGACCTGACGGTCAGCGGGCAGCCGGTCACCCTCGACGGAGACCTGCACGAGCGCGCGCGGTTCGAGGCCGGCGACCGCCACTGGCGCGGACTCCTCCCGGCGGCGCTGCGCCCCCTGATCAGGCCGGACGGCCACGTGAGCGCCAAGACCGTCCGCACGCCCGTCACCGGGACCCGCGGCACCTTCGTCAACCTCGGCTGGCTGTCCGACGCCGGACGGCGGGTGGACTGGATCCAGGGCCGCGAGCCCGGCGAGCCGTCCACGACCGGCCACGGGGGCGTGACCATCCCGCTGATCGAGGTGGGCGTCGTGGACGAGGCCGCCCGCGTCATGGGCCTGCGGATCGGCCAGACCAGAGTGATCGGCGAAAACGCCCACGCCGCGGTGCGGATCGTCGGCGTCTTCAGGGCGAAGGACCCCGGCGACCGCTCCTGGAACCACGACCCCGACATCCTGCACGTCACCCACGTCGTGCCGCTGGAAGGCCCGGAGGAGTTCCACACCACGGCGCTGATCTCCGACGAAGGGCTCACCGCGCTCAACAGCAGGACACGCAACCTCGTCTACCGCTGGGTCCTCCCCGTCGACGGGCGGGCCGCGAGCGCGCTGGACGTGCCGGAGGCCGGCGCGGCGGTCGCCGGGTTCCGGCAGCGGCTGGCGGTCGAGAGGTCGGGCACCACCAGCTACCGCCTGATCACCGGGCTGCCCCAGGTGCTCGACGAGTTCCAGGCCGGGCTGTCCGCCGCGCGGACCGTCATGTACCTGGTGCTCGGCGGGCTGCTCGCGGTCGCGCTCGGCGTGATCGCGCTGGGCGTGCGGCTGCTGACCGACCGGATGGCGCCCGCGCTGGCCCTGGTGCGGGCGCGCGGCGGGTCGCTGTGGCAGGTGGCGGGGGCGGGGTCCGCGATGGCCGCGTTCGCGGTGGGCCCGGCGGCCCTGGCCGGGTACGGGCTGTCCTTCCTCGTGCCGGGGCCCGCGCCGCCGGTCGCCCACCTCGGACCGGCGGTCGTGGTCGTCACCGCCGTGGCCTTCGCCGGGGCGCGGCTGGTGGTGGCCCACCGCACGCCGCTGCCCGAGCGCCGCGACGACGTGGCCGCCGTCCGGCCGTCCGCGCGGCGGCTGACGCTGGAGGCCCTGGTCGTCGTGCTCGCGCTGGCGGGGGCCTACCTGCTGCGGGCCCGCGGGCTGTCCGGCTCCGCGGAGCGCGATCCGTTCCTGCTGCTGATCCCGGTCGCGCTGACGCTCGCCGCCGCGCTGATCACCATGCGCTGTTACCCGTACCCGCTGCGGCTGCTCGTCCGGCTGGCCGCGCGGGGACGGGCGGCCGTGCCGTTCCTGGGGCTGACCCTGGCGGCCAGGGCGCGGTCCGCCGGCGTGCTGCCGGTGCTGGTCCTGCTGCCCGCGCTGAGCGTGTCGGTGTTCGCGGCGGTGATCTCGGACGGGATCGCCACCACGCAGCGGGTCGCGTCCTGGCAGCGGGTGGGCGCGCCGATCAAGCTGACGTCGGACGAGGACATCCCGCCCGCCGCTATCGAGCGGGTACGCCGGGCTCCCGGCGTCGAGCAGGTGGCGCTCGCGCTGACGGGCCGGGCGCAGATCCGGCCCACCGGGGAACGGCCCGTGGCCATCGCGGTGGACCTGCCGGAGTGGCGGCGGGTCATCGGCGACGCGCCCATCACCCTGCCCACGCTGGAGGGGAGCACGTCCGCGCTGCTTTCACCCGGCCTGGGTGAGCGGGGCACCTTCGAGATCATGTGGCTGTCCCCGGCGAAGCTGACCACCCAGGGCGTGATCGACTCCCTTCCGGGGTTCCGTCCCGGCGGGCCGTTCCTGCTGGTGCCGCGGGAGGTGCTGCCGTGGCCCGCCGCGAACACCCTGCTGATCAGGGGCGACGTCTCGCCCGCCGAGCTGGCGCGGCTCGTCCCTTCGGCCACCGTGGAGACCCAGGAACAGGCGCTGGCCGCCATCCGGGCCGATCCCCTCACCGGCACGGTCCGCTCGACGCTGCTCGTGGTGACGGTGGCGCTGGGGGCGTACGCGCTGGCCGCGATCGTCCTGTCCCTGGTCGCCGGGGCGCCCGACCGGGCCAGGGCGATGTCGCTGCTGCGCACGCTCGGGCTGACCGAGAGGCAGGCCCGGCGGCTGACCGTGCTGGAGCTGCTGCCCCTGGTCCTCGTCACGGCGCCCGCGGGCCTCGCTCTCGGCCTGGGGCTGCCGGTCGCGCTCGGGCCGGGCGTGGACCTGTCCTCGTACGCCGGCGGCCTGCCCGTCGGCGACTACGCGCCGGGACTCCTCACGCCCGTGGCGCTGGCCGCCGGGCTGGCCGTCTGCACCCTGCTCGGCGCGTACGCGCACGGCGCCGCCGTCCGCCGCCGCGACCTCGGCGCCGTCCTCCGGTCCTGAACCCGGGCCGGGGCGCGGCCAGGCCTCGCCCCGGCGGCGGGTCAGAAGGTGCGGCGGTCGGGGAGCATGTCGTCGTCGGGGATGGACGACACACCGCGCTGGGCAGCCTGGGCGCCGGTCACCCCGGCCCAGCGGAGCAGCGTGTCCGTGGCCGCCTGCCGCTCGGCGTCGGGCAGGCGGGCGATGTTCGCGCCGTGGTTGGCGCCGGGGGCGACATACAGGTACGAGTCATGGCGGCTGGGCGTGAACCGCTCCGCGCTCCACGGGTCGTTCTCCCCGTAGACGAACATCATCCGGCTGGACTGCTTGCGCACCCAGTGGTCGACGTCCAGCATCGGGCGCGGGTCGTGGCGGGACCGCAGCTCGGCGGGAATGACCGAGTTGGGCTGGTAGAGCCCGGGGTAACGGGTCAGGCCGCGCAGGTGCCCGAACTTGAGCGTGGGCCAGCCGAGCTGGGTGGCGGCCTGGTAGTAGTAGGGGACGTAGTAGCCGATGCCCTGGTCGGTGTAGAAGGAGAAGCCGGCGACGGTGTCGATCCAGTCGTAGATCTCGTCGTCGGTCGCCGTGCCGGGCGGCACGTCCGCGCAGTCGCTCTCGTTCGAGTACTGCCAGAAGGCCCACACCGCGTCGAGCACGGTCATCTCGAACGACCGGTCGGCGCTGCCGAGCGACTGGGTGAAGGTGTAGCCGTTCCGCGCGGCCTCGGCCTCGAACCTCGGCACCAGCCTGGCGCGCCGCTTGAGCGCCTCCTTCTGCACGTTCTCCAGCGAGGTGCGGCAGGCGGCGTCGCCCACGTTCTCGAAGAACTCGTCATAGGCGCGGTCGGCGGGGTTGACCCGGTCGTTCGGCGCCACGTAGGCGACCACGCCGTCCACGTCGTCCGGGTAGAAGCGGCGGTGGTAGACCGAGGTCATGCCGCCCTTGCTGGCGCCGGTCTGGATCCACTTGCCGCCGTAGACGGTCTTGAGCGCCTGGACGATGCGGTGCTCGTCGCTCGCCTGCTGCCAGATGTCGAGCTTGCCCCAGTCGGCGGGGTCCGGCCGGGAGCTGCGGAAGAACCGGTGCTCGACCGAGACCTGGTTGGCGCCCAGCAGCCGGGTCGGCTCGGTCTGCGAGGCCGACGGGTTGACGGCCAGGCCGTAGCCGCCGGTGTAGAGCACCACGGGCGCGTCGTCGGACCGGTGCAGCAGGGTGAGACGCTGCTGGTACGTGCCCTTGCCCGGACGGCGGTGGTCCACCGGCTGGGTGAGGGTGAGGACGAAGAAGCGGAAACCGCTCGGCCGGGACTCGGAGACGACGGTCAGGCCGGGGATCGCGGCGAGCTTGTCCAGCAGGGGATCGGCGACGGTGGCGGCGGAAGCGGCGCTCGCGGTCGCGGCGGCGGCCGAAGCCGGCTGGGCGAGTGCGCCGGTGGTGACTAACGCGAGGGCGAGTGCGGCCGAAAGCAGACGGGGGCGCGGGGACATGCTTCTCCTGGTTTGCGTCGAGGAGCAGGACGTCTCACTTATACCGATCTGCCGGTTCCAAGGCGACCCTCCGGCCCAGCGGCCCCACGCGGCCGGCCGAGCCGGAGGCGTATACGGTCAGTCGTCGGTGATGGGGGTCGGGTCGTAACCGCGCCAGCCGTCGTTGCGGCGCAGGAAGAGGCCGGCGAGGAAGCTGAGCAGCCCGCCGGTCATGGTCCGGCCCGTCATCGTGGACACGTCCCGCGCCGGATCGTGCTCCACGAAGTCGATCGCGGCCACCTTCGGGTGCTGGCCCAGCGCGTACAGCGCCTCGTACAGGTCGACCGGGTGCAGGCCCTCCGGGGTGGCCGCGCCGGTGCCGGTCGCGTAGCCGAGCTCCAGCACGTCGACGTCCACGGTGACGTAGATCGCGTCGGTGCCGTCGCCGGCGACCTGCACCATCTGCTCGATCACGGCGTCGATGCCCGCCCGGCGGACCTGGCGGCCGGTGATGATGGTGCCGCCGTGCCCCTCCACCCACCGCTTGTAGTAGCTGGCGTTCATGAAGCCGTGGATGCCGACCTGCACCAGGTTCTTCCCGGAGAAGGGGAGACCGGATTCGAGGAGCTGGCGGATCGGCGTGCCGTTGGTCGGGCCGTGGTCCATGACCCGTACGTCGTTGTGCGCGTCGAAGTGGATGAGGCCGAGCTTCTGCCCGGGGTGCGTGCGGGCGAAGGCGCGGGCGGCCGGCGCCGTGATGGCGTGGTCCCCGCCGATCAGCACCAGGAACGAGTCACCGCTGGCCCGCCAGAGGGCGGACATGGTGTCCTCGATCCGCTGCAGCCCTTCGTACTGGTCCAGCACCGGCACGGCGATGTCGCCCAGATCGCGGGCTGTCATGCTGGCCAGATCCACGTCGAAGTCGGGACTGTAGGTGGTGAAGGACGGCGTGGACAGGCGCAGCGCGTCAGGCGCGGCGAAACAGCTCGTCGGCAGGATCGACGTCGTCGACAGGCCCACGCCCACGAGGCCGACGTCGAAGGACGAGTCGAAGTCCCAGGGGCGCAGCCAGTTCCACACCCTGGGCTCGAAACGGTCCTCGAACTTGCCGTTGAGCACGATGCCGGGCTCCTTGAGGTGCGTCACCTCGTGCGCGCGCAGCCACGCCTCGCGTGCGGTCATCACTGTCTCCTCACTCGATCCGAGCTAGAGGACCCGGCGCAGGAAGGCCTGGGTCCGTTCGTGGCTCGGGCGTTCCAAGATCTCGGAAGGGTGGCCCTGTTCGACGAGCCGCCCCTGGTCCATGAACACCACCCGGTCGGCGACCTCGCGGGCGAACCCCATCTCGTGGGTGACCACGATCATGGTCATGCCGTCGCGGGCCAGCCCGCCCATCACCGACAGCACGTCGCCCACCAGCTCCGGGTCCAGCGCCGACGTCGGCTCGTCGAAGAGCATCAGCCGCGGGCGCATGGCCAGCGCGCGGGCGATCGCCACCCGCTGCTGCTGGCCTCCGGAGAGCTGCCTCGGGTACGCCGACTCCTTCTCCGCGAGGCCGACCTTGGCCAGCAGCTCGCGACCGGCCTGCTCGGCCTCCCGCTGACGGGCCTTGCCGAGCCGTACCGGCGCCTCGACGACGTTGCCGAGGACGGTCATGTGGGGGAAGAGGTTGAACTGCTGGAAGACCATGCCGATCTGCTCACGCTTGCGGCAGATCTCGCGGTCCTTCAGCTCGTAGACCTTGTCGCCCTTGCGGCGGTAGCCGACGAGCTCGCCCTCCACCTCGATCCGGCCGCCGTCCACCTTCTCCAGGTGGTTGACGCAGCGCAGCAGCGTGGACTTGCCCGAGCCGGACGGCCCGATCAGGCAGACGACCTCGCCGGGGTACACGTCCAGGTTGATGCCGCGCAGCACCTCCAGCCTGCCGAAGGACTTGCGGACGCCGCGGATGCGGACCGCGGGTGTCGTCATGGGTGTGCCCTCCCCGCGGCTACCCGCGTGTCGTGCGGCCGGAGGCGGCGCAGCACGCCGCCGAGGAAGGTCTCGGGGGTCCGCCGGTCACGCGACGTCCTGCGCTCCAGGTAGGTCTGGCCGAGCGTGAGCACGCTGGTCACGATGAGGTACCAGAGGCTGGCCACCATCAGCAGCGGGATCGTCTCGTACGTCCGCGAGTAGATGACCTGCGCCGAGTAGAGCAGCTCCGGCATCGCGATCACGCTGATCAGCGAGGTGTACTTCAGCATCGAGATCGTCTCGTTGCCGGTGGGCGGCAGGATGACGCGGATGGCCTGGGGCAGCACGACGCGCCGCATGATGACCGACCGGCGCAGTCCGAGCGCCTGCGCGGCCTCGGTCTGGCCGTGGTCGACGGAGTTGATGCCGCCGCGGACGATCTCGGCCATGTACGCGGCCTCGTTGAGCGACAGCCCGATGATGGCCACCAGCGCCGGGGTGAGGATGTCGTTGGCCGGGATCTCGAAGAACTGGGGGCCGAACGGCAGGCCGACGGTCAGCACGGGGTAGAGCGCCGAGATGTTGAACAGGAAGATCAGCTGGACGAGCAGCGGGGTGCCGCGGAAGAACCACGTGTAGAAGTTCGCGCCGGCCTTCAGCACCGGGTTGGGCGACAGCCGCATCAGCGCGATGACGATGCCGAGGACCACCGCGATCGACATGGACACCGCGGTCAGCCAGAGCGTGGTCCACAGGCCGGACAGGATCGCCGAGGAGAAGAAGTACTGCCCGACGACGTCCCACTGGAACCGCTCGTTGGTGACGAGGGAGGAGACGACCGCCACCGCCACCACGAGCACGACGGCCGCGGCGACCCAGCGGCCGGGATGCCGCAGGGGCACGGCGCGCACGTCGTCGCCGTGTCCCCGCGGGTCTCCGCCCTCGCCGCCGTCCAGGATGGCGGTACGGTCAGCTGCGGGCATCGTTCACAGTGATCTTGGTCAGCGCGCCGTCCGCGACGCCGTACTTCTCCAGGATCTTGACGTAGGCGCCGTCGTCGACGAGCTTCTGCAGGGCCTTCTGCAGGACCGGCACGAGCTTGCTGCCCTTCGGCAGTGCCATGCCCACCGGCGCCTCGTTGATCGGCTCGCCGACCGGCTTGATCTTGGAGTCGGGCTGGGCCTGGAGGTAGGAGTTCTGCAGGCTGTCGCCGCACAGCGCCTCGATGCGGCCACTGGTGACGGCCAGCATGCCCTGCTGGAGCTGCTGGAACACCTGCAGCTTGACGGCGGGCTTGCCTTCCTGCTCGCACTTGGTGCTCTGCTCGGACAGGTACATCTCCTCGGCGCTGCCCCGCACCACGCCGATGGTCCGGCCGCAGCTGGTCTCCAGCGTCAGGTCGTCGATGTCGCTGTCGGCCGGGACGACGAAGCCGGAGGAGTCGATGATGAAGTCGACGAAGTCCACCTGCTCCTGACGCTTCTTGTTGTCCAGCATCGCGGAGATCGTCACGTCGTAGCGGCCCGCCGCCAACCCCGGGATCAGGCTGTCGAAGCTGGTGTTCTGCAGGTCGATCCTGGTGCCCAGCACGTCGCCCAGGGCCTCGGCCAGGTCGATGTCGAGCCCGGTCGGCTTGCCGTTCTCCTCCACCGCCCACGGCATGCCGATCGTGAGGTCGGTCGCGCCCTTGATCTCGCCGGTGAACCCGGCCGCCTTGAGCTCCTCGGCCAGCGCGGGATCGGCGCTGGCCCAGGTCCCGGCGGGCTTGGTCGTGGTCTCGCCGCCGTCGGCCGCGTCGCCGGAGCCGCTCCCGCACGCGGTCAGCGCGAGCGTCACGCTCAGCGCGAGGCCGAGCAGCCTCATCGTCCTGTTCATCGTCCGCCCCCTACCTGGAACACGTCAGTGGAGCGCGGAGCACCCGCCGGGGCGGGATCCGGTTGGGAGCAGTCATCGAACCTCCAAGCACGGGTGGGATTGCCGGAATCCTCGCAGAGTGACATTCCGCTGACTGCCGACAGATGTTGCACGTCGGAGCGTGGGGAACGACATTTGTCAACGAGACCGGCCGTGTCGGGGCCGGGGCTCACCCGGCCGCTCGGCTACGCGTCGCCTAACGCGGAGATGCCGGTGCCGGTCGTGTCCGTGCCGTACGGCGTGCGCAACCGCATGAGCCGCGCCAGCTTCAGCTCCAGATGGGCGACCAGGCGGTCGTTGCCGTTCCCCAGGTCCAGGCCGGTGATCTCCTCGATGCGGCGCAGCCGTCCGTAGAGCGAGGCGCGGTGCAGGTGCAGCCGCTGGGCGGAGCGCGCCACGTCGCCCGCGTTGTCGAGGAAGACCTCCAGCGTCTCGGCCAGCGGGGCTCCCGTGCTCTCCCGGTCGATCAGCAGGCGGATCCCGGGATGGAGGACGACCTCCTCCGGCTGGTCGTTCACGAGCTGCGCGATGCGCGAGTACACCCCGAGACCGGTGTGGTGCACGGTCCTGGCCATGCTGCCCAGCGAGGCGGCCACCTGGGCGCCGCGCAGCGCCTCCCGGTAGGAGGAGACCAGCTCCGTGAGCTGTGGGTAGGCGCAGCCCACGCCCGCCCAGACGATGAACGAACCGTCTGCCGGCAGGGCCAGCTCGATCTTCTCCCGGGCCGTCTCGGCGAACCTCTGGTCCAGCGTGTGCCTCGGCACCGCCCCGTCGTCCGGCCTGGCCATCACCAGCAGACCGTGATTCTGGCGTACCAGGCTCAGGGTCTGCCGTGAGGGAAGGGCCATCCGCACCGATTCGAGAGCCGCCGACAGGCTCGACCGCTCCGCCTCGCCCAGCCCCGCCCCGGTGCCGGAGACGGGCAGGAACACCGCCACGGCGGCCGGCCACTCGTGCCGGAAGATGTCCGCGTCGGCGATGCGCTCGACCGCGCGGACCCGGGCCTCGGCGTCGTCGGACAGCAACCGGATCAGGCTCTCCCGCTCGCTGAGGCTGCGCAGCTCGTCGATGTGCCGCTGGCGCTGGAACACCTCGGCGACGCTCTCGGCGGCGGCCTCGATCCGCCGTCGCCGCTGCTCCGACAGCTCGGGATCGTCGACCTGCACCCAGATGTACGCCACGGCCTTGCCGCCGGCCCGCGCGACCGCGCCCCAGCGCGGGCAGGTCATCCCGATGGCGGGGTTGGCGGGCAGCAGGAAGGCGCCCCTGCGTTCCTGGGCCCGGTGCACGGCGGTCCAGCGCAGGATGTCGGGGCCGGCGTGACGGCGCAGGATGGCCTGTTCGCGGGCCGGGTCGTTGCCGCTGGGGTGGTAGGTGTAGACGTACTGCCGGAGTTGCATGTCGTCGATCGCCACCGGCCGGTCGAGGGCTGCCCCCAACCGGTCGGCGATGCGCTGCAACTCGGCAATCATGCCGTCATCGTAAGGGGCATAACCCCGTGATTTGGACAAAAAGCCGTTAAAGCGATATATGGTCCATCCGGTCGAACTCCTCCGGTGTGGGATCGTCCTCGGTGAGCAGGGCGGGAACGGTGAAGCGGAACCTGCAGACCTGGTCACCGCGCGACTTGACCGACGTCCAGCGCACCTCGGTCTCCGGGTTGTACCCCTGGAACAGCCCCCGGTGGTTGGAGGAGTCGAACAGGTAGCCGAGCCGCAGCCCCTCCTCGCCCTCCGACGACCAGACCTCCGCCAGGGGGCAGTAGGTGCAGTCGAGGTAGTAGGCACCGTCGCTGATGTGCTGGCGCTCCTTGAAGACGAAGACCGCCTCGCTCGGGTCGCGCTCCTGCAGGCCGTCGGTGCTCCCGAAGTTGGCCATGGTCAGCGGCTTGCCGAGGGCGAGCATGCGGTCCCGGATGACGCCGCCCCTGTCGGCGCCGAAACGGTACGCCGCCTGCCGGATCGTCTCCTCACCGGAGGCGTCGTAGGCCCTCACCAGCTCGCGCGACACGTACATCTGCATGGCGGCGAGCAGGCCGGTGGTGCGCCGGTTCACCTCGATCAGCCGGACCGGGTCCGCCGCCAGGGCGCCGAGGCGCGGCGCGCGCCGCACCGGGCCGGCGCCCGTGACGCGCAGGCGCCAGGGCCGCGCGGCGGCGTCGTCGGCTTCCAGGACCACCCCGGCGCCGTAGCCCGCCGTGATGCCCGCCGTCAGCTCGGGCCAGTAGAGCCCCAGGGCGGACAGCGCCGCGGTCTCGCCGATCAGCTCGGTCAGGTACGCGCGGCCGGGGGCCTCCGGCAGGGTCAGCACGACGGCCGGCCCGTCGGTGGCGACCGAGAGCTCGCCCTCGGCGGCGGCCAGCTCCCATTCGCCGCTGTCCCAGTGTTCGAGCAGCGCGACCGGGTCGCGGCCGGTGACGAACGAGGCGGGCTGGTCGCGCATGGCCGTGCCGCGGTAGACGCCCTCCTGACGCACTCCCCGGGCGATCGCCGCCAGGCCCCGCGTCCCGTGCCTGCTCTCCACGGCCTCGTGGAACACCTTCAGCATCAGCCAGTGGTAGTCCTGGAAGGACCGCAGCGACGCCAGAGACGACGCTCCCTGGTCGTGCGTGCCGGACCCCGTGATGTCGTCGGCGGTCATCGGAGTGTGCCGTCCTCTCCTCGCTCGTACACGCGTCGGCCGGACTGCCACGTCTCGGCCACCCGGCCCCGCAGGTCCGACAGATCGGTCAGTTCGCCCTCAAGCAGCACCAGGTCCGCCGTCAGTCCCGGCGCGACGCGGCCGATCCGGTCCGCGAGGCCGAGCAGCTCCGCGGCTCGCGAGGTGGCCGCCGCCCAGACCGCGTACGGGGGCAGGCCGCACTCCGCGAGCAGCTGAAGCTCGCGCAGGTTGTCGCCGTGCGGGCCGATTCCGGTGTCGGTGCCGAGCGCGATGTTGACGCCCGCACCGATGGCCCTGGTGACGGCCTCACGGTGTACGGAGGCTACCTCCAGCGCCTTGTCGAGCACGGCGGGCTCGTGCAGTTCGCCGCGCTCGGCCGCCTCGATGACCGACATGGGCGCGATCAGGGTGGGCACCAGCCAGGTGCCTCGCGCCAGCATCAGCTCGATGGCCTCGTCGTCGAGGAAGATGCCGTGCTCGATGGACCGGACTCCGGCCTTTACGGCGTTCTTGATGCCTTCCACGCCCTGGGCGTGCGCCATCACGTGGACGTGCGCCGCGTCCGCCTCGGCCACCAGCACGGCGAGCTCGTCCGGGCGGAAGTGGGCGTGGCGCGGATCGTCCGCGGGCGACAGCACGCCGCCCGTGGTGGCGACCTTGATCACGTCCGCGCCGGCGCGCAGCATCGTGCGCACCGTCTTGCGCATCTCGTCAGGGCCGTCGGCGATGCCCGACGGCACACCCGGATGCTCGGGGAAGAGGGCCAGGTTCACGCCGCAGCTCAGGTGGCCGTCGTTGTGCCCGCCCGTCTGGCTGATCATGTTCACCGCGATCAGGGTGCGCGGGCCCTCGATCAGGCCGCGCGCCAGCGCCTGCTTCAGTCCCAGGTCGGCGCCCGCCGCGTCCCGCACGGTCGTGATGCCGGTTTCGAGCGTCTTGCGGCAGTTGACCACCGTCTTGAAGAAGTGCAGCGAGAACGGGTCGGAGACGCGGTTCACCAGGTTGATGTCGGAGAGCGTCAGGTGGACGTGCGTGTCGATCAGGCCGGGGAGGACGATCTTCCCGGTCGCGTCGACCACCCGGACGTCGTCGCGGGCGGCCAGGCCGGTACCGACCGCGACGATGACGCCGTCCTCGACGAGCACGTCCGCCCGCTCGGGAGCCGCGCCCGTGCCGTCGAAGACCCGGCCGCCGGCGAAGAGGATGCCGGCCATCAGACGTGGAACCCCCGGCGCGGGCCCGTCTCCAGCGGACGGCGCGGCGGCGTGGAGTAGACCGGCTCCAGCGGCTCCCACGCCCAGGCGCCGTCGCACGCGTCGAGCGTGTAGAACCAGTACATGCGCAGCTCGGAGTCGCCGGTGTCGATGCCGTGCGGCGCCCACGCCGGCACGTACACCGTGTCACCCGGCGCCACCTCGTAGCCGTCGTCGCCCACGTAGATCGTCGCGGTGCCTTCGAGCACGTGGTAGATCTCCGCCGGGGCGTGCCGGTGGATCGTGTAGTGCAGGTGCGGGTCGACGCCCGCCGTGCCGATCACGAACTCCTTGGTGCCGTTCGCCGGTTCGAGCAGGTAGCGGCAGCGCAGCCGCATCCCCTTCGACGGCTCGACGGGGACCCACGAGACCATGTCCTCGGCGACCGCCCACCGGTCGAACAGGCCCGTGGACGGGGCGGTGTTCGGGTTCACGCCCGATTCCAGCGCCGTGTCGGGCAGCAGCCGCGAGGTCACGGTCTTGTCGTGGCCGCCGGTGGCGTAGGCGACCAGGAACCGCGCGGGCTCACTGCCGATGTTGGCGATGGAGTGCGCCTCCCCGGGCGGGAAATAGGCGGCGCCCGCAGCAGACAGCTCCACCGAGCCGCCCGGACGCCAGAGCCGCAGCGTCCCCTCGACGATGAAGATCGCCTCGGCGTGCCCGTTGCTGTGCGTGGGCACGACCTGGCCGGGCGCGATCGTGACTTCGCCGAAGGTGATGTCCGCGTCGGCCCCGAGGGTGTCGGGCAGCAGGCCGAGCACCCGCGTGTCGCGGAACTCGGGCAGTTGGTGGAGGTTGTCCCCGGAGACCGAGGCGACAGACCGCGGGAAGTGCATCGAAGCGGGCAACAAAAGCTCCCAGTGCGACAGTTATCGGGCACAAGACCCGTTTTCGCCGACGATGCTAGGCCGGGGGCGGGAGCGGGGGGACCGGGTATTCGTCGTGTGCATCCGGCGCGGGGCACAACATCTGTCGAGCGCGCCGACGGCCGCTCACAGCGCCGCGGCGTGGTCGTGCACCAGGTCGTGCATCCGGTACCAGCAGGGCGACGTCTCCTGGAGGAGGTGGGCGTCCATCAGCTGGTCCAGCAGCCGCCGCGCCCGCGGCATGCTCGTGTCCAGCAGCGCGGCGGCCGTGTCGGCGCCGAAGCCCGCGCGGCCGCCCGAGCCCAGCAGCCGGTACACCCGCCGCTGCTCGTCCGGCAGCCGATCGTACGACCGGTCCAGGGCGGCGGCGACGCTGTGCGGGCCGTCCGCCAGCTCGGCCAGCCGGTCGCAGGCCAGCCGGTCGAGCAGATGCCGCACCCCCCAGGCGGGGCGCGCCCTGAGCCGGGCGGCGGCGATGCGGATGGCCAGGGGGAGCAGCCCGCAGCGCCGCACGACCTCCGCCAGGACGTCCGACGGGGCGCGGCGGTCCAGGCCGGCCAGCCGGGTGAACAGCGCGATCCCGGCGGTGACCGGCAGGACGTCCAGCGACAGGCCGCGGGCGTCGCCGTGACAGGTCAGGCGGCGGCGGCTGGTGACGATCACCAGGCATCCCGGCCCCGCGGGCAGCAGCGGGAGGAGCTGGTGCTCGTCGGCGGCGTCGTCCAGGACGATCAGGACCCTGCGTCCGGCGAGCACGCTGCGGTAGAGCGCGGCGCGGTCGTCAGGGTGCCAGGGGATGTGCTCGTCCGGGACGCCGAGGGTGCGGAGCACGCGGGCGAGGGCCGTGCCCGGCTCGACGGGCGCCTTCGGGGCGTGGCCGCGCAGGTCCACGAAGAGCTGGCCGTCGGGGTACAGCGGCGCGAGCCGGTGCGCGGCGTGCACGGCCAGCGCCGTCTTGCCGATGCCCGCCATCCCGTTGACGCAGACGACCGGCACCGTGTGCGCGCTGCGGTGGCCCTCCACGACGGCCAGCTCCCGATCCCGGCCGGCCAGCGCGGCGACGTCGGCGGGCAGCTGCCGGGGCACGGTCACCGGAGGCGGCCCCGCCACCGCCGGGCCGGGCCGGCCGTGGGCGGCGGCGTTCAGCGTCGCCCGGTCCGCGCCGTTCAGCTCCAGCGCCTCCGCCAGCAGCAGCATCGACGTGACGCGCGGCCGCAGGAGGGCGCCGCTCTCCATGCGGCGCACGGTTCTGACGTTGAGACAGGCCCGTTCGGCGAGTTGCTCCTGGGTCAGCAGCGCGCGCTCCCGCCACCCGCGCAGCAACGCCCCCAAGGACATCCCGGCACAGGGATCCCCCACGGTTCCGACACCCCCCGGTTCGATTTCGTCAGCCCTGCCGGTGCGGACAGAGAGGACCATCGAAACCGCGTCCACGCTGTTCAGGCCACTGGTGAGACGACATCGGACGGAATCGGACGGGCCGGGCCATCCCGGATCCCCGTTCGAATGCGATTGATGGGAGCGGCGGCGAGTGACCAGAATGAGCGCCATGGGCGAGCGGGAGGATCACGGCCATGCGCACGATCTATGCCCCTACCAGGGTCTGGCGCCCTTCGAGAGCGGGAGGGCCGAGCTGTTCTTCGGCCGTACGAGGGCGACCCGCGACCTCCTCGACCGGCTGCGAAGGCGGCTGACGGACCACGGCACCGTCCTGCTGGTCTCCGGCGCCTCGGGCGTGGGCAAGTCGTCGCTGCTGAGGGCGGGGCTGATGCCGGCGCTCGCCGGATCGCACGACTGGCCGCGCCTGCTCGTCACGCCGACCGCGCGGCCGTTCCGCGCGCTCGCCGAAGCCTGGGCGCGGGCGTTCGGCGGGCACCCGGAGGAGATCGAGCGGACACTGCGTGACGACCCGCGGCCGCCCGGCCGGCTCGTCCTGGTGGTCGACCAGTTCGAGGAGCTGTTCACCCTGGTGACCGACGAGCGGGAGCGCCAGGCGTTCGTCGGCGCCCTGCACGCCATGGCGGCCCGCCCCGGAGGCACCGCGGTGATCGTCGGGGTGCGCGCGGACTACTGGGAACGCTGCGCCGCCTACCCGCACCTCGCCGAGGCCATCCAGGACGGCCAGGTGATCGTCGAGCCGATGACGGAGCCGGACCTCCGGCTGGCCATCACCGGCCCCGCCGCCGCGGCGGGCCTGGAGCTCGAACCCGGCCTGGTGGAGATCATCCTGGCCGAGCTGCGCGCCGGGCCGTCAGCGGGCGATCGCTACGGGGCCGCGGCCCTGCCCCTGCTCTCCCAGGCGCTGCGCAACACCTGGGAGCGACGCGAGGGCCGCACCCTGACCGTCCGCGGCTACGAGGAGTCCGGCCGGGTCCGCGACTCCGTACGGCGTACGGCCGACGAGGCGCTCGGCGAGCTGCCACCGGAGGACCGCAAGGCCGCGCTCAGGATCTTCCGGCGGATGATGGTGATCACCCCCGGCGGCCGGCCGGCGCGGCGCGCGGCGACGCTGGCCGAGCTGCACGCCGCCGCGTCCGCGCGCCCAGGGGAGCGGGTCGCGGCGCTGCTGTCCGCGTTCGCCGGCCGCCGCCTGCTCACCCTGCACGAGGACTCCGTCGAGATCGCCCACGACGCGCTCCTCACGGCCTGGCCCACCCTGCGGCAGTGGCTCGAACCCGACCTCGCCGCGCAGGAGGTGTACGACCGGCTCCTGGACGCCGCCGGGCAGTGGGCCGAGAACCACCGCGACCCCGCCTTCCTCTACCGGGGCCCCCGGCTGCTGGCCGTGCAGGACAGCCGGCCCCGCTGGGACCGCGACCCCGGCAGCTTCCCCCCGCCGGGACCCACCGCGGAGAGCTTCGTCACGGCCTCCGTGCGGGAGGCGCGGCGCGTGACCCGCCGCCGCCGTCTCGTCATGGGCGGTCTGTCGGCGCTGTCGGTGCTCGCCCTCTGCGCGGCCGGCGCCGCCGTCGCCGCGGCCGACGAGGCCGTACGGCAGCGCGCGGTGGCGATCTCTCGCCAGCTCGCCGCGCAGAGCGAGGTCACCGGAGACGCCACGCTCTCCTCACTGCTGGCCGTGGCCGCGTGGGACATCGCCCCGACCGACGAGGCGCGCAACCGCGTCCTGTACGCGGCGACCCGCACCGGCAGGGGGACGCTCACCGGGCACGCGCGCGGCGTCATGGCGCTGGCGTTCAGCCCCGACGGCTCCGCCATCGCGACGGGGAGCGACGACGGCACCGCGCGGCTCTGGGACACCGCGTCGCGCCGGCAGCTCGGCGCGCCCATCACCCGGCCGAAGTACGACTGCTCGGACGTCCGCCTGGCCTTCAGCCCCGACGGCCGCACGCTGGCCACCGCGTGCGCGGGCCGCGTCCGGTTCTACGACGTGGCCACCCGCCGCGAGCTGGGCCGGCCGCTGGAGCACGAAGCGGTCGTGTCGGCGCTGGCGTACCGTCCCGACGGGAAGACCCTCGTGACCGGCGACTTCCGAGGCGTCGTCCGGCAGTGGGACGCCGCGACGCACCGCCCGCACGGCCCTCCGATGGGCCGCCCCGACCACGGGCCGGAGCTGGCGAACATCGTCCGCGAGGTGACCTTCAGCCGGGACGGCACGGTCATGGCGGTCGCGAGAGGCAGGGCCGTACGGCTCTGGGACCCCGTCACCTCCCGCCCGCGGGGCGAACCCGTCGCCCGGCAGGCCGACACCGTCCTCGACGTCGCGCTCAGCCCGGACGGCGCCACCCTCGCCACCGTCAGCCAGGGAAGGACCGCCCTCCTGTGGGACCTGGCCTCGCGCGAGCGTACGGGCGAGCTCAAGGACCACCTCGCCGGGTTCACCGCGATCGCCTTCAGCCCGGACGGCACCAGGATCGCCACCGCGGGAGGCAGCGGCCGCACCGTCCTGTGGGACACCGCGGCCCGCCGGCGGCTCCTCACGCTCGCCGACAACGTCGGCGTCCTCGAATGCGTGGCGTTCAGCCCGGACGGGACGCTGCTCGCCGCGGCCGGCCAGGACGGCGTGGTGCGCCTGGCGGACCCGCGGATCCGCCAGCAGATCGGGACCCACGTGCCCGCGCGCTCGGCCGTCGCGCTGAGCCCCGACGGCCGCACGCTCGCCGCCGGGGCGGCCGGCGAGAAGGATCCCGCGATCCAGCTGTGGGACACCGCCACCCAGCGGCCCGCGGGCCCGCCGATGAGGCCGACGGGCACCCGCCGTTCCGTGGCCACGATCGAGTTCACCCCCGACGGCCGCACGCTCCTGACCTCCGGCGTGGACGGCCTGCGGCTCTGGGACGTCGCGGGCCGCCGCGAGCTCGCCCACGACCAGGCCCTCGACGGCGTGGCCGAGCTCAGCCCCGACGGCAGGTTCGCCGCCGTCCAGGTCGGCCAGGACATCGCGTTCTGGGACCTCGCGCGCCGCGGGGAGACCGGGCCGCGCCTGCGCGTCCCCGGCCACACCGACGTCGTCACCGGGATGGCGATCAGCCCGGACGGCGCGACCCTGGCCAGCGCGGGCTTCGACGAGCGGGTGCGGCTCTTCGACGTGGCCACCCGCCGCGAGATCCCCGGCTCGCCGCCCGCCGCCGCCGGCGGGCTGGTCAACGACCTGGCGTTCAGCCCCGACGGCCGGACGCTCGCCTACACGGCCGCCGACGACGCGGTCCGGCTGTGGGACGTCGGACGCCGCCGCCCGGCGGGCATCGCCCTGATCAACGAGGACGGGGCGACCGGCGCGCTCGCGTTCAGCCCCGACGGCCGGATCCTCGCCACCGGCTCGGCGGGCGGCGGCGTGCAGCTCTGGGACCTGCGGATCCACCGGAGGCTCGGAGCGCCGATGACCGGCCACACCGGCGGCGTGACCGACGTCGCCTACGGCCCTGACGGGGCGTCCGTCGCCACGGTGGGCGGCGACGGCGCCGCGCGGCTCTGGAACGTCCGCACCCCCGCCGACCTGGTGGCCGCGGCGTGCGCCAACGCGGGCCGCGCCCTCACCCGCGAGGAATGGGAGAACCACGTGCAGGAGGAAGAGTACCGCCGGACGTGTCCATGACCCCGGAGCCGGGCCCTCTCGGGGGGAGAGCGCGCATGTTCCTGCGAGGACTGCGGCGGCGGACGGACCGGCCCGTCCCCGAGCTGGTGGCGCTGTTCCGCTCGATCATCGACGGCGGCCGCGACGTCCACCCGATCGCGTCCGACTTCCTGGAGCACTTCATGGACGGCGCTGGCGCGTCCAGGACGATGTCGTCGCGGTGGCTGCGCTCGTTCCGGGTGATCGAGAAGGCCGAGCGCAGGAACCAGCGCCGGTTCGAGCGGCAGCTCACCCGGGAGGCGGGGCTGCTGCCCGACGGCGGGTCGAGCTGGTCGCACGACCACTGGGACGCGCGGATCAACGCCTTCATCGGCACGGAGCTGTTCTACGTCAGCAGGATGAGCCTGCTGCGCTCGCACGGGTCGTTCGTCCTGACCAGGGACGGGCCGGAGGTGCGCGTGTCGGGTACGGTGCGCCACCGCTGGTTCGACCCCTACGACTGGGACCGGGGCCGATGGGTCTACATCCCCCGCCACGGGTTCGTGCCCATCGCCGTCGGCCGCGAGCTCGTCGAGGCCGACGAGGCGCGCAACTTCTTGATGGAGTGCCGCCACGTCCAGACGCTGGAGGGCCGGTGCGTGGCCGGCCGGTGGCCGCGGCGCGGCCGCGCGAGCTTCGCGTGGTCGCTGGTCCGGACGGGGGACGGATGACCGCGGAGCGTCCCCGCCCGCCGGGCCCCGGCACCGCCGGCACGGCGGACTTCGTACGCTCGCTGGCCCTGCTCAGGCAGTGGGCGGGCGAGCCGTCCCTGAGCAGGCTGCGCGTCCTCGGCGGTCAGACGTCGACCGCCGACGGGACCAAGGTCGACGCCCTGCCGAAGAGCACGACCTCGCACGTCCTGCGGCAGACCGACAGGCTGCCCCGGTGGGACTTCGTCCGGGCCTTCGTCACCGCCTGCTTCCACTACTGCGACCATCCGCCCGAGCTGATCCCCGCCGAGCTCGAACGCTGGCGGGCGGCCAGGGCGGCCCTGGCCGAACCGGCCGCCCCCGCACCCGAGCCGCCCCCCGCCGACGTCCCCCTGCCCGATCCCGCCGTCCGGCTGCTGGCCCGGCGCGTGCTCCGGGAGGAGGACCGGGCACGCAAAGGGCTGCTCGGCGGCTACAGTCTCGCGCCGCTTCCCTTCGGCCCTGACGACGCCTCGGGCGGCGGGGCGGCGCACGACCTGCACGCGATCGGCCGGTTCTTCGGCGGCCTGCGCCCGCGGCGCCTGCTGGTCGTGGGGGAGTCGGGGGCGGGCAAGACGGTGCTCGCCGTCGAGCTGGTGCTGCAACTGCTGGAACCCCTGCTGGGGGGACGACCCGGCCGGGACCGGCCGGTGCCGGTGCGCCTGAACGCGGCCCGGTGGACCCTGGGCAGGCCGTTCGAATCCTGGCTGGCCGAGCAGCTCGCGCAGCAGTTCGGGGTCGCGGCCAGGGACGCGCACCGGCTGGTGCGCGACCGCCTGGTGCTGCCGGTGGTGGACGGGCTGGACGAGCTGGACCCGGAGCCGTCGTCGGGCCCGCCGCGCCGGGCGATCGGGCTGATCGCCGAGCTCAACCGCTACAGCGACCTCTCCGGGCGGCGGCCGGGCGCGGTCGTCGTGACCTGCCGCGCCGACCGCCACGCCGAGCTGCGCGCGGCCGGGGCAGGGCTGGACAACGCCGCCCTGATCAGGCTGAGACACCTCAACACCGAGCAGATCGGCACCTACCTGCGCGCCCGCTGGCCGGACGGTCACCCCTTCGCCCCGCACCGCGACGCCGTCCACGCGGCGCTGTCGGGGCCGGCGGGCGAGGCCGTGCACGCCGCGCTCGCCACGCCGTGGCGGCTGCTGCTGACCGTGACCGCCGTGGAGTCCGGCGGCGACCCCGACGACCTGCTCCACGCCGACCCGGACGCCGACCCCGCCGCCGGAGCGGCACTGATCGCCGGAAGGCTCCTGGACGCGTACGTGCCTGCGGCCACCCACCTGGCACCCCGCACCCCCCACGGCACCCCCTACCGCCCTGACCAGGTCCGAGCATGGCTCGTCCGCCTGGCCGCCCACCTGCGCGAGCAAGCGGGTCGCGGTGCGGAGGCGGACGGGCCCCTCGGCCTCCACCCGCGTGGGCAGGCGGGTCGCGCTGCTGGGGTGGGGCGGATGTCGCCTGGGTTGACGGCGATCGATCTTGTGCCTCATCTGTTGTGGCCGATCGGGGGGCGGCGGCGGGTGCGGGTGCTGCACAGTCTGGGGTGTGTGGTGTTCGCGGTGATCGCGATGCTGGCGTTCTGGACGGGCTCGGCGGCCGGTGAGCTGCCGGATCAGTCGCTCACTCTGGCGCTGATGGCGGGCTGGGTGGGCATCGCCACCGTGCTGTCGCTGGCGCCGTGGCCGGCCGCCGCCGGTGGGCGGACGGGGGTGCCGCGACGGCGCCGGGTCACCGGCGGTCTGGTGGGCGCACTGGCGGGAGTGCCCGTCGGCGTGCTCGGAGGGCTGACCGGGCTCGCGCTGACCGGGGGAAGGGCCTTCGGTCCAGGCTTCGCGGTCGTCGCCGGGGGCACGGGGGGACTGGTGCTGGGCGCCGTGATCGGGCTGACGGCGGCCGGTCGTCCGGGAGCCGAGCGTATGACCGTGCCGGAGGCGATCCGCGCCGAACCCCTCACCCTGCTGGGCTTCGGGCTGTGCGGCGCGCTCACCGGCCTGCCGCCGCTGCGGCTGGCCGGCGCCGGTCCGCTGCCGCTGGCCGCGGGGGTGGCCGCCGCCTTCGTCCTCGCCTTCGCGCTCGGGGTCGTCTTCACGATCGCCACCGGGGGCTGGAGCAAGGACGCGGAGCTGGCCCACCCGCGAGAGGCCCTGCACCGCAACGCGGTCATCGGGCTGGCCTTCGGCCTCATCGGCGGCGTCGCGGCCTTCCTGGTGTTCCTCATGAACCACGACGTCGCCGAGTCGCTGCTGTGCGCACTCGTCGGCGGCGTGACCTTCGGCCTGGCCTTCGGCGCGATCGCCTGGGCCCGCACCATGATCGGCCTGGCCGTCGCGGCCGCGCGTGGCCTGCTGCCGCTGCGGCTGTGGGCCTTTCTCGACTGGGCCTGCGAGGCCAACCTGCTGCGCGTCAGCGGCGCCACGTACCAGTTCCGGCACCGCGAGCTCCAGGACTTCCTGACTCCCGGCGACAGATGACGCCGGAACGGGGCGAAGATCCGACACGCGGGGAGTTCCGGAACGGCGGCCTGTCACCAGGCGCGGGTGCGGCCCACCCAGACGTTGCGGGCACGGAGGTGGGTGTCGCCGGTGGGGCCCGGCAGCTGCTGGTTCCAGCCGGGGTCGCCGGGCCCGTCCAGGCCGGACGCGTACGAGCCCATCTGCAGGTTGATGATGAGGTACTGCGGGACGCCGGCCCAGTTCTCGCCCTTGTGGGTGGCCACCCAGGAGCCGTCGAGGTAGTAGTCCAGCCCGACGTCGTCGCCGTCTTTGTACATCCAGACCCGGTACTTGTGCCAGGCGGCCGGGTCCGCGACGGGCACCCGCTCCCGCGTGACGAAGTAGTCGTCGCCGGCCTCCTCGCCCTCATCGCCGCTGGAGGTCTTGTTCCAGGTGTTGAAGAGGTTGGTGGAGTCGCCCACGTACTCCAGGATGTCGGTCTCCGGCGGCCACGCCGGCCATTCCCCGGTCGTCCAGAACGCCGGCCAGATGCCCGGCCCGGTCTGGGCGCTGAACTCGCCCTCGATGTCGTACTCGGGGAACTGGTCGTTGACGATGATCTGTTCCTTGGCGTGGATGGCGCCGGAGCGGTACCACAGCGGGGCGTACGGCTTGTGCGGGCTGGTCCCGTCGGCCGTGGCCAGCCGGGTCGCCTTCAGGGTCAGCACGCCCCCGGAGAGTGAGATTTGGTCGGCGTGCATCCGGGCGGCGCCGTTGTGGGTGTCGTCGTCGCCTCCCCAGGGATAGAGGCGGTTCCACTCCCGGTCGAAGGCCGTCCAGCTGTCGAAGGACGACTTCTCGATGATGTTCTCCCACGTCTCGGCACGGGCGGGAGAAGGGGACGGGGTCGCGGCCGTCGCGCCGGTGGGCAAGGCCGCCACCCCCAGGGCCAGGCCGGAGACGGTCAGAAATCTACGCCGGTCGACGCCATGATCAGACATCTGTTTCCTTTGCCGGTTCCGCCACAGGATGCCCGCACATGAGTCAATGATCACTGTTAGGGCGGCAACAGTATGCCTCACGTGACGAAGATCGGCGAGCCCCCGTCAGGGATGCCGCAACGACGTCAGCCCCGCGTCCCAGCGGCCGAGGATGTACTCGGCCCACAGGCGTTCCAGCCGCAGCGCGCACGCCGCCCCGTACAGGACGTCCCCGGCCAGCCACGGGTGTTCGGCGGCGAAGTTCTCGCACAGGTCGTGGCAGGCGATCTGCTCGTGCACGGCGTCGGCCTGCACGTGCTCGTCGTAGAAGAGTGCGGCGGTGTCGTCGCCGCCGAGCCTGCGCAGCCCGATGGCGTAGCGGCGGTTGGGCAGGGAGGAGGTCATCTCCAGCGCGGCGAGATGCCCGATCAGGGCGCCGCGCAGCCGCCGGTGCAGGCCGAACAGGGACATGGCGTTGGAGATGGCCAGCGTGATGCCCGGCACGCGGCCGAGGTAGGCGCCGTAGGAGTCGTCCAGGCCGAGGCCGCGCATGGTGGCGCGGAACAGCTCGGAGTGCATGCGCTCGGCCCGGCCGCCGCCGTACTCGTCGGCCTGGATCTCCACCAGCGCGGCCTTCGGCCGGCCACGGAGGCGGGGGATCGCCCAGGTGTGCGGGTCCGCCTCCTTGAGGTGGTAGATCGACCGGTGGATGACGAACTCGCGGAACTGCTCCAGGCCGGCCCGGCGGGACAGGAAGGCGGACAGGGAGGGGCCGTCGTCGTCGGCGGTCAGCTCCCTGAGCGCCCGGCGTACCTCGACCGGCCCGTCGAGCGGCGGCCGGGGCACGGCCGCCGCGAGCGTCTCCTCGAAGCGCCGCTCCAGCTCCATGCGCGCGGCCAGCAGCGGCGGCGCCCACTCCCAGCGCTCGTCCACGTCGTCGAAGCCCTGGTAGTGCAGCTCGTAGCAGGCGAACAGGGCGAGCTGGAAGTCGTCGTCGCCCAGCTCGGCGCCGGTGACGTCCAGCGGGATCGGGCTGTCGTCCGGCGGACGGGTCAGGCGGTCGAAGAGCGTCGCGGTGACCGGCCCGCGCGGAGCGGGCAGCCTCGTGGCCGGCTCCCGCCCGGTGGCGCCGCGACCTTCCCTCCTGGCCCTCCTGGCATCAACCGCTGTCACGAGTCCCCCTTCTCGCCCGGAACTGCCCGGGGACCGACGCGCGAAACCCGGGTGTCCCCGCTGTTCCGCCGGGAAGAGGGGTGGGATGTCGCATCAGGGAGATGACGTGGTGACGGTGACGCCTTGCGAGGACGGGCCCCTGCTGATCCGGGGGCCGTTCGAGCTGGTGACTCAGGACGGCGTGCCGATCCCGGCGGGGCGGGCGACGGTCGCGCTGTGCCGGTGCGGCTTCTCGTCGGTCAAGCCGTTCTGCGACGGCTCGCACAAGGTGGCCGGCTTCCGGGCGCCCAGCGAGCGCGAGGCCCCGGCCTGACGCAGCCACCGTACGGAATGGGCCGCCCGGCGGAGCCTGCGCCCGGCGTACGGCACGCCGCCGCACACGGCGGCCCCGACCGCGAGCCAGGCGCACGTCGCCCGCTCCACGATCCAGACCGGGGCGAACAGCGCCGACGTGCCCGGGAAGACGCGCCGCCCGCCCGCCCTGCGCCGCCCCGCCTCCGCCACCCCCACGGCCAGTACGGCGCCCGCCACGGGCAGGACATACCGGTGGCGCAGCAGGCAGAAGGCCAGCCCCGGCAGCACGGACAGGAACAGCGCCATGCGGCCGGGCTGCGCCAGGTCGTCGTACGCCTGCCGGACGCGCTGGCTCCAGAAGCGGGCGGCGTCGGGCGGCAGGCGCCGGACGTAGAGATCAAGCGGGCGCAGCTCCCGGCCGCCGTGCGCGCGTACGGTACGGATGAGTTCGAGATTCTCGAACAGCACGTCACCGTCGTAGCCGCCCATCCGGGCGAAGAACGAGCGGCGCACCCCGAACGTGCCGGGATAGTCGGCGCCCAGACCGCGGTTGAGCAGGGTGCGGGCGGTGTCCCAGCGGGCGTGCCAGGGCAGTCGCGCGAAGTAGTTCTGCGGCCGGACCAGCTCGGCCTCGTCCAGCAGGCGATCCATCCTGGCCAGGGCCCACTCGTCGTAGCGCACGTCGTCGTCGGCGATGATCACGTGCTCGGCGCGGGCCAGCCGCATGCCGGTCAGCACGCCGCCGACCTTGCCGTTGGCGCGGAGCAGATCGGTGTCCGGACGGACGTGCGTCACGAGGCCGCGCCAGGCGGCGGCATGGCGCTCGAACAGCGGCCCGGGAGAACCGTCGACCACGACGACCCGTAGGCGGCGGCTCAGGGCGCGCAGGTAGGCGGTCAGTTCCTCAAGGCCGGAGTCGTCCTCCCAGCGCAGCGGGAGCACGTAATCCATCAGGCGCCGTCTTCCATCCCTCATGCCGGTCGCACCGTACCCGGGAAGGCCCTCAGGAAACGACGGCCGATGCGTGCCGGGAATAAATCGAGGTTAGAATGCTCACCAGTTGACCGGCTCTTGAATCCCGGCCCCCACGTGCGGCTACACCGTGGAATTCGGAAATCTACATAGTCTTTCCCCCGCGAAATGGGTGCCGGCCCCGATAGCCGGATTCCTGTTCCTGGGCCAAACTGGTAAGTGAGCGGACCCGATTGCTCGAATTTCCTCCAAGTGACGAGGTTCGCGCCGACGACGAGCCAGGTCGACAGGGGATGAGGGCATGTTCGCGCTGGACGGTCAGACGGTCACGTGGCAGGCGCCGGCCGTGTGGCTCCTGCTGGGCCTCCTGCTCCTCGCCGCGCTTATCGCCCGGGTGGTGCGCGTCGTCGGCGAGGACGAGCGGCTGGTGGTGCGCAGGCTGGGCCGCGTGACGGGGGTCCGAGGGCCGGGGCTCGTGGTCGTCTGGCCGATCCTGGAGCGCGACGTACGAGTGTCGCTGCGCACGGCGGGGCTGGACGTGTTCGGCAAGGAGGCCGTCACCCGCGACGGCGTGAGCGTGCGGGTGCGGGCCGGCGTCATGGCGGCCGTCGAGGACCCGGTCCGCTTCGCGACGGCGGTGGAAGGCCCGCTGACGGCCACCACGATCGTCGCCGAGAACGTGCTGCGGCGCGAGATCGCCCGGCGCGACCTGGCCGAACTCCCCGCCCTGGTCGCCGGCGCGGGCGCCGACCTGGCCGGCCAGGTCAGCGAGACGACCCGGCAGTGGGGCATCCGCGTCACGCTGCTCGACATCACCGACATCCAGGTCCCGCTCAGCGCCGATCTGATCGCGTGGGGCAGGGGCGACCGGCGGCAGGAGAGCCTGCCCGCATGACGTCACAGGGAAGGAGACCCATGAAGATCACGAGCAACACCATCCCCGGCATCGGGACCGTCCATCACACCGACACCCGGCGGGGAGACCACCTCGCCGTCATCGTCACTCCCGCCGGACGCACCCTCCTGCTCTACGACGAAGCGGACCCCGACACGCCCGCGCACACCGTGGAGCTCGAACAGCAGGAGGCCGACCAGCTCGCCGACCTGCTGCGCGGCCGCCCCACGGCAGACCGGCTGACCGAGGTCGAACGCCGCCTGGCCGCCGTGGAACGCCGCCTGGCCGCCGCCGCGTAGCCCTCAGAGGAACCTCCAGAGGGTGTTGCCCGCTCCCTCGTCGGCGAGCACGACCTGCGCGCCCTGGGACGTCCCGGCGAGGCCGAGGACCCGGCCGCCGTTGGCGCACTGGATGCGGAAGGCGGCCCCCGGCCCGGGGCGCAGCCGCCAGCGGTGGTCGGCCGTGCCGTTGTCGGCCCACTGCAGGACGCGCGACCCGGAGGCGGTGCCCATGTCCTCCACGCCCAGCACCTTCTGGCTGTGGCCGTTGCGCAGCCGCAGGTAGCCGCCCGTGTCGACGACCGCCGTCCACAGGTGGTCGGCGGTGCCGGTGTCGCCCCACTGGACGACGAGCGCGCCGTCGGCCGTGGACATGCCGGTGACGCCGAGCACCATCCCGGTGGCCACGTTCTGGACGCGCCGGGCGCCGCTCGGCACGAACCGCCACCGGTTGTCCGCGCCGCCGTTGTCGGAGTCCTGGACCACCGGGGCGCCGTTGGCCGTCGAGCCGTTCTGCACGCCGAGCAGCTTGCCGCTGTGGACGTTGCGGATCTTGACCGAGCCGTCGCCGGTGTCGGTGACCGTCCAGCGGTGGTCGGCGGTGCCGTTGTCGTCCCACTGGACCACCCGGGCGTTGTCGGCGGCCGACATGTTCTCGACCCCGAGCACCTTGCCGCTGTGCGCGTTGCGGAACCGCAGGGCGTCGCCGTCGACGATCGGGACCCAGTCGTGGTCGGCGGTGCCGTTGTCGGTCCACTGGAGCGCCGGGGCGCCGTCGGCGGTGGACATGTCCTGGATGCCGAGGACCAGCCCGCTGGCCGCGTTGAGCAGCCGGAAGCCGGAGCCGGTGCCGCCCTGACCGCCGGTGTTCCAGTAGACGACGTAGTTGTGGCCGTGCGCGTCGTGGAACGGCCTCAGCCGCACCGTCGCCCCGCCGGCCGTCGCCGTGAAGGCCAGGGACGAGGTGCTCGTACGGGTGATCGACGAGGGGACCAGGACCGGGGCGGACGACAGGCCGGTGTTGCCGTAGTCGCCCGACAGCACGACCGGGCCGTAGGTGACGGCCTGCAGGCCGGGGTTGTCGTTGGCGGCCTTCATGACCACCCGCATGGGCAGCCGCACGGTCACGGTGTCGCCCGGCGCCCACGACCGGGTGAGGCCGGCGTAGCTGCCCGGGGTGACAGGGATGTTCTGCCGCACCCCGTTGACGCTGATGGTCGCGTCCTGGGTCCAGGCCGGGATGCGGACGCGCATCGTCCACGTCCCGCCGACCTCGCCGGTGACCCGCAGCGACGTGGTGTCGCCGACCGGGTACGAGGTCGTCTGGGTGACCGTGATGCCGCGCTGGCTCCAGTCGAGAGTGGAGGGCGCGAACAGGTTCACGAACAGCGTGGTGCCGTCGTAGAAGTAGATCGAGTCCATCAGCTTGGTGTTGGTCTCGATGCCGGTGCCCTGGCAGCACCAGAAGGAGTCGTAGTCCGTGCTCCAGGTGCCGCCGCCCCAGGCCGGGCCGACGCCCCGGCGCCCGCCGGGGTTCAGCGGGGTGAAGTACGTGACGTGCCCGCGCGCGTCGGCCGGGTTCTGCTGCCCGATCAGATGGTTGAGCAGGGCGTTCTCGTAGTAGTCGAAGTAGTCGGCCCGGGTCGGCGACAGCAGCCACAGCTCCCGGGTCAGCTTCAGCATGTTGTAGGTGTTGCACGCCTCGCCGGTGTCCCTGGTCAGGTGGGCGGCGATCGCGTTCGGGGCGCGGAAGTGCTCGGCCTGGCTGTTGGAGCCGTTCGCGTACGTGTGCGCGCCGACGGTGATCGACCAGGCGTTCGCGGCGATGTCGCGGTAGCGGGTGGTGCCGGTCGCCTTGTACTCGCGAGCCGCCCCGATCCACTTGGGCACCTGCGTGTTGGCGTGCAGCCCGTTGAGCTGGTCCTGGCCCGCGGCCAGCGGGTTGAACACGGCCGCGTGGTCGAACCGCTGGGCCGTGGTCAGCCACCGGGAGTCGCCGGTCATCTGGTACAGGTCGGTCAGCACCGCGTTCATGCCGCCGAACTCGGTGCCGAGCATGGCCTGCAGCTGGCTCGCGCCGAGCCGCGAGGTGCGGGTGTCCACCCATCCCGCCAGGGCGAGCAGCACGGTCCTGGCCCGGGTGTCGCCGATCAGCCGCCACACGTCCAGCAGCCCGGCCAGCGTCTTGTGAATGCAGTAGTACGGGACGTTGCCGTTGGTCAGCGTGCGGTTCTCCACAGCGGTGATGTCGGACTCGGGGAAGCCCGACAGATAACCGGCCGTGAACCCGGCGGCGGCGTTGTTGGCCTGGCACCGGGCCAGCTCGGTGACCATGTGGACGGCCTTGTCCCGGCAGGTGGTGTCGCCGAGCACGGCGTAGGCCTGCGCCCACGCCGTCAGGAAGTGGCCCTGCATGTGCGACCGGAACGGGAAACCGGGCGCGTCCCAGCCCCCGTTGGCCGCGGCGCCGCCGGTCGGCAGACGGTGGTTGGCCCGGAAGACGTACAGCAGCCGGTCGACGTCGACGAAGCGCAGGTAGTTCAGGGTGCGGTTCTGGTTGTCCAGCCAGCGCCCGGAGGTCAGCCGGACCTGGCCGAGGTCGAAGGCGTGGGCCGAGACGCCGATGTCGGATCTGGCCCACGGCAGCGCGGCCGCGGACGCGGGGGAGGCGCCGGCCACCTGGCCGGCGGCCGAGAGCGCGACGGCGGCACCCGTGGCCTGGAAGAGCCTGCGGCGGCTGATCTCGCTCATGACACCACCCGGAAGGTCGCGTCCTGGCGGTCGGTGGCGCTCGACGAGGAGCTGACCGGGTCGATGCGCAGCACGTACCCCTGGTGCCGCAGGTGGTGGGTCGGGAAGTTGTGCGACCGGAACGACGACCAGCCGCCGTCCGCCAGCCCGGCCACGCGGTGGAAGGTGGCGTCGGCGCGGAACACGGACGAGCCGTCGTCGGGGTCGAGCCGGACCGCGTAGTTGCTGTGCCGCAGGTAGTCGCCCGGCACGTTCACCGACTGGAACGAGACCCCGGCCGGATCGGCCAGCCCCGGCACCATCCGCCACAACTGATCCTGGTGCGGGTCGAACGGGTAGGGGTCGATGCGCCCCACCCGGTCGGCGTGCCGGACGAAATAGTCGGGGAAGTTGTACGACTTCAGCCGCACCCAGTTCGGCAGCCCCCACCGCGCGACCATCGCGTTGTACTCGGCGTCGGTGATCGAGGCGATCGAGCCGTGCTTGGAGTTCAGCGGCGGGGTGTAGTCCCGCTGACTGGCCGCCGTCCACGCGCCGGCGCCGATGTTCGACGACGACCACAGGTAGTAGTCGTTGTTGACCGGGCTGAAGGAGTCGCCCCACAGCCGCCAGCCGCCTTCGTCGGTCTTCTGCAGCAGCGGCGCCTCGATCGCGTTGCCCATCCGCAGGCCGCCGGTGTACGTGGTGAAGCTGTTCGGCTGTCCCGTGGCCGAGCGGGCGCCGTAGAGGTTCCCGTCGTTGAGGTTCTTGTAGTAGAGGTACGTCGTGCCGCCGTCGACGACGATGTCCCCGTCGAGCACGTTGAAGGCGGGGCTGAAGAACGGCTGCTGGGCGCTGACCGACTGGAAGTCGCTGGTGTAGTTGACCGCCAGGATGTCCCGGCCGCCGGTGTTGAACGAGTAGACGATGCCGTACTGGCCCCGCGAGGCGTCGCGGAAGACCGTGGGCGCCCAGGTGTGGCCGCTGGTGGTGTGCATGCGCAGCCGCCGGTAGCCGGTGAAGGCGGTCAGGTCGGCCGAGTCCCAGACGTGCAGATACTGGCTGGTCGTGCCGAAGTCGAGGCCCTTCAGGTCGGTGGCGATCACCACGAAGGCGCCGTCGAGCTTGCGGTAAATCTGGGGGTCGCGCAGGCCCTGCTGCCCGGCTGTCGGAGTCGCGACGGGGTTGTTCTGGTTGAGCGGCGCCCAGTTCAGGCCGTCCCGGCTGACCGCGAGGTGCAGGCCGTAGTCGGCGGCCGACTGGTTGGGGGACTCGGTGAAGTACGCGAACACGTAGGCGGTGCCGGCCGCCTGCGCCGCGCGGGGAAAACCGGCCACACCGGTGGCCGCCAGCGCGGCCGACGCCAGGGCGGCCTTGCCGAACTGCCTGCGGCTCAGGGACATCCAGGGCTCCTTGGCTAGGTCGGAGCGGGCGGCCACAGCGCGTGTTAGCGCTACCATTTCTTTCCGCCGAACCACATGGCCTGCTCCGGTGGGTGCGTCGTCGCGGAGTACATCCGACACCCCGCCCTCACGTCAACGGGGGCGATCCGTACCGGCGGTGCAGACCTGCCCCCGAAGCGCCCGCATCTGGAGTTTCCCGGTGAAGCGGACCGCGCCGTACCGCCCGCGACGTGAAACTTTCACCGGCGGCCGACGCGCCGAGCCCGTCGCGTTGGCGACGGGACGACCCGGCGGAGCGCGTGACTACTGGAGCCCGGCGCGGACGGACGTGATGCGCTGGGTGTTGAAGCCGAGCCAGTGCATCCGGCCCACGTAGCGCGCGTGCTCGACCTTGATGCAGCGGTCCATGATCACGGTCACGCCGCCGTCCTCGGCGATCCGCGCGCCCTCTTCGTTGATCACGCCGAACTGGCACCACAGGGCGCCGGCGCCGATCGCCACGGCCTCCTCGGCGATGGCGGGCAGCGCGTCCGGCGCGCGGAAGACGTTCACCAGGTCGACCGGGACGGGAACGTCGCGCAGGCTCGGGTAGCAGGTCTCCCCGAGGATCTCCTTCTCCCGGGGGTTCACCGGGATCACCTGGTAGCCGTGCCGCTTGAGGTAGTAGCCGACGAAGTAGCTGGCCCGCAGCTCGTTGCCGGACAGGCCCACGATCGCGATCGACCTGGTGGCGTGGAGCACGCGCTGGATCGTCAGCGGGTCCTGGTAACGCCCGAGCTCGGTCATGCCGTCTCCTCCTTCTCCCCGATCGCCTTGGCGACGCGGGCGAACCCCTGCTCCAGATCCCAGATCAGGTCCTCGACGGACTCGGTGCCGACCGACAGCCGCACCGTGCCCGGCCCGACGCCGGCCGCCCGCAGCTCGGCGTCGCCGAGCTGGCGGTGCGTCGTGCTCGCGGGGTGGATGACCAGGCTCTTCGCGTCGCCGACGTTCGCCAGGTGCGACCAGAGCGTCAGCCCGCCGATCAGGCTCTGCCCGCCCTCCCGGCCGCCCGCGCAGTCGAAGGAGAACACCGCGCCGGCGCCGCGCGGGAGGTACTTCTCCACCAGCGGCCGGTATCTGCTGCCAGGCAGGCCGGCATAGCTCACGTTGGAGACCAACTCGTGCGACTCCAGGAACGCCGCGACCGCCCGCGCGTTCTCGACGTGGCGGTCCATCCGCAGCGACAGGGTCTCCAGCCCTTGCAGGAACAGGAAGGCGTTGAACGGCGAGAGCGCCGCCCCGAGGTCGCGCAGGGTCTCCGCGCGCAGCTTCATCAGATAGCCGTACGTGCCGAACGTCTCGTGGAAACGCAGGCCGTGGTAGGCCGGAGACGGGTCCGCCACCACCGGGAACCGCCCGTTGGACCAGTCGAACGCGCCGGACTCGACGACCACGCCGCCGATGCTCGTGCCGTGGCCGCCGATGAACTTGGTCGCCGAGTGGATCACGATGTCGGCGCCCCACTGGATCGGGCGGCACAGGTAAGGCGTCGCGAACGTGTTGTCCACGATCAGCGGAAGCCCGTGCTCGTGCGCGATGGCCGCCACGGTCTCGATGTCCAGCACGTTGCCGGCGGGGTTGCCGATCGTCTCGCCGAAGAACGCCTTCGTGTTCGGGCGCACCGCCTGGCGCCACGCGTCGGGATCGTCCGGATCGACCCAGGTCAGCTCCACGTTCATCTTGCGCAGCAGGTGCTTGAACTGGTTGACCGTCCCGCCGTACAGCGCCGAGGACGAGACGACGTGGTCGCCCGGCTCCAGCAGCGTGAAGAGCGCGGCCGCCTGCGCGGCGATCCCGCTGGCGAACGCCACCGCGCCGCAGCCGCCCTCCAGGTTCGCCACCCGCTCCTCGAACACCGCGACGGTGGGGTTCATGATGCGCGAGTAGGTGTTGCCGTACTCCTGCAGGTTGAAGTACGCCGCCGCGGACTCGGGATCTTCGAAGACGTAGCTGGTCGTCTGGAAGATCGGCACCGCGCGGGCGCCGGTGTTCGGGTCCGGCCGCTGCCCGGCGTGCAGCTGCCGGGTCTCGAACCCGAACTCGCGGGCTTGTTCGGCACGGGAAAACTGGTCGGTCACGAAGGCCTCTTCTTCGACGTCATCCGGTCCCGCCCTGAGCCAGGAACCGGCGGATCATGGGAGTCTGGCGCGCTTCTTCGAGCAGGAAGCAGTCGTGGCCGTACGGTGCCTCGATCACCTCGAACTCGACCGGCTTGCCGAGGTCGCGCAGCGCCCGCGCGACCTCCTCCGACGCCTGCGGCGGGTAGAGCCAGTCGGAGCTGAAGGCGATCAGCAGCGTCCGCGCGGCGACGCCTTCGAGCGCCCGCGTCAGCGATCCGCCGCCGTGCTGCCGCGCGAGGTCGAAGTACGTCAGCGCGCGCGAGATGTAGAGGTAGGTGTTGGCGTCGAAGCGCTTGACGAACGAGCCGGCCTGGTGGCGCAGGTAGCTCTCCACCTCGAACTCCGGCTCGATGATCGTGTAGCGGAGGTCGTCGGCGAACTGCAGCCGCCGGCCGAACTTGTCGTCGAGCGCCGGCGCGGACAGGTAGGTGATGTGGCCGACCATCCTGGCCACGCCCATGCCGCCGTCGGGCGCCCGGCCCGTGCCGTAGTAGTGGCCGCCCTGCCAGGCGGGGTCACGCATGATCGAGTCACGCGCGATCGCGTTCCAGGCCATGCCCTGCGGGTGGAGCGCGTGCGTGCTGGCGATCGCCACGACGGCGTCGACCTGGTCGGGGTACATGACCGCCCACTCCATGGCCTGCATCCCGCCGAGCGAGCCCCCGGCCACCGCCGCGAGCCGCTCGATGCCCAGGACGTCCAGGAACGCGCGCTGGGTCCGCACCATGTCCGCCACCGTGATCACGGGGAAGTCCGCCCCGTACGGCCTGCCCGTCGCCGGGTCGATGGACGACGGGCCCGTCGTGCCGCCGCAGCCGCCGAGCAGGTTGGTGCAGATGACGAAGAAGCGGTCGGTGTCGAAGGCCTTGCCGGGGCCGATCATCCCGTCCCACCAGCCGAGCCCCTTGCCGGCGGCGCCGTCGCGGTCGGCGGCCCCGAACCCGTCGCGGGTGCTCTCCTCGGACGGCACCTTGGCCAGGCCGGCGGCGTGGGCGTCGCCGCTGAGCGCGTGGCACACGAGGATGACGTTGTCGCGCTGGGGCGAGAGGACTCCGTAGGTCTCATACGCTACGCGCACCGGGTGCAGATCTCTGCCGCAGTCGAGGGGGACAGGCCGCGGCAGGTCGAGATACTGGGTTTCCACGGTGCCGGCCGTGCCGGCCATGCCGGCCGCGAGCGTCGAGGCTGGCTGTGACATGGGAGCTATGGTAGCCGCCACCGTGGGTGTATGGTCAAATACCTACTGGAAGTACAGGAAGTAGCCGAAGGGTGCGGGACATGACGACTGTCGCCAACGGAGTGAACGTGCAGGCGCTGCTGGACGCGCGCGAGGTGCTGAAGACCGCGCCGGAGGCCGCGCAGTTCGTCTGGCGGGCGTCCTCCAAGTGGCAGAACGGCGTCCACAGCACCACCACCGTCAAGGAGTTCTTCGGTCTGGGGCAGGAGCAGACCCACAAGAACGAAGCGGTGTTCGACGCCGACCACCCTGACGTCTTCGCGGCCGAGGACAACGGCATCACGCCGATCGAGTACCTCCTCGTCGGCCTGGCCAGCTGCCTGACGGCGGGTGTCGCGTCCGTCGCGCAGAACCGCGGCATCCAGCTGCGCTCGGTCGAGGCGACGCTCGAAGGCAAGCACGACATCCGCGGGATCCTCGGCGCCGACGCCGACGTCCGCAACGGCTTCACCGACATCAAGGTGACCTTCAACATCGACGCGGACGCCTCGAAGCAGGACATCGAGGCGCTGGTGGCCCAGTCGCAGAAGCGCTCGGCCGTGTTCGACGCCATCACCAACCCGACAGACGTCACCGTCGAAGTCGCCTGAGGGCCGAGTCATCAGCGAGCGTGTCACAACGGTCGTCATCGGGGCGGGGCACGCGGGCCTCGCGGCGAGCCGCTTCCTCGGCGACCGTTCGATCGATCATGTCGTGCTGGAGCGCGGCGAGGTGGCGAACTCCTGGCGGCGCGAGCGCTGGGACTCCTTCCGCCTGCTCACCCCCAACTGGCAGAGCCGCCTGCCCGGTCTCGGCTACGAGGGCCCGGACCCCGACGGCTACATGACCATGGGGGAGGTGACCGAGTTCATCGAGCGTTTCGCCGTGCTCTCGGGCGCTCCCGTACGAACGAGCACCAACGTCACGTCCGTCCGGCGGACCGACGGCGGATACGACGTGACGACGGACCACGGCGAGATCGGCTGCCGGGCGGTCGTCATCGCCAGCGGCGCCTGCAACCAGCCGGTGGTGCCCAAGTTCAGCGAGGCGGTGCCGTCCTCCGTGCGGCAGCTGACGCCGTTCGGCTACCGCGAACCAGGTCAGCTCCCCGACGGCGGCGTGCTCGTCGTGGGCGCGTCGGCCACCGGCGTGCAACTGGCCGCCGAGCTGCGCAGGTCGGGCCGGCCGGTGATCCTCTCGGTGGGCGAGCACGTGCGGCTGCCCCGCACCTACCGCGGGCGCGACGTGCTGTGGTGGATGGACGCCTCCGGCGTGTGGGACCAGCGCTACGACGAGGTCGACGATCTCACGCGGGCCAGGCGGCTGCCCTCGCCCCAGCTCGTCGGCACCCCCGAACGCGCGACGCTCGACCTCAACGCGCTCACCGCGATGGGCGTCGAGCTGGTGGGCCGCTGGGCGGCCGTGCGCGACGGCCGCGCGCTGTTCTCCGGCGGCCTGCGCAACGTGTTCTCGCTCGCGGACCTCAAGATGAGGCGCCTGCTCGACGGCTTCGACGCGTGGGCGCGCACGTCCGGCCGCGAGGCCGAGGTCGGCCCGCCCGAGAGCTTCGAGCCGACCCGGGTGCCCGAGTCGGCGCGCCTGCAGCTCGATCTGAACAGCGGTGAGATCCGCACGATCGTGTGGGCGACGGGTTTCCGGCCCGATTACGGCTGGCTGGACGTGCCCGTGGTCGACGAGAAGGGCCGGCTGCGCCACGACGGCGGCGTGGTCGACAGCCCGGGACTGTACGCGCTGGGCCTGCCCATGCTGCGGCGGCGCAGATCCACCTTCATCAACGGCATCGAGGACGACGCCCGCGACGTCATCGGCCACCTCGCCCAGGACCTGGCCGTACGTAGCTGAGCCCCGCTTCCGGCGAGGACCCCGGCCTCGCCGGCTCCGTCGCATCAGCCCGCACGGCGTCCGACGCCCTTTCCAGGTATCCGGCCGGGGCGGAGGCCTGGAACCGAAAATCTATGTTCGCCGTAGTAGACATCCGAGGGCGTACGCGTTAGAGTTCCTGTCATCGAAAGGAACGGATCCGCCGGGCAGCAGAAGAGTTACCGCAACACGACGAACTGCCCGTGACGAGGTTTGAGTAGGTGAAGGCAGAAGGTCGGACGTGATGGGCCAACGCAGTGGTAAGGGGTCCTGATCGTGGACGCGCTGCCGAAGTGGAAGTGGACAGTCAGTCCGGCAAGTTGAGGAAGGGAGTGTTGAACGCCATCGAAGGATCGCCCGTCGCCGGCTGAGTCCCGCCGGACGGGTGCCGCAGTTCCACAAGATTGGAAGGTGGTCTACGGTCACGCATTCGCGATCCCCGCATCACCGCCGCACGTCAGGGCGGATGCGGAATACAGTAGGCCGGCCGAATGGCCGGTAGATGGTGTTGAACCTCTTCGGGCCCCGGCGCATACAGGCGCCGGGGCCCTTGTTCGCATGATGAAAGGCATCTATGGATCAAACCCACACACCCGGCGCCCGCCCGGGCGGCACCGCGGGCAGCGTCACACACGAGGCCGACGACCGGTTCGAGGATGAGGACTACCCCGCCTACAGCATGGGTGCGGCAGCCGAGATGCTCGGTGTCACCCCCACGTTCCTGCGGGCCCTCGGCACCGCCAAGCTGATCGAGCCGAGACGCTCCAGCGGAGGCCACCGCCGCTACTCCCGCTACCAGCTGCGCCTCGCGGCCCGTGCCAGGGAACTCGTCGACCAGGGCACCCCCGTGGAAGCCGCCTGCCGGATCATCGTCCTGGAAGACCAGCTCGCCGAGGCGCTGCGCATCAACGCCGCGTACGAACGCGAGCGCAAGACCGGAGACTGACGCGGCGGCTTCGCCACCCTGCGGCCTGGTCTCCGACCGCGCTGACCAGGCCATCCCTCCCGAGGGGAACCGACGTGGCATCCTGGCTCGCGCTGGACCGTTGCCCGACGACGGGCGGCGAGAAATCGGCGCCGCCGAAGCAGCGCCGATTCCTCGATCAGCGCCCTATGGGACAGCGCCGCGGTCGAACGCCTTCATCTCCCTCCCGTGGACGGCCAGCGCGTAGATGACGAGGACGTCGAAGGCGATGACGATCGTCGACCAGACCGGGTACGCGGGCAGCCAGGCGAAGTTGACGAGCGCCTGGAGGGCGGCGAGGGTGATGCCGACCACTCGCCCCCAGGTCTTGCCCGTCATGATCGCGGCGCCGGCGAGGAAGACGATCACACCCATGGCCAGGTGGAACCATCCCCAGGCCGTGTAGTTGACGGGGATCGCCAGATTGTTGGCGGTGACGACGTAGAAGTCGGTGTTGAAGATCCCCACCAGACCCATGAAGGCCTGGAAGCATCCCAGGATCATCATCCCGATGCCGGCGAGTGCCACCCAGCCGACCCAGCCGGTCGGCTGGGGCGCCTCCATCGTGGGCCGGGCAGGCGCCTGTTGCGGCGTTTCCTGACGGGCTTGTGGAGGCACCTGACCTCGGGACGTCTCCTGCGGTCGTGCGTAGCGTGGATTGGTCATTGCCGGCTCCCTTCGCACGGCAGAGCTTGCGAGGTGGCCCGCTTGCGCGGCCCCGCCTGTGCGCCGAATTCGTCCGGACGCCGTCTCCCGGTGATTCAGCGATTCGGGCAGCTCAGGCGTGTACCTAAAAACACCCTATTCGGTTCTTCTGTTCAGAACCTTCGCTTCTCGCCCGCATTTCTCCAAAGGTGTTCAAAATGGGCGTTGCCCGGGTCGAAGCGGAACATCTTCCCCATGGGACTTCTTTATCCATTTATGGTGATCGTACGGGTGAGAAAAGGGGATCGCGTTCCCTCTGGCGGAGGGCCTCGACCGGCCGAGTCCCCGCTCAGCCCGCCTCGGCGCGGTCGAGCTGCTCGCCTGAAGGCCCGATCTCCTCGGCGAACAGGCCGACGAAGGCGATCTCCCCGGCCTGGAGGGTGAAGCCGGCTGCCGCGGACCACCCGGACGGCCCGCGTCAGGCGGTGCCGGCCGGAGGGGACGGGGGAGGGGTCCGGTTCCATGGGGTCGGCGACCTGCCCTGCGCCCATTAGTCCCGACGCCACCGCAATTCGGAACAAATCGGGACAATTTGCGCGACGGAATGCACTGAAGACCTTACACACGGTTGACTATCGTGACCAAGCGGGAATACTGGTTTCCCTGTTGGCCGTCGTTCGACTGAGACTGAGGATGCACATGTCGCTTGGCCCCGCCCTGCCTCAGGCAGAGCCGCACCGGGCACGCAGCCGTGCCCACGTCGCGGAAGGGCTCGGTCAACGCCGACGCGGTCCAGGCCGGACGCCGCGCGAGAACCCCACGCGCCGCTAGCAAACTCTTCGGCGGTCGACATCTTTCCGCCGGCTCTCCTCGACCCCAGGACTTGTCATGCCGCCAGACTCCTTCAGCGTTCCCGCAGCGATCATCGCCCTGGTGCTCGCCCTGGCCCTCGTGGGCGTCCTCCTCCACCATGTGCGCGTACGCCGCGATCTCGCCCAGGCCCGCGGGCAGCTCGCCCAGGCCCGCCAGGAACACGAACACCGGACGCGCGAGACCAGCGCCACCGAGCAGCGGCTGGCCCACGCGGAGCGCCAGGCCCAGGAGAGCGCGGAGCTGCTGCGCGAGGCCCGCGCCCAGCAGGAGCTCGTCCGCGCCGAGACCGAGCACCTGATCACCAAGCGCGTCCCCGCCCTGCTGTCCCACCTGCGCACCCCGCACGTGATCGTGCCCGGCGTGCAGCACCAGGCGCTCGCCGGCACGGACGTCGACAGGCAGCACCGCGCCCTCCTCGACGCGTTCACCCGCGGCGTCAGAGAGGAGGGCGAGCGCATCGACGAAGCGGCCCAGGCGGTCATCAGGGGCGCGATGTCCCGCGTGCAGACCCAGGCGCTGCGCGCCCAGGACCTGCTCGCCGGTGTGCAACAGCGCTACAGCGGCGACGAGCACACCGCGCTCCTGCGCGAGGTGCTGGGACTCGACATGTTCAACGAACTGATCATCCGCCGCGTGCAGGTGACCGGCATCGCGTGCGGCGCCACGCCCGGCCTGTCGCGTGACGACACCTACCTGGTGGACCTGATGGTGGGCGCCATCTCCCGGGTGGAGAACTTCGAGCAGCGCATCGAGGGCCCCGCCAACCACCTGCGCCGCCGGATCGGGGTCGCCGCCCGCGCCGCGGAGTCGATCCTGTTCATCACCGCCGAGCTGCTGGCCAACGCGGTCCACCACTCCTACGGCACGCTCAAGGTGACCATCGCCGTGCACGAGACCAACAACGGCGCCGCCATCGTCATCGACGACGCCGGTGTCGGACTCAACGAGGAGCAGTACGCCCGCGCCACCCGCCTGCTGAGCGGCACCCAGCCGGCCCGCCTGGTCGACCTGGGCAACCCGCCCCACACCGGCTGGGCCGCCATCGGCCGCCAGGTCGCGCACTACGGCCTGCAGGTCACGGTCAAGAAGAGCGCCTTCGGCGGCGTGCAGGCCGTGCTGAACATCCCCACCGCCCTGCTGGTGGAGATGCCGGAGGACAGCCGGCCGTCGGTGCTGGCGCCCGAGCCGGTCCGCGCCGCGGCCCCCGCCTCCCGGCCGGAGCCCGTGGCGCCGGCGCCCGTCGCCTCGTTCGCGCGGACCGAGCCCGCGGCGGAGACGCGGCAACAGACGGGAGAGGACCTGGCGCCGCTGCCGCAGCGTCGCCGCCAGTCGCCGCCGCGCCCCGCGTCCGGCCCCCGGCCCGGCGCGGGCGGTTCCCAGGGCTCCGACGGCAAGGTGCTCACCACCCCGGAGGCGGCCCAGAAGCGGTGGGGGGACTTCCAGATCGGAGCCGAAGCGGGCCGCCGCGAAGCGCTCCCGACCCAGCAGCACGACATCACCGAAGGGAATTGACCGTTCCATGGACGCTCACAGCGCTTCTGGCCGTGTTCCGACCAAGGGACGCGCGTTGTCCCTCGACGTGTCCTGGGTCCTGTCGCCCCTGATGGCGCTGCCCGGGGTCACGCGAGGCGTGGTGCTGAGCCGTGACGGGCTGATCCTCGGCGGTTCGGCCGACGTGACGACCGAGACCGGCGAGCGCGCCGCCGCCATGACGAGCTCCGTGCTGGGGGCCGCCCGCGCCCTGTGCGACGGCCTCAGCGGCGGCTCCGAAGGCGGGGTGGTGGACATCGTCATCTCGGCCGACAGCGGCTACTACTACATCGCCCCGGCCGGCGACCGCGCGGCCATCGTCGTCGCCGCCACCGGCGCGGTCAACGTCGGCGCGCTGGCCTACGAGGTGCAGCTGCAGGTGCAGAAGCTGATCAAGGCTCTCGACGAGGCCAGCGCGGCCAGGGTGCAGGGCGTGCGGACATGACCTCAGGACGACAACGGCGGCGGGTCGTCCCGGACTACATGGCCGCCGCGAGACTGACCGTGCCCGAGCACATCAGCGTCCAGCGGACGACCCTGGTCTACATCGCGCCCGACGCCGCCACCAACGGGCTGGACCCTCCGGGTTCGCATCTGCTGGCCCTGCTGCGGGACGGGCCGTTGTCGGTGTACGAGTGCGCCGCGCACCTGGGCCTGCCCTACTGCGTGGTGCGGTTGCTGGTCGCCGGGCTGGTCGGCGGCGGAACGCTGCTGACCCGCGATCCGCCGGCCACCGACCTGCCCGACATCGAGATCTTGGAGTTGGTACTCAATGGCCTCCGCGCTCTCTGACAGTCGCGTCAGCGCCGAGCACATCCCGGTCAAGCTGGTCATCGCAGGGCCGTTCGGGGTGGGCAAGACGACCATCGTGGGCGCGCTCTCGGAGATCAAGCCCCTCAACACCGAAGAGGTGCTCACCCAGGCGGGCACGCTGGTCGACGACCTCACCGGCGTGAACGAGAAGACGACCACGACCACCGCGATCGACTTCGGCCGCCTCACCCTGCCGGGCGTCGTGCTCTACCTGTTCGGGGCGCCGGGACAGACCCGCTTCCAGGTCCTGTGGGACGAGCTGGTACGCGGCGCGCTGGGAGTCCTGGTGCTGGCCGACACCCGCCGCATCGACGAGAGCTTCGCCGTGCTCGACCTGGTGGAGAACGCCGGCATCCGCTACGCCGTGGCCGTCAACCACTTCCCCGACTCGCCGGACTACCCGCTGGAGTCCGTGCGCCAGGCGCTCGACCTGGACCCGCGCACGCCGCTGATGGTGTGCGACGCCCGCGACCCCGCCTCCGCCCGCGCCTCGCTGATCGCGCTGGTGGAGCACGTCAGAGAGCTGGTGTTGTCATGACCCTGCGCTACATGCCCGACGCCGGGCGCCTGTACGGGCCCGAGTACGCCAGAGACCCGCAGGCCGTCTATGCGGAGCTGCGCGCGCGGCACGGCGCGGTCGCGCCCGTGGAGATCGCCCCGGGCGTCGAGGCCCACCTGGTGATCGGGTACCGGGCAGCCCTGGACGTGCTGACCAACGCCGGCGGCTTCTGGAGCAAGAACTCCGGCGCCTGGCAGGCGCGGCTCCCCGAGACCCCGGAGACCGGCGGGGTGATCGCGATGCTCGGCTACCGGCCGAACGCGCTGTTCTCCGACGGCGCCGAGCACGCCCGATACCGCAAGGTGATCGCCGACTGCTTCCAGCAGATCCAGCCGCACAAGCTGCGCCAGCTGGTGACCGAGGTGTCGGACTCGCTCATCGGCCGGTTCGCCACGAAGGGCGAGGCCGACCTGGTCGCCGACTTCGCCCGGCTCATCCCGGCCCGCGTCTTCAACCTGCTCTTCGGGCGGCCCGACTCCGACAGTGAAGGCCTGGTCCAGGCCCTGTCGGACATGATGGAGGCCGACGGCGAGACGGGCGCGCGGGGCAGCGAGGCGTTCAGCCGCTACATCGGCGAGCTGATCCAGGCCAAGCACGCCCAGCGGGGCGACGACCTGACCTCCTGGTTCATGGACCATCCGGCCATGCTGCGGACCGACGAGCTGGCGGAGACCCTCGTGCTGGTGACGGCCGCCACCTACGACCCCATGGCCAACCTGATCTCCAACACGATCTCCCGGATGGTCAGCGACGACCGCTACTACAGCTCGCTCACCAACGGCGCGCTCAGCACGTACGACGCCCTCATGGAAGCCCTGCGCGCCGAGCCCGCCATGGCGAACTACGGCCCGTACTTCACGCTCCAGCCCGTGCACTTCCACGGCACCTGGATCCAGCCGGCCGAGCTGGTCCTCGTCTCCTACGCCGCGGCCAACACCGAGCCCACCGGCATCCCCGAGGAACTGCGCTCCGACGGCGGCGCCTACCTGGGCTTCGGCGCCGGGTCGCACCGCTGCCCGGCCAGCGACCCGGCCGTGCTCATCGCGATGACCGCGATCGAACGCCTGACCTCTCACCTGTGCGACCTCGAACTGACCGTGCCCCGCGACGAGCTGTCGTGGCGGCCCGGCCCGTTCCATCGCGCGCTGGCGCACCTGCCGGTGCGCTTCACCCCGATCCGTCCCGACCAGCCAGGAGAATCCCCGTGGGCAATGCGGCCCCCGTCGTCCTCGATCCCTTCGGCTCCGACCTCCCCGGCGAGGTCCGCCGACTACGCGACCTCGGCCCCCTGGTCCTCGTAGAGCTCGCGGGAGGCATCCCGGCCTGGGCGGTGACCCGGCACGACCTGCTCAAGCAGCTCATCCTCGATCCGCTGGTGAGCAAGGACAAGCGGCACTGGCGGCTGCTGCCCCAGGCGCTCGCCGAGCCGGGCTGGACCTGGATCATGACCTGGATCGGCGTGTCCAACATGCTCAGCGCCTACGGCGAGGAGCACCGGCGGCTGCGCAAGCTGATCGCCCCGAGCTTCACCGCGCGCCGTACCAAGGCCATGCAGCCGATCGTCGAGGACATCGTCGCGGAACTGCTGGACGCCATGGCCGCGCAGCCCCGGGGCCAGGCCGTCGACCTCCGCGCCGCCTACGCCCACCCGCTGCCGATGCGGGTGATCTGCGAGCTGTTCGGCGTCCCCGAGGGCATGCGGGAGGAGATGGCCCAGGTGATGGAGGCCATCATGGACACCACCGCCACCCCGGAGCAGGCGGCTGCCACGGCCGTACGGATCGGCACCGCGCTGCCCGCCCTGGTCGCCCACAAGCGCGAGCACCCGGGCGACGACCTGACCACCGAGCTGATCAACGTCCGCGACAGCGGCGACTCGCTCACCGACGACGAGCTGCGCGACACCCTGCTGCTCCTCATCGCGGCCGGGCACGAGACCACCGTCAACCTGATCGGCAACGCGGTGCACGCCCTGCTCACCCATCCGGACCACCTGCAGCGGGTCCTGTCGGGAGAGGTCTCCTGGGACGCGGTGGTCGAGGAGACGCTGCGCTGGACGCCGTCGATCGCCAACCTGCCGCTGCGCTTCGCCATCGAGCCGATCGAGATCGGCGGCGTACGGATCGAGGCGGGCGACGCGATCATCACCAGCTACCTGGCGGCCGGGCACGACCCCGACCAGCACGGCCCGGACGCCGACCGGTTCGACCCGACCAAGGAACGCGACGAGCACCTGGCCTTCGGCATCGGCGTGCACCGCTGCATCGGGGCTCCGCTCGCCCGGCAGGAGGCGCTCACCGCCCTGCCCGCGTTGTTCGCCCGCTTCCCGGACCTCCGGCTGGCCGTGGACGAGAGCGAGCTGCCCCACGTGCCGTCCTTCATCGCGCACGGCTGGGCCCGCCTGCCGCTCCTGCTGCACCGCTGACCGGCACCGGCCTGCACGAAGAACGGTGAGACACACGCGCCCCCCGGTCCGGCCCCTCAGCCCCGGGGGTGCGCGCGGCTCACGGTGTCACGCGTAGAGGAAGTAGTAGCGGTAACGGCCTTCCCACTCGCATGAATAGTCGTCCCACCAGCCCTGGGTTATGCCGTGGCTGCCGATCCGCTGGCACTCCGAGTAGTCCCTGAAGACGCCGGCCAGCCTTTCGGCGTGCGCCGGGGCGGCGCCGATCGTCAGCGACACTCCGAGGACCATGACGGCCGAGACGAGAACAGCGCGTGCCTTTCGCATTCGTCCTCCTGCGACTGGGGGGTGATCATCACGGTGGACATTATCACCAACCCGGCGTTGGAAAGATTGTCACGTCGAATCGGCCGGGGCAAGAGGATGAAACTTTCACGGCGTTAACCCGAGGTTGCGCGGGTGTTTACTGCCGGTAAGGCCGGTGTCGCTTGCCGAGTGGCTTGTCAAGGCCCCGTGGGTGCTTATCCGACCGCCTGTGCACGCCATGGATGATCTGGTCGGCCTTCGAGCCCTGTGATCCACAAAGTACGATTTATGCCGCTTTTTCAGTCCGGTCTGGATGAAGTGCGGAAAACTTTGACCAGCGTCACTTACGTGTCATATCGTCTCCCCGCCCATATCGATGTGAGCCGCGACACTCGAGCAGGACATTGTTCTAGCAGGGTTCTAGCAGGCGCTATGGCCGGGGACCGGGGAAGCGGCGATCATCCGACCAACCGGAGTCGCACCATGCAAGCTCGAATCCGCACGGCCATGATCGTCGGCATGGCGATGACCGTGCTGGCCGCCGTCGGTGTGTCGGTGGCCTCGGCGCCGCCGGCCCACGCCGCGCAGGTGGTCACCGACATCGCCTACGCGCCCGCACAACCGGCCGGCAGCAAGGGCCATCTGCTGGACCTGTACCTGCCGTCCACCGGCATCACGCCCCGGCCGCTGCTGATCTGGCACACCGGCTCGGCGTGGACGAGCGACGACGGCAAGGCCGGCACGGACGCGATCGCGGCGATCTTCAACCCCCTGGGCTTCGCCGTGGCCGGCGTCAGCGTCCGGAACAGCGCACAGGCGATCTTCCCGGCCCAGGTGCACGACATCAAGGCGGCCATCCGCTGGCTGCGTGCGAACGCCGCGACGTACCAGATCGACCCGAACCGCTTCGCGATCATGGGCGACTCCTCGGGCGGCTGGCTGACGGAGATGGCCACCCTGTCCGGCGGGGTGGCGGCGCTGGAGGGCACCGTCGGCACGACCGGCGTCTCCAGCGCCGTGCAGGTGGGACTCGCCTTCTACAGCCCGACCGACTTCCTGCAGATGAACGCGCAGAACCTGCCGACCGGCGGGCTCGACCACGACTCCCCGGCCTCCCCGGAATCCCTCCTGGTCGGCTGCCCGATCCAGACCTGCCCGGCCAAGGTGGCCCAGGCCAACCCGATGACCTACGTCGACGCCAACGACCCGCCGCTGATGTTCCTGCACGGCCAGGCCGACTTCCTGGTGCCGCACGGGCAGAGCGTCCTGCTCTACAACAGGATCAAGGCTCAGTGCGGCGACGCCACCTTCGTCTCGGTGCCCGCCGCGGACCACATGATGTCCCAGATCATGGACCCCGCCCAGTACGGCAACCAGACCGTCTACACCACCACCGACTGCTCCGAGACCGTGGGCACCGGCACGCTGAACCCCACCTGGGCCAACTTCGCGACCTTCCTGCGCGGCGGGCTCAAGCTGGGCACCTCCTGTGAGGTCGCCTACGCCACCGGCGCCTGGAACGGCGCCTTCAACGGCACCGTGACCATCAGGAACACCGGCACGACCCCCGTCGACGACTGGACCGTGACGTGGGCCTGGTCGGGCAACCAGCAGATCACGAACGCCTGGAACGCCACGGTGACCCAGACCGGCGCCCAGGTGACCGCCCGCGACGCCGGCCACAACTCCTACATCGGCCCCGGCTCCAGCCAGAGCTTCGGCTTCTCGGCGACCGCCACCGGGACGAACCCCGTTCCGGCCCAGTTCAAACTCAACGACATCGTCTGCACGAAGGTGCCCGCCTGAGACGACGCGCGCCGGGCCCGAGCGTGAATAGCGCCGGGTCCGGCGCCGGATTCGCGGCCGTCACATTCGCGGAAATGGCGGCGTGAAGCGGAAAGAAGCATTTCCGAAATGCGACACGTTCCGTCGGAACCCGATCACGGAATGTCGCGGCCGGGCCGCTCGCGGGCATATTGCCTTATCCGATGATCGGCCCCTATCCTTGCTGACGGCTCGCCGGACCATTCCGTTGTATTCACCCGCCGGTCGGGAGCCGATTGATATCCCGGGCCCGAAATAAATCGGATAAGCCGCCTCACGCTGCCCGAGGACCGTTGCCCGGGATCGTCGACGAGTTAGGGGACGTGTGCGTACATCCAACATGTTCGTCAGGAGCCTCGGCGTTTATGTGCCTGACAGTGTGAGCGTCGAGCAGGCGGTTCGCGAGGGCTGGTATCCGGAGGAGGAGGCCGAGAGATTTCGGCAGATCGGCGCGGCGGTGGCCGGCGACATGCCCGCGCCCGAGATGGCGCGGCTCGCGGTCCTGGACGCGTACGACCGCTGGGGTGAGTCCTCCCCGCGCGAGCTCGACCTCCTGCTCTACCCGTCGGTCTGGCACCAGGGCCCGAACGGCTGGCAACCTCAGCACTACCTGCAGAAGCACCTCCTCGGCGGGAACGTTCCGGCGTTCGAGATCCGGAGCGGCTGCGTGGGGATGATCAGCTCGCTGGAGCTGGCGGCGAGCTACCTGCGGGCCGACGAGGACCGGCGGACCGCCATGGTCGTCTCCTCGGACAACCACGGCACCCCGCTGGTGGACCGCTGGCGGATGACGCCCGGGGCGCTGATCGGCGACGCCGCGGCCGCGCTCGTCCTCGGCAAGGAGTACGGCATGGCCGAGCTCCTGTCGGTGAACGCGACGGTGATACCCGAGGCCGACGCGGTCAACGACGGCGCCTACCCCCTGTTCCCCCCGGACGCCACCGTCGGCAGGGGGCTGAGCTTCGGTGACCGCCACGAGGAGTTCCGCCAGCGGCTGCTCAAGGCGCAGGGGACCGGGATCCACCTGACGATCCAGAAGACGATGATGCAGCAGGTCGAACAGACCCTGGACGAGGCCGGGATCGGGCTCTCCGACATCACGCGGGTCGCCTTCCCGCACGGCCGCCGCGAGGACCTGGACGGGCAGATGTCCTGGCTGGGCATCGACGAGGACCAGACGACCTGGGACTACGGCAGGCGCGTGGGCCACTGCGGCGCGGTGGACCAGTTCATCGCCTTCGAGCACCTGATCGCGACCGGCGGGCTGGTGGCCGGCGACCACCTGCTCATGGTCGGGTTCGGCTCCGGGACGTCCGTCGCCGCGGCGGCGTTCAGGGTCCTGTCCACCTCTCCCGTCACGCAAGGGGCACGCGCATGACCGAGCTCACGCAGAGACTGGTCGCCTTCGTCCAGGAGAACCTCGTCCTGGACGGCGACGACATCAAGGTCGACGAGACGACCCCGCTCCTCGTGTCGGGCCTCCTGGACTCCCTGCGGACGGCGCGGCTGCTGAACTTCCTCCGCAGGGACCTCGGCGTCGCGATCCCCGCGGCGAAGCTCGACCCCGACAACTTCCGGGACGTCGTGACCATCGTGGCGATGGTCCGAGAGCTCGAATCCGTCTAGCCGGGACGAGGGCAGAGTCATGAAGTTGGCGGACACGTACATCAGCGGAGTGGGAGCCTTCGTGCCCCGCACCGTCGTCAGCGTCGCGAAAGCCGTCGCCAAGGGCTGGTATCCAGCCGAGGAGGCCGAGCTGCACAACCTGGCCGGGGCGGCGGTGGCCGGTGACGTGCCGGCCCCGGAGATGGCCCTGCACGCGGCGCGGAGCGCGCTCAAGCGCAGCGGGCGGGCGCAGGCCGATCTGGACCTCCTCCTGTACGCCTCGACCTGGCACCAGGGGCCGGACGGCTGGCCCCCGCACTCCTACCTGCAACGTCACCTCGTCGGCGGGGACGTCCTGGCCACCGAGGTCCGGCAGGGCTGCAACGGGATGTTCATCGCCCTGGAACTCGCGGCCGGCCACCTGGACGCCGCCCCCGGGCGGCAGGCCGCCCTGCTGGTCGCCGCCGACAACTACGGCACCCCGCTGATGGACCGGTGGCGGATGGGCCCCGGCTACATCGGCGGCGACGCGGCCAGCGCGCTCGTGCTCACCAAGGAGACGGGCTTCGCGCGGCTGACGTCGGTCTGCACGACGACGGTGGCCGAGGCCGAGGAACTGCACCGGGGCAGCGAACCCCTGTTCCCGCCGGGCGTCACGGTCGGGCGCCGGATGAGCTTCGCGACCAGGAATGAGCAGTTCCGGCACCAGGTCATGCCCAAGGGCGAGGCCACCTCGGCGCTGTTCAAGATCCAGCGGGCGTTGATGGAGATCGTCGAGCGCGCGCTGGCCGAGAGCGGGATCGAGGCCCGCGATCTCGCCCGGGTGGCGTTCATGAACTACTCCGAAGAGATCGTCGAACAGCGCTGCATGGCCATGCTCGACCTGCCGATGTCCCGCTCGACCTGGGACTACGGCCGCACCATCGGCCACTGCGGGGCCAGCGACCAGATCCTCTCCCTCGACCACCTGCTGACGACCGGGCAGCTGCGCCCCGGCGACCACATGCTGATGCTCGGCACCGGGCCTGGAGTGACCGTCTCCGGCGCCGTCATCAAGATCATCGACACTCCTCCATGGGTATGAACCGAAGGGAAACCAACGCAGATGGTCGACAGTCCGCGGGTGGAACCAGTGGCGGTGGTCGGGATCGGCTGCCGCCTTCCCGGCGACGCCCGCTCACCGGACGAGTTCTGGGACCTGCTGTGCTCCGGCCGGAACACGACCGGGCCGCTGCCGGCCGAACGCTGGCGCCGGTATGAGAACCGGAGTCCGGAAGACGCCGCCGCGCTGCGCGACGCCGTGCGCCACGGCAGTTTCCTGAGCGACATCGAGGGCTTCGACGCGGAGTTCTTCGGCCTGTCGCCCCGCGAGGCCGAGCTGATGGACCCCCAGCAGCGGATCCTGATGGAGACCGCGTGGGAGGCCCTGGAGCACGCCGGCCTGCCGCCGCACCGGCTGGCCGGCACCGACGCCGGGGTGTTCGTCGGCGTCTGCACCGCCGACTACGGCGGCCGTCTGCTGGAGGACCTGCCCCAGATCGAGGCGTGGACCGGCATCGGCGCCGCCACCTGCGCCGTCGCCAACCGCATCTCCTACTCGCTCGACCTGCGCGGGCCCAGCATGGCGGTCGACACCGCCTGCTCGGCGTCGCTGGTCGCGCTCCACCTGGCCGCGCAGAGCCTGCGGCTCGGCGAGAGCGACGTCGCCCTCGCCGGCGGCGTCAACCTGCTGGTCACTCCGGGCCAGACCCTCACGCTCGGCACCGCCGGAGCGCTGGCCCCCGACGGGCGGTCCAAGTCGTTCGACGCGTCGGCCGACGGCTACGGACGCGGCGAGGGCTGCGGCGTGGTCGTGCTCAAGCGGCTGTCCGACGCCCAGCGCGACGGCGACCGGATCCTCGCGCTCGTCATCGGCAGCGCCGTGAACCAGGACGGGCACACCAACGGCATCATGGCGCCGTGCGGGGAGGCCCAGGAACACGTGATGGTCAAGGCCTGCCGGCAGGCGGGCGTCGCGCCGTCCACCGTCGACTACATCGAGGCCCACGGCACCGGGACCCGGCTCGGCGACCCGCTGGAGGCGGGGGCGCTCTCCTCCGTGTACGGCACGCCGCGGCCCCCCGGCGACCCGTGCCTCATCGGCTCGGTCAAGTCCAACATCGGTCACCTCGAAGGCGCCGCCGGCATCGCCGGCGTCATCAAGGCGGTCCTCGCCCTCGACCGCGGCGAGATCCCCCCGAGCGTGCTCACCACCCTGAACGAGGCCATCCCGTGGGAGGACTCGGGCCTGCGCGTGGTGACCGGGCGGTCGGCCTGGCCGGAGCGCGACCACCCGCGCCGGGCGGGCGTCTCCAGCTTCGGCTACGGCGGCACGGTCGCGCACATCGTGCTGGAGCAGGCGCCTCCCGCCCAGGAGACGCCCGGGGACGAGGTGACGGGGGAGCGGCTCTTCCCCCTGTCGGCCGCGTCGGAGCAGGCGCTGCGGCAGTACGCGGGCAGGCTCGCCGATCACCTGGACAGCGGGTTCGACCTGGCGTCGGCGGGCCACACGCTGGCGCTCCGGCGAACCCATCTGGCCCGCCGCGCCGTCGTGGTCGGGGCGGGCGCGGACGAGCTGGCGGCCGGTCTGCGCAGGCTCGCGGAGGACGTGCCGGCCGAGGCCGTACTCACCGGGGACGTGCTGCCCGAGCTCGGCCCCGGGCCGCTCTGGGTCTTCTCCGGGCAGGGCTGCCAGTGGCGCGGGATGGGGCGGGAGCTGCTCGCCGTGCCGGAGTTCGCGTCCCTGGTCGACGAGGTGGAGCCGATCTTCGCCGAGGAGATCGGCTTCTCTCCCCGGCAGGTCCTGGCCGACGGCGAACTCGACACCATCGACCGCGTCCAGACCATGATCTTCGTGATGCAGCTGGGCCTCGCCAGGCTCTGGAACGCGTACGGGGTCGCGCCGGAGGCCGTCATCGGCCACTCCGTCGGCGAGATCGCGGCGGCGGTGACGGCCGGCGCGATGTCCGTCGCCGACGGCGCCCGCCTGATCTGCCGCCGCTCCCGGCTGCTGCGCCGGGCCGAGGGCAAGGGCGCCATGGTGATGGTCGGCCTGTCCTTCGAGGAGGCGGCCGATCGGCTGGCCGGCCGGACCGACCTGGTGGCCGCGATCGCGTCGGCGCCCGGCTCCACCGTGCTGTCCGGCGACGTCGCCGCCGTCGAGGAGGTGGTGAACGAGTGGCCGGCCGAGGGCATCGTGGTGCGGCGGGTGGCGTCGGACGTCGCCTTCCACAGCCCGCACATGGAGCCCCTGGCCGTCGAACTGGCCGCCGCCACGGCCGATCTCTCGTTCGGGGCGCCCCGCATCCCCATGTACACGACCGCGCTGGCGGACCCCCGGTCGACGCCGATCCTGGACGGCGCGTACTGGGCGGCGAACCTCCGCGACCCCGTGCGGCTGGCCGCGGCGACGACGGCCGCGGCGCAGGACGGCTACCGCGTGTTCCTGGAGATCTCGCCCCACCCCGTGGTCGCGCACTCCGTCACCGAGACGCTCTCGGAGAACGGGTTCGAGGACGTGTTCGTCGGCACGTCGCTGCGCCGCAACCAGCCGGAGGCGGCGACCTTCCTCGTCGCGGTGGGCACGGCTCACTGTCACGGCGTCGACGTGGACTGGAGCCGGATCCAGCCGAGCGGCGGCCTGGCCGACCTGCCGCCGTACGCCTGGCAGCACCGCCGCCACTGGCGCGAGGCGTACGCCGACGACGGCAACCGAGGGCACGACGTGCGCTCCCACACCCTGCTCGGCGCCGCGACCAGCCTCGCGGGCAGCCGGACCCGGATGTGGCGGACCAGCCTGGAGGACGCCAACCGGCCCTACCCGGGCAGCCACGCGCTCAACGGGGTCGAGATCGTGCCCGCCGCCGTGCTGGTCAACACGTTCCTGCACGCGGCCGAGGACGAGGACGTCACGCTCACCGACGTGGAGATGACGCATCCGCTGATGACCGCGGAGCGCAGGCAGGTCCAGGTCGTGCACGAGCCCCCGGCGGTACGGCTCGCGGCCCGCACGCCGGCGGGCCCGGGCGAGCCCGAACCCGCCTGGCTGGTGCACGTCACCGCCGACGTCGCCGCCCCCGGCCAGGTGAAACCCGACGTGCTGCCGGACGCCGGCGCTCTCACCCCGATCGACCCCGGGTTCGTGCACCGGCGGCTGGCCGCCGTCGGCGTGCCCTCGACGGGCTTCGGCTGGACGATCGGGACGCTGCTGGCCGGAGACGGCGTGCTGCGGGCCACGGTACGCACCGGGGAGCCGGGAAGCTGGGCGCCGGCGCTGGACGCGGTGATGTCCGTGGCGCCCTGCGTGTTCCCCGGCGACCCGGTGCTGCGCATGGTCGTGCACATCGACGAGGTGGTGCTGACCGGCACGCCGCCCTCGACGGTGATCGTCCACGCGGCCGTGGACCCGGCCGCCGACGACACCGTCCGGGCGCTCCTGGCCGACGTGGACGGCCGGGTGGTGGGACACCTCACGGGACTCCGCTATCCGGTGATCGACGCGCCCGCCCCGGCCGACGAGGATCTCCGGGGACCGGCGGAGTCGTTCGCCGGCCTTGCGCCCGAGGACCTGCGCGAGCGCGTCCTGCCCGAGATCCGCGCGGAGATCGCGGCCGTGATGAGAACGGCCCCCGAGGACCTGGCGATCCGGCGTCCCCTCGTCGAGCAGGGGCTGGACTCGGTGATGACCGTCATGGTCAGGCGACGCCTGGAGAAGCGCTTCGGCCGCCGTCTCCCCGCGACCCTGCTGTGGCAGCAGCCCACCATCTCCGCGATCGCGGACCACCTGGTGGAGCTGCTCGCGACTCCGGTCCCGGCGGCGGAGACCGCTCCCGAGAGCATGCCCGCGATCGGGGGGTGAGACCGCCGCCTCACCGTGCGCCGGAGGGCGAGCCGTCGGGATTCGTCAAGCTCTGAGTCCGGCCCTGTCCATCGAGCCCGGCACCTCGGACGAGGAGGTGCCGGGCTGCGCCGTCGGGCGGGCGCCCCCGGCCGGCCTGTGCTCGTCAGCGTGACGGTTCCGTGGGCTCACCCGACCCGGCGAACCGGCGCAGGGCGTCCAGTCCCGACAGGCCGTAGACGTCCTCCACCGCGTCGGCCAGCAGGTGGCAGGCCCTGAACCGGTCGAGCGGCGTGAGCCCGAGCCGGGTCAGGTGCAGGTACGTGTAGTTGAGCAGCACCCGGTAGCGCAGGAAGCGCGGGTCGGTGAAGACCGCCGCGTGGTAGGCCGGGTTCTCGTAGATCAGGCGTTGCAGCTCGTTCGGCTCGTAGTGGGGAGCGGGCGGGTCACCGGGCCGCGCCCTGAGCGCCTCGCCCGGCTCGAACGTCGGCTGGACCAGCCGGCCGCTGTCCAGCAGCGTTCCGGCCCGTCGCCGGTAGTCCTCCAGCAGCGCCGCCCACTCGCGTACGAACGCCACGGGCGGCGCGGCGGGGTCGTCCAGGGCGGCGACGACGTCCCGCACCCGCTCGGTGAGCGCGGCCCGCCGTTCCCGGAAGCCCTGCTCGAAAGCGGCGCGGACGCCTTCGGGGTCGGCCGCCCACGTGATGAAGCCCTCCGCGTGCATCCGGTACGACAGGTAGCTCCGCGTGATGTGCTGCGAAGTGTGCGCGACGGTCAGCATGAGGCTCAGCGCGAGCCCGGTCCTGCTGTCACGGCCGGCACGCACGTGCTCCAGCATGCCGAACAGCAGCGGGGTGGCATCGGCGTAGAACGCGGTGAGCAGGCCCACCGCCTCGTCGCTGCCGAGCACGTGCCGGCGGGAGTCGTACGGCGCGTCGTGGATGGAGTTGTCCGGCGGCCACGGCGTGAGCGGCCCGTGCTCCTGCTCCCGCATGGCGAGCAGGCGGTGCCTGGCCAGGCTCGCGGCCGGGTCGAGCGCGGCCGTCGAGGGGTGTTCGCGCAGGTAGGCTCCGATGACCTCGTCCACCCGCGGGCGCACGACCCCCTCCCAGACGGCCGGCGCCGCCTTGACGTTGATCCGCAGGTGCGGGCCCTGCCGCCAGTGGCGCAGCACGTACGCCGCCTCGATCTGACCGCGAAGCCCGTCGAACAGCGGCCGCACGGCATCCAGCAGCAGGCCGTCCTTGTCCGCCGCGTGGTAGTAGACGTGCACGCAGTGCCAGGTGGGAGCGTCGGACGCGGTCAAGGGGTCACCTCCGGGAGTCGGCGAGTCCGGCGAGGGCGCGGACCGCCAGGTACGACACGTGGCGCTCGGTCCCGGCACGCAGCCCCAGCCGGTTGTGGAACAGGTGGACGCAGCGCATCAGGATCAGCGACACCGTGCGCCGTTCCGGCGGCGCGGCCAGGGCGAGCAGCGCGTGCGGCGAGCCCGAGTCCTGCGGCGCGCACCGGCCGGCGGCGTGCAGGGCGCCGAGGTCGTCGCGGAGCGCGCGCAGCGACGCCGCCCACGAGGCCAGCAGGTCGCCACCGGAGCCGGGCGCGTCCCACAGCCTGCGCGTCTGGGCGAGGAGGGCGCCTTCGCGGCGCCGCCAATCCTCCTCGCCCACGGACTCCCCGCCCGTCTCTCGCGCCTGGCGGGCGGCGGTGGCGAGGCGGTGGGCGGCGGCGGGCAGGTCCGGCTCGCACGCGGCGGCCGCGACGGTCAGCGCGGCCAGCCCGATCGCCGCGCGCCGGGCCATCTCCGTACCGGCGCGCAGCACGTCCAGGGCGAGCCGGCTCGACTCCGCGAAGTGCCGTTCGGCGGCGGCGACGCAGGCGGCGTCCCCGTACGCCTCGTATTCCGGCCGGTAGCCGATGAACGCCACCGAGCCGGCGGGACGCAGCCGCTCGTCGTAGGACGTGCGCCGCTCGCCCGCGGCCATGGCGGCCGCGAACGCGCGGTAGGCCGCCGCGTCGACCGGCGGCGACGGGTGGGCGGCGAAGTGCGCCGCCGCCCGCTCGCGCACCAGGTCATGGACGCGCGACGCCCGCGCCGGGTCCGGCACCTCCAGCCGCAGCCGCACGTGCTGACCGCCCTCCCAGTAGCGCAGGAAGAACGCGCGGCGCACGGTGCCGTCCGCTGCCAGTTCCCGCGTCACCGGGTCCACCACGTCGTTGATCAGCGGGTCGAGGTCGCCGGAATGGAACAGGTGCGCGCCGATCCAGCGGCTGCCGGCGTCCGTCATCGGCCCGGCCGCGCGGAGAGCTGGACGACGTACTCGGTGACCCGGCGGCCGGGGCCGTAGCGGGGCGCTTGGGAGGGGTCGGGCAGGGCCTCCTCGATCACCAGCAGCGCGCCGGGGTCGCGCAGCGCGCGCAGGAACCCGGTCAGCAGCAGCATGTCGGTGACGTCCACGTACATCGGCTTGCGGTCCTTGCTCAGCAGCCCCACCAGCAGGCCGTCGCGCAGGTCCACCACCCGGGCGAAGAACCGGCGGGGCACCTCGTGCAGCGCCAGCCACTCGGCGAGCCTGGGGAGGTACGAGGCCTCGCCCTCGCCCTTGGCCGGCACCGGGAAGGCGCCTGCCCGGAGCCGCCACACCGCCCGGGCGAACGTCACCCGCCCGAGGTCCATCCGCGGCCACCGTTCCACCTCGCCCTCGCCCGGCACCTCGCTCCGGGTGCGGAACACCCAGCCGGGCACCATCGCCGTGGACGGCTCCCCGAACGTCCGCACCAGGAACTGCAACCACGGCGGCAGCCAGTACTGGGCGGTCATGCCCAGGTGGACCGGCCGGACCGCGCGGCCCGCGCCGTCGAACAGGGTCAGCCTGTCGCATCCGGGGTCGTAGCCGACGGTGAGCTCCGCCGGCGAGACGCGCGGGAGGTGCGCGTCCGGGGCGGTGAACGGGTGGTCGAGGGCGAGGTCGGCCGCGGCCGGACGGGCGTTGAGGCCGCCGCCGACGAGTCCGCGGCACTCGGCCACCAGGACGTCGCCCTGCGCGGCGCGGAGTTCGCCGGCGGGCGGCGCCTCACCGCCGGCGAGGACGACCAGCCGGTGCAGCCGCGACAGGCCGCGCCCGTACCCGGCGGAGATGGAGTTGACGACCGCGCGCAGGGCGCCCGGTCCCGGCACGGCCTGCAGGTAGCAGCAGATCGACCCGGGGGGCCGGACGAAACTCGGCCAGTCGCCGGCCATCTCGGCCAGGCGGGCGGCCGTGAGGTCGACCACCGGCCCCGGCTCCCGCGCGCCGGTCTGTTCCCAGAAGCTCCGCCGCAGTCCGGTGAGCTGTACCAAGCCGGGCGGCGGCTCGGCGTCCGGCACCTCCCGCGTGCCCGCCACCGGGTCGCGCAGCATGCCGCGCAGCAGCGCTCCGCTCCCGCCCGGCGCCTCCTGGTGTATCTCGCGGTAGAACGTCAGTGCGGGGATCCGGCCGCCGGGGCCGTGCCGGTCCAGGAAGTACGCGGCGGCGGCGATCTTGACGGGCAGGTCGGGGTCGAACAGGCCGAGCAGCCCGCGCAGCGCGTCGAGGTCGTCGCACACGTCGCGCCAGGCCGGCGCGCTCAGCCGTCCCGCGACGCCGGGGATGACGGCGCTGTGCCAGAGCAGGTTCTTGTCCGGCAGCGACGGCCCCGGCGGCAGCACTTCCCGCAGCGCTTCCCGTACGACCGCGGACGCCTTCTCGTCGCCGGGCCGGGTGACGCCGTCGCGCAGGGCCGCCGCGACCCGGCCGACAGCTCGCGTGTACGGCGCCGGGCCGTCCTCCGCCAGCCACGACGCCAGCCGGCCCACCGGGTCGTGGCCTTGCTCGTCGTACGGCGCGACGAACTCCAGCAGCCCCGCGTCGGCCAGCGGCTCGATCCCGGGGGCGGCGGCCAGGGTGGGGCAAGGGTGCCCGCGCACCCAGTCGAGGGCCTCCCGCACCGCCGGGCTCGACGGCACCGCGGACAGCGGCTCGCCGTGACCGGCTCCGAGGAACCAGATCCGGTCGCCGTCGTCGGCCGCGGTCGGGTTGACGCGGAGCCGGGCGCGCTCCCGTACGCGCCGGTGCCGGGTGAGCGCCGCCCACAGCGGGCGCAGGACCGCCCGATCCAGCTCGACCACCAGGTGCCAGGCGGGTTCGCCGCCGGTCGCCGGCGCGGGGCCGTCCGCCTCCCACCGGCCCAGGCCGCTGAGCGTGAACGTGGCGTACGGGCTGGTCTTGACGGTCGCCCGGGCGAGATAGCGGGCCAGCCGCAGCAGCTCCTGCCGTTCCGGCCGGCGGTCGGCGGGGCCGGCGAGCCAGGCGTCGAGGCGTCCGGCCAGCACCGGGCTGCCCTGGGCCAGGCCGTGCCGGAAACCGGCGTCGGACACCGCCTCGCGGAGCAGCGCCGTCTTCTCCCGCGACTCCTCTGCCAGGGCGGCGGGCAGCGCCGCGCGCAACTCGTCCGCGCGGCGCCGCAGGGCGGTCCACGCGCCGACGCGGGCGGTCAGGTCGGCGGGGAGGGCCGCCAGCGCGTCGGCGGTCGCGGCCCCGCCGCTCAGGCGGCGTCCGGAGAACACCGCGCGCCGTAGCGCCACCAGCCCGGACCGGGCCGGACCGGGCGCGGTGCCGCCGATCACGTCGTGCAGCGGATCGGACAGGTCCGCGCCCTCCCGCCGCAACCAGGCGGAGACGTTCACCAGCTCGTCCACCAGCCGCCACGTCCGGGTGCAGCGCATCCGGTCCAGCCCGGCCACCGGCAGCGCCGCGACGCGGACAGCGAGGACGGGCGAGACGGCATAATCGGGATCAGCGAGCCTTGCCAGGTCGCCGTCCCCGGTGACGGGGACGGTGTGCGTCACATCGGTCAATCGAACGCGCTCCTCGTGAGGGTTCGCCAGGGGCCGAGGGCGCCCACGGCACGGGCGCCCTCGGCCCTGCTCGTCATACCGGTGACCCGGGGGTCACCGGCGGGCCGACGCCTCCGGCGTCACGCCTCCGGAGCCCAGCAGCTGGTGGCCGTCAGGTAGGACGAGCAGTAGCCCAAGGCGGAGGAGGCGCCGGTCTCGATGGCGCCGTGGCCCTCCACCACGAGGGAGTCGGCCGACACGACCTCAATGGAGTCGACGTCCAGGCCGCGCAGGTCGAGCTTGAGGTTCTCAGCGGACATGTGCTTCTCCTTCTGATTCCGATCAAAGGTGATCTGTACGGGTCAGGCTCTCGTCGGAGCGGGGCATCACCTCCTCGTGCACAACGGCCGGCATGGGGCGGGCCACCAGGGGCCCGCCGGTCGGGGGAGTGCCCAGCAGCAGGAAGGACAGGCTCCGCAAGGGGGTTCCGGCGAGGCCGAGCACCTCGTCGGTGGTCTCGTTGGCGCCGTCGGAGTGGATGCGCGCGGCCAGGCCCAGCGCGGTGGCGGCCAGCGTGGCCCGCTGGACGACCAGGCCCGCCTCCATCTGTTGCATGCGATACCAGCGGTCCCCGAACAGGCGCGCGCCCGCGACCGGGTCGCCCGCGGGGACCAGCGCGGCGGCGGCCCCGCGCAGCGCCACCCGGGTGTTGGCCAGCAGCCGCCCCGTGGCCACCTCGTCCACCCGCTCGGCGCCGGCCAGCTCGTGGAGCGTCCGCCGGGCCGGGTCGTACCAGTAGGCGCCCCGCGGCAGGCCCTCCACCCGCAAGGCCAGCAGGCACAGCGCGGTCGCGGCCGGCCCTGTCTCGGCGCCCGGCAGGTCGGCCGGGTAGCCCTCGCCCGCCGCGGCCAGCACGGCGCCGAGGGCCGCGCCCCTGAGGGCCACCGGCCGGTAGCCGGCCAGCGGGGACGTGCGGCGAGACGCTCCCGGGCCGGCGCGGATCCCGGTCGCGGGCTCAGGAGCCGGGAAGGCCCGGCCCGCCCGCGCCGGCGGCCGTGGCCGCAGCGCCTCCGCCGGCTCCGGCGAGCCCGTGGGGGAGGCGGCGGAGCAGGCTCGGTGCAGGGCCGCGGCGAGGCCGTCGGGCATGGGCTTGGGCAGCGGCGTGCTCTCGCCGGCCACCGGGCGCTCGATCAGCTCGTGGGCGGACGGGGAGGCGTCCGGGCGCCCCGCACCGCCGGGTGGCAGGGTCAGCGTGAGCACGGCCAGCGCGGCCTCCCGGGCGCCGTCGAGCCCGAGGAGCCGGTCCACCTCACCGTCCGGGAACCGCAGCCAGGCCCGGCACGGCAGCCCCAGCCGCCCGCCGGCGGCCAGCGCCTGGGCGACGAGCACGCCGGTCTCCTGGCAGATCAGGCGGTAGCCGAAGTCGCCGTACTTGAACATCGACCGCCAGAACACCGCGGACAGGACGATCGCCACGTCCGCCGCTGGACCGTCCGCGAGCAGGCCGGCCAGTGCCCCGGTGTGGTCGCCGCCGCGCACGCGCTCCAGCACGTGGTGCACCGGGTCGTAGTGGTACAGGGCGGCCGGCAGGCCCTGCGGGCGCGGCTCGCCCGCGGCCACGTACGCCTCGATCGCGTACAACCCTCCGCCCGACGGCGCCGGCCGGCCGGTGAGGAGCATGGGCGGCCGCCCCGCGGGTTCGCCGCCGTCGTCGAGCTGATGGCACCAGACGAGCCTGGTCATGCCGAGCAGGTCCCGCAGCAGCTCGCCGATCCGGCCGAGGGCCGAGCCGTCGCCGGACTCCCAGGGGAGCCGCGTCCGTACGGCGTCCGGGTAGCGCTTGTGCCTGGTCGGCGCGCCGCCCCAGTCGATGGACAGCTGGCCCCGGTTCCGCATCGCGGCCAGGTAGCGGCGGGTGGCCGCGCCGGCCTCGCTCGCCGCCGTGGTCGGGTGCATACGGGTTCGCCTCGCTTCCTTCGTCGTGCCGGTGGTGACCGGGGTCAGGGGAACGGATGAGGATAGGGATTCAGCTCTTCGGACCCCAGGTCGCGGTCCCGGTGACCGAGGAGCCGCGGCAGGCTCAGCAACCGCGGCAGGCCGTGGACGCGCCGGTAGCGGTGACCGAACGTCATGGGCGCCGTACCCGGCACGATCACCTTCGCGGCGGACATGCCGCACGCCTTCGCCTCGGGCGAGGTGATGTCGACGGCGATCACGTCGAGGCCGCCGGCCAGGAAGCGTGCCGCCAGCTCGGCCACGTCCGCGCGGAGGTCGTCGTGCGCGGGCCACCCCGCACGGGCCGTCACCTCGGCGACGGTCAGCGTGGGCCCGTCCAGCGGCAGGAAGCCCAGCCGGTCGAACGCGTCCGGGTGGGCGTAGGCCAGGGGATGGTGCTCCAGCAGCCGCACCTCCTCGGGGTCGGCCGCCAGCCGGGCCGACGACGCCGGGTCGTAGCGGTCGATGTGGCCTGCCAGCATCGGGCCCAGGTCCTCCAGCGCCCGGCGGAGCGCCCGCTGCGGCACCAGGTGGGAGGCGGAGCCGCACAGCACGCGCGGCCGGTCCGGCCGGTCCAGCGCGTCGACGGCCATCACCCAGAACACCGGCACCCGCTGCTCCATCAGCGCGGCGAACGCGTGCACGTCGTAGCCGAGCCGGTCGCGTACCCGCTGGGCGAGCATCGGGATGCGGCGGTCGGAGGCCGAGCCGAGGTCCACCCGCGGAATGGGCATCCGGGCATACCAGGTGGCCAGGGCCGCGTCCCGCTCGGCCACCTCCAGCAGGCCGTACAGGATCGCCTCGGCCGGGTGGCCGCCCAGGGCACAGCCGTTGGAGCACTCGTAGGCGAATCCGAGGTCGTCCGCCGGGCGGGGGCCGAAGAAGGCGTAGCTCTCCGGCACCAGCACCGGCGCGTCCCGTGCGAACGAGTACGCCCACACCCACGAGGTGGGCCGATCCGGACGGAAGCGGGTGAACAGGAAGCCGGGCCGGTCGTACCAGTCGTCCGGGTAGAGGCCCAGCGTGCGGGGGTCGAGCGCGTCGCCGGCGATGTCGTCGTAGGCGGCGCGCACGACGGTCCGCCGGCCGCGCGGGGCGATGCCGGCGATCCGTTCCAGCGCCTCGGCGACGGCGGTGGCCCGCGCGGACGCGAAGTCGCCGCTGCGGCCGTAGCCGTGGTGGCTCTCGTGCTCGGTGCGAGCCGGGCTGAGCCGCGCCACCGCGAGCGGGCCGCCGCCGCGCTCCTGCGCGACCAGAGCCTGCACGATGCCGGTCTCCGGGTCGACGAACCGCTGTTCCCACTCCGCCGCCCGGTGGCCGATGCCGCTGACCCGGAAGGTCGCGGGGTCCGGCTTGGGCGCGGGACGGGGGACGTACCGAGCCGCGTGCGGTCCGTCGTCGGGCCGCACGCCGCAGTCGGGGCAGAACGGGTCGGGAAGGAACGGGTGGTGGCGTACTTCGGCGTTCGGCAGGCGGACCTTCAGCAGCGCGCCGGCGGTCCGCGCGGAACCGGGGTCACGCCGCAGCCGGCGCACCTCGTCGGCGACCAGCGCGGCGACGGCGCGCGTGACGAGCGGTGTGAGCAGCGCGCTGGGCCGGGAGCCGAGGTCCGCGCCCCACCGGGCGCGCAGCCTGTCGCGAGCCACCGCGTCCGGCCGGTTGCCCGCGCGTCTCCGTTCCACACAGGTCGGGCAGCCGGGCAGGGGCGGGCGCGCGGCCGGGCCCACCAGCGCCCAGCCCGCCTCCACGCGCACCGGCAGCCACGACGCGCCGCTCTCGGCCGCGCGTCGCGCCACTCCCGGGTACGGCCGCGCGTCGTCGGCGTCGCTCGCGACCACGATCACGGGACCGGTGGCCGAGGCGAGGGCCGTGCGGATGGCCGCGTACAGGCGGCCCTCACCCAGAACGGTCACCGGGTCCGCGTACGCGGTGACGGCGGCCTCAGTCATCGAGCAGCGCGACGTGGGTGACGAAGGGGAGCAGCCGGGCGGCCTCGGGGTCGCCGTCGAGTGGCACCGCCACCGGCGTCTTGCCCAGGCGGCGCAGCCCCCGGGCCATCCTCCGTACGGCCTCGGAGGGGTCGCCGTCCGGCGGCCAGAAGGGACGGGCCTCGGCGTACGCGGGCTGCCCGGCGGTCCGCGACTGCCAGCGGAGCAGCAGCCGCTCCAGGCCGTCGCGCAGCGCCGCCGGGGCGGTGGCGGCGACGGACACGATCGGGTCCTGGCCGGGGACGGTGAGGGAGATCGCGGGCACGCCGAGAACGGCCGTGTGATCGCTCACCTCCGGCGTTTCACCAGCCAGGACGAGCTGGCGCAGCAACGCCTCCGCGACCGGATCTTCCGTGGGACCCACCGGCGCGCCCCTCCCGTCCGCCTCCAGAGTGCCCGCCAGCAGGTGCTCGCACCGGGCTCGCAGACCGGCGGCCAGCGCCTCCGGCCAGCTCAGCCCGGCACCGGTGCCCACCGGAGGGCACGGCGTGCCGAAACCGGTGAGCCGGAGATCGGATACGGGCACGGGAAGAGGCCGGCCCTCCGGCAGTTCCATGCCCCATATCGTCGCTTCCGGGTCGGCACTCGGGTCGACGGTGAGCAGACCGTACGTGGCGAGTGCGGCGAGCAGGCAGCGGAGCCGGGCCGTCCGCTGGTCCGGTCCCCAGCCGAACACCTGCGGAGGCGGCGCCCAGCCGGGCAGCGCCCCGAACGGGTCCGAGACGGTCGCCCCGCACACCGCCAGCGGGGACTGGGCCAGCGCCTGCTCGTCCAGCATGCCGAGGAGGCCCAGGCGCGAGTCGACCAGCTCGGGGGTGCGGCCGAGCAGGCTCTCCGCCTCGATCGGCGTGGCCCGCGCCAGCACCGCGGCCCGGTCCCCGATCGCCTCCGGGCCTCCGCCAGGACGGGTGCCCGCACGTGGACGGGCCAGGAACCGGTGCGGGAGCGTGTCGAGATTGCGCAGGTCGACCCGGGTGAGCAGGCGCTCCCGGTCCGTGTCGAGCCCGGTCACCTGGGAGAAGCAGGCGAGCGCCAGCATGGCGGCGACGACCTTCGGCACCGGTCCTGTCAGCCAGTCCTCGTTCGACGACGCCGGGGCCGCGGCGGGCAGCGCGGCCAGCCGGTGCCAACCGGACTCCGCGGCGGTCACCGAGGGCCGTCCCACCCTGCTGAGCCAGACCTCCGCAGGACCGGCGAGAGCCTGGCCCAGCACGACGTCGCCCGCCTCGGCCAGGCGGGCCGTCGCCACCAGGTCGTCGAGGTCCGCGCTGACCTGGAGCACGACGTCGGCGTCCCCGGTGACGGCCCGGACGAGCGCGTCGCCGGCGGGAGAGAGCGTCCGGATCTCCTGGCGGGGATCGCGCCGGACGGCCTCGGCTGCCCGGCCGGCCGCCGTGGCGTCGGGACAGATCACGGCGACGTACCGCCACCCTGAACCGACACACGCCTCCACCAGCGCCTCCAGCAGCGGGCCCGCCCCGGCCAGCACCAGGCGGGCGCTGCGGATCCGCTCGAATCGCGCCTCCGGCGAATCCAGGGCGTAACCGATGAAGGCGATCTCTTCCGCGTACGCCCGCAGCTCCGCGTCGGTCAGTCCGTGTGGCCGCGCCTGCCGGTCATCCACCACGAACCGGTGTTCGGCGAGCCGGCCCACGAGGCTCTCGACCATGGCCTGCTTGTCGGCGGAGAGGTTCGACGTGAGCTCGTCCAGGGTGTGCCGGCCGGTCAGCGCGGGCGCCAGCCTGCCGAGCCAGGCGTACGCGTGCCGTCCGCGTAGCGTGCACGCACCGTAGTCACTGTGCACGTAGGCCCCGTCGGGGCATTCGACGAACCGGACGTCGTCGCGTAGTCGTGGTCTCATCGCCGCATCAGTGTTTGGGAGCGCTCCCATGAGCGAAATGCTACGAACTGACGTCCTATATGTAAACCCGAAATCGGCCCTATCATGCAGCGCCCATCGTGGCTATAATCACGGGATTCTCGCATATTCATAACGGAATGCTCACATTCAGTGATGGGAGCCCGCGTTTCTCGCCATTTCGTCGGCATGGAGCGCACCGCGTTCCGCGAGGCATCCCGTCCCTTGACGGATCAGCGTCGTCCGCCCTGGACAGGTCATACCGGGGTGCCTGAGCCGGCCGTTCCCGGCTCGGTTACTCTCGGCGCGTCGCTCTGCGATCAGGGCAGAGCGCGACCGGACTCGGGAGATGCCGACGTATGCATGAGCCATCGGAGCGGACTGACGGATCACCCGTCCGGATCGGCGCGCTCGCCCCGCTGACCCGGCCCGGCTGGACCGAGGCGGGCCGGCACCTGCTCGCCGGACTCGAACTGGCCGCCCGCGAGGTCAACGACGCCGGCGGGATCGCGGGAAGGCCGCTCGAACTGCTGGTACGAGACACCGCCGCTGATCCACACAGGGCGGAGGCGGCCGTGGAAGAGCTGGCCCGCCTGGGCGTGGCCGCCGTGGCGGGGGAGTACCACAGCGTCGTCGCCCGCGCCGCCGCCGCCCAGGCCGACGCACTCGGCGTGCCGTACCTCTGCTCGTCAGCGGTTCTCGACGCGCTCACCGAGCAGCCGACGGACCGGGTCGCGCGCCTGGCCCCGGCGCAGTCCCGCGGCTGGCGCATCTACGCGGACTTCCTCCTCAGCGGGGGCCACCGCCGCGTCGCCGTGGCGGCCGAGCCGAGTGTCTACTGGGCCTCCGGGACCCGCATCCTGCGGGACCACCTCGCCGAGCACGGAGGCACCGTCGTCGAGCTCGACGCGCGCGCGGCCGTGTGCGACGAACTCGCCGGCAGTGGTGCGACAGCCCTCCTTCTTCTCGCCGGTTCCCCGGAGCCCGCGGTGTCGATCGTCAAGGCCGTCCGCCGCGACCGGCGCCTCGCCGAGATCATGATCGGCGCTCCGGCCGGGCAGCCGGAGTTCGCCGGCTGGGCCGCGTCGCTGGGCGGCGACGGCGCCGCGATCCCGTTCCTGCGCTACCTGCCCGAACGCCTCGGCCCACTCGGCGCGCGCGTCGGGACGGCCCTGCGTGAACGGCTGGCCGAGGCGCCCTCCTTCGTCGCCTTCGAGGGCTACGACACGGTCACCGTCCTCGCCGAGGTGCTGCGCACGGGCGGATCCTGGTCCAGCGTCGCGGTCGAAGGCACCCGCGGGGAGATCCGGTTCTCCCGCACCCCGGGCATCAGCGTCTGGCAGTGGGCCTGGCCCCCGATCCAGGTCGCCGACCGAGACCCCGCCGAACCCGATCGCTTCCGGATCCTGCGCACCGGCTGAAGACCGCCGAGCGTGGCAACACGGCTGGCAAAGACCGGTCATGGAGGTTGTCGAGTCTCCGGGCCCAACGGATAGTCGAGGGTGTCAGGCCTGTCCCCGTACCCCGAGGAGAAGCATGGACGGATCGGCCACCCGCGATCGGCGCCGCACGGGCACGGTGCGGCGCCTCTTATCGGCGACCGTCGGACTCATCGCGATGGTCTTCCTCGTCGCCCCGCCCGCCGGCGCCCTGGCGCTGCCCACCCCCGCGCAGCTGGTCTCGAACCTCGACCTCGAGTGCTTCAAGACCAGCCCCTACCAGCCGCCGGCCGTCGGGCTGGCGCTGCGGCACATCAACCCGGTGCTCGTCGGCCTGCCCATCGAGCAGGTCTCCCTCGGCGCGCGCGACCAGCTCTGCGTCCCGGTCGCCAAGAACGACGTGATCCCGCCGGACGGCGTGCTCGACTTCGTCCGGTACGTCGACCTGTCGTGTTACCGGGTCACCGGGTCCTCGATGGACAAGTCGCTCGTGCTCAGCCATCTCAACCGTGTCCTGAGTGACCTGCCCCGCAAGCAGGTCCTGCTGAACCGGCCGGAGCAGCTGTGCGTCCCGGTCGCCAAGAACGGCGTGCTGCCACCGGCGGAGGTGCTCCGGGTCGTCAGGCACATCGACCTCCTCTGCTATGGCGCCACCCCGAACGTCCCGATGAACAGGCCGCTGGCGCTCCGGCAGCTCAACCCCGTGCTCGTCGGCAAGATCCCGCCGGCCGACGTACGGGTGGGCTACTCGCGCCAGCTCTGCGTGCCGGTGTACAAGGGCGGGGACAACATCCCGCCCGAGGTCATGGATCTCGTCAGATGGATCGACCTGGAGAAGTACGACATCACGGCGCGTGACATGGCGCCCGTCGACCTGACCCTGCGGCACCTCAACCCGGTGCTCGCCCGCCTTCCCGAGGAGAAGGCGACGCTCACCGCCGCGGTCCAGCTCGGCGTCCCCGTCGCCAAGGACGGCCGGATACCGCCCGGCTGAGCGACAGCTGACGAGCCTGCCGGTGGCCCGAGGTTCTCCCATGGCCGCCGGCAGGCTCACGTGTGCTTGCGGCGCCGGTAGTGGCGGGCGACGCGGACGCGGTTGCCGCAGCGGGCCGCCGAGCACCAGCGGCGACGCGGGTGGGCGGGCAGGAACAGCATGACGCAGTCGGCGGCGTCGCACTGGCGGACCGTGGCGACCGCCGGGTCCGCCAGCAGGCCGGCCGCGCCCTCGGCGAGCCACGTCGTCAGGCGCGCGCCGGGGGTGCCGGTGCGGCGGTGGGTGGCCGTGACGGTCTCGCCGTTCCAGGTCAGCTCGCTGATGGCGGGCGCGGCACGCTGGGCCCGGTTGGCGGCTTCGAGGTCGGCGGCCGGTGGCCGGTGGCCGGCACGCACGTGCTCCAGGGCGCGCGCGATGTGCTCGCGGAGTTCGCGTACGGCGGCCAGGTCGGCGGCGGTGAACTCGGCGGCGAGGAGCTCCCGCGCCTCGGCGAACCGGTCCGCCTGCAGGCCCAGCCAGACGCGCAGGTCGCCGGGCGTGGTCAGCAGGTCGCCGGTGGCCGGGCGGGTGTTGACCAGGTCCAGGGCGAGGGGTTCACCGGTCAGAGGGCCGAGCTCACTCATGCCCTAATGCTATCTCCGTGCTTTGACACGTTAGATCGCTGATCGCTATAACTAATGCGTCTTCTGCGATGAAAGGCATTAGCCATGACGTTCCCCGCGCTCGCCCGCACCGTCCACCGCCACCTCGACGTCGACGGCGTCCGCGTCTTCTACCGCGAGTCGCTGCCCGAGCGGGCCGACGCGCCCGTCCTGCTGCTCCTGCACGGCTTCCCGTCGGCCTCGCACCAGTTCCGCCGCCTCATCGACGTGCTGGGCGCCCGTTACCGGCTGATCGCCCCCGACTACCCCGGCTTCGGGCACACCGAGGCCCCGGCCGGCTTCACCTACTCCTTCGACCGGCTCGCCGACATCACCGAGGGCTTCGTCCGGAAGCTCGGCCTGACCCGCTTCGTGATGTACGTCTTCGACTTCGGCGCACCCGTCGGCTTCCGGCTCGCCGAGCGGCACCCCGAGTGGATCGCGGGCCTCGTCGTGCAGAACGGCAACGTCTACGAGGAGGGCCTGTCCGCCGGAGCCCGCGACTTCATCGCGCTGCGCCCTGACCGGCCCGGCGCCGAGGACACCGTCCGCGACCTGCTCACCCTGCCCGGCACCCGCGGCCAGTACGAGACCGGCGTCGCCGACCCCGAACTCGTCGCCCCCGACGGCTGGACCCTCGACCAGCACTTCCTCGACCTGCCCGGCCGCAAGGAGGCCCAGGTCGCGCTCGCCTTCGACTACCACACCAACGTCGAGCGGTACCCCGCCTGGCAGGAGTGGCTGCGCACGCACACCCCGCCCACCCTCATCACCTGGGGCGCGAACGACCCGTTCTTCCCCGAGCCCGGCGCCCGCGCCTACCTGCGCGACCTGCCCGGCGCGGAACTCCACGTCCTCGACACCGGCCACTTCGCCCTTGAGGACCGCCTGCCGGAGATCGCCCCGCTCGTCGCCGGCTTCCTGGAGCGGGTGTGGGACCGAGGGCCGCGTTGACCGCCGGCACCACGCTTCCAGTGGCCGGCTCGCGACGCCCCACTATGATCGGCGGCATGGCGCTGCGACTCATCCAGGTGAACTTCAAGGCCCGGGACGACGCGGCGCTCGGCCGGTTCTGGGCCGAGGCGCTCGGCTGGAACGTCTCCAGCGAGGCGCCCGGCGTGACCAACCTCGAACCCGAGGGCTTCGCCTGGCCGGACCCCGACGCCTTCTACGTCGACCTCGTCACCGTCCCGGACCCCGAGACGGTGAGGTACCGCGTACACCTCGACCTCGCCACCACCTCCGCCGCCCACCAGGCCGAGCTGGTCGCGCGCCTGCAGGAGCTCGGCGCGACGCCCGCCGACGTGGGCCAGGGCGACGTCCCGTGGACAGTCCTGGCCGACCCGGAGGGCAATGTGTTCTGCGTGCTGGAGCCCCGGGAGATCTACCGGGACACCGGGCCGATCGCCGCGGTGGTGGTGGACTGCGAGGACCCGCGCGCCATGGCTCGCTTCTGGGACGAGGCGCTGGACTGGACCCTGCACGAGGTGACCGACGACCACGCCCGGCTGCGCTCCGCCAAGGGCGTCGGCCCGTACCTGGAGTTCCTCCGGACGCCCGGCGCGAAGACCGGGCGCAACCGCATCCACCTCGACCTGCTGCCGCACCCCGTCGAAGACCAGGAGGCGGAGGTGGCCCGGCTCAAGACCCTGGGCGCCACCGCCGCCGACGTCGGCCAGGGCGACGTCCCGTGGAAGGTCCTGGCCGACCCGGAGGGCAACGAGTTCTGCGTCCTCGGCCGGGGCTGACGCGGAACGCGCGTCCGCGGCCATTGTCGGCTGGGCCCGGCGCACCGGGACGATCCTGGAGCCTAGCCTACCTACATGTAGGTAGGCTAGGAGGGTGATTCCATCATGCGCCGTCCACGTGACCGATCTGACCAAGACCTACGATGACCGGGCCGCCCTCGCCGGTGTGTCGATGAGCATCGAGCGCGGCAGCCGAACGGTCGTGCTTGGACACAACGGCGCCGGCAAGTCCACGCTGCTCGAAATCCTCGCGACGCTGCGCACCCCCACCACCGGGAAGGTGTGCATCGAGGGGTTCGACGCGGTGACCCAGGCGCGAGAGGCGCGCCGGCTCATCGGCCTCACCCCGCAGTCCAATGCGCTCGATCCGCTCGCCACCCCTGTCGAAGTGCTCGACTTCCAGGGTGCCGCGCTCGGTATGAGCCGGACGGACAGGGTGCGCCGCCGGAACGAACTGCTCGAACTCTTCGGCCTGGACGAACACCGCAAGACCAGGACCGCCCAACTCTCTGGTGGCACCCGCCGCAAGGTCGATCTCGCTGTGGCGCTCGTCGCGCAACCTCGGATCGTGATCCTCGACGAGCCGACGACCGGGCTTGACCCCATGAGCAGGCTGGACTTCTGGAATGAGTTGAAGCGCCTGAACGACGACGGGCGAACCCTCATCGTCTCGACGCAGGACCTCCACGAAGCGGACGTGCTCGCCACCGACATCGTGGTGCTGCGCCAGGGCGAGGTCGCGGCGCACGACACCCCGGCCGCGCTCAAACAGCGAGTCGGAGAACGCACCCTCATCCTCGGGCTGGCCGGCGAGGACGCCGCCCGTTCGCTGGTGCGCTCGTCCACCGCACCCTTCCGGCCTGACCCGGAGGACGCCGGCGTGGTGCGCCTCGCGCTGAGCGACGCGCCCGACGCCCTGAAGGCCGCGCTCGAGAACGTGAGCGAGTTCGGCTGGGCCATCGAAGAACTCCGGCTTTCCGAGCCCTCGCTCGACGACGTGTTCGTCGCTCTGGCCGCCCGCTGACCGAACCTCGACCTGAAAGATCTCCCCATGGCGACCACCGCTGTATCCGTCTCCCGTGCGCTGCCGGTGACTCTCGCGGCGATCGGCCGGTCCACCCGGATGATCCTGCGTTCTCCGGCACTGCTGATCGCACCGCTCGCGCAATCGCTCTTCTTCCTCGTCGTCTACGCCGGGCAACTCGGCGCCGTCGGCGGCGGCTACCTTCCCGGCGGCAGCTTCATCGCGTTCCTGCTCCCGCTGATCCTGCTCACGGGAGCCGCGACCAGTGCGGGTGCCGCAGGGAAGCTCCTTCTCAGCGACATCACCAGCGGGTACCTCGACCGGCTGCGTCTCGCTCACGGCAGCACCGGCCCGTTCCTTTCCGGCATGGTCGTCGCCGCACTCGTGGGAGTCGCCATTCAGGCGACGGTGACTGTCGCCGGTGCGGCGCTCATCGGGTTCCGGCCGGGTGACTGGGCCGGCCTCGGCGGCATGATCCTGGTCCTGATCACTCTCAGTCTCGGGATCGCCCTGCTGAGCATCGCCGTCGCCATCCGGACCGGATCCTCCGCCGGCACCGGCCTCGTCCCGCTGGCGGTGTTCGGGCTCTCGTTCTTCACCGGGTTCTTCGCCCCCGTCGACGAGCTCTCGCCCTGGATGCGAACCGTGGCGACGGTCAACCCCCTGAGTTATGTGATCGACACGGCCCGCCAGCTGGAGAGCGGCAGTGCGCTCACGGCGTTGCCTGTCGCGCTCACCGTCCTCGCTACGCTGGTTGCCGCCGGGACGGCCGCCTGCGCACTCGCCTCCAACCACGCACGGAGAAACCGATGAGCCCTGCCTCCGACACCCGGACGCAGATCATGGACGCCTTCGCGAGGCAGTTGGCGACCTCCGGTTACCTCGGCGCGTCGCTGCTCGACGTCGGCCGCGCGGTCTCCATCCGCCGGCCCTCGATCTACCACCACTTCCCGGACGGCAAGGAAGAGGTGTACGTCGCGGTCGCCACGAGGTTCATCGAGGAGGCGCACGAGCGCATCACCACGGCGATCGCGACCGAAGGCACCCTGAGCGACAAGCTCGCCGCCCTCGTGGCGGCCTCGGCTGACCACGCGCACTCCGTCTCGTTCGAGCAGCGCGTCTACGAGGCGCTGGACCACGTGTCCGACGAGACCAGGGCCGCCGTCTCCAGCCTGTACGTCGCCCGGCTCCTCGACCCGGTCGTCGCCCTGTTCGCCGGCGCCGTCGCAGCGGGCGAGGTGACCGGCGATCCGGGGTTCCTGATGAACGCGTTCTTGCACCTCGCCCGGGCGACCGACCTCATGGAGACCCCGGACCGAGCCTCCCGCATCGTCGAACTGTTCCTGAACGGCGCCAGAGTCCGGTAAGCCGTCTCGCGAGCGTGGCCACGACAGGCGGCGGCGAAGGGCGTCAGCCGATACAGATTGCTCGCGCCATGAACGGGACGGCATGAAAGCGAACGAAACCACCCTTCGCAAGCTCATTCAGGGCGACCAACGATTACTGGTCCCTCTTCATCAGCGCCAATACATTCCGACAGTCTGATCGGCAACACCTACCAGTTCTCCCCCCATCAAGAACACCCAGTTGGCGAACGTCGCCGTGTTCGACGTGGTCGTCGCGGCGCTCGACTGGTTCATGGCCATGGTGACCGCGCCCGAGCATGTCGGGGACTCGCCGTAGTCCTCCCCGGCCGCCGTCGGGGCTGCATGACAGGACGTTCACCGCCCCGGGACACCCTCACACCCGCAGGAGAGTGACCTGGCGGCCGGACGGTGTGGTCGCCTGGTGGAAGCTGCCGCGCTCCTTCCAGGGCGGGGCTTGGGGGCGGCGGTCGAAGATGACCAGGACGCCGGTGGTGAGGGTCAGGCGGTCGAGGTAGCGGTCGAGCTGGGCCAGGCCCGCAGGCTCTGGGTCGTCCGCGCCGGGTCGCCACACCTTCAGTTCCATGGCCTCGCGCTGCGTCAGCCGTTCGCCGCCGGGGCCGGTGTACGGCCAGCGGATGTAGACGTCCATGCGTTTGCGGCCGGCGGCGTATTCGCGGTCGAGGTGGCCGCCGCCGTTGACGAGGCGGTGCAGGAAGGCCATGAGGATGATCTGGCACGCCGCCTCGTGGTAGCCCTCCTGCTGGATGAGGACTTCGCCGTGCTCGCGCCAGAACACGACGAACTCCTCCAGCAGGCGCGGCAGGTCGAACCGGCCGTCGGGGAGCACGAAGCTGTGCGGATCGGCGTGGACGTTCTGCTCCGTGAGGTCGCCCAGCACGCGCAGGATGACCTCCCGGTAGATCGGGTTGGCCACCTGGGGCGGCGGTTGCTGGGTGATCAGGCCCAGATCGCGGGCGTAGGACAGGTCCTCGGAGTTGCCGCGGTCGGTGTAGGGGCCGCCGGCCACGATCGGCTCCATCACCCGCTTGACCCGGGGCTCGTACAGCCGAGCCGCCAAGGAGTCCAGGTGGGTGGCGCGCTTGCGGATGAGCCGCTCCTTGGCCTCCTCGATTCGCTCGCAGGTGATGGTGCCGGTCACTCTCATCTGGAAGGTGATCTCGTAGGCGAGGGCGTTGACCAGCCAGGGTTGTCCCTGGGTGAGCTCGAAGGCGCGGTCCACCGCGTCCTTGGTGAACTCCTGGCCGGTCGCCTGGGTGTGTTGGTCGTACAGTTCGGCGATGTCGTCGGCGGTGAAGTCGCCCAGGCGCAGTGAGTCGGCGAGGATGTTGAACGGGCTGGCCGCATTGAACCGCTCAGGGGCGCCGCCGGCGGCTACCTTGTAGTCACGCAGGTCGCGCAACCCGCACAGCACCACCGACGCGGGGAACGGATAGCCCTTCGATCGCTTGTTGTGCCCGTCGCGGAGCTGGCCGAGGACGCTGACCAGGCTGTTGCCCTGCAAGGCGTCGATCTCGTCGAGGAACAGCACGACCCGGCGCGGGCAGCGTCGGCACCACTCCCGCAGCGCCGCACCGAACCGGCTACCGGGCGTGACCCGCGGCCGGGAAGGTGGCGGTAGCAGCTTCTCCGGCCAGCCCGACAGCTCGGCGGACTCGCGGAGGGAATCCAGCAGAAGCGACTCGGCGGCGCCGTAGTCGTCGCCCGCCGCCTTGGCACGTTCGCAGGAGAACATGAGGGCGGCGGTGCCGCCTTCGGCGGTCAGGCCGGAGGCCAGAGCGTCCAGGACGGTGGTTTTCCCGGTCTGCCGGGGGGCGTGCAGGACGAAGTAGCGGTCCATCTCGATGAGCGTCCGCGCTTCGGGAAGCCGGGGTATGGGGGGCAGCATGTAGTGGAGCCGCGGGTCGCAGGGGCCGGTGGTGTTGAAGTATTTCGCTCCGCGCGTTCGCATGGTCACAGCCTGCCACCTTCTTGGGTGTCGCACCGGGGACAAGCCCTCTCTGACGCCGGCGACTCGTTCATGGGGGCCTGCCGCCCCTTGCAGACGAATCAGACGATCTCGCCAACCGGCGCCGGATCGACACCCCATCGTTCGGAGCGGGCCGCGACGGCAGCCGGCCCGCGTCCGTGCTCCTCGTCAGGCCCCGCTGGTCGGTGGCGTGTCGTGGGCGGAGGTCAGGACGCGGGCGGCGTCGCGCTCGTACGGGCCGCGCGCCGTCACGGTGAGCAGCCCTCCGGCCAGTACGGGCAGGGTCATGACGAGCAGGGCGCTGGTGAGGGAGCCGGTCCGGTCGGAGAGGATGCCCACGATCAGCGGTCCGACGGCGACGGCGGCCCCGGCGACGAGCTGGGCGAGGGCGAAGGCGATGCCTCGGGAGGAGGCTCCGATCACGTCGGCGAGTGACGCGGTCAGGTTGGGGGTGGCCATCGACATCAGGATGACCGCGGCGGCCGTCAGCAGCGCGAACGGGACCAAGGCTCGGGGGGCGGCGAGCAGCGCGACGGCCATGACGACCGCGCCGGCGACGACGCCGCAGCCGCCGACGAGCAGCCGCCCGCCCTTGCGGGTGACGTGCGCGCGGCGGCCCAGCCACGCCCCGACGAGGGTGCCGGTGACCACTCCGAAGACGGTGACCAGGCCGCCCAGCGCTCCGGCCTGCCCGGGGGACAGGGCGAAGGTGCGGCCGATCAGCGTGGGCATCCAGTAGAAGAGCCCGGCGACGCCCATGCCCAGCGTGGCCAGGCCGACGGTGACGATGACCAGCGTGCGTACGGCGAGCACGTCCCGCACCTGCCGCCCGAGCCGCGGCGGCGTCGCCCGGCGCGACCCGGCGCCGTCCGCGCGGGGTGCGGCGGCCCCGGCGGTGACCTGGTCGAGGAGGCCGCGGGCCGGCTCGCGGAGCCGCAGGCAGATCAGGGCGGTCAGCAGGCCGGGGATCGCCATCAGCAGGAACGCCGCCCGCCAGCCGAACGCCTGCCCCAGCACCGCGCCCAGCACCGTGCCGATCCCGCCCAGGTGCGCCGACATCCGCGTCCAGCCGAACGCCCTGGCCCGGCTGATCGGCGGGTAGTAGTCGGCCAGCAGGCTGCCGGTCGCCGGGTTGTCGACGTGCTCGGCCGCGGCCAGGGCCATGCGGGTAAGGAAGAAGACGGCGAATCCCGGGGCGAGGCCGCTGCCCGTGGTGGCCACGGCCCAGAGGAAGACCATGACGGTGATGACGCGGGTCCGGCTGAAACGGTCGGCGAGGTATCCAGCGGGGATGGCGACCGCCGCCGCCGCGATCGCCGAGCCGGTCGGGATCGCGCCGGCGACGGTGTCGCCGATGCCCCACTCGGCCTGGATCAGCGGGAGGAGGCCGCTGAGCAGGCCGGCCTCGACCCGGTCCACCAGGCCGACCAGGAACAGGATGACGAGCGGCGCCCAGCCGTAGGGGGCCGGGTCACCGGCGCGGATGCCGCCGGGAGGGGGCGCCCCCCAGCGGCGCCGCGGCACGGGGCGGACGTCGTCACGCATGACACACCGGCCGGTCAGGACACAAAGTCGCGCACCTTCGCGTAGACGGAGGCGTCGGTCAGGAACGCGGCGTGCGACAGGCATCCGGCGTACGTGTTGACGGCCCCGGCGAGGGACACGCTGGAGTCGGGGTTGACCACCGTGTCGCAGTCGGACCAGAACGTGCCGTACGCGACGTCGCCCGGGGTCTCGTCACCGCTGTTGAGCTCGGTCAGGAACGGCGAGCCGATCCGCATCTCCTGGCAGGTGAGCCGCTCCTCCGAGCAGAGGCGGGTCGCGGTCGTGCCGTGGTTGGGGCCCGCCAGGGAGACCCAGGTCCTGACGGCCGCCGTGCCGCCGAGGAACTTGAGGTAGTGGCGGCTGTTCAGCGAGCCCATCGACATCGCGACGATCGTCACCTTCGCCGCGCCCGTGGAAGATCGGATGGCGTCGACCCTGGCCCGGATGTCGGCGGCGATGTCGACGTTGGACTTGGTGCTGTCGTAGTCGACGGTGAACAGGCGGTCGGCGGGCCACCCGTCCGCCTCGAAGCGGTCGATCATCGTGCTCCAGCGGCTGCCGTCGCCGCCGTAGCCGTGCACGAACAGGATCGGCCCGGTGTCCGCCCGCGCGGGCGGGGTGCCGGGGATCAGCGCGGCCAGACACGTCAGCAGCGCCGCTGTCAGGGCGGTCCCGGCGCGAGCCATGGCGTTCATGGGGCGACCTCCTCGGGGAGTCCGACGAATGCCACCTGATTGTGCGCGACAGGGAAGTTAATGGCAACAATTAAATTGCTTTCTCCGGCGGACGCCGAATGCTTGACCGGGTCGCCGTCCGCCCTCTATGCTCCGGCCGTCTAATGGTGACCCTTAACTATTCCGCGGGGATCGCCGCGAGCGTCTCCGTCGAGGCCGGGGCGGTCAGTCCGGCGACGAGCATGTCGAGCAGATTGCCGAAGAACAGCTCCCCCGTCACCGGCGGCTCGCCGGGAGCCGACTCGTCGAGGAGCTGGGCGCGCAGGCCGAACAGGCTGATGAGCTGGGACCGCAGCATGGCGAGCCGCTCCAGCCGGAGGGGGCGGGGGAGCGGTTCGAGCGTCGCGTGCAGCCATCGCACGACCGCGAGCCCCGCCGGCGCGTCCACGATCCGGAACGGCCGCCGGTAGGCGAGCGAGGGATAGCTCAGCCTGGCCACGATGCGCAGGTGGGCCCGGCCCAGCTCGGTGCCGAGGTCCTCGTCCATGGGGGCGGCGAGCGCGTGGACCAGGGCCCGCGGGTCCGCGGTCAGGTCGTCGGCGGCGACGGCGGCGACCAGCGGCGCGCGGCGCGCCTCGACGGCCTCCAGATGCCCGCGCAGGATGGCCTCCACCAGGCCGTCCTTGCCGCCGAAGTGGTAATGCAGCGCCGACTCGTTACGCGCCCCGATGGCCTCGTGCAGCTGACGGGTGGTCACGTCGGCGACCCCGTGCCGGGCGAACAGCAGCGCGCCCTGCCGGAGCAGGGCGTCACGGGTACTTGATCTGGACACTTCGCCATACTATCCTCCGGCAGATATTAATGAGATCCATTACTCATGGAGGAGATCGAACGCATGGCGGACGCCCTGGAGGCCTGGAGGCGGTTCGTGCGCGCGCTGGACGAGGCGGGGGAGACCGTGGCCGGCCTGGCCGGGCCGGACGCGGGCGTCGACGTCGCGGAAGGCTTCCGCTATGTGCTCCACGTCCTGGCCGACCAGGTCGACCGGGCCGGCACCCGCGACTCCGGCCGCCCGCTGTTCCTGCCGGGCGTCACTCCGGTGCGCAAGCTGTTCTTCGACAACCCCGACACCGAGTACGACATTGCGCTCATCTCCAGCCGGCGCTCGTACCGCATCCGAGGAGACCGCGGCACCGTGCCGTACCTCGCCTTCTGCGTCTACGGCGCGAACGCCGGCGACGGCCGGCCGACCCGCGTGACCAACCTCAACGACGAGCGGATCGCCTTCGGCCCCGACGGCTCGTTCGAGATCACGCTCTCCCCTGACGCGCGGCCGGGCACCTGGATCCCGCTCGCGCCGGGAGCGCACACGGTCATCGCCCGCCAGTACTTCCTCGACCGCGCCCGCGACAGGCCCGCGCGGTTCACGATCGAGGCGCTCGACGATCCGGGGCCGGATCCGGTGTTCGACGACGCCCGCTTCGTCGCCTCCACCCGGTCCGCCACCGCGTTCGTCACGGCCGCGACGCGCGTGGCACGGCAGCGCGCCGAGCAGGCCGAGGCCACGCCCAACCGGTTCGTCGAACACCGGGGCCACGGCCTGTACGGGACACCCGACGCCGGCTATGTCATCTGCTGGTACTCCCTCGAACCGGACCAGGCCCTGGTCGTCGAGGCCCGGCCGCCGCGATGCCGCTACTGGGGCGTCCATCTCGCCAACCGGTGGGGCCAGTCGCTCGACCATCGCAGCCGCTCCACCGCGCTCAACGCCCGCAGCGCCACGCTCGCGCCCGACGGGACCCTGCGCGTCGTCGTCGCCCACGCCGACCCGGGCGAGCCCAACTGGCTCGACACCGCCGGACACCCGCGCGGCTGGGTGCTGTTCCGATGGCTGCTCACCGACGACGTGGTGATCCCCGAAGCACGGGTGGTCCCGCACCCCACACGACGCACCGGCCCTGGAGGACCGACATGAGCTCACCCGTCTGGCACGACGACGCGGCACCGGTCCCCGAGGTCGCGGATCCCCGCGTCACGGCGGCCAAGAACGCCTTCCTCGCGGGCTTCCCCCTGGTGGCCACCGCGCGCATCATGCAGGGCATGGCGCAGCGGCTGGGCGTCAACACCATGTGGGCCTCACGGCGGCTGTCGGGCCCCGGCAGCCGGGCCATCGTCGCGCCGAACCTGGACACCGTCTACGCGCTCGCCGTCCTGGACCTGCGGGCGGGTCCTCTGACGCTGACCCTCCCCGACATCCGCGACCGCTACCACAGCGTGCAGCTCCTCGACGCCTGGATGGGCGGCTTCGGGCTGCTCGGGACGCGGACCACCGGCGGCCGGGGCGGCTCCTGGGCCATCCTTCCCCCCGGCCACTCCGGCCCGATCCCCGACGGCCTCGAACCGATACCGTGCCCCACCGGTCACGCCTTCCTCCTCTGCCGGATCCGCGCCCTCGACGCCGCCGACGCCGCCGAGGCCGGCGCCCTCGCCGCCAGGATCGAGCTGCGCGCCCGCGCCGGAACCGCCGGCGGCACGACGCTGCCGCCCCCCGCCGGCCGCGCGCACGACACCGGACGCGACGGCATCGGCTTCTTCGACGAGCTCTGCGCCGCGCTGCCGGCCAACCCGCCCGTCACCGCCGAGCAGCGCCGGGCGCTCGACGCCGTGGCGGCCCTCGGCGTCGCCGCCGGCCGGCGCCCCGGCGCCGAACTGGACGAGTCTGGCAGAGCGGTCCTCGCCGCAGCCGTCGCGGCGGGCATGCGCGAGCTGGAGCCACCCGCCACCGCCCCCCGCACCGTCAACGGCTGGACCACCAACCTCGGCCTCGGCACGCAGGACACCCGCGGCGGGCTCCGCGAACGGGCGACGGTCGCCAGATACTTCTGGGGCCCCGTCCCGGCGGAGGAGGCGATCTACCCGCGGACCTCGACCAGCGCGGACGGCCTGCCCCTGGACGGCTCCAAGCGCTACCGCATCCGCTTCCCCGGGGGCGGCCTGCCCCCGGTCGACGCCTTCTGGTCCCTGACCGCGTACGGCCCGGACATGTTCCTCGTCCCCAACGAGTCCGGCCGCTACTCCATCAGCGGCGACGACCCGGGCCTCGTCACCGGCGCGGACGGCTCACTCGACCTGCACCTGTGCCACGAACCGCCGGCGGGCTCCGAGAGCAACTGGCTGCCGGTCCCGGCCGGTCGGTTCAACCTGATCCTGCGTCTCTACCTGCCCCGCCGGCCGGTCCTCGACGGCGCGTACGCGTACCCGCCCGTGACCGTGCTCCCGCCCGGTACGTGACGCTGATCCTGGCGGAATGTCCTGTCGCTGCCCTCGTCCTGTCCCTTCCTGGAGGCGAGGCTTCAGTGAGCCCGTTCTCGGGCCACCAGAAGCCGCGCAGTCGGAAGAAGGGGACAACCATGCGTACGAAGATCCTGCGGGTCGGGCAAGTAGCCATCGCCGCGGCCGCGACGGCCCTGGCCATGACCGCGCCCGCGGAGGCGCACTCGTTCAGAGTGGGGAACGACTGGGGCTTCGCGGAGATCAACTCCAACCACACGAGGCTGAACGTCTGCCGGGTGCTCGGAAGCTGGCCCGATTCGGACGTCTGGGGCACGGTGCGGTACAGCGGCGGCACCCTCATCCGATATGACGCGCCCATTTACAGCGGTGTGTGTTACCCCCACACCCTGAGGTCCAACCCCACCGACGTCAGGTTCTGCTGGCGGCCTTCGGGGACGAACAACCAGTGCACGGGGTGGCGGGCCGTCTGATCCTCCCGCTGCTCCCCGCAGGCGGAACCCCGCGTCGCCATCCTGGCCGACCTGGTCAGCCACCTCGGGCGAGCTCTTCCGGAACGGCTGCCGTCACGCCTTCTCGGCCGGCGCCGGCCGACGTCGCCTCGCTTCTGGAGGGGGCGGTGTAAGGGAGAGCAGGTTGGAACACCGCGAGGATCTCGCCGATCTGATGGTCCTGTTCGAGAGGGTGCCGCAGCGGCAGGGTGGGGTTGAGCCGGTAGCGGTTGCGGCGGCCTTCCCGGCTGGCGGTGAGGTATCCCGCGGCGGTGAGGTCGGCCAGGATGCGTTGCGCGGCGCGCTCGGTGATCTGGACGCGGGCGGCCACATCGCGGATGCGCACGCCGGGGTCGCGGGCGATGCACAACAGCACGTGGGCGTGGTTGGTCAGGAAGGTCCAGTCCGGCACGTCCACCATTTTACGAGCACGATTTCGTTGTCATGAATCGAAAGTGATGAATCGCGAGTCAGGCGGGGAGAGCGGGTCACCCCTCCCGTGCCATCCGGCCGTCGGTGGCGGCGCCGGAGGCACGGGTGGCGATCAAGCTCCAGACGATCGAGACGGCGATGGCGACGACGATGACGCCCAGCGTCAGCGGGATCGGCAGTTTGCCGACCGGGGTCTCCGAGAGGATCAGCTTGACGCCGGCGAAGGCCAGCAGCACGGCCAGGCCGTAGTGCAGGTGGACGAACCGGCGGAGCAGCCCGGCCAGGCAGAAGTACAGGCTGCGCAGCCCGAGAATCGCGAACGCGTTGGCGGTCCAGACGATGAAGGTGCTGGTGGTGATCGCCAGGATCGCGGCGACGGAGTCGATCGCGAAGACCAGGTCGGTCGCCTCGACGGCGATGAGCACCACGAGCAGCAGCGTGGCCACCCGCCGGCCACCGGTGCGGACGAAGAAGCGGCCACCGTGGTAGCGGGGGTCGGTGGGGATCACCCGGCGCACCAGACGCACCACCGGGTTGCGGTCGGGCGGGGTCTGCTCGCCGTGCCGGAAGGCCATCTTGTAGCCGGTGTAGACGAGGAACGCGCCGAACACGTACGCGGTCCAGAAGAACGTCTCCAGCAGTTCCACGCCGACGAAGATGAACGCGAGCCGGAAGACCAGCGCTCCGATGACCCCCCAGAACAGCACCTTGTGCTGGAGCGTGGCGGGAACCGCGAAGGCGGTGAAGATCAGCGCGAAGACGAACACGTTGTCGATCGACAGCGCCTTCTCGATCAGGTAGCCGGCGAAGTAGGTGCCCGCCACCTCCCCGCCCTGCCACCACCACAGGATCGCCCCGAACAGCACGCCGGCGGCGATCCAGACGCCGGACCAGACGGCAGCCTCGCGAAAGCCGATGACGTGGTTGTCGCGGTGCAGGAACAGATCGACGGCCAGCATCGCCGCGACCACCAGCATCACCGCGACCCACGCCCACCAGGCGACGGACATAGAGGACCCCCTCGACCCGGCCGCCCGCGCGCGGGCGGCGTCGGCTGGTCGACGGTCTCCCCAGGTCGCCTCGGCGGGCGACCGCACCACCGGGCCCCGGATCCACCGGGTCCGTCCTGACGGCGATGCGTCGATCGTCGGGTACTCCCCCTCGATTTAGGAACTAGTATTCACGACACAAAAGACGTGTGTCAAGCCCGTCTCGCGGAGTCCGTACTCCGGTGGCGGGCGGGTGCCGAGATGGCCGCGGGCGAGCCTTCCGCCGAATATCCTCTTCTCGTGATCACGGGTTGCGCGCTGCCGGGTCGCTCTTGCCGGGCAGGTGCGAAGGACCGATGTACTGCAGACCCTGCAGTCGCACTGTAAGGACCGGTATCCTTGCGGTTGTCGCGCTCGGGCCGCCCCCTTCGCCGACGGCCCGTCTGGAGGAGATACGGATGTCAAACGAGATTGCGGAGCCACTGGACGTCGCGGAGATAGGCCGGCGCCTGCGCGAGGCCAGAGCGTCCAGGAACCTGTCCCTGGACGTGGTGTCCGCGGAGTGCGGGATCAGCCCGAGCCTGCTCAGCCAGGTCGAGCGCGGGAAGGTGACCCCGTCGCTGGCCACGCTGCACAGCATCACCCAGGTGCTCAACATCGCGATGTTCGACCTGTTCGGTTCCCCGGCCGACCGGCCGGCCCTGATCCGGGAGGGCTCCCGCAACGTCATCCGCCCGCCCGACAGCGGCGGGGTGTCCTACGAGCTGCTCTCGTCAGGGCAGCTGCGCAACCTGCAGATGATCGAGATGCACCTGAGCGCGGAGACGGGCAGGTTCAACCACGCCCTGTCCCACGCGGGCGAGGAATGCCTGATCGTCAGGCGCGGGTCGGCCGTCATCAAGGTCGGCGCCGAGGAGCTGACGCTGAGCGAGGGCGACTCGCTCTCCTATGTCGCCCGCCTGCCCCACCAGTTCCGGGGGCTGGAGGACGACACGCGGCTGATCATCTCCATGACCCCTCCGGCGTTCTGAGCGGCGCCGCCGTCTCAGCCGACCAGGGCCTGCACCTCGATCTCGACGTCCATGCCGGGGTAGGCGAGCACCGGGAGGGGCACCGGCACGAGAGCGGGGGAGGAGTCGCCGAAGAATGCGCCGACCTCGGCCTGGAGAGCGGCCAGCTTGCCCGGCCCGCTGCCGGCGTCGGCGGCCACGAAGGCGGTGAGCCGCCGGACCGCGGACCGGGGCACGTCGAGTTCGTCCAGCACCCGCGCGATGTAGTCGAGCGACCGGCGCACCTGCGCGGGGAAGTCGCCGACGTCCAGTGAGCGGGCCCGCTCGTCGAGGGGCACCTGCCCGCCGACGAAGGCCAGGCCGCCCGAGCGGTTCCCGTGCTTGTACGGCAGATGGAACGGCCAGTCCCAGTGACCCTCCGGCCAGGAGTGCCGGCGGGCCGGACGGGCGCCCCGCAGCGCCAGCACCTGCATGGCGATCAGCACGCCGGGCTCGTCGAACCGGGGCACCGGGATCCCCGTCGTCGCAGGCCCGGGTTCGGTGAAGTACCCGGCGCGGACGCGCGCGGCGACGGCCCAGTCCTCCTGGGTCCCCTCGCCCTGGTAGAAGATGTTGAACTTCACCACGTCGTCGGTGCCCAGGCCCTGCTCGGCGAGGAGGTCCTGGATGGTCCGCAGGATGGCGTGGGACTGCTCGACGATGTCCCCGGCCTCCGGCGCCGTGATCAGCCGGGTCGCGACCGCCGGGCCGCCGGCCGCGTACCGTCCGCCCGCCTCGCGGGCAGCGGCCACGCCGGAGGGCAGGGCCGTGGCCTGCACCCGGGTCAGGTCCCCGCCGAGCACCCCGACGGAGGCCGGGATCGCCGACACCGGAAGGTCGCCGTCAGGGTTCAGCTCCCGCACCGACTCCCGTGCCTGCTCGGCGCTGAGCCGCGCGTGGTCGTAGAACACCTCGACGGCGAGCAGTTCTTCAGGGCGGACGCCCTGCCCGGCGAGGGTCGCCGCGGCCGTGCCGCCGGGACCGGCGTCGAGGAAGCGCAGGACGGGAGTGGGAGAAGGCATATCGGGACTCGCCATCGGTGAGGTGGGACGGGTTTCCAGCAGGTTCAGGAGGTCCACGCCGGGACGCCTCCGACCCAGGTCTGCGTGACGGGTATCTGGTCCAGCTCGTCGGGCGGGACCTCGAACGGGTCCGCGGCCAGGACGACCAGGTCGGCGAGGTAACCGGGGGCGAGCCGGCCCTTGTGCCCCTCCTCCCCGGCGGCGGCCGCGGCGCCGGTGCCGAACAGGGCGAGCGCCTCGCCCGTGCTGATGCGCTGGTGAGCGCCGAGCACGCGGCCCGCGCGGGTGCGCCGGGTGACGCAGCTCTTCACGCCGAACAGCGGCTCGTACGGCCCGCACGGGTAGTCGGACGACCCGGCGACGGTGATGCCGGCGTCCAGCATGCGGCGGTGGGCGAACATCCGCCCGAGACGTTCCTCGCCGTAGGCGTCCACGAGCGCGTCGCCATGGAAGGTGACGTAGCCGGCGAACGGGACAGGGATCAGGTCCAGCGCCGCGATCCGCGCCACGATCGCCTCGTCGAGGACGGAGCAGTGCTCGATGCGATGGCGGGTCGTGATGTCCGGCCGCCGCCCGCGGGCGTGCTCGACCGCGTCCAGCAGGAGCGCGATGGCGCGGTCGCCGTTGGCGTGCACGGCCAGGCGCAGCCCGGCGGAGTGCACGCGCACCGCGAGGTCCGTCAGCTCCTCCGGGGTCACCACCGGCATGCCGTGGTCGTCCGTGCCGCGGAACGGCTCCGACAGCCAGCAGGTGAGCCCGGCCACCGCGCCGTCGACGAACGCCTTGATGCCGCCCAGGCGCAGCCAGTCGTCCCCGAACCCGTCCTGGATCCCGGCGGCGATCAGGTGGTCCGCGTGCGGGTACGTCACCAGGGCGGTGACCCGCTGCCGGAGCCGGTCGCGGGCCCGGGCGGTCTGCAGCAGCCGCAGCTCGTCCGGGCCGACCATGGCGTCCCCGATCGAGGTGATCCCCGCCGACAGGAACCTGGCCGAAGCGGTGTCCAGCCCGGCGAGCAGCTCGTCCTCGCCCGGCGGCGGGATCACGGGCGGGCGGCGAGCAAGGGACGGGTAGGCCAGGTCGAACAGCGCCTGCTCGTACAGCACCCCGGTCAACCGGCCGGCCCCGTCCCGGCCGAGCGAGCCGCCGCGCGGATCGGGGGAATCGTCGGTGAGCCCGGCGGCGGCCAGCGCCGCGGAGTTGACCACGCCCCAGTGGGCGCCCACATGGGTGACGAGGACCGGCCGGTCGGGCACCCAACGGTCCAGGTCGTGCCGGTCGACGACCCGCCCGCCGGTGGTCCGTACGTGGTCGTACCGGCCGGCTCGCAGCCACGCACCCGCCGGCAGTGTCGCGGCGGCGGCCCGCAGGCGCTCCGCCAGCCGATCCGCGGACGGGGTCACGTCCGCGGAGACGTCGGCGCCGACGGAGTCGCGCGCCGCCATCGTCAGGTGCAGGTGCGCGTCGACGAACCCCGGCAGCGCGCAGCCGCCGCCCAGGTCGGTCTCCGGCGCCTCGGGGAACCGCTCGCGCAGCCCAGCCAGGGGCCCGGCGGCGACGACGCGGTCACCGGCGACCGCGAGCGCGTCCACCACCTGGGGAGCGCCGGTCGGAGCCATGGTGCGGATCCGTTCGCAGCGCAGCAGCCGCACCGGCATGTCGTTGACGGCCATGCTGCAGTCTTCCCGAACCGGCGCGCAGGTCGGCAATCGTCGGATCCTCCGGACGCCGGGGCAGGAACCTGGAGATTGCTACAGTACCGGCGTGTACCTGCACGAACTCGTGACCACGGAGGACCTCGGCCTGCGGTTCGTGCTGCGCCCCAGCCGGCCGGTCCCCGTGAGCTGGGTGCACTCCACGGACATGGCCGACCCGAGCGGCTACCTCGGCGGCGGCGAGCTGATCCTGACGATCGGGCTGTGGCGGCAGGCCGAGGGCGACGCCGAGCGCTTCGTCCGGGCGCTCCACCGCTCGGGCGCCGCGGCCCTCGGCTACGGCGTCGAGGCCCCCGGCGCGGACGTCCCCGCCGACGTGCTGGACGCGTGCAGGTCCATCGGCCTCCCGCTGGTCCGGGTGCCGCACGAGGTGCCGTTCATCGAGGTCGCGCGCGCCTTCCACGCCGCCGCGAACGCCGAGCGCCACGACCTGCGCCGGCTGGTGCGGCACCACGAGGCGCTGGCCGCCGCGGTCTCCGGCGGGGGCATGCCCGAGCTGGTCCGCGTCCTCGCGGCGCAGCTCGCGGGCGACGTCTGGGTGGCGGACGGCCCCGAGGTGGTCTGGGCGAGCCCGGCCGCGCCGCCCGGCGCCGCCGCGGTGACCTGCCAGCGAGGCAGCCAGGCCGTCGCCTTCCCCGTCCAGGCCACGCTCGCCGACTCGACGGCGGTCACCGTCATGCGGGTGGACGAGGTCGCGCCGGCCCGGTGCTTCCTCGGCTACGCGCGGCCCGTCGCCGCCATGACGGCGGCCGAGCGCCGCGTGCTGGACAACGCGCTGCCCTACCTGCGCGGCGAGCTGGTCCGGGTGCGGGAGCGGCGCGGCCACGCCGCGTCACGCCGGCGCGAGCAGCTCGCCCTGGCCGAGAGCGGCCGCCCGGCAGGCCCGCCGCTGGCGGGTCCCGCTCCGGCCGTGGCGGTGCTCGCCTACCCCGCCGTCCCAGGACCGGTCGCGGACAGCCTGCTCGACGCCGTGCCCCCGGCGGCGCGGGACTGCGGGGCCGACGAGGTCGAGGTCATCCCGGACGTACGCGAAAGCGTCCTGATCCTGCGGCCGGGCGCGGCGGTCGGCGACCAGACCGTGGCGTGCCTGCTGAAATGTGTGGAACGCCAGCTCGGCCGGGAGGTCCACGCCGGCTGGACGCTGGCCCGCGACGGGGAGTCCGACCTGCCGCGCGCCGTGACCGCGGCCCGGCGCGCCGCCCGGCTCGCCGCCACCGGCGCCGGGCGCGAGCGGGTCGCCAGGTACGAGCGCCTCGGCACCCACGAGGTCCTGCTCGCGCTGGACGAGGAGATCGTCGGCGGGTTCGAGGACCTGGTGCTGGGCCCGCTGGTGGAGTACGACTCCCGGCACGGGTCCCAGCTGGTGGCGACGCTCAGGGAGTTCCTCGACCGCAACGGCGCCTACCAGGCGAGCGCCGAGGCCCTCGGGATCCACGTCAACACGTTGCGGTACCGCCTGGTGACGATCGAGCAGGTCACGGGGCGCGACCTGCGCCGGATGGCGGACAAGGTCGACTTCTATCTCGCCCTGAGATCCCGGCGGTCGCCGGAGGACCCCGCGGCCTGAGCGGGTCAGGGGCGCTTTGTTGCGCTCAGGTAAAAGGCTCAGACGTTCGCCAAGGTTTTGGTTGACCTTTTCCGACATCGCTACCTATGTTTGTACCCACTCTGCAGCACCACTGCAGCCTCTTGCAGTCACGCTCTAGGGCAAACCAGTGCCACCGAGCGGTCCCTGCCCCCCCATCCGCCGATCGTCGACGTCTGCCGGAGCAGTGTCCGACAGGAGGTACGAAATGTCCCATGAATCAAGTGACCTGATGACGCCCCTGGTCACGACCATGACGCACGAGGCACGGATCATCCGGCACGCCGGGCTCGCGTACACCAGGGCGCGGCAGGAGGCCGGTCTCGCCACCGTCGAGCGCGCCCTGCGCGGCTACTACGACTGGCGCGCGGAGGCCGCCGCCGGCCGCGGCGGCGACGGCCTGCCGGGCATCGTGCGGGCCTGGGGGACGGCCGAACTGCTGTCCGTCAACGCCGAGAAGTGGGGTGAGCTGCGCGTCGGCGAGGCAGGGCTCCGGCTGGAGCTGCACGGCACGCCGGAGCTCCTGCACTACCGGGCCTCCGGGGTGCCGGCGTTCGCGCTGATCCACTACCGGGCGCTGGTGTCGGCCCTCATGCGCGCCGCCGACCTGCCGGACGACGTCGAGGCCGGATGGCAGGGCGACTCGCTCGTCCTGGAGGCGGGACAGGCGCCGCCCTCGGGTGAGGGGACGCTCCCCGGCGTCCCGCTGACCGGCGAGGATGGCCTCGCCCTGCTCAGGGCGACCACCGAGAACCGCGGCGCGCTGCTCGTGTACCTCGGCCGCGAGGCCGAGCAGGCCTTCGGCGCCGACGGTGACCTGATGTTCCGCGAGGCCGTGCGCGCCTTCGGCGCCGAGCGCGGCGCCGCCATGCGCCTGGACCACCTGAGCAAGGGTCTCACCCTCGACCTGGTGAACATGATGGAGCTGTACGACTCCGGCGGCAACGAGGACGTCTGGCAGTACCGCGACGAGGGCACCCTGACCCCCGTCGAATGGTCGCAGGACTGCACCTTCTGCCCGTTCGTCCAGCCCTGGCACGACCTCGACGGCCTCCGGTACGGGGAGATCTACGACTACGAGTTCCACGTCTCCCAGTTCAAGGCCTACCGCGAGGACATCGAGGTGAAGTGGGGCGAGTTGATGTCGCGCGGTGACGCGACCTGCGAGTTCCGTTTCTCCATCCCGGGACCCGTCCCCGCCTGAGCGGCGTTCCACCCCTCAACGTCCCAGGGACGCGTGACCGCGCGCCCCTGGATCGTTCCATCGCCAAACGAACAGTAGGAAGAATCATGGGTTGGTCGAGAAGGCCCGTCACGGTGGCAGCCGCCACGTCGGTGCTGGCGCTGCTCCTGGCAGCGTGCGGCGGCGGAGGAGACGGTTCAAGCGCAGGTGGCGGCGACAAGCAGCTCACCTTCGTGTCCTGGGGCGGTGGCTACCAGGAGACGCAGGAGAGCCTCATCGTCAAGCCGTGGGGTGAGAAGAACGGCGTCCGCACCCTCTCGGACGGTCCGACGGACTACGCCAAACTGAAGGCGCAGGTGGACTCCGGCAACACCCAGTGGGACGTGATCACGCTGGAGCCCTTCTGGGCGATCTCGCAGTGCGGCACCATGCTGGAGAAGATCAAGGACAAGGTCGACACGTCCAAGCTGCCCGCCGAGGCGGTCACCGACTGCGGCATCCCGTTCGACATCCTGTCCTACGTCCTGGTGTACGACTCCGCGAAGTTCGGTGACAACCCGCCGACCTCGTGGGCGGACTTCTTCGACACGGCGAAGTATCCGGGCAAGCGCGGCGTGTGGAACTACGCCCCCGGCGGCGCGCTGGAAGCCGCGCTGCTCGCCGACGGCGTCGCCCTCGACGGCCTGTACCCCCTCGACACGGCCAGGGCGATGAAGAAGCTCGACGCGATCCGCGGCGACATCGCCTTCTACGACACCGGCGCGCAGCAGGTGCAGCAGTTGCAGAGCCAGGAGGTCGTGATGTCGATCGCCTGGAGCGGCCGCGCGCTCGACGCCGTCCGCGCGGGCGCCACGTACGAGCCGGTGTGGAAGGACAACCTGATGCTCGTCGACTCCCTCGCGATCGTGAAGGGCTCGAAGAACGTCGACCAGGGCGTCAGCCTGATCAACGAGATGACGTCGGCCGCCGGCCAGAAGGCGTTCGTCGAGAAGTACACCTACGGGGTCGTCAACTCCGACGCCAAGCCGGAGCTCGACGAGACCGCGCGGAAGTTCTCCCCGACCGAGAACGGCCAGGGTGAGCAGGGCCGCTACATGGACCAGCAGTGGTGGGCGGACAACTTCGACAAGGTGAGCGCCGACTGGACGAAGTGGGCGTCCGGCTGACCGGAGCGTCCACCACCACCTCGATGCACGCGGGCGCCGTCCGGAGGCGGCACCCGCGTCATCGGCCCATCCGATGTCCCATGGCCGACCGAAGCACGACAGGAGCGGGAACCACGGCATGCTGAAGCTCGCCCAGCAGACGGCCCGGCGACTACGGGGGATCCACCTGGCGATCCCCCTGCTCGTCCTGCTCGTCGCATTCTTCGCCATCCCGGTCCTCGAACTGGTCCGGCGCTCGTTCCTCGACGCGGACGGCGCGCTGACGTTGCAGAGCTACGGGGACTTCCTCGGCACGCCCGCCTACCGCACGATCCTGTTCCGCACGTTCTTCGTCGCGGTCATCTGCACCGTGGCGTGCCTCCTGTTCGCGTATCCGTACGCGTACCTCATGACCCTGGCCGGCCCGCGGCTGCGCCGGGCGCTGCTCGTGCTGGTGCTGCTGCCGTTCTGGACCAGCCTCATGGTGCGTACGTACGCGTGGCTGGTGCTCCTGCAGGACACCGGACCGTTCAAGGCGGTCCTGGCCGCGATCGGGCTCGGGCAGGTGGACCTGATCCGCAACACCACGGGCGTGGTCATCGGCATGGCGCAGATCCTGCTGCCCTTCATGGTGCTGCCGCTCTACAACAACCTCCAGAAGATCGAGCGTTCCGACCTGCTGGCCGCCCAGTCGATGGGGGCGACGCCCTTCCGGGCCTTCTGGCGGGTGTACTTCCCGCAGAGCCTGCCGGGGCTGTTCGCCGGCAGCGTCCTCGTCTTCATCCTCGCGCTCGGCTTCTACATCACGCCGGTGATCCTCGGCTCGCCGCAGAACTCGATGATGTCCCAGTTGATCGTCCGGCAGGTCACCGAGCGGCTCGACTGGGCCAGCGGCGGCGCCATGGCCGTGGTGCTCGCCGTGCTGACCCTCGTCTTCGTCGGCCTCATGAGCCGGGTCGTCAACGTCCAGCAGGCCTTCGGCGGAACGGTGGACAAGAAATGACCAGCACGGAGACCAGGAGCCGGCCGCGCTGGCTCTACCTCATGGCCGCCATCGTGGCCATCTGGATGACGGCGCCGCCGCTCGTCGTCATCCCGATGAGCTTCGCCTCCGAGCGCACGCTGACCTTCCCGCCGTCCGGCTACTCGCTCCGCTGGTACCAGGAGTTCTTCCAGAACCCGGTCTGGATCGACGCGCTCCGGTCGTCCCTCCTGATCGCCGTCCTGGTGATGGTCATCTCCGTGGTGATCGGGACGCTCGGCGCGTTCGCCGTGGTCCGCGGGCGGTTCCGGGGCCGCGGACTGCTGGAGATGGTGGGGATCGCCCCGCTGGTCGTCCCGATCGTGGTGCTGGGCATCGGGGTCTACGCGATGTTCCTGCGCTGGGGGCTGATCGGCACGGTGCCCGGCTTCGTCGCCGCGCACTGCGTCCTCGCGGTCCCGTACGTGATGATCACGGTGGGCAGCGCGCTGCGGGTGGTGGACGGCCAGCTGGAGCGCGCCGCCCAGGTGCTGGGCGCCCGCCCGCACCGGGTGTTCCTGCGCGTGACGCTGCCGCTGATCGCCCCGGGCATGCTGGCCGGCGGGCTGTTCGCGTTCGTCACCTCGTTCGACGAGGTGGTCGTCTCGCTCTTCATCGTCAGCCCCGGCCTGCGGACGCTCCCGGTCGAGATGTACTCCAGCGTGACGCGGGACATCAACCCGACCATCGCCGCGGCCTCGACCCTGATCCTCCTGGTCAGCACCGTGCTCATCCTCGTCTCGACGAAGTTCCTCTTCTCCAGCAGCTCCGACGGAAGGTCAAAGCGATGACCGTTGCAGTGGACACCGACCTGGCCCTGGAGCTGCGCGGTGTCTCCAAGCAGTACCCCGGCACCGACACGGCGGCCGTCAGCGGCGTCGATCTCCAGATCCGCCGCGGCGAGTTCGTGACCTTCCTCGGTCCCAGCGGCTCGGGCAAGACCACGACCCTGAACATGATCGCCGGCTTCATCTCGCCGACGGCGGGGGAGATCGTCCTGCACGGCCGGAACATCGCCGACCTGCCCCCGCACCAGCGCAACCTCGGCATGGTCTTCCAGAACTACGCGTTGTTCCCGCACATGTCCGTCTGGGACAACGTCGCGTTCCCGCTGGTCGAACGGAAATACCCGAAGGACCAGATCCGCGAGCGGGTGCGCGCGGCCCTGGAGATGGTGAACCTCACCGGCTTCGAGAAGCGCCGTCCCCGGGAGCTGTCCGGCGGCCAGCAGCAGCGCGTCGCGCTGACCAGGGCGCTCGTCTTCGACCCGCCGATCCTGCTGATGGACGAGCCCCTGAGCGCCCTCGACAAGAAGCTGCGCCAGCGGCTCCAGCTGGAGATCAAGCGCGTCCACCGCGAGGTCGGGATCACGTTCCTGTTCGTCACCCATGACCAGGAGGAGGCGATGGCGCTCTCGGACCGCGTGGTCGTCTTCGACCAGGGCCGGATCGAGCAGGTCGGCACGCCCGACGAGCTCTACCGCCGGCCCGCGACGCGGTTCGTCGCGGAGTTCCTAGGCGACAGCAACCTGATCAAGGGGAAGCTCGTCGAGCAGGACGGCGCCACCGCCCTGGCGACCCCGGAGTGCCGGATCCCGCTGCCGGACTGGCCGGGCGGCAAGCAAGCCCCGTCCGGGGACGAGCACTGCGTGATGTTCCGGCCGGAGGACGTCAAGGTCCTCCCCGCCGACGACGCGGAAGCGGCCTGCCGGGCCACCGTGCGCGAGGTCGTCTACCTGGGCTCCGAGCAGCGGGTGATCGTCACGACGGAGACCGGCCGCGACGTGACCGTGCGGACCGGCGGTGAGATGACCGGGATCCCCGGGGTGGGGGACACGGTCGGCCTGCGGTTCTCTGCGAGCAACGCATGGCTGATACCGACGGGCGGGTAAGCCTGTTCCGGGCTCGCGCCGTCCTGCCGGAGGCCGGCTGGGCGGGCCGCCCCGCGGACGCGCTCGCCGTGGCGGGCGGCAGGGTCGCGGCGGTCGGCCCGTTCGGCGAGCTGTCCGGCGCGTGGCCGGACGCCGACGTGGTCGACCTGGGCCGCCGCTGGGTCATCCCCGGCCTGGAGGACGCGCACTGCCATCCCACCATCGCCGCCGACGAGCTGTGCCACGTCAGCCTGTCACCGCGGGACCAGCGCGATCCACTCCGGGTGGCCGCCGCGGTGGGCCGGGCGGGCCGCAGCAACGGCTGGGTGAAACTCGTGGGCTGGCTGGAGGAGCGGTGCGGCGGCGCCGCGGTGGACCGGCGCCTGCTCGACCGCTTGTGCCCGGCGGACCCGCTGGTCGTGGTGCACGCCAACGGCCACTGGGGCTACGCCAACACGGCCGGCCTGGCCCGCATGGGCTTCGCCGACGACACCGGCGCGGTGATCGAGGCGGCGGTGCCGGCGAACGGCTGGGTGGAGACCGGGTCCGACGGTCTGGCCACCGGCCGCGTCTTCGAGCAGGCGATGTTCGACATCATGGAGCCGGCCCTCGCCCGCCACCCCGGCCGGGTCGCCCTGGCCGGTTTCGAGGACCGCCTCGCGGCGCTGCGGCGGATCCAGCGGGACTACGTGAGCCGCGGCGTCACGGCGCTGACCGAGGCGCTGTGCGGCGAGACCGGATGGGACCTGCTCGAACGGATCCAGGCCGAGGGCGCCTCGCCGCGCTACTCGGCGCTGGCGCCCGTCGGCGATCCGGACCTGGCGCGCGGGCTGGCCGAGCGCGGCGGGCCCCGGCTGCGCCTGATCGGGCTGAAGTCGTTCGTGGACGGCGCGCTCAACGGCGGGACGTGCCTGCTGAGCGAGCCCGTGCCGGACGGTGACCCGCAACAGCTGCGCACCGCCGACGACGTCGCGCGGGAGCTGCGGCTGGCCGATTCCCTCGGCCTGCTCCTCGCCGTGCACGCCAACGGCGACGCGGCGATCGACGTGCTGCTGCGCGCGTCGGAGCGGACCGGGCTGCGCGGGCGGATCGAGCACGGCAGCGTCGTCCGCGACGACCAGGTGCCGGTGATCAGGCGCCAGGGCTGGGGCGTCGTGCCGTTCGGCTCGTACGTCCATGAGCACGGAGAGCGGCTCGCGGACACCTACGGGCGAGTCGGAATGGGACGGCTCATCCGGCACCGGACGCTCGTCGACGCCGGTGTCCCGGTGGGCGGTTCGTCGGACTACCCGTGCGCGGGCCCCGACCCCTGGCAGGGCATGTGGAGCTGCGTGACGCGACGGTCCAGGGAGGGGGAGGTGCTCGGTGAACAGGAGCGACTCACTCCGGTACAGGCGCTGCGCCTGTACACGCGGGGGTCGGCGTCGGTGCGCCCCGGGTCCGGCCCGGCCGGCACGCTGCGGCCGGGCGCCCCGGCGGACTTCGCGGTGCTCGACGCCGACCCCCGGCGGCAGGAAGGGCTCGAAGCCCAGCTCGGCGCGCCGGTCGCGGCCACGTTCGTGGCCGGCGCACCCGTGTACGCCGGCCACGACGTCGAGGTCAGCGGGCCGGAGTGGTGTCGCTGACGTGGCCGCCGGCCATCACGGTCAGCAGCTCGTACGTGACATGGCTGGCCGCGACACCGGTCAGCTCCGCGTGGTCGTAGGCCGGCGCCACCTCGACGACGTCCGCGCCCACCACGTTGCGCCCGTCGAGGGCGCGCAGCAGCTCCAGCAGCTCCCGGCTGGACAGGCCGCCGGCCTCCGGGGTCCCGGTCCCGGGCGCGTGCGCCGGATCGAGCACGTCGATGTCCACCGAGACGTAGACCGGACGGTCGCCGAGCCGCCGCAGCATGACCTCGATCAGCGTGTCGAGCCGCTCGTGGGCGAACTGGCGGCTGGTCAGCTGCTGGAACCCGAGCCGGGCGTCGTCGGTGAGGTCCTCCTTGGCGTACACGGACCCCCGGATGCCGACGTGCAGGCACCCCTCGGGGTCCAGCAGCCCTTCCTCGGACGCCCGCCGGAACGGCGTGCCGTGGGTGACCGGCGCGCCGAAGTAGGTGTCCCAGGTGTCCAGATGCGCGTCGAAGTGCAGCACCGCCAGCTCGCCGTGGTGGCGGTGCAGGTCGCGCAGCAGCGGCAGCGCGACCGTGTGGTCACCGCCGAGGGTCACCAGCCGCGTGCCGGCGCCGGTCAGCGCCCCGGCCTGCTCCTGGATCTGCCCGACGGCCTCCGTGATGTCGAACGGGTTGATGACCATGTCACCGGCGTCGGCGACCTGCACGACCCCGAACGGGGAACGGTCCAAAGCGGGGTTGTAGGGCCGCAGCAGCCGGGAGGACTGACGGATGTGGGAGGGGCCGAACCGCGCCCCCGGACGGTAGCTGACGCCGCTGTCGAACGGCGCGCCGATGACGGCGAGGTCGGCCTTGCCGACCTGGTCGGTACGGGGCAGGCGGGCGAAGGTGGCGGGCCCGGCGTAGCGCGGGACCTCGGTGCCGGACACCGGCCCGACGGGGCGGTTGGTTTCCATTCCGTTCTTTCCGTTCAGGGAGAGCACTGCTTCCGGTCCCGGCCGCGCTGCGGTGGCCGGGGACATTGCGCTCAGGATACGCGATCTGTAGTATCACTGCATGAGTTTCAGTCACACTGCAGAAACGGGTCTCCGCGACTCCGTCCGCAGCGTGCTGCGCCGGGTTCCCGCCACCGTCGTGGTCGTGACCTCGTTCGTGTCCGGCCGCCCTTGGGGCGTCACCGCGTCGAGCTTCTCGTCGGTGACCCTCGACCCGCCGATCGTGTCGATCTGCCTGTTCTCGCACACGGCGGTCATGCGGGCCGCGCGGCTGCACGGCCGCGTGGGCGTCTCGGTGCTGTCGGCCGGCCAGGTCCACGTCGCCCGCGCGGCCGCCGCGCCCGGCGCCCCCAAGTTCCTGGAGTCCTTCTCCCCGGAGGCCGAGGGACTGGGGGAGACCGGCATCCCCCATCCGGCGCCGAACCGGCGCTGGGATCCGCACGACGGCGCCGCCGTCCCGCCGGCGCCGTCGGTGCACGGCGCGCTCGCCCACTTCGACTGCGCCATCTCGCAGGTCGTGACCGTGGGCGACCACGACGTGCTCTTCGCCCGGGTGGAGCGGGTCCGCGAGGGCGACGCCGCCCTCCCGCCGCTCCTCTACTACGACCGTGACTTCTACCGTCTCCCCGACGACCCCATCGAAGGTTGATGACCATGCTCAAGACCGGTGACGAGTACCGGGCGAGCCTGCGCGACGGCCGCGTCGTGCTGGCCTCCGACGGCTCACGGGTGTCCGACGTCACCACGCACCCGCAGTTCAGGGACGCCGTGGACACCGTCGCCGCCCTCTACGACATGCAGCACCGGCCGGGGACGGCCGAGATCGCCACGTACCAGGACGAGGAGACCGGGAAGCCGGCCAGCCGCGCCTGGCAGGTGCCCCGGACCAAGGACGACCTGGTCGCCCGGCGCGAGCTCGCCCGGCTGTCCACCTACCACACCTTCGGGGTGTTCGGCCGGCCGCCGGACTACGGCTCGTTCAACGCGCTGGGCCTGCTCTCGGTCGCCGACCGCATCGCCCCCAGCAGCGAGGAGTGGGCGCGCAACATCGACGCGTTCATCGACTGGGGCCGGGCCAACAACGCGATGAGCGCCGACATCGTGGCCGACGTCCAGTCGGACCGGTCGGTGCCGACCGCGCAGAAACCCGGCCGGCTCCGCTGCGTCGAGGAGCGCAAGGACGGGCTGGTCCTGTACGGGGCCAAGCCGTGCGCCTCCGGGGCCGTCCACTCCCACGTCGGCACCGTCGTCACGCTGCTGACCCCGGGCGCCGACCCCGACGCGAACCTGTTCTGCTACGTGCCGCTCAACGCGCCGGGCCTCACGATGGTGGCCAGGGAACCGGTGATCATGCCGGGCACCACCGACGAGCACCCGCTGGACGTGCGCGGCGAGGAGCCCGACTCCCTGCTCGTCTTCGACCGGGTCTTCGTGCCCAGTGAGCACGTGTTCTCCTTCCGCAATGAGGAGATGCTGGGCCTGTACCACGAGCTGGGCGCCCTCGCGCTCTGGCACATCCTGGCCCGGCTGTCCTACAAGTCCGAGATCCTCGCGGGCGCCGCCCAGGCGATCGTCGAGGTGCTGGGCACGGAGAACATCCCGCAGGTGCGCGACGCCGTCTCCGAGATCAGCGCCTACGCCACCGGGCTGCGCGCCCACGTGCTCGCCGCCGAGGACACCGCCGCCTACGCCAACGGCGTCCTGGTCCCGGCCGAGCGGTACGTCACCGCGGGGCGCCTGCACTCCGTCGAGAACTACCCGCGGATGCTGCAGCTGCTGCGGGAGATCTCCGGCCAGGGCCTGATCAGCCGCTTCTCCGAGCGGCAGTTCGCCGACGGCTCGGTGGGGGAGATGCTCACGGAGTTCCTCCCCGGCACGGGCGTCAGCGCCGAGGCCAAGAACCGGGTGTTCAACTTCGTCTGGGACCTGACCTGCGGCGCGAACGCCATGCGCGTCGCCCTGTTCGAGAACGTCAACGCCACGCCCCCGGCCGCCATGCGGGCCCGGATCTACGCTTCCCCGTACCGCAGGCCGTGGCGGGACTTCGTGCTCGACCACCTGGGCGTCGACATCAGCGCGGCCCGATGACCGCACCGCCGACGGCGGCGGGCGCGGCCCTCAGGGACGAGCTCGGCACGCTCGTCCTCGACCTGCTGGCCGCGCCCAGCCCGAACCCGCCCGGCGACGTGCGCGACGTCGCCGGGGTCGTGACCGCGTACTGCGACCGCGCCGGCCTGCCGCACCGGCTGGACCGGCCGGCCGCGCGCCGTCGCAACATCGTCGTGGACGTGCTCGGGACCACCGGCCCGGACGGCCGGCACCTGGTGTGGAACGGGCACCTCGACACGTTCCCCGCCTCCGGCCCGCCGTCCCGCCCCCGGCGGGTCGCGGACCGGGTGCACGGCAGGGGAGCGGTCGACATGAAAGGCGGGGTCGCGGCGTTCCTCGTGGCCGCCCGCCGGCTGCGGGAGAGCGCCGGCGACCTGCCGGGACGGCTCTCCCTGGTCCTGGTGTGCGACGAGGAGACCTTCGGCCCGCTGGGCGCGCGCGGCCTGCTCAGGCGCCGGCCCGACCTGCTCGGCGACGCGCTGGTCAGCACCGAGCCGTCGTCTCTCGGCCTGGTGCGGGTGGCCGAACGCGGCTACCTCTGGCTCATGGTGCACGTGCCCGGCCAGAGCATGCACGCCGCGTACCCAGGTGCCGGGGAGGGCGCGATCCTGCGCGCTGCCGGATTCGCCCGGCGGGTGGCCGGCCTCGTCGCCGAGGTCAACCGCGGGCTCGCGGCCGCGCACCCGCCGCCGGGCGCCCGCGACGAGGCGATGGACCGGCTGCTGGGCGACGGCGCCGCCCGCATCGTCCGGGAGGTCTCGCTCAACCTGGGCACCGTCCGCGGCGGCCTGGCGGTCAACATGCGCCCGGCCGACTGCCGGCTCAGCGTCGACCTGCGCGTGCCCGAGACGGTCGACCCGCAGGACCTGCTCGGCCGCGTCGAGGAGCTGGCCCGTGAGGCCGGCGCCCGGGTCGAGGTCCTCGGCCGCGGACCGGCCAACTCCACCGGCGAGGACGCGGACATCGTCACCGCCGTGACCGAGGCCGTCACCCGGCGCACCGGCCACCGGCCCGTCCCCTCCACCGGGATCGGCTGCACCGACGCCCGGCTGTGGCGCCACGCGGGCGTGCCCGCCTGCGTGATCGGGCCCGACCCGGCCACGATGGGCACCGACGACGAGCACGTCCGGCTCGCCGAGCTGGAAGCGCTCGTGGACATCCTGTGCGATTCCGCACGCCAGTACCTCTCTGGAGAGTCATGACCGAGCGGAGCTCGCCCGCGTACCCGCCCGGCCAGCGCAGCGCGCTGTGCCTGACCTTCGACCTGGACGCCCACACCATGTGGACCTCCAAGGACCCGGGGAACGCCGCCCGGCCGGCGGTGCTCTCCTCGGGCGACTACGACCTCGGCCAAGGGCTGGACCTCGTGCTCGGGCTGCTCGCCGAGCACGGGATCCGCACCACGTTCTTCGTGCCCTCCGACGTCGCGGCGGACGCGCCCGGGGCGATCGGGAAGATCGTCGCCGAGGGGCACGAGATCGCCATGCACGGCACCGACCACAACCCGCTGCCGGACCGCTCCCGCCCGGCCGAGGCGGCGCTGCTGCGTACCGTGAAGGACACGCTGGAGCAGGTGAGCGGCACGCCCGTGCGCGGCTACCGGGCGCCGCTGTACGACGTCACCGAGCACACCCGCGACGTCCTCGCCGAGATCGGCTGCACGTTCTCGTCCAACTTCATGGACGCCGTCCGCCCGTACGTCGTGCGCGGCGAGCACGGCCCGGTCGCCGAGATACCGACGCACTGGGCTCTCGACGACGGCCCCCACCTGCTGTTCGCCAACAGCCCGCCGAACTACCGGCAGTTCCTCGCCAACGACCAGATCGCCCGCATCTGGACCGACGAGCTGCGGGCCATCCACGCGCTCGGCGGCGTGACGACCATGGTGCTCCACCCGCAGCTCGTGGGCCGGCCGTCCCGGGTGGCGCTGCTGACGCGGCTGATCGAGACCGCGGAGGGGCTCGGCGAGGTGTGGCTCCCCACGATGGGCGAACTGGCCGCCCATCTGCTCGACCAGGAGGTGACCAAATGGATGACGAGACGGTGCTGCTGACCGGCGCCTCGGTGGTGTCGCCGGAGGTGGCGGCAGGGACCGCCGACACGGTGGCCGTCCGCGGCTCGCGCATCGCGGCGGTCGGCACGCTGGAGGCGGTGCGCGCGGCGCTGCCCGGCGCCTCGTACGAGGTCGTCGACCTGGGCGGCGGCTGCCTGACCCCGGGCTTCGTCGACCCGCACAACCACCTGCTCGCCACCGGGGAGACCATGTCCGGGGTGGACGCCGGCTACCCGGCGGTCCGTTCCATCGCGGACCTGGCCCGCGCGGTGGGGGAGGCGGCCCTCGCCCAGCCGGCCGGGACGTGGGTGCGCGGCTCCGGCATGGACGTCGCCAAGTATCCGGAGGGCCGCCTGCCCACGGCCGCGGACCTGGACGCGGTCAGCCCGAACCACCCCGTGATCGTCTTCCACAAGTCCGGGCACAGCGCGGTGGTCAACTCGGTCGCCCTCGCGATGGCCGGCGGCGCGACCGGGACCGATCCCACGGGAGGCTACTTCGACAGGGACGAGACGGGGCGCGCCCGCGGCTACTGCGTCGACGCCGCCCTCGATCTCGTCTTCCCCCGGGCCGTCGACATCGCCTGCCACGGCCCCAACTTCCACTTCGACGCCACCCCCGAGGACCTCGACCACGCGCTGGAAGTGGGCGTCCGCGCCTACCAGGCGGCCGGCATCACGACCGTCTGCGATCCGCAGGTGACCAGGCGCGAGATGAGCACGTACCTGCGGGCGCGGCGCGCCGGCCGGCTCGGGGTGCGCGTCGTGGCCATGCCGTTGTCGAGCAACCTCCCGGCGCTGAGCGAGGCGGGGCTGTCCAGCGGGATCGGCGACGACTGGTTCCGCATCGGCGCCATGAAGTTCTACTCCGACGGCGCGCTCACCAGCGGCACAGCCCTGTTCAGCGGCGGCTACTCGAACGACGCGCTGACCCGGGGACAGCTGTTCTGGCAGCCCGGGCAACTCCGCGAGCTGGTGGCCGACGCGATGGCCAGGGGCTGGCAGGTCGGCATCCACGCCCAGGGCGACCTGGGCATCGAGTACGCCCTCCAGGCCATCGAGGCCGGCCGCGGCACCGGGCGGCACCGCGTCGAGCACTGCGGCGGGCCGACCCCGGAACAGCTGGGACGCATCGCCGACCTGGGCGTCATCCCGGTCAACCAGCCGAACTTCCTCACTGAGAGCGGCGACGAACTGCTCGCCACCCTCGGCGACCGCACGCACCGGCTGCAGCCCCTGCGCTCCGAGCTGGACCGGCAGATCCTGACCGTGCTGTCCAGCGACGCCTTCGTCTCCAACTACCGGCCCATCCGGACCATCGCCTCGGCCATGGGACGGCAGACGGAGTCGGGCACCGTGATCGGCGCCGACGAGCGGCTCGGCTTCGGCGACGCGCTGCGGATGCACACGCTGCTCGCCGCCGAGGCCCTGGGCCTGGACGGGGTCATCGGTTCGATCACCCCCGGCAAGTACGCCGACCTGGTCCACTTCACCACGGACCTGAGCGACCTGCGCCCGGCCGAGCTCGCGACGACCACGCCGAACGCCACGATGATCGCCGGCCGCTGGGTGACGGGCGCCGGGTGACGGGCGCGCCCCCGAAGCCCTGACCCACCTCACCGACATGGAGCGCATAATGCCCGAAACACCGCGATACCCCCGCATCCGGGTGAGCGGCGGCCCGTACGAGCGCGGCCGTCTCTACGGAGACGCCGCCCGCGACCGCGTCCACCGCAGCAGAGCCGGCTACGAGACGGCCTTCGCGCGGTCGGCGGGCCTGAGCTGGGAGCAGGCGGTCGCGGCCGCCGCGCCGCTGGAGGCCGCGATCGCGGCGGTGTTCCCCGCGTACGCGGAGGAGATGCGCGGCATCGCCGACGGCGCCCGGCTCTCCTTCGCCGACGTCCTCACCATGAACGCGCGCACCGAGGTGATGTGGGCCGCCACCGCCCGCCAGGCCGCGTCGCTGCGGGCCGCGCACGCCCGCGAGTGCAGCTCCTTCGCGCTCCTGCCCAGCCGTACGGCCGGCCGCCACACCCTGGCCGGGCAGAACTGGGACTGGCTCGTGCACGGCTTCGACACGGTGGTCGTCCTGGAGGTGGAGCAGGACGACGCCCCCAACTACGTCACCGTCGTGGAGGCCGGGCTGCTGGCCAAGACGAGCATGAACTCCTCGGGGCTCGCCATCGCCACCAACGCGCTGGTCACCTCGGCCGACCGCGGCGAGCCGGGCCTGCCGTACCACGTGGTGCTGCGCGCGCTGGCCGACTGCCACACGCTGACCGACGCGGCCAACGTGGTCCAGCGCCACTGGCGTTCCTCCTCCGCCAACTACCTGCTGGCCCACCGGGACGGCACCGCGATCAACCTGGAGACCGCCCCCGGCGACCACAGTCAGGTGTATCCCCTGCTGCCGGCCGACGGCGCCCTCGTCCACACCAACCACTTCCTGTCACCGCTCCGTGAGGTGACGGACGTCTCCCTCTACGCGATGGCCGACAGCCTGGTCCGTCTCCAGCGCGTCCAGGCCGCCATCTCCGAGGCCGACCGGCCGGCCACCGTCGGCTCGCTGCGCGAAGCCCTCAGCGACCACGCCGACTATCCGTACTCCGTCTGCTCCCACCCGGACGTACGAGCCGGCGCGGACGAGCGGTGGGCGACCGTCACGTCCGTGATCATGGACCTGGACGAGCGGACCGTCTGGCTCAGCGACGGCAACCCCTGCCGGCACCCGCACCGCCCGCTCACCTTCGACGGCCTCCTCGACAAGCCGTCGCCGCTGCTCACGCCATAGGTCCATGGAGTCGCTCAGCGGGTCACGGCGGTCTCCCGCTCCACACGCGACAGCTTCTCGGGATTACGCACGTGGTAGGCGCCGGTGACGTAGCCGTTCTCCACGCGCACTGCCACCACCCCGTCGATCTCGCCGTCGACCCGTACGAGCAGCCCGGGCCCGCCATTGATCTGAACCAGCTCGACCGACCTCTCCGCGTCGCGTTTCCACCAGCCGGCGGCCAGCAGGCGAGCCACGTTGCCGATCCCCACAACCGGCCGCGGCAGGGCATGCCTGACTCCGCCGCCGTCGCTCAGGGCGACGACGTCCGGCGCGAGGACGTCGAGCAGGCTCTGCAACTCGCCGGTCTCGACCGCTCGCTTGAAGGCCTGGAGCGCGGCTCGGGTCTCGGCCGGGGAGGCGATGCCGCGGGGCCGGCGGGCCGCGACGTGCGCCCGCGCCCGGTAGGCGATCTGGCGGACCGCGTTCGGGCTCTTGCCGACGGCTTCGGCGATCTCGTCGTAGTCCAGTTCGAACACCTCGCGCAGCACGAACACCGCCCGCTCGGTCGGCTGAAGCGTCTCCAGCACCAGCAGCATCGCCATCGAGACGCTCTCGGCGAGCTCGACGTCCTCGGCCACGTCGGGCGAGGTGAGCAACGGCTCGGGCAGCCACGGCCCGACGTAGGACTCCTTGCGCCGACCGAGCGCACGCAGCCGGTCCAGCGCCTGCCGGGTGACGATCCGCACCAGGTAGGCACGCTGCTCCCGCACGGTGCCGAGATCGACGTCCACCCATCGCAGCCAGCTCTCCTGCAGGACGTCCTCGGCGTCCGCGGCCGAGCCGAGCATCTCGTAGACGACGGTGAACAGCAGGTTGCGATGGGCGACGAACGCCTCGGTGGCGGAGTCCACGCGGCCGGCCCGATCGAGCGGCCCGGCCGGGTCCGCCCTTCCTTCGCGCTCGCTCATGTCCGGCTCCTGCCCGGTCGTTCTCAGCACTGCCACACGCACAAGACGTCGCTCCCCGTCGCTGCGTAACAGCCACGGCAGGTGTCCTACCTCACAGAGCCGCGCTGTTACGGGGATCAGGGCGCCGGCGTCTCGTGATCCGTACGGCACCACGACGAGAAGGGAAGTCTTCCCCATGTCCACGCCCACGACCGGCCGGCGGTCGCGCATGCCCAGCCCTCTGCCCTTCCTCCCCGAGCTGGCGGAAGTCGGCGAAGGTCTGCACAAGGCCCTCCGGAACAGCGCGATCCCGCAGACCACCATCCACCTGCTGCACCTTCGCGCCGGGCAGATCCTCGGCAGCACGTACTTCACCACCAGAGAGACCGGCAACCTGCGCAGGATCGGGGAACCGGAGGAGCGCATCACCGCCATGGCCACCTGGCACGACGCCACCTGCTTCACCGACGCCGAACGGGTCGCTCTGGAGCTCGTGGAGGCGGTCCTCACCCCGAACCCGTCCGGTGAGCGCGTCCCCGACGAGCTGTACGCCAGGGCGTCGGCGCACTACGACGACAAGGCGATGTGGTCGCTCATCATGGCGATCGCCCACCTCGGCTTCTTCACCCCCGCCGCCCTCATCGCCAAGCCGATCCCCGGCATGCCCCCCGGCCAGAACTACAGCGAGTAAGAGAGGCGCCCAGCATGAGCATCACCACGTTCGCGGTGGCAGGGGCGACCGGGCGGCTGGGCCGCCACGTCGTCGACGTCCTCACGGAACGGGGGCACCAGGTCGTGCCGATGTCCCGCGCCACCGGCGTGGACGTCATCACCGGTCAGGGCCTGGCCGAGGCGCTCACCGGGGTGGACGTCATCATCGACGTCGCCTCGTGGCACGCCTCCGAGCAGGAGGCGGCGACGGAGTTCTTCCGCACCTCGGCCCGTAATCTCCACGAGTACGGTCAGCAGGCCGCCGTAGCCCGGATCGCCATGGCGTCCATCATCGGCGCCGACCAGGCCACCGCCGGTTTCCTCGCCGCCAAGAAGGCGCACGAGGAACTGCTGCTGTCCGGCCCGCTCCCCGTCCGCATCCTGCGGGCCGCGCAGTTCCACGAGTTCATCGGCCAGTTGCTGGACTGGCAGGAGGGCGACGTCGCCCACATCCCGGCCCTGCCCACCCAGCTCGTCGCCTGCCGCACCGTGGCCGAGGAACTGGCCGACCTGGCCACCGCCCCCGACGCCCCGGGAACACCGATCCCCGAGATCGCCGGACCCCGCAAGGAGACCATGGCGGAGGCGGCCCGGCTCCTCGGCGCCCGCCGGGGCGTCCAGGTCGTCGGCGTCGACGGGTCCGGCATGCCCGATGCCGGGCTCGCCGCCGACGGCGCCTTCCTGCCCGGCCCGCACGCCAAACTGGCCGGGCCCACCTTCCAGGAGTGGCTCGACATCCAGCCCTGAGCCGACCTCGACCTTGTGACCCGGTCCCGGCTTCCCCCGGGACCGGAGGCTCAGCTCGCGGAGCGGTCGCCGGGCGGGCGGCGGCGCAGCGCGGGGTCGGTCAGGGGCGCGGGACTCCAGAGAGCGACAGGAGGGTAGACGTCGGTGCCGGGCGGCACGAGCTCGTCGATCCGGTCGAGCACGGTGTCGTCGAGCACCAGCGAGGCGCCCTTCAGCAAGCCCTCCAGTTGCTCCATCGTGCGCGGGCCGAGGATGACCGAGGTGACCGCCGGGTGTGACACGACGAAGGCGACGGCCAGCTCCGGCAGGGTGCGGCCGAGCTCGTCCGCCAGTTTCACCAGCTCCTCGACGACCTCCAGCTTGGCCGCGTTGACCGGGATGGACGGGTCGAACCGTTCCGGCGCGCGCGCCGCGCGGCCCTGCGACAGGTCGACCTGTCCCTTGCGGTAACGGCCGGTCAGGAACCCCCAGCCCAGCGGGCTGTAGGTGAGCACGCCCATACCGAGCCGCTGCGCCGTGGGCAGGACGTCGCCCTCGATGCCGCGGGCCAGGATGTTGTACGGCGGCTGCTCGGTGCGGAACCGGTACAGGCCGCGCTGCCGGGCCACATGGTAGGCCTCGACCGTCTCGTGCGCCGGGAAGGCCGAGCTGCCGAAGGCGCGGATCTTGCCCTGCCGTACGAGATCGGTCAGCGCGGAGAGGGTCTCCTCGATGTCGGTCCGGTGGTCGGGGCGGTGGATCTGGTACAGGTCGATCCAGTCGGTGCGCAGCCGCTTGAGACTCGCCTCGACCGCGCGCATGATCCAGCGCCGCGAGTTGCCGCTCCGGTTGGGCCCTTCCCCCATCGGGAAGTGCACCTTGGTCGACAGCACCACGTCGTCCCGCCGGCCCTGCAGCGCCTTGCCCACGATCTCCTCGGACTCGCCCGCCGAGTACATGTCGGCGGTGTCGATAAAGTTGATCCCCTGGTCGAGGGCGGCGTGGATGATGCGGATGCTGTCATCGTGGTCGGGGTTGCCGGCCGAGCCGAACATCATGGTGCCGAGGCAGTGGGTGCTGACCTCTATGCCGGTGCCGCCGAGGATGCGATATCTCATACGTCGGAACCGTAGAAGCTAGAGCCGACTCTAGGTCAAACTGGCCGCATGTCGGGTTTGAGCATCGGCCAGGTCGCCGAACGCACCGGGCTCAGCGTGCACACCCTCCGGTTCTACGAGCGAGAGGGGCTGCTGGCCCAGCCGGTACGGCGGGGAACCGCGGGCCACCGGGTCTACGACGAGGGTGACGTCGACTGGCTGGGCGTGTGCGTCCGGCTGCGGGCCTCCGGCATGCCCCTGACCGACATCCGGCGCTACACCGAGCTCGTCAGAGCGGGCCAGGGCAACGAGGCGGAACGGCTGGAGGTGCTGCGCGGACATCGGGAACGGGTGCTCGCCCAGCTCCACGAACTCGACGAGTCACTCAAGCTGATAACCCACAAGGTGGCCATCTACGAGGGCCGGCTGGGCTTGCGGGACACCGTCCCCGACTGCGCGCCCTGAGGCTCAGACCAGCGCGCCGGCCAGCAGGAAGATCCCGGTTCCGTGGGCGAGGGCGGCTGCGGTCACGCCTGACCGCAGCCGCAGGAAGGCGCAGATCAGCCCCTCGTACAGGGTGAAGGCCAGCAGCGGCCAGCCGACGTCGGTTACGGTCGAGGCCAGGAAGACGTGGCAGGCGGCGAACAGCAGGGCCGACAGCAGCGCCGCCCGGACGCCGTCGGTGTGCTGCTCCAGCCGGCCCTGCAGGAACCCGCGGAACAGCACCTCCTCGGCGAGGTTGCCCGCCAGGCTGAACAGCAGCAGCACCGGCAGCAGCGTGACCGCGACCGCGCCGCCCCGATCCGCCGGCGGTGTCGCCAAGGACAGCAGCAGCACCGGAGCGGCGGCCAGGACGCCGCCGCCGATCCCCAGCGCGAGCGCGGCCGGGGTGAACCGGCCCCACCGCACCAGCGAGCGCAGCTCGCCATCCAGGGTCAGCACGGCGGCGGTCAGCACCACCGTACCCACGGCGAACAGCAGCAGGATGCCCGCCTCGTCGGTGAAGCGCAGCCAGGGCGCCCCTCCCGCGACGCCGAGCCGCCAGAACCCGAGCGGTGTCATCGCATCCCTGATCAGCACGAAGCCGAGGACGAGGGTCATGATGCGCAGGAGCGGGTCCCGCTCGGCGCGCGCCAGCGCGAAGCACGCGCCGATCAGCAGCAGTCCGGGCAGGATCCGTACGCCGTAGGACAGAAGGTCGGACAGCACGAAGACGTCTCCGTTTCTCAGGGGGTCGTCGGCGAAGGCCCGTGCCCGCGCCAGGGGGAGGGCCGGGTCGGTCACCAACTGCTCGCCTTGGGGGAGCGGGCGTCGGCCGGCAGCCGCGACGTCGAGGTCTTCATGGTGCTGTCCGTGCCGCAGTTCGACGGCGGGGGCGGCTTGGTGGGAGCCAAGTGGAGGAGTCCTTCCCGGGCGGTGGACGACCCGGCCGGGACCCACGGGGAGACTCGGCCAGGCATGACTGCGTGGCCGAAGGTCTCGCCCACCGGCCGGTGACCGGTCCCCGCCGCCGGAGAACGCGAGGTTCTCAGCGTGTCGACGTGCGGGCGTCGCGGGCTACTCCCCTTCGGAGCGGCTTCACTCTTCCATACGTTTCGGAAATCGCGCAAGTATCGAAACGTGGAGGCAGGCCGTCGGCGCGGGACAATGGAGAGGCCATGCCGACCTCCACACCGGGTTCACCCGGCGCCGAGCACCCGACCCCCGCGCAGCTGAGGGCGGCGGCCGAGACGTTCGCCCTGATGGCCAGCCCGGTCCGGCTGCACCTGATGTGGCTGATCACCCACGGCTCCTACGACGTCAGCACGCTGGCCACGCACGTGGGCATCGGCATCGCCACGGTCTCCCAGCACCTGGCCAAGCTCCGCCTGGCCGGCCTCATCACCGCACGCCGGGACGGCCGCCGGACGCTGTACGCGGTGGAGGACCCCCATGTGGTCACCCTGATCCGCCAGATCTTCGATCACATCGCCCCCGACGGGAGCCTGGCGCCCGACCCTCCCCGGTAGCCGCGATCCCGGACTCCGCGGCGGAACGGTGGCAGGCGAGGCCCGCCACCGCCGCGGATTGGAGACGATGTTGGCCGGACTCCGGAACAGTCACTTCCGGCCGAGGATTTTCGCCCCGAACCTCACCGAATGCCCGGCCCCGCCGCACGCCCGGCATTTACCGAAAGCCCCCTTGAAAGTGGTCGAATGCGACTCTTTTGAGCGATTGCAGCGCGGACACTTCATATAGGGGTGGAAGTAGCAGGACCCCAGGTAGACGACGGCCATGACGATGGCGAACCACACCAGTAGTTGCATTCCGCCAGAGTGCACAGAAAGTGATGCTCCCGTCACAGGAATCCCAAGACGGGGTCATCACTTCATGCATCCGAAAGGTGACAGTACGCTCACTTCCGGCCGAACAGATGCCGCCGGTTCAGCCGCCGTCGGCTCGCGCCCGCTCCGGCTCGACGTCCTGCTCGCCGGTCACCGTCGAGGGGCGGCTCACCCGTACCGACGGCAAGGCGCTCGGGCTCAAGCCGCTCGCGGTGACCCGGCGCCTGGTCCACGGGACGAAAGAGCCGATCGCCGGCGTGACGACACAGAAGGACGGCACGTTCACGTTCGAGGACACGCCGCCGGACCTCGGCGAGGTCACCTACTGGGCGGCCAAGGCCCTCCATCAGATCATGGTCGAGTGACCTGACGGCCGGTCGGCGCGTCGGCCTTCTGACCGGGTCAGACCCTGGTGTGGCGGGGGCAGCCTCGTCTGGAGCCCCCGCCACACCCTTCGCGGAACAGGCGGGGGAATCAGCTTCCGCAGGGGTCGGCGGCGTTGGGGGTCACGACGCCGTCCTTGACGGTGGAGGTGCCGGTGGCGAGGGTGTAGTCGTTGCCGTTGTTGTTGTCCCAGGTTCCGGCGCCGTTGTTGAACGCGGCCTTGAGGGTGGTGGCGTTGGCGAGGTTGATGGTCTTCTTCTTCCAGCCCGCGCAGGCTGTTTCCATGGGTACGCCTGGGGCGGTGGTCCAGGTGCCGTTGACGCTGTAGTGGATGTTGGCCGTGGACCAGCTCGTCTTGTAGTAGACGGTGGCTTCCTTTTCACCCGGCTGAGGGGCCGAGCCGGTGTGGACGGCGACCGCGCTCTTGCCGGGCACGGTGACCGTCGCCCTGCCGCCGGAGTCGACCGTCACCGTGCCGCCGCCCGCCACGTTCGGATACGTCCCGGCGGGCAGGCCGGTGGTGAAGGTCCGGGTGATGGAACCGCCCTCGTTGTTGATGGCGACCCAGCCCTTGTCGCCGCGGCTGAAGGCGATCAGGTTGTTCCCGTTGTCGGTCCAGTTGGCGACGCCGGTGCCCTTGACGGCGTTGTGGAAGCCCACCATGCCGGCGACCTGCCGGTTGAAACAGGTCCACTGGCCGTTGGAGCAGTTGACGTCGGTGGCGTGGCCGCCGTTGGCCGAGGGCGGCCCGGCCTCGCTGTTGTTCCAGGTGTACGAGGCGTACACCTGGGGAGTGCCGAACGGCCAGGCCAGCATGAAGAGGTTGGCCAGCTTGTACGTGTCGCCGTTCTTGTAGGTGAGCGTGGAGCCGCCCCGCTCGGTGTCGTGGTTGTCGACGAACACCACGGCCTTGTCTCCGGGCACCGACAGACCCCAGCTCTCGCCGAAGGTCCGCAGGTTCTTGATCTGGCCGGTGAACTGTTCCCGCAGCTTGCGGCCGTACACGAACTCGTCGACGTCGCCGACGCCGGTGTAGTGGCTCGGCTGGACGGCCTCCTGGTCGCCTTGGATGACCTCCTGGTGGATGTAGGGCGATCCGACGAGCCTGGACTTGATCGCGGACAGGTCACCGGGGTGGATGTGCTTGGCGGCGTCGATGCGGAAGCCGGACACGCCGAGCGAGGTCAGCTTGTTCAGGTAGTCCGCGATCTTGCCTCGGACGTACTCGGACCCGGTGTTCAGATCCGACAGGCTCACCAGCTCGCAGTTCTGGACGCGCCAGGCGTCGTTGCGGTAGTCGCCCTGGTTGATCTGGCAGGTGGGCTGGTGGAAGTCCTGGGAGGAGTAGAGCCCCGGGTAGTTGTACTTGCTGAAGCCGTAGCCGCCGTAGCTGGTGGCGCCCTGGCCGGTCATGTGGTTGATGACCGCGTCCACCTGGACCTTCACGCCGGCGCCGTTGCAGGCGGCGACCATGCGCCTGAACGCGGCCTCGTCACCGAACTTGCTGGTCAGCTCGTAGCGGGCGGGCTGGTAGATGTCCCACCAGACCGTGCCGCCCTTGGTCATCGAGTCGTGCGGCGGTGAGACCTGCACCGCGCCGTACCCGGCCGGGCCCAGCACCTCCGTGCACTCCCTGGCCACCGAGTTCCAGTTCCAGCTCCACAGGTTGGCGATGACGCCGACGCCGGAGGCGGCATGGGCGGGGGCTTGGCCCAGTACGGGCACGGCGATGCTGCTCGCCGCCGCTAATGCGGTGGCGACGATTGCTTTGTAGAGTTTCATGCGGGGATCTCCAGAAACGTGAGGATGGGGTTCCCGTCAACGGGCTGGGTGGGCCAACACCCGGCCCGTCTTGCTTTGAGGGCTGCTTTGTGGCGGACCGGTGGGCCCGGCGGTGCTCTGGCACGCCCATGGGGGAGAGGCACCATCAGAACCTCCGCGTTCGGGTTTCCTCGGTGTTGCCTGGAAGTTACTCGGCGGCCAAGGACCTTGCAATAGTTTGCAGACTTTTCAAGAGTGACCCACCACTACGGCGAAGTGTCTGCAAGAGCTTGCAACACATTGCTGGCCGAAGCTCCCGCAGCCCCGGTCCTGGGAGGAGACGGAGAACGGTAAATTGGCTGCCATGACCATGCGCCTCGCCGACATCGCCGCCCAAGCGGGCGTGAGTGAGGCCACCGTGAGCCGGGTGCTCAACGACAAGCCGGGCGTGGCGCCCGGCACCAGGCAAGCCGTCCTCACCGCGCTCGACGTGCTCGGCTACGAGCGCCCGGCCAAGCTCCGGCAGATCCACACCGGCCTGATCGGCCTGATCCTCCCCGAGCTCAGCAATCCGATCTTTCCGGCGTTCGCGCAGGTCATCGAGAGCGCCCTGGTGCTGTCCGGCTACACCGCCGTGCTGTGCACGCAGACGCCGGGCGGCGTCACCGAGGACGACTACACCGCTCTGCTGCTGGAGCGCGGTGTCGCGGGCATCATCTTCGTCAACGGGCTGCACGCCGACTCCCGCTCCAACGCCGCGCGTTACGTGCATCTGACCGAGCTGGGCCTGCCCATGGTGCTGATCAACGGCTACCGCCCCGACATCCAGGCTCACTTCATCTCCAACGACGACGTCGCCGCGCTCGACATGGCCGTCGCCCACCTGGTCTCCCTCGGTCACCGGCGCATCGGCCTGGCGATCGGCCAGGAGCGTTTCGTGCCCACCATGCGTAAGACGGAGGGCTACCGCCGTGCCATGGCCAACTACGCCGGCGTCACCGACGTCTCCGACCTGGTCGTCAACACGCTCTACACCGTGGAGGGCGGCCAGTCCGCGGCCCAGCAACTGCTCGAGCGCGGCTGCACGGCCATCTGCTGCGGCAGCGACATCATGGCCATCGGCGCGATCAGGGGCGCCCGCAACCTGGGCCTGAGCGTGCCGGAGGAAGTGTCGGTGGTCGGCTTCGACGACACGCCGATGACGGCCTACCTCGACCCGCCGCTCACGACGATCCGGCAGCCGGTGCGCGAGATGGCGCTGAACGCGGTGAGCAGCCTGCTCGACGAGATCGGCGGCGTGCCCGCGCCCCGCGGCGAGCTGCTGCACCGCCCCGAGCTGGTCGTCCGCCGCTCGACGGCCCCCATCCGCACGCCCGTCGTCCCCACCTCCTGACTCCCGCGGCAGACCCTCCTCCGGCAGGTGCTCGGATCAGGAGACCTGCTGTCCAGGTGTCGTCACCCAGAGTGACGGCTGGCTGCCTCCTTGCAAAGATAACGAAAAAGTGATCCTTATTTGCAAAGTCTTTCAATGAAGCTTGCAGGCGCGTAACGTCCACCTCACTTCCGAGGACCCCGGCGGGCGAGGTCTCCCGCGGCGTGTCCCCCTTCGGCTTCCTACGAGGAGACAGAGATGCGGCAAGCCCTTTCGGCCGTGACGATGGTCGCGGCGCTCGCGCTCGCGGTCGGCGCGTGCGGCGGCGGCGACGGCACATCCTCCGCCGCGCCGACCGGCTCGGCCCCCGCCGACCCGAGCCAGATCAGCGGCGAGATCACGTGGTGGGACACCGTCCGCCCGGACAGCGAGGGCCCGACATTCCAGAAGCTGATCAAGGAGTTCGAGGCCAAGTACCCCAAAATCAAGATCAAGTACGTCAACGTCCCCTCCGACCAGGCGCAGAACCAGTTCCAGACAGCGGCCCAGGCCGGCACCGGCGCCCCCGACGTGATCCGCTCCGAGGTCGCCTGGACGTCCCAGTTCGCCGAACTCGGCTACCTCCAGCCGCTCGACGGCACCCGCGCCGTCGACGACGAGGCCGACTACCTCCCCGGCCCGCTGAGCAGCACCAAGTACAACGGCAAGACGTGGGCGGTCCCGCAGGTGACCGACACGCTCGCCCTGCTGTACAACAAGCGGCTGCTGAAGGAGGCCGGCCACGACAAGCCGCCCGCGACCGTACCCGAGCTCAAGCAGGCGGCCCAGGACGTCAAGTCCAAGACCGGCGCCAACGGCCTGGCGCTCAACGTGGACGGTTACTTCCTGCTGCCCTTCATCTACGGCGAGGGCGGCGACCTCCTCGACGTGCCGAACAAGCAGGTCGTCGTCAACTCCCCGCAGAACGTCAAGGCCATGGCCACCCTGCAGGACCTCATCACCTCGGGTGCGGCGGCCAAGCCCGCGCTGCAGGACAGCTACGCCAACGCGATGACCGCGCTCAAGGACGGCAAGACCGCGATGATCTACAACGGCCCCTGGTCGCTGTCGGAGGTCTACCAGGGCAAGGAGTTCGCGGACAAGGAGAACCTCGGCATCGCCCCGGTGCCCGCAGGCTCCGCCAAGGCGGGCGCCCCCACCGGCGGCTGGAACCTCGCGATCTACGCCGGATCCAAGAACATCGAGGCGTCGTACGAGTTCCTGCGCTTCATGAGCTCGTCCTCCTCGCTCGCCACCGTCTCCGCCGAACTGGGCCTGCTGCCCGCCCGCACCTCCAGCTTCGAGGACCCGAGGGTGAAGGCCAACACCGACGTGTCGATCTTCAAGCCGATCATGGAGACCGCGGTGCCGCGCCCGTGGATCCCCGAAGGCGGCCAGCTCTTCCAGCCGCTGCTGGAGAGCTACCAGGAACTGGTCGGCGGCGCCACGCCCGAGGAGACGCTGACCAAGGCCGAGGAGAAGTTCCAGACGATCATGAAGGCCTGGAGCTGACCGTGGCCGTTTCGACTGGACGTGCGAGGAGCACGACCAGGGACAGCGCCGACCGCGGCCGCCGCCGGGCCGGCCGCGACCAAGGCCCGCTGCGGCGGGCCCTGTCCCGGCACTGGTACGCCTGGGCGATGGTCGCCCCGGTGATGATCGTCGTCACCGTGCTGATCGGCTGGCCGCTGCTGCGCGGCGTCTACCTGTCCCTGACGGACGCCACGGAGGCCAACGTCGGCCGGACGATCGGCGTCAACGTCATCCCGGCCACCTACGAGTTCGTCGGCCTGGACAACTACGTCGGCATCCTCTCCAGCGGCCTGTTCTGGGAGAAGCTCACCTGGACGGCGATCTGGACGGTGTCCTGCGTCGTCCTGCACTACGGCATCGGCCTGGGCCTGGCCATGCTGCTGCACCGCCGGCTGCGGTTCCGCTCGCTCTACCGGGTGCTGCTGATCCTGCCGTGGGCGATCCCCGGGTTCGTGGCCGCCTTCATCTGGCGCTACCTGTTCAACAGCGACTTCGGCGTGATCAACGCGATGCTCAGGGCGGCCGGGCTCGGCGCGGTCGGCTGGCTGGACGACCCGGTCACGGCCAAGCTCGCGGTGATCGCGGTCAACGTCTGGGTCGGCGTGCCGTTCATGATGGTGGCTTTGCTGGGCGGCCTGCAGTCGATCCCGTCCGAGCTGTACGAGGCCGCCGCGGTCGACGGCGCGACACCCTTCCAGCGCTTCCGTCACATCACGCTGCCCATGCTCCGGTCGGTCTCGGCGACGGTCGTGCTGCTGGGCACCATCTGGACGTTCAACATGTTCCCCGTGATCTTCCTGATAACGCGGGGCGGTCCCGGCAGCGAGACGGAGATCCTCGTCACCTACGCCTTCAGGGAGGCGTTCACCGGGGTGCGCAACTACTCCGGCTCGGCGGCCTGGGGCGTGATCATCCTGGTCCTGCTCGTCGTACTCGCCACCGTTTACCGCCGCGCGCTGCGCAGACAAGGGGAGGTCTGGTGACCGCGAACACCCGCCCGGTCGCGCCGGGCGCCGCCGGGCGCAGCCCGGCCGCGTCGGTGCTGCTGCACGTGACCCTCGTCGCGGCCTGTGCCGTCTCGCTGTTCCCCGTCGTCTGGCTGGTGCTGACGTCGCTGAAGCCCCGCGACGGATGGCTGTCCGCCGAGCTGGAGATCTTCAACCAGCCGTCGCTGACCAACTACGCGCGGGTGCTCGGCGAGACCGAGTTCCTGACGTGGCTGGTCAACTCGGTGCTGGCGGCGGGCCTCACCACCGTCCTCGGCGTCTTCCTCGCCTCGACCACCGGGTACGCGCTCAGCCGCCATGCCTTCCCCGGCCGGCGCGGGATCATGTGGATGCTGCTGATCACCCAGATGTTCCCCGTCGCCATCCTCATCGTCCCGCTGTACAACCTGATGGCCGCGCTCGGACTGCTGAACCAGATCCCCGGGCTGATCATCGCCTACATGACGATCGCGGTGCCGTTCTGCGCCTGGATGATGAAGAGCTACTTCGACTCCATCCCGCGCGAGATCGACCAGGCCGGGCTGATCGACGGGCTCACGCCCTTCGGCGCGTTCTGGCGGGTGGTGCTGCCGCTGGCCCGGCCCAGCCTGGCCGTCACCGCGTTCTACTGCTTCATGACCGCATGGGGCGAGGTCGCGTACGCCACCGTGTTCATGTCCCAGGAGGAGAAGCGCACGCTCGCCGTGGGCCTGCAGCAGTTCGTCGGCCAGCACTGGTCCGACTGGGGACTGCTCACCGCCTCCGCCGTGCTGATCGCGGTGCCCGCCGCGGCGGTCTTCCTCGTCGTCCAGCGCCATCTGGTCGCCGGGCTGACCAGCGGCGCGACGAAGTCGTGAGCCGGCCTCGTCGCACCGGCCTTCCGACTCTGACTGATCGGGGAAACAGATGACCGAACTCGCCGAGGGCGCCGCGCAGCCGGTGACCGCCACCCGCTGGTGGCGGGACGCGGTGATCTACCAGGTCTACGTGCGCAGCTTCGCCGACGGGAACGCCGACGGCGTCGGCGACCTGCCGGGCGTGCGCCGGCGCCTGCCCTACCTGGCGGAACTGGGCGTGGACGCCGTCTGGCTGACGCCGTTCTACCCCTCGCCGATGGCCGACTTCGGCTACGACGTCGCCGACTACCGCGACGTGGACCCGCTGTTCGGCACGCTCACCGACGCGCGGGCGATGATCGCCGACGCGCATGCCCTCGGCCTGCGCGTCATCGTCGACGTGGTGCCCAACCACACCTCCGACCGGCACCCTTGGTTCGCCCGTGCCCTCAAGGGCGGTCCGGACCGGGAGCGCTACATCTTCCGCGACGGCCGCGGCGCACACGGCGAGCTGCCGCCGAACGACTGGGAATCCATCTTCGGCGGCCCCGCCTGGACCAGGGTGGCCGACGGTCAGTGGTATCTGCACCTGTTCGCCCCCGAGCAGCCCGACCTGAACTGGGAGCACCCGGAGGTGCACGCGGAGTTCGCCGGCGTGCTGCGCTTCTGGCTCGACCTGGGCGTGGACGGGTTCCGGGTGGACGTCGCGCACGGCATGGTCAAGGCGCCGGGGCTGCCCGACGTCGGCCGGACCGGCCAGGTCCGCATGATCGGCGCCGACGTGGTGCCGTACTTCGACCAGGACGGCGTGCACGAGATCCACCGGTCGTGGCGGCGCGTCCTCGACTCGTACCCGGGGGAGCGCATCGGCGTGGCCGAGGCGTGGGCGCCCACGGCCGAACGGCTGGCCCGCTACGTCCGGTCGGACGAGCTGCACCAGGCGTTCAACTTCCACTTCCTCAACACCCCGTGGCAGGCCGGGGCGCTGCGCGAGGTCATCGACGAGTCGCTGGCCACGGCCGGCTCGGTCGGCGCGCCGTCCACCTGGGTGCTGTCCAACCATGACGTCAAGCGGCCCGTCACCCGCTACGGCAGCCTGGCCAGGGCGCGCGCCGCCGCGCTGCTGACGCTCGCCCTGCCCGGCTCCGCGTACGTCTACCAGGGCGAGGAGCTGGGCCTGCCCGAGGTGCTCGACCTGCCGGAAGAGGTCCTGCGGGACCCGCAGCGGCTGCGCGACCCCGACAGCGGCCGCGACGGCTGCCGGGTGCCCATTCCCTGGACCCGCGAGACCGGCTGGAACGACCCGTGGCTCCCGATTCCCGGCACGTGGGCGGAGCTGAGCGTGGAAGCGCAGCGGGACGACCCCGGCTCGACGCTGGAGCTGTACCGGCAGGCGCTGCGGCTGCGCCGCGCACGCCCCGAGCTCGGCGACGGCGCGCTCACCTGGCTCGACTCGCCGTACGGGACGCTCGTCTTCACCCGCGGCGACGGCTTCACCTGCGCGGTCAACCTCAACGACCACGAGGTGGAGCTGCCGGTCTCGGGCGACCTGCTGCTGGCCAGCGCGCCCCTGGCAGGCGGTACGCTCCCGCCCGACTCGGCCGCCTGGTGGGGGCGGCCCCTGTGGTAGGGATGCCCGCGAACGGGATGCCCCGGCTGACCGACATCGCCGCGCTCGCGGGGGTGAGCGAGGCGACGGTCAGCCGGGTGCTGAACGGCCGGCCGGGAGTCTCGAAGCCGACCCGGCACTCCGTGCTGACCGCGCTCGACCTCATCGGTTACGAGAGGCCACCGCGCATCAGGCAACGCAGCCGCGGCCTGGTGGGCGTGGTGACACCCGAGCTGGACAACCCGATCTTCCCCGCCTTCGGCCAGGCGATCGAGAAGGCGCTCACCCAGCACGGCTACACGCCCGTACTGTGCACGCAGCTGCCCGGCGGCGCGCCCGAGGACGAGTTCACCGAGCTGCTGCTCGAATGCGGCGTCAGCGCCATGATCTTCGTGTCGGGGCTGCACGCGGACACCACCGCGCGGGCCGACCGCTACATCCGGCTGGTGACGCAGAAGGTGCCGATGGTCCTGCTGAACGGGTACGCCGCGGACGTCGAAGCGCCGTTCCTGTCCACCGACGACCGCCTCGCCGCCCGGCTCGCGGTTCAGCACCTGCACGCCCTCGGACACGAGCGGATCGGGCTGGCCGTGGGCCAGGCCAGGTTCGTCCCCGTGATCAGGAAGATCGACGGCTACCGGCAGGCCATGGCCGACCTGTGCCCCGGCGAGGACCCCGGCGCGCTGATCGCCCACTCCCTCTTCTCCGTGGAGGGCGGGCAGGCCGCGGCGGCCCAGCTCCTGGATCGCGGCTGCACCGGGATCGTCTGCGCGAGCGACCTCATGGCGATCGGCGCCATCAGGGCGTGCCGCGACAGAGGGCTGGACGTCCCCGGCGCGGTGTCCGTGGTCGGATACGACGACTCGGTGCTCATCCCCTACACCGACCCGCCCCTGACCACGGTGCGCCAGCCGGTACAGGTCATCGCCGCGGCCGCGGTCGACACGCTCCTGGAGCTGGTCGCCGGGGCGCCGTCCCGCCACCAGGAGCTGATCTTCCGGCCCGAACTCATCGTCCGCGCCTCCACCGGCTCGGGCCCGAAGATCATCCGATGACGGAGGCTCCGCGCGGCCGACACGGGCTCGGCGTTCCGCGGCTCAGACGAGCCTGCGGCAACGACGGCGGTACTCCTCGTTGGCGCGGGCGAGATCGTCCAGATCCTCTTCTATCGTGGCCAGCCACTCGCTGAGCACCGCGCTCTGACGATGGCCGAGGTCGCGATAGATCGCCAGCGCCGCCCGCCAGTGCGCCCGGGCGGCCGGCAGGTCCTCCAGGAGCACGGTGGAGGCCAGCAGGTCGAGTGCCGCCGCCGTGCGCAGCGGGTCGCCGAGCTCCTCGGCGTGGGTCAACTGGGTCTCGGCGTGCCGCCTGGCCGCCTCCCGGTCTCCTCTGCGTAACGCGATCTCGGTGAGGTTGTGCAGGGAGAAGCAGATCTGTTGCACGTCATCGCAGGCGATCGCGTATCCGAGCGCCCGCCGCAGCGCCTCGTCCGCCTCCGGCAGGCTGCCCAGCTCGATGAGGGCACAGCCCAGGTTGACGTGTCCCGCCGCGGCGTACTGCGGCACCTGTCCGTACTCGGGCACGGCCAGCGCGATCCGCAGATGCCGCATCCCTTCCTCCGGACGGCCCTGGGTGATGTACAGCCCGCCGAGGTTGGCGTGGGCCGAGCCGACCATGCGGTCACTGCCCGCCGCGGTCGCCAGGTCGATCGCCCGCAGGTAGTGCTCGACGGCCTCGGCGTAGCGCCCGGTCTGCTTGCAGACGATGCCCGACGAGTTGCTCATGTACGTCATGCCCTCCAGGTCGCCGCACCGCGTCGCGGACGCGTGGCCGATCCGCAGTGCCGCCGACCACTCCCGCCAGCGTCGCCGGATGATGAAGTACGCCAGCAGGTCGGAGGTGAGCCGCCAGGCGCGGTGATGCCGGCCGTGCCGGGCGGCGAGCTCGACGACACCCACGAAGCTCTCGCGCTCCGCGTCGTGCCAGGCCAGAGCCTCGGCCCGATCGGCGAACCGCAGCCGCTCCACCGGCGGGTGTGTCAGCTGACGCTCGCCCGGAGGCCGGCGCGGCTGCAACAGGGGATAGGCGGCGAAGACCGCGTCGGCGTAGAAGTCGACCAACCGCAGGGCCGCCTCGGTCCGTCCTTCGTCCGGTTCGTCACTGGCCAGCATCCGGATGGCATAGCTGCGCAGCAGATCGTGCATCGTGTAGCGGCCCGCCCGATGCTCATCGATCATGTGCGCCGTGGACAGCTCCTCCAGGGGACGCCGTGCCCCGGCGAGGGCGACGCCGAGCAGCGCCGCGGCCGCCTCCGGCGCGAAGTCCTGGCCGGGAGCCAGGCTCAACAGCCGGAACAACCGCCGCGCGACGTCCCCGAGCGCGCGGTAGGACAGCTCGAACGCGGAGTCGACCGGCCCCTTCAGGCCACCTTGGATGTCGAGCACCTCCAGCGCGTCATCGGTCGAGAGGCGCCTGGTGTACTCCACGATCGTCAGATGAGGACGGCAGATGAGCTGCGCCGCGGCCAGCCGCAGGGCCAGCGGCAGATACGCGCACCGCCGCGCCAGCTCGCGGATGGCCTGCGCGTCATCGGCCGTCGAGCTCGTGATGGCCCCGCGCAGCAGCTCGTCCGCCTCGATCGCGGTGAGCGGATCGAGCCGCAGCAGCCGCGCCCCCTCGTTGGCGATCAGGCCGCGCAACTGGTTACGGCTGGTCACCAGGACGACGCAGCTCGCCGAACCGGGTAGCAACGGCCGGATCTGTTCGGCGTCGCGCGCGTTGTCCAGCAGGATCAGCACACGTTGCCGGGAGAGCCGCGAGCGCAGCAGCGCCGCCGCCTCGTCCACCTCGTCGGGGACCGCGTCGACTCCGACAGAGCGCAGGAACCTGTGCAGCACCTCAAGGGGTTCCAAGGGATCACGGCCGGGATCGAAGCCGCGCAGGTTCACGTAGAGCTGCCCGTCGGGAAACCGGTCGCGATGTCCGTGCGCCCAGTGCACAGCCAGCGCGCTCTTGCCCACCCCGGCCGTGCCGACCACCAGCACCGCGGGAGGCGGGTCGGCCGCGCACGCCATCGCGGTCAGCGTCTCCAGCTCTCGGACCCTTCCCGTGAAGCGGTGGACGTCATAGGGGAGCTGGGCGGGCCGCACCCAGGTCGCCGGAGCGAGGCTCAGGGATTGGTCCGCGGTGAGGATGGCCTGCTCAAGCCGGACGAACGCCTCTCCGGGGTCGAGCCCTTCCTCCTCGGCGAGCAGACCGCGCATCCGCCTGGCGGTCTCCAGCGCCTGAGAGCGAAGGCCCGCACGGTACTGCGCCAGCATCAGCCGGCACACCATCGGCTCGCGCAGCGGGTGTGCCTCGACGAGGCCGCTCAGCTTGGGGATCAGCGCGTCGTGATCGCCGAGCGCCAGCCGGGCATCCGCGAGCGACTCCAGAGCGCTCAGCCGCTGCTCATGCAGCCGGTGGCGGGCCGCGTCCGCGTACGCCGCGGTGATGTCCGCCAGCGCCTGCCCTCGCCACAGCCCGGCTGCCGCGTCCAGTTCGCGGGCCGCCTCCTCGTGCGCGCCGCGTTCGAGCAGCCTGCGGCCCGCCTTGACGCGGCCGGCGAAGACGTCGGCGTCCAGCGCACCGTACGCCAGCTCCAGGCGGTAGCCGCCGGGGCAGGTGACGACGACGTCGTCCAGCCCGCGCTCACGCAGCGCCTTGCGCAGTCCCGAGATCGCCACGTGGACCTGCGTCCGCGCGGACGCAGGCTCCGCGCCCCCCCAGATGGCCTCGATCACCTGGTCGGGCGTCACCACCCGGTTGGCGTGCAGCAACAGATAGGCCAGGAAAGCCCGGTGCCTGGGCTGGGCGGCGGATACCGGCCCGCTGTCCGTGATGATCTCAACCGGTCCAAGAATGCCGAACAGCACCTGCGGCCCCCCTGATCGCTGATGGCGAGCGTAGGCACACTGCCGAGGTGCCGCAAGCGGGTAATAGCCGCCGACAAGCGGATGGATAGCCCCTCCTGCCTACGCTGTGCCGTAGATCAACGGCGTTCCAGCCGAGTCCTGTCACGGTGTGAGGAGTGCAATGAAAAAGGTGACGAAGACGCTGCAGGTGGCCGCGGTCGGCGCATTGCTGGCGGCCGGCACAGTGGTCGCGTCGGCGGGGGCCGCACACGCGGCTCCCTCCAACTGTTCCGACACGTACACGACGTTCACCTACGAAGTGTTCTGCGGCAAGGGGGACGGGGAGTTCCAGGCCGTGGTCAGGTGTTACAGGATCGGCTCCAGCAACTACACGACCCGGTACGGACAGTGGAGGCGCCCCAACACCGTGAGGTCCGTGGCCAAGTGCACGACCAGCGAAGAGCCGGCGAGCGGCTACTGGCGCTTCCGCTGAGGGCCGATCGTCATCCCCGATCAAGGCATCGTGGGACCGACGGGACACAGGGTGCGGTGCCGGGGCGGCTGCCAGGTCCGGCAGAGTGATCAATCTGCCGTCGGCTCCGCTAGCATCGGTGACATGTCTGGCGCTTCGTGCGCGGCCGTCTGTGCCGCGGTGACAAGGACGCTCCGCTAGCGGCGGGGCGTTCTTCTCACTATCCGCTGAACGTCCTGTCGCTTCGTGGTCCAACCGGAGCGGCACGTTCGTGCTGCCCGGAACCTCTTCTGGGCAACGGAGCACTCGATGCTTTCAGGCATTCTCCTTTCGCTCCGGGACGGATCGTCCCCGGTGCGTGCGTGGCTGGTGCTGTGCGGCATGGCCACGCTGCAGTTCTTCATCGCGCTTGACATGACCGTGGTCAATGTCGCGCTGCCCTCGATCGGCGCCGACTTCAGCGTCGACGATCACGCGCTGACCTGGGTCGTGGTCGGCTACACCATCACCGGCGGCGGGCTGCTGATGCTCGGCGGCCGGCTGGGCGACGTGCTCGGCAGGCGCCGCATCCTCCTGCTCGGCACGACGCTCTTCGGCGCCGCGTCCGTGCTGGCCGGGCTCGCGCCGTCCTTCGCCCTGCTGGTGACAGCCCGGCTGCTGCAGGGCGCCGGTGAAGCGGTCGCGCTTCCGGCATCCATGGCGGTGATCGTGCTCATGTTCCCCGAGGGACCGCGCAGGTCGCGGGCGCTGAGCGTGTGGGCGGCCGTGGCGAGCTGCGGCCTCGTCGTCGGGTTCGTGGCCTCCGGGATCATCACCGAGCTGCTCGGCTGGCGGTGGATCTTCCTGGTGTCCGTACCCTTCATCCTGGTCGTGCTCGCCACGGTCGTCCTCCTCGTGCCGGGCGGACGGGCTGCCGAGCGCGCTCCGCTGGACCTCCCCGGTGCGCTCCTGCTGGTCGCGGCTCCGCTGCTGTTCACCCTCGGGGTCGTCGAGGCAGGAGGGGCGGACGGCACGCTGCCGTGGCTGCCGCCGGTGGCGCTGGCCGGCGCGGTGGTGGCCGGGGCGCTGTTCGTCAGGGTCGAGCGCCGCGCACGGCGACCGCTCGTGCCGCCGCGGTTCTTCCGCAACCGGCCGCGCTTCCTCGCCAACCTCGCCACCGCTCTGCTGAGCGCGGCGCTGTCCACCTCGTTCCTGCTGTTCACCTACTACCTGCAGGATCGGCTGGGCGCCGGCCCGCTCCAGGCCGGCCTGACGATGCTGCCCCTGGCGGTGTCCCTGATCGCGGCCTCGCTGCTGATTCCCCGGCTGTTCGGACGGTGGGGCGCCCGCGTCTGCGTCCTGGCCGGGATCGGCTGCACCATGCTGGCGATGGCCGCCATCGCGCTGGTCTCCCGTCTCGGGGCCGCCGGTCCGGCGATGATTCCGGCCATGATGCTCGTCGCCGCCGGGATAGGGTTCGGGATCGTCGGACTGCAGTACGTGGCGGTGACCGGCGTTACCGAAGACGACGCCGGCATCGCCTCCGGCGTCCAGCGAGCCGCCGACCAGCTGGGCGGTGCTACCGGGGTCACCGTGTACGTCGGCATCGGGTTCGCTCCCGCCTTGGACGGCATCGACCCGTTCCTCACCAGTAGCCTTCTGGCCCTCGCCGGGCTCGCCGCGGCCGGGTTCGTCGCCTGGCGGATCTCTCTCAGGTGAGCCCTGACTGGGGAAGCCCCTAGGCCATCCCCCGGGGCGCCAGGGGTCCGGCACGGCGACGCTTGGAGCCACGCGACCTAGGAGGGGACATGCCAGTGAACAGTCCGCTCGACCTGGGCCGGCTCCAGACGGAGCTGGAACAGGCCGAGCAGCCATGGAGCATGGCGTACACGTCCATGACGGGGCTCACCGAAGAGAGCAGGGTCCTGCGCCTCGGGGTTCCGCCGACGCCGGGCGTGAGCGTCGCCGAGCTCGACGACGACCTCGACGAGCGGACCGCGGCGGCCCACGCGGCCGGCGCGGAGTCGGTGGGGGCCCCGGCCGCCTTCGACCTGCGCGACCACGGCGGTGCCGACTACACCACACGGGTCAAGGACCAGGGGGACTGCGGGTCGTGCGTCGCCTTCGCGGTGATCTCGACGATGGAGCACGTCGTCCGCTTCACCAACCGGACGGCGGGCCTCACAGTGGACCTCTCCGAGGCCCACCTGTTCTACTGCCACGGCGGCCAGGATGGAGCGAGCTGCGTGGCGGGCTGGTGGCCGGCGCAGGCCCTGCCCTACTGCCGCGACGCGGGGGTCGCGTTCGACGACTGCTTCCCCTACGTGGCCGGGGACCAGGACTGCTCCCGGCTGAACGCCGACTGGCCCAACCGCATGGCGAAGGTCGCGCGGTTCCAGGACATCAGCGGCGACGCCGCGGCCATGAAGGAGCACATCGCCGCGTACGGCGCCGTCTCCGCGTGCCTGGACGTCTACCAGGACTTCTTCAGCTACGGCGGCGGCGTCTATCGGCACGTCACCGGCGCGTACGCCGGCGGTCACTGCGTCAGCCTGGTCGGGTACGACGATGCCGCCGGATGCTGGATCGCCAAGAACAGCTGGGGTCGTCACTGGGGCGACCAGGGCTTCTTCAAGATCGCCTACGGTCAGTGCCGTGTCGAGACCTACCAGACCTGCTCCGTCTCCGGGGTGACACTGCGCGGCTGGCTGCCCGACCAGCGGATCCTGGGCCTGTGGAGCAACGAGGCCGACGGCAACGTGTGGGCCTACGGCAGTGTCCGCGGCTGGCTCAAGCTCGACGGCGCCGACGCGACCACCGGCGAGGCGATGCTGCTCGAACTGGCGGCCTCCAAGGCGCTCGGCACGCCCGTCGGCCTGTACGAGGACGGCGGAACCGTCCACCAGATCTACGCGTGGTAGGGGGAGAGATGACGACGAAGGAGTACGACGAGATCACCGTTTCCCGGCCGGTGCTGATCCCGCCGTCCGTGTGGCCGGTCGCCGCCGATGGCCAGGGCTCCGCCAAGCCGGCCGGTGACGAGATGGTCGCCCGGTTCGCGCACCTACCGGACGGCGAGATGCGGCCGACGCTGACCGTCTCCCCGGAAGTGGCCGAGGAGATCGTCTCGGAGGACGGCGGAGCCGGTGGGTGGATCTCCGGCGCCACCGTCACCGCCACCTGGTCGATCGCCCAGACCCGCAACGCCTGGATCCTGGTGCAGGGCGTCTGGAAGAAGATCTACAACGGCGGCGACGGGGCGTTCACGGCGCTGCTGACGCTCGCCACGCAGGCCAGGCAGACCGGGTCCCCGATCACCTATCGGGAGGAGCCGGACGGCCTGGTCCACGAGATCTACCTGTGGTGACGGCGTTTCCGGAAACGGCGCGGACTTTCGGCAGGCACGGTGCCGCACCGGCTCGGGTGGGAATCCTGGGAGGGTGCGGCACCGCCCACGTGCGCCCCGGGGAACTGCCCCACCTCGAACGCCTCCGACGCGCCTGAATCCCATCGACGCGTGTCTCAGGTCCGGGTACGTGCGCGTATTCCGGCCGCCTGGCTGACCGTGGTCCGTGCCTCTTCTCCGCGGCCCAGGCGGTCGAGGATCTCGGCGAGCGTGTCCAGCATGATCACGAGGTTGGGTTCGTGCGTGGCGGGTTCGTCGCGGGCGAGCCGCTCCAGGATCCCGGTGGCCCGTCGCGCAGGTTCCAGAGCCTCGGCCGGGCTGGACCACTGCAGGTTGGACGCCAGGAGGTGCAGGGTCGCGGCGAGGGCGAGCCGGTCCGCGCCGGGGTCGTCCCGGGCGAGGAGGTCGTAGAGGTGGGCGGCCTCTCCCGCCGCGGCGGCCGCCTCTTCGTGGCGTCCGACACGTCCCAGCCTGTGTGCGTGGCGTTTCAGCGCGAGCGCGAGGTGACCTCGGTGCTCGGCGGAACCGCCGCGGGCCAGCCGGCGGCGGATCTGGACGGCCTCGTCGCCGGCGGCCAGGGACTCCCACGGTTCGTCCTTGATCCACAGTGCTTCGGCCAGCGTCTTGAGCGTGACGGCCAGGCCTTGGTCACGCTCCTGGGTGTCGCCGTGGGAACGCCGCCGGTAGGCCGCCGCTATCTCGTTCAGCATGGCGACGTTCTCGTCCCGCGACTCGCGCTCGTAGGCGCCGGCGGGCTGCTCGTCCGGCGACCGGCCCACGCTGCCCGTGGTCATCGCCGTCAGCCCTCCGTGAATGGCGTACTCCAGCTCGGCGGCGGTGCCCTCCCGCAGGAGTTCCCGGGCGATCGCGCCGATCACGTCCAGGGTCTCGTCCCATCGCCCCAGCATCGCGAGGACGGTGCCGTGGGCGGCCAGCATGCCGAGCAGATCGGTCGCGTCGTCCCAGTGCCCGAGGAAGTCGATGGCGTCGCGCTGCCCGGCCAGGACGAGGTCCCATCGTTCCAGCCGGCGCAGCAGGAGGTCGAGCGAGAGGAAGGTGTGATAGAGCGCCACCCCGTCGGCGGTGGGGTTGGCCCGCGCCTCGTGGCGGAGCACCCGCGCGGCCGTTTCCAGGCCGGTCTCCACGTCGTCCTCGGTCCCTTGCACCCACACCAGGCCGAGCGCCCCGGCGAACGTGTCCTGCCAGGCGTCGCGGCCGTCCGAATCCTTCCGCCGGTCGAGGCGGCGACGGATCCGTACGGCCTCGTCGAGCACGGCGACGGCCGGTTCGGCGCGGCCCAGCCGCAGCAGCACCGCGGTCTGGAAGGCCAGCATCCCGTAGAGGCTGTCCTCGTGGGCGGGCTCGGCGGGGTTGTCGCGGGCGAGCCGGCGCAGGATCTCCATGGCCTCGTGGGCGAGCGCCGCGGCCTGCTCCGGTTCCGAGGCCACCAGGTTGCCCGCGAGGGCCATCAGCGCCGCCGCGACGTCGTCCGAGTAGTCCTTGCCCAGGTTCTCCTGGTCGCGTGCCAGCCGGCGGACGAGGTCGACGCCCTCGCGCGCGAGGGCCAGCGACTCCTCCGGCGCTCCCAGGTACGGCCCGCAGAGCGCGGCCACACAGATCACGGCGGCCAGGCGTTCCTGGTGTTCGGCGGGATCGTCGCGGGCGAGCCGGCGGAAGATCTCGACGGCCTCGCGGAACGCCGCCAGCGCCTCGTCCGGGCGGGCCAGGGCGGGCCGCAGCGCGTCACCGCCGGCGGAGAAGTAGGCCACCGCCGCCAGGTCGTCCGGCTGAGGTATGGCGCCCCCGAGCGCCAGGTCCATGGCGAGGTAGAACGCCGCCGCGGCGAGCTTGGGCTCGAACGTCCGGGGATCGGCGGCGGCCAGCGGCCGGTACAGCCGGGTGGCCTCGGTCAGCGCGGCGGCCGCCTTCTCCTCCTGGTGGGCCTGGTAGAGCCACCGGCCCAGGACGTCGTACAGCTCCGCGCGGGCGGCGGGATCGGTGAGCGTCGGCAGCCGGTGCCCGGCGAGGCGCTCGGTGAGGTCGGCCGCCGCGACGGCGAGGTCACCGGCCGCGTCGTCCGGGTCCTCGGGGAGGAGACGCTCCAGCGTTTCCAGCGTGGGGATCAGATGGGGCCAGCGTTCGCAGGCTGCGGTGAGGAACGTGATCGTCCGCGCGGCGTACGGCGGCAGCGTCCCGTCGCCGGACGGTGAGGCGAGCAGCGTCTCGGGGGCGGTGGCCGCCCACGCCTCCGGCTGGTGCTCGGGCAGGTCGTGGCCGGGCAGGCACAGGGCCAGGAAGTCCTCGGCGAGCCGGTCGGGGTAGAGGGGCTCCAGCACCGTACGGGGATCGGCGGGCGGGTAGCAGAAGGTGTGGTCGGTGAGCACCCGGTCGGTGTCACCGCCGACGCCGACGGCGTCCAGCGCCGCCATGGCGTCCCGGAAGCCCAGGGGACCGGTGAGCACGGCGGTGAACACGGCCCGTCGCATCCGGATCGGGTCGGTGCCGAACGTGGTGCGCGCGCCCGTCAGGGGATCGGCGGTGCCGTGCAGCGTGTGCCAGTGATGGCTCTCGCGCCCCAGCAGGTAGGCGGTCAGCGCCAGCATGCTCTCACCGGGCGCGGGCCGGGGCGTGTCACGGACGTGGCGGTCGACGGCGACCAGCGCGGCCATGTGCACCGCCAGGGTGAGGCCGAACTCCTCACGTTCCAGCCAGTCCGGCACGCCGATCACCGATGCCCGCGTCAGCCCGTAGCAGCGGGCGAAGCAGTCGCGGGCGGCCCTGAACATGTCGCGGCGGGCGTCCCTCGTGCTCGGCAGGGGGCCCAAGGACCGGGCGGCGCAGGCCCCGGGTGGCCAGCCTGCCTGGGTGAGGGCATGGCGCAGGGCGGGCCAGATGTGCTCGTTGCGGGCGAGGAGCAGCACTCGTACCGGTACGTCCTGGTCGAGGATCTTGTTGCTGAACAGCCACGTCAGGTGGGCCAGGGGCCAGCGGTCGGCGTAGTCGACCAGCATGAGGATCCCGCGGGCGGTCCCGAGGCGCAGGTCGTGGCCGGTCTGGTCCTCGGCGTCGACCACCTGAGCCGGCGCGTGCTCGGCGACGATCACCTTCCAGCCGTCGCCGACCGCCGCCGCGGCGAGGTGGGCGGCGAGGCGGGTCTTGCCCTGGCCGCCGGGGGCGTGCAGCCAGCGGACCGCGTGACTGTCACCGCTGTCGCGCCACGTGGTCAGCTCCTCGACTTCGCCGTCGCGCCCGGTGAAGTCCACCACGGCGTGGCGGGCGTTGAGAAGCTGGCTCGGCTGGGCCGGGAGCCCGAGAGCGTCCAGCGCGACTCTCAGCTGCGCCCGTCCGCTCGTCTCCTTGAGCAGGTACAGAGGTCTGCCGTCGCCGAAGACGTGCAGATCCGCGCCGATCACCCCGTAGGCGAAGCCGCTCTCGACCCGTACCTCCTGGTGAACGGTACGCCCCAGCTGGCCGAACATGCCGTCCATGCCGGTCACATGGGGCTGTCGGCGCCGCGGTCCGGCTGCGCGGGGGAGGCGTAGTAGTTGATGTCGCCGTCTATCACGGAGAACTGCCGGGAGTTGTCGCGGGCGATGTTGTACTGGTGCTGCACCCGCTGCGCGTCGGGCAGAGCCTCACGTACGCGCGCGACGAGCTCTCGCAGCTCGGCCTCGACCTCGGGGTGCTCCTCCAGCAACTGGGCCAGCGCCATCTCCCAGACCGGCACCAGCGTCTGCCGCGCCTGGCCGGGATCGCCGGCCCGCTCCACCAGGACGACGTTGCCGTCGAGCTGAGCTTCGACGGCGGCCTGACGCTCGGGCCCCTGGCGGCTGAACAGCCGGGCCACACCGCTGCGGGTCGCCTGCCAGGCATCGGTGGCCATGGCTCCCACCAGAGCCGCCCCACCGCTGGCGGCCAACGCCACCAGGGATTCGGTCAGCATCGGCTCCTCCCTTCCTCGCGCATATCCGTTGCACGCCAATCCACCGAAAGTCAGATCAATACTGACGGCGCACGGCGGGAAACGCCTCACGAACGACGAAGATTCCGAGATCGTCATAATTCCCGTACCGGCCTTCGTCTGAGGCGATCAAGGTGCCACCCTGGAGCCATGTCGAATGCGGCGAGAGGGCAGAAGCGAGCGCCAGGTACGTGGGTATGGCGGGCGGTGCGGAACACCGCGATCGTGGTGCTGGTGGTCTCGCTTCTGGTCTGGTTCCTCGTCGACCCGCTCCGTCTGCCAGGGGATGTGCTGGAGGGGCTGAATCGACGGGCCAGCGTGATCGGGATGTTCACGGGCGCGGCCGGGCTGGTCGTCTCGATGCTGGGGTTGCGCGCGCAACTGCGAAGCCGGCCCGCCGACGACGACGCGTCCATCTCGGGGACACCGGAGCCCGCCCACGCCCGTGGCCCGCGACCTCGTACGATCCTGCTGATCGCGGCCGTGCCGGCCGTCGTGGTGACCACCCTGATCGTCCTGGCCGTCGTATCAGAGAGGCCGGTCCGTTACGAGGCCGAGGACGGCACTTACCACAATGCCAGGCGCCTTTACAATATCGACGGCGCGTCGAACAACGCTTCTATGGGCTATTTGAACCACCCGGACAGCTGGGTCGAAATCAAGGTGTACGCGCCCAGGGCCGACACCTATACGGTGAACGTGCGGTACAGCGCCGCCGATGGCAACGCGCGTCAGTATCTGACGGTGAATGGCTCGTACAAGGTCGTCCTGCATTATCCGGGTAGTGACACCTGGACGTCCTGGTCGGACGCGCCGGTCAGGCTGAAGCTGGACCACAAATGGAACACGCTGCGATTCCAGCACGACGACGGACTGTTCGCGGCCGAACTGGACTACGTCGAGATCTCCTGATGCGGCCGGTTCGGCGCGTTCTGAGAGGTCGTGCGGTGCTTCCGCCGCCGCCGGCGCGGATCCCTTGATCACGGCCCGGTCCCACCTGACGGAGCCGTGATCAGGGAAGCGCGCTGACGGTCAGGCGCAGGTGTAGCCGGACGGCAGGGCGGTGTCGCCGTTGGGCCTGCTCGCTTGGAAGCCGAAGCTGGTGGTGCCGGCTCCCGGCGCGAGCGTGCCGTTGTGGCTGACACTTCTGACCGTGACGGTCTGGCCGCTGGTGGTGACGGTGCCGTTCCACGAGCCGGTCAGGGTGTGCCCGGCCGGCAGGGTGAAGGTGACCGTCCAGCCGTTGATCGTCGAGGTGCTGGTGTTGGTGATGGTCAGCGGCTGGATCACATACCCGTTCCCCCACTGGGACTGCACGGTCGGGGTGGCCGAGCAGGCACCCGTCGTGCCTCCCTGCGTGGTGATCTGGACGGTGTTGGAGACCGGTGAGACGTTGCCGGCGGCATCGCGCGCCCGGACCTGGTAGCGGTAGGTGGTGCCCGCGGTCAGGCCCGTGTCGGTGAACGAGGTCGTGGCCGAGGTGCCGGCCTGGGCGAACGTGCCGCCCGACGCGCCGGGAGCGCGCAGGATCTCATAGCCGGTCACACCGGTGTCGTCGGTGGAGGCCGTCCAGGTCAGGCTGGTGCCGGTCGTGGTGGTGCCCGAGGCGGTGAGCCCGGCCGGGGCGGTCGGCGGCGTGGTGTCGCCTCCGGTGGCGGCCGTGGTGAAGGTGACCGTCGCGGAGTTGCCCGACAGGTTGCCCGCGCCGTCGCGCGCCCGTACGTACACCTGGTACTGGGTGCTGGCGCTCAGCCCGGTCAGGGTGATCGACGTGGTGGCGGACTGGCCGAGCTGCGGGTCGGTGGCGCCCTGCTCCCGGTAGACGTTGTAGCCGGCCAGGCCGGAGCCGCCCTGGTCGGTGGACGCGGTCCAGGTCAGCGTGGCGCTGGAGGCGGTCACGTTGGACGCGACCGGGGTGCCTGGCGTGGTCGGCGGCGTGGTGTCGGTCTGGCTGGTGGTCAAGCCGAAGAACTCGACGGCGTAGCGGGCCATGCCGCTCTGCGGTAGAGCGTGCCCGGCGCCCTGGATGCTGTACGCCTCCACCTGCACGGTGCCGGACGGATCGGCGTACCGGCTGCGGTTCCAGTTTGCCTGAGGGGCGTCGGTGCTGGTCGGGGTCTGGCTCAGCCCGAACACGTTGGTCCACTGCTCGATCGACTCCCGCAGCAGCGAGTAGGGCACGAGGGTGTCGCTGGTGCCGTGCCACAGCTGCATGCGCGGGCGGGGGCCGGTATATCCCGGGTACGCCTGGCGGACCGCGTCACCCCACTGCTGGGGGGTTCGGTCCATGCTCCCGCCGGTGCACCTGCTGCTTCCCGGCGGGTAGTCGGAGGCGCCGGCGAAGCAGTTGAAGGGCACGCCCATGAAGGAGGCCCCTGCCTTGAACACGTCCGGGTAGACGGCGAGCATGTGCTGGGTCATCATGCCGCCGGACGAGCTTCCCGTGGCGTAGACCCGGTTAGGGTCTCCCTGGTGGGTCCGCTCGACATAGTCGATCATCGAGAGGATCGAGACCGGGTCGCTGCCGCCGCCGCGCCGCTTGGCCGCGTCCGACCAGGTGTCGAAGCAGTTGCCGAACCCCGCCGACTGGGTGGCGGTCGGGTAGATGACGACGAAGCCGTATCGATCCGCCAGCGAGGCGAACTCACTGCCCTGGTAGAAGCCGGGACCGGACCCGCCGCAGCCGTGCATCGCCACCACGATCGCCGGCGAGGCCGGGCGCGAGTCCGGCACATAGACGTGCATCCGCATGTTGCCCGGGTTGCTGCCGAAACTGGTCACCTCCACCAGGGTGGCGGCGACGGCCGGCGATCCGAGTACCACGGTCATGACGGCAAAGAGCGCCGTGGCGCAGGCACCAGCCAGCACCGTGGTCAAGCGTCTCATTCGCGCTCCTCCTCTCCATGTCCGCGGCGCGCCGCGGATCGGTCCGCCGCGTAATGACGTCGGTTCGCTGGAAAATAGAAGGGCCACGATCCACCGTCAATGCACGCCCGCTGGGCGTCCCCGCCGGTTCACCTGGCGCAGAGCCGTTTCCCATGGTTATCAAGTAACTTGCTATCAAGGACCTTGATAACGGGGTGAGAAACTTACATCGGGGCCCGTACTGACAGGGGCGCGATATCGTCTCCTGGTGACCGATCCGGGTGTCCCCGCGGACGCGCCGCCGCCCCGTGTGAGCTACCTCGTGTTCCGGCTGGAACGCCGCATCCGCGCCTGCCTGGACGATGCGCTCGCCCGGCACGGCATGACGACCACCGGATACATGGCGCTCAGCGAGCTGCGCCTGCGCGACGCCCCGTCCTCGGCCGACCTGGCCCGCATCGCCTTCGTCACCCCGCAGGCGATGAACCTGGTCATCCGCGATCTCGAACAACGCGGCCTGATCCGCCGCGACCCGCATCCCGACGGCGGCCGCGCTCTGCGCACCCGCCTCACCCCGAAGGGCCTGAGCACCCTCCGGCGATGCGACCGCTCCCTCGACAGCATCGAAGCCGTCATGCTCGCCGAGATCGACGACCCGGACCGCACGACACTCGCGGAAACGCTCACCCTGTGCGCCCGAGCCCTCCACTCGGACACGCGACCCTGACCTCAGTCCTTCGCTCGCAGAAGCCTTCACCTGGGAAGACGGCTCAGAGCTGAAGCCGGATCGGGTCAGTGAGCATTTCACGCTGATCATCGCGGCGGGTGTCCGAGACTGCCGGTCTCTCCACAGTCCCCCAAAGGGGAGGGCCAGTATCGCCCACCACATCGCAGCAGGTCAGGGGCCGGCCTTCTCGCTGTCTGGACCGTGACCTCGGCCGTCACCCACCCGGACGGACCGTCACACTCTGGTGGATGGTTGTTCCGCACAGCAGACTTCTTTATTCGGAAACCAGGGATCCCCAGAGGAGGTGTCCACCAAACCGGGTCCAGCATCGTGCTTGGGCGTAGCTCGAACCCGGCGAGTCTGGCGATCCACAGACCCGCCACGCCAGAGCTACGCCCACGTGTGATGGGTACGCGGTCTAGGCTCGGCTGGGCCGGCCCAGCAGCTCGAACAGGCTGGAGAAGCCTTGGTCGCCGTGGCCGCCGGCGATCCTGCGGTCCATCAGTTCCTTGACCTCCTTCATCCGGACGGCTTCCACGCCGAGGGATTCGCGGTGGTTGATCAGGTCGTCCATCAGCGCCGCCTGGACGTTGAGCGGACCGAGATCCGGTGCGTACTCGCCGCTCTTGACGGCCTTGCCCATCGAGGTCAGCAACGACGGGTACATGGCCACAGAACCGGCGACGCGCTCGGTGAACTCCACCACGTCGACCCCTTCCGCCTGGACCAGGCGGAGCACGTGCAGATAGCCGATGAGCAGTTCGTAGCCCACCGCGACCTGGGCCATGAACTCCACGGCTGCCAGGCCGGCGTCCTCACCGTGGTAGGCGATGCCGCCCAGTTCCCGCAGCGTCGGCTCGTGAGCGTCGAAGGTGGGGCGGGAACCGCTGAAGAGGAGCATGACGTTGGGGGTTCCCACGTAGGGCGGATCCCCCATGATCTTGCCGTCGATGTACTCGGCGCCGTGTTCACGCGCCCAGCGCTCGTTCGCCCGGGCCTGGCCTGCGGAGCCACTGGTCACGTTCACCAGCACCTTGCCCGCGACCGCCGGCCCCACGGACGCCAGCACCTCCTCGACCGCCGTGTTGTCGAGCAGGCAGACGATGACCAGCGGGCTCGCCGCCACCGCCTCGGCGGCCGTGGCGGCGGCCGTGGCGCCGCTCTCCACCAACGGGGTGCTCCTGCTCGCGGTCCGGTTCCAGACCGTCGTGCGATGGCCGCGGTCGACGAAGGTCCTGGCGATCGCCGACCCCATCTCACCGAGCCCCAGTACGGTGACCTGGCTGGTCGCGGCGGTCGGGTTCCTGGTCGTCGTCATGATGACGCCCTTCGTGTCGAAGCGTGGGGTGCGTTCGGTGGTTCGGCCAAGGTCGGTGACGGGGTGGCCGGGGTGGTGCGGCGGGTGATGGTCAGGGCGGCGAGGATGCCTGCGAGGGTGAGTGCGGCCGCGAGGTAGACCGCGTCGCGCAGGCCGTCGGAGGTGGCGGCGCGCAGCGCCTCGCCGGTCAGCCCGGTGAGCCCGGAGGCGGAGACGCTGACCAGGATGGCCAGGCCCACGCCGGTGCCGACCTGGAGGGCGGTGTTGGCCATGCCCCCTGCGGCGCCCTGGTCGTTGTCGGCCACGCCGGTGCCCGAGACGCCGAACATGGTCGGGTAGATCGTTCCCATGCCCATGCCGTACACGATCAGGCCGGCGAGGATCGTCCAGTACGAGCCGTCGGCGCGCATGCCCGCGGCCATCAGCGCGCCGCCGGCGGAGCCGAGCAGCAGGGCGATGATCAAGGTGGCTCGGGCGCCGATGCGGTTGATCAGTCGTTCCGCGACGAAGTTGGCGATGCCGATCACCACGGAGAGGCCCAGGAAGACCAGCCCTGCCTGCAGTGCCGAGTAGCCGAGCACGTCCTGGACGTACAGGGTGAGGAAGTAGACCAGGTTCTGCATGGTGATGCCGAAGGTGAGGATCACCAGCAGGCCGGCGCGGACGTTGGGGTTGGCGAACAGCCGCAGCGGCATCAGCGGGTGCCTGGTGCGGGCCTCGATGACGACGAACGCGGTCAGCAGCGCCACGGCGAGGACGGCGGAGGCGAGGACGGAGGTCGTGTTCCAGCCGATCTCCGGGCCCTGGGCGATGGCGAAGACGAGCAGGGTCAGCCCGGCCGTTCCGGTCAGGGCGCCCGGGATGTCGAAGCCGCGTCCCCGTTGGCGCGGGCCGTCCACGTCGAGCAGGGCGAACGCGCCCACGGTGCCCGCCACGACCAGCGGCACGTTCACCAGGAACACCGCCTCCCAGCCGAACGCGTGGGTCAGCACACCGCCGAGCAGGGCGCCCAGGCTCAGCCCGCCAGCGCCTGCCATGGCCCACACGGCCAGGGCGCGTACGCGCTCGCGGCCTTCGGTGAACCTGGTGGTGACCAGCGAGAGCGTGGCCGGGAACAGGAAGGCGCCGCCGATTCCCTGGAGCGCCCGCGCCGCGATCAGTGTCGCGGGTGAGGTCGCCAGGCCACCCAGGAGCGAGGCACCGCCGAACAGGAGCATGCCCAGGACGAACATGCGGCGGCGGCCGAGCAGGTCGGACGAGCGGCCGCCCAGCAGCAGGAAGCCGCCGAAGAAGATGGCGTAGGCGCTGACCACCCATTGGACGGCGTGACCGGACAGCCCGACCTCGCGGGCGATGTCGGGCAGCGCCACGTACACGATGGTGAAGTCGAGCGACGTGATCAGGCTGGAGAAGGCCAGCAGAGCGAGGATCCAGCGCGACCTGGCGCTGGTGGTCATTCTTTGTGGCGATGGCATCGCGATCTCCTCAGAAGGTTCGGGGCAAGGCTTCTGTCACGCCACGTAGGGGCGTTCCGCACGGGCGTCACGAAGGGTGCGGGCCCACCAGGTCAGCTGGTCGATCAGGCTCTCCGCCGCCGCGCGGCAGCCGACCTCGTCGATCGGGCGGCCGTGGTCGTCGAACTTGTCCCGGCAGGAGTGGAAGCTCACCGTGTTGCGGACGGTGACGGCGTGGAGCTCGGCGAAGACCTGCCTGAGGTGCTCGACGGCGCGCAGACCTCCGGAGGCTCCGCCGTAGGAGACGAAGCCGACCGGTTTGGCCTGCCATTCGTCGACGTACCAGTCGATGGCCGTCTTGAGCGAGGCGGGGAAGCTGCGGTTGTACTCCGGCGTGACGATCACGAACGCGTCGGCCCGGTCCAGCCGTGCTCCGAGCTTCCGTACCGGTTCTGGCGCCTCGGAAGGCCCCGTGTCGTCAGCGGCGAGTACGGCGGGCAGGGCGACATCGGCGAGGTCGATGATGTCGAGACGGAGGGCGGGGTGCCGGCGGGCCTCCCCGGCGAACCATTCGGCCACCGTGGGACCGAACCGGCGGTCCCGGATGCTGCCGGTGATGATGGCGACGTTCAGCGGTGCGGTCGCGGTCATCGCTCTCTCCCTTCGAAACTTCCTGTGCGGCTCGGTGGGACGAGCATGGCGACCGGCGCTTTTCCGGCTCTTACCGCGCGCTTCTCGCCGGCGGCGGGCCGCGGTAAGCGGGGCCGGGGAAAGCGCCAGATAGTGTGACGACATGCGATTCGGGGTGCTCGGGCCGCTGGGGGTATGGACGGCGGACGGCGCCCCGGTGGTGGTGCGCGGGGCGAAGGTCCGCGCGCTGCTGGCCGTGCTCCTCGGGCATGAGGGGCGGCCGGTGCCGGTGGACCGGCTGATCGACGACCTGTGGGGTGACGCGCCGCCGCGCAATCCGTCCGGGGCACTCCAGGTCAAGGTCTCGCAGCTGCGCCGCGCCCTGGACGAGGCCGAGCCGGGCGCCAGGAACCTGGTGTCCTTCGAGGAGACCGTGGGGTACCGGCTTGGGATCGATGCGGAGGCCGTCGACGCGATGCGGTTCACCGGGCTGCTGGCGCGGGCGCGCGAGGCGCCCAGCCCGCGGTCACGGGCGGGCCTGCTGACCGAGGCGCTGGAGCTGTGGCGCGGGCCGGCCTACGCCGACTTCGCCGACGAGGAGTTCGCGCGGCTGCCGATGGCGCTCCTGGAAGAGCAGCGGCTCACCGCCCTGGAGGAACGGGCGGAGGCGCGCCTGGAGATCGGTGAGCTGGGCGCCCTGGCGGGCGAACTGGGCGACCTGGTCGAACGCCATCCGCTGCGCGAACGCCTCCGCGCCGCGTACATGCGCGCCCTGTACGGCACCGGCCGGCAGAGCGACGCCCTGGAGACCTACGCCGACCTGCTGACGCGGCTGCGTGAGGAACTGGGCCTGGACCCAGGGCCGGAGATCGCCGGACTTCACCGCCGGATCCTCGAGCAGGACCCTGCCCTGGCCACCGCGCCAGAGGCGGCGCCGCGGACGAACCTGCCCGCGCAGATCAGCGAGCTGGTCGGGCGTGAGGAGGCGCTGGCCCAGGTCCAGGCGCTGCTGAAGTCGGCCAGGCTGGTCACGCTCACCGGCCCGGGCGGTGTCGGCAAGACGCGGATGGCTTTGGAGACCGCCGCTGGCGTCGCCGGGGATCACCCTGACGGCGTGTGGCTCGTCGAGCTGGCCGGCCTCGACAGGACGGCCGGGGCGCCCAGGACCGATCGGCTCGTGGAGAAGGTCATCGCCGTGCTCGACATCCGCGACGACACCGCCCCCGGCATGCCGCGTTCCGGCGCTCCCTCGGATCCGGCGGAACGGCTCGCCGACGCGCTGCGTACCCGCCGGACGCTGCTCGTCCTGGACAACTGCGAGCACGTGATCGACGAGGTCGCCGCGTTGAGCGAGCGGCTGCTGCGGGCCGCGCCGGAGGTGCGGATCCTCGCCACCAGTCAGGAGCCCCTGGGGCTCGCCGGGGAGTCCGTCTGGCCGGTCCCGCCGCTGGAGGCGCCCCTCTCCCCGGCCGAGACCGGGGTGGCGACCCTCCGCAGGTTCAGCGCCGTCCGGTTGTTCGAGGCGCGCGCGGCGGCCGCCGTTCCCGGGTTCGTGATCGACCACACCAACGCCCGGGTGGTCGCGGCGATCTGCCGCCGGCTGGACGGCGTCCCGCTGGCCCTGGAGCTGGCGGCCACCCGCCTGCGCGCACTGGACGTCCACGACCTGGCCGAACGGCTCGACGACCGGTTCCGGCTGCTCTCCTCCGGGCACCGCGGCGCCCCGGCGCGGCAGCGGACCCTGCGCGCGATGATCGACTGGAGCTGGGAGCTGCTGTCCGAGCCGGAACGCCTTGTCCTGCGGCGCCTCGCCGTACACACGGAGGGCTGCGCGCTGGAGGCGGCCGAGGTGATCTGCGCGGACGGCGGCGACGTGGCGCCGGAGGACGTCCTCGACCTGCTGGCCCGCCTCGTCGACCGTTCGATGGTGGTCAGGGCCGGTGGAGCGGGCAGCAGCCGCTACCGGCTGCTGGAATCGGTCGCGGCCTACGCGCTGGACCGTCTGGAGGAGGCCGGTGAGACCGAACGGATCCGCCTCCGGCACCTGATCTTCCACACCGAACTGGCCGAGCGCGCGGAGCCGCGGCTGCATGGCCCTGACCAGCGGCGCTGGCTTCGGCGCCTGGACGCGGAACACGGCAACCTGCGCGCGGCGCTGGAGGAGGCCGTCCGGCGGCAGGACGCCGGCCTCGCACTGCGCCTGGTCAACGCGCTGGCCTGGTACTGGTTCCTGCGCGGGAGGATCGGTGAGGGCCGGCGCGCGTTCACGATGGCGCTGGCCATCCGGGGGGCGGCCCCCGCCGCGACGAGAGCACGGGCCGAGGCCTGGCAGACCGGGCTGGATCTGCTGGGCGAGCGTACGACGGACTTCCGTACGCCTGCGGAGACCATCGCCGACCCCGGCGAACGCGCCAGAGCGGAGTGGTTCCTCAGCGACGTGCTGCTCGGAGCCGGCGACCTGGCACTCAGCCAGGACCTGGTCAACCGGGCGCTCCCCGTGCTCCAGCGGCTCGGCGACCGCTGGGGCACCGCCGCGGCCCTGGCCACCGTGGCCAACCACGCGCTCGTCCGCAGCGACCTCGGCACGCTCGAACGAGCCGGGAACGAGAGCCTGGCGATATTCGAGGAGCTGGGGGACCGGTGGGGGCAGGTACGGGCCATCGACCTGCTCGGCAGGCTCGCGGAGATCAAGGGCGACCATCGCAGGTCCGCCGATCTCGGCCGCACCGGACTCCGGCTGGCCGAGGAACTCGGGCTGTGGCTGCAGGTCTCGCTGCTCCAGTCCGGGCTCGGCCGGATCGCCCTGCTGGCCGGCGACCACGCCGCGTCCGACCGGTGCCACGAGCGAGCCAGGGCCCTCGCCGCCGAGCACGGTTACCGCACAGGCGAGACCTTCGCCCGCACCGGCCTGGCCCTCACCGCCCGCCGAGCGGGCCGCCTCGACGACGCCGAGGCCCACATGCGCGACGTCCTCGCCTGGGAACGCGAGGTGCGGTACGCGCCGGGCATCGCGCTCGGGCTGGCCGAGCTCGGCTTCACCGCCGAGCAGAGAGGAGACGCCGCCGCGGCGGAGGAACTCCACCGGGAGGCCCTCGCCGTCGCACAGGACACCGGCGACCCCAGGGCGATCGCGCTCGCCCTGGAAGGCTTGGCCGGCACGGCGGCCCTGACGGGCGCCCATGCGGAAGCGGCACGACTCCTCGGCGAAGCCGCCGCCCTGCGCCGGTCCGCGGGCGCACCCCTGCCACCCGAGGAGCACGGGGACGTCGACCGCATCACGGCCACGGCACGAGCCGCACTCGGCGACGACGCCTTCGCCACGGCCTTCGCCGAAGGTCACGCCACGGCCTGACAAGCCTGTCCGTGCCTTCGGTATCACCGAACGCGCAGTCATCCGCCGTACATGTATTACGATACGGTACGTGACGTATCGAGATAATGGTGAGGGGGCGGCGCGCGGCCGTCCCCGTGACGCGGCTCTGGATCAGCGGATCACCGCTGTCGTCCTGGAGGTGCTGGGGGAGTCCGGTTACCAGGGGGTGTCCTTCGAGGAGGTCGCCCGGCGGTGCCAGACATCCAAGGCGAGCCTGTACCGACGGTGGGGGTCCAAGCGGGAGATGGTGATCGCCGCGGTCAAGGCAGGGCCCGCGGAGCGCGAGGCCGGTGAGCCGATCGACACGGGCACCCTGCGCGGGGACGTGCTGAGCCTGTGCCGGCGGCTGGACCAGACCATGCGCGCCGCGGACAGTCAGACCGCGATGCTGCTTCTGCAGGCGGGTCTGGAGGACCCGGGCCTGTGCGAGGCCATCGAGAACGCCGTCGGCCCAACAGGTGCTCGGTTGCCGCGACGGGTCATCGACACCGCGATCGCACGCGGCGAGCTGCCCGACGGCGCGGACCCTTTCGCCTTCGAGGAGGTGGTCGGTGCCGCCCTCCTGCTGCGACGGGTCAACGGCCTCGCGGTCGACGAGGAGTACCTGTCCGCACTCGTCGACACCGTCGTCATCCCAGCCCTGAAGGCATCGTCCGGGCGTGCCCCCCTGCCCGCCGGGATCTTCTCCGGCCGCCCAGCCCTCACCGCCCATGAGACCGCCGCGCCTGACGCGAAGGAGAACGCATGACCACCCGACTGACGATCAGCGGTTTCGACTACCGGACCATCCCCGGCGCCGACGGCGTCAACCTCAACGTCGCCGTCGGCGGGAGCGGGCCGGCCGTGGTCCTCCTGCACGGGTTCCCGCAGACCCACTACATGTGGCGCCACGTCGCGGCGCGGCTCGCCGACGACCACCGGGTCATCGTCCCTGACCTGCGCGGATACGGCGACAGCGACAAGCCGGACGGGAGTGACCCCGCCACGTACTCCAAGCGCACGATGGCTCAGGACATCGTGACGGTCGCGTCCGCCCTCGGCGTGGACCACTTCGGGCTCGTCGGGCACGACCGCGGTGCGCTGGTCGCCGTCCGCGCAGGCTTGGACCACCCCGCCGTCGTGGACTACCTGGGAATCCTCGACGTCCTGCCCACCCTCGACACCTGGGCCGTTCTCCGGGGAGTCGACGCCAAGGTCGCCTGGCACCTGTACCTGATGGCTCAGCCTGTCGGGCTTCCCGAGAAGATGATCCGCGCGGTCGCTCCGGAGTTCTTCGGCTCCTTCCTGGACGCCTGGGACCCCAGCGGCACGACTTTCACCCATGAGGAGCGCGCCCACTACATCGACAGCTCGGTCGCCGCGGTCGACTCCATCGTGGCCGACTACCGGGCCACCGCGAGCATCGATCTCGAGATGGATCGAGCCGACCGTGAGCGTGGTGCGCAGCTCGCGATGCCGGTCGGCGTCATCTCTCAGGACTGGGGCTCCCGGCTCGGCTTCGACGCCGCATCGCTGTGGCGGGCCTGGGCGCCGGACCTGACCTACCAGCCGACCGCATCCGGTCACTTCATGGCCGAAGAGAACCCCGTCGAGATCGCCACCTTCATCACCACCCTTGCGACGCGCCCGAACGCGCGGAACCACCGAGTCGTTCCCGGCAAGTGATCGTCGCTGTCGGTGATGGCCGTGTCCTCGGTCGCGGTCGATTGCAGAGCCCGATGGGACGGGTTCTGGCGCGGCCGGGCTCAGGCGGTTTTCCGGACGTGCGACGCCTCGGCGGAGAGCGGCGCGCCGTCTTGGTCGAGCGGGTGGAGTTCGGGAAGCTCCCGCCCTCGGTCGTCGACGAGAACGGAGTGTGGCTCGTCCGGGGCGAAGGCGTGGCGCTCGCCCCATTGACGCAGGGCGACGACGGCCGTGAAGAGGTCCTGCCCCGCTTCGGTGAGCCGGTATGTGTGCCGCCTGCCGTAGGCGGCGGCGCTCTTGTCGAGGATGCCGTGCTCGACGAGTTTGCGGAGCCGGTCGGCGAGGATGTTGCGGGCGATCCCCAGTCGCTGATGGAACTCGGTGTAGGTCGTCGCCCCGTCCATCGCGTCGCGGATGATCAGCAGGCTCCACCGGTCGCCTATCAGGTCGACGGTCCGCGCGACCGGGCAGGCCGGGTCGGTCCAAGCGCCTCCTGCGGCGAGCGTGACGTCCACTGACTCCTCCGTGATGAGTTTCAATCTGCAACCATTATGCCCTTACCTTGGATAGGTTGCATTTCGAAACCTATTGGAGGGTGACGTGCCGTCAGGATTGGCCGGAAGGCAGCGGACCGTGCTCGCGCTGGTGTGCGCGGCGGCGGTGTCGACCATCTACGGCATCCAGCCGGTCCTCGAGGCCGCGGGCGAGGACCTCGGGCTGGGGGAAGGAGCACTGGGGTGGCTGGTCGCCGCCGGCCAGATCGGCTATCTCGCAGGGCTGGTGCTGCTGGTCCCGCTCGGTGACCTGTTCGACCGCCGCAGACTCATCACGGTGCACCTGCTGCTCACAGCAGCAGGTGCGGGGGTGGCCTCCGCCGCGCCCAGCGGTGGCATCGCGATCGCGGGCCTGGCCCTGGCCGGACTGTTCGCCGTGGTCGTCCAGATCACGGTGGCCTACGTCGCCACCGTCTCACCGGCCGGCGAGCGCGGCCGCAACATCGGAGCGGTCACCTCGGGCGTGGTCATCGGGATACTCGGAGTACGGGTGGTCGCGGGCACACTGGGCGAGCTGACCGACTGGCGCACGGTCTACCTCGTCATCGCCGGGCTTTGCGCGATGCTCGCGCTCGCCGCCCGATTCACCCTTGAGGCCGACATCCGCCGCCCCCGAGCCCGGTACGGGCAGCTGCTGTCATCGCTGGGTCGTCTGGTCGTCGGCGACCGGCTCTTCCTCAGCCGGGGACTGGTCGCGTTCTTCCTGTTCGCCTCCTTCGGCACGCTGTGGAGCGGACTGGCGCTCCCGCTCGGCGACGAGCCGTGGCACTTCGGCACTACCGAGATCGGATTGTTCGGACTCGCCGGTCTCACCGGGGCGCTGAGCGCGGCCCGGGCCGGCCGATGGGCCGACCGGGGCCTGGCGCCCTCGGTCACCGGCTGGTCGCTGGCCCTGCTCGCAGCCTCATGGCTGCTGATCGCTCAAGCTCGGTCATCGCTGTGGCTGTTGATCGTCGGCGTCATCGTCCTGGACTTCGCCGTGCAAGCCGTTCACGTCAGCAGCCAGCACCTGCTCACCACAGCCCGCCCCGACCAGAGCAGCAGCGTCATCGGCGCCTACATGGCCTTCTACTCCCTCGGCTCCGCGCTCGGTGCGATCACCACCACCTGGGCCTACAGCGCCATGGGATGGCCGGCCGCCAGCCTGCTCGGCGCAGCCTACGCCGCACTCGGACTCCTCGTCGCCACCTCGACCCGACGTTTCACCACCCCACCTCGGACGCAACGACCAAGTGCGTCCGTATCGGCATGCCCACCTGGTGGGCGTGGCCGTGCTGAGATACCGGGTGAGTGAACGCAAGCCGTACGCGACGGACTTATCCGATGAGCGGCGGGCGGGGACGAGCCGGAAGGTCCGGTCACGCGCCGCGGCTGCCTTCCCGGTAGTCCCAGGCCATCACGGTGAAGGTGAATCCGGCAGTCGTTGGACGGCGCAGCGGAAGGTCGCACTTGACCCTGCGCAGCACCTCGTTCCTGCTGAGGCCGAGCCCCTGCGCGATGAGGTTGTCCGGGCGCACTGGCACCGGGTCCTCGAACACGACCTGCGCTTGGAACGGCCACGGCCCGTCGAGCCACGCCGACGGGGTGTCCAGCCGCCAGGCCCCTGTCCAATCCAGGGTGAAGCGGTTGCGGCGGGCCAGCAGCGGATCCAGCAGCCTGGCCGCCACCAGCTTCGGGTCGTTGGCGTAGTAGCCCTCGAGCTCGACCGGATCGAAGGACCTGACCGGCATTCGCTCGTGCACGGTGAGCTTGCTCGTCCGGTCGCAGGACACGCAGCGGACCAGCAGCCACACGTCCAGCAGTTTGCGGTTGGCGTTGACACGGAACCTGCCCTCGCCGGTGGTGGCCGACTCCGACCGGCAGTCCACGCACCGCAAGGACAGCAGAGGCAGCCTGACCCGACGAACGATCCAGGGCAGCACAGTATGAGGTTGTGAAGACATGATCTCTCTAGACCTGACACAAGGCCGATTGCGCGCGGCCTCGAACGCCGTATGACCGGGCGCGCACGGGCAGCCCGGCAGAGCCGACGGGAGGGTCGGCTTGAAGGTGAGCGAAGAAAAGTGTCAGGTTAAAGAGCAGGCGGGGTCACGCGGTGCGTCCTCTGTCCTCACGACAACGGGCCGTAAGAAACGTACGGAAACGCGAAGGCAAGATCAAACGGTTTTCCGGCGGTGCTCGCTGGCAGTGTCGCAGGTAGAAGGCTTCGAAACCCTGCGTCCGAGCTAATGGGTCCGCCGGTCCCTCCTGGTCGAGCCGCAAGAGCTGGGTTCCCTTCGTCCAAGGGTGCTTACACCTTGTACTTGACCGAACCCCGCGATGCGTTACGAGACGGTGCCGCATGCGGGTCGGTTCCCCTGTTCGCGGCTCGTCCGCACCATCGCCCCACTCTCATCGCCGCAGCGGGTATTGCCCTCGGCGTTCCCGCCTGCGACCAGGAGGGCCAAGGCGTGGGTGGCGACCCAGTCCTCGGCCGCGGGATCGGCTGGCCGGTGCAGGCACCACGCACTGGCCCAGAGCTTTTCGACGACGTGAATGCTGGACGAGGAGTACACGTCGGCGGAGAACCTCTACACCTGGTACTGGTCCAGGCCGTCCGAGCGATGCATCAGGCCGGTGGGCCCGCCGCCTGTGATGATCACGTCCATCATGTGCTCCAATCCGGGCCGTGCCCCGGGACGTGCCGCGAGCCCCGGGGCAGTGCAGAGCGGCGGTCAGTGGCCTCGTCTCTTCAGGATCGGGCGCAGGACCTTCTCGTACGCGTCGGCGTACGTCGCCATGCCGAGGTCGCTCGGGTGCGAGCCGTCCACCAGCTCCTCAGGTCCGGGGAGCTTGTCGGCCGAGAGGTAGGAGAGACCTCTGACGCCGGAGCGGCGCAGGTTCGTGTAGGCCGTGCGCAGGGCGGCCGCGTTCTGGGCGTTGCGGGTGCGGCGGAACTCGACGAACTGGCCGTCCCCGTACCGGCGGTCCTCGACGAGCACGATGGGCGTGTCAGGGCGGGCCGCGCGCAGGATGCGGACGAAGGGCTCGGCGCGTTCCGCGATCTGCTGCGGGTTCATGTTGGGGGAGCTGTCGACCACGTAGACGGACGCGTCGAGCTCGGTGAGCAGCTCGGCGATCTCGGGCTCCATCCGCGCGTTGCCGGAGAAGCCCAGGTTGACGGTGGGGACGTCGAAGCGGCGGCCCAGAAGCGCGGTGATGGACATGCCGGGCCTGGACGCCACGCCGCCCTGCATGATCGAGCTGCCGTAGAAGACGGCGGGCGGGGTGGTGCGCGGTGCGGCCCCGAGGAACTTGGCGCCGGCCTGGACGCCGATCTCCAGCCGCTGCGGGCTGTTGTACAGCGGCAGGTAGGCGGTGTAGAGGCGCTCTCCTGGGTCGACCGCGATGCCCATCTGCTGGTCGACGTTCTGCGCCGCCGGGTGCGTGTTGGCGAGCCAGGCGTCTTGTCCTGCGGGGGTGCGCGCGTACAGGTCCACGCCGCTGTGGCCGATGGCCGGCATGTGGTACATCGCGACGGTGGCAAGGCTGAGCCGGTAGCGGGCCCGGAAGATGGTCGAGTCGGTGACGAACCGGGTCAGAAGCCCCGAGGAGTTGCGGCTGCGCACCCAGACCTCGGGGGTCACGACGCCTTCGGCCTTGGCCGGGAGCCGGTCGTAGTAGGCCGCCGTGTCGGACCAGCCCTTGCCCTCGACGCCCCAGTGCGAGACGTCGTACCAGGCGATGTCGCCCTCGACGCTGGGCGTCACCTCGACGAACTCGGTGGGCCACGCGGCGGGCGGCTGCGGGGCGGCGGCGTGCGCCGGCGTCGCTAACAGGCCGGGGACCGCGAGGGCGGCGCCGCCGGCGCCCGCGAGCCCGAAGAGATGACGTCGATTGACCATGTGGTTGCCCATCGGTGCTCCCTTGTCGGAACGATGCTGTTCAGGGTTGAGGCCGGTCGGGGGAAGGCGCGGGTCTGGGCAGGGTGGTCATGCGTCGGCCCTGATGCGACGATGATCGGACCCGGCCTGACGGTCGCGGCCAGCCGTGGGACGGAGGAGTGGCGGTGGCGTCGTCGCGCCCCGCCCTGGTTCACCGGAAGGTCATGATTCTTCGGTGACTGTAAGAGTTGGTATACAAGTCGTCAATACCAATCCATGGCTGTGGCGTAACATGCGGGAGAAGTGCGGGTGTCGCCTTGAAGGGGTTGGAGGGGGTGGACGTGAGCGACGCGGACGCTCGTCGCGGGCGCAAGCACAACATGGTCCGCGAGCGGATCATGAGCCTGCTCGAAGACCTCAACGTGGGAGATCCGATCCCGCCCGAGCGAGTGCTCGAAGAGGACTGCGGCGTCTCCCGGCTCACGGTGCGGCGCGCCGTCGACGACCTGGTCAGGGACGGTCATCTCATCCGCAAGCAGGGCAGCGGCACCTACGTCGCGCGGCCCACGATCACCCAGTCGCCGACGGCGTCGTCGTTCTCGATGGGGCTGCGCCGGCGCGGCATCACGCCCTCCACCCGCGTCGTCGGCGTGGAGCGCTCCGACGCCGGCGTCCGCATGAGCTGGCGGCTGCAGATCGCGCCGTCCGACATGATCGTGACGATTCGCCGGCTGCGGCTGGCCGACGGCGACCCGATCGCGCTCGCCACCACGACGCTCCCCGACGCGCTGGTGCCCGGCCTGCCCGCCGAGGAGCTGGAGGAGAAGTCCCTCTACGAGTTGCTCTCCGACCGCTACGGCCTGAAGGTGGCGGCGGGCACGCAGACCATCGAGCCGACGGTGCTCAGCCAGGAGGAGTCGGCCGTGCTGGACGCGCCGCCGTACTCTCCCGCGTTCCTCTTCAGGACCGCGACCCGCACGTCCGACGGCGTTCCGATCGAGTTCACCCAGACGTTGTTCCGCGGCGACCGCTACATGATCACATCGGAGCTGGACCTCACGTCGACCCTGGAGGAGGACCTCGGACACCCTCGCGGAGTGACCCACAAGGCGACGTCTTTGGAATGACGACCCGTCAATTGGTCTACAAGAGATATTGACATCTCGCGTCACCGATAACACCATTTTGTGCATCGTGACCTTGCGTCCCTTCCTGCGGGCGCATCGATCCGAAGGCGGTCACACATGCACAAGTCCCTGTTACGAGTCGCCGCAGGCGCGCTCTCTCTCGCACTCCTCATGCTCGGGTCGGCCTGCGGATCCGACGGCGGCGACGACGCCGCATCCGCGTCCGGCGGCACGGTGACCTGGTACACGCCGATGCCCGAGGAACCCGCCCGGCGGCTGGCCGAGGCGTTCAAGGCCGAGTCGGGCATCGAGGTCGAGGTGCTGCGGCAGAGCGCCGGCGAGCTCCTGGCGCGGCTGAAGGCCGAGGCCGGCCGCCCCGCGGCCGACGTGATCGGCCTGGCCAGCGGGGACGCCGGACCGCTCGCCGAGGAGAAGCTGATCCGGTCGTTCAAGCCCACGGTCGAGGGCATCGACAAGCGGTTCGTCGACCCCGAGGGCTACTGGCACGCCAACGAGCTCATCCTGATGACCGTCGGCGTCAACGCCGACCGGTGGAAGGAGGAGACCGGCGGCGCCCCGCTCCCGACGACGTGGGACGAGCTGCTGCGCCCCGACCTGAAGGGCCAGCTCGTCATGCCGAACCCGACGCTGTCCGGCACCGGGTACACGTTCGTGGCGACGCAGATCTTCCGCAACGGCGACGAGGCGAGTGCGTGGAAGTTCCTCGACGAGTTCCACAAGCTGATCGGCCAGTACACCGACAGCGGGGGAGCGCCGTCGCAGCTGGTCGCCACCGGCGAGTATGCCGCAGGCGTCTCCTTCGCTCATGACCTGCTCAACGTGCGCGGGGCCGGGTTCCCCATCGAGCTCGTCTACCCCAAGCCGACCGGCGTCGTCATCTCCGGCAACGCGCTCGTCCAGGGGTCGCCGAACCCTCAGGGCGGCGAGAAGTTCGTCCAGTGGCTCCAGGGTGAGAAGGCGTCCCAGATGATCGTCGACCTCGTCCACTCCTACCCCGTGCGCAGCGACGTGGACCTGCCCGACGGCGCGCAGGGTCTCGCCGAGCTCGACCTGGTGGACTACGACCCGGTGCGCGCGGGCGAGATGCGCGACGCGGTGTCCAAGGAGTTCGCCAAGCGGTACGGGGTCTGATGCCCGTGCCCTCGACGACCCAGCAGACCGTCGTACCGGAAGAGCGGACCGAGCGGGCCCCCGGGTCCCGGCCGGACTGGCAGCGGCGCAGCCGCAGACGCCTGCTGGCCGATCGGATCACGGTGGGCACGCTCGTCGCCTACGTCGCCGGCCTGCTCCTCCTGCTCGTCCTCGTGCCGACGGTCGCCATGCTGTTCGAGCCCGACGGCGAGGCCTGGAGCAGGCTCGCCGAGCCGCGTGTGGCGACGGCCGCGAAGAACACCGTCGTCATCGGCGTGGCCTCGACGCTGAGCGCCACCGTGGTCGGCTTCCTGTTCGCCTACGCCCTCAGCCGGCCCGACATCAGGGGCCGGGCCGTGCTGCGGGTGATGGCCCTGCTCCCGCTGATCTCGCCGCCGTTCGTCGTCGGCCTGGCGGTGCTGCTGCTGTTCGGGCGGCGCGGTCTGGTCACGCACGAGCTGCTCGGCCTGGACATCAGCCTCCTCGGCCTCGGCGGGCTCTGGCTCGTCCAGACGCTCGCCTTCTTCCCCATGGCCACGCTGACCCTGCTGCCGACGCTGAAGAACATCGGCTCCACCCTGGAGTGGGCCAGCCGGGATCTCGGCTGGACGTGGTTCCAGACCTTCCGCCGGGTCACGCTGCCGCTGGCGTTCCCCACGATCCTGAACGCGCTGCTGCTCGTCGGCATGTTCGTCATCACCGACTTCGGCAACCCCGTCCTCATCGGTGCCGGGTACCAGGTGCTCTCGGTCGAGGCGTACGTGCAGGCGGTGGGCCGGCAGGACTTCGGGATGGCGGCGGTGCTGTGCGTGCTGCTGTTCGTACCGACGCTGATCCTCTTCCTGATCCAGCGCCGCGTCCTCGCGCGGCGCTCCGCCATCACCGTGTCGGGGAAGACGGGGAGCCTGCCGCCCGCGCCGCTGCCCGCGGCGGTGCGGCGCGGGCTCCTCACCGTCCTCGGCCTGGTCAGCGTCCTGATGATCCTCATCTACGGGAGCATCCTGGTCGGCTCGTTCACCCGGGCGTGGGGCGCGGACTGGAGCTTCACACTGGACCACTGGCAGACGGCACTCCTGCGCGGTGACGACATCCGCAACTCCGCGCTGTTCTCCGCCACGGCGGCGATCATCACGACGATCAGCACGCTGGTCGCCGCGTACGTCGTGCACCGCACGCGGGTCTTCGGCCGGGGCGTGCTGGACGGGCTCGCGGTGCTGCCGTCGGCGATCCCCGGGACGATGATCGGCATCTCGTGGCTGCTCACGTTCAACGAGCCGCCGATCGCCCTGACCGGCACCGCGCTCATCCTGGTGCTGGTCATGGTCGTGCGGGCCATCCCGGTCGGCTACCGCACCGCGGTGACCACCATCAACCAGATCAGCCCGTCGATCGACGAGGCAGCCGCCGACCTCGGCGCCTCGCGCGCCCGGGTCATCGTCCAGATCATGTTCCCCCTGCTGGGCGGCGCGTTCACCACGTCGCTCGTGTTCGGGTTCCTCCACGCGATCAACACGCTGAGTGCCGTGATCTTCCTGACCTCGCCGGGCATCGGCCTGGGCGCGCCCACCATCGTCAACCTCGCCGAGTTCGGTCAGTGGGGCGCCGCGACCGGCGTCGCGGCCGGCCTGATGGTGGTCAGCTTCGCCGGGCTCGCCGTCGCGAAGCTCGCCCTCGGCTCCCGGCTGCGGCTCTACGACCTGTGACACCTGCTGATGGAGATTCCATGATCGAACTGAAGTCGTTGTGCAAGTCGTTCGACGGGGTGCCGGCCGTACGCGACCTCGACCTCGTCGTCGGCCGCGGCGAGTTCCTCTGCCTCCTCGGCTCCAGCGGGTGCGGCAAGAGCACCACGTTGCGGATGATCGCCGGGTTCATCCAGCCGGACAGCGGGAGCGTGCTCATCGACGGCGTGGACGTGTCAGGGTACGGCCCCGACGCGCGGCCGACGTCCATGGTGTTCCAGGACTACGCGATCTTCCCGCACCTCACCGTCGCGGAGAACATCGAGTTCGGGCTGAAGGCGCAGAAACTGGCCAAGGACGAGCGGGCCCGGCGTACCGAGGAGGCGCTCGACCTGGTCGGCCTCACGGGACTCGGCGGCCGGCGGCCGAACGAGCTCTCGGGCGGGCAGCAGCAGCGCGTCGCCGTCGCCCGGTCGCTGGCGATCCGGCCGTCGGTGCTGCTCATGGACGAGCCGCTGTCCAACCTCGACGCGAAGACCCGCATCCAGCTGCGCACCCAACTGCGCGAGATCCAGCGCGACACCGGGACGACGATCGTCTACGTCACCCACGACCAGGAGGAGGCGCTGGCCCTGGGCGACCGGATCGCCGTCATGAAGGACGGCTCGCTCGAACAGCTCGGCAGCGGGCACGAGATCTACCTGGCCCCGTCCAACGGGTACGTCGCCGACTTCGTCGGCATCACGAACTGGCTGGCGGGGGAGTACGCCGGCGGGTCGGACGAGTCGTGGGAGGTGAACGTCGCCGGAGCGGTGCTCCGCGCGACGCCCGCGAGCACGTCGTCCTCCGTCTCGCCCGGCTCGCCCGTCGATGTGTCCGTACGCCCTGAGGACGTGTCGCTCAGTGAGGAGGACGCCCCCGGTGCGGGGGTGCTGCGCGGCGTCGTCCGCGACGTGCAGTTCCTCGGCCCGGTCGTCCGCACCTACGTCGAGGCCGGCGGCTCGGTGGTGATCGTGCACTCCGCCCAGAGCGGCTGGTCGCCGGGGGCGAACGTCCGGCTGAGCATCGGCGAGGGAGCGGCGCGGGCGTTCCCCAGGGTCGAGGGCGCGTGGCGCCCACCGGCAGCCGCCGCCCGGCCCGTCGTAGCGGTCGCGGCGAGCTGACCGCATGGGCATCGCACACGAAGCGGCGGACCTGCGCGACCTGCTCGTCGAGCGGAGCCTGTCCGGTGGCATCAGGACCGTCCGCCGGCAGTCACTGGCGTACGCGCACAAGATGCTCGAAGGAGACCCTGACAACACCTTCGGCCTGGAGGACTGGCGTACCGCGTCCATCGACGAGGTCGTGACCGTCGTCGAGGCCGGCATCGGCGACCGCATCACGGACGGCGACCCCGAGCTCGGGTACATCGCGCCCGAGCACACGCTGGCCGGCATCAGGGCGCACGCCGACGCCCTCGCCCCCTTCCTGCGGGACGGCGGCGGCACGGTGCTGCTGGCGACCGGGCACCCGACCGGGCTGCTCGACCACTACGCCGACCTGGCGCGCGCGCTACGGAACGCGGGCAACCAGATCGTCCGCGTCCTCGACGACCACCGGCTCGAACGTGCCGTCGGGGCCCACGCCGCCGGCGAGACGGGGATCCGCTTCTTCGGCGGGGTCGCGTGCGCCTTCCACGACGAGGCGATCCTGCACACCCACCGGCCCGACCACATGGAGGCCATGATCGCCGCGGTGGCCGCCGGCGGCGTGCGGATCGATCTCGTCATCGCCGACCACGGCATGGCGGGCGCGGCGATCGCGGCCGGCCTGCACACGCTGTCGATCGCCGACGCCAACGACATCGCCCTGTTCCTGGCGCGCGCCAGGGGACGGCACGAGCACGTCCTGCCGATCGAGGACAACTTCACGCCCGCCGAGTTCGCGCCGGTGACCGCGTACATGCTCCGGCGCGCGACCGGTATCGCTGTTTGAGGAGGATGGTCATGTCCCGTCACGGTTTGATGCGATGGAAAGTCCCCTCTGCCCTGTTATCGGCGGCTCTCGCCCTGGTCCTGACCGGGCCGGCGTACGCGGGGACGCCGGCGCCCGCCGCCGCGCCCGCCGTCGTGGGCGTCCTCGACGGCCGCACCGAGACCTACCGCGAGACCCGGCCGGTCGCTCCCGGTGTCGAGCTGAGCACGGTCGAGCTGTACGGGCCCGACGGCGCCACCGGGGAGCCCGGCTGGCTGCAGACGTACCAGATGTCCGTCGACCTCAAGGCCGGCGTGCAGATCGGGCGGCTGTTCCCCGGCCAGGTCGCCGCGCGGCGGCCGCTGCTCGACATGGCGCGCGAAGCGGGCGCCATCGCGGCGACGAACGCCGACTACTTCGACATCGCCGCCTCCGGCGCGCCTTGGGGCGTGGCCGTCCAGGACGGCGAGCTGCTGCAGTCGCCGCTGCCCAACACCAAGGCGACCCAGACGAACCAGACCGCGGTGATGTTCTCCGAGGACCAGGTCGGCGCCATCGGCGAGATCGTCTTCGAGGGCACCGTCAAGCTGCCCGGCAGGACCGTCCCGCTGGACGCGCTCAACAAGGCCGAGCTGCTCAAGGACCAGATCGGGATGTTCACCCCGGTCTGGGGCACGTACTGCCGCTGCCATCCGGTCAGGGGCGTCGCGCGGACCATCGAGGTGGTCGTGCGCGACGGCGTCGTGGCCGAGGTGGTGGACGTTCCCCGCGAGGGCGCGATCGCCGAAGGCGCGTTCGTGCTGGTGGGACGCGAGGCCGGTGCCGACGCGCTGTCCTCGCTGCGGGTCGGCGACCCGGTCTCCGTGGACTATGCCCTACGGGCTCCCGGCGACATGAAGGTCAAGGCGGCCGTGAGCGGACGTCAGCTCATCGTCGCGGACGGCAAGCCGCTCGAACTTCCGCCCGAGAACAACACGCCGGAGCCCAGGACCGCCGTCGGATTCTCCGCCGACGGGACCAAGATGTGGCTGGTCGCAGTGGACGGCCGGCAGCCCGAGTTCTCCCGCGGCATCGGGCTGAACGAGCTGGCCGAGATGATGGTCGATCTGGGCGCCCACAGCGCGCTCAACCTCGACGGCGGCGGCTCGACGACGCTCGTCGTGCGCGAACCCGGTCAGAAGCAGGCCGACCTCGTCAACCGGCCGTCCGACGCGGCGGGCACCCGTCCCGTGCCGACCGGGCTGGCCATGTTCCTGCCCAAGGGCAGCGGCAAGGCCAAGGGCTTCTGGGTGAGCACGGCGACGGAACGCGACCGGTTCCCCGGGCCTGAGGCCGCCGCGTCGTGGCGTACCGAGCGGGTCTTCCCCGGACTGACCCGCCGGCTGACGGCCGCCGCGTACGACGAGACGTACGGTCCCGCCGGCGTGCCGCGCAAGATCAAGCCGCAGTGGCGGGTCAAGAACAGCCGGATCGGGCGGGTCGACCGCGACGGCGTCTTCCGCGCGCTGTCGTCCGGTGAGACGACCGTGACGGCCGAGCACGGCAAGGCCGCCGGAGACATCGACCTCACCGTGCTGGGCCGGTTGGCCCGCCTGGAGACCGACACCCGCCGCATCAACCTGCTGGACAAGGGCGCCCAGGGAACCTTCGAGGTCAACGGCTCGGACTCCGCCGGGTACGCGGCCCCCATCGACCCCGCCGACGTCCACCTCACCTACGACAAGGCGGCGCTGGACGTGACCGCGGCCGGCACCGGCGCGTTCACCGTCACCGCGCGGGCCGCCGAGGGCGAGCACGTCGTCACGGTGTCCGCCGGCGGCGTGCGGACCGAGCTGGTCGTCGGCGTCGGGACGTCCCAGGACGTCGTGGACACCTTCGACGACACCTCGAACTGGGACTTCTGGAGCCTGCGCGCCACCGGCACCGCCTCCTCCACCCCTGACGGCCACGTCGGGAACGGGCTGAAGCTGGACTACGACTTCACCCAGAGCACCGCGACGCGCGGCGTCGGCATCTGGCCGTCCGCCAACCTCCTCCCGGTGGCCGGCCGGCCGACGGCGTTCAAGCTGTGGGTGAAGTCCGAAGGCCACGACCAGCGGACCCGCCTGGAGGTCGTCGACCGCAACGGCACCCTGCACACGATCGAACCCGCCTTCATCACCGAACCCGGGTGGCAGCAGATCACGTACGACCTGCCGGACACCATGGCGTACCCGGTGAGCCTGCGCCGCATCTTCTTCAACGAGATCAACCCTGACGCCCGCTACACCGGCACCCTGGTCCTGGACGAACTGACCGCCGTAGCCGCCGGCTGACCGGCTGGGCGCGGCACCTCTGGTGCCGCGCCCGGTGACGGCCCTGCCATCGGTGCGATAGACAGTCCCCGAGGAGATTCCGGTGCGCATCGTGTGGGGCTGCTTGTCCGCAGCGGCGATCGTCCCGCTGGCCGGCCTATTCCTGCTGCCCGTATGGCGGGACGACGCCCGCTTCGACGACTTCCGCGACCGCGTCCTGGCCTACCACATCCTGCGAGGTCCGCCTGGACCGTGTCGGGACAGCGCCGAGCGGTTCATCGCGAATGGGATGGTTTGACGCTCGCGATCAGGACGACAAGATCAATGCTGGCTGATCAACCCGATCGTTGGCAATCTTCCATCCCTTCAATGGGAAGCTCGGGCGATGTCAAGGAGTGACGCGTGTCGGCAGCCGAAAGACGATCTGACTCGGACCAGACCAATCAGACGGGAGTACGCAGCCTCGGTCGCTCGCGCAAGCCGAAGAGCAACTGAGCGTCCCCGGCTCCAGCCTCCAGATCCTGCGGGAGTGGCTAGTCTGGATGGTCAACCATGAGGCCGGTCGTGGCTGCTTCGTGGTCAACACGGCCACCGAGCTCGGCGCCACCGACCCCGCAGTCCAGCAAAGGACCGAGGCTGCGTTCGAAGGCACCCGGAAGACCCTCGCGTCGCTTCTACGCCGCGGCATCCGCGACGGCGACCTGCCTACCACATTGGACGTCGAGGCCGCAGTGGAGTCGCTGTTCACGACGGTGCTTGGACTACGCGTGCGCGAACGCGCCGGACACGATGCCCAACGGCTGGCCATGGCTATCGACTTCACGATCAAAATGCTCGCGGGACCTGCGACCTGACTGGCGCTGCTCATCCCGCGTCAAGATCGAGTTACACCGTTTACTGGACTCGCCCCAACGTCAGCAAGCGTGTAACCACAGCGTCGGAGGCGCTGCCCCTTGGCAGCGCCTCCGATAGTGCGGACCTACGTGGCGGGCAGGTCCCGCCAGGTCTTCACCTCCTCGGGAGTCAGCGCGCGGGCAAGTACGGTGGCCCGGTCGACGCCGCCGGTCAGCCGCTGCCCGCCGCCCTGGTCGGCGCCGAAGCGGAGCGGGCGGGCGGTGCAGCCGGTGATGCCGTCGGAGGTGGCCTGGCCGGTCGCCTTGCGCTCGCCGTCCACGTACACGGTGATCGCGCCGGTGGACTCCAGGGTGACCACCAGGTCGATCCAGCGGCCGTGAGGCAGGGTCGTGTTCAGGCCGACGTTCGCGCCCGCGCCGATGAAGCGCAGCGTGTTGCCTGGGGTGACATCGATGAGGACGCCGTCGGTGCCGGGGTCGCCGGATGGCTGGGAGTCGAACAGCCGGCGGTAGCCGCTGCCGCCGATCTTGACCTCCGCCGCGAACGTCGCCTCCCGGACCAGCCCGAGCGAGGTCGCGCCGGTCGTCAGGTACGTGTTGCCGTCCAGCACCAGTCCGCTGCCGCTGGGCGCGGTCGTGTCGTAGGCCGGGGCGCCGCCGGTGACGACGGCGTGACGGCTGTTGCCGGAGGAATCGTTGACCGTGCCGCCCTCCTTCGGATCCCAGGCGACCAGGACCGAGCCGGCCGGGGCCGGGGCGCAGGGGTCCAGGGCGAGCACGGCACTGGCCGCGCCCGACCAGGAGTCGCCGGTGACAGTGGCGGCCAGCACGGCCTGCCGGGCGCCGTCGGCCGGTCCCGGGGTGAGGGTAAAGGTCGCGGTGCGGGTCTTTCCCGGCGCCGCACCGGGCAGGTGGCGGGTGGCCGGTACGACGGTCCAGCCCCGCGGGACGGTGAGCGTCACGTCGGCGGCCGGCACCGCACGGCGGCGGGTCGCGGTGACCGTGACCTTCGCCTCGAACGGCGTGCCCGGCGTGGCGGTGCCGGGCGCGCGCAGGACGACGGCGGCTTCGTTCTGGATCGTGTATGTCCTGCCCGCGCCGGCGTTCCAGCTCAGGGTGTCGCCGTCGCGGTGGGCGCCGATCTCGTGGCCCCGCTCGTCGTAGACGCGGTATCGCCCGGAGATGAACGGCGACTTGACCTTGATCGGGCCGGACCTGCCGGGATGCAGGGTGACGGTGTCGGGCGCGCCGTCCTTCCAGGCGGCGTCCACGGTGATGTCGCCGCGGGCGCGCAGGCCGCTCACTGAACCGTTCTTCCAGGCCGAGGGCAGGGCGGGCAGCACGTGCACCACGTCGTGCTGGCTCTGCACCAGCATCTCGGCCATGCCGGAGGTGGCGCCGAAGTTGCCGTCGATCTGGAACGGCGGGTGAGTGTCCCACAGGTTGTCCAGCGTGGACGCCTTCAACTGCTCGCTGAGCATCTTGTGGGCGTGGTCGCCGTCCAGCAGCCGGGCCCAGAAGTTGATCTTCCACGCCTTGGACCAGCCGGTCCCGCCGTCGCCGCGCGCGGTCAGCGAGACCTTCGCCGCCTCGGCCTCGGGGCTGCCGAGGGTGATCTGGTTGCCGGGGTGCAGGGCGTACAGGTGAGAGACATGCCGGTGGGTGTCGGTCGCGGAGTCCCAGTCGCTCTTCCACTCCTGAAGCTGCCCCCAGGACCCGACGCGCAGCCCGGGGTCCAGCTTGGCCAGCGCGCCGCTCACCTCTGCCTGGAAGTCCTCGTCCACGCCCAGCTTCCTGGCCGCGGCGAGGGCGTTGGTGAACACTTCCCGGACGATCTGCTGCGACATCGACGCGCCGGCCGAGAAGTCACCGTGCTCGGGCGAGTAACTAGGGGAGACCACGAGCTTGCCGTCACGGGGATCGGTGTGCAGGAAGTCGAGCCAGAACTCGGCGGCCCCCTTGATCACGGGGTAGGCGGTGTCGCGCAGGTACGCCGTGTCGCCGGTGAAGCGGTAGCTGTCGTACAGGTGCTGGGTGGTCCAGGCCGCGGCCTCGGGGAACCAGAAGGAACTGGCGTAGGTGTGCACGCCGGTGAAACCGAACGGGTTGGTCTCGTTGTTGACCACCCAGCCGCGCGCGCCGTACATGTCCCGCGCGGTCACCCTGCCGGGCGCCACCATGGCTGAGATGTAGCGGTCGTACGGCTTGGTCGTCTCGTGCAGGTTGGTCTGCTCAGCGGGCCAGTAGTTCATCTGGAGGTTGATGTTGACGTGGTAGTCGGCCGACCAGGGCGGGCTGGTGGAGTTGTTCCACACGCCCTGCAGGTTGGCCGGAAGCACGTCGTTCTCCCGGGAGGAGGAGATCAGCAGGTAGCGGCCGTAGGCGAAGAACAGCGCCTCCAACGCCCGGTCGTCGGCCGAGGCGCCGCCGGTGTAGTTCCTGCGCAGCCGGTCGGTGGGGATCGCCGGGGTCGAGCCGCCGAGGTCCAGTTTCACCCGGTCGAACAGCTTGCGGTAGTCGGCGACGTGCGCGGCCTTGAGCTGGTCGTAGCTCTTGGCGGCGGCGGCGTCCACCGCGGCGGTGACCTTGGTGTGCGGGTCATCGCCCCGGTAGGCCGGGTAGGTGCCGGCGTAGTCGGTTCCGGCCGACAGCACGAAGACGGCGCTGTCGGCACCGGTGACGGTGATCTTGTCCCCGGCGTCGGTACGGGTGCCGCCCTGCGCGATCACCTGGACCTGGGCCTCGAATGTCATCTTGTTGTCGGCGAGCCGGCCCCGGACGGTGAGCCTGCCGCCGGAGGCCGCGACGGTCTTGTCGTTGCGCGGCGAGGTGTGCCGCAAGGTGAAGGACACCTTGCCGCCTTGGTCGGCCGAGATCCGGCCGACGATGACGTTGCCGGGGTTGCTGGCGAAGTACTCGCGCTCGTGGCGCACGCCGCCGGCGGTGTATCCGACGCGGGCCACGGCCTCGCGCAGGCTCAGCTCGCGGCGGTACTCGGCGGGGTTCGCAGGGGCGCCGGCGAAGTCGAGGAACAGGTCGCCGAACGTCTGGTACGCGCCGAAGCCGGTTTTGGACTGGCCCAGCTTGGCAGCCACGGCGCTGGGCGCCATCTTGCCGTCACGGTCGATCTGCTGCTGGACCTCGGCGATGGCGCCCGGCCGCGGTGTTCTCCAGTTGCCGAAATCGTAGCCGGAGACGCCAGGGCCGCCGGTCCACAGGGTCTTCTCGTTGAACTGGAGTTGCTCGGTCGCGACGCCGCCGAACACCTTGGCGCCCAGGGGCCCGTTGCCGATGGGCAGCGCCTGGGTCTCCCAGTCGGTGGCGGGCTTGTCGTACCAGAGGGTCAAGTCATCGGGTGTCTGAGCAACTGCGGCGCCTGCCGCTGTGGGTACGGAGAGAGCGCCGGCGAGCGTCAACGCGGCCGCCAATGCCGGGCCGAACCGTAGTCGTCGTGGGGGATGAGGCACGGATTCCTCCGATCACAGGGGAACGTGATCCTAGGAAATATCAGCGAAACACCCGACTGGCAAGGGCTAACATCCGATGTATCACGGATGCTGACGCGGTAGCATCTGGTCCAACGTCTCCCCGATGCCGCCTGGCGCGTCGCCGAAGTTGGCGAAGAGCAGGAAGTGCCGAGGACGACCAGGACGACGATGGCGGTCACGACCGAATACAGCGCCCAGTCCTGCCGGTGGTCGGCGGCGAACCGGCGGGCGAACACGACGCCGTCGGTGCCCTGCACCGGCTGGGCGGGACCCGATGACCGTCACGGTTGGCGATCACGTCTCCGAGGGCCTGGCCGACGCCTTCACCCGCCAGCTCTACGGCGACGAGCTCGGCCCGGCCCGCAGGCGCCCATCTCTTCAGCCGGCACGACGGTGCCGACGCCGTTGACGACGGTACATTCTGGCCGGGCCAGGGGATGCGGACGGTGACGGTGCCGGTGGCGCCGGCCTCGACCGCGACGGTGGTCAGGGTGGCGTTGCGGACCTGGACGTGCGCCTTGCCCTTGTGCTCGATGGAGACGGATCCGTCGGCGTCCCAGCCGCCGGGCCGGCCGGGGGTGATGCGCAGGGTGCCGTCGTAGTCCTGCACGAATCCTTCGGGCACCGCAGCGGCGCGGGCACGGGGGAATCGAGGGGGAGGAAGCACTCGCGAGGATTCTCCGGTGAGGGGTTACGGCAGAGCCGGGGCCGGACGTCCTCGCTCAACCTGATGACGAATGCCCCGGCACGGCATGTGCCGGGGCATTCCGGATCTCGGACGGCCTAGTGTCGCGGCCCGTCGACGTCGATCCGCTGCCATCGAACACGTCGGGTCACATGATTCGGTGAGCCCGCGCCGCCGCTCGCCAGCGGGAGTTCAGAGCCCGATCGACGCCTGGGGACCGGCGTAGGTGCGCAGCAGGCTCGGCACGTCGGAGGCCGCGTCGAGACGGTAGGAGTAGAAGCTCGTCGGGGTGAAGGCCGAGCCGCCGGTCTCCCGCTGGCCGGTGCAGCTGACGCAGATGCTGCCGGTCTGCTTCAGCTGGGCGGTGTCGTCGCGGTAGTAGGGGTCTTTGACGCGATCGTAGTAGGTGTTCTCGATCACCATCTTGGTGCCGCCGCGTGAGTAGTTGCCGTAGCCGGTGACGTTCTGCATGTAGTTGTTGTAGAGGTGGGCGTAGGCGACGTTGTCGGTGCTGGGGTTGCGCACCTTGGTGTCGCGGATCCAGTTGTGGTGGATCGTGATGCGTGAGGTGACGTTGGGCGTCCAGCCGATGCCGAACGCCTTGTTGCCCTCGGCGATGACGTTCCAGGAGACGGTCAGGTAGGTGGTGTCCCTGCGGCTGTCGATCAGGCCGTCGTTCATGCGGGCGATGTAGTTGTGGTCAATCCAGATGTGGTGGGAATTGTCCATCTGGATGCCGTCGTAGTCGTAGAGCTTGTCGTCGGGGTCGTCGTCGGTCATCCGGGTGTCGCGGATCTGCAGGTTACGGATGATCACGTTGTGGACGCTGTTGAGGTTGAACCCGCCGTTGACGATCTGGCCGTTCCTGCCGACGCCGACGATCGTCTTGTTCGAGGCGACCTTGATCTCGGTGCCGTACGGCGTGACCGTGATCGGCGCGCCGACCTTGATGATGTAGGGGCTGGACGAGCCGGCGTACTTGATCAGGTCGGCCAGGGTGGTGACGGTGACGGTCTGGCCGCCGGCGCCGCCGGTGGTGGTGCTGTCACCCATGCCCCCGGTGCCGGCGAAGCCGTCGGGGGTGCTGGAGTAGGGCACGGTCGGGGTGGGGGTGCCGGTGGTGGTGTTGAAGCGCCACTGCATGCGGGCGACATCGGAGCAGGGCTCCTGGACGATGGGGTTGCCGCCTGCGGTGGAGCCGTCCTTGTTGCTGACGCACAAGCCGTTGAAGTTGCTCTTGAGCAGGTAACGGTCGGCGACGCTGGAGGCGGTCAGTGTCCAGGTCTGGTTGCTGCTGGCTCCGCAGGTCCACTGCCACAGTTGGACGCCGCTGTCGGAGGAGTAGTTCGGTACGTCGACGCACTTGCCGCTGTTGACGTTGACCAGGCCGTAGGCCCCGTTCTGGGAGACCACTCGGAACTGCTGCTCATCGGCGGCGCCGTCGCAGGCTAGCTGCGTCAGCACGGTCGCGTTGGCCGTACCGGCGCCGCTGACCGTCACGCACTTGCCGCTGGAGCCCGACGCGAGGGTGTACACGCCGTTGGCGACTGGTGTGGCGGCCTGGGACGGCAAGGCCGTCAAGCCGATGAACGCCGCTGACGCCACGGCGGTGACCGCGATAAATCGTGCCGGAATTCGCCTTCCTTCGCCAGAGGCGGGGAGCCATGTATGCGCGCCGTCCGATGACGGCAGGCGATCAAGCATGACGTTCTCCTTCCTGAGGGTGCAAGGGAGCCTCGTGCAGACGGGGCCCACCCTGGCGAGTGGTCCCGCCGGAGCCGCTGGTGTGACACGCGCTGGATTGATCCACCTGTGTGTTGCGCCGGAGCGAAACACGGCCTTGACTCGGGGGTCAACGAAACCCTCCCTGAACCTCAAGACTGTTGATGAGCGTCAGGGCCCTAGACCTGGGATGACTGCGTCAACTCGCCGCCATATCACATGAAACTTTCATCGCAGTGAGCGGTCGGGCCTGGGGTCATACATCCGATCTATGGCAATGCGCTTCACGACGACAGTGGAACGTCAAACCGGTTCCGATCTGGAAGAAGACCGCTTCGGGCAGAATCCAGAACAAGATCCACTTTCTCAAGATGTGAGACAAAGGGGAAAGTCATCGGATTACGGAAGACGGTGTCGTAGGCTTTCGACTGTGCAGCGGTTGCAACGCCGAAAAGAGGCGAGTCCTTTGATCGGATCTTTCCTCGTGTCCAGTCCCGATTCCTCACCATCCGAGAGCGATCGCACTGCTGACCTTGGGGGTAGCCATGAAGCGCTTCCGAGCAGCACTGCGCCAACTCGTCCGCCTAACCTTCGCACCGGTCATTGCAAGGGCCCTCGGCTTCCGCAAGACCACCACCCGAGTCGCCGCTGACGCCGGCGGAACCTGAACTGCTGCGCCCCGAATGACCACTCATAGTGAGTCGTTCTCAGTAACCGAAGATGGGTGTAGCTCGCGCTCAGTGACGCGCCACTACCTCAGGCTCGCGCACCCGGGCTCGCCCTGGGCTCATGTCCTCGGCTCCGCCTCCGCGCTGACCTGGCCGGCCGTCCCGCGTACCGACACCGGCCCCGTGCGGCGGGGTGTGTCCGGCGAGCGCGACACTCATTTTCTCGCCCGGCTGCTGGAAAGGCTGCCGCGCGCCTCCGGCACGGTCCGCGCGGACCCCTACTTCGCCCTGCTCGACCAGGTGCTTCTCGACCATTACATCTCGGCTGCCGAAGCCGACGCGTTGATCGCCCTGGCCGCCCAGCTGGATCTCAGCCGGGCCGATGCCGTCCGCTTGCACCATGAGTATCTGAGCGCGCTGGCTCACGCGGCCAAGGCCGACGGCATCGTCACACCTTCGGAACGCCGGGAACTCGACCTGGTCGCCGCCCTGCTCGGTCTCGGACTGACGGCGGTGGAAGCCGCGCTGGCGTCCGGTGACGCGCCCCGGCATCCTTCCGCTTCTGGCGGTTTCCGTCTCCAGCCCGGCGATCTCGTCGTGTTCACCGGCGAGATGGAAGGCGGTCGTGAGACCTGGGAGGAGCGGGCGCGGCAGGCCGGTTACGTCCCGCACGGCAACATCACCAAACGCGTCCGGTTGCTGGTCGCCGCCGATCCCGACTCGATGTCCGGCAAAGCACGCAAGGCACGCGCCTACGGCATCCCCATCGTCACGCCGGACGCCTTCGCCCGTATGAGCCCTGTCCGGGAGGCCAAGCGTGGATAAGTGTGCGGCAGGATCGAAATTCCGACTATCGGATGAGAAGCAAGATCTTTTGAAGTCACACAGTGCCGTTGAGTGTTGTTTGTGCCGTCTGGGCGCGTTTTGCGTGTCCGGCAGTACCGAATGCTGATGCCTTCACCCGGCGAAGGGCATTGATCGTGACGCCGGGACGGGTCATCCGCGGGACCTTCGCCACGGCTTCGGATGCGGCGGTGGCGGGCAGGCGATGTGCTCTACCCCTTGCGGGGCGGACCGTTGCCGGCCGGCGTTCGCGCACGCGTGACGGAGGTGCTCGACAGCGACAACGGCACCTGAGTACGGGCTGCTGACCTGTCGCAGCGATCAGGGACCTTGTTCCCGGCCGAGGAAGCACGACAGGAGTTGCCTGAAGCCGTGCGGGTGTTCGAGCGCCGGCACGTGCCCGCATTTGCCGAACACGTGCAGACGGACATCGGCCAGGTGTTCGAGCAGGGGCAGGGCTGCCGTCCCGAGTGGGGTGACTCGGTCCTCGGCGCCGTGGACGAGCAGCACGGGCGCGCGGATCCCTGCCAGCGTTCGCTCCGAGAGGGCGAGGTCGTCGGCCCAGCGTGCCCTGGGGGGAGGGAACAACGACGCGAATGCGGCCGCCCCCGCTCGCATCGCGGCCGCGCGGGCAGCGACGGCCGCCTCGGTCACGAGCGCTTGGTCGAGGACGAGGCGACTCAACATGTCCCGTGCCCCGAGCGGGCCGGCGGGGGCGGCCCAGATCGCGTCGAGCTCGGCGGACAGCGGCGCACCGGGGGCGCCCATCGTCGAGACCGCCACGACATGGGTGACCTGCCGGGGACGCGCGGCCGCCAACGACAGCGCCACGGCACCGCCCATGGAGTGGCCCACCACGGCGTAGTGCTCGACACCGAGAGCATCCATCAGGCCCGCGGCCTGCTCCGTCCACAGCCGGAGCCCGCCCCTGGAGCCCGCCGGGATCGGTGTGCGGCCGAACCCTGCCTGGTCAGGAGCCACCAGTCGCCAGGACGTGCCCAGCGCCTGTGCCGTTGACGCCCAGGCTCCGGATCCGGTCGTACCGGGTCCGGAGCCGTGCAGCATCAGCACCTCGGGCCCGGTGCCGCTCTCCAGGACGTGGATGGGGGAGCCGTCGACGGTGACGGTCCGCGGGGCCGTCACCGGGACAGGCCAGGCGCGCTCATGCCGATGCGGAGTTGAGGGACTTCGAGAAGACCTCCATCATCGCCCTGCCGAATTGCGGCATGTCGGGCCACCCCCGGCAGGAGACGAGGTTGCCGTCCACGACGTCGGGAGCGTCGATGACCGTCGCGCCCGCGTTCTCCATGTCACCGGTGATGGGAGGGAAGCACGCCGTCTTGCGACCCTTCAGCAGCCCGTACACAGCCGGCACCTGCGCGCCGTGGCACACCAGCGCGATCGGGAGGTTGCGCGCGAAGAAGTGCTCGGTGATGCGCCTGACGTCGGCGTCGACCCGGATCCACTCGGGGGCGCGCCCCCCAGGGATGATGAGGGCGTCATAGCGCTCGACGTCGACCTCGGCCCAGGGCACGTCGACCGGCAACTTCCGGCCGTTCTTCTCCACGTAGGCGTCGGAGTTGGGGTCGAACTCGTGGATGACCAGCTGAACGTCACGCATCGTCCGTGACGAGACATCAACGTCCCAGCCGCCCTCCTGCACACGATAGTAGGGATACATGGTGTCGAGCTCCTCGGCGGCGTCGCCGGTCAGCAGCAGCGCTCTGGGCACCTGCTTCTCCTCGCATCCTGGGCGGGTGAGGTGGATCCGATCCGATCGGATTTGAGTTAGCATTCCCCGGCGCAGCCCGCCCGTCAAGCCTCTTCCGCCATTCCTTCCGCGGCCTCCGCCTCGTCGAACAGTCGCTGGAACCGCTCGCCGGACCGCAGGATGTGCCGACGCATGGCGTAGGCGGCGGCGTCGGGGTCACGCGCGGCGATCGCGGCCACGACTTCTTCATGCTCGGCCATGGCCAAGTGAGTGACCTGGGCGTCGCGGTGAAGCCGGAACAGGTGCACGTGTGTGTGCAGGCGAGCGAGCGTTTCGCGGATGACCTGGTTCTCCGCGCTCGCGGCGACGAGATCGTGAAGAGCGGCGTCGCGCAGCCCGAAGGCGCCGTAGGCCATGGCACCCTTGCCCCCCTCCAGCTCCGCCATGTCCTCAAGCATGCGTCGCATGTCGGCCACCTGCTGCGGGGATGCGCGTTCGGCGGATCTGCGCGCCGCTGCCGGCTCGAGGAGCAGGCGGACCTCCAGCATGTCCTCGAACCGGTGACGGGTGATCTGGGGAGGAATGCGATAGCCGGCATGAGGCACACGCACGACCAGGCCCTCGGCCTCCATGCGGTTCAGAGCGTCTCGGATCGGCGTCTGTGAGACCCCCAGCTCCCGTGCCAGGACGTCGATCGTGACGCGGGAGTCTGGCTCTATCCGTAGCGACATCATCTGTCCGAGCAGCGCGTCGTACACCTCGTCGGCAAGCCGGCCGCGAGATCTTCCCGGCGGCGTTCCGCCCGGCATGGCCTCATGGCGCCCAGCGATCACCGCTTCGTCGTCCATCGTGACGTGAGGTCCTTTCTTGCGTCTTCGGGACCATGTTGACATCGGTCGCCATACTGCGGGATGTTGACGCTCCCCACCGGATCGTATAGGAAAGGTGACGGATGTCAGCCATCCGTCACTCATCGGGGAACCGTCCGCCATCGCTCCGCTTCGATCAGTTGGAGCTTCCATGAGCATGCTCGACGTCCTGCTCGGTTCGCCGCCGGGCCGCACAAGGGCCGAAGGACTTCTCGCCTGCTCAAAGTCCCATCACGTCGCGCCGTACGCGTGACGCCGGCCTGCGGGTCAGCCCCTGCGACAGCCGGCGACACGCCTGGACAACCCAGCAACCGGTCGGCGAAGCACGCAGCAAGGCTCCCGAAGTCCCCGCCCAGAAAGCAGGCAAGAAGATGCGGTATCCCAAGCGAAGAGGACGACTGTCCGTTCCCGGCCGGAAGGTGGGGCTTGCGACGGCGGCCATATTACTGGCCACGACCGTGGCGGCTTGCGGCGGCGGCCAGAACGACAGCGCCCCCAAGGCGCCGGCGACCATCCCGGAGCTCACCAAGGATCCGCTGACCCTCAGCTTCATCTGGTTCGACTGGCCCCCCGCCCACGCGCTGGAAGACTTCGCGAACGCGGAGTACGCCAAGGAGCGGCCGAACGTGACCGTCAAGGTCAAGACCGTGCCGAACGCGAACTGGCACGACGCGATGTTCACCCAGTTCGCCGCGCACAAGACCGACTTCGACATCCCGATCCTGGACTCGCAACACATCGGTGAGGCCGTGACGAACGGCAACATCCTGGACCTCACCGACTTCGTCCGGCAGAACATCGACGTCGAGGCCTACAACCCGTACCTCCTGGCGGCCTACGGCCAGTTCCCCCAGGCGGAGACCGGGAAGCGCGACGAGAACGCCAGCCTGTACGGACTGCCGCTGCTCGGCGACACCTGGACGATGATCTACCGTAAGGACCTGATCGGCGACAAGCCACCGCAGACCTGGGACGAGATGATCTCAGTCGCCGAGAAGTGCCAGGCGGACAACCCCGGCGTCAGCGGGCTGGCTTTCCACCAGGCCAACGGCTCCGACGCCGCGGCCGTCACCTACAACACGGTCAACGGCGTCTACGGCGGCAACCTCTGGAACCCCAAGACGCGCAAGATCGACGGAGTCCTCAACGACGCCGCGGGCCATGAGGCGATGGACGTCCTGGTCAACAAGATGAAGCCGCTGACCGCCAAGGGCTCCGGCAACTGGTTCATCGACGAGGTGAACGCGGCGGTCGCCCAGGGCAAGGCATGCATCGCGTTCAACTGGATCGCCGCGAGCGGCGGCCTGCTCGACCCGAAGCAGTCGACGCTCGGCACCACGCGGGAGGAGATTCTCGGCAAGCTGGGTTTCGCCGCCCTGCCGAGCCAGAAGACGAACCTGGTGCCTCTCGGCGGCATGGGGATGCACGTGTCGGCCTATTCCCCTGAGGCGAACCAGGCGGAGGCCCTGAACTTCATGAAGTGGTTCGAGCAGGCTGACATCCAGAAGAAGTGGGCCGCGGCCGGTGGCGTGCCGTCGCGTACGGACGCCCTGGAGTCGCCCGAGTTCCTCAACGCCGCGCCGTTCAACCAGGTGTACACCGACTCGGTGCCGCGGATGCGGGACATGTGGAATGTGCCCGAGTACGCGCGCCTCGTCGACATCGAGAACACCAACGTGAACGCGGCTCTCAACGGTGCGAAGACGCCGAAGGAGGCGCTCGACGACATCGCCAAGGAGCAGCAGAGCGTGCTCGACTCCAGTGACAGCAAGGGCGGCGGCGGACTGTGAGTGACTCCGCCCCCCTGACGAGCGACCAGCCCGGGCAGGTGGCGTCCGCGACGCCGCCTGCACCGGGCCGGTCCCGCCGCCTGAGCGACCGCGGGCTCGCTGTGGCTTTCACCTCGCCCGCGCTGCTGCTGTTGCTCGCCATGTCGGTGTTCCCGTTGCTGTGGGCGTTGTACCTGTCTTTCACCGACTACTCGGCCACCCGCGGGGGGCCGGCCGATTTCGTCGGGTTCGGCAACTACACCGCCATCCTGGCTTCGGAGCAGGTCCACCTGAGGGCCTTGACGACGTTGATCTACGTGGTCGGCGCGGTCACCCTGCAGACCGTGCTCGGTTTCGCCATCGCCTACCTGATCTCACGGCGCACGCACGGGCGGGGACTGCTGACCACGCTGTTCCTGGTTCCGATGATGCTGTCGCCGGTCGTGGTCGGGCTGTTCTGGCGATTCATGCTCGACGCCCAGTTCGGCGTGATCAACAGCATGCTCGGCTCGCTCGGCCTGGGGCAGGTGGAGTGGCTCACCGGGCAGCGAACGGCACTGATCTCCCTGATCCTGGTCGACACCTGGCAGTGGACGCCGTTCATCATGCTCATCGCGCTCGCGGGCCTCACCGCGGTTCCCAAGTACTTGTACGAGGCCGCCTCGATCGATCGGGCGTCCGAGTGGTTCCGGTTCCGCACCATCACTCTTCCGCTGGTGTGGCCGCTGCTCCTCATCGCCGTGCTGTTCAGGGCCATCGAGGCCTTCCGGCTGTTCGACCTCGTCTACATCCTCACCAGCGGAGGTCCGGGGGTCTCCACCGAGACGTTGTCGTTCCACGTCTACAAGGTCGCGTTCCTGGGCTTCAACACCGGAACCGCCTCGGCGTACGGGATCCTGATGGTCCTCGTCGTCATCGTCCTCACGCAGCTCTACCTGCGCTACTTGAACAAGCTCAAGGAGGACTGATGGCAGTCTCCGTCGACGAGGCCGTGTCCACGCGTCCTGCCCGGGATCGCACGCCCCTCGCGCGCCGCTTCGGCGGCCGGGGCCGCTCCGTGCTGGAGGTCGCGCTGCTGGCCGTGCTGGCCGTCGTGATGCTCTTCCCGGTGCTGTGGATGATCGAGACGTCCATCAAGGAGAACCGGGACGTCTACGCCATCCCGGCCAAGTTCTTCGGCTTCCAGGTCACCCTGGACCATTTCAAGGACGTGTTCGTCGCCTCCGGCGGCGGTCGCTCGACCTTGTCCGTCGCGTTCCTCAACTCCGTCGTGGTCGCCGGGGCCTCCACGGCGCTGGCCACCGTGCTGGGGGTCCCGGCGGCCTGGGCCTACTCACGCTTCGCCGTGAAGGCCAAGAAGGACCAGCTGTTCTTCATCCTGTCCACCCGCTTCATGCCGCCCGTGGTGGTCGTGATCCCGATCTTCCTCATGTACCGCCAAGTCGGGCTCATCGACACCAAGCTCGGCCTGATCCTCATCTACGCCGCGTTCAACGTCCCGTTCACGATCTGGATGATGAAGGGGTTCGTCGACGAGGTGCCCGCGGAGTACGAGGATGCCGCCATGCTCGACGGCTACACCCGATTGCAGGCGTTCTGGCGATTCACCCTTCCCCTGCTCCTGCCCGGCATCGCCGCGACGGCGGTCTTCGCCCTCATCTTCTCGTGGAACGAGTTCGTGTTCGCCATCTTCCTCACCTCCAGCGACAGCGTGCGGACGGCCCCACCCGCCATCGCCGGCCTCATCGGTGGCACCACCGTGGACTGGGGTCTGGTGGCCGCCGCCTCCGTGGTGTTCGCCCTGCCGGTGCTCGTCTTCGCCTACCTGGTGCGCAAGCACCTCGTCGCCGGTGTGACGCTCGGGGCGGTGCGACGCTGATGGCGGGCATCGAGGTGACAGCCCTGCACAAGCGCTACCCGGACGGGACGGTCGCGGTCGATCACGTGGACCTGTCCATCCGCGACGGCGAGCTGTTCGTGATGCTCGGTCCTTCGGGTTGCGGCAAGACGACCACGCTGCGGGCCATAGCCGGCCTGGAGAGGCAGACGACGGGCGACATCCGCATCGGCGACACGCTGGTCAACGACCTGCCGCCCGCCGAGCGCGACATCGCCATGGTGTTCCAGTTCTACGCTCTCTACCCGCATCTGAGAACCCGCGACAACCTGGCGTTCCCCCTGCGGGCCGAGGGACTGCCCAAGGCGGAGGTACGCGAGCGGGTCGACGAGGCCGCCCGGCTGATGCGGCTCGGCCCGCTCCTGGACCGGCGGCCGCGCCGGCTGTCCGGTGGGGAGCAGCAGCGCGTCGCGCTTGCCCGCGCCCTGGTGCGACGGCCGCGCGCATTCCTCATGGACGAACCTCTCACCAATCTGGACGCGGAGCTGAGGGCGGACATGCGCACGGAGATCAAGCACCTGCAGGGGGAGCTGGGGACGACGATGGTCTACGTCACCCACGACCAGGTCGAGGCCATGTCGCTCGGTCACAGAATCGCCATTCTCAACAAGGGCCGCGTCGAGCAGATCGGCACGCCGCTGGAGGTCTACGACCGTCCGGCGAGTCTCTTCTGCGCCGCGTTCATCGGTTCCCCGCCGATGAACCTGATCGAGGTGGAGGTGGCCGACGGGAAGCTGCGCAGCAAGGACGGACTGGTCTTCACGCCACCGCCAGGCCTGCCGCGCGACCGTCGCCTGGTCGCGGGCGTCCGGCCGGAGGCGCTGGAAGTCACAGAACCAGGGGCGGAACGTTCGGTCCCGGCCCGCTTGGTGTCGGCGGAGTGGCTCGGCGACGAAATCATCTACGTGGTCGACCACGGCGGCCGGCACGACGTACGGGTTCGGATGCCACCGACTGTCCGTTTCGCCGCTGACGCGCCGGTCGGGCTGCGGCACATCGGCGGGACCCCGGCGGTCTACGACGTGAGCACGGAAGAGCTGGTGGCCTGATGGGAACCGTGGCAGTGCACGGGCTGCGCAAGTCCTTCGGCAAGGTCCAGGCCCTGGACGGGGTGACGCTGGACGTGCCGGACGGATCGTTCTTCGTCGTGCTCGGCCCCTCCGGGGCAGGCAAGACGACGACCCTGCGAGCGATCGCCGGCCTGGAGAAGCTGGACGCCGGGTCGGTGCATCTGGACGGGAGGGACGCGACCGGTGACACCCCGGCCGCACGCGACCTGGCCATGGTCTTCCAGAACTACGCCCTCTACCCGCGACACACGGCGTACGAGAACATCGCTTCGCCGCTGCGGGCACGCCGCTGTTCGGCGAGTGAGATCGCCACCGCCGTCGAGCGGATCTCGGGCCTGCTGCACATCGAACGTCTGCTGCAGCGCCGTCCGGCGCAGTTGTCGGGCGGCGAGATGCAGCGCGTCGCCCTGGCCCGGGCGCTGGTACGCCGCCCACGCGCGTTTCTCATGGACGAGCCGCTGACGAACCTCGATCTCAAGCTCCGCGTCGAGATGCGCACCGAGCTCGCCCGCATCCACCGGAGCCTCGGAGCGACCTTCGTCTACGTGACCAACGACCAGGTCGAGGCCCTGTCCATGGCCGACCAGGTCGCGGTCCTCAAGGAGGGGAAGGTGCAACAGGTCGGAACGCCGGCCGAGGTGTACGAGCGTCCGGCCAATCAGTGGGTCGCGGGATTCGTGGGGAGCCCGCCGATCAGCCTGCTCCCCTGCCACGCCGAGGGAGATCGTCTGGTCGGGGCGGAAGGCTGGACGCTGCCGCGGCCCCGCTGGACCACGGCTGAGGACGGTCGTCCGCTGCTGCTGGGCCTGCGCGCGGAGGACCTGTCCGTCGAGCAGCGTGGGGACGCGTCGTTGTCAGGTGAGCTCTACGGCCTTGAGCCGCTCGGTGACCGGACGGTGGTCGACGTCCGAGTGGGGACGGAGATCCTCAAGGTCAAGGCACGAGCCACCGTCACCGGTACGCCGGGCGAGCGGCTGCTTGTCACGGTCGACCTGGACCGCGCGCACCTGTTCGACGCGGGCACCGGGCTGGCGCTGTCCGAAGCCGGGCGGTAGTCACGCCGGACAGCACCAGGAACATCACAGGAGGCGACGCAATGAGTGACCCGATGAACGTCCTGGCCCCCGAGCACCGGCGGCTCCGGATCGGCGACGCCTGGCGCGACGCCGCCGGCGGAGCCACCTTCGTCGTCGAGGATCCGGCCACAGGCAAGACCATCGCCGAGGTGGCGGACGCCGACGTCGCCGACGGGCTCGTCGCTCTGGACGCGGCCGCCGAGGCGATGACGGAGTGGGCGGCGACCCCGCCGCGAAAACGGTCAGAATTGTTGACCGCGACGTACCGGGCACTGACCGAGCGATCCGAGGAGGTCGCCCGGCTGATAACGCTCGAGATGGGCAAGCCGCTCGCCGAGGCCCGGGGAGAGGTGGCCTACGGCGCCGAGTTCTTCCGTTGGTTCGCCGAGGAGGCGGTGCGCGTCGAGGGGCGCTACAACACCGCTCCCGCTGGTGGATATCGCATCCTCACCGTGCCGAAGCCGGTCGGACCGTGCGTCTTCGTGACGCCCTGGAACTTTCCGTTGGCCATGGGCGCCCGCAAGATCGCTCCTGCGCTGGCTGCGGGCTGCACGACGATCACCAAGCCGGCGGCCCAGACGCCACTCACCATGCTGTTCCTGGCCCGCATCATGGAGGAGGCCGGAGTTCCCCCGGGCGTCGTCAACGTCGTGACGACCAAGCGCGCCGGCGAGGTGGTCTCAGCACTGCTGGCCGACAGCCGGACCCGCAAGCTCTCGTTCACCGGGTCGACCGAGGTCGGGCGCGTGCTCCTCCGGCAGGCGGCGGGCAACGTGCTGCGCACCTCCATGGAGCTGGGCGGCAACGCGGCCTTGATCGTGTGTGCCGACGCGGACCTGGACGTCGCGCTCGACGGTGCCATGGTGGCCAAGATGCGCAACATCGGGGAATCGTGCATCGCGGCCAACCGCATCTACGTCGAGGAGCCCGTACGCGAGGAGTTCGCGGCGCGCTTCGCCGAGCGGATGGGCGCGCTCTCGATGGGCCACGGTCTCGACGACGGCGTGGACGTCGGGGCGTTGATCGACGAGGCGTCGGTCACCAAGATCGACAAGCTCGTCGCCGACGCGGTCGATCGCGGCGCCCGTGTCTTGGTGGGCGGCGAGCGTCCGGACGGGCCGGGCCACTTCTACCCGCCCACGGTCCTCGTCGACGTGCCCGAGGACGCGCGGATGCTGGCGACGGAGATCTTCGGCCCAGTGGCGCCGATCATCTCGTTCACCTCCGACGACGAGGTGATGGCGAAGGCCAACGACACCGAGCACGGCCTCGTCGGATACGTCTTCACCCGCGACCTCCAGCGGGCGCTCCGGTTCACCGAGGGGCTGGAGACGGGGATGGTCGGTATCAACCGTGGTCTGATCTCGGACCCGTCAGCTCCGTTCGGAGGCGTGAAGCAGTCCGGGATCGGCAAGGAGGGGTCGCACGAGGGCATCCATGAATACCTCGACATCACCTACGCGGCGATCGACCTACCGTGACCGGCCCGCTGCTCCAGGTGCCCGGGGACGCCGTCGGCTCCGCCGGTGCGCGCGCCACGGACGCGGCCGCGGCGGTGGACGGGGCGATCGCCGTCCCGGTCTCGCAGGTGATCTGGACGTCCGTCCAGCACATCACCGCCGACGTTCCAGAGAGGCACTGACATGCTTGAGACCGTCCGCGCACCACGCCAGCTGATCGTGGGCGAAGGGGTCGCGCAGAACATCCCGCGAGTGGTGGCCGAGTGTGGCTCGCGCGTCCTCATCGTGACCGACCGGGTTCTTCTGGGGCAGCCGGGCGTGGCCGAGATCGTGGCCGCCGTGCGGGAGAAGGTCGAAGCCGTCGAGGTGTTCGCCGACGCGAGTCCGGACGTGCCACTCGCCGATGTCGCCCTGGCCGTCTCGGTCGCCGCAGAGGTGGACGCCGACGCCATCCTCGCCATCGGCGGTGGCACGGTGATCGACCTCGCCAAAATCGTCGGCGTCATCCGGTGCCATGGTGGGACGCCGCGCGACTTCTACGGCGAGTCGAAGGTGCCCGGGCCGACGATTCCTCTCGTCGCGGTCCCGACGACGTCAGGCACCGGCTCCGAGCTCACGCCCGTCTCGGTGCTGACCGACCCTGACCGCGAGCTGAAGGTGGGGGTCTCCAGCGTCCACATCGTGCCCGACTTCGCCATCGTCGACCCCGAGCTCACCTACACCTGCCCGGCGACCGTCACTGCCCACTCCGGCATCGACGCGTTCTGCCACGCGGTGGAGAGCTACACCGCGCGGCCCCGGGCCCACGGACCACGCGACCCGGTGGAGCAGGTCTTCCTCGGCCGCAACTCGATCACCGATCACTACGCGCTCCTGGCCGCGGAGCGGATCGCCCGCAGCCTGCCCCATGTCGTCAGGGACGGAGGCGACAAGGAAGCGCGCGCGGACATGTCCTACGGGTCCATGCTGGCCGGGCTCGCGTTCTCCCACGCGGGCAACGCGGCTCCGCACGCCCTCCAGTACCCCATCGGCGCCGCCACCCACACACCGCACGGCCTGGGCGTCGGGCTGCTGCTGCCCTACGCGCTGGACGCGGCCAGGGACGCCGTCGGCGACCGGTTGGCCATCCTCGCCGAGGTGTGCGGGCTCGATGTGACCGACGCCTCGGACGCCGAGGCCGCAGATGCGTTCCTCACCTGGCTCGACGGGCTCCTTGCCGACATCGGCATCCCCGCCACCTTGGCGGACATCGGCGTGGCACGCGCTGACCTCCCGCGCTTCGCGGAGATGGCCAGTGGTGTCACCCGCTTGATCCAGAACCATCCAGGCCCGACCGACACCGCCAGCCTGACCGCGATCCTCGAAGCGGCCTGGCTCGGGGACCGAAACCGACACGTCCTGACTACGGAGGATAAATAGTGACAGGCCTTTAATGTGAAGTATCGAGAATTGTCAGCGATGCCTTAACGGGAGCCCTCTATTCTCAGGCATGGCGCGCGGCCGCATGCCCACCCGGCCGGCCAAGGCGCAAAAGCCATAATGGCCACCGTGCTATTTCGCTCATGACGTATGGATGCCCGAAAATCGGCCGCAGAGGTCGAAGGCGGCGGAGATTCCGGTCTTGCGGCCATCCACTCGCGCGTCGAGCAGCGTCTGCACGGGAACGGAGAGCGTGCGGATCTCCGCCGGGGCGGCGGCCACCTGCGGCCGTCGCCCCGGCGTAACGGCGTCACTCGGAGGAGAAGGCGGCGTCGAAGGCGGCGGCCGGCGGGGTGATGGCGTTGAGCGAGCGGATGTAGGCGAGGGATTCCGGCGCGCCGTGCAGCCGGTCCATGCCCGCGTCCTCCCACTCGATGGAGATCGGGCCGTCATAGCCGATGTGGTTGAGCGCCCGGAAGCACGCCTCCCACGGCACGTCGCCCCGGCCGGTGGACACGAAGTCCCAGCCGCGCCTGGGGTCGGCCCAGGCCAGGTGGGAGGACAGGCGGCCGCGCCGTCCGTCGCGGGTGGCGACGCGGGCGTCCTTGCAGTCCACGTGGTAGACGCGGTCGGCGAAGTCGAGGATGAAGTTCGCCGGGTCCAGGTCCTGCCACACCATGTGTGAGGGGTCCCAGTTCAGGCCGAAGGCCGGCCGGTGCCCGATGGCCTCCAGCGTGCGCACCGTCGTGTGGTAGTCGTAGGCGATCTCGCTGGGGTGCACCTCGTGGGCGAAGCGCACGCCGACCTCGTCGAAGACGTCGAGGATCGGGTTCCAGCGGTCGGCGAAGTCGGCGTACCCCGCCTCGATCATGGACGGGGGCACCGGTGGGAACATCGCCAGCGTGTGCCAGATCGACGAGCCGGTGAAGCCGACGACGGTGTCGACGCCGAGCGCGCGGGCGGCCCTGGCGGTGTTCTTCATCTCCTCGGCGGCGCGCTGCCGCACGCCTTCCGGCTCGCCGTCGCCCCAGATGCGGGCGGGCAGGATGCCCTTGTGGCGCTCGTCGATGGGGTGGTCGCAGACGGCCTGGCCGACGAGGTGGTTGGAGATCGTCCACACGCCGAGGTTGTACTTGGCCAGGGTCTCCTTCCTGCGTTCGACGTAGGAGTCGTCCGCGACGGCCTTGTCGACCTCGAAGTGGTCGCCCCAGCAGGCGATCTCCAGGCCGTCGTAGCCCCATTCGGAAGCCAGTCGGCAGACCTCCTCGAACGGCAGGTCCGCCCACTGCCCGGTGAACAACGTGATCGGTCTCGTCATGAATCCTCCACCATCGTGAAGCGGCTGCCTCAGCCGCACTCTGCTCGACGGCCGCCGGCACGCGCCGCACCCGCAGGCCGTCCTCTAAGGACGGGGAGGGGCCGGCGCCGGCGGCGATCGTCTCCAGGAAGTCCTTCGTCTCGTGGACGAAGGCGTGCTCGTACCCGAGTCCGTGGCCGGACGGCCACCGGGCGCCCGAGTACGGGTGGTCCGGCTCGGTGACCTGCACCCGCCTGAACCCTTGCTCGGCGCTGCCGAGGGGGTGGTCGTGGCCACAGGTCGTGCACGGCCTCGAAGCCGGAGGTCAGGCTGCCCAGGGCGGGTGGCGATGCCGTGACGCATCGCCGCGGCCGGCGGGGCCGGCCGTACGGGGGAGGCGTCGAGCACGCCGGGGAACTGCTTGACGATTCCCCGCATCACGAGCAGGGACGAGGAGCCGGATGCTGACCGCGGCACAGGGCCTCCTCGGTTCGGTGGGGCCGTGCCCCGCCCGCCTGACGGCACCGGTTGGCACCGCCGCGATGGCACCGAGGTCGGCGTCGACGGTGCCGCTGCGGCTCTGGCGGCCGATCAGGCGGGCGGGACGTTCTGGGGCGGAAGGGCACGGGAAAGGCATGGGAAAGGCATGGGAAAGGCATGGGAAAGGCACGGTGGGCAGGGACACGGCGGCGTCCGTCCGCCGGACGGCATGCGCCGTGGCCGCGGCACGCGGAAGGTGCGGAACAGCGATCAGGCGGGCGGAAGGTGCGGAGGACGGGGGCGGGTCAGGGCGTGCGGATCTCCGTCGGCTCGGCGCTGCTCGATCTCGGCCAGGCGCTCCTCCGTGTCGCGGACGACCTGCGGGCCGGTGCCGTACGGGCGGTCCGGGGTGGCCGTGCCCACCAGCGCGGCCGGCCCGACCTCGGTCTCCCGGCAGCAGAGGCGGCCGCAGCGGCACCGTTCGCCGGACGGATCGATCATGGCATGGCCGATCCCCGCGAACCCGTCCGCTCCGCCCAGGAGCCGGCCGCCGGAGATGACGACGCCACCGACGCCCACCTCGGCGGTGAGGCAGGCAAGGTCGGGGATGCCCGTCGCGACGCCCGAGGTGTACTCGGCGATGTGGTCGACGTTGACCTCCACGCCCAGGGAGCCGCCTAGGGCGAGCACGACACCCGGGAGGCCGACGGAGCCCGCGCGCTGAGGGCCCCGTCTCGTTGACGGGGCTGGTGACGGTGGCCTTGTTCAGCCTGGTCGCGACGGTGACGGCCGGCAGGGAGCACGGGTTGTTCGCGCTCACATGACGCGGCGCGAGGGCGGGGGTGGGGCGCATGGTGGCCTGGTCCGCGGGGGCTCCCGCGGGTCCGTCGCGACTCGCCGAGTCGGTCGCGTGGCGATCGCCCAGGTTGTGGTCCACGCTCCTCCTCGATCAGTGCGGATGGCTAGCCGAATTAAAGGGGCCGACCTCTGATGACACAAGAGGGAAACCGGTTGCAATGTGTGTAACGTTCCGATAACTGGCACCGGAGTGGTCGCTGAAATGCGGGGATTTCGGCGATGCCAACTCGTTACGGATGTGAGGGGTGCACATTCCTGCATCCGCGTGTTACAACTGCAATTAATTGATGTCAAAGATAAACAAAGGGGCGGGTGGTACCCATGACGTACAAGCCGCCCAACCGTGCTCCGGGCGGCGCTCCGCCGGCGGGTCTCGCCGCGCTGCGCCGGGCCAACCTCTCCCTGGTGCTGCGCGAGCTGCGCGACCACAAGTCCCTGTCCCGCGCCCACATCGCCGAGGCGACCGGGCTGCACCGGGCCACCGTGTCCAACCTCATGGCCGAGCTCCTCGAACGGCGTCTGGTACGCGAGGTCGGCGTCGAGCACGTCGGCGCGGTCGGCCGCCCCAGACGGGCGGTCGCGCTGCACGGCGCGCACGTCGGCGCCCTCGGCATGGAGATCAACGTCGACTACATCGCGGTCCACGGCACCGACCTCAGCGGCCGGATCCTGGTCGAGCGCCGGGTCGTCCACGACGCCATGGGCAGCGGCCCGGACAGCGCCGTGCGCCGGCTCGGGCTCGTGGCCAAGGAGGCCGTGGAGGCCATGCGGCGGGCCGGAGCGTCGCCCGCCGGCATCGTGGTGGCGGTCCCCGGGCTCGTGGACGTGGTACGCGGCGTCGTGACGCTCGCGCCGAACCTCTACTGGCACGACCTGCCGCTGGCCGACCAGCTGAGCTCCCTGCTGAGCCCGCTGCGCGTGCCCGTGCGGGTGGACAACGACGCGAACCTCGCCGCGCTGGCCGAATACACCTCCGGCGTCGCCGCCGGCACTCCGTACCTGGTGTATCTCACCGGAGAGGTCGGGGTCGGCGGCGGCATCATCCTGGGCGGCGAGCTCCTGCGCGGCGCGGACGGATTCTCCGGCGAGGTCGGGCATCTGCAGGTGGACCCGAACGGCGCCCAGTGCGGCTGCGGCCGCATCGGGTGCTGGGAGACCAAGGTCGGCCTGGCCGCGCTCGTCCGCGCGGCCATGCCCGAGCAGGCCTACGGGCTGCCCGGCATGCCGATGCCCGACCCCGGCGAACGGGTGGCCGACCTCGCCAGGGGCCTGGCCTCCGGCGACCGGCGAATGACGACGGCGGTGGCGCAGGTCGGCGAGTGGCTCGGGCTCGGCGGCTCGATCCTGGCCAACCTGTTCAACCCGCGCGTGATCGTCATCGGCGGCTACTTCGCCTCGCTGGCGCAGTGGCTGCTGCCGCATGCGCAGGATCAGCTGCAACGGCTCGTGGTGGCCGCTCCCGCCGCCCAGTGCCGGTTCGTCGCCTCCACTCTCGGCTTCGGCGCCGCCTCTCGCGGCGCCGCCAGCATGGTGGTCAGCGACATCATCGACGACCCGACGACGATCATGGATTCATCGCCCCGGCCGGTACCTCACTGACGGCCCCACATGCCTGGAGACGGCACCCTCCAGCACCCCGCACCATCCGCTACCCACCAAGTGGCAACAGCGCGGCGGCGCGCGCCTTTGCCTGACGTCCCCCCGGTCAGGAAGGGTTTTCCATGTCACCACGTCATCGAACGTGGGCCAGGCTGCTCAACGCGGTCCTGCCAGCACGCGGACGACGCCCGAGGCGCCGGACCGTGACGACGATGGCCTTGGCCCTCGTCGCCCCCTTCGTCACCCTCCTCGCGGCGCCCGTGAGCGCCGAGGCCGCCACGGCGGCCGAGCCCGCGTTCAAGGTGCTCGTCTTCTCGAAGACGACAGGCTTCCGGCACGACTCGATCCCCGAGGGCATCGCGGCCGTGCAGAAACTCGGCGAGGAGAACAACTTCGCGGTCGACACCACCGAGGACAGCGCGCTGTTCACGGACCAGAACCTGGCCCAGTACCAGGCCGTGGTCTTCATGTCCACGACCGGTGACCCGCTGGGCACGCAGGACCAGAAGGACGCCTTCCAGCGCTACATCCAGAACGGCGGTGGCTTCGTCGGCGTCCACGCCGCCGCCGACAGCGGCTACGACTGGGCCTGGTACGGCAAGCTGGTCGGGGCGTACTTCAAGTCGCACCCGGCGATCCAGCAGGCCACGGTCAAGGTCGAGGATCCGGCGCACCCGTCCACGAAGGACCTGCCGGCGACCTGGACCCGTACCGACGAGTGGTACGACTACCAGGCCAACCCGCGCGGCACGGTGCACGTGCTGACGTCGATGGACGAGAAGTCCTACACCGGCGCCACGATGGGCGCCGATCACCCGAACACCTGGTGCCACGACTACGACGGCGGCCGTTCCTGGTACACCGGGCTCGGCCACCTCAAGGAGAACTACAGCGAGCCCAACTTCCTGAAGCTGCTCCTCGGCGGCATCCAGACCGCCGCCGGCGCGGTCAGGGCCGACTGCTCGGCCTCGCAGAGCAGCAGCTTCGAGAAGGTCACGCTCGACGACAACACCTCGAACCCGATGATGGTGGACGTCGCCGAGGACGGCCGGGTCTTCTACATCGACCGGCTCGGCGATGTCAAGATCATCAAGCCGTCCGGCGGCACGGTGACGGCGGCGCGGCTGGACGTCTTCACCGCCAACGAGAGCGGCCTGCTCGGGCTCACGCTCGACCCCGACTTCGACACCAACCACTGGATGTACCTGTTCTACTCGCCCACCGGGACGAACGTCGACAGGCTGAGCAGGTTCACCGTCACCGGCGACACCCTGGACCTGGAGAGCGAGACGCGGATCCTCGACGTCCCGGTCCAGCGGGCCGAGTGCTGCCACCACGGCGGCGGCATGGTCATGGACCCCCGGACCGGCGATCTGTGGCTGGGCACGGGCGACAACACCAACCCGTTCGCCTCCGACGGCTACACGCCGATCGACGAGCGGTCCGGCCGCGCAAGCTGGGACGCCCAGCGCACCTCGGGCAACACCAACAGCCTCAGCGGCAAGCTGCTGCGGATCCACCCCGAGCCCGACGGCACCTACACCATCCCGTCCGGCAACCTCTTCCCGCCGGGCACGGAGAACACCAAGCCGGAGATCTACGGCATGGGCTTCCGCAATCCGTTCCGCATCGGCCTGGACCCGAAGACGGGCCACATCATGCTCGGCGAGTACGGCCCCGACGCCGGTTCGGCGAGCGCCACCCGGGGCCCGCAGAACACGGTCGAGTGGAACATCGTCTCCGAGCCGGGCAACTACGGCTGGCCCTACTGCGTCGGCGACAACACCCCGTACATCGACTACGACTTCGCCACCCAGCAGTCGGGGGCGCCGTTCAACTGCGCCGCGCCGGTCAACGACTCCCCGAACAACGACGGCCTCACCGACCTGCCCACGATGGTGCCCGCGACGATCTGGTACCACTACGCGGCCGACCCGCAGAACTTCCCGGAGCTGAGGGGCGGCGCGCCGATGGGCGGCCCGGTCTACCGCGCCGACCCGGACCTGCAGTCGGACGTGAAGTGGCCGGCGTACTGGGACGGCAAGGCCGTGTTCGGCGAGTGGAACAACGACCAGGTGTGGTCGTTCCAGCTCGACGAGAGCGGCACCGAGCTCGTGGAGATGAACCGCATCCTCGGCTCCCTGTCGTTCAAGAAGCCGATGGACATGAAGTTCGGCCCCGACGGCGCGCTGTACATGATCGAGTGGGGCTCCGGCTTCGGCGGCGACAACGCCGACTCCGGCATCTACCGGATCGATTACATCAAGGGCACCCGCCCGCCGATCGCCCGTGCCACGGCGGACAAGACGGACGGGCCGCTGCCGCTGGCCGTCACGTTCTCCAGCGAGGGCAGCCGGGACCCGGACGACGAGCCGCTCACGTTCGCGTGGGACCTCGACGGCGACGGCGACACCGACTCCACTGACCCCAACCCCTCCTACACCTACGAGGAGGGCGGCGACTACAACGTGGTCCTGACCGTCACGACCCCCGGCGGCAAGACCGCCACCGCCAGTGTCGCGATCAGCGCGGGCAACACCCGTCCCACCGTCACGGTGGACCTCCCGCCGAACGGCGCCTTCTTCGAGTTCGGTGACCAGGTGAAGTTCAAGGTGACCGCCACCGACCCCGAGGACGGCACGATCGACTGCGACAAGGTGCAGATCCAGGCGATCCTCGGTCACGAGAGCCACGGCCACCCGCTCGACCAGCACACGGGCTGTGAGGGCACCCTGCAGACCCAGCAGGCCGGCCACGGCGAGTACGACAACCTCTTCTACGTGATCGAGGCCAGCTACACCGACGAGGGGGCCAACGGCGCCAAGCCCCTGACCGGGCGGGGCGAGACGCTCCTGCAGCCCAAGCGCAAGCAGGCCGAGCACTTCACGCAGACCGGCCGGGTGGCCGACGGCGTGGGCACCGACACCGCGGGTGTCCAGGCCGAGACCACGAGCGACCCGCAGGGCGGCAATCAGCACATCGGGTTCGTCCAGGACGGCGACTGGTGGTCGTTCGACCCGGTGAACCTGTCGAACGTCACCGCGCTCCGGTTACGCGCCTCCTCGGGCGGCGCCGGCGGCACCGTCCAGGTCAGGGCGGGTGACCCCGAGACCGGCACGCTGGTCGGCTCGGCCGAGGTGACGCCCACCGGCGGCTGGCAGACGTTCACCGACGTCACGCTCGACGTGACCGGCGCGCCGGCGGAGAGCGGACCGCTGTACTTCGTCGTGCGTAAGCCGGCGAGCGCGGCGAACGACGCCTACCTGGCGAACTTCAACTGGGTGGACTTCGTCGGCAAGGGCGCCACGGACAACCAGCGTCCGGTCGTGACCGCGACGGCGACACCGGCGACGGGCGTCGCCCCGCTGACGGTCGACTTCGAGGCGACGGCCACCGACCCGGAAGGCGACCCGATCGCCTACAAGTGGAACTTCGGCGTGAACGGCGCGCCGGAGCCCACCACGGCCGAGGCGAGCCACACCTACACCGCGCCGGGCACCTACACGGCCGTGGTGACCGTGTCCGATGACAAGGGCGCGTCGGCCACCGCGCAGGTCCAGGTCAAGGTGGACGCGCCGGCCGCGGTGTGCTTCACCGGACGTTCCGACGACTTCCTGGGCGACCAGCTCGACCGGGACCGCTGGTCGGTCATCAGGGAGAACCAGGACCTCAGGGTCGCCGACGGCAAACTGGTGATCCCGACCTCGACCACCGACATCTACAGCACGGGTGGCAACACGCCGAACATCGTGGTGCAGCCGGCGCCGTCGGGCGCCTGGACCGCCACCGCCAAGCTCACGCTGGACGCGCGGGACGCGTACCAGCAGGCGGGTCTGATCATCTACGGCGACGACGACAACTACGCCAAGATGGTGCTGCAGGCGCGCTCCACCTCGGGTCCGAACCACGCCGACCGCATCTTCCAGTTCATCCGGGAGGAGAACGGCAGCCCCAACGAGGTGTCGCAGAGCAATACGGCCACTCTCGGGGACGCCTACCCCGACACGGTGTACGTGCGGTTCATCAGCGACGGAACGAACATCACCGCCCACTACTCCGCCGACGGCACCACGTTCACCGCGATGCCGCAGACCAAGCCGCTCGCCGGGATCACCGACCCGAAGATCGGCCTGATCTCGCTGGCGGGGGCCAACCACCCGGTGGTGGACGCGTCCTTCGACTGGTTCCACATCACGCCGGACGACAGTGCGACCGGGCCGGACCCGAACGACGAGTTCGACGGCACCGCGCTCGACGCCTGCCGCTGGACCGCGATCGTGCGCCCCGACGCCACGGCGATGCGCGTGAGCGACGGCAAGCTGGAGCTCGACACCACGACAGGTGACATCTACGGGACCGACAACACCGGCCCGGAGAACCTCATCCTGCAGCCGGCCCCGAGCGGCGACTGGACGCTGGAGACCAAGGTGGACGCCTCGGCACTCAACGAGCAGTACCAGCAGGGCGGCCTCATGGTGTACACCGGCGACGACGACTACGTGAAGCTCGACTTCCTCACCACCAACGCGGCCGGGTCGACAGTGGCGCGGAGCATCGAGCTGCGCAGCGAGGTCGGCGGCACCGTGCAGAGCCCGCAGCCACAGGTGAACAACCTCACCACCGGCATCTGGTGGCTGCGGCTCAAGAAGGAGGGCGACACCTACTCCGGGTCCTACTCCGCCGACGGCGAGACCTGGACCGAACTGTCCGCCGCGGTGCAGAACAGCGCGGTGGCCACCGGCGCCAAGGTCGGCGTGTACACGATCGGCACCAACCAGTCGGCGTCGAAGAAGGTCACGTTCGACTACTTCCGCCTCACCAAGGCGGCGGCCGAGGACAAGACCGCGCCGGTGACGACGGCGACGACCGATCCGGAGGAGCCGGCGGGCGGCACGTTCACCGGCCCGGTGTCGGTCACGCTGCAGGCCACCGACGAGGACGGCGGCAGCGGGGTCGACAGGACCGAGTACCAGCTCGACGACGGCGACTGGACCGCCTACACCGGACCGGTCACCGTGACCGGCGACGGGCAGCACGAGCTGCGCTACCGCTCGGCCGACAAGGCGGGCAACGTCGAGGAGGCCAAGACGCTGACACTGACGATCTCGGCGTCCACGCCGCAGGTCGACCTGACGGTCTCCGCCTCGTCCCGCTGCATCGGCACCTCGGCGTACGTGGCGGTCACGGCCGTCAACGGCTCCGACGTGCCGGTGACGGTGACGCTGACCACCCCGTTCGGCTCGAAGACCGTGGCCGACGTGACCCCGGGCAAGCAGGCGTACCAGTCCTTCAACAGCCGGGCCGGGCAGATCGACGCCGGCACGGTGACCGTGAAGGGAGTCGCGACGATCGGCGGCGAGCAGGTCACCTCGTCGTACGACGCCGACTACCCGGCGCTCAGCTGCCGCTGACCGCACCGGCGGTGACCACTGTCCGCGCGACCGTGGTCACCGCCCCCAGCAGAACCGGGGCCGGCCGGCCCGAGGGGCCGCCCGCCCCCCCCCCCCCCCCGGGGGGCCACGAC